>NZ_JACOGI010000001.1:0-2009751 GCF_014269355.1 Neobittarella massiliensis (ex Bilen et al. 2018)
TGGTGGGCCCAGAGGTAAAGCCGGATGATCCGGTGCCCGGCCCTCAGATCGATACCGATGAAAACGGCCTCAAGCACGCCGCCGTCTACGACAGCATAAACGAGGAGATCGACGAGAGCAACCCCCTCTACGGCGGCAATTTTGACGCCGCCGACGCCCGGGCGCTGCTGCAGTACCGCTATCAGTTCTCCGCCAACGTCGCCGGGGATATGACCAGCGAACTGAAGATCATGCAGGATGGCAAAGACGTCACTGCCGCCGGGGCCGATACCACCACAGCCGGCAGCTTTACCGTGGTGTATAAAGTCACCGATGCCGACGGCAACACGACCACCCTGTATCTCACTGATATCCTCACCGATCCCAACGCCCCGCCGGTGGTGGTCTACCCCGACTATGTCGATCCGATCGTCGGCCCGCCCATCGACCCGGATAAGCCGCTGGCCGATCCCACCGTGAAAAAAGACCCCAAAACAGGCAAGAACCACGCCTATTACGAGGACTGGGCCACCGAAGTCATCCGCAGAGACCCGGCGCTGTACGATGGCAGCATAGACCGCCAAACGGCCCTGTCTATCATGCAGCAGCGCTTTCGCATCCTCTCCGGCCAAAGCAGTAAAAAGCTGCAGGTCATCGGTCTGTATATCTTCGATAAAGACGGCAAAGACATCACCAAAAAGGGGATAGACACCCAAAAGGTCGGCGCCTACGACATCCGCTATACGGTCGAGGATACCGCCGGCAACCGCGTCACCATCACCCTGCACTATGCGCTGCGCATGCCCCAGGTAGATATAGACCCGGTGGCTCCCGAAAGTACCGGCGCCGATGGCGGTGGGCTGGAAAACACCCCTATCTCACAGCCCAACACCGGCAGCGCCGTGGGCGGCTGTGTTTTGCACTGGCTGGCGCTGCTGGCCACATTGGCCACCATAACCTACACGTTGCTGCGCGCTGGCTGGCTAAAATTTTCTAGCCGCTGCAAAAGACAAGGAGGAGATCATGAAACTGTGTGATCTGCTGTTTTTCACCGCCGCCGCGCTGATCGGCGGTGTGCTGTGGGCCTGTTCCGGCTGTGGGCTGGATGCGCCCATGCTGTTTGCTCTGGCAGCGGCTATCATCATGGGGGTGCTCATCCTCTCTCACAGCGCGAAAAAGGAACGTCAAGACCCGCACGGCGATGGAAAGCTATAGAAAAACTATAATTAAAACAGGTAAAAAGGCGGCTTGAGCCGCCTTTTTTCTGTGAAAATTTTGACAGCATCCGTCTCATAAGATCGTACAATCGCAATAGAATGTGCAGGAATACCGCCGCTTTTTGGCTCAATCACCAATTCGACAACAAATCTGTGTACATAAAAAATATTCGGTGCTATAATAATACATTGTAAATTGGGGCTGCTGGCCCCAAAAAAGTGGGACGGGACAGCTTTTTTGCCCCGTCCCGCGCGGTGACCGGCCGCCGCCTGGCCCACTTTTCGGCGGTGGATTATCCGAGCTACACAGGAGGAGTTAACAGTGTTTTCTTTTGGAAAGAACACCTTTAAAAGAACGCGGGGCGGCGTCACCCCGGGGCACTTTAAAAATACCAGGGACTGTGCCACCGAGCAGCTGCCCATCCCCGATACCGTGCGCATCCCCATGGCCCAGCACATCGGCGCGCCGTGCCAGCCCACCGTCAAGGTGGGCGACACGGTGGCGGTGGGCACCGTTATCGGTCTGGGAGAGGGATTTATGACCGCCCCCATCCACGCCAGCGTATCCGGTAAAGTCAAGGCGATCGAAGACTTTATCATGCCCACCTCGGCGCGCTGTAAGGCGGTGGTCATCGCGGCGGACAAGCTCCAGACCCCCGACGAGTCGGTGACCCCCCCCGATGTGCACGATTTCGAGAGCTTTATTGCCGCCGTCAAGCAGTCGGGCCTGGTGGGCCTGGGTGGGGCCGGTTTTCCCACCTGGATCAAGCTCAGCCCCAAAAATCTCGACCAGGTCGATACCCTGATCATCAACGGCGCCGAGTGCGAGCCCTACCTCACCAGCGACTACCGCGAGTGTCTCGAGAGCCCCGACACGGTGATCGAAGGGGTACAGCTGGTCAAAAAATACCTGAACCTGCAGCACTGTTACATCGGCATCGAGAAAAACAAGCCCGAGGCCATCGCCATCTTAAAAGAAAAGGTGCAGGGCCTCGACGGCATCGAGATCAAAGAGCTGGCCACCCGCTATCCGCAGGGGGCCGAGAAGGTCATCATCAGCGAGATCACCGGCCGCCGGGTGCCCATGGGCAAGCTGCCGGCCGATGTGGGGGTGGTGGTGCTCAATATCACCAGCACCTCTTTTATCGCCAGGTATCTGCGCACCGGTATGCCGCTGGTCGCAAAGCGGGTCACCGTCGACGGCGACTGCGTCAAGAACCCCGGCAACTGGCTGGTGCCTATCGGCACAGCGATCGCCGATGTGGCCGAGGCCTGCGGCGGCTGCGACAAAGACCCGGCCAAGATCCTGCTGGGCGGCCCCATGATGGGCACCTGTGTGTACGCCGATAGTTACCCGGTGGCCAAAAACACCAATGGGCTGCTGTTTTTCAGCGCCGACGCGGCGGGCCAGCAGCGGGTACTGGCCTGCATGAAGTGCGGCCGCTGTGCCTCGGTCTGCCCCATGGGCCTCATGCCGCCCCAGATCTACGAGGCCAACAAGGTCAAAGACATCGCCGAGCTCACCAGGTTACAGGTCAATGCCTGTATGGAGTGCGGCTGCTGCTCATATATCTGCCCGTCCAAGCGCCTGGTCACCCAGTCCATGCGGGAGGCCAAAGCCACCCTGCGGGCTGCGGCGGCCAAAAAACAGTAAAAGAGGGGAGCTAAAACGTGAATACAGTCAACAGCGCAAACCGTCTCGTCGTCTCCTCATCGCCCCATCTGCGCGACCGCCGCACCACCGCCTCGGTGATGCGCGACGTGGTCATCGCCCTGATCCCTGCCATCATCGCCTCGGGCATCCTCTTTGGCAGCAAGGCGCTGGTGCTCATCGCCGTGTGTGTGGTCTCCTGCGTGGGCTTTGAGTACATCTGGGACCTGGTCATGAAAAAGCAGAATACGGTGGGCGATTTTTCCGCCGTCATCACCGGCATCCTGCTGGCTTTTAACCTGCCGGCCACCCTGCCTATCTGGATGGCCATCATCGGCAGCTTCGTCTCCATCGTCATCGTCAAACAGCTGTTTGGCGGCCTGGGTCAAAACTTTGTCAACCCGGCTATCGGCGGCCGTATCGTGCTGGCGCTCTCGTTTACCGAGGCCATGACCGCCTACCCCAACGCCTTTTTCTATAAGGTGGGGGTACAGTCGATGGCGTCGGCCACCCCCCTGGGCACCATGAAGACCATGTTTCAAAACAACACCTGGGAAAAACTGCCCGCCAACTCCGACATGTTCCTGGGCATCCAGCCCGGCGTGCTGGGCGAGACCTGTGCGCTGGCGCTGATCATCGGCGGCATCTACCTGGTCATCCGCGGGGTGCTCAACCCCATCATCCCGCTCAGCTTTTTGGGCACCGTGTTTGCCCTGACGGCAGTGATGGACGCCAACCCCGTGCAGCAGCTGCTGTCGGGCGGCGTTATGTTGGGCGCTATCTTCATGGCCTCCGACTATTCCACCAGCCCCATGTCGGGTAAAGGCAAGCTCATCTTCGGCATCGGCTGCGGCCTGCTCACGGTGCTCATCCGCCTCTACAGTACCGGCAACGAAGGTGTGTCTTACGCCATCATTTTGATGAATATCCTCTCTCCGCAGATCGACCGGCTCACCAAAAACAAGGTATTTGGAGGGAAGGCGGCATGAAAAACAGCATATTCAAACAGATCATCTGGCCCGTCTTGTCACTGACCATCATCTGCATCGTGGTCTCGCTGGCACTGGGAGCCACCAACATGGTGACCAGCGCCAAGATCCAGGCCAACCTCGATGCGGTCAACAATGCCGGCCGGCAGGAGGTTCTGCCAGATGCCGACAAGTTTACCGTGGTCGAGCTCACCCAGGAGCTCAGTGACCTGGGCGTCACCGAAGCGGCGGTCGCCGACAACGGCGGCATGGTCATAAACGTCCAGTCCAAGGGCTACGGCGGCGAACTGCCCATCATGGTGGGCTTTGACGCCGGCGGTACCATCACCCGTATCAAGATCCTGGACAACTCCGAGACTCCCGGCGTCGGCAAGCGGGTGGAGGAAGAGAGCTTTTACGGCCAGTTCAGCGGCCTGCAGGGCGATATCAGCGGCGTCAACACACTGGCTGGCGCCACAGTCTCCTCCACCTCGGTCAAGACCAGCGTACAAAATGCCATCGCCGCCCAAAAACTCATAGGGGAGGGAGCATAATGAAAAAACAAGGCAAACTGCAGTACCTCACCAATGGCCTGCTCAAAGAAAACCCGGTGCTGCGGCTGGTGCTGGGCACCTGCCCCACGCTGGCAGTCACCACCCTGGCTGTTAACGGCATCGGCATGGGCCTCTCGGCCACAGTGGTGCTCATCTGCTCCAACCTGGTCATCTCGCTGCTGCGCAATTTTATTCCCAAACAGGTGCGCATCCCGGCCTATATCACCATCATCGCCGGTTTCGTCACCATCGTCCAGCTGTTCATCAAGGCCTTTTTCCCCGATATAGACAGCGCGCTGGGCATCTTTTTACCGCTCATCGTGGTCAACTGTATCATTCTCGGCCGGGCCGAGATGTTCGCCTCCAAGCACGGCCCGATCGAGTCGGTGCTCGACGGGGTGGGCATGGGCCTGGGCTTTACGGTGGTGCTGTTCATCATGGCCTCCATCCGCGAGATCATCGGCAGCGGCACCTGGATGGGCATCGTCCTCACCGCCGATGCCATCACCCCTATGGGCATCCTCAAAATGGCCCCCGGCGGCTTTTTCGTCTTTGGCTGTCTCATGGCACTGGCCAACTGGCTGAGCGACCGCAAGCGCGGTAAGCCCGCCGTGAGCACGGCCGGTTGTGCAGGGGGCTGCGCCGGTTGTGCCGGCTGTGCACAGCACGCCGAGGGCGCCGATGCCGAGGCCCCGCAAAACGACCATCCCCACGTCGAAAAAGGGGAGGACAAGTAAATGAAAGAGATCTTTACGATTCTAGTCAGCGCCATTTTGGTAGACAACTTCGTGCTCTCCAAATTCCTGGGCTGCTGCCCGTTTTTAGGCGTATCTAAAAAAATGGATTCCGCTCTGGGCATGAGTGGCGCCGTCATCTTTGTCATGGGGCTGGCCTCGGCGGCCACCTGGCCCATACAGACCTACCTGCTCACCCCCTTAAAACTCGACTACATGGGCACCATCGTGTTCATCCTGATCATTGCCGCGCTGGTCCAGCTGGTCGAGACCATTATGAAAAAGTACCTGCCGGCCTTGCACCGGGCGCTGGGCATCTACCTGCCGCTCATCACCACCAACTGTGCCGTGCTGGGCGTCACGCTGCTCAACATCGAGAGCCAGTACACCTTCATCCAGGCGGTGGTCAACGGCATCGGCGCGGGTATCGGCTTTATGGTGGCGCTGGTGCTGTTTGCCGGCGTGCGCCGCAAGCTCGAGAGCTGCGATATCCCCAAATCGTTCCAGGGCCTGCCCATCACGCTGGTGGCGGCCTCGCTGGTCTCGCTGTCCTTTATGGGCTTTGCGGGCCTGGCCGAGAACATGTTTAAGTAACGGGAGGACAAACAGATGGTGACCTTATTAAACGGCGTCTGGGTCGTCACCGGCCTGGGCCTGGCCTGCGCCATCGTGCTGGTGGTGTTCTCCAAGCTGATGGAAGTCAAATCCGACGAGCGGGCCGAAAAGATCCGCGAAGTGCTGCCCGGCGCCAACTGCGGCGCCTGTGGCTATGCCGGCTGTGACGACTACGCCAAGGCGGTGGCCGCCGGCGAAGCCGAGGGCAACCTGTGTGTGCCCGGCGGCGCACAAACGGCAGACGACATCGCTGCCATCACCGGTAAGGCGGCCGGTGCAGTGGCCAAAAAGGTGGCGGTAGTGGCCTGTCAGGGCAGCTACGACAACACCTGGGACAAGATGGATTACAGCGGTATCGAGAGCTGCAAGGCCTGTGACAAATTTTTTGCCGGCCGTGCGGTGTGCCCCTACGGCTGTATGGGCTTTGGCGACTGTGTCGAGAGCTGCATGTTCGGCGCTATCTCCATCCAAAACGGGGTGGCGGTAGTGGATCAGGCGCTCTGTACCGGCTGCGGCGCCTGTGTGAACAACTGCCCCAAGTCGGTCATCAAGCTGGTCGACGCCGAGAAACCCACCGCCTTTGTGCTGTGCCAAAACCACGACAAGGGCGGTATCACCCGCAAAGGCTGTACCATCGGCTGTATCGGCTGTCAAAAATGTGCTAAGGCCTGTCCGGTCGAGGCCATTCATATGGATCAGAATTTGGCGGTGGTAGACCAGGATATCTGTATCAACTGCGGTAAGTGTATCAAAGAGTGCCCCACCCACGCCATCAGTCACATTCTGCAAAAAGTAGAGGCGTAGAGCCTCGGGTTCGATCACGGCATAGTGAGAGCGCCGCTTCCCCACAACGGGGAGCGGCGCTCTTTTTGTGGTCTTTTCTTAAATGTTCAGCGGCCGTGCCGCTCATGCCGCCGGCCCCAAACAGGTGCCGCCCGCCGGCGCCTCGCCTTGCCTGTCAAAACCTTCTGGCGCACTGTTTCCATCGCCCCCACCGTTCTTGCTGTCCCCGCCGCTCTCCGACGGGTCCTGCCGCGGCTCGTAAAAGCCCAGTATAGTGCTGCCCGCCGTGCGGCAGAGCATCCGGCAGCACAGGACATTTTCCATCTCTACCCGCCAGCTGTCATAGCTTGCGGCTGGCCACCAAGACCTCCCGTCCCAGACCCTCCGGGGAAAAATAGCGGTACACCGCTACCTGCGGTACCTCCTCACCAAGCCCATCTTGCTCTGGGCAGTCGATCGCCGTTGGCGTGCCACACTGCACCGCCGGTCGGCAGTCACTTCAGCTGGGACCGGCTGCTCGCGCTGCTGCAGCGCTGCCTGCCCGGCATCCCACGCCGGCTCCCTGCCCGCCATCTGCACCCGCGCGTAACGCAGGCGGTCGATCTCCGGTCGGGGCCACGGTCTGGGTCGCCCCGGTCTCACTGTCGTACCGGCCGCGGTAGGTGGTGCTGTACAGCCCCTCCAGCCGGTAAGCCCGCTGCTGTTCGTCGACTTCGTAGCCCCAGTTGCTCAGCAGCCCCCCATAAAGTGCTTCTGCCGGTACAGCGTCACCACCGCCTGCCGGTCGCGGTGGACACCGGTAGGGAAGAAGTCGCTCAGATCGATATCGTCTGGCGGCAGTGGCGCCAGCAGCCCATACCCGCACTTTATCGCCACTTTGATCCGGTAGTTGCCGCTGGCCGTCAGCTGCTCGGCGGTGCGCACCTCGGGCTAGTAAAAGCCCAGAAAGGTATCGCTGCCCAGCCCGCTGGCGTCGGCGTACCGGTAGTACAGCTCCGCCCCGGCGCTAGGTTGGCGCCGCGCTCTACAAAGCTCTGCCGCAGCAGGCCCCGACGGGCGTCGTCTAAAAGAAGGTGCTCCGGCACGTTCACCAGCGCCGTAAAACTGCGCCCATCAGCGTTCTGCACCGGTGCCTTCGCCCAGCCGCTGCCGCGGGTGAACGGGTCGGGAATTGGCCCGCCTCTCTTGTGCCGATCCAGGCGGGTCAGCGAGCCTGCCTGTCCGCCACCGCAGTGCGGCTGCAGGTAAGCGCTGATCATAGGTCCCGCCTTTTTTCATTGATCAGCGCCGGCCGCCGCTCCTTTTTGGCCGTACACCCGCCTGGCAGCAAGCAGCTGGGCAGTGCCGTCAAAAGTAGTATCCATCTTTCGCGCGCTCGACTCCCACCCTCTATACGCTCGACGGACCAGCCGGAACGGCCCCGTTTACTCTGCCTGCAGCATACTGCCGGCACACAGCGCCGCCAAGCGCAGTGCGGCTTGCCGCTTGTGCCCGCTGGCGGGATATACTATAATAAGAAAATAGGGCAGACGGCGCTACCGTCCGGTGCCCGCCCGGCGACTTTTCGCATTCGCCGGCACATACAGTTTGCTGTACGCAACTATTTTTGCCGATATAGATGGAGATGATCTTCCATGAGAGAGCCATTCAGGCGCACCTGGGCCGAGATCGACCTGGACGCCATCGAACACAATGCCCGCCAGATCAAGGCCCTGCTGGACCCCGGCTGTAAGATGATGGCGGTAGTCAAGGCCGACGCCTACGGCCACGGCGACCGCCAAACAGCTGCCGTGCTCAAGGCTGCCGGGGCCGATGCTTTTGCCGTGTCGGCCATTAACGAGGCCATTTCGCTGCGCGAATGTGGGGTAAAAGACCCCATTTTGGTGCTGGGTTTCACCCCGCTCGACTTTGCCGACAAACTGGTGCAGTACGGCATCACCCAAACGGTCTACTGCCCCGACTATGCCCGCTCGCTCAGCCGGGCGCTCACCGCGCTGGGGGCCAGTGTCAAGGTGCACATCAAAGTCGACAGCGGCATGGGCCGTCTGGGCTTTTTCGGCACCGACTCCGCCGCCGAGATCGCCGCTGTGGCGGCGCTGCCCGGCCTCGATATCGAGGGCATCTTCACCCATTTCACCTCGGCTGATGACTTTAGCCCCGAGGGGATTGCCTACACCCACGCCCAGTACCAGCGGTTTATGGGCGTCATCGCCGAGCTGGAGGAGCGGGGCGTGCACTTTTCACTGCGGCACTGCTGCAACAGCGCCGGCACCGTATTTTACCCCCAGTACCACCTGGATATGGTGCGCCCCGGCCTCATCCTCTACGGCCACTGGCCCTGCGCCGGCGATAAGATCCAGCTGCGCCGGGCCATGAAGCTCAAAAGTGTCGTCAGCATGGTCAAAACACTGCCCGCCGGCAGCTTTGTCAGCTACGGCAACACCTATCAGACCAAAGCCCCCACCCAGGTGGCCACCATCGCCGTGGGCTACGCCGACGGATACCCCCGCCAGCTCTCTAATCGCGGTTGGGTGGGTATCGGCGGCCGCCGCGCGCGCATCATCGGCCGGGTGTGCATGGACCAGATGATGGTCGATGTCACCGGTCTGGGCGTCTCGCCCGGGCAGGAGGTGGTGCTCTTCGGTGACGAGTCCGACGGCGTCACTGTCGAGGATGTGGCCGCCCTGTGTTCCACCATCAACTACGAGCTGCTGTGCATCCTCGGCCGGAGGGTGCAGCGGCTCTACTACCGGCAGTGCAAAATGGTCGAGGTGCTCGACTACCTGCTCGAGAGCGAGCACTGACAAAACACACCTGCCTCAACAGCTCGCGCTGCGGCAGAAAGCAGGCTGGGCCGCCGCGCCCCGCCATCAAGGAGGTCTTTACCGTGCTCGATACGCAGATGGTGCGCCGGGCAGCCGATGAGCAGCTGCCCTTTGTCAAAGAGACATTTACCCAGTTACACCAAAATCCCGAGCTCAGCATGTACACCAAAAATACCAGCGCGCTGGTACAGCAGCAGCTGCGCGAGTTGGGCGTGCCGTTTGAGATCGTCGGAAACTACTCGGTGATCGCTCTACTGGACACCGGCCGCCCCGGCAATACCCTGCTCTTGCGCGCCGACATGGATGCACTGCCCATGGACGAGGCCCCGCAAAACGACAAGGGCCCCAAGCAGTGCGTGGCCCAGGTCTCCGGCGCTGCCCACACCTGTGGCCACGACGCCCACACCGCCATCTTGCTGGGTGCAGTGCGCGCTTTGTGCGGTATGAGAGAGAAGCTGGTGGGCAAACTGTACTTTGTGTTTGAAGAGGCCGAGGAGACCGGTGGCGTGGCCGATATCATGGAGCAGTACTTTGCCGATATCCACCTCGACTGCGCCTGGGCCATCCATGTCTACGCCAAACTTGCGACCGGTAAGATCTGCGTCACCCCCGGTCAGCGCATGTCCGGCTTTGGCGGCTTTGCCATTCGGGTAAACGGTCAGGGCGGCCATGGCTCCCGGCCCGATTTGTGCCGCAGCCCTATTATGGCCGCCGCCAACATGATCCAAAACCTCTCAAACGCCTGGATATCTCAGCGCGATATCACCAAGATCGTCACCCTCAGCATCGGCAGCATCCACGCCGGTACCAAGGCCAACATCATCCCCGACTGCTGTGAGTTTGCCGGCTCGATGCGCTACTTCGATTATGAGGCCGGTAAGCAGGCCATGGATACGCTCATTCGCGTGTGTAAAGATACGGCTCGCCTCTACGGCTGCACCGCCGAGGTGACCGACTGCGAGGTCAGCCGCAACATCGCCACCACCGCCCCCGAGACCTCGGCCTTTGCCACCGCGTGCTTTTTGCCGCTGTTTGGCAAAGAGGGGCTGGCCGATACCGAGCCCTGGTACGGCTCAGAACCCTTTGCCGTCTACTGCCGCCACTGCCCGGGCATCTTCGCCTTTTTGGGCTGCCGCAACGAGGATAAAGGTATGACCGCCGAGCACCACAACCCCCATTTCGAGGTGGATCAGGACTGTCTGCAGATGGGCGTAGAGGCCACCTGCCAGTATGCGGCCAACTTTTTACACGACTTTAAGCCCCAAAACTAATCACTGCGCCCCACCCTCAAAGCGGATGGGCGCCCGTCATACAGAAACGAGAGGGACGCCCCTTGTACGAGACACAGCAAAAACGCCCCCGAGCTCTGGCCGTAGCGCTCGACAGCGGAGAATACGACGTGGAGAACTCGCTTTGCGAGCTGAGCGATCTGGCCGACACCGCCGGCATCGATGTGGTGCTCAAGGTGGTACAGCGCAAAGAGGGGGCCGACAACGCCACCTTTGTGGGCAAAGGAAAGCTCGAGGAGATACGGCAACTCATCGAAAACGAGCAGATCGATATCCTGCTCTTCGACGATGAGCTGTCGCCCGTGCAGATCCGCAACATCGAGGAGCTGACCGGTCTGGCCTCTGTCGATCGCACCATGCTCATACTGGATATCTTTGCCATGCACGCCAAGACCCGTGAGGGCGAGGTACAGGTGGAGCTGGCACAGCACCGCTACCGGCTGCCCCGCCTAATGGGCGCCGGTAAGGCAATGAGCCGCCTGGGCGGCGGTATCGGCACCCGCGGACCCGGTGAATCCAAGCTCGAGAGCGACCGCCGCCACATCCAGCGGCGCATCCAGTTTTTGCAGAGCGACCTGAAAAAGATCGAGAACCACCGCGAGCTGACCCGCAAAAACCGGCTCAAGACCGGCATTCCCACGGTGGCCATCGTCGGCTACACCAATGTGGGCAAATCCACCCTGCTCAACCGTCTTACCGGCGCTCAGGTGCTGGTGGAAAACAAGCTGTTTGCCACCCTCGATCCCACCGCCCGCAAGCTGGCACTGCCGGATGGCACCACCATCCTGCTGGTGGACACGGTGGGCTTTGTCTCGCGGCTGCCCCACCACCTGGTCAAGGCCTTTCAGTCCACCCTGCGCGAGAGCGCCTATGCCGATCTCATCCTACAGGTGTGCGATGTCCAGTCCGACCAGCTGCCCCTGCAGCTCGAGACGACCAAAGCCACCCTCGACGCGCTGGATATCGGTGACACAGAAATACTAACTGTATTTAATAAATGTGATAATACTGAATGTATGCAGCGCATTCCCGCCGGTGTACAGCGGGATAAATACGTGGCGGTCAGCGCCAAGACCGGTTTTGGCCTGGAGCAGCTGTGCGCCCGTATCGCCGACATCCTGCGGCGGGACTATCTGCCCATCGATGTGGTGCTGCCTTTCTCGCAGGGCCAGCTCGAGACCGTGCTGCGCGACTACGGGCAGATCACCAGCCTCGACTACACCGCCGATGGGGTGCATATCACCGGCCGCTGCCGGCAAGAGCACGCCCACCTGTTTGCCCCCTATCAAAAATAGACGCTGCAAAAGATGCGTGCAGCAAAAAAAGAGAGACCTGTCGGGTCTCTCTTTTTTTATCTGTCCGTCGGGCAGGGTCGCCAGCCGTGTGGTACACACAGTTGCGGCCGGCCACCTTGCGCCCGACAGTTTCTCTTTGGGCAGTGGGATGGCCACCTATAAGCGGGTGCCGCTGTCGGTGTCTATACGCTGTGCGCTGTGCACTGTGTGCAGTATGCTGTGTGCTGTGCTCTATACCGGCCGCTATCTCCCGCACCTTCCGCCGCTCAGCCTTTTGCCTGCCCGGCCAGCTGGTCTCGGGCGACTGCTAAAAAAAGTTCCTCCCACCGTATCAGCTGCGGCGGCGTTTACTGCAGCGCGGTACAGTCTCCACTCGCAAAATAAGTCCCATCTTGTGTTTGCCTATCACCTGCTATCTGCCGTCTCGGCCAGCAAGTATCGGGATAGCGCAGTGGGGTCTATCTGCTGCCGGCAGCGGTGGGCAGTCAGCAGCTGCCAGTCGGCATTCTGCACCGTTACTTCCCGCAGCTGGCTCTGCCACACAAACAGCTGTAGCTGTTGCCGCTTGTCTGACCGCCGGGTCTCGGTACTGCCCGCATAGGCTGCCAGCACACCGGCGCTGCCGCAGTCGGTCAGCACCTGCACTTCTAGCTCCCGGTCGGCAGCCAAGTACCGGTTTACCGTATTTTGGGCCACGATGCCCCGCACGTCGCCAAACAGCAGCAGACACAGTCCCAGCGCCACCGCCGCCAGGCACAGCGGCCAAAGCCGCAACTGCCGCCCCCACAACACCACTTGACCGGCCAGTATCAGCAAAAACAGTATCGCCAACAGGCCCATGGCCCAGCAGGTGTACAGCCGCCTCGGGGTCAGGCCGTAGCGGTCCATGTACAGCTTCATTTTAGAAAAGGCGGTGACGATCAAAAACAGCGTCTGCACCGCCATCAGCGCCACCAGTATCCGCACCGTTACCGGTAGCCTGCCGTCTTTTCGCCGGCAGAACAGGTAGCAGCCCACCGTCACCAGCAGATCGATGGCCGCCACTGCACACAGCTCAAAAAAACCTTCCCGGGCATAGGTGGCGTAAGAGTATCCCGTCGGCAGCTGTCCCCAAAACGCCGCCGTCAGCGTCGCCTTGCCATTCAATACCCCCGCGCGGGCGGCAAAAAATAGCAGGTATAGACCGTTTAGTCCGCCCAGTACCACAAAAAAGGTGCTGGCCGGCAGTACCTGGCAGTCCATTTGTACTTGGCGCACACCGCTGGCCGTCAGGCTCTGACGGCGTATTCGGCGCACACTGCCATACAAAAGGCCAAACAGGTACAGCGCTACCGGCACAGTAAACACCAGACGCCAAAATACCGTCGCCACCTGTTCCGAAAAGCCAAAAGCCAGCTTGCGCGTCAGTTCATAAAAGTTGTGGTCGGCTCGGGCCAGCAGCAGGGCCACCACCGCCAGCACCGGTATCGCCAGCGCCACGCCCAGTAAAAGGCCTAGCCCGGTATGGCGTTCGCTGGTGTTTTGGCCGTGGCTGCGCAGCAGCACTTGCGGCAGGTCAAACAGGTTTTTAAAGGGGGTGAGCAGCCCGCCCTGCAGGCAGTCGGCGGCCAGATAGCCACTGGCGGCGCCGCCCAACCGTGCACCGGTGATACAGCACACCCAATACACCGCCAGCGCGGCACACAAAAGCAGCTGCAGCGGTTTTAACAGCAGGTCGTCATGTATGGCTAGCCCCAGCGCCAAAAAGCCGGTGGCCATCATGTATAAGAGCCCCTCGGTGCCCAGCCGCAGTCCGCTCAGCTTGGCGTACACCGCGGTGACGGTCAAAAAGCAGAGCGTCCACACCGCCGCGCCCAGCCCCGGCTGCAGCGGGTCCATCAGCCACACGAACAGGTAGCCTAGCACCAGGCAGCAAATGGCCAGTCCCCGGTCACCCCTGCCCACCGGCAGCGGCTTTTTGTCTGCCCGGACTGCAGGCGGGGAAGACGGAATACAACCGCCGCCGTTTGTCCCAGCCGTCGGCGCACCCCAAATGGCCGATCCGGTGCCGCATCCGCCGCCTGCTGCGCTGGCAGCTGTAGGCGTCCCTGCGGCGGGGGTGGGCTGTCCTTTAAATAGTGGCGCACCCGGCGCGCTGCTGGTTAGCTGGTCCCGGGTGTGAGCCTCTCGGCCCGCGGTACACGGCGGCGCTTTTTGCATTTTGGGCGCGCCAGCGGTAGAGGGTCCTTGGCCCCCCGTATATTTGCTGTTCACTTTTTTACCCTCCTTTTCATCAAAGGCTCAATTTATACGGTTTGTATATATACGTACTGTTTATATAGATAGTTGTTTTACTGGCCCGGTGACGCCTGGCCATCACCGTCTCCGGGCTCCTGCCGGTACTCCAAAATATCGGCCGGCTGGCAGTCCAGGGCCCGACAAATAGCCTCCAGCGTAGAAAAGCGTATAGCTTTGGCCCGGTTATTTTTTAAGATCGACAGGTTGGCCGGTGTAATACCCACCCGCTGGGCCAACTCACCGGCAGATATTTTGCGCCTGGCCATCATCACGTCCAGGTTTACGACTATGGGCATGGTATCCTCCCCCTAAAAGCCTGCCCGGTGGGCAGCTTGGCGCTCAGATCGTGTAGTCTACTTCGGTCTGCAGATAAATGGCCTGGTCAAATACGTTTTTGACCACCCGCAGTACCAGGCCCATAAAGCCCGCGGCAGCGGCGATCACCAAAAACGGCAGGTACCAAAAGCTGGCGGCCAAGGTTATAGCCGCCGCCAGATAGCAGCACCACGATATCCGCCGTAACAGCTGCACGTTGTGGTGGATGAACACCTGTCCGGCCAGCAGATTTTGTAGCAGTCGGTCCAGGCACAGCAGCAGGTAAAAGCCCGGAGGGCAACAGCAGTACAGCGCCACCAGCAGCGCAGTGTGCAGCTGCGGGCCAAATTCCCGCAGCTGCACATACCACTTTACCCAAAATGGGGCGCTGGCTGCTGCCAGCGCTAGCAGCACCAAAAAGCTGCGCACAGCCACCAGCGACAGCTGCATCGACCGGGTGCTGGTCCACCCGCGGCCATCCTCATGTCCAGTCATATCGTTCCTCCTTGTTTTACGCCGTGCAAGTATTGTCATCAGCGGCTCTCATCTACCAGTACTATAACATGTGAAATATTGATTTGCAAGTATTTTTTATCGATAAACAATAAATATACATGGAATAACGATAGATAGCCTTTAAGACATATAATGTGATCACACGTGCGGTCCCAATAAAAGCGTCATCCAGGCGATAGCACCATGCACGGCACCCAAATGCTCGGAAGGTAATACCGCGTGTGGCTCCGGCTCCACGCACGGCATAGTCTCCACGCCATCGGCGGCTCTCCCGCTCCGGTCGCTCTTTCAAATTCGGGCGCGCCGTCTACGGCTCTCCTGCTTTTGTAAACAGCTGTTGGCCGGCTATCTCCCTATGGGCAGTCAAGATCTTGTCGGCAGTACTGTCCATCCTATTAACCCAACAGTTCCCGCCGCCCACCCAGTGGAGGGGGAGACCGCCCTGCTCGGCGGCACGGTTTAAAAAACTGCCGTTCCGAGCAATCCCGCACAGCCCCACTCCCAGCGTGTGCGGGGGGCCTCGAAAGCAGGTCCTCAACGCTCTCTTTCACGCCCCAGGATTTCATACAGCTCCTTTTGGGGCTGCATCACGCCCCAGGTAGTCTCTGCCAAAGCGCCATCCCAAACAAGCTTTCGTATCTCCCTAAAAAAGGGCCCCGACGCATGTACGCGTCAGGGCCCTTTGGGCGATCATATATGATTTACACAAGTCCAGGCATGGACGGCAGTTCACGACCACTCGATCAGCACCGCCCGCACCGGGGCGCCGTCGCTGCCGGCGATCTTGACCGGCGGCGCGCTCAAAAAGTACCTGCCCGGCGCCACACCGTCCAGCTTCAGTGTCTCGATGATGGCGATCTTCTCGGCCAAGATGCTCTGGTGCGGCGGCTTTTCACCGCCCACCGGTCCCACCGATAAGGCGTCGGTCCCCAGGGTGATCACGCCTTTCTCTCTTAAAATGGCCCCGGCATTAGCGCTGAAAAACGCCCCGCCCCGCACGATCAGTATACGGCAGCCCTGCATATCCAGCGCCCGCAGCCAATCGTCGTCCACCGTCTCGCCGTCGTAGTCCACCAGCAGGCAGTCGCCAAAATAGTGCTCCAGCGGCATGTCGGCGATCGCCACCGGCAGGTCGGTAAAGTGGCAGGGGGCATCGGTGTGGGTCCCCTTATGTACCGAGGTGCTCAGTTTGGTGCAGTTACAGTCGTCTCCCCGGTCGCGGCTCAGCGTCTTTTCCACCTCGGCCGGCGGGTCACCGGGGTACAGCGGCGCCGACAACAGCTCATGCGAGATATCGATCAGTCTCAAAGTGATCCCTCCTATATACGAAATGTATTATTAAATATTACAATAAGTATAATATGCGGCGACTAAGACCTGTACCGCGCCGCCTACAGGTGGCGGTACACCTTCTCGATCTCGCCGATATACAGCCGGTGATAGTCCTTTTCCGGGTAGTTGGCTGCCTCTACGCTCTTGTCTACAAAAACGCCGTCCCCCATGTCGGTGTAGTACAGCTTGCGGCACAGTACCACCAGCTGGGCCTGCTCAAAATAGGGGGCTGTATCAAAGATCGGGTCGAGCCCGCAGGCGCGCGGCTTATCGATGTCCCGCCCCGACTTGGTCCCGCACAGCGTCAGTGCGTCGCGGTAGCAGGGGTCAAAAAAGCACAGCGAAAAGGTGTCCTGCTGCTCGGTAAACTGGTAGGTGTAGCGCTGGGGCCGCACGTAGATGGTGGCCACCGGCTTATTAAACAGTGTGCCCATCCCGCCCCACGAGGCGGTCATGGTGTTAAAGTGCTGCTCATCACCGGCGGTGATCAGCATCCACTGGCGGCCGATACGGTCGATACAATCGCCGATCTCGCCGGGCTGTATAGTTGTAAAAGGTATATTCGGTCCCTCCCTTGTAAAAAAGGCGCCCATCGGGCGCCGGTGGTGTCGGGCGACACGGTCGCCGGTAAAATTATCTCGCACACAGTATATCAGATCTTCTCCTCTCTGTACAGCGCCGCCCCTGCAGTCGCATTGCGCATTGACCGGGAATATAGTATACTAATTATCAATCGTGCCCCGCTGTACGTGGGGCCGCAATCTAGGAGTGACACCATGGAATGTTATCTCGACAACAGCGCCACCACCCGGGTATTGCCCCAGGTGGCCGATACCGTGTATAAAGTCCTCACCCAGCAGTACGGAAATCCCTCCTCACTGCACAAAAAAGGGCTGGAGGCCGAGCTCATTTTAGAGGGGGCCCGCCGAGATCTGGCCCAGGTGCTGGGCTGCGACAGCAGCGAGGTCTACTTCACCTCCGGCGGCACCGAGGCCAACAACTGGGCCGTCTACAGCGGTTATGAGCTGCGTCGCCGCCGGGCCACCGGCATCGTCACCACCGCTTTCGAGCACTCGTCGGTGATCGAGCCGGTGCAGTTCTTGGCCGAAAAAGGGGCGCAGGCCACCTTTGTCGCCCCCGACATCACCGGCCATATCGACCCGGCCGCCGTGCTCGGCGCGGTAGACGAAAACACCGGTTTGGTCAGCCTTATGCTGGTCAATAACGAGCTGGGTACCATCCTGCCCATCAAAGCCCTCGCCGCCCAGATCAAGCGCAAAAATCCCCAGGTCCTCGTCCACTGCGATGCAGTACAGGGCTTTGGCAAATTGCCGCTGTCGGTGCACAGCCTGGGGGTGGATATGCTCACCGTCACCGGCCATAAGATACACGCCCCCAAAGGCATCGGCGCTCTGTATATCAAAAAAGGAGTACACCTCAAGCCCATCATCCGCGGCGGGCAGCAGCAAAAGCGGCTGCGCCCGGGCACCGAGAACGTCGCCTATGCGGTGGCTCTGGCCCAGGCCGCGCAAATAGCCGACCAGGGCCGGGTGCAAAATACCGCCCACGCCACCGCCCTGCGCGACAAGCTGCTCGGCCTGTGCGCCCAAAACAGCGAGGTCGCCGTCAATTCCCCCGCCGACGGCCTGCCCTATATCGTAAATTTATCGGTACTGGGCATCCGCAGCGAGACCCTGCTCCACTTCTTGGCCGAGCAGGGGATCTATGTCTCCAGCGGCTCAGCCTGTGCCAAAGGCGGCCCCAGCCATGTGCTGCGCAGCACCGGTATGGACCTCGCCCGCGCCGACAGCGCCCTGCGCATAAGCTTTAGCGCCTACACCGACGAGCGCGAGATCGACTGTCTCTATCAGGGCATCTGCCAGGCGCAGGCTACCCTGTCCCGGCGCTGACAGCGCCCCGCTCCCCTCAAAGCCACCCAAATACCCCGGTCCCCGGCCGGCCGCCGCGCCGGCTGGGCGCCCAAGTTAAACAGATAGGAACGTGTTAAGTTGAACGAGATACTGCTCTTAAAATACGGCGAGATCGCCCTCAAAGGTCTCAACAAAAATAACTTTGAAGGGGTGCTGCTCAAAAACGTGCGGCACCGCATCAAAAAACTGGGCCGGTTCGAGGTGCGCAAAGCCCAGTCCACCGTCTACGTCCAACCCCTGGAAGAGGTAGACCTCGACCGCTGCGAAGAGCGCCTCTCCCACGTGTTTGGCATCTCCACCATCGCCCGGGCGGTAGTGGCCGAGAAGGACTTTGCCGACATCACCCAAAAGGTGCTCGATTACGTACAGGATATCCTGCCCTTTGTCAAGACGTTTCGGGTCGAGGCCCGCCGCTCCGACAAGTCTTTCCCCATGAACACCCCCCAGATCTGCGCCGAGCTGGGCGGCATTTTGCTCGAGCACTACCCCCACCTAAAAGTCGACCTGCACGACCCCGAGGTGCGGGTGTTCGTGGAGGTGCGCGACTTTGGCGCCTATGTCCACGCCGGGGCAAAAAAAGGGGCCGGCGGTATGCCGGTGGGCTCCAGCGGCCACGGCGCGCTGCTGCTCTCGGGCGGGATCGACTCGCCGGTGGCCGGCTACATGATGGCCAAGCGGGGCATGCAGCTGTGTTACATCCACTTCGAGAGCCCCCCCTACACCAGCGAGCGCGCCCGCTTAAAGGTGGTGGCGCTGGGGCAAAAGCTCACCGAGTACGCCAACACCTGCGAGATGTTCATCGTCCCCTTTACCGACATTCAGGAAAAGATAAAGGCCCACTGTCGCGAGGAGTATTTTACCATCATCATGCGCCGCATGATGATGAAGATCGCCAGCCGCCTGGCCGCCCAAAACGGGTGCGAGGCGCTGATCACCGGCGAGAGCCTGGCCCAGGTGGCAAGCCAAACGGTGCGGGCCATCGGCTGCACCGATGCCGCCAGCGAGCTGCCGGTATTCAGGCCGCTTATTGGTATGGATAAATCCGAGATCGTCGACATCGCCCAGAAGATCGATACCTTCGAGACCTCCATCCTCCCCTACGAGGACTGCTGCACCGTGTTCACCCCCCGCCACCCCAAGACCAGGCCGGTGCTGGAATACGTGTTAAAAGAGGAGGAGAAGCTGGCTGTCGACGAGCTGGTAGAGGCCGCGGTGGCCGGGGCGGCCAAATCGGTGGTCATATTACAGTAGCCGCTAAGGCGAGGAGGCGACGATCTTGAGAGCAGAGCTCATCTGTGTGGGCACCGAGTTGCTACTCGGCGACATACTCAACACCAACGCCCAGTATATCGCCAGGCAGCTGGCCAAGCTGGGCATCGACATGTACTACCAGAGCGTAGTGGGCGACAACCCCGACCGCCTAAAAGAGACGCTGACCACCGCCCTGCGCCGCAGCGAGCTGGTCATCCTCACCGGCGGCCTGGGCCCCACCAAAGACGACCTCACCAAAGAGACCGTCTGCGACCTGCTGGGCCTCGAGCTCATCCTGCACCAGCCCAGCATGGACGCCATCGAGACCTACTACAAAAACACCTGCCGCCAAATGACCCCCAACAACGTAAAACAGGCCTATGTGCCCGCCGGCAGCAAGGTGTTTTTAAACCACCACGGCTCAGCGCCGGGCTGCGTGGTCTCCAGCCGTAAGGGCCACCAGCACGTGGTGCTGCTGCCCGGCCCCCCGTCCGAGTGCTGCCCCATGGTTGATGAGCACCTCATGCCGTTTTTGCAGGCCATCACCGGCCAGACCATCTACTCCACCACTCTGCGGGTGTTCGGCATCGGCGAGTCGGCGCTGGAACCCAAGGTCGAGGACCTGCTGGCAGGGGAAAACCCCACCGCCGCCCTCTACGCCAAAGAGGGGGAGGTGGAGCTGCGCATCACCGCCAAGGCCGCCAGTGAAGAGGCGGCCAGAGCCCAGTGCCAGCAGCTGGCCGACGAGGTAAAGCGCCGTCTGGGCGATCACGTCTACGGGCAGGATACCCCCGGGCTGCACCATACCGCCGTCGAGCTGCTCATCCAAAAAGGGCTCAAGATCTCTACCGCCGAGTCCTGTACCGGCGGCCTCATCAGCCAGCGCATCACCCAGGTGCCCGGCTCCTCCAAGGTGTTCGACCTGGGGGCCGCCACCTATGCGGTGTGGGCCAAGCGGTCGCTTTTGGGCATCCGCAAAAAGTTCTTTAAAGGCGGGGCGGTCAGCGAGCAGGTGGCCGCGCGCATGGCCGTCGGCGCCCGGCGCCGCGGCCGGGCCGATATCGGCGTGGGGGTCACCGGCGTGGCCGGCCCCGGCGCCGATGAAAACGGCAACCCCGAGGGGCTGGTCTACGTCGGCGTGGCCTACAAAAAAACTGTCTATGTGCAAAAGCTGCAGCTGAAAAACGGCAACACCAGCCGCGACAAGATCCGCCACCTGGCCAGCCTGCACGCCTTCGATATGGTCCGCCGCATCGCCGCCGGGCTCGACTGCTCGGCCTACACCGCGCTGGAAATCAAAAAACTCACCGCCGGCGACCGCTGGCTGCGCCGTCTCGACGGGCTGCGCGCAGTGGCGTTTTACCTGGCGCTTTGCGTGTTTATCGGCTCGCTTACTCTGGTGGGCCAGTACCTCTATGAGGGCTGGCAGAATAAGCAGCAGGTGTCCGGTCTCTCCAGCCTCTATACCGACGGCAAAGATGTAGACGTACAACTGCCCGAAGGGTACCTCCCCAAATTCAAGTCGCTGTACTATTACAATCAGGATATCGCCGGTTTCCTCCGCATCCCCCAAACGCAGATCAACTATCCCATCGTCCAGTACTCCGACAACAGCTACTACTTAAAGGTCGACTACTACGACGACTACAGCCGTTACGGAACGCTGTTTTTCGACTACCGCAACGACCTGCAGGCCCGGGGTGAGAACCTGGTGGTGTACGGCCACAACATGAAAGACAGCCAAATGTTCGGCGACCTCACCAAGTATAAAGATCTCGATTTTTACAAAAAGTCGCCGCTCATCTACATGGATACCGTCTACGGCGAAGGCGTGTATAAGATCTTTGCCGTGTTCACTGCCAACACCGACCCCTCTGTGGGCGAGGTGTTCGACTACTACAACCGCCTCAACTTCGTCACTGCCGAGGCCTACGACCAATTCGTGTCCGAGCTCAAGGCGCGCTCGCTCATCGATACCGGGGTAGACGTCCAGTTCGACGACCGGCTGCTCACTCTCTCCACCTGCGAGTACGACTACGACGGCCAGCGGCTGGTGGTGGTCGCCCGCCAGGTGCGCGATGGGGAAGAGGCCAAAGTCGATACTTCCGCCGCCAAGAAAAACCCCGATCCGGTGCTGCCGGTGTTGTATAAAAAATAAGTGATTGCTTTCAAAAGAGAGTGCCCAGTCGCGGCGGACGCGCAGGCTTAGCCTGCTCGCCTTGCTCTGGGCACTCTCTCTTTGCAATCTCTCGACACAGGGCGGACAGCGCGCCCGTGCCGCGCTGTCCGCCCTGTGATAGGAGTCAGGCGTGCGCCTGACGGTATCAAATGGTTCCGGTGATACAGGTATCGTAAAACGTGAATCGTTGTTTTCAAAAGAGAGTGCCCAGTCGCGACGGACGCACAGGCTCTGCCTGCTCGCCTTGCTCTGGACACTCTCTCTTTGCAATCTCTCGACACAGAGCGGACAGCGCGTTCATGCCGCGCTGTCCGCCCTATGATAGGAGTCAGGCGTGCGCCTGACGGTATTAAATGGTTCCAGTGATACAGGTATTGTAAAACGTGAGTGATCGCTTTCAAAAGAGAGTGCCCAGTCGCGGCGGACACGCAGGATCTGCCTACTCGCCTTGCTTTGACATCCCTCTTATGGTTTTCCCCGCACGGCACCAACATCGCACCCGAGCTGCTCTCGAGCTGTATGCGCAGCACCGCGGCAGGTGTTAGCCGTGCGACCAATGCTATGTTGCAGGCACAGGGGCACAGCGAGAACAAAATGCGAGCCGCCAGGCCTTGTAGCCGGCGGCTCGCTCTGTATTTAGACCGGCCTCCCCCCATCTTTTTTTAGCAGCTGGGGCCCCAGTTTGTCGATGAGCAGCGCCCCCAGCGGGGCAGTCAGCAAAATAGCCACTACCGCCACCGCCAGTACGGTGCTGCCGCAGCCAAGCCCCATAGCCAGCGGCACCCCACCAATGGCCGCCTGTACGGTAGCTTTGGGCAGATAGGCGGCTGCGCAGAAAAGCCGTTCTTTTTTGCACAGCGGGGTCTTTATCACACACAGCAGTACCCCCAGCGCGCGAAAGATCAGCCCACCGGCCACACAACAGGCCGCCGCCAGTCCGCACAGCGCCAAATACCGCAGGTCCACCGCTGCCCCCACCAGTGAAAACAGCAGGATCTCGGCGCCCACCCACAGCGAGGAAAAACTGCCGGCCAGCTCGGCTGCCCGGTCCGGCGTACGCCATAAAAGCGCCATGCCCATGGCCACAATGCCCAGCAGACCCGAAAAGGGGCAGTAGCCTTTCAGCTGGTTTTCCGCCTCCAGCAGCAAAAACGAGACAGCCAAAAACAACACCGTCCGCAGTGGCACCGGCAGAAAAGACCGGGCAAAAAATACGCCCAGCAAAAGCCCGCACAGAGCCCCGGCCCCGGCCCCCAACAAAATGGATATCGGCACCTGTCCCAGTACAGCAGGCGAAAAACTGCCGCCCCCGGCCGCCACCCCGGTCAGGGCGGTAAACACCACGATGACGAACACGTCGTCCACCGAGGCCCCGGCCATGATCATCTGCGGGATGTGCCGCTGCTGTCCGCGGTTATCTTCGATCAGCGCCAGCATCCGCGGCACCACCACCGCCGGCGATACCGCCGCCACCACCGCGCCGATGATGCCGGCCTCCAGCACGCTCACCCCCAGCAGGGGCGGGGCCAACAGCAGCATGCCCAATACCTCAAAAGTCGCCGGCAAAAAGCACAGCAACAGCGCCGGTCGCCCCACGGCCAACAGGTCTTTTGGGTGCAGCGCCAGCCCGGCCCGCGCCAAAATGATCACCAGCGCCAGCTGCCGCAGCGGGGCCGAGATGGCCAAGATCCCCCCCTGCAGCAGCCCCAGCGCCCCCGGTCCCAAAATAACGCCTGCCAGCAGCATGCCCACCAGCGCCGGCAGCCCTATTTTTTTGCACAGCTCACCCAAAAACCAGCCGCCTAAAAACAACAGTGCCATATCTGTCAGCATGATACATTCCCCCTTATCTCTCTTATCCGGCGGCTGCCGCCGGCAAACAAAAAAGGGCCGACAGCTACCGCGAGCATCTCTCGCAGAAGCCATCAGCCCCGACTATCTCCGGTGCGGTTCGGGCTCTGGGCCCGGGGAGGACATCATTCCCCACCGGCTCCAAAGCCGGCCCCATTATCCTAGCACACCATACGTACCGCTGTCAACGCCTATCTGCGGCCGGCACGCAGCATGCCGCAGATAGGATGTGTCCGGGCCAGTCGGTATCGACAGGCCGCCCTACGTCGGTCCATCCGCCACTTCCCCAGCCGCCGGCGCACAGCCACTTTTCACCCCTGCCAAAAAAGAGGAAAAAACGATAGCCAATTTGTCAATAGAAACCCGCTCCCACAGGTGGTATAGTGGTGATACATGAGAGAGTAAAAACGCTTTTACACACCGCCTGATAGACCCGCCTTGAAAGGAGCGCACCATGGAAAATAAACAGGTCATGGACTGGATCGATCAAAACAGTCAGCAGATCATCGGTTTTCTGCAGGAGCTCATCCGCCGCCCGTCAGTCAACCCCGCCTTCGACGAAAAAGAGGAGCTCAAAGGGGAGGGGGACGTCCAGCGCTACATCCAGCAGTATCTCCAAGACGAGCTGGGCCTCGAGTCCGAGCTGCGCTGTCCCGACCCTGAGGCGCTGCGCAAATACGCCGACAAGGCCGGCTACATGGAGGGTCACACCTTCGAGGACCGCCCCAACCTGTACGCCGAGTGCAAAGGTGCCGGTGGTGGCCGCTCCATCATGCTGTCGGGCCACGTCGATGTGGTGCAGCTGGGTGAGGGCTGGACGGTCGATCCCTTCGGCGGCGATATCGACGGCGACAAGCTCTATGGCCGCGGTGCCACCGATATGAAAGGCGGTGTAGCGGCAATGATCATGGCCCTCAAGGCCATCAAACAGGCGGGCATCACCTTAAAGGGAGATGTGCGTATCGGCACCGTCGTCGATGAGGAGGCCGGCGGCATGGGTACACTGGCGCTGGTGGGCGGCGACGGCCGCCGGGCCGACGCCTGCATCATCACCGAGGGGACCGAGATGCTTGTCGAGCCGCTATGCCGCGGTATCCTGTGGGGCAAGCTCATCGTGCCCGGCCGCCCCGGCCACATCGAGCACTTTAAGACCGATTGGCGCACCGGCGGCGCTGTCGACGCCATCGACAAGGCCCGCCTCTACCTCGATCAGATCGATCGCCTCAACGAGGAGTGGGGCTTTACTAAGCGCCACCCGCTGCTGCCCATCCCCTGCCAGTTCAAGGTGGCCCAGATCAATGCCGGCGAGTACCCCACCACCTATGCCGGCAGCTGCGAGATCATCTTCGACGTGCAGTACCTGCCGGAGGAAAACGACCAAAACGGCATGGGTTCCAAGGTCAAGCAGCAGGTGCTCGATTTCGTCAAGCAGGTGGCCGATACCGACCCCTGGCTGCGCGAGAACCCGCCCAAAGTCGAGTGGATCCTCAACGCCGACTGCGGCGAGACCCCGGCCGACAGTGATTTTGTGCAGACGGTCGTCGGCGCGGTGGAGCAGGTAGAGGGGCAAAAGCCAGATATCACTGGCGCCTTGGGCCACACCGACATGGGCTGGTTTTGCAATGTGGGCATCCCCACCATCAACTACGGCCCCGGCCCGGCCTGGAAGGCCCACCAGGTGGATGAGTACGTCTCCATCGATCAGCTCATCCGCTGCACCAAAAATATCGCCCAGACCATTCTCGACTGGTGCGGTGTGGCCGAGTGACCTCCTGGTTCTAGCGGCACCCGCGCGGTGGCAGCCCTCTTCGGCGTAAAATAGCCGTAACACCAGCATACCAGTACACCAATACATCAGCATCCGTACAGGTTTTTCCTGTACGGGTGCTTTTTTTGCCGCCAAACGGGGCAGTATTTTTACAGTCGTTGGCGCAAACAGCAGCTTATAGCTTATAGCCGCCGCCAGCCCACCGCTACAAAAAATCGTATCCCACCGCCGTGATCAGTCGATCGGCCCATCTGGCGCCGCGCAGGAACGGTCTCTCCGGAAAACGACCGCACCCTGCGGCAAAAACAGCCGGTCGCGGTCACTTCTCGGCGGCAAAGTGCTGCTCTACCAGCGCCGCCGCCACATCTTGTACCTGCTGGCTCAGCCGCGAGAGCACCAGCACCGCGGCCAACAAGTCGCCGCTGTCGTCCAACGTCTCTTGGGGGATGAGGTCGCACAGCAGCCCGGCGGTGGTCTCTTCCAGCTGCGGCGCGCGCTCCAAAAATTCGCTGTAGGCCATCTGCAGGGCATTGTCGCTCTCTAGTGCACCGTAGCACTCGCCCAATACCTGTCCGATCTGGCTGATAGAGAGCACCGATTTCAGGTTGTAGATGAGCAGCATCTGTATGATGTGGTTCTTGGTGTACTTTTTTCCCGCCAGCGGGCGTATAATGTCCTCTTTGCGGTAGTTATTGATCATCGTCTTGGTCAGCATGTTGTCGCCGCCGTGCTGGCTAAACAGGGTCAGCACCTGGTCCATATACAGGTCGATCTGGGGGATGTCCCGCAGCTGCATATCCTCGCGGTGCAGTGCTTTCTGTACGATCTCGGTCACTTTTTCCATGGCGATCACCTCTTCACAGCTTCTATGTCTTTATCATACTATGAACTGGTATAGAAATCAATATGTCGCTTGCATATAATATCAATAAGTGGTAATATACTAACATAAATGTAGTTTTAAAAACTACATAATAAAGTTTGTGCTTGCTTATGATAGGAGAATCGCTATGTGGACCTACTTTCAGCGCGCCCGTGACCCCATCGACAGTTTCACCCACTTCATCGGTATCCTGCTGGCCGGCGCCGGCACGCTGCTGGTCGTGACCACCGGCCTTATCGCCGGCACGCCCCGCACCTATGCGGCGGCAGGCCTGGTATTCTGCATTTCCATGTTGGCGCTGTATACTGCCAGCTCGGTGTACCATTACTATAATGGTCGGGCCGACCGGCTGCGCCGCCTGCGCAAGTTCGATCACTCCATGATCTATGTGCTCATTGCTGGCACCTACACCCCCATCTATTTCCGCTACCAGCCGCTGCCCCATGCGCTGGTCTTCATGGGGGTGCTGTGGGGCATCGCCATCGCCGGTATCCTGGTAAAAATGTGCTGGATCACCGCCCCCAACTGGCTGTCGGCGGCGGTGTATATCCTCATGGGCTGGGCGCTGGTGTTTGACTTTTCCATCTTTGCCCACATGCCCGCCGGTATGACGGCGCTGCTGGCCACCGGTGGGGTCTCCTACACGGTGGGCGGGGTCATGTACGCCCTCAAAAAGCCCGATCTGTGGCCCAATTTTGGCCATCACGAGCTGTTTCATATCTTTGTGTTGGTGGGCACCTTTTTCCACTTTCTGGCCATCTACTTCTACGTTATCCTATAACACCCACAGAGCGGCATCACCGGGCCGGGCGGCAGCGCCCGGCTTTTTTGGTGTCCGCTCTCACAACTCTTCGGCCCGTCGGTACAGCGCTGTGCGCTGCGCCGGGGTCAGCAGCCACTCAATCAGCTGGGCGGTGGCAAACACCGCCGCCGTGTTTACCCCCAATCGCACCAGTGCAAAGGTCCAACCCAGCGCCCCGGCCTCAAACAGCCAAAGCGGCACCCGCACAGCGTTGCTGGCACACAAAAAAAGCAGCATATTGCGTATGCGGGCCCCTTTTTTAAGCAGCATGGCCGCTACCGGCAGCAGCGTATAAAAAGGCACCGCCGTCACCATCCCCAGCAAAAAGGCCAGTCCGGCGCCGCGCCAGCCGGCCTGCTCGCCCATCAGTGCGGCCATGGCTGGGCGGGGCACCCACACCTCCAGCAGCCCCACACACAAAAACACCGGCGGCAGCGCCAACATAAAGGTCCGCGCGCTCTGCCCGGTCAGCCGCAGGGCTTGGGTGCCCGCCGCCGGGTCCAGCGCCCACAGGATCAAAAACAACAGTAGAGAGCTAAATAGCAATAAGTATCTCTTCATAAAAATATTACCTCTAATATATATGCACTGCCAAAGGCGGCAGCCAGTGCCAGCAAGTTGCGCCACAGCGCTACCTTGACCCCCAAGTATCGTATCTCCAGCGGCAGCGTCACCAGCCCTACCGTCGTCAGCGTTCCCAAAAACACGGCGATCTGTGCCACTCCGGCGCCGCCCTGTAAAAGCTGGGCCGCGATGGGAAAAGCCACCAGTACCGGCACCACCGCCGCCGCGCCCAGTCCCGCCGCCACCAGCATGCTCGCCGACCCGCTGCCACCGCCCAAATAGCGGCTGATCACCGCCGGCGGCAGCACCGCCAGCAGCGAGCCCACCAGCAGCAAGATCCCCCCAAACTGGGGTAGTACCCGGCAAAACATCCGCCAGGCCACACCTAGCGCCTGCCGGGTCTTGCCCCGGTCCCGCCACAGCGACACCCCTAGCAGCGCCGCCGTGACCGCGTATAAAAGCGCCGTATAAACCATTTTTTGCCCTCCTCACTCATCGCCGCCTCACTTGCGGCGCTGCCAACACTATAGTATGATAGGGGCAGTGCCGTAAGTTGCCCGCGCAACATAAGTGGCAAATAGGGGAGGGGTCCACCATGATACAGCTGCCCGCTTCGGCACCGCTGTTTGCGCACATACCGCCGGCGGCGCTGCCGGCACTGCTGCACTGCCTGCAGGCCGTTACCCGCCGGTACCGCCCCGGGCAAACAGTGCTCTGGCCCGGGCAGCAGGTGTCGCAGGTGGGGGTGGTGCTCAGCGGCCGGGCCCACAGCGTCAAAAGCGATATCACCGGCAAAGAGGTGACCATCACCCTGCTGGTCCCCGGCAGTTCCGTCGGGGTGTTGCTGGCCGCCAGCGGCCGTTCCAGCCCGGTGGCGGTACGGGCGGTCAGCGATCTGGCCGTGCTGTTTTTCCCTGCCGACCGGCTCACCGGCTACTGCGGCCGCTGTTGCCCGGCCCACTGGCAGCTGCTTACAAACTATCAGGCCCAACTGGCCGCTAAAGCTATGGCCCTGCACGATCGCAACGACTGTCTCATCCGCCCCACGCTGCGGCAAAAGGTGCTCACCTATCTGTTGCAGCTGGCCGGGCGGCAGCGGCGGGCCGATGTCGTGGTCCCGCTCGACCGGGCCGGAATGGCCCAGTACCTTGATGCCGACCGCAGCGCGCTCTCCCGCGAGCTCTCCCGCATGCGCGCCGACGGTCTCATCTCTTTTCACAAAGATCACTTTCAGCTGTTGGGACCGCTGGCCGGGCAGCTGCCCGACCAGCAGGGGAGGTAAATGCCATGCCAACCGAATACCGCGATCTCTATACCCGCTGCGGTCGGCGTGTCGGCCGGCCGGTCGCCCGCGGCACCGCCGCCCCCGCCGGCTGCTACTTTATGGCAGTAGAGCTGTGGCTATACCGGCCAGACGGCCAGCTCCTGCTGTGCCGGCGGGCCAAAAGCTGCCACGTGCTGCCGGGGTACTGGGGGGCCACCACCGGCGGCGTACAGACCGGCGAGACCAGTGAGCAGGCCTGCCTGCGCGAGGCCAAAGAAGAGCTGGGCCTTACCTTGTCCCCCACAGCGCTGCAACCCGTCGCCCGGCTGCTGCCCCACGGCGACACACTGTGGGATGTCTATGCCGCCGCGCTCACCTGCCCGGTCGGCGCGCTGACGCTGCAGCCCGAAGAAGTCGCCGCCGCCCGCTGGGCCACCACCGCCGAGATCCGCGCCCGCGCCGGGCAGGGGCAGCTGTATATCTATCCCGAACTGCCCTGGGTGCTACACAAAGTGAAGATGCAAATTTTGTCTGGACAGGTCGATCCCCGACCGCTAGAATAGACAGTACAGGGAGGGATAGATCATGGAATTTTTGATCGAACACCACGCCGCGCTCTACGGCTACTTTGCCCGCGCCGCCATCGTCGCCGCTGGGGAGGAGGGCCGTCGTGCCATGGCCGAGGCCACCTGCCTCTACGGCCAGCAGCGGGGCCGCCGCATGGCGCTGCGCGCTGTGCGCGACGGGGCGCAGCTGGATATGAACAGCTATCTTCTGTACGGCGAATGGGCCGACAAAGAGGGCAAAAACATCTCGCAGCCGCTGTCTGTTTCGCCCCACTACACCACCGCTACCACCCATTGCGGCTGGTGCGAGGCGTGGGAGAAACTCGGCCTGCTGGAGTACGCAAAGCTCTACTGCCAGTATGTCGACGAAAACTTAGTGCGCGGTTTCGCCCCCGCACTGCACCTGGGCATCGAAGGCGTGCTCTCAGCTGGGGCCGACCACTGCCATTTCGTCTGGTACGGGGCCGATCTCAGCGGAGAGGCAATGGCCGATTTTGCCCGCCGCAAAACCCAGATGGGAGAACAAAACCAGCGCGATTTCCTCTACCACACCGCCCATCTCTACCGCGCGCTCACCGACACACTGCGCACCCAGCTGCCCCAGTGTGCCGACTCGGTGATCGCCACGGCCGAGCAAGACTTTGCCGGTCAGTACGGTCCGGCGGCGCTGGCGGCGGTACAGACGGCCGCCATCCAGGATTTTTCTGCCATCTAGCGCCCCGGCCCCACCGGCCGTCCTATACGCCCGCCACCTATTTGCACAGGAGGAAAAACTATGGTTTGTGACCTGCTCATCAGCGGCGCGTCGGCCCTCATGCCCGACTACACCGTCAAAGAGGACGTCTCCATCGCCGTCACCGGCGGCAATATCGTCGAGATCGGCCCCGCCGCCGACCTGGCCGCCAAATACCAGCCGGCCCAAACGCTGTCGGGCCGGGGCAAGCTGGCTATGCCCGGCCTGGTCGACGCTCACCACCACACCTGCCAGCAGCTGCTGCGCGCCAAAGTTACCGACGAGTACCCCATGATCTGGACCCGCTTTCTGGTCCCGTTCGAGAGCAATCTCGACGAGGAGGACGTGTATGTCAGCGCCCAGCTCTCCTGCCTCGAGATGATAAAATCCGGCACCACTTCTTTTGCCGATTCCGGCGGCCGCCACATGGACCAGGTGGTCCGCGCCGTGCTCGAGTCGGGCATGCGCGCCTGCATCACCCGCTCCACCATGGACATCGGTCCCGCCATCCCCGACAGCATGAAAGATTCGCCGGAGGAGAACATCCGCCAGACCGAGGAGCTCTACCGCCAGTTCCACGGCGCCGGTAACGACCGGGTACATATCTGGTTTGGCATGCGTCAGGTCATGACCTGCTCGCCCGAGCTGGTCCGCGCCACCGCTCAGCGCGCCCGCGAGCTGGGCACCGGCGTGCACGCCCACCTGTGCGAGCACAAAGACGAGGTCAGTTTCTGCTTGCAGAACTACCGCCTGCGCCCAGCCGAGTACTTGGAGGAGATGGGCATGCTGCGCGACAACCTGCTCACCGCCCACAATGTGGTGCTGTCCGAGAGCGATATCGCCCTCATGGCCCGGCGGGGGGTTAAGGTGGTGCACTGCCCCCGCGCCAACCTCTCCAACCACGGCTTCCCCAAAACGCCGCGCATCCTCGAGCAGGGCCTGTCGGTGGGCCTGGGCAGCGACGGCTGCTGTTCCAGCAGTCTAAACCTGTTCGACGAGATGAAGGTACTGCGCAACGGCATCATCGCCTACTGGGGCCTGCCCATCTTCGACCCGGTGGTGCTGCGGGTGGAGCAGATCGTCGACATGGCCACCCAGGGCGGCGCCAACGCGCTGCTGCAGGGCGACAGTCTGGGCAGCTTGCAGGTGGGCAAAAAGGCCGATATCATCTGTATCGATATCGACCAGCCCCATATCAGCCCCACCTTCAACCTGGTCAGCACGCTGGTCGAGGCGGTCACCGGCGGCGACGTGGTCGACTCGGTCATCGACGGCAAGCTGGTCATGAAAGACCGCCAGGTACTCACCCTCGACCAGAAAAAGATCCTCGCCCAGGCCAAAGAGCACATGCAGACCATGGCCGTGCGGGCGGGTATCGCCTAAATGCATACCCGTCTGCGTGCTCCGACGCGGCTGCTGTTGGCCCTGCTGGCCGCTGTGTCGCTGGTCGGCTGCGGTGCAGAGCAGGACCCGGCACCCGAACCGACGAACCTCTACCGCACCTTTATCAGCGAACAGGCCGCCGAGATGGGCTACCTGCAGCAGAGCACCTATACCTTTCCCTGGCGCACCCCCACCAGCTCCAGCCAAAAGCTGGGCCTGTGCAGCGCCTATATCGGCGATCTCGACGGCGACGGCCAAAAAGAGCTGCTCACCGCCGCCATCCCCAAAGACCAGCAGGGCAGTGCCCAGTTCGTGGCGGCGGTGTACGGCCTTCGGGATGGGCAGGTCCGGCAGATAGGCCAGCTGTGCAGCCTGCCAACCCTGCAGTACGGCAGCGAGCACAAACAGCTGTTTATCCGCGAAAAAGACGGGGTGCGCTATCTCTGTGTCACCAGTCAGAGCATGCAGTCCCCGTTTCTGCCCGATTGGGGCAGCGCTCTCTGGGTGTACCAGCTTAAAGACGGAAAGCTGCGACCGGTGCGGTCCTACGCCTTCACCCACAGCGAGGCGGGCAACCGCTACACCGGAGAAGGCATCACCCTGTTCGATACAGCGGTCGAGCCGGGCACCGCCCAGCGCTACGAGAGCGAGCAGGCCGCCATCGACGGCATCCGGCAAGATCTCGATGCTTACGGCCTGCAGGATCAGGCCGTCGCCGCCGAAAACCCCGATGCGCTGCGCCGCTTTGCCTTCGGCGATCCGGTGCGCAAAGACAGTGCTACCCAGCCCATCTTTGCGCTGGAGGCTTCTTTTAACGCCGACACAGCCCAAACGGTGTCTGTAAAGCTCAAAGATGCCACCAGTCTCCCCGGCCTGCTCAAATAAATAGCTCAGCCCCATTTCCCGCAGGGCCCCGGCACCCAAAGAGGTACCGGGGCCCTGCTCGCGTCTGTCCACGCCGCCCCGGTACAGGTCTTCTCGCCAGGGCCAAAGGCGGCATTTGTCCCGGTACTGTACACCGCACATAGCATACAGCACACAGCACACCGCGATGCCATGATACCATGACGCCACGACCTGCCAACTGCTCACCGGCCCGGTGGCAGGTGGCACGATCGCAGCACAGTCCTGTCATTTTCCTGGCGGGCGGGCAGGCAGCTATATCGCCATTGCTGCCCGCCGCCGTCCACGCTCATCCATCCCCACTATCACCACTGCCCCTCTCCGGGGCTCGACCCGTTTTCCCTCAGACCGCCAACACTCCTACAAACAGAGCGGCCTGCTGTAATATCCCCGCCGCCCGGTACCCATCGGGGAGGGGAGACCACCGCCTACCGGCTCCTTTTTGTGCAGCTTTTCTGCGGTCCGGTCCGGGGAGTCAGCCCTATACCTGCCGGCGACATCGCCCCCGCCGATACATGTTGCGCTGCACCGCGCTTTGCCCGGCAGCACCACCGGCAAAATTTGGCTCTTGTGTCCGCGCTAACGTTCTGCCTTAATAATTTGAGCTGCCTTCCCAACAACAGCCTGCCCTAAACCCCCATATGGCCCGCTGGCGAACTCTATAGCGCTCCGGCAGCAAAAGCCCTCACCGGCCCCATCGTTCCTACCGCTCCCACCGTGCCTGCCGCCATGCCCGCTGCTGTGCCCCGTTTATCCAGTACATACTGCCCCAGATCACACCCCCGCCCCAACGTTCCAACGCCACCCTACCCGCACCACATGCCCATTTCATCAAAAAGAGGAGCAGCTGCACACATTTGTGCAGCTGCTCCTCTTTATACGGTCTGCCCCGGCGGTCAGTGGCTCCGACTACAGCGGCTTTCTCTCGCCACTGCCGTCGGCATGGATGCGAAATCCGCCGTTTTTGTAGTTGCCGATCTCCACCCAGTCACCGCTGATGGCAAAGGTGAACCCCTCGGCGTTGGCAGGGGTGGCAAACACCTGCCCCGACAGCGACAGGTCGGTCACGTCGTTCTGTGCGCCGCTGCCGTCTGCCGCCACCCGCACCAGCTTCACCCGATTCACCACTATGTACATCCAGCCCGAAGTCAGCGAGATCATCTCGCTGCCCTCGGGTAAGGTAGCCAGCAGCTTGTCATCCGTGCCGTCCAGCTTGGCGGCGTGCAGCTCCAGCCCCCGCTGGTAATACAGGTTGTTCTTGCCCAAAATACAGCTGGTAAGACCGCTGGCCACCACCTTGTCGCCGTCGCTCTGCGGCTCTTTATAAACCAGTTCTCTGGTCTGGCTGCCGTCCTCAGCCGTCTGCGTGCGCAGGCTGTAAGTGTTGCCGTCGCGCTCGGTGTCTTCGGTCATCAGCGAATAGGTGACCTCGGCCGTATCTTCCTTGCCGCCGAACACATCCACCCCCAGTGCGTCGTACAAAAAGTACACCACCGCGCCCGAGAGCAGTATCGCCACCAGCAGCGTTCCCAGCAACCACTTTTTCATATCTGTTCCATACCTTCCAAATGTCGTGGACAAAGGCCCGTGCACACCGGCGGCCCCTAAAGCGCCGTCGCTTTTATGGCTACAGGTCTCTGCCGCAGCACTTTTTGTACTTCTTGCCGCTGCCGCAGGGGCAGGGGTCGTTGCGGCCGATCTTCTTTTTGCGCACCGGCTCTTTTTTGGCAGTGCCGTCGCCGCTGCCGGCACTGGCCGCCGCCGGCTTGGCCACCTGCTCGCGCTTGGGCTCCTCCTGGGTCTTGATGACCATGGTCAGCACCATCTTCACCGTGTCCTCTTTGATCGACTCGATGAGCTCGTCGAACATGTCAAAGCCCTCGATCTGGTACTCCACCGCCGGGTCTTTCTGAGCGTAGGAGCGCAGGTAGATGCCCTGCTTCAGCTCCTCCATGGCGTCGATGTGATCCATCCACTTGGTGTCCACCACCCGCAGCAGCACCACCCGCTCCAATTCGCGCATGATCTTGGCGCCGTAGAGCTCCTCCTTGGCCGCGTACAGGGCCTTGGCCTTTTCGATGATGGTCTCCCGCAGCTTGTCGGGGGTCAGGTCGGCCAGCTCTTTTTCGGTGTAGTGCAGGTCGTCCTCGTCTAGTATCCAGCCCAGGTAGTGGCTCTTAAGGCCCTTGATGTTCCACTCGCTGGGGTCTGAGTCGGCGGCGATGTAGCTCGACACGGCCGACTGCACCGTGTCCTCCAGCATGGTGACGATGTTCTGATGCACGTCCTCGCCGTTTAACACCTTGTCGCGCTGGGCGTAGATGATCTCACGCTGCTTGTTCATCACGTCGTCGTAGCGCAGCACGTTTTTGCGGATGCCAAAGTTGCGGCCCTCCACCTTGCGCTGAGCGCTCTCGATGGCGTTGGTCAGCACCTTCATCTCGATGGGCTGGTCTTCCTCCAGCCCCAGCGAGCCCATCATGTTCTGCACCCGCTCGCCGCCAAACAGCCGCATCAGGTCATCTTCCAGCGACAGGAAAAAGATGGTCTCGCCCGGGTCGCCCTGGCGGCCGGCACGGCCGCGCAGCTGGTTGTCTATACGGCGCGACTCGTGGCGCTCGGTGCCGATGATAAACAGGCCGCCGGCCTCCTTTACCGCCTCGGCGTCCTGGCGGATCTGCTCTCTGTACTTGGCCTCCAGTTCGGCAAATGTCTTTCTGGCCGCCAGGATCTCCTCGTCTTCGGTCTCCGAGTGCCCGGTCGATTCGGCGATCAGCTCCTCGGCATAGCCCTGGCGGCGCATCTCGGTCTTGGCCATAAACTCGGCGTTGCCGCCCAGCACGATATCGGTGCCGCGCCCGGCCATGTTGGTGGCGATGGTCACCGCGCCTTTCTGGCCGGCCTGGGCCACGATCTCGGCCTCTTTCTCGTGGTATTTGGCGTTGAGCACCTCGTGCTTGATGCCCTGCTTTTTCAGCAGGCTGCTCAAATGCTCCGACTTCTCGATCGAGATGGTGCCCACCAGCACCGGCTGGCCCTTTTTGTGGCTCTCCACGATCTGCTCGATCACCGCGCGGAACTTGGCCGCCTCGGTCTTGTAGATGCGGTCGTTGTGGTCCTGCCGCACGTTGGGCCGATTGGTGGGTATCTCGATGACGTCCAGCTTGTAGATCTCGGTAAACTCCACCTGCTCGGTCAGCGCCGTACCGGTCATGCCCGAGAGCTTCTGGTACATCCGGAAGTAGTTCTGGAAGGTGATGGTGGCCAGCGTCTTAGACTCCCGCAGCACCTTCACGCCCTCTTTGGCCTCAATGGCCTGGTGCAGGCCCTCGTTGAAGCGGCGGCCGATCATCAGGCGCCCGGTGAACTCGTCGACGATGATGACCTCGCCGTCTTTCACCACATAGTCCACGTCCCGCACCATAATGCCCCGGGCCCGGATGGCCTGGTTGATGTGGTGGGCGATCTCCATGTTCTCGGCGTCGTTGAGGTTTTCGATGTTAAAATATTTTTCCGCCTTTTTAATGCCCTCTTTGGTCAGGGTGGCGGTCTTGGCCTTCTCGTCGACGATGTAGTCGCCCTCGATCTCGTCGTTGTCCTCTTTGTCGTTGAGCTCGGCCACCTTGGTCATGCGCAGGCTCTTGGCAAACTGGTCGGCAATCTTGTACATCTCGGTCGACTTGTCGCCCTGTCCCGAGATGATCAGCGGGGTCCTGGCCTCGTCGATGAGGATCGAGTCCACCTCGTCGACGATGGCGAAGTTGTGCCCGCGCTGCACCTTGTTTTCCTTGTAGATGACCATGTTGTCGCGCAGGTAGTCAAAGCCCAGCTCGTTGTTGGTGCCGTAGGTGATGTCGCAGCCGTAGGCCTCACGCCGCTGGGCGTTGTCCATCCCATTTACGATCAGCCCCACGCTCAGGCCCAAAAAGCGGTATACCTTGCCCATCCACTCGCTGTCGCGCTTGGCCAAATAGTCGTTGACGGTGACGATGTGCACCCCTTTACCGGCCAAGGCGTTAAGGTAGGCCGGCAGCGTAGCCACCAGCGTCTTGCCCTCACCAGTCTTCATCTCGGCAATGCGCCCCTGGTGCAGCACGATGCCGCCGATCACCTGTACCGGGAAGTGGCGCATGCCCAGCACCCGGTCGGCCGCCTCGCGACAGCAGGCAAAGGCGTCGGGCAAAATGTCGTCCAGCGTCTCCCCGGCAGCCAGCCGGTCTTTCAGCTTCTGCGTGGTCTCGCGCAGCTGGGCGTCACTGTATGCGCGGTAGGTGTCCTCCAGCGCAAATACTTTTTTGGCGATGGGGTCTACCCGCTTCAGCTCTTTTTTGCTGTAAGAGCCAAACAACATCTCTTTCAGTCCCAAAAATAATCACCTCAAAATATCGGTGCACAGCGGCTGCGCACAGATGGGTAAGCGTATCATCACGCGTGTATACAAGAACAGGAATAAGAATAAGATACCAAATTACATTGTACCTGTTGGTTTTGGGCTTGTCAATCAAAGCGGGGCTTTCCCGCCGCGATCGTCATACACTTTTAAGGATTGTCCGCCGCCCCGCCTCCCATACCGCCGCGGTCCCCGCCACCAGGGTCGTCCCCTCCACCTCTGGCTGGGCGGGCACGCCTTTTTCTTTTAGGCAGTGTCGTCGCTCTGCGCCCACATACCGCGTTGTCGCCCGCCCCGGCCCTATACTGCTTGGCTCCGCTGTGCTGGGCACATATCTGTATGCCTGTATAGCTGTATACCTGTACACCTGTCTGCGCGCCCCTCTCTACTGCACCAGCATCAAACGCCCCACTCGGTTCAGCCCGACCCACCCCAGCACAGCCCAATCCAGCCCGGCCCAGCCCAATCCAGTACAGCACAGCCCGACCTGTTTCCCGCACGATCTGCAGCCTCCCACCGCTGCCGCCACATATCCCTCCTCTCCAAATGTCGCCCCCAACACCATCCCCAACATCGCCCTAAACACCCCCTCTTTTCCCGCACGGCCGGTGCACAGCACCTGTTCACGTTTTCACACACCCCGGCGAAAACGGCGTTTTCGACTTGCGAAAAGCAGGCGGACCCAGTATAATGGGTCCAGAGCATGTATTTTGCCGATTTGTACTTTTAGCTTTAAAAGGAAGTCAGTAAAATCGAAAGGAGTTTTCAAATGAACTATTCTCATGAAGTTGAGAAAATGTGTGTCGTGGCCAAAGGCCCGCACCACGGCCCGGCTCCCATTCCCGAAGAGGGCAGATGGGTAAAAGCCTACCAGATACCCGACATCTCCGGCCTCACCCACGGCGTCGGTTGGTGTGCCCCCCAGCAGGGTACCTGCAAACTCACCCTGAACGTCAAAGAGGGCGTCATCCAGGAGGCCCTGGTCGAGACCATCGGCTGCTCCGGCATGACCCACTCGGCCGCCATGGCCGCCGAGATCCTGCCCGGCAAAACCATTCTGGAGGCCCTGAATACCGACCTGGTGTGTGACGCCATCAACGTCGCCATGCGCGAGCTGTTTCTGCAGATCGTCTACGGCCGCACCCAGACTGCTTTCTCCGAGGACGGTCTGCCCATCGGCGCCGGCTTGGAGGACCTGGGCAAAGGCCTGCGCTCGCAGGTGGGTACCATGTACTCCACCGGCGCCAAAGGTGTCCGCTACCTCGAGATGGCCGAGGGCTATGTCCTCTCCATCGCCCTGGATAAAAACGACGAGGTCATCGGCTACAAATTCTGCAAAGTGGGCAAAATGCTCGAGGATATCCGCCACGGCGTAGATCCCACCACCGCTTACGAGCAGAACATCGGCACATACGGCCGTTACGACGGCGCTGCCAAATACATCGACCCGCGTGAGGAATAGGGAAAAGGAGGTTAGCGTACATGGCACAGTTTGAAGGTAAAGAGAGAAGAATGGCAAAGATCGAGGCATGCCTGGCCGAATACGGCTTCGAGAGCCTCGAGGCTGCCGACGAGCTCTGCAAATCCAAGGGGATCAATGTAGACGAGATCGTAAAAGGCGTACAGCCTATCGCATTTGAAAACGCCGTTTGGGCCTACACCCTGGGTGTGGCCATCGCCCTGAAAAAAGGCATCACCAAAGCCGCCGACGCCGCCGAGGCCATCGGTATCGGCCTGCAGGCATTCTGCATCCCCGGCTCGGTCGCCGAGCAGAGAAATGTCGGTCAGGGCCACGGCAACCTGGGCGCCATGCTGCTGCGCGAAGAGACTGATTGCTTCTGCTTCCTGGCCGGCCACGAGTCCTTCGCCGCCGCCGAGGGCGCCATCGGTATCGCCCGCACCGCCAACAAGGCCCGCAAAAAACCCCTGCGCGTCATTCTCAACGGCCTGGGCAAAGACGCCTCTTACATCATCTCCCGCATCAACGGCTTTACTTACGTCCAGACCGAGTACGACTTTAAGACCGGCGAGCTCAAAGTGGTAAACGAGACCGCTTACTCCGAGGGCGAGCGCGCTGCCGTCAAGTGCTACGGCGCCAACGACGTACTCGAGGGCGTGGCCATCATGAAACACGAGAAGGTCGATGTATCCATCACCGGCAACTCCACCAACCCCACCCGGTTCCAGCACCTGGTCGCCGGCACCTACAAAAAGTGGGCGTTCGAGAACGACGTCAAGTACTTCTCGGTGGCTTCCGGCGGTGGTACCGGCCGTACCTTGCACCCGGATAACGTGGCTGCCGGCCCGGCCTCCTACGGCCTCACCGACTCCATGGGCCGCATGCACGGCGACGCCCAGTTCGCCGGCTCTTCCTCGGTCCCCGCACACGTCGAGATGATGGGTCTCATCGGCATGGGCAACAACCCCATGGTCGGTGCCACCGTCGCCTGCGCGGTCGCCGTAGAGGAAGCGGGTAAATAAAACTCCTTTCCATATCGCTGTAAGCTTGAAATGTAGTACCTTATAATAGGCGCCGTCAGGTGCCACCGCCGCCCGCGCGCGGCAAACTTCCTTGATTATGAAAAAAGAGCTGTCGGCCCCCGCACATGGGCCAGCGGCTCTTTTTTTCGTTTTTTAAACGTTGTCTCCACGCACCAGATCGTCAGTTTTACGGGATTGCGCCGTTATATCTATAAAGTGGCGGCACCTAACGATAAATAATATCTGCCGCTTGCCCGTTCACATGGCGGCTATCCCCCCACCATACGGTACTTTTTGTCTCCCGGCAACTCTTTTACCAGACGACCGCTTTGCCCCAAAACGCTCAATGCTTGCCTGCGATTGTATTCGCCTATATCGCAGTTTCAGCCCAGTGCGCCCCGTCATTCAAAAATCTTTGTTTTGCTCTATCTGAATAAATTTTTGCAATTTTTAGTATGGCAACCGCTCAGTATAGCAGAACCCGAACAGGTGGCTAGATCCTCTGCAGTAGGTTAGAGGCAGGTGGAGTAAATGGCTGATCAGAGTGAGCGCTGTTACCAGATGGATATAAGTATCTCCCATTGCCGGCATTTGTGGGGGGGGGGGCAGCCAGATCGAGGTGCCGCAGTTGTCCGCACCGCCAGCCCTGACCGCCCTGTTCGACAGCACCGACGCCTTGGAGATCGAGCCCAAACTGCTGTCCGAGTCCCACTGACCGACCTGCGCGGCCTCCCGGATCTCCCGACTTTTAGGCCGTTGCCGTCTTGACAAAATCTACACGCCACCCCATAATCAAAGAAAACACCTGCTCCGCAGGGCAGTAGTAGGAGGCGTCTGCCATGAAACAATGTATGGATGCAGAAAATCTGCACCGCCGCTTAAAAAAGATCGTCGGCCAAGTACAGGCGATCGACCGCATGGTCGATGAAGACATTCCCTGTGAGGATATCCTCTCCCAAATAAACGCCGCTAAATCGGCGCTGCATAAGGTGGGCCAGGTAGTGCTGGAGGGGCATATCAACCACTGTGTGCGCGACGGTATCGAGCATGGCGATGCTGACGCCACTATCAAAAACTTCACCAAAGCTGTCGAGCGCTTTGCCAATATGATCTAGATGTACACCCCTGTGCCCGCCGCACAGAGGTGTCTATATGCACCTGTAAACAGCCGATTTTACGGCTGTTCTTTTTTTGTCTGCTTGACAGGGTATACCCCTATAGGTATATAATGCAAATAGAACCTATACCCCTATAAGTATATAGACGAAAAGAGAGGTGTCATCATGAAAAAACTCGAGGCTCTGCTGGCGTGGGGCGGTATAAAAAAAGACATCACCTGCCTGACACTGTCAGCGCTGGGACTGCTTGCCAGTATATTTCACCTGCTGCCTTTGCCACTGGATGCGGCCTGGGTAGCCATCCTGCTCTGCGGTGTGCCTATCCTGCTCGAGACCGTTATCGGTCTCATCACCGCCTTCGATATCAAAGCCGACCTGCTGGTCTCTGTGGCGCTCATCGCCTCGGTGGCTATTGGTGAAATATTTGCAGCCGGCGAGGTGGCCTTCATCATGCAGCTGGGCGCCCTGCTCGAAGATCTCACCGTATCCAGAGCCCGTGCCGGTCTCGAAAAGCTGGTCCATCTCACCCCCCGCACCGCCCGTGTGCTCAAAAATGGATCTGAGACGGTGATCCCTGCCCGGCGAGTACAGGTCGATGATGTGCTGCGGGTACTGCCCGGCGAGGCGATCCCCGCCGATGGTGTCATCACCGCCGGTGCCACTTCGGTCGACGAGTCAGTCATGACCGGTGAGTCTCTGCCGGTCGATAAAGCGGTGGGCGACCTGGTGCAGAGCGGCACCACCAATCAGTTCGGCGCCTTCGAGATGCGCGCCGTCCGGGTGGGGGAGGACAGCTCCATCCAGCGCATGGTGCGCCTGGTCCAGTCGGCCGATGCCGGCAAAGCCAAGATCGTCGGTATAGCTGACCGCTGGGCCACCTGGATCGTGCTCATCGCCCTGACCGCGGCTGGCCTCACCTGGCTCATCACCGCACAGGTCATCCGTGCAGTCACTATCCTGGTGGTGTTCTGTCCCTGCGCGCTGGTGCTGGCCACCCCTACGGCCATCATGGCTGCCATCGGTAACGCCACCAAATACGGGGTGTTGGTCCGTCAGGGCGACGCCTTTGAGCGCCTGTCCCAAATACGCTGTCTCACCTTCGATAAGACCGGTACGCTCACCTATGGCCGTCCCCAAGCGGTGGCCGTCCGCAGTGCCGTCCCCGCTATCTCCAACGAGCAGCTGTACAGTTTGGCTGCTGCCGCCGAACTGCGCAGTGAACATCCACTGGGCCGGGCGTTGGTCGACGGCTGCCGCCGTCAGGGCTATTTTATACCCCAGCCCCAGCAGTTTATAATGCTCCCCGGTTTAGGGGTCCAGGCGGTAGTCGACGGCTGCACAGTGCTGGCCGGCAATCCGGTCCTGCTTTCCGACCGGGGTATCGCTGTCCCCACTGGTCAGGGCACGCACTACGCCGATCAGGGGTGCACCCTCATCCACATCGCCGTCGATGGAGCCTATGTCGGCTTTGCCGCTCTGGCCGATACTTTGCGCCCCAGCGCCGCCCAAACAGTGGCCCAGCTGAAAGATCTGGGTGTCGCTCCACTGCTGCTCACCGGCGATCACCCCCAGGCGGCGGGCCATATCGCCGCCCAACTGGGCATCACCCAGTACCGGGCCAGCTGTCGACCGCAAGACAAATTACAGGTCATCAGCGACCTGCAGCACCAGGGTCGACCGGTCTGCATGGTGGGTGACGGCATCAATGACGCCCCAGCCCTCAAAACCGCACAGGTGGGTATTGCTATGGGCGGCATCGGCAGCGATATCGCCGTAGATGCCGCCGATATCGCCCTGGTCCGCGACGATATCTCGGCGCTGCCCCACCTGTTGGCCCTGTCCCGCCGCATGATGCGTACCATCCGCACCAATATGGCTTTCTCTATGGCCCTCAATTTCTTGGCTATCCTCCTGGCCATGACTGGCCTGCTGGGCCCGGTGGTGGGGGCGCTGGTACATAATGCCGGCTCGGTGGTGGTCATCATCCACTCGGCCCTGCTGTTGCGCTACCACTACCGCCCCGCCAGCCACCGCCCCTAGCGCACCATCTTTACAGCGCCCCCATTTTCAGGTATGCTGGTAGTAACGAAAAAAAGGGGAGACCTCATCCATGCAGCATACTCTGCAAACTGGCATCCGCCAAAGCACTGCCCTGCGCCGCAGCTTTATGAAGCTGGCTCGGCGCACCTTCGATATCGCCTTTGACAGCTGGTACAAAGCCGGCTACTGGACCGACCGCTACATCCCCTACGTGTTGGCCGACGGTGGTCGGGTAGTCGCCAACGTGTCGATCAACACCATGGATATCGTGTGGCAAAAAAAGACTCGACACTATATCCAGCTGGGCACCGTCATGACCGATCCGGCCTATCGCGGCCAAGGCCTGGCCCGCCGGTTGCTCGAGCGCGCACTGGCCGACTGGGACGACGACAACGCCGCGGTCTATCTCTTTGCCAATGACTCGGTGCTCGATTTCTATCCCAAGTTTGGCTTTGTCCGCTGCCCCCAGTACCAATACGCGCTGCCGGTCACTGCCGCGCCCAGCAGTTTTCACCAGCTGGATATGTCCCGCACCAAAAGCGTGCGCCTGTTGCAGCGCTGCTATCAGGCCGGCAACCCCTGCGCCCAGCTCACCTGGAAAAACAATTTCGGGCTGCTCATGTTCTACTGCCTCGGCCCCATGAAAAATAGCGTCTACTACAGTCCGCAGCTCGATGTGGTCTGCCTCGCAGCCCAGGATGGCGACACCCTCTACTGCTTTGACATATTTGGACCGGCCTCGCTGCCGCTGCCCGAGCTGCTGCCCCAGCTGGCCGGCCCCGCCACTACCACCGCCGTGCTGGGCTTTACCCCCGATGATACCGCCGGTATGACCGCTGCCCCCATTACCGACGGCGACACGCTGTTCATCCGCGGCGGCGGGGAAGACCTGTTCACCGGTCAGCAGCGCATGTTCCCCATCCTCTCCCACGCCTAGAAGCGGGCGCTCGAGAGAGTGTTTACTTCTGCCGCCCCTAATATGTTCGCCCGCCCATATTAGCCACCTGTAGACATGTAAAGGAGCTTCCCATGCACATCCGCCCCTATCAGCCGTCCGATATCGACCAGATCGCCGGCCTGTTTTATCAGACCGTACACACCGTCTGTGCCGCCGATTACACCCCCGACCAACTGGCCGTGTGGGCCACCGGCCAAATAGATAAAGTGGGGTGGGACCGTTCTTTTCGCAGCCACTATACCATGGTGGCCGTCAGCGGCGACACGGTGATCGGTTTTGGCGATATCGATGCCACCGGCTATCTCGACCGCCTCTATGTCCACCACCGCTACCAACATCAGGGTATCGCCACCGCGCTGTGCGATCAGCTCGAGCGGCACTATCCAGTCGCGGCCATCACCACCCACGCCTCCATCACCGCTCGTCCCTTTTTCGAACGCCGCGGTTACCGGGTGCTGCGCGCCCAGCAGGTCGAGCGCGGCGGGCTCACCCTGCAAAACTTCGTCATGCAAAAAGATCTCTAAAACACCGCCTTTTTCCATCCCCAAAAGCCCCGGCCATATTTTGGCCGGGGCTTTTTTAGCGCCGTTTTACCGCCAGGTCCCCCGCATCACGCTGTCTCAAGCCGTTTTGCTCGCCCCGCTCTTTTGCCCCCTTCGCACCACCTTGTTCCCCGGGCAGCGTCCCCGCGCCCCTATACTGCCGTGTCCCTATGCCACTATGCCCTGGAGCCCCGCCTGCACCGCCCTGCACCCGCCCGCCCCCACCCGTCCTCCCGCCCCACCACCGCCCCACTACTGCCACGCACTTTAACACGCTCTTAACCGGATCGCCGTCGGCCCTAACGCCACCCTTATTTTTTTTGCGCTATGATAGTCCACGAAAGAAGGAGGGAGCATCTGTGCAAATCGTCATAATCGGTATTGGTATCTTAACGGTGGCGGTCCTGGTCTATCTGGGGCGCGTCCTGATGAAGGAGGATAGCTGACCATGCATGCAACTCTACAATATGTGCTGTACATTGCAGTACTGCTGGCACTGGCGATCCCGCTGGGCATCTATATCAGCAAAGCCATGGGCGGGGAAAAGACTGTGCTCACCCGGCTGCTGGCCCCCTGTGAGCGCGGCCTGTACCGCCTGCTGCACATCGACAGCCAGGAGGATATGAACTGGAAGAGATACGCCGGCTGCGCGCTGGCCTTCTCCGCCATCAGCCTGGCTGTGCTCACACTGATTCTCAAATTCCAAAACATTCTTCCCTGGAACCCGCAAAATGTCGACGGCATGAGCTGGCATCTTGCCTTTAACACCGCCGTCAGCTTTATCACCAACACCAACTGGCAGGCCTATTCCGGCGAGGTAGCGCTCTCCAGCTTCTCACAGGCTCTGGGTCTCACCGTGCAAAACTTCGTCTCTGCCGGGGTAGGCATCGCCGTGCTGTTTGCTATCATCCGCGGCTTTGTGCGCATAAAGGCCAAAGGTATCGGCAACTTCTGGGCCGACCTGGTGCGCAGCGTGGTGTACGTGCTGCTGCCGCTGTGCTTTGTCATGTCCATCGCCCTGGTGGCGCTGGGCGTGCCCCAGTCGCTGGGCGAGAGCAAAACAGTCGACCTGCTCGAGCCTATCGCCGTCTCCCAGCAGGGAGAGGTGATCGAGGGGGCAAAGATCGACCTCGACGCCGGCACCGTCACTCTGGACGGCCGCCCGGTAGACGGCGCCAAGATCGTCACCAAGCAGGCGGTCCCGCTGTTCCCCCAGGCCAGCCAGGTAGCGCCCAAACAGGTGGGCACCAACGGCGGCGGGGTGCTGGGAAACAACTCCGCCCACCCGTTTGAAAATCCCAACCCCGCCACCAACCTCATCGAGATGATCTCCCTGCTGCTCATCCCCGCCGCGCTGTGCATCTCCTTTGGCCGCAGCGTCAAAAACAAAAAGCAGGGGGTAGCCATCCTGGTGGCCATGACGCTGGTGCTCATCGCCGCCCTGTCGGTGGTCGCCATAAACGAGCATCAGGCCACCCCCCAGCTGGCCCAAAACGGGGCGGTGCAGATAACCGCCGAGCAGGGCTACGCCGGCGGCAATATGGAGGGTAAAGAGACCCGCTTCGGCATCGCCACCTCCTCTACCTGGGCGGCGTTCACCACCGCCGCCTCCAACGGCTCGGTCAACTCCATGCACGACAGCTACACCCCCCTGGGCGGCATGGTCCCCATGCTGCTCATGCAGCTGGGCGAGGTGATATTCGGCGGTGTGGGCTGCGGCCTGTACGGCATGCTGGGCTTTGTGCTGCTCACCGTATTCATCGCCGGGCTCATGGTGGGCCGCACGCCCGAGTACCTGGGCAAAAAGATCGGCCCCAAAGAGATGCGTATGGCCGTGCTGGTGTGCCTGGCCACCCCCATCGCCATCCTGGTGGGCAGCGGTATTGCCGCTATGCTGCCCTCCACCGCCGCCAGCTTAAACAACGCCGGTGCCCACGGCTTTTCCGAAATGCTCTACGCCTATTCATCCTGCGGCGGCAACAACGGCTCGGCCTTTGCCGGCTTTAACGCCAACACCCCGTTTTTAAATGTCAGCCTGGGCCTGGTCATGCTGTTTGCCCGCTTCGTGCCCATGGTGGCCACGCTTCTCATCGCCGGCAGCATGGCGGCGAAAAAGCGGGTGGCGGCCAGTGCCGGCACGCTCTCCACAAGTAATGCTATGTTCGTGTTCCTGCTCATCCTCATCGTGCTCATCGTCGGCGCGCTCAGCTTCTTCCCCGCGCTGGCATTGGGCCCCATCGCCGAATTCACCCAGATGCTGGGCCTCGGCTAAAGGTAGGTGTTATCTGTGCTTGCAAAACAAAAAAGAGCGGCCTTTTCCAGCCGCGCCATGCTGGGGCGGGCCATCAAAGATGCCTTTTTAAAACTCGCCCCCAAAGACCAGATAAAAAATCCGGTCATGTTCTTAGTCTACCTCTCGGCGATCCTCACCACCGCCCTGTTCATACTGGCGCTGTGTGGGGTATCTGACGGCATCGTCGGCGCCGGCTACATCGCCGCCATCGCCGTCATCCTCTGGCTCACCACCCTGTTTTCAAACTTCGCCGAGGCTATAGCCGAGGGCCGCGGCAAAGCCCAGGCCGATACGCTGCGCGCCTCCAAGCGCGACATGACCGCCCACCTGCTGCAGTCGCCCGACGACCGCGACCACTTTCAGGACGTCGCCGCCCCGCAGCTCAAAAAGGGAGACCTGTTTTTGGCCCGCGCCGGCGAGCTCATCGCCGCCGACGGCGAAGTGGTGGCCGGTGCCGCCTCGGTAGATGAGAGCGCCATCACCGGCGAGTCGGCCCCGGTCATCCGCGAGGCCGGCGGCGACCGCTCCGCCGTCACCGGCGGCACCACCGTGCTCTCCGACTGGCTGGTGGTCCGGGTCACCCAGGAGGCCGGGCAGAGCTTTCTCGACAAGATGATCGCCATGGTCGAGGGGGCCGACCGCAAAAAGACCCCTAACGAGGTCGCGCTGGAGATCCTGCTGGTGGCGCTGTCCATCATCTTCGTGCTGGTCACCGCGTCGCTTTACACCTACTCGCTGTTTTCCGCCGGCCAGCTGGGGGTGGAAAATCCCACCTCGGTGGTGTGGCTGGTGGCGCTGCTCATCTGCCTGGCCCCCACCACCATCGGCGCGCTGCTCTCGGCCATCGGCATCGCCGGTATGAGCCGGCTCAACCAGGCCAATGTCCTGGCTATGAGCGGCCGCGCCATCGAGGCCGCCGGCGACGTGGATATCCTGCTTTTGGATAAGACCGGCACCATCACGCTGGGCAACCGTCAGGCCGCCGCCTTTTTACCGGTCGATGGCTGCACCGAGCGCCAGCTGGCCGAGGCCGCACAGCTCTCCAGCCTGGCCGACGAGACCCCCGAGGGCCGTTCGGTGGTGGTACTGGCCAAGCGCAAATTCGGTATCCGCGACGTGTCGGTGCCAAAAGATCAGCTCACCTTTGTCCCCTTTACCGCCCAGACCCGCATGAGCGGCGTCGACTACCCCGGCTGTCAGGTGCGCAAAGGCGCCGCCGAGGCGGTGGAGCGCTACGTCAAAGCGGGCGGCGGCAGCTACAGCGAGCAGTGCCGCCAGCTGGTGGCCGAGGTGGCCCGTCAGGGCGGCACCCCGCTGGTGGTGGCCAAAAACCACCGTGTACTGGGGGTCATCCACCTAAAGGACATCATAAAAGACGGGGTTAAAGAGAAATTTGCCGACCTGCGCAAAATGGGCATCCAGAGCATCATGATCACCGGCGACAATCCGGTCACCGCCGCCGCCATCGCCGCCGAGGCCGGGGTCGACGACTTCCTGGCCGAGGCCACCCCCGAGGCAAAACTCGAGATGATCCGCAAATATCAGGCGCAGGGCCACCTGGTGGCCATGACCGGCGACGGCACCAACGACGCCCCCGCTCTGGCCCAGGCCGATGTGGCAGTGGCCATGAACTCCGGCACCCAGGCGGCCAAAGAGGCCGGCAATATGGTCGATCTCGACTCCTCGCCCACCAAGCTCATCGATATCGTGCGCATCGGCAAGCAGTTGCTCATGACCCGCGGCAGCCTCACCACCTTTTCCATCGCCAACGATATCGCCAAGTACTTCGCCATCATTCCGGCCATCTTTATGGCCCTCTACCCCGGGCTGGGTGTACTCAACATCATGCATCTGCAAAGCCCGGCCAGCGCCATCCTGTCGGCGCTCATCTACAACGCCCTCATCATCGTGGCCCTCATCCCGCTGGCCCTCAAAGGGGTCAAATACCGCGAGGTGCCGGCCGGCAAGCTGCTGCGCCACAATCTGCTGGTGTACGGCCTGGGCGGTATCGCCGTGCCGTTTATCGCCATCAAGCTCATCGATCTCGTCGTCGCCCCGCTGCTGGCCGTCCTGTAGTTACCCCGCTTTAAGGAGGAAGATCACCCATGAAAAAAGTTCTGTCCCGCGCCGCCGGTCTGCTGCTCTGCATGAGCTTGCTGTGCGGCCTCATCTACACGCTGGCAGTCACCGGTATCGGCCAGCTGTTCTTTCCCCACCAGGCCGGTGGCAGCATCATCGAAATCGATGGCAAGACCTACGGCTCCGAGCTGCTGGGCCAGCAATTTAGCGACGACGGCCACCTCTGGGGCCGGGTCATGTATGTAGACGTCAGCACCTTTACCGATGAAAACGGCCAGCCGGTGCTGTACGCCTGGGCCTCCAACCTCAGCCCCGCCAGCGACGAGTACGAGCAGCTCATCGCCCAGCGCGTCGAAAAGCTCCGCGCCGCCGACCCGCAGGCCGATCCCGACAACATCCCCGTCGATCTCGTCACCTGTTCCGGCAGCGGCCTCGACCCCGAGATATCGCCCAAAGCCGCCGCCTATCAGGTGCCGCGCATCGCCGCTGCCCGCGGCGTCAGCGAGAGCGAGGTGCAGGCCGTCATCGACCGCTATACCACCGGCCGTTTCCTGGGCGTGTTTGGCGAGGAGCGGGTCAATGTCCTCAAGGTGAACCTGGCTCTCGACGGCATCCTCACCGAGAGCTGACCGCATCGGGTAAAAAAACTCTGCCTCCAGCGCCCTACAGACCAAAAAGAGCCCCCCGTCTCGGTACGGGGGGCTCTTTTTGCAGCCGGATCGCTGCTTTTTACGGCGGCCATGCCCAAAATACAGGCGGCGACCGCTTGCCATAGCGCCCCCCGTCATCTCCTATCGGGGAAGAGCTCTTACTCCACATAGCAAAGAGCGGCAGATCACTGCGATCAGGGCCACAACCGGTACCACACCGATGTTGGGGGGTTCTCACCTCGGGCATATGCAGCGGCGACCGCTTGCCGCCCCAGGTGCAGGCCCTGCGCAGGATCAGCCGCCCGCGCCACGGCCCGTCCGCGTTCCGTCCGCGCGCCGAACCGCCGCCTAAAATAGGATCGATAGCGGGTGGGCTGCCTGCTATCGATCTTCGGCAGGCAGGGGATAAGGGGCGTTTGCAGCGCTCAGTACCCGCTCTGTACAGATATCGATACCAGTCGCCCCGCTTGTCCCGGCGCACCTGACAGAGCACCGCTTTTAGTACAGCTATAAAAAGGCCGTGTTCCACTCTTGACCGCCGCTCAAAACAGCCAAAAGGCGGGAGAGCCTCGCCGCATCTCGGCCATAAGCGCCCCCGCAGTCGCCTGGCGCGCCGGTGTGCCGGTGCCCCGCCTACTCCTCCTCCAGCTCGCGGGCACAGGCCAGGTAGTAGTGCCGCCCGTTGGCGCTGGTCTCCAGCGCCGCCATCGCCCGCAGAGCGGCTGCCTTCTGCCCGCGGGCGGCGCGGTCTGTCTCCCGGTCGCCGCTGTCTAAAAGCAGGTCGCACAGCTGCAGGCACCACTGGTGCTCGCCGTCTGCGGCGGCGCGCTGGGCCGCCTGCAGCACCGCCGGCGCCCCGCCCATCAGCACCACCATTTTCTGGGCGTGCTCTGCCGGCGGCAGCGGGTGCAGATGGGTGGGGTTGCCGTCAAACCACCCCAAATAGGCGGTGTAAATGGCCCGTATGGTCCACTCCACACAGCCGTAGTGCTCCGCCAGGTAGGGTAGCTCGGCGTACTTTGCCGGCAGCACCAGTTCGGCGGCCAATTCCTCGGCGCTCTTGCCGGCGTTCATGCCCGCCAGCGTATGGGTCAGCAGGTAGTCAAAGGCACCCGCAAAGTTTTTTAGCGTCGCCTCCACCTGATCCCGGCCCAGTACCGCACCGGTGTGTCCTGGCAGCAGGCATACCGCCGGGTAACTGCGCAGCGTCTCAAGGCTCTCTATCCACACCGCAATATCGCGGTACTGCCCGCCCCGTATCGCGTACAGGTTGGGAAAACAGCCGTAGTAGGTGTCGCCACAGCAGAGCACCCCCGTCTGTTCCAGCCATATCATCATGCCGTCCTCGGCCTCGCCGGGCAGGCGCACCAACTCTACTTTTACCCCATCTATCTCCCGCACCACGCGGCTTTGCTGGTACAGCGTCGTCGGCGCCACAAAAGCGCGGTGCTCGCCGTGGGTAATGCCCTCCCGCGGGCCGATCCCCTGCGATATGGCCTCCTCGTCGGTCAGGCCGTAGCCAAACTGGCGCTCGCCCCGCCGCCGGCCGATCTCCTCCAGGTACCCACTATATTTTAGGGCCGGGTTCGCCGGCGCAAAGGCGATGATCTCCGACACGCTGTCGCTAAAGGCCCCGGCGCCGCCCCGGTGGTCGGGGTGCCCGTGGGTGTAAAAGATGGTCTTTACCTCTTTGCCGGTCTTTTCTCCTATCACCGCCCGCAGCTTTTCGCCCCGCTTTAGCGTGTCCAGCGTATCCACCAGCAACACGCCGGTGCGCCCCTCTATAAACACCGCGTTGCTGTGCCCCATCCCCAGCACGAACCACACGCCCGGGGCCACCTCGCGCACCTCTTCCCGGTAGCTCTGCCGCGAAAAGTCGCGCAGCCGTCTCTCGCCGTCTCGTATCAGCACTGTCATTTCCTCCCCATCCGGCGTCCGGCGCCGGCCATGCCCTGTAAAAAGGCGCTGCTGTCAATATACATCCCTATCCTACTACAAGATCCGCGCTGCGTCCAACCGCGCCGCACCACTTGCATATCCGCCGCCGCTGCTGCATACTGGGGTCAGGAGGTGATCGCTGTGCGCAGCACCAACTGGGCGCGCCGTGACGACTTTATCCGTAAAAGCGGTATACAACATCTTTTTTCATTTGATATCCGCCCCTATATCCAGCTTTATTATTTTAAAAAAGGGACCGCCCTATACCGTGAAAACGGCACGGTCGACTGCCTCTATTTTGTCATGTCCGGGCAGGTGTCGGTGTCGCTCACTCAAAAAAATGGCCGCACCAGCACCGTAGAGCTGGTGCCCGGGCAGGGGGTCTTGGGTGAGCTGGAACTGGTGGGCGCCCAGTGCGGCCCACAGGAGGCCTGTGCCATGACCGATGTGTGGTGTCTGGGCTTTCCGCTAAAACAGTGCCGCGAAAAGCTGTTGGGCGACGCGCTGTTTTTAAAGCATCTCTGTCAGCTCATGGGCCACAAGCTTATTGCCAACCGCGACGTGTTCACTGCCGGCCAGGCCTATCCGCTCAAAAATCGGCTGGCGGCCTATCTGCTGCTGGTCATCCCCAAAGGGGCGCCGCTCTCCCAGCCGCTCACCGGTGTTGCCCGCTATCTGGGGGTCACCTACCGCCACCTGTTGCGCGTCATGGGCGACCTGCAAAAACAGGGGCTGCTGCAAAAGCAGGCAGACGGCTATCGCATCAGCGATCATCCCGCCCTGCAAAAACTGGCTGACGAGATCCAGTGATACGCGCCGCCGCGCCCCGCAAAAAAATAGCCGCGGCCGCTCGGGCGGGGTAGGGGTACCGCTTTCTTGTCCCCCGCCCGGCAGCGCAGGTCATCTCCGGTATCTGAAAAAATAAAGTCGGGGCGGCCTACACTTTTTAAGAGTAGGCCGCCCCGGTCTATTCAGGTCTGGGAGCTGCTCTTAAACTCCCGGCTATGGGTCTATACAGGCCAGCAGATGTGCGAGTTCTGCCGGCCCCGGCACGCTGCGCGGCTGCCGGTGCGAGATCGCATGGGCCGCCACCGCCAGACCGTGAAAAACGGCCTCCCGCGGTGTGCCGCCGGCCGCCAGCCGGGCCAGGTATCCCGCGTCGAACATGTCGCCGGCGCCGTTTCGGCTCACCACCTCCACCGGCGGCGGGGCATGGCGGCTCTCGTGCAGGCGGTCTATCAGCAGCACCGGCTGTGCCCCGTCCCGGCACACTACAGTGTTTTGCGCGGTGGCCCAGCGGCGGGCGGCCTGCTCCTTGGTGCGCCCCGGCGTCAGCGTGCACCACTCCTCGGCGCCAGAGCCCAAAATGTGGCTGGCCACTGCCAGCACCCGGCCCAACAGCGCCCGGCGCTCCGGCGTCAGGGGATACTGTGCACAGCGCAGGTTCAAGTCTATCGAGACCGGTATCCCCCGCGCCGCCGCCAGCTCACAAAATTCGGTAACTGCCCGGGCGCTGGGCCCGCCGTCCTGCACCACCATTCCGTTGAGGTGCAGCAAGCTGCAACGCTCCAACACCGGCTCGGAAAAGTCCGCCGGGGTAAAGGCTTTGTCCTGTCCCCCCGGGGGGAACCACTGAAAAAACACCTTTTCCCCGTCCTCTTCGATCACGCTCACCACTGCCATGGCTGGGGCCTGCTGCCGCCGCAAAAAGCGGGTGTCTACGCCATTTTTCTGCAGGTCGGCGGCAATCATGTCGCCGGTGCTGTCGTTTCCCACCATACCTAAAATAAGCGGTCGCAGCCCCATGCGCCCCAGAGCGGTCACCGTGTTGCCCATCCCGCCGCCCGGCAGCAGCTGCGCCGTCGGCCCGGGCAGGTCCTGCCGCAGCGCCCGTTTCATCTCCCCGTAGGGTACCACCAGGTCCGGGTTCAGGTCCCCCACACAGAGTATCTGCCCGTCCATGCGGCGCCTAGTAGGTGTGGGCGATACGGCAGAACTCCCGCACCTTCTCCACGTCTTTGCCCAAAAACACGCCGTCTTTTTCGATCGAGGTCATCGTCAGGCTGTCCACCCCGTAGGGCCGCACCGCCTCAATAGCTGCCGCCACGTTGTGGGGCCCCAGCCCGCCGGCCAGGATCACCTTTACCCGGTCGCCCACCGCCTCCACGATCTGGCGGCTCAGGTTCCAGTCGTGGGTGGCTCCCGCCGCCCCAACGCCGCTCTCACCGGTCTTGACCGTGTCTAAAATGTAGTAGTCGGCCCACTCGGCGTGCGCAGTGGCAAAGTCCACCGCCTCGGGCCCCACCATCCCCACCGCCTGCATGATCTCCATACCCGGCATCTCCTGGCGGCAACGCCGGTAAAAATCGCGGTTGGTGGTCACACTGCCGCACAGGTGTAAAATGTCGGGGCGCAGCTCTTTGGCCAGCGCCAGCACGGCCTCCTCACCGCAGAGCCCCAGGTCTAAAATAGCCACCTTTTTGGCCCGGTCGCCGATTGCCGCAAAGATATCCAGGGCCTCCGGCAGCATCACGTGGTCTTTTTTGATCGAGTCGTTGAGCACCAGCCCAATGTAGTCGGCACCGGCCTCCAAACATGCCAGCGCCTGCTCCTTCGAGATAATGCCGTAGATCTGTGTGATCATGGTATCGCTCCTTTCTTTTTTCCCAGTATACCGCCGCTGCCGCTCACCCACCTATGACAATTGTCATGCCTCGCCGCATTTTCCTCGCCGCAAAACAAAAGCGGGGGCCCCATCGGCCTCCCGCTACTGTCTCTATATCAGTTTTCGGCGCGTCGGCGTCACTTTCGGGCGCAGGCCAGCAGGTACTGCCAAAACTGCTGGGGGTCCACCTCGGTCACGATCTCAGCGGTCAGGGGCAGCGGCTCGGGCAGGGTCAGGCTGTAAAAGTCGTCCGGCTTTATAAACAGCGTCATACCGCGGGTGTAGTCGCCTTTGGTCTCCACCCGCAGGTGGCTCTCAAAGCGGGTAGTGGCCATCTCCGGGTGCGAGAACACCGCCACCGTCACCGGGTCGGGCAGGTCAAAGCTGGGCACCCCCTCGGCGGCGCGGGCGTTTTCGATCATGGTGCGGTTGCAGTCCACAAAAAAGTCGCCGATCTCGCCGCAGGCCCGCAGCTTTTCGATCATGTCCGGCCCCAGCCGCGCTCTGCCGGCGCAGGCCTCCAGTGTCACCATGGTGATGGGCACGCCAAAGGTGCACACTATGTCCGCCGCCTCCGGGTCGACCATGATGTTGAATTCCGCGCACACGGTGTGGGGGTTGTGGTAGTGGTGTGCGCCGCCCATTATGGTGATGTGCCGCAGCTTTTTCATCACCTCCGGCGCCTTGCGCATGGCGGTAGCCACGTTGGTCAGCGGCCCCAGGGTGATCAGGTCGATCGGCTCTTTTTCCGCCTCGATGTGTGCGATCAGCGCGTCCACCGCGTGTCCCGGCGTCAGCGGGATGGTGGAGGCGCGCAGCGGGGTGCAGCCCGGTGTCTGGTCTAAGTCGCCCATCCCGTCTTTGCCGTGCACCTGGTCGGCGGTCTCCAGCGGGCAAAACAGCGGCCCGGCGCAGCCGGCGTAAATGGGCGGCGCGTAGGTGCCGGCGTATTCCACGCTCATGCGGGCATTGTAGGAGGCCAGCTCCAGCGGCACGTTGCCGGCCACCGTGGTGATGGCCACCACCTGCAGCTGGGGGTCGCGCAGTGCGCACACCAGCGCCACCGCGTCGTCCGAGGCGGTATCGGTATCGATGATGATCTTTCTCATATGCAGTATGCTCCTCTCGTGTCGGCCTACAGCACCAGGCTCAGCAGGTACTCTTTGAAGGCGGGCCCATCTATCTCGTAAACCACCGTGGCGTTGTGCCGGTGCAGGCTGCTGCCCTTAGCCATGGCCTGCACCGTCTGGGGCGCCCGCCGGTCGCACACCACCATGCCGTCGGTCAGCGCGCTGCCGGCAGTCTCCACCCGGGCATAGCCGGTAAAGTATCCCTGTATCAGCTCCGGCCGGGCCAAAATGGCAATAGCGGTGGGGTCGGGCAGGTCCAGCCCCGGCTCGCCCAGCAGGCTGGCATTTAGATCGATGAGTGTGCGATTGCAGTCGGCGCAAAAGTGCGCGACCTCCGACTGGCTGCGCTGCAGCTGCTCTATCTCTTCTGGCGTAAATTTGGCGCTGCCAAAGCAGGCTTCAATGGTGGCCATCGTGATGGGGATGCCGCTGGCAAACACCACGTCGGCGGCCTCGGCGTCCACCCAAATGTTAAATTCGGCGGTGGGGTTGGCATTGCCGGCAAAGGCGGCCCCGCCCATCATGGTGATGTGGGGCACCTTTTTCATCACCTCCGGCGCCTGCAAAATAGCCAGCGCAATGTTGGTCAGCGGCCCCAGTGTCACCAGCTCGATATCGCCGTCGCCGCCGGCTATCAGGTCGATGATCGCATCCACCGCCCGCTGCGGCTGCGGCTCCGTCGCCGGCTCTTTAAAAAAACCGGCCGGCATATCGCCCATACCGTCCTCGCCGTGCACGTTGGTGGCCGTATTCAGCGCGCGCACCAGTGGACGCTCAGCGCCGGCGTAAATGGGCGGCAGGTAGGTGTCGGCGTAGGTGGCCGCCAAACAGGCGTTTTTGGTGGCCAGGTCCAGCGTCACATTGCCGGCCACCGCAGTGATGGCCAACACCTCCAAAGCGGGTTCCCGCAGGGCCATGACCAGCGCTACCGCGTCGTCCGAGGCGGTGTCGGTGTCGATGATGATCTTTTTCATAGGTGCTCCTCTCTGCCGCCTTAAAAGCGGCCGCTGCCGCCGGTTGACGGGCAACCGGCTATTTTGTATGATGTACTTAAAAAGGGGGGGATTAAAATGGGGGATCTGCTCACACAGCTCGAGCGCCACGGTCTGCTCTCGCAGCTGCCGTCCTTCCACACCCCGGCCGAGCGGGCCATCCTGCTGGCCGGCGAGCCGCCCGACGGCGCCTATCTGCTCGAGAGCGGTCAGGCGGTGGTGCGCACACTCGACAGCCGCGGCGGCTCCACCATCCTCCACCGCTACCTGCCCGGCGAGCTCTTCGGCGAATTGGAACTCATCTGCGGCCAAAACGTCGCCACCACCGTGTACGCCGCCACCGACTGCCGGGGCTACCGCATCCCGGCAGCCGACTTTTTGCCGCTGCTGGCCCGCGAGAACTGGCTGTGCATGTACCTGCTGCACAAGCTGGCCGCCCTGCAGCTGGAGGAAGTCCCCCGGGTCGACGCCCGCCGCAGCTTTACGGTGCGCCAAAAGGTGGCCCAGCTGCTGCTGGACAGCGCCGACGCCGGCGGCACAGTGGTGCTGGATAAACAGGAGACCGCCGACATTTTGCGCATCACCCTGCGCAGTGTGCACCGGGCGCTGCGCCAGCTGCAGGACGAGGGGCTCATCCGCGCCTCGGCCCACCGGGTACAGCTGCTCGACGAGCAGGCGCTGCGCCGGCTGCTACCACCAGTATAGCGGCCCGGCAGGCCGGCCGTAAAAGACAGTGGTCACTTTTTATGTAAAATCTGGTCGGTCCGGTTTGTGCAGTTTTACCGGTTTGCAACCGGCGCGCAAAAAAGGTAGAATAGAGTAGAATTCCGGGCCGCACATACTGCGGCCCCTGTGTTGAGGTGCGGCATGAACAAGTTCGATACCGTCAAGATCTACCTGCATATGGTGGCTCTGTACGACCGGGTGGCCCAGTCTCCCGGCGCCCAGGCGCTCGATGCGCTGTGCAGCGCCTTCGGGCAGGATTTTTCCCAGCTGGCCAGCTGCTGGGGCCGTTTTTACAAGACCATCTGCGCAGAGGATATGCACGCCTCCTGGCCCGACTATCTCTTCGGCCGCATCCTCGGCGACGACAATCCCTTTTCCGCCGCCTGTGCCCGGGGCGATTTTCTCGCCACCGAGACGCACATGCGCCTAACGGCCAAAAATGACCTCAGCTTTCTCTGCGCCGCCGGCTCCATCACCGCCAAAGAGCTCAAGGTGCTGCTGCTGAGCGCCTACCCCGACAAAGAAAAGGTGATCGATCTGCTGCCCGAGTGGTGCAGCGAGCACCGGCGCTACAAGGCAGACCCCGACTGGGGCAACGAGCTCATCCGCCTGTCCGAGCACTATAAGTCACCCGAGCAGCAGTGACTCGGCTGTGCCCATAAAGCGCCCCCACTCTGATCAGAGAGTGGGGGCGCTTTTTTCGCCCGCTATCACCCGGCAAAAAACAGGGGAGAGCCGTCATACAAATAAGCCGCGGGCCGCCGCCCGCAAAGCCCTGACCGCCGCTGTCACCTGCTGTCACCTGCTGTCGCCCGCTGCTACCCACCGCCACCTGCCGTCACCCTGCGGCCCAGCGCCGCCCCGCCAACCTTTGTCCCACCTCCAGCCCACCCCACACCGTCCTGGCCGATCCCAACCAACTCCAGCCAACGCCCCAGCTCGCTGCGCAGCGGCCCCCATCGTCCCATCAAAAAAGCGCCTTTATTCCCGCCGCGCGAGAATAAAGACGCCTCTTTCGGTCATCTGTCTGTATCGATCTGCATCTGTCTGCATCCGTCTGCATCCGTCTGCATCCGTCTTACAGGACGCAAAAGGGGAGCCGGTCCCCAGTCCCCGGTACCCGGTCACAGTGTGCCGGGCGGTGCGGTCACTGCCCGTCTATGCCGTCCCGCGGCCGCCCGTCGCGGTCAAATCGCCGCCGCAGTGCCCGCTCGGTGGGCAGCAGCGACAGCAGCATGGCCACTAGCTGCACCCCCATCAGCCACAGTAGGGCTGTCTCGCTGTGGCTGTCAAACAGCACCTCCGTCAGCACCAGCACCAATACCGTCACCACCGCCAGCAAAAGTCCGGTCCAAAACCACCACCGGGCACAGCACTGGTGGGCAAAGTCCCAGGTCTGTTGGCTCTTCATCGACATGGCCGTGCGGTAGCCATAGACCCCGTTTACGTCCCGCGGCGGGTGCTTTTTCCAGGCCGCCCCAAAAGCGATCATCGTTACCGGCAACAGCAGTGCCGTCACCAAAATAAACCAGAACACCTGCGATACGCCTCCTCACTGCGGCCGGGCCGGTATGCCCCGCCGTCTAGCAGCAGTATACCACCGCCCCCCGCCAGATACAAGACCGCGCCGTCACAGGCGTATGCGCACCACCGCGCCGTCTTTGAAGCGGATGTCCAAAAGCTCCAACCGGCGGTACTTTTTCTTGATGCGCAGCAGCTCCAAAAACAGCTGGTGCAGCTGCTGGGAGGTGTAGCGGGGCAGGTATGCGGGCGCGTACTTTTGCAGCGCCCCACTTACCAGCCGGGCCGTGGTCCTGCAAAACAGCAGCCGGGTGGGCAGCCCCAGCCAAAAGCTGGGCCCGCCCTTTTGCTGCACCAAAATGCGCACCTACTCCACCACCACTTCCACCACGTCGCCGTCCTTGCTCTCTACCTCCACCAGCTTGCCGATCACGCCGCTGTCCACCATCTGTAAGATCTGCTCCAGGTCCAGCCCGCGCAGTGCCTCGCTGCCGGCAAACTGGGGCACCTCCATGCCCATCTGCAGGGCCATCTTCACCAGGGCCATGGGCAGATTGATGCGCACCCGGTCGCCATCGGTGGAATTTACCACCACCCGAAACATCATCTCCTCCACCCGCTTGCGCTGTTCGGGGGGCACCAGCTGGGTGTCCGGCTGTGGGCGGTCGCTCAGCAGCTCGTCCACAGTGCAGCCAAGCAGCCCGGCCAGTTTCGGCAAAAGCTGTATGTCGGGGCAGGAGAGATCGTTCTCCCACTTGCTCACCGCCTGGGGCGATACGGCCAACTGTTCGGCCAGCTCGTCCTGGGTAAAACCTCTCTCCTTGCGCCGGGTGGCGATCTTTTTGCCCAATGTGTTTTCCATCGTATCGGTCACTCCTCTATCGTCGTGGTGTGGGCCGGCCTGCCGGTCTTGCCGGTGCAGAGCGCACCGGCGTCAGCCTGGCCGCGCGTTTTTAAAAACTGTCCGGCAAGCGGCCGGCGGCTGCTCAATGCGCCGCCGCGCCCCAACTCCCCGCGGCAATTTCTATCCGGTGCCTCTATCATACCGCCCCCGCGCCGCCGGCGGAAGAAAGCAGTGGTTGAAAAGCGCCTGTTTTGCCCAACCGGCGGTTGTGTTTTCACCCAACCGCCGGTTGAGTCGCCCGCCGGCATCCCCCTAAGCGGCCCCGAGCGCCATCCCAATGCCCTTAAAAGGCAAAAAAAGCAGGCGGGGAACAGCCAGGTTCCCCGCCTGCTTTCGGCCCTAAAGCTTGCCGGCCGCGGCGTTTCTGTATCTGTCAGCCACTACTGGCGCCCGCTGTACGCCGCTAGCGGATGTAGCACTCCAGGGGCGACAGATCCAGTTTGTCATAGCTCTTTATAAAGTCGTACACCTGCTGGGCGATCTTTTTGGCCCCGCCGACGTCGTCGCTCTCGATGTTTAAAGGCAGTATCGGGTCGTGCAGCGACATGCGCAGCAAAAACCAGCCCCGCTGCCCGGCCTCGGTAAAGTTTACCCGAATGCCTTCAAAGTTGTCTGCGGCCATCTGCCAGCCCGGCTGGGTATTCACGTACTGCTCCAGGTCGCAGAGCACCTGCTTGCCATAGGGGGCAAAGTCGTCGAGCTCTATCTTAAAGCGCAGCTCGGCGGCCTCGGCCGGCTCTTTTAAGTCGGCCAGCATACTGTCGATGGTCTTGCCCTCGGCCCGCAGCTTGGCCGCCTTGATGAGGATCTTGGCGCACAGGTAGGCGCCGTCGTCCAGGTAGTAGTTCTCCTTGAGCGCCCCGTGGCCCGAGGTCTCGATGGCCAGCGGCGCCGCCACCCCCGTCTTCTCCAGGCGGATGGCCTCGTTGATCACGTTTTTGTAGCCGCGCTTAAAGCGGCGGTGCACGCCGTGCAGCTCGTCGGTGATGAACGCCGCCAAATGCGACGAGGTGACCGAGTCGGTGACGATGGTGCCGCCCGGGCAGTCCTCCAGCACAATGGCCGCCAGCAGCGCGATGAGCCGGTTGCGGTTGATCTCGTGGCCGCCGGCGTCCACCGCCCCGGCGCGGTCCACGTCGGTGTCGAAGATCAGCCCCAGGTCGCAGCCGTTTTCGACGGTGGCGCGGATGATGGCCTCCATAGCCTGCTCGTTTTCGGGATTGGGGATGTGGTTGGGGAACGACCCGTCCGGCTCCAGATACTGCGAGGCCGAGATGTCGGCCCCCAGCACCGCCAGCACCTTGGTGGCAAAAAAACCGCCGGCGCCGTTGCCGGCGTCCACCGCGATCTTAAAGCCAGAGAGCGGCTGCTCTCCGCCGCCGATACCGGCGCGGATCTTCTCCACCAGGTGGGCGGCATAATCGCTGATCAGGTCTACCTGGCGGCAGCCGCCGTCGCCGCCGCTGGGCAGCTCTCCCGCCGCCAGCGCCACCAGCGCCTCGATATCCTCGTGCTCCAACCCACCGTCCGAGATGAAAAACTTCAGCCCGTTGCGGTTAAACGGCAGATGGCTGGCGGTGATCATAATGGCCCCGTCGTAGCCGTGGCCCGGCAGCACCGTCGACATAAACATCGCCGGGGTCGAGGCCATCGCGCAGTCGTATACCGTAACACCGGCGCCGCGCAGCCCCGCGCTCACCGCTGTCAGCAGGCTGGGCCCCGACAGGCGCGAGTCGCGGCCTACCGCCACCGTCAGCGCCCCGGTCGCCTTTTTCTTTTTGTCTGCGAGCCACACCGCAAAGGCGGCGCCCAGGTCGCGGGCGGCCTGCTCGGTCAGGTTCACCGCCTCGCCCGGCACCCCGTCCAGCGCCACGCCGCGGATGTCACTTCCATTTTTCAAATGTGCATAATCGGCCATAGGTAAGTAGCCTCCTTCAGTCTTTTCGTCTGGTGGCGCTGGCGGTCCCTCGGTGGTTCCGGCCGGCGCGCACGTGTTTTCTCCCTCCACTATACCATAAAGTGGCGGCTGTTAGAAAGTCTCACTTTTTCCGTATATACCTCGTGCCACGGGGCGCGCCCTGCAGGCCGCGCCGCAAAAAGAGAGACCGGCCCGGTGCCGGTCTCTCTTTTCTATCCGCTCACTGCTGCGCCTGGTCGCAGGCTCTCTGCCGCCGCTTTTGCAGCACGATGTAGGCGATGTACCCCAAATAGATGGCCGCAAAGGCCACCAGGCACACCTCGCCCACCGCCAGCCCCGGCGCCCGGTAGCGAAACTCTATCTCCGCCTGCCCGGCCGGCACCTGCACCGCCATAAAACCCACATTGGCCCGGTAGATAGGCACCTCTTTGCCGTTTACATAGGCGGTAAAGCCCTCGTCGTAAGGAACCGAGTAAAACACCAGCTTCTCGCTGTCATAGTCGGTGTGCGAGAGAAAACCGTCTTTGGTGGTGCGAAAATCCACCGCCGCCTGGTCCTGCAATTTCTGGCAGTCCTCGGCCATATTCTGGCGGTACAGCTTCATGGTCAGCGGGTCGGCCACGTTCTCCATCAGGTGGGCGTTGGGCTCCACGCCCTCGGTCTCCAGCACAATGGCCTGCAGCATGGCTCTGGCCCGCTGCGAGGTGTCCAGCACGTCGCACTGCTGCCGGGTCAAATAGGTGTCATAGGCAAAGCCCATGGGCAGGTACAGGTCGTTTTGGTAGATGCGAAAATCGCCCCTGTCCTCATACAGCGAAAAGCCGGTGGGCACCGACAGCGGCGTCGACTGGGCAAAAGTCTGATCGTCGTAGAGGTATTTTACCGACAGCAGTGGCCGCAGCGCGTACTGCTCCACCGGCGGCGACGAGTGCACGTCCCGGGTGATGTCCAGGTACTCGTAAAACTCGATCACCGAAGTCGGCACCACCGTGTGAAAGCACTGGATGGTGGGGGTGTTCCAGAACATGCCCAAATTGTCCATGGCCGCATAGTAGTCGCTGCGGAAAAAGTCGCCATTTTCCGGGTCGGGCTGTATGGCCACCGCCTCTCTGCCGCCCAGGGCGGTGTCTTTCATGTAGGCCAGCCCGTACGAGTGGCTGCGCCCGCAGGCGTAGTGGATCAGGCTGTACCCCACCGCCACCGCGCACAAGAGTGCCAGCGCCGGCCTGAAAAACATCCCCCGCGGCCGCAGGTGGTAGATGAGCAGGTAAAACAGCAGCAGGCTGATCACCGATACCAACACCCACATAAAAAAGCGGTCGGGCATGGCCTCGGCGCCGATCTTCACCTTGTCGCCGTCCTGGGTGGGCACCAGCCCGATCAGGGTGAAAAAGCCCACCCCCACTGCGGTGATCAAAATAGGCCGCCGGTAGCTGGCCCCCCGGTCCTCCAGCACCTTGACCGAGGCCAGCGCCATCAGCAGAACCGGCATGTAGAACCAGCGCGCGTAGTAGGAGCTGTTAAAGGCGTAAAAGGCGCTATTGAGCACCGGCACCAGCGCCATCACCAGGCAGACAGACAGCACCCGCTTGACGAAGTTCTTGCCGGTGTTGCCAAAAAAGGCCAGCACCCCGGTCACCGAAAACAGCGGCAGCCACGCCGAGAGCGACGACCACTTGGCCCACTCCTGGGGGAAGAAGTTGGGGCGGGAAGGCACCTCCGGCATAAAAAACAGCGACGACAAGATCCCCCCGTAGCGCTGGGTGTCGGCGTAAAACAGCAGGTCGTGCCCATATAAAAAGTTATCCACCCGCGGGTTGCCGGTAATGGCCAAAATGCCCGGCAAAAAGATGATCATCCCGCCCAGGCAGCCCAGTACTGTCTCGAAAGCCAGCCCAAAAAACACCCGTTTTTTTATGCAGAAGTGGGGGGACGGAAGCCGGCACAAAAAGTAGATGAGTAAAAACACGGCCTGTCCCACAAAGAAAAAGTAGTTGACCATCATGTTGATGGCCACCGCCACCGCAAAAAAGCCCTTTTTGCCGTCCACCACGTACATCTCCAGCCCAATGAGCAGCAGCGGAAACAGCGCCACCACGTCCACAAAGTGGTTAAAGAATACGTTGTACACCGTAAAGCCCGAAAAGGCGTACAGCAGGCTGCCCAGCAGGGCAAAATTTTTGTTGCGCAAAAACCGCGCTATGTAGCAGTAGGCGGTCAGCCCGCACACCCCAAATTTTAAAATGAACATCGGCCCCATCAGGTAGGGGATCATCCAGTTGGGAAACGGCAGCATCAGCCAAAAAAAGGGGCTGCCCAGCATGTAAAAGCTGTACGAGCCGATAAAGTTGGCCCCCAGGTCGGTGCCGAAATCCCAGTTCCAGTTTCCCGAGCGGATCATCTCGTGGGCATGCTGGTAAAACGGGATGTCCTGCACATTGTAGTCGCCAAAATAAAAAAAGTACCCCTGGTCCTGGATCATAAACGGGATAAAAATGGCCGCCGCTACCAGACAGGCGAGCAAAAATGCCGCCAGATAGCGGTTTTTACCGGTGTCCTCCCGGTCGGTCAGGTAGCTGGTGAATGGTTGCATGGTCACAGTCTCCCCAAAATTTTTTTGCCCACCGCCGGCTGGCCGGGTAGTGGTCCCGGCCGGTCGGTGGTAAAATAAAACTATCGGTACGCAGCGCCCGCCCCGGCCACAGCGCCCGGGCAGAGCCTGTCGGCCGGCCGCCAAAGGCGCCGGCAGTCTGCGCATAAAGTCAGTGTATACCTACTACTATACAAAAAATCAGCAGATTTTGGTACCTGACCGCCGGTAATTTGGAAAGATAGCCAGAAAAGGGAGGAAAAACCGTGAAGAGTTTTCCGTTCTACGGCCAGCTGTGGCGCATGCGCTACATCCAGCGCTGGGGGCTCATGAAAAATAGCCGCCCCGAAAATCTCAGCGAACACACCCTCGATACCGCCATCATCGCCCACTGCCTGGGGGTACTGCGCAACACCCGCTTTGGCGGCAGCGTCGACCTGGGCCAGCTGGTGCTCTACGCCCTCTACCACGACGCGCCAGAGGTGCTCACCGGCGACCTGCCCACCCCCGTCAAGTACCACGACCCCGCCCTCAGCAGCGCCTATAAGCAGCTCGAGGAGCTCTCCGCCGCCCGGCTGCTCTCCCAGCTGCCCGCCGATCTGCAGCCGGCTTTTGCCCCCTACCTGCTGGGCCGGGGCCAGCAGGAGGTGCTGGCGCTGTGCAAAGCCGCCGACAAGCTCTCGGCGCTGTGTAAGTGTATCGAGGAGCAAAAGAGCGGCAGCAGCGAGTTCGAGAGCGCCCGCCGCGCCCAGCTGCAGGCCCTCAGGCAGATGGACCTGCCCGAAGTCGACCTGTTCTGCGAGCTGTTCCTCCCCGGCTACTACCTCTCTCTCGACGACCTGCAGGAACTGTGATCTCACCCAGCAGCCGCACCGCTTCTGCCTTAAAGTGAAAAATGTGCTCAAGTATACGGCACAAATATTGCGCGCACAACTCCTTATAGCCGCCGCATAGTTTACTTGCTATCCCCCTGCGTTCAGCCCTTTTGACCCACGAACATTTCCCACCCACTTTTTATCAGTCAGCCCGGATACGCGCCGGTATGCAGTGTTTTGGCCAGCCGGCCCTTAAAAAGGTACCAACAGTTGTAAACAGGGCCGTTTTTACAGTTTATTAACAATTTTTGACCACAGAAAAACGGGCCGCCCCGCGGCCCGCCTCATTTTCTATCTGTTAAAAATGACCTTAAAGATCCGCCCAGCCTTCACCGCTGCCGCTCGGCTCATTTTGTCTCACGATTCATCACATACCGTGGCGCACAGCGCCTCCAGGTCCTCAAAGGTAGATAAACTGCCGGTCATGGCCCGCAGCTTGGCCGCCCCGCGCACTCCTTTTATATACCAGGCGGCATGGGTGCGCATCAGCAGCATGGCCCGGCGCTCGCCTTTTTCCTCTATGCACATGCGCGCGTGGCGCTGGAGCACCTCCATGCGCTGGGGCATAGCTGGTGCCGGTTCGTACCGGCCGCTCTGCAGGTACGACTCTATCTGTCCAAACAGCCAGGGGTGGCCCAGCGCCGCCCGCCCCACCATCACCGCGTCGCAGCCGGTCTCATCCAGCATCCGCCGGGCATCCTCGGGGGTGGCGATGTCGCCGTTGCCGATCACCGGTACCGCCACCGCCTCTTTGACTGCGCGGATGATATCCAGGTCTACCTGCGGAGCGTACATCTGCTCGCGGGTCTTGCCGTGCACGGTAATAGCCGCCGCCCCGGCCTGTTGGCAGCCCAGGGCCATCTCCACCGCGTTGACCGAACTCTCGTCCCATCCCTTGCGCATCTTTACCGTCACCGGCACGTCCACCGCCGCCACCACTGCCGCCACCACCGCAAAGGCCCGCTCGGGGCGCAGCATCAGCCGGCTGCCACAGCCGTTTTGGGTGATCTTGGGGGCCGGGCAGCCCATATTGATATCGATAAAGTCGGGGCCGTAGTCCATGACCATCTCCGCTGCCGCGGCCATGATCGCCGGGTCGTCGCCGAATAGCTGGATGGAGAAGGGACGCTCGATATCTCGCCGAAACAGCAGATCACGGCTCTTTTTGTCCCCCAAAGTCAGGGCTTTGGCGCTGATCATCTCGCTGACCACCAGCGAGCACCCGTACGAGCGGCACAGCGCGCGAAAGGCGCTGTCGCCCACCCCGGCCATAGGGGCTAAAACGGTGTGCCCGGGTATCATTTTGTCTGCTATCTGCATGTTGTAGTCCTCTCTCATCGGTCTGCGATTTGTTTTGCGTATCTCATTTTAACAAAATGCCGTGCTTTTTACAAACACAGGCGATTTTGTGCTATACTAAAACATATATGTGCATTTCTGCTCTCGGCTCTTTTGGCCGCGGCAGACCTGCCGGCGCGTACAGGAGGATGGCCCTGGCCCGGCGGCAAAGACCATTTCCATACAGTGAGGTAACAACGACCTATGAAATATGTCTGCATCGACGGCAACAGCATTCTCAACCGCGCCTTTTACGGTATCAAGCTGCTCACCACCAAAGACGGCACCTACACCAACGCCATATACGGCTTTTTAAACATCCTGTTTAAGATCCAGGAGGAACAGCAACCCGATGGGGTGGCTATCGCCTTCGACCTGCCGGCGCCCACTTTTCGCCACCGGCGGTACGACGGCTATAAGGGGACCCGCAAAGGCATGCCTGAAGAGCTGGCTGCCCAACTGCCGGTACTCAAAGAGATCCTGCAGAAAATGGGCTATACGCTGCTGGAGCGCGAGGGCTACGAGGCCGACGATATCCTGGGCACCTTTGGCCGGCTGTGCCAGCAGCAGGGGGCCGACTGCGTGCTGGCCACCGGCGACCGCGACTCCTATCAGCTCATCACCGACCATGTTTTCGTGCGCATGTCGGCCACCAACAAGTCCGATATCGTCACCCCCGACGATATCCGTCAAAAATACGGCGTCGAGCCCCGCCAGCTCATCGATGTCAAGGCCCTCATGGGCGACAGCTCCGACAATATACCCGGCGTAGCCGGTATCGGTGAAAAAACGGCACTGGCCCTCATCGGCCAGTTCGGCAGCCTGGACGGGGTGTACGAGCACCTGGAAGATAAGGCCATCAAGCCCGGCGTGCGCGCCAAATTGCAAAAAGACCGCGATATCGCCTACCTGTCGCGGGAGCTGGCCGAGATCTATACCGAGGTGGATATCGATCCCGAACTATCCCACTACCGGGTGGAGGTGGTCGATGAGGATTGGCTGTTTCACACCTTTTCCAAACTGGAGATGCAGACCTTTATCGCCAAGTTGGGGCTGGTCCCCGGTGCGGCCCCGGCGGCAGCGGACACAGAAGCGCCGGTGCTGCCCGCCGGCGAGGTGGTAGAAACGCTGCAGCAGGCGGACGAGCCTCTCTACTTGGTGCCGGTAGAGGACCGGTGGGCGGCTATATGGGGCCGACAAGTGCAGCTCTGTCAGGATGTGGACCAACTGGGTCCGGTGCTGGCCGACCAGTCGGTCCCCAAGCGGGTGTTTGACAGCAAGGCGCTGTATCACCTGTGCGGCGATTTGGCGGGCGTGCAGTTCGACTGTATGCTGGCCGCCTATCTGCTCAATCCCACCGCCAGCAGCTACGATCCGCAGAACCTGTTGGGCGAGTACGAGATACAGCCGGTCATGGCGCTGCCGGAGGACCTGCCCGGCGCCCAGCTCATCGCCGGTTTTCAGCCGCTTTGCGACAAGTTGGCCCAGCGGCTGGAAGAACTGGGTCAGCGGCAGCTGATGGACGAGATCGAGCTGCCACTGGCGGCGGTGCTGGCCGATATGGAAAAAGAGGGCTTTGAGATCGATACCGCCAGTACCGCCGCCTACGGTCAGGTGCTCGACGCCCGCATAAGTGAAGTACAGCAAAATATCTGGCAGGTGGTGGGCCGCGAATTCAACATCAACAGCCCCAAACAGCTGGGGGTGGCGCTGTTTGAAGACTTGGGCCTGCCCCACGGAAAAAAGACCAAGACCGGCTACTCCACCAACGTGGACGTGCTCAACAGTCTGGTAGATAAGCACCCGGTGGTGCGCGATATTCTGGATTTTCGCAGCTACTCCAAGCTGAAATCCACCTACGTCGACGGCCTGCTCAAGGTGGTGGCCGACGACGGGCGCATCCATACCAATTTTAAACAGACCGAGACCCGCACCGGCCGCATCTCCTCCACCGAACCCAACATGCAAAATATCCCGGTGCGTACCGCCCTGGGCAGTGAGCTGCGCAAGTTCTTTGTGGCCAAAGAGGGGTATACGCTGGTCGACGCCGACTACTCCCAGATCGAGCTGCGGGTGCTGGCCCACATGGCCGGCGACGAAAAGATGATCGAGGCCTTTACCGAGGGGATGGATATCCACACCACCACCGCCTCGCAGGTGTTCGGCATGCAGCTCGATTTTGTGACACCCGAGATGCGCCGCCGGGCCAAGGCGGTCAACTTCGGTATCGTGTACGGTATCGGTGCCTACTCGCTGGCGCAGGATATCGACGTGTCGGTGCCCGAGGCCGACTCCTATATCAAGGGCTATCTGAACACCTACCATGGAGTACACGATTTTATGGAGAAAACGGTGGCCGAGGCCACCGAGTGCGGCTATGTGAGCACGCTGTTTGGCCGCCGCCGCTACCTGCCTGAACTGCAGAGCAAAAACCGGATCATACAGGCACTGGGCAAACGCATGGCCATGAACAGCCCTATCCAGGGCACCGCCGCCGATATCATCAAGATCGCTATGTGCCGGGTATATGACCGTCTGGCTCGTGAAAAACTCGACGCCAAGCTCATTTTGCAGGTGCACGACGAGCTCATCGTCGAGGCCAGAGAGGATATTGCCGACCAGGTAGCCGCGCTGGTAGCCCAGGAGATGCAGGGCGCTGCTGATCTGCAGGTGCCGCTGGTGGTAGACGCCCATGTGGGAAAAAATTGGTATATTGCTAAGGGGTGAGCGACAGTTTGCGCCCCGGAAGTTTTTGAGAAGAGGAGACCATGAAGATACTGTTTGTGTGTACCGGGAACACCTGCCGCAGCCCTATGGCCCAGCTGCTGTATGAGCAGCTGTACGCCGACCCGGGCGACAGCTGCCAGAGTGCCGGTCTCTCGGCTTTTGCCGGCGATCCCATCAGTGAGGGGGCCCGCCAGGTGTTGGCTGAGCGGGGCATCGATGCCAGCGGGTTCAGGGCCCGGCCGCTCTCGCTGTACATGGTCGAGGAGGCCGACGCCATCTGCGTGATGACCCCTCAGCACGCCCAGCTGCTGGAGCAAATGGTGGACGCGGCCACCCGCCAGAAAATACACGTGTTGGGCGCACCGGCGGGTATCAGCGACCCCTATGGCGGCGACTTAGACACCTATCGCCGCTGCCGCGACGAGATCGCTGCTGCCCTACAGCAGCTGCGGATCGGCCGATGTCAGTGACAATAGCCCCGGCAGTGGCCGAGCAGCTGGGGGAGATCGCCGCTATCGAGTGTGCGGCGCTGCCGGCTGAGGCCTGGAGTAAACAGCAGCTGGCGAATGCTCTGTGCGATCAACAACAGCTGTTTTTGGTCGCTTGTGCTGGTGGCGGTACGGTAGTGGGGCATATTTTGTGCCGAGTGGTATGCGGTGACGGCGAGCTGCTCAGCCTGGCGGTGAGCCCCGCGGCCCGCCGCCGGGGCGTGGGCCGGGCCTTACTGCAGGCAGCACAAAAAGAGGCGCTGCGCCGTGACTGTACCGCTATGGGGCTGGAGGTGCGCGCTCAAAACCGGGCAGCTATCGCGCTGTACCGGGATCAGGGGTTTATTCCGGTCGGGCGCCGCCGGGGCTTTTACCGCGCCCCGATCGACGACGCGCTGGTGATGTTGTGGCAGCCGCCGCGGCCCACACAAGACAGGAGCGAGCGAACCGCTGTAGGCGGCGAGATAGAGATATAGGGGGATACTGCATGCTGGTATTGGGAATAGAGTCGTCCTGCGACGAAACTGCCTGCGCGGTAGTGGAGGACGGGCGCATTGTGCACGCGAATATCGTCGCCTCGCAGATCGAGGAGCACCGGCTGTACGGCGGCGTGGTGCCCGAGATCGCCTCTCGCCGCCACGCTGAGGCCATCAGCCAGATCTACGAGCAGGCGTTGTCCGAAGCCGGAGCCGGTCTCGGCGATATCGATGCTATCGGCGTGACCTATGCGCCGGGGCTCATCGGCTGCCTGCTGGTAGGGCTCAATTTTGCCAAGGGCCTCTCTTACGCGAGCGGCATCCCGCTGGTGCCGGTACACCACCTGCGCGGCCACATCGCCGCCAACTACATAGCTCACCCCGACCTAAAGCCACCTTTTTTATGCCTGGTGGCCTCCGGCGGGCACAGCCACATTATCGAGGCGCTCGATTACACCAGTTTTCGGGTCGTTGGCCGCACCCGGGATGATGCCGCTGGCGAAGCATTTGATAAGGCCGCCCGTACCATGGGCTTTTCCTATCCCGGCGGGGTGCAGCTCGACCGCGCCGCTCAGAGCGGCGACCCCACGGCTTTCGCCTTTCCCACGCCCCGGCTCGATACCCCGTACGACTTCAGCTTTTCTGGCCTCAAAACGGCAGTCATCAACCTGGTACACAACGCCACGCAAAAGGGGCAACAGCTGCCGGTAGAGGACCTGTGCGCCAGCTTTCAAAATAAGGTGGCCACTATATTGTGCGACAAGCTGCTGCTGGCTGCCCGCGATCTCGGTTACCGCACCATCGCTGTGGCCGGCGGGGTAAGTGCCAACTCGGGCCTGCGGGGCCAGCTGGAGCGCCGCTGCGGCGAGCTGGGCTACGCGCTGTACCTGCCGCCGCTGGCACTGTGCGGCGACAACGGAGCCATGATCGGCGCCCAGGGGTACTACGAGTACTGTGCCGGCAACACCGCCAGCTTGGCGCAAAATGCTTGCGCCAGTTTGCCGATCGATGTCACCTGAATAGAACAGAGATCCTGGACTTGCTAGAAAGGTCCGGGATCTTGTTATATATAAATAAAATATTACAATTAGTATTATGTGTTGCTGAAAATTATGCAAGCGATTGCAAGAACAGCTAAGGGCCCAATAAGGGCTTTTTTATTGCCAAAAGATACAAATTTGCACTCTGCAAACCGTGCAAACGCTGAAAAGAAGTTTTGCCGCTTGTGCCGGTGCCGGGGCAGACAGTATAATCAAATTGATAGGAAATAAAAGTGCCGCATATCCATGGGACGGCGCCCTGCTGGCGCTGTACCTTTAAAAGTGGCGCGCCGCCGTGCACTGCCGGTCGGGCGCATACACCATGCCAGATGCAGTGTGCGAAACGGAGGTAAACAGTATGCAAAAGATGCCGATCGTCTTTGACTGTGACCCCGGCCACGACGACGCGGTGGCCCTGTTCATGGCTGTGGGCAGCGAGCGGTTCGATCTGCGGGGCATCACCTGTGTGCCGGGCAACAATCTGCTCGACAAGGTGAGTCAAAACGCACTGAAATTGACCGAGTTTTTGGGACTGGATATACCGGTAGTGGCCGGTTGTCCCAAGCCGCTGGCGCAGGAGTGCCACCCGGCGGTATCGGTGCACGGTGCCAGCGGAATGGAGGGCCCCCATCTGCCACTGCCCAAAAAGCAGCTGGCCAAAGTAAACGCCATCGATTTTTTGGCCCAGCAGATCAGAGAAGCCGGCGGTGAGCTGACCATCGTGGCAGTGGGCCCGCTGACTAATATCGCCACCCTGCTGCTGGCCTACCCCGAACTCAAAGGTGACATCAAGCGCATCTGTATCATGGGCGGCAGTGCCGAGGGGGGGAATGTCACCCCGGTTGCAGAATTCAATATCTGGCACGACCCCGAGGCGGCGCGCATCGTCTTTGCCTCAGGGGTGCCCATCACCATGTGCGGGCTGGACGTGACCCACCGGCTGTATATCACCGAGCCGGAGGTGGAGGAGATCCGTGCGCTGGGCCGTGTCGGCCGCCTGGCCGCCGAACTGTTTGACTACTATAAGATGTACCACGGCGAAGGCGGGGTGCACAATGTCATCCCCCACGACGCGGTGGCGGTCTGCTGGCTGCTGGACCCCGAGATGTTTTATACCCGCAGCCTGCACGTGGAGGTAGATGCCGGCAGCAGCCTGTCGCGCGGGTGTACTCAGGTGTTTGCCATCAGCCGCGACCTGGGCGACGACTCGGTGAAGGCAGAGGTCGTATTCGACGGTGACCGTGACAAATTCGTGCAGATGTTTAAGCACTGCATCGCCAATTTGGGCTGAGGAGGGGAACGTTATGGATAAAAGACCGTTTATCATCGACTGCGACCCCGGCATCGACGACGCAGTAGCCATCTTTCTGGCTGCCTCCTGCGACGCCTTCGACATTCGGGCGATCACCTCGGTGGCGGGCAATGTGGATATCGATCTCACCACCCGCAATGCACTGGACCTGTGTCACGTGGTGGGACTAGATACCATCGTGGCCCGCGGCGCGGCGCGCCCCATGATGGTAGAGCCCAAGATATCGGTTGGCGCCCACGGGGCTACCGGTCTGGGCACGGTAGTGCTAGAGCGCTCGCCCCAGGCAGAGGATGGCCGCCACGCCTGGGATGTGATCTACGACGAGGCAGTTAAGGCTGCCGGCGAATTAGAGATCATCGCCATGGGCCCGCTGACCAACCTGGGAATACTGCTCACCAAGTACCCCGATGCGCCCCGCTACATCAAAAAGATAACCATCATGGGCGGAAGCCGGGTGTACGGCAATTCCTGCGCCTACGGCGAGTACAATGTGTGGGCCGACCCGCTGGCTTCCGATATCGTCTTTCGGTCAGATATCCCCATGGCCATGGTGGGGCTCGAGACCATCTTTCGGGCCAAGCTCACCAGCAGCGACTGGGAAGACCTGTTCACCGAAAAAAATCACATCAGCGAGATCACCCGTGAGATATTGCGCCACAAGACCGAGCGCGGGGAGGGGATCATGGACCGCATTACCGCCCGATCCGATGACCCGTCGCCGCTGCTGTGCGACTGCATGACGGTAGCCTGCGTAGTAGACCCCTCTATTGCCAAATTTGAGCGGCGGTACGTCTGTGTAGAAACAGCCGAGGGTCCCAGCCGTGGGCGCACCATTATCGACTGGCAAAACCGCAGTGGACATTCGCGCAACTGCGAGGTAGCGGTGTCGGTAGACCGCGCCGGCTTTAAGGCGGTCATGCAGAAGATGTTTGCCCACTACAGCAAGTAACTGTTTAAATGCGCACAGACCGGCTGCCGCCCGGGCGCCCCGGGCGGCAGTGTTTTGGCTGTACACGTATATGCTCGGCCCCTGGGCCGGGGCGCAGTGAGAGAAGAGAGGAAGAGGATGGAAAAAATGGACAGAAGACCACTCATCATCGACGGTGATCCCGGGCATGACGACGTAATGGCCATTATGCTAGCTTATGCCAGCGGCCGTTTCGATCTCAAAGGCATCACCTGTGTCAATGGCAACTGCCCGCTGCCCAAAGCGGTGGACAATATTTTGAAAACGCTGGATTACCTGGAACTCGATATCCCGGTATACGCCGGCGCCGCTACCCCGATGCGGGGCTATAACAAGCCGGCGGTCATGTGCCACGGTGCCTCGGGCTTAGCGGGCCCCATACTGCCGCCGGCCACGTCGAAGGTGCGCGATATGCGGGCCATCGAGTTTATTGCCAAAACACTGCGTGAGAGTGACGAGAAGGTGCTGCTGGCACCGCTGGGCCCCCTGACCAACATTGCCGATTTCATGATCGCCTACCCCGAGCTCATCGGTAAGATCGAGCGCATTTCGCTGATGGGCGGCGGCGCACTGCACGGCAACGTCACCCCGGCCGCTGAGTTTAATATCTGGCACGACCCCGAGGCGGCGCGCATCGTATTCTCCTCGGGCGTGCCCATAACCATGTGCGGGCTGGACGTGACTGAGCACGCCTTTGTCGGCCCGTCGGACATCCAGCGCTTTCGCGATCTGGGTACCCGAGCCGGCAGATTTGCCGCTGAGCTGATGGATTACTACTGTCTGGCTTTTCAGCGCATGGGCATGATGGAGAACGCCCTGCACGATCCGGTGGCTATCTACGCGCTGCTGTACCCCGAAAAGGTAGAGACCCACAAGTACTATGTGGAGGTCGACATTTTCGGTGAGTACACCCGCGGCTGCACTGTTACCGACATGGTCGACTCGGTTCCCGGCAAACAGCCCAATGTGGATGTGGCTTTTGATCTGGACCGCAACGACTTTATCGATAAGCTGTGCGACGCGCTGGTAAAACTGGGCTGAGGCCGGAAAGGAACGAGAACATGCTGGAGAAAAGACCACTTATTATAGATTGCGACCCGGGCATCGACGATTTTGTCGCCATCCTGCTGGCCAATAGCTGCGGTCAGTTCGACATTCGTGCCATCACTACTCTGGGCGGCAATGTACTGCCCCAATATACCGCCCGCAACGCCAAGAATATCGCCGCCATGATCGGCCTCGACTGTCCCATCGGCAGAGGCGCCCAAAAGCCGCTGATGCACGAGATCGACACCGCCGATTACATCCACGGCGTCGACGGTATCGGCGGGGTGGAACTGCCCGAATCCGATCGCCCCTTTGACGAGCGCCCGGCCTGGGATATCATTTACGACGAGGCCTGCAAGTTTCCCGGCCAGCTGGAGGTGGCGGCCATCGGCCCGCTGACTAACATCGCTATCCTGTTCAGAAAGTACCCCGAGGTGGTGCGCCTCATCAAAAAGCTGCATATCATGGGCGGCTCTACCACTACCGGCAACCACTCCCCCTACGGTGAGTTCAACATTTGGGAAGATGTATTGGCAGCTGATATTGTATTTAATAGCGGTGTAGAACTGCGCATGGTGGGGCTCGACTGCACTCGACAGGGCCAATGTGATAAGCAGGTGTGGCATCAGGGACTGCAAAAGCCGGGGCTGGTGATCTCAAAGCTGCGCGAGATGATGGCCTTTGACCCCACTCAGACCGAACTGTACCGCCAGCACCGGGGCATCAAGCCGCCCAAAGACGTAGAGAACTACGTGCCCGGTCTGCCCGATGCGGTGACTATGGCCGGTATGATCGACGAGGACCTGCTGCAGTGCCAAAAATACTATGTGATGGTCGAGACCACCGGACCCCTGACCTATGGCTGGACCATGGTCGACTGGAATATGACCACTCGCAAGCCATTTAACTGCGAGGTGGCACTAAAGGTAGACACCGACCGCATTACCGAGCTGTACCGTCAGATGTTTGACTTTTACGAGGGAAAATAGCGGTATCGACACCAAAACATAAAGACCTGCATATAAAGAACAACAGAAGAGCCGCTCGGCGATCGGTGCCGGGCGGCTCTTTGATAAGTTTTTTGCATGTACGGATACGCCCTCGATATCGGGGGAGGTAACACAGGCATCACTTTTTAATGGCGGTGCAGGCGCAGCTGCTTGATGATGTCTCCGGCCACAGCAAAAGGTGAGGAGTCAGCCGCTATCTGCAGGCTGCAGCAGTTTTCGTATAGCGGACGGCGGCTGTCGTACAGTGCGCGCAGCTGGTCGGGGGTGCTGTTTTGCACCAGCGGCCGAGTGGAATGACAGATGCGGCGATAGCAGGCCTCAAAAGAACAGTCTAAAAACACGGTACACCAGTTCTCTTGCAGCAGCTGAGCGTTGCGCGCAAAGATGGGTAGCCCCCCCCCGCAGGAGAGCACCACTCGGTGAGGTCTCTGCTCTGTCAGGTATTGGTGTTCCAAATCGCGAAAGTACTGCTCTGAAAACTGGGCAAATATCTGCGGGATATGCATCTGCTCCCCGTGCTCGATAGCTGTGTCCAGGTCTATAAAGTGATAATTTAAACGCCGGGCAAGCTCTTTGCCCACCGTAGATTTGCCGCAGCCCATAAAGCCGATCAGGGCGATACCGTCAACCATGTAGCCCATCCTCCATCTCTGCCGTTATAGCAGCCAGCGCAGCGGGGTCAAAATCAGTTCCCAGCCAGATGTGCTGGGCCGCTGCCGCCTGCAGCACCAACATGTGCATACCGCCCAGCGCCTGAATGCCCATCGCCCGGGCACGGCGCAACAGCAGTGTTTGACGCGGGTTGTAGATACAATCGAAAACAGCCCCACAGCGGGAAATGACCTGCTCAGATACCGGGCAACCCTCAGAGTGCGGGTACATCCCCACCGGGGTGGCGTTAAGCAGAAGCGAAAACTGGCCGTCGATCTCGCCAAAAGATACCATCTGCCAGCGGGCGCCGATGGCTGCCAGATCATCGGCCAGTGCCCGGGCATTGTCGCTGGCGGGGTCGCGCACTGCTACAGTCAGGCTGTTGCAGCTGTCGGCTGCCTCTAGGGCCATCATCCGCCCAGCCCCCCCAGCGCCCAGCAGCAAAATATCTCCCTTAAGGTCGCTGCCCAGTGCAGCTATCGACTGCAAAAAGCCCACCACATCGGTGTTGTGGCCGGCCAGTGTTCGGCAGTCAATGGTGTTGACGGCACCGTAACGGCTGGCGGCGGGCGATATCTGGCGCAGGTGCGGTAAGATCATCCGCTTATAGGGAATAGTGACGTTGAGTCCATCGTACTGCTGGAGCAGCTTATCGATGCGGTCATCAAAGGCATCGAGGGGTATCTCGATCAGCTGATAATCGGCATCCTGTACACCAGATAGGGCAAACAGACGGCTGTGTATCTGGGGAGACAGTGAGTGGGGGAGTTTTTCTCCCAAAAGGCCAAAATGTTGCATAGACTCAGACCTCCGGCGCATACTGATTTGCATGAGTGGGGCTGCAGCTTTTTGGCACCCCACACTGTGGCCATTATAGCACACCTCGACAAAGCTTGTCGAATAGCGCCGCCGGCTGGACCCGATGCCATAGATAGCGCTTTGATCGGCCAAAAACCACAGAGCCGGCGGTGGAAACCAAGAATTTTTTGAAAAATATAGAAATAGGCATTGACAGGTGCGGGTAAAACGGGTATATATTGTTTAGGCAGTCAAAGGATCGCTAGTCCGGCCTTTGACCATCATAAAAAATTTATTAAAATTCGGATACTGGAGGAAACGAAAAATGGTATTTGAGAAGGTTAAGACCATCCTGTGCGACCAGCTGGACATTGAGGAAGACACCGTTACCATGGAGTCGAACATCATCGACGACCTGGGCGCCGACTCTCTGGACGTAGTGGACCTGGTGATGTCTCTGGAGGAGGAGTTCGACATCGAGATCCCCGATGAGGAAGTAGAGAACATCAAAGCGGTGGGCGATATCGTCAAATACATCGAGGCAAACATCTAAGCTTGCAGTTCGTTTTCCAGTGGGGCGCCGTTTGGCGCCCCACTTTTTGTCTGTCCTACATCTGCTAAGACTTGTGCCAGTATTTTTGGTCAGCTGTTTGCTGAAAGTGCTTTATCCTGTCTGATATTCGACCGCAGCAGGGAAAAACCGGTCCTTGGCAACACCCCCGCCAGATCCAGTTAAAAATAGGTCTGCTCTTAACAGGCGGCGAGTTCCTTCCTTATTTATATAGGGGCGACTGTAGGCTGGGGGATACATACAGGCCGTATTCTGTTAAAAAATGGTGGAAAATATCACCTGCTAAAGATTGTGCATCTATACGAAAATCGACTTGAAAAATCTTCAAAAAAGCTGAAAAAAGTCTTGCAATGAGGACGAGTATCGTGTATTATAATAGAGCGTGACTGCACAGATATGCGATGAAGCGGGAGGTTGCCATGCCCCTGGCATGGGTTTTTCCGTGGAGTATGTCCGATTTTAAACCGGGCGACAGTAAATACTGAACACGGCGACGTAGTAGTACAGGGGTAATTCTGTGCTCTGTCGCCGAAAACGGGTCTTTCTGACCTTCCCGGATAAACTTGCGTAGTCGAGTTTATTCGTTTTTTTATGGGCCAATTTGAAACACCCGGCTCAGTGTTTAGTTTTTAAGAACCGCCCCAAAAAACAAATGTCTTAGGAGGCGATTTAAATGGCAGTCAAAGAGAAAATCCGCATCAGACTCAAAGGGTACGATCACAACTTGGTAGACAAATCGGCCGAGAAGATCATTGAGACCGCTAAGCGCACCGGCGCCCGGGTCTCTGGTCCCATCCCCCTGCCCACCAAAAAAGAGGTCGTCACCATCCTGCGCGCTGTGCATAAATACAAAGACAGCCGCGAGCAGTTTGAGAGACGGACGCACAAGCGGCTCATCGACATTCTGCGGCCCTCGAACAAGACCGTAGAGAGCCTGATGAGCCTGCAGCTCCCCGCCGGTGTGGACATCGAGATCAAGCTGTAAGCTCGGCCGATATCCCCAGGGCAGAGAGGTCATGTTGGCGAGAGCCAACCAATAACCGAAGGAGGAAAAGAACATGGAAAAAGCAATCATCGGCAAAAAGCTCGGTATGACCCAGCTTTTCGACGAAGAGGGCAAGATCATCCCGGTGACCATCGTGGAGGCCGGCCCCTGCGTAGTGGTACAGAAAAAGACCGCCGACAACGACGGTTATGACGCTGTGCAGGTAGGCTATGGCGAGGCCAGTGTGAAGAGCACCAGCAAGCCCGCCAAAGGCCACTTCGACAAAGCCGACGTAGCGCCCAAAAAGCACCTGAAAGAGTTTCGGCTCGCAGGCGCAGCCGAAATGGAAGTCGGCGCTATCATCAAGGCGGACACCTTTGCTGTGGGCGACCACGTAGACGTGCACGGCACCAGCAAAGGTAAGGGCTATGCCGGCACCATCAAGCGCTACGGCAACCACCGCCTGAAAGAGTCTCACGGTACCGGCCCGGTCCACCGCCACGCCGGCTCCAACGGCTCCACCTCCTCTCCCTCCCGCGTGTTCAAGGGCAAAAAGCTGCCCGGTCACATGGGCGCTGAGAGCGTGAGTGTGCAGAACCTGGAGATCGTGAAGATCGACGTAGAGAACAATCTCATCGCGCTCAAAGGTGCGGTGCCCGGCCCCAAAGGCGGCGTAGTCACCATCACCAACAGCGTGAAAGCTTAACGGAAGGAGGAGAAGCAAATGCCTAAGGTTAAAGTACTAGACATGACCGGCAAAGAGGTATCTGAGATCGCACTGAGCGACGAGATCTTCGGCATCGAGCCCAACCAGGTCGTGATGCACGAGGCAGTGGTCAACTACCTGGCCAACCAGCGTCAGGGCACCCACTCGACCCTGACCCGCACCGAAGTTCGCGGTGGCGGCCGCAAGCCCTGGAGACAGAAGGGTACCGGCCACGCCAGACAGGGCTCCATCCGCGCGCCCCAGTGGACGCACGGCGGCATCGTCTTTGGCCCCAAACCGCGCGACTACAGCTACTCCCTCAATAAAAAGGTCAAGAGACTGGCCCTCAAATCGGCTCTGTCGACCAAAGTGCTGGAAGGCGAGCTGATCGTAGTAGACAACATCGCACTGGACGGCTACAAGACCAAGGCGGTCGTCGAGATGCTGGGTGCTCTGGGCGCCGGCAAAAAGGCAATGATCGTCATGCCTGAGGCCGACCAGAAAGTCATCAAGAGCGCCGGCAACATCCCCGGGGTCAAGACCTCTTTGGTCAACACCCTGAACGTGTACGACATCCTGAACTGCGACAAGTTCATCATCGCAGCGGATGCCGTGGCGAAACTCGAGGAGGTGTATGCATAATGAAGATGGCACAGGACATCATCTTGAAGCCCATCATCACCGAGGCCAGCATGGAAGGTATGCAGCTGAAAAAGTACACCTTCAAAGTTGCCAAGGATGCAGGTAAGATCGAGATCGGCAAAGCCGTAGAAGAGCTCTTCGGCGTAAAGGTCGCGAAGGTCAACACCATGAACGTTAAAGGTCACGAGAAGAGAATGGGCCGCACCAGCGGTTACACTCCTGACTGGAAGAAAGCCATCGTCACCCTGACCGAGGATTCTAAGGGGATCGAGTTCTTCGAGAGCATGATGTAAAACCTGCCCTGCCTAGTACCGCCTGTGTTTGCGGCGGTGAGGCAAAGTATGGGGGTGCACACGGCCCCCGCAAAGCCAACAATAGGAGAGTGAACACCCAATGGCGATTAAGAAATATAACCCGACGACCCCCGGCCGTCGCGGCATGAGCGTCACCGACTACGCTGAGCTGTCTAAAAACGGCCCGGAAAAGAGCCTGCTGGCGCCCCTGAAAAAGAGTGCCGGCCGCAACAGTTACGGCCGCATCACCGTCCGCCACCGCGGCGGCGGCAACCGCAGAAAGTACCGCATCATCGACTTCAAGAGAGATAAGGCCGGCGTAGAGGCCACCGTTAAAACTCTGGAGTACGATCCCAACCGCTCGGCTTTCATCGCTCTGGTAGAGTATACCGATGGCGAGAAGAGATACATCATCGCCCCCAACGGCCTGAAGGTCGGCGACAAGGTGATGAGCGGCCCCGATGCCGATATCAAACCCGGCAACGCGCTGCCCATGCAGAACATCCCGCAGGGCACCATGATCCACAACATCGAGCTGTATCCCGGCAAAGGCGCCCAGCTGGTCCGCTCGGCTGGCAACGTGGCCCAGCTGATGGCCAAAGAGGGCAAGTACGCCCTGATCCGTCTGCCGTCCGGTGAGCTGCGCAACGTGCCCATCGGCTGCATGGCCACCGTCGGCCAGGTCTCGAACATCGATCACGAGAATGTAAACCTGGGTAAAGCCGGCAGAAAACGCCACCTGGGATTCAGACCCACTGTGCGCGGCTCGGTCATGAACCCGGTCGACCATCCCCACGGCGGCGGCGAGGGCAAGAGCCCCATCGGCCGCAGCGGTCCTGTCACCCCTTGGGGCAAACCTGCTCTGGGCTACAAGACCCGCAAAAAACACAACCGTTCGGACAAGTTCATCGTCAAACGCGCTGGCAGCAAATAGCGGTTTTGAAAGGAGGCAATTAGAATATGGGCAGAAGCATAAAGAAAGGCCCCTTCGTACAGCCGGTTTTGCTGAAGAGAGTAGAGGCAATGAACGAGGCTGGCGAAAAGAAAGTCTTAAAAACCTGGAGCAGATCCTCCACTATCTTCCCAGATTTCGTAGGCCATACGTTTGCAGTATATGACGGCCGCAAACACGTGCCTGTATACGTCACCGAGGACATGGTAGGTCACAAACTGGGTGAGTTCGCACCCACCAGAACCTTCAAGGGCCATGCCGGTTCTAAAACATCCAACAGAGGTTAGGGTCGAAAGGAGGAAAAACAATGGAAGCGAAAGCTTACCTGCGCCATCTGCGCATTGCGCCCAGAAAGGTACAGATCGTTTTGGATCTGATCAGAAACCAGCCGGCTGCCAAGGCGATGGCGATACTCAAGGCTACTCCCAAGGCTGCTAGCGAGCCCCTCCAGAAGCTCCTGAAGTCGGCCATGGCCAATGCTGAGAACAACCACAACATGGACAAAGACAACCTGTATGTCGCAGAGTGCTTTGTCTGCCCGGGCCCGATCATGAAGCGGATCCGCCCGAGAGCTCAGGGAAGAGCATTCCGCGTCCTGAAACGGACATCGCACGTAACCATGGTCCTGAAGGAAAAGGAATAAGCTGAAAGAGGAGGTAAACTATGGGCCAGAAAGTAAATCCCCACGGCCTTAGAGTGGGCATTATCAAAGACTGGGACTCCCGTTGGTTTGCTAAGGATAACGCTTTCGGCGATATCCTTGTAGAAGACTACAAGCTCCGTAAGTTCATCAAAAAAGAGATTTACGGCGCTGGGGTTCCCCGCATCGAGATCGAGAGAAACGCCAACAAAGTGCGCATCCACATCCACTGCGCGAAGCCGGGCATGGTCATCGGCAAAGGCGGCAGCGAGATCGAGAAGCTGAGAAAGAATATCGAGAAGCTCATCGGCAAGCCGGTGAACATCAACATCATCGAGGTCAAACAGCCCGACGTGAACGCGCAGCTGGTAGCCGAGAGCATTGCCAGCCAGCTGGAGCGGCGTATTTCTTTCCGCCGCGCCATGAAGATGGCTATGGGCCGTGCCATGAGACTGGGTGCCAAAGGTATCAAGACCCAGGTCTCCGGCCGTCTGGGCGGTGCGGATATTGCCCGCACCGAGCAGTACCACGAGGGGACCATTCCCCTGCAGACCCTGCGCGCTGACATCGATTACGGCTTTGCCGAGGCCAACACCACCTATGGCAAGATCGGCGTAAAAGTATGGCTGTACAGAGGCGAAGTGCTGCACGAGGCCGCACCCGCCAGAAGACCCCGGAGGGAAGGAGGCAACAGGTAATGCTTTTGCCAAAACGTGTAAAATACCGCCGCGTCCACAGAGGTCGCATGACCGGTAAAGCTACCCGCGGCAATAAGGTGACCTACGGCGAGTACGGCCTGGTTGCCCTGGAACCGGCCTGGATCACTTCCAATCAGATCGAGGCTGCCCGTATCGCCATGACCCGTTACACCAAGCGTGGTGGCCAGGTCTGGATCAAGATTTTCCCCGACAAGCCCATCACTGAGAAACCCGCTGAGACCCGCATGGGCTCCGGTAAAGGTTCTCCCGAGTACTGGGTGGCTGTCGTAAAACCCGGCCGCGTTCTGTTCGAGATCGCGGGCGTGAGCGAGTCGGTGGCCCGTGAGGCCATGCGTCTGGCTGCCCACAAACTGCCTATCAAGTGCAAGTTTGTAAAAAAGGAAGAATTGGAGGGTGAAAACTAATGAAGGCTTTAGAGATTCGCGAACTCACGGCGGAAGAACTGAGCGCCAAGCTGATAGACCTCAAAGCTGAACTTTTCAACCTGCGCTTCCAGCACGCTATCAATCAGCTTGAAAATCCCATGCGGATCAAAGCTGTAAAGCGCGATATCGCCCGTGTGATGACTGTCATCCGCGAGTCTGAGATCGCCGGCAGCGTGAAACAGTAAGAAAGGGAGGACCCGGCTGTGAGCGAGAGAAACCTTAGAAAAACCAGGGTTGGCAAAGTCGTCAGCAACAAGATGGACAAGACCATCGTCGTGGCTATCGCCGACAACGTCAAGCACCCGCTTTATAAGAAGATTATCAAACGCACCAGTAAGCTGAAGGCCCATGACGAGAACAACGAGTGCAATATCGGCGATACCGTTGAGATCATGGAGACCCGCCCCTTGTCTAAAGACAAGAGATGGAGACTGGTGAACGTCATAGAGAAAGCGAAATAAGCTTTTTAGACCCGAAAGGAGGAACGCTCTGTGATACAGATGCAAACCTACCTCAAGGTAGCTGACAACACCGGTGCAAAAGAACTGATGTGCATTCGCGTGTTGGGCGGCTCGCGCAGGAGGTACGCCAACATCGGCGACGTAGTAGTGGCTTCGGTCAAGAAGGCTGCTCCCGGCGGCGTCGTTAAAAAAGGTGATGTAGTCAAGGCTGTTATCGTTCGCTCTTCTAAGGGCGTGCGCCGCGAGGACGGTACCTATATCCGTTTCGACGAGAACGCCGCTGTCATCATCAAAGAAGATAAAAACCCCAGGGGCACCCGTATCTTTGGGCCAGTTGCTCGCGAGCTGCGCGAGAAGAGCTACCTGAAGATCCTGAGCCTGGCACCGGAAGTATTATAAGGAGGTATGGCTGTGAACAAAGTACATGTAAAAACCGGCGATACCGTAGTGATCATTTCCGGTAAAGACAAAGGCAAACAGGGCAAAGTCCTGGAGGTCTCTCCCAAAGAGGGCAAAGTGATCGTGGAAGGCTGCAACATGGTGACCAAACACGTGAAACCCCGCCAGATGGGTGAAGTGGGCGGCCTGGTGAAAGCAGAGGCTCCCCTGTACGCCAGCAAAGTGATGCTGGTATGCCCCAAATGTGGCAAAGCCACCAGACTGGGCCACAAGATCCTGGAAGACGGCAGCAAAGTTCGTGTTTGCAAGCACGAGGGCTGCGGTGAAACTTTCTAAGTAAGGAGGAACAGACATGGCAAGAATGAAAGATCTCTATGTCAAAGAGGTAGCGCCTGCTCTGATGAACAAGTTCGGCTACCAGAGCGTCATGCAGATCCCCAAACTTGAGAAAGTTGTGATCAACGTCGGTTGTGGCGAGGCCCGCGACAACCCGAAGGTCATCGACGCCATCATTGGGGACCTGTCCAAAATCACCGGACAGAGACCGATCGTCTGTAAGGCAAAAAAATCCGTTGCGAACTTCAAGCTGCGTGAGGGTATGAGCATTGGCTGCAAGGTGACCCTGCGGGGCGAGAAGATGTACGAGTTCGTAGACCGCTTCTTCAATGTAGCACTGCCCCGCGTGCGTGACTTCAGAGGCATCAACGCCAACTCTTTCGACGGCCACGGCAACTACTCGCTGGGCATCAAAGAGCAGTTGATCTTCCCCGAGATCGATTACGACAAGATCGACGCGATCCGCGGCATGGATATCAACTTTGTCACCACTGCAAAGACCGACGAAGAGGCCAGAGAGTTGCTTACTCTGCTGGGCGCTCCGTACGCGAAGTAAGGGGGAACAGTTTTGGCTAAAACTTCGATGAAAATCAAACAGCAAAGAGAGCAGAAGTACTCCACCAGAGAGTACAACAGATGCAAGATCTGCGGCAGACCTCATTCCGTTCTTCGCAAATTTGGAATTTGCCGTATCTGCTTCCGGGAGCTGGCCTACAAAGGGCAAATTCCCGGCGTGAAGAAGTCTAGCTGGTAAATTACAGCAAAGGAGGTCAACGGTATGCAAATCACCGACGCTATTGCAGATCTTTTGACTCGCATCCGCAACGCGAGCTCTGCAAAACACGATACGGTAGACATCCCCGCATCCAATATCAAGAAGGCTATCAGCCAGATCTTGGTCGATGAGGGTTACGTGAAGAAATTCACGGTCATAGAAGACAACAAGCAGGGTACCATCCACATGACCCTGAAATACGGCGAGGGCAAAACTCCGGTCATCACCGGCCTGAGAAGAGTTTCCAAACCCGGTCTGCGCATCTACGCCAGCTGTGAGGAAATGCCCAAAGTCATCGGCGGCATGGGTATCGCCATCGTGTCCACTTCTAAGGGCATCATGACCGATAAACAGGCCCGTAAAGAGAATGTTGGCGGCGAAGTGCTGGCGTTCGTATGGTAATGGTAGGAGGTGTAGACAATGTCTCGTATAGGTAGAAAACCAATCGAAGTACCGGCAGGCGTGGAAGTCAAGATCGACGGCCAGCATGTGTCGGTCAAGGGCCCCAACGGCTCTTTGGAGAATACATTCCATAGTGACATGGCCATCTCCATGGAGGGAAACGTGATCACCGTCACCCGCCCCTCCGACAAAAAAGAGCACAGATCTCTGCACGGCTTGACCCGCACTCTGATCGCCAACATGATCGTCGGCGTCACCGAGGGCTTCAAGAAAGAGCTGGAGATCAACGGCGTAGGTTATCGCGCTGCCAAACAGGGAAGTGCCGCCAACCTGAGCTTGGGTTACTCCCACCCGGTCATCATCGAGGAGATCGAGGGCATCAAAATAGATATACCGGCCCCCAACAAGATCGTCATTTCCGGTCCCGACAAACAGAAAGTCGGCCAGTTTGCTGCTGAGGTCCGTGAGAAACGGCCCCCCGAGCCGTACAAAGGTAAGGGTATCAAGTACGTAGACGAAGTGATCATCCGCAAAGAGGGCAAAGCTGGTAAAGGCAAATAAGCAAAGGAGTGACAGACAATGGTGAATAAGCCAGACAGCAACAAAGCGAGGCTTAAAAGACATCGCAGAGTGCGCGCTAAGATCAGCGGCACCCCCGAGTGTCCGCGCCTGGATGTGTTTCGCTCCGCCAGACACATCTATGCACAGATCATCGATGACGTAAACGGCGTTACATTAGCCGCTGCCTCTTCCATGGACAAGGACTTTGAGGGCAATGGTAGCAACAAAGAAGGCGCCCGCAAGGTCGGCGAGACCATCGCCAAACGGGCCGCTGAGAAAGGCATCACCGATGTCGTGTTCGACAGAGGTGGATACATCTACCACGGCCGGGTCAAAGAGTTGGCCGAAGGTGCTCGCGAGAGCGGCCTGAAATTTTAAGTGAGGGGGTATACTTTTGGCTAGAATCGACGCTACAACTCTGGACCTGCAGGAGAGAGTTGTCTCTATAAACCGCGTATCCAAAACCGTTAAGGGCGGCCGTGTCATGAAGTTCTCGGCGCTGATCGTCGTGGGCGACGGCAAGGGCTCTGTCGGTTACGGGATCGGCAAGGCAGCTGAGGTACCGGAAGCTATCCGCAAAGGTATCGAAGTCGCCAAGAAGAACATGGTGAAGGTTTCGCTGTACGGCACCACCATCCCGCACGAGGTCATCGGCGAGTTTGGCGCCGGCCGTGTGCTGCTCAAACCCGCTGGCCGCGGTACCGGTGTTATCGCCGGCGGTGCCGTCCGTGCAGTCGTAGAGGCTGCCGGTATCAAGGACATCCGCACCAAGTGCCTGCGTTCTAACAACCCCTGCAATGTGGTGACTGCCACCGTCAACGGCCTGATGAGCCTGAGAGACGCACAGCAGGTCGCCGCCGTTCGCGGCAAGACACCGAAGGAAATCTTGGGTTAAGGAGGATCGGCTGATGGCTGATTTTAGAATTAAACTGGTTAAGAGCTTCTCCGGCAGAAAAGATGACCAGATCGCCACTGCTCATTCTCTGGGACTGCGCAAGATCGGCGACGTGACCATCCAACCGGATAATGCTGCCACCAAAGGCAAGATCGCAAAAATCTCTCACCTCATCGAGGTTACCGAAGCTTAATTTAAGGAGGTGCAACGCAACATGAAACTGCATGAACTCTCTCCGGCCCCGGGCTCTAAGAAAGAGGCATACCGCAAAGGCAGAGGCGCAGGTTCCGGCAACGGCAAGACCGCCGGCAAGGGCCACAAAGGCCAGAACGCCCGTTCGGGCGGCGGCGTGCGGCCCGGCTTTGAGGGCGGCCAGATGCCCCTGCAGAGACGTCTGCCCAAAAGAGGCTTCAAGAACATTTTCGCCACCCAGTACGCTTACGTAAACGTGGGCGACCTGGAAGCCCGTTTTGAAGACGGTGCTGAGATCGACGCCAAGGCGCTCATCGCCTGTGGCCTGATCAAAAAAGAGCTGGACGGCGTAAAAGTGCTGGCCAATGGCGAGCTGAGCAAAAAACTGACAGTGAAAGCCGCAAAATTCTCGGCTGCTGCAAAAGAAAAGATCGAAAAGGCAGGCGGGAAAGCTGAGGTGATGTAAGGTGCTAGAGACCTTTAGAAACGCGTGGAAGATCACCGAGTTGAGGAAGAAGATCCTCTACACGCTGATGATCCTCGTGGTCTTTCGGGTGGGCGTAGCCCTGCCGGTCTTTGGCGTTTCTCCTGGCGCACTCAAGAGCATGGTGGAGGGCTCCGGCAACCTGCTGGGCTATCTGGATATGCTCACTGGTGGCGCCTTCGCCAAGTCCACTGTCTTCGCGCTCTCCATCACCCCCTATATCAACGCCTCCATCATCATCAACCTCTTGACTATCGCCATCCCTCCGCTGGAGCGGCTGGCCAAAGAGGGCGAAGAGGGCAGGCGCAAACTCAACCGCATCACCCGGTACGTGGCGCTGGGTCTGGCCGTAGCGCTGGCCATCGCCTACTATTTCCTGCTTAAAAACCAAAATGCTCTGACCTATACCAAGGGCTTTTCCGGCATCTTCTCGGCCATCATCATCGTCGCCACCTTTACTGCTGGCGCTATGTTGATCGTGTGGCTGGGTGAACAGATCGACAAAAAAGGTATCGGCAACGGTATCTCGCTGATCATCTTTGCCGGCATCGTCTCCCGCGGGAGCACCGTCATCAGCAAAGCCGTGGCTTACTTCCAGCTGGCTGCTGAGGGCGAGTACAAGTACTACATCTACCTGCCCATCATTCTGGTGTTGGCAGTAGTGGTGATCGGCTTCGTGGTCTTGATGACCAATGCCGAGCGCCGTGTGCCGGTCCAGTACGCCAAGCGTGTGGTCGGCCGCAAGATGTACGGCGGTCAGAGCTCCCATATTCCCATCAAGGTGAACATGACCGGCGTTATGCCCATCATCTTTGCCAGCTCGATCATCTCGATCCCGGGCACCATCAAGGCGCTGTTCTTCAAAAACGCCACCAAGGGTTTCTGGGCGAGCTTTTTGGGACTGTTTGACTATAACTCCCTGGCTTACGCGATCATCTACTTTATGCTGATTATGGCATTCAACTACTTCTACACCGCCGTACAGTATAATCCCTTAGAGATCGCCAACAACCTCAGAAAGAACAACGGTACCATCCCCGGCATCCGCGCCGGTAAGCCTACCGTTGACTTCATTACCAGGATCCTCTCTAAGGTCACCTTTATCGGGGCCATCTTCCTCGGTATCGTGGCGGTAATGCCTATTGGCCTGACTGCTATATCAGGGGTGAACATCGCCTTGGGTGGTACTTCCATCCTCATCGTGGTAGGTGTTGCCTTAGAGACTGTGAGAACACTGGAAGCACAGATGATGATGCGCCACCACAAGGGTTTCCTTGAGTAGATGGCGTGTGCGTGTGAGGAGGTAAAGCGAATGAAGCTGATATTTTTGGGCGCTCCGGGCGCCGGTAAAGGCACCCAGGCCGAAAAGGTGTGCGATATGCTGCACATTCCGGCCATAAGCACCGGAAACATCATCCGCGAGGCACTCAAAAACGGCACCGAGATGGGGCTGCAGGCCAAGAAGTACATCGAGGCCGGCGACCTAGTACCCGACGAGATCATCATCGGCATCATCAAAGAGAGACTGGCACAGAGCGATTGTGAAAACGGATTCGTTCTAGACGGCGTCCCCCGCACGGTAGCCCAAGCGGAGGCCCTGGACCAGATGGGCGTCGAGATCGACCGCGTCATCAACATCCATGTTGACGACGAGAAGATCGTGCGGCGTATGTCTGGCCGACGGGTGTGCGGCGATTGTGGCGCGTCCTACCACATCGACTATAAGCCCTCTAAAGTAGATGGCGTGTGCGACAAATGTGGCGGAAAATTAGTGATCCGCAAAGACGATGAGGCTTCGATCGTGAAGGACCGGCTGCGCGTGTATCACGAGCAGACCGAGCCCCTCATCGCGTACTACGAGAAAAAAGGCATTTTAAAGACCATAATTGGCCAGGAGGAGATCGCCGACACCAGCGCGCTCGTGCGCAAGGCGGTGGAGGAATGATCACCTTAAGATCTGCCAAAGAGATCTCGGATATGAAAGCTGCCTGCAAGTTGTCGGCCGAGGCGTTAGCACTGGCCGGCAGTCTGGTGGCACCGGGTGTCACCACCCGCGAGATTGATGCCAAAGTCAAGAAGTTCATAACCTCTCACGGCGCCAAACCTTCCTTTTTGGGGTATGGCGGGTTTCCGGGCAGCGCGTGTATCTCGATCAACGATCAGATTATACACGGCATACCCGGTGACCGCGTGATCGAGGAGGGGGACATCGTCAGCGTAGACGTGGGCGCCTTTTATAAGGGCTATCACGGCGACAATGCTGCTACCTTCGGCGCCGGAAAGGTGTCACCGGCAGCACAGAAGCTGATGGATGCCACCCGCGAGAGCTTGCTTGCCGGTATCGAGGCCGCCCAGCCGGGTAACCGGATTGGGGATATCGGCCACGCGGTAGAGACCTATGTGACCGAGCGGGGCTTTTCAGTAGTGCGTGATTTTATCGGCCACGGGGTGGGCCATGAGCTGCACGAGGACCCAGAGGTGCCCAACTACGGGCGCGCGGGCCACGGGCCGCGGCTGACCCCCGGCATGACCATTGCTATCGAGCCCATGGTCAACGAGTTCGGTTCCCAGGTGGAAATTCTAAAGGACGGATGGACGGTCATCACCAAAGATGGCGGTCTGTCGGCCCACTTTGAACACACGATCGCGATCACGGCATCAGGCCCGGTGATTTTGACGGCACTGTGAGTCTGGAGGATGCGCAGATGAAGGCACTCCAGATAGGTACTGTAGTAAAGAGCCTGGCCGGCCGCGACAAAGAGAGACACAGCGTGGTCGTGGCACTTGAGAACGAATACGTTTTTATAGCCGACGGGAAAATGAGGAAATTGGAAACCCCAAAGCGCAAGAACAAAAAACACATCTGGCCCACTGGGCACTTGATACAGATGGATGGGGCTACCAATAAGAGCATAGGGAGGATCCTCCGCCAGTTCGACGAGGCGTCCTCTGCCGCTCACAACAGTTAAAGGGAGGCATTCACTTGTCCAAAGAAGACGTTATCGAGGTCGAGGGTATCGTAGTAGATGCACTGCCTAATGCCGCTTTTCAGGTAGAACTGGAGAACGGGCACAAGATACTGGCCCACATCTCGGGCAAGCTGCGCATGAATTACATCCGCATCCTGCCCGGAGACAAAGTGACGGTGGAGATGTCGCCGTACGATTTAACCAAGGGACGCATTACCTGGCGTTCCAAGTAAAGACTTTTCTAGGGTCATAGGAGGTAATTTACATGAAAGTCAGACCTTCCGTAAAACCCATTTGCGAGAAATGCAAAGTGATCAAACGCAAAGGTCGCGTAATGGTAATCTGCCAGAACCCCAAGCACAAACAGCGGCAGGGCTAAGGCGCAAAACCACTTAATGGAGGTGCAACGCAAACATGGCACGTATTGCTGGTGTTGACTTGCCGAAAGAGAAGCGAGTCGAGATAGGCTTAACCTACATTTACGGTATTGGCCGTAAATCCGCCGAGAAGATCTTAGATGCCACCGGTATCAGCCCCGACGTCAGAGTCAAAGACCTGACCGAGGACGACGAGATCAAACTGCGTGAGTATATCGATAAAAACTTCGACGTAGAGGGCGATCTGCGCCGGAACGTGGCGCTGAACGTGAAGCGGCTGGTAGAGATCGGCTGCTATCGCGGTGTCCGCCACAGAAAGGGCTTGCCCTGCCGCGGTCAGAAGACCAAGACCAACGCGAGAACCTGTAAGGGCCCCAAGAAGACGATCGCCAACAAGAAAAAGTAATCAGGGAGGGATACTAAGCGATGGCAATGAAAAGAACAGCCGTTCGTAAGCGCCGTGAACGCAAAAATATCGAGCGTGGTGCAGCACATATCCAATCCACCTTCAACAATACCATCATCACCATCACCGACGTGCAGGGCAACGCTCTTTCTTGGGCTTCTGCCGGCGGTCTGGGCTTCAAAGGCTCCAGAAAGTCTACCCCGTACGCCGCACAGATGGCCGCGGAAACTGCTGCGAAAGCCGCTATGGAGCACGGTCTGAAAACCGTTGAGGTATTCGTTAAGGGCCCGGGTTCGGGTCGTGAGGCCGCTATCCGCGCGCTGCAGGCCGCAGGGCTGGAAGTCAACATGATCAAAGATGTGACCCCCATCCCCCACAACGGCTGCCGCCCGCCGAAGAGACGGCGTGTATAGCATTTATCAGGAGGTGCAAATAGATGGCTAGATATACTGGTGCGGTGTGCAGACAGTGCCGCCGTGAGGGTCAGAAGCTGTTTTTGAAAGGCGAGCGCTGCTACTCTGATAAATGTGCGATTGCACGCAGAGCATACGCTCCCGGTCAGCATGGCCAAGGCAGAAAGAAAGTCTCCGAGTACGGTCTGCAGATGCGCGAGAAGCAGAAAGCAAGACGCTACTACGGTATTTTAGAGGGCCAGTTCGCCGGCTACTACGAGATGGCTGTTAAGTCCCCCGAAGTGACCGGTACCGCGCTGCTGAAGATCTGCGAGAGCAGACTCGACAACATCGCCTACCGCGCTGGCTTTGCCTCTTCCCGCAAAGAGGCTCGTCAGCTGGTGCTGCACAGACATTTCACCGTCAACGGCAAGAGAGTGAATATCCCTTCTTACCGCGTAAAAGCCGGTGATGTAGTCGCCGTGTTCGACGGCAGCAAAAACAGCACCAAGATCAAAGAGGTAGCTGAGCAGAATGCCTCTCGTCCCTCCCCGGTTTGGATGGATGTGGACCGCGAGAATCTGAAAGCGACCATCACCAGACTGCCCAACCGCGAAGACATCGACTTCGAGGTCGAGGAGCAGCTGATCGTTGAGTACTACTCCAAATAATCGGTGAGCATTTGTGAGTTTTACACGATTGGATAGAGCGTTATTTCTGTCTAAAAGGAGGGTACTGAATGATTGAGATCGAGAAGCCGAGAATCGAGACGGATGAACTCTCTCCCGACGGTTCTTTCGGAAGATTTGTAGTGGAGCCCCTCGAGCGCGGCTATGGTACGACCCTCGGCAACAGCTTGAGAAGAGTACTGCTCTCCTCGCTTCCTGGTGTCGCCGTCACTTCTATTAAGATCGACGGTGTACAACATGAGTTTTCGACCATCCCCGGTGTGAAAGAGGATGTCACAGAAATAATCCTGAACATCAAAGGCCTGACTGCCAAGCTGCACTGCGACGAGCCCAAAACGGTCTACATCGAGGCCAGCGGTGAGTGCGAAGTGACAGCCGGTTCTATCCAGGCAGACAGCGAAGTGGAGATACTCGACCCGGGCATGCATATTGCCACCCTGGGTGCCGGAGCTTCGCTGAGCATGGAGCTGACCCTGGAGAAGGGCCGCGGCTACGTGCCCGCCGATAAAAACAAGAGCGGGCAGCACATGGCCATTGGCGTATTGCCGGTGGACAGCATCTACACCCCGGTGCTGAAGGTGAACTACTTTGTAGAGAACACCCGTGTGGGCCAGATCACCGACTACGATAAGCTGACCCTAGAGGTGTGGACAGACGGTACCCTGTCGGCCGAAGAAGCTGTGTCGCTGGGCGCCAAAGTCATCATCGAGCACCTGAACCTGTTCGTCGACCTGTCGGGCGAGACCTACTCGGCTGAGATCATGGTCGAAAAAGACGATAAGGGTAAAGAGAAGGTACTGGAGATGACCATTGAGGAGCTGGACCTGTCGGTCCGCTCGTCGAACTGTCTGCGCCGCGCGGGCATCAACACCGTAGAGGACCTGATCAACAAGACCGAGGACGAGCTGCTGAAGGTGCGCAACCTGGGCCGCAAATCCTTTGAAGAAGTACTGAACAAGCTCGACTCGCTGGGAGTGAGCTTAAAAGAGAGCGAGGAGTAATCCACCGCTTTCGGAAATCCCGTTAAAGGAGTGAATTCGATGCCAAGAAAACTCGGCAGAGCTTCTGACAGCAGAAAAGCGATGCTCAGAGCGATGGTCACCTACCTGATCGAAAACGGCAAGATCGAGACCACCGTGACCAGAGCCAAAGAGGTACGCACTGCGGCAGAGAAGATGATCACCATTGGCAAGCAGAACAACCTGCACGCCAAGAGACAGGTCTATTCCTACATCACCAAAGAGGATGTAGCCAAAAAGCTGATGGACGAGGTAGCCCCCAAATACGCCGACGTAAACGGCGGCTGCACCCGCATCATCAAGATCGGCCCCCGCCGCGGCGACGCCGCTGAGATGGCCATCATCGAGCTGATCTAAAAGGTACGATCCTGTTAGATAGTTTAAAGGAGCTAGGCATTTTGCCTAGCTCCTTTTTTATGTTTTTAGTGACGAATAGTAAGAGAAATGTGCTGCAAATAGAATACTATATAAAAAACACATGTAAAGTAGGCACTTAGATGAAAAATATTAAAAAATATTGAATGTTTAAAAAATATAGGTTATAATGTAGAAAATAGTAGAGTGCGATACAAATTTTAAGATTAACGTAAAGATGCCCCCTTGGATATGTAGGAGGTTATCATGAAAAAGTTTTTGGCAGTGATTTCCGCAGTTTTGTGTTTAGGCGTTGTGTTTGTAAGTAGTGTATTTGCTGACACAGCAACCGCAAATGTGTCTGGTACTTCTAGATGTTATTCTGGGAGAACAGTCGTTGGAAGTACAAGTAGCAGATTAAGTTTAAGCGTGTATGCCAGTTCAGGATCTGTAAGGGGCTACGCACAATACTATACCGGGAATTATGTTACTACAAATAACAGTGTTGATTCTTATAATGGTATATATTCTACATCAAATTCGGCTCCGGATAATTATACATGGCGTTGTTATGGCCAGGCAACTGGCAGTTATCCAGCTAGTGCCACTGTTCAAGTTACGACTTAAAATTATTTCCAAATGGACTGGACAGGTACCTGTCCAGTCCATTTATAAATATATAGAGGTGTACAATGAAAAAACTTATTAAGATAAATATAAAGCTTTTTCTGAGCTCTTTTGTACCGGTCTTGGGAATGACAATGCTTTTTGCATTTATAAACTGCATGAATGTTATACTTATTACCAGCCAAAAAAGATTATTTCCAATGATGAAAACAAATATTTCTTCAAATATAGTTATTTTTATCATGCTTATGTTTATAAGCTATGCATATTTAAGTAAGATAAAAGTAGATGCGGCTGAAGAAGTGTTAAAGGTAGAAAGTAAAGGTCTTGTAAAACATGTGGCAGCACAGCTTGTCGTCCTTGTAACACTGCTTTTTATCATATATATAAATTGTTGTTTATATGCATTTTGCTGTACCTATTTTGAAAATGCTCTAAATACTGCAATATGGATACATATATTAAAAGTTTACTTTTTAGATATTTTTCTGATAGGATTATTGGGTCTAAGCTTTGGCTTTTTAATCGCGCTGTACTGTAATAGGTGGAATACTTACATAGTGATGTTATTGGTAACTATATTTTTCTCACCTTATATACAGACTTTTTTGTCTTCTATATCGAGCGAGCGTCTTAATCTGGTTAGGTGGGCAGATATATTTCACATAATGATAGAAAGAACAGATATGGGAGGTAATATTGATTACCTGTATGGGATCCCCAATGAGATGCAAAGGTATAATCGAATATTGTTTTGGATTGGTATGGTACTCCTATTGTGTTTATTAAAATTTATAAAGAGAAAAAGTAAAACTTCCGCAACGGCATTTTTACTGCTATTTACGTTTGTTTCTGTACAGGGGGTAGGTTATATAAAAGGGGGCAATATTCAATATTTTGGCTATGACAATCAGCGCTTTTTTTATAATGATGAAATTTCCACTGATAGTTTATATTCTGAGAATGTTTTTTTGAATAACAATAAATTCAGTGTTACGGACTATACATTAAAATTGAATGTGGGGAGGCAGCTAAGTGCTGATGTTACAGTTTCTCTTGCTCCAGATAGACCAATAAAAAATTATGTATTTGTTTTATACCATGGCTATGCGATAAAGAACATATACGATCAAGATGGAAAGACTGTTAGATATCAAAGAAAAGGAGATTATATAGAAATAGAAAATGAGGGAATGCAAATAAGTAATATTCGATTTACTTATACTGGAGGTTCAGAACAATTTTATAGTAACTATCAGGGAATAAGGCTGCTTGGCTTTTTCCCTTATTATCCCATTCCTCAACATGAAATAACAAGAGTAAGGAATCAGTGGATGTTGACAAATAGTACAACTTTTAAAAATTATGATCTCGTTTTAAAACATAATACGGCAGAGGTAGTAACCAATCTGGGAGAGGTATCAGAGGGGCATTATCAAGGCTATAGTGATTCGCTGACGATTATAGGGGGGCTTATACAGAAGCAACATATAGAGGGAATCGACACAGATAGACCACTCGTTTATAAGCATTTAAGCGATACTTATTATGGATTAGACAGTGACGAAAACAGACAAGTGTCACCCAAAGTAGTTGTGGAGCTTCTTAACAGTTATTGTAAAAAATTGGGCATTCCCGCAGACTATGAAAATGCATCAAAAGTAATATCTCTAGGAGGAACAGGAAATAGCGGATTTACGGGATATTTATTTGCCGACTATATGGTCGTTCCAATGTTGGAATCACCGGCATATACGGTAATTGGTATGATGGATAAAAAGTATTTTAGTGATATAACAGATGATAAAATAAACCTTAAGGATATTCTGTTGCGCTACTTACAGTCAAATATTCAGTTTCAGTATAGAGTAAGAACAAAACAGGCAGATTCTTTAGAGATGCTGTTTTACAAGTATGTTGATAATATGGGAGAAGATGCGGCTCTCCCGGATATATACCGTTATCTCTGCGATCCTATGGATACAAGAACACCAGATGAATTTTTGCAGCTTTAGGAGATATAAACATGATAGAAATGAAAAGTGTTTCTAAGACTTTTGGCAAGAAAAAGGTCCTCGATAATCTGTATTTAACAATCGATAAAGGAGTTTATGGTTTACTTGGGCCAAATGGAATTGGAAAAACGACGTTAATTAGAAGTATATTGGGGCTTTATGATATCGATGACGGAGAAATAATTATTGACGGAAAGATCATGGATAGCAACAAAAAGAATACTGGCATGATCGGCTATTTACCACAGCAATTTGGGATGTTTAAAGAATTGACAACGGCTGAAGTACTGGAGTATTTTTCTATATTAAAGGGAATTTGTGCTAGAGATTTAAAAAAAGAAATTGTAAGGTGTTTATCGGTTGTAAATTTACAACATGATAGGAAAACATTGGTAGGGGCCTTGTCTGGAGGTATGTTGCGCAGGCTTGGAATAGCACAGGCATTGCTGGGAGATCCGAAATTGCTTATTTTTGATGAGCCTACTGCCGGTTTGGATCCTGAAGAGCGAATGCGTTTTAAAGACATTATTGCATCGATCAGTAAAGACCGTACAGTGATCATTTCCACGCATATTGTCCAAGACGTTGACGTTATTTGTAATCACATTTTAATTATGAAAAGCGGGTCAAATATTATTCAAGGGACTAAAGAAGAAATTCGCTCGTTTGCAAGAGAAAAAGTATATCGGATTTTATGTGGGGATCAGGATAAAATTTCAGGGAAAAGATACATAGAAAATATAGAAGAAGATGGGGGTACGAACTATTATAAGGTGCTGTGCTCAGATAGACAGAAAATCGGGACAGTGCTTTCACCGACAGTTGAAGATGGGTATATGAGCATTATAAAAGAGGTCTAGCATATGGATAATTTGCGTTTATTATATTTTGAATTTAAAAATATGCGATGGAAGTATTTCGTACCACTCATTATTATTTACATCATGGTACCTTTACTTTCGATTAGGTACGCAGCTACTATAAATTTTGTATCAGACGCAGCTACTTTGATTGTCCCGCCGGTGTATACGGATTTTGAACGGTATATACCCATTATAGCTGTCTGGTATTTTACCTTGTGTTTTAGAGAATACAGCAATCAAGGGGCTTTAGAGCTGGTAAAAGCATATGGGGTTAAACAAAAAAGTGATCTTATAAAAACGATTTTTATCTGGCTCCATACGGTGGCGCTTGTAGGTGTTCTATTGATAGGATATAGTTTTTATATGGACAATATGTTTGTGATGTTCGTAAAAATAATGATTCAAATGTTATTCTATCTTTCTTTTCAATATTTTGTTGTGAAAGTGACCAACTCAGTACTTGTGCCCGCTATAATTATTACTACATATCATTTAATATTTAATTTTGTCTATACAAAGATAAGTATATGGAATATTTTTATATATTATAATGAGATAACAAAATGTGTTTTACTGAATAAATATGGGTTATTAGCGCTTATGAGTTTAGCGATGTTGATTGTGGGAATGAATATAGATAGAAAAAGTTATGATGAGTAGTTACAAACTCTATTTAAAAAGGTGATTTTTATGAAGCGCATAAAAAAGGTCTTTTACAGCAGATATCATGTGCTCATATTGAATATTTGCATTGTACTAGTGGCTTGTTTGGGAATATACATATACTATGCTATTGGACCACAGAGAACGGCCTATACGGTAGGAGCTATTGAGCCAGTTGTTGAAAAGCTTCTTAGAAAAGATAACATTATTCTAGAAAAGAATTCAGATGATTTTTACTATTTTTGCGAGAGATATACGCAGGGAGTAGAAAATTTCTTATCCGACAACGATTATATTGAAGTAAATGTATCTGGCTTTCTTTCAATGTACTACTATATAGACATATATAATAGATTTACTGATGGATCTAGAAGCATTTCGAAAGAAGAGTTTAATGACAGATATGCGGGTGTCATGGGCACTGTTTTTTCCAATGCTCCATACAATAAATTTACAGTATATTCTCTACACAATTTTTTCCGTAATCAGATATGCGTGCGAATGCGGGAAAATGGTTGGGGTGATCAGAGAGATTTTTACAAATTTGAGGTTTCTGATATAACATTGGAACAAGCCCAAGAGGTAAGTCTGCCAATTCTTGAATCGGGTAGTGTGAAAGAATCGACCGAACTATTTGAAGAAATTACATTGGATAGAGACAAGGTTTATGAACAGTCGATTGATATTGAAGATAAGCTTGTTATTTTATCATATGCAAGAATACGATATATCTATCAGCGTGCAGAAGAGCTGGGGCTGGTTTTGCCCTACAGTTGGCAACAGGCCCAGGACATGACGCTGGGTGAACTGGAGCCCGCCCTGGACGATGTGGCAGAGCAGATCAACGCCGACCCCAGCCAGGAGCAGCGCAACCGGCAATACCAATCCCCCTACGCCCATTTGGGCATCTGGCCCTCCAAAATGATGAACCGGTAACACAGCTTGAAAACAGGCCTTTCGGTAGTGTTATTTTCTTTAGTGGGAGGATCTTGAAGATAAGTCTACAGATCTTGCCGGTGCTTTTTACAGTTTTTATCCACCTTGGTAGACGTACAATTGGTACACTCTATGAAATAGGAGATTTCTCCACTTTAAATCTTTAAAATATACAGCTGCTCTAGTATAATATTTTTATTGGGGTGTGCGCTCGCCCGGCTCTGTAACAGCTCCCGCACAGTATGTGTTTTCAAGATGCCGCAAACACGGGCTATCCCACACCAACTAAAATAACAAGGAGGACCCGGAAAATGAAGACAGTAGTGTTTCAAAATGCCAATATCGTGGATGTAGAGGCCGGCAGCGTGCTGGCCGGTGGCAGCATTCTGGTAGAAGACGGCGTGATCAAAGAGGTGGGCAAAGACCTGCAGTGCCCTGCGGGCGCAGAGGTCATCGATCTGGAGGGCTCTACTGTTCTGCCGGGCCTTTTTAACTGCCACACCCACATGAATCTGGCACCGGTCGCCGCCCCCACCTATACCGAGAGCGACGCCGAAGTGACCATGATGTCGCTTCATCATCTCGACCAGTTCACCCAGTCGGGTGTCACTTTTATTCGCGACGTGGGCGGTATCAACTCCATCGATATCGATATCCGCAACGCGGTGGCTGCCGGCAAACTGGTGGCGCCGGATATGCAGGTATCGGGTAAATGTATTTGTATGACCGGCGGCCACGGATGGACCATGGGCCGCGAGGCCGACGGCCCCGACGACTGCCGCAAGGCGGCCCGCGAGCAGCTGCGCGCCGGCGCAGACTGGGTCAAAGTAATGGCTACTGGCGGCGTAATGACCAAAGGCGTAGAGCCGGGCTCCCCCCAATTAAACGAGGACGAGCTGCGCGCGGCTATCGAGGAGGCGCACAAGGTAGGAGCCAAGACCTGCACCCATGCGCAGGGAATGACTGGCATTAAAAACGCGCTGCGTGCCGGTATCGACTCTATCGAGCACGGTTTCTTTATGGATGACTGGTGCTTTGACTACATGAAAGAAAATAACGTCTTTTATGTGCCAACGTTGGCAGCAGTACACTGGATCGTGGTCAACGGCACCAAGGCCGGTATTGCCGACTATGTGGTGCGAAAGGCAGAAGGCGCAGTAGAGGCTCATATGGACACCTTTAAGCGCGCCCATCAGGCCGGAGTGAAGATCGCGCTGGGCACCGATGCCGGCACCCCATTTAATGGACACGACAAGACCGCCTACGAGATGGTGCTGATGGTCAAGGCGGGTATGACCCCCATGGAGGCCATCCGTACCGGTACCATCAACGCCGCCGAACTGTGCGGCGTGCAGGACAGCTTGGGCAGCATCAAGCCGGGCAAAAAGGCCCATTTCGCCATTTTTGCCGGCGACCCCACCAAGGACATCGAGGCGGCTATGGACTGCAAAATGACGGTGAAAAACGGCGAGATCATCTACCGGGCATAGGTACATAATATAGCAGATAAAAAGAGAGCTGGCAGCTGCCGGCCCTCTTTTTTTGTCGAAAAGGAAAGGTGTTGTTTTTGCCGGCAAAATACTTTATGATGGGGGCAGATAAGCAGTGTGATACCGGCCGATAAGTGATGCAGAAAAGAGGGACCGCTGATGGAACAGAAGAAAAAACGCACGGCGAGATTTCCGTGGTGGATCGTTGCTGTCTGCACAGTCCTGCTGCTGGGGCTGTGTGTCTGGGTCGTGTCAATAGTGCCAGAGGAGGAGCCGGCAGCGCTGACGGGTTCTCCATCTTTTAGCGCGAGCATAGAGGGGGGCCGCTGTGAAACGTGGGGGAGAGTGGCATTGTGTAACCATACCGGCCACCCGGTCACCATCACCAGGATACAGCCGCTGTGCCACGGCGGCCACTGGCCGGATGAGGTAGTGGCCGAGCTGCAGAGCGGCATTGGGAGGGCGTTTGCCACCACGCTGATCCCCACGCCACTACCCTATGTGATGGAGGAAGAACGGGCAGAACTGTGCCTCTCCACCATACAGCGATTGGGCGATATCACCGAAGAAGAGGCAGAGAACAAGAGCTACGGCGTTGTGGGGGTGCGCATCCACCTGTCAGATGGCACCTATTATGATCTGGTGGCGGGCAATTAGCACGGCGGCCCCATCCGGCTTTGCCCGTCGGTATGAAACACATCTGCAGAAATCCAAAAGAGCGTCTGTGTGCGGACTTATGTCCACCACACAGGCGCTCTTTCTACTGGGGGTCACAGCATTAATTTTTTATGGCCTCTTTAAATTTGATATAGCCAAAATAGGGGTTGTACTCGATATTTTGCACGCTCTTACCCTGTACGAAGAACTGGGGTTGGTAGTACAGGGGGATGATACAGTTGGTGGCGAGGATCGCCTGCTCCGCCTGTCGACAGAGATCGGCCCGATCGCTGGCACTGGTCGAGTCCTCCATGCGCTGCAGCAGGCTATCTACTGCAGAGTCAGACAGAGCTGGCAGATTGCGCTCACTACCGGTATAAAAATCGGCCAAAAAACTCTCGGCACTATTTTGGGTGGCGGTGATGGGCACCAGCGCAATGTCGTAATCTTCCAAATACACCTTAGACTGAATATCCTCCAGCGACATAGTCTCTACCTTGGGGAAAAGCCCCAGGTCCCGCTGCCACAGCTGCAGCAGGTTTTGCAGATAAGAGAGGCTGGCCTCATCGTCGGGGCACAAAACGGTGATCTGACTGGCCAGCGAGTTGTAGTCGTCATCGCTGGTTCCGGCATTGTAGGCCGCGTCAAACGAATCGGCCCCCGCCCGGTATGCCTCCTTGGCGGCCTGGGCATTGGGGGTGGGCATCAGGTTCTCGCCGGCAAAGGCGCGAAAGCTCTGTTGGCCCATCTGGATATCCGGTGGCACCAGCGCCCCCGCCAGTGTCTGGTAGGCGGGCAGCATATCTTTGATGGCATTTTTGTCGGTAGCCAGCACCAATCCGCGGCGGATATTGCCGTTAGACAGCAGCGGCTCCTTTTGGTTGAGCACCAGCGCCCAGGTAGTATTCTGATACGACACCGCCCCCTCCGAGACCGATTTGGGGTGGTCGGTGTACAGCAGGCAGTCGGTCTCGCCCTTTTCGAAATTCTTCAGCCGGTCCTCGTAGTCGGGGACGATGTTGAACACCACACTGCCCGCCACTACCGGCGAGTCGGAACTGTACTTCTCGTTTTGTCGCAGCACCAGGTAGTCATCCTTTTCCCCCTCTTTGATCCAGGTGGTCAAAGAAAAAGGACCGTTGGAGATCAGCGCCTCGGCTGTCAGCCCGTACCCCCCCTTGGTGCTGTTAAAAAATTTCTCGTTGCAGGGAAAGGCGGCTGGGGTGGTAAGCAGATCTAAAAAACTCTCGTCAGCATGGGAGAGATCGATCTGTAAACTGGTGTTGCTCAGCGCCTTGACACCCAGCCCCTCCAGCCCCACCTGGCCGCTCATATAGGCGCGGCTGCCACTGATGATATAAAAATCATTGGCGTAAGGAGAGCGGGTCTCGGGCGAAAACAGGCGTTTAAAGGCAAAGGCAAAGTCGTGGGCAGTCACCGGATCGCCGTTTGACCAGGTTGCGTCGTCGCGCAGGGTAAAGATATAGCGGGTGCCGCCGTTTTCAGCCTGGTAGCTCTTCGCCACCCCGGGTACGATGCTGCCGTCCGCCTTTTTTACCAGCAGCCCCTCAAAAATGTTGCCCACTACATCCAGCGATGACTCGTCTTCTGCCAGCTGTGGATCCAGATTAGAGGGGTGTGCTTCTAAGTCGTACTCGAACTGCTGGCCAGAGCCATCTTCAAAACAGCCACTGAGCAGCGACAGAGCCGCACACAGCACCAGCAGGAGAGAGAGCGTTTTTTTCATCAGACTCCCCCTCATCTACAGGAGGTAGATGCCGCTGGCAGTACAGGCGGCGATCTCCTCCGGCGGCCAGACCGACACCTGTACTTCGCCGATGTGCGCCTTGCCCAGCATCAGCATACAGATGCGCGACTGGCCGATACCGCCGCCAATAGTCAGCGGCAGTTCGTCGTGCAGCAGCATCTTGTGAAAGATCAGGTCCTCTCTTTTGGTCTGGCCGCTCAGCTCCAGCTGCCGCCGCAGGCTCTCGCTGTCTACGCGAATGCCCATCGAGGATATCTCTACTGAGCGGCCAAGAACGGGGAACCACACCAGGATATCGCCGTTCAGTGCCCAGTCGTCATAGTCGGGGGCGCGGCCGTCATGAGGCTGGCCCAGCCGCAGTTTGCCGCCGATCTGGCTGATGAATACCAGCTTATGCTGTTGACAGATCTTGTCCTCTCGCTCCTTGGGCGTCAAGTCGGGCCAACGGTCTTCCAGTTCCTGTGAGGTGACAAAGGTGATCTCCCGCGGGATGACCGGTTTTACCTGGGTAAAGGCGTCGCACAGTTTTTGCTGGGTGGTGTACAGCGCGTCTACGATCTGGTTGACCGTCTCTTTTAAAGTGTAGATGTTGCGGGTCTCGCGGGTAATGACTTTCTCCCAGTCCCACTGGTCTACATATACCGAGTGCAGGTTGTCCAGGCCCTCGTCCCGGCGGATGGCATTCATGTCGGTATACAGGCCGCTGTCAGGGGCAAACCCATATTTTTTCAGGGCCATGCGCTTCCACTTAGCCAGCGAGTGGACGATCTCCACGTCGCGGCCGATATCTAGAATATCAAAGGAGACCGGCCGCTCGACGCCGTTGAGGTCGTCGTTGAGACCGGTCTCGGGCGCCACAAAAAGCGGTGCCGAGACGCGGGTGAGGTTGAGGTTCTGCGCCAGTTCGCGCTCAAAGGTGTCTTTAATAAGCTTGATGGCGATCTCGGTCTGCAGTATATCTAAACTGGAACGGTACTTTTTTGGCAGGATCAAGGTATCGAGTCCCATAGTGTGCTTCCTTCCTGATAAATGGCGTGATAGAGCCGTTTGTATACCTTTTATCATAACATGGAGATTGGAAGTTTTCAACATAAATCCCCGGGAATTCTTGTCATATCGGGCGGATGCACGTATAATGAGAAAAGAGTGATTTTTGTGGCAGCCGCCGGCATAGATGATTGGTCCGGCCCGCCGCGGCGCACACTGTGTAGGGGAGACGGCGGTCTGGGCCTGGCACGGTCTGCCGGCGCAGCTGTCGTCTAATTTGTTGGGGGGAATAGAGCGTGGAGAGATTTGACCGCTTTTTGAGTGATATCAAGGGCAAAAAATTGGCATTTATCGGGGCTGGCGTCAGCCATTTAGACTGTATCCGCATGTTTGCAGAAAAGGGCTTTGCCGTTACGGTGCGCGATAAAAACAGCCGCGAGAAGATGGGGCCGGTAGCCGACGAGCTGCAGCGTCTCGGCGTTCGGCTGGTGCTGGGGGAGGATTACTTAAAAGACATCGATGACGATATCGTATTTCGCACCCCCGGCATGCGCTTTACCGACGAGGACCTGGAGGCAGCTCGCCGCCGGGATATCATCGTCACCTCTGAGATGGAGTTGTTTTTTGCTCTCTGCCCCTGCAGAATCATCGGGGTCACCGGTTCCGACGGCAAGACCACCTCAACGACGATCATCGCCGCCTTTATGAAAGAGCAGGGCTACACCGTACACCTTGGCGGCAATATCGGCCGTGCACTGCTGCCCATTATCGAGCAGGTAAAACCCGACGACTGGGCGGTGGTGGAGCTGTCCAGCTTCCAGCTCATCTCTATGCGGCACAGCCCAGATATTGCCCTTATCACCAACGTGGCACCCAACCACCTGGATATGCACCGGGATATGGAGGAGTATGTCGACGCCAAGCGCAACCTCTATGCCCATCAAGATGCCTTTTCTAAAACGGTGCTCAATGCCCACAACGCCATAACCCGTAGCTTTTCGCCCGATGTGCGGGGCAAGCTGTACTTTTTCGACCGGTTCGAGCCGGTCGAAAAAGGCGCCTATCTGGACCGGGACGGCAATATCTGTATGCGCACCCCGCAGGGGGAGCAAAAGCTCTTCCACAAGAGCGAGATCAAGATACCCGGCGAACACAACGTCGAAAACTACCTGGGTGCGATCGCCACCGTGTGGGGCCTGGTAGAGCCGGAGGTCATGCGCCATGTGGCGAATACCTTTGCCGGGGTGGAGCACCGCATCGAGTTCGTGCGGGAGATCGGTGGGGTCAAGTTCTATAACGACTCTATCGCTTCCAGCCCCACCCGCAGCATCGCCGGCCTGTACGCATTCTCGCAAAAGATCATTATGATCGCCGGCGGCTACGACAAAAAGATCCCCTACGAGCCACTGGGTCCAGTGGTGTGCGAGCGGGTCAAAAAGCTGGTGCTCATGGGCGCCACCGCCCCCAAGATCGAAGCGGCGGTGCGCGCGGCTGGGAACTTTGCCGGTAGCGGGCTCGAGATCGTGCACGCCAGCGATATGCAGCAGGCAGTAAAGCTGGCCTTTAAAGGAGCGCAGTCGGGAGATGTGATCTCTCTGTCGCCGGCATCGGCCAGTTTCGACCTGTATAAAAACTTTGAGGTGCGGGGCCGGCACTTTAAAGAGATCGTCAACAGCCTTTAAACATAATGTTTAGAATAATCTAATAATACGATATGTATAATGCGGTTTAAGTCAAAATTACCAATATATAGTATATATTTGTAAAAATAATACTTTACGTATATTTAGAAAGCTATTATCAACACAGTGTAGAAATACAGAAGAGAGCGGACAGAAAGAGTAGGTGCGAAATGGATACATTTGACATGCTAAAAACGCTGTGCGATGCGCGGGGCGTCTCGGGCAGCGAGACAGCGGTGCGCAGTGCCGCCGCCTCGCTGCTGGCTCCGCTGGGGCCAGTAGAGGTCACCCCGCTGGGCAGTTTGCTCTGCCACGTAGTACCGGCTGCGGATAACGGTCCACGGGTGCTGCTAGATGCTCATCTAGACGAGGTGGGCTTTGTGGTCACCGCCATCGACGATGCCGGTTTTGTCAAAGTGGCGCCGGTAGGGGGGATCGACAAGCGGTTGCTGCCGGCCTCGCAGGTGGTCATCAGCGGCAGTCAGCCGGTCTTTGGTGTCATTGGCTGTCTGCCGCCGCACCTCTCGGGTATGAAGGGCTATGAAGAGATACCTGACATCGATAAGCTCTATATCGATACCGGTTACGACAGAGAAGCGCTGCAGGAACTGGTATCACTGGGTGATCGAGCCAGCTATCGAACAGAGCTGCAACAGCTGCTCGGCAGTCGGGTCAGCGGCAAATCGCTGGATGACCGGGCGGGCTGTGTGGTGCAGTTGCTGGCTGCCGCTCAGATCAAAGCGGCAGCACCTGCCGGAGTGGGTGTCGATCTGCTGTTCTCCTCGCTGGAGGAGACCGGCGAGCAGGGGGCAAAAACAGGGGCCTTTGGCGCCGATTACACCCATGCGGTAGCGGTGGACGTGAGTTTTGGCATGTCGCCGGGCTGCGATGCAGATAAGTGCGGTGAGCTCGGTAAAGGTCCTATGATCGGTTACAGCCCAATACTCGACCGCGATATGTACTGCACATTTTGTGCGTTGGCCCAGAAACAGGGCATCCCCTACCAGCCCGAGATCATGGGCGGGCTCACCGCCTCAAACGCCGATGCGATCGCCGTGTCGCGGGCGGGGGTGCGCACGCTGCTGGTCTCGGTGCCGCAGCGCTATATGCACACCCCAGTCGAGGTGGTGGATCTGCAGGATATCGAGCATACAGCGGCGCTTATCGCCGCCTATGTCAGCCAGTTGGCTCAGTGAGGGGGGAGCGCAGTGGAAGTGAATAGTAAAATGATGAGAAGGGTAGCTGAACTGTGCGCGATAAACGGCGCCTCGGGCAGCGAAGACGCAGTGCGCACCTATCTGACCAGCGAGGTAGAGCGATTGGGACTCTCCTGGCAGACCGATGCGCTGGGCAACCTGATCGTGCAAAAAACTGGCCGCCGCATACCCGCAAAACCGATCATGGTCAGTGCACATATGGATGAGGTGGGTTTTATCATCACCTCGGTCGATGAACAGGGGTACCTGCACTTTGCCCCGGTAGGGGGGATCGATCCGCGGGTAGCGCCGGGCCGTACCGTCGCTGTAAACGGCCACCCAGGCGTTATCGGCAATGTGCCCATCCACCTGCTCAGCAAAAAACAGCGCGAGGCGAGTATCGAGTTTTCCGATATGGCCATCGATATCGGCGCCGCTGACCGCCAGCAGGCGCTAGAGGTGGTGCAGCCGGGCGATATGGCCTATTTTGCCTATCCGTTTACCCAGCTGGGCGACAATCGCTTTGCCGGCAAAGCCATCGATGACCGGGCGGGCTGCGCGGTCTTGTTGTGGCTGCTGGAGCAGGAATTGCAAAACAGCTGTACGGTGGTATTTTGTACCCAGGAAGAGGTGGGGCTACGCGGGGCCAAAACAGCTGCATTTTCCGTCGACCCCGCTGTTGCCCTGATCATCGAGGCGACCACGGCGGCCGATAATCTGGGCCTGTCCGCCGCCGATACAGTATGCGATCTGGGCGCCGGCGCAGTGGTGGGCTTTATGGACCGCTCCACCATCTATGATCGGGAGCTGGTACAGCTGGCCGGCCATCTCTCCCGCGAAAAAAATATTCCTCTGCAGTACAAAAAAGGGGTGTTCGGCGGCAACGATGCCGGGGCTATCCACCAGTCCCGCGCCGGGGTGCGCACGCTGGCTATCTCGCTGCCCTGCCGCAATCTGCACACGGCCAGCGGCGTGGCCGACTGGGGCGACCTGCAGGCGGTAATGGAACTCACGCACGCCGTGATCGACCATGTGTGCTGAGCAGCTGCTCCTAACGCCGGTACACTGCCGGCAGCAGCTGCCGCCGGGATTTTTGGCGGACGAAAAAACAGCGGTGCTTTCAGGCCTGCCGGCGGTAAAGCTGGCAGGCTTGCTTGCGGCTTACGGCCTGCAAAGCCCGCTGCTGCAGTTTTATCGCGCCGGCGAAGATGGCCTGCTCTGCGTGCAGGGCGACATAGCTACACTGTGCGGGGTAACGGCCCTGCCGCCTACTGCTCTACCCATGCTGGGAGTGCGCCGCTACTATGCCGACCGGCCGCTGTTTTCCCTGTGTGAGCGCCAACGCCCCGTGTTGCGCAGGCGAGCACGAGCGGGACCTGCCGCCGATACGGCGATTGTCTGCCCGCCGCTGCGGGAAGTAGCCCAGCTTTTGAGCCAGGTATTTTGCGGGCTGGATGTGGACGGGCTGTACTGCGATCTGTCTCACCGGGTCCGCCACTCAAAGGCCCGGGTATTGGGCCGGTATCAGGGCGGCCAGCTGGTGGCCACCGCCGGTGTATATACCGCCGCCCCAAGCGGCTGTGTCATAGAGGGGGTCGCGGTGCTGCCCGACTGGCGCCGCCGGGGTCTGGCCAGCGCGCTGTTGGGTGCGCTAGAGGGCCAGTTTGTCGGGCAGCAGCTGTGGCTCTGCTGCCGAGAAGAACGGGTGCCATTTTATTTAAAGAACGGATATGTCCCCGCTGGGACCATTGTGGAGGGAAACTTGTGATAGATCAAAATTTTTTTACATTTGACGACGAGCTGCTGCAACTAGAGCGTCAGGCCATGGACCTTTGCGCCGATAAATTTGCCGAACTCGACGAGATCACGCAGTATAACCAGCTCAAGGTGCTGCACGCGTTCCAGCAGCACCAGATCGCCGAGTCGCACCTGGTCGATACCACCGGTTACGGCTATGGCGATCGTGGCCGCGACGCACTGGACGCTGTGTTCGCCACCATCGTGGGAGCCGAAGACGCCCTGTTTCGCAGCGGCTTTGCCTCGGGTACGCACGCGCTGACAGTGGCCCTGTTCGGTGTACTGCGCACCGGCGATACCATGCTGTCGATCACCGGCAAGCCCTACGACACACTGGAAGAGGTCATCGGTCTGCGGGGCACCGGCAACGGCTCGCTCAAAGACTTTGGCATCCACTACGAACAGGTCGAGCTAAAAGACGACACCTTCGACCGCACCGAGATCGCCCGCCGCTGCGTGGGTAAAAAAGTGGTGTACATACAGCGCTCCCGCGGGTACTCGCTGCGCCGCTCGTTCACCGTCGAGGAGATCGGCGATGTCATCTCCCTGGTGCGCCAGCACGAGCCCCGTGCTATCATCATGGTAGATAATTGCTACGGTGAATTCGTGCAGAAGATCGAGCCCACTCAGGTGGGGGCCGATCTCATCATGGGCTCGCTCATCAAAAACCCCGGCGGCGGTATCGCCCAGTCCGGCGGCTACATCGCCGGACGCCACGACCTGGTCGAGCTCTGCGCCTACCGTCTCACCTCGCCCGGTACCGGCCGCGAGCTGGGCTGTTCGCTGGGGCAAAATCGGGCGCTGTATATGGGGCTCTACCACGCCCCCACCGTCACCGGGCAGGCTACGAAAGTCTCGGTATTTGCCAACGCGCTGTTTTCTCTGTTGGGGTACGAGGTGTTCCCCAAAGTGACAGAGCCCCGCGGCGATATCATCTCCGCTATTCGCCTGGGGGATGAAAGGCGGCTGTGTGCCTTCTGTCAGGGCATCCAGGCCGGCAGCGCAGTGGACAGCGCCGCCGTGCCCGAGCCCTGCGACATGCCGGGCTATGAGTCGCAGGTCATCATGGCCGCCGGCGCCTTTACCATGGGTTCCTCTATCGAGCTCTCGGCCGACGCTCCCATCCGCGAGCCTTTTGCCGTCTGGTTTCAGGGCGGGCTCAACTTCGCCACCGGCCAGATCGGGGTCCTCACCGCCGCCCAGAACGTGCGGCAGATCGACCGCCGCAGCTGATTGACACGCCCCTGTAAATACGGTATACTACTATCGTGTTTGCGGGAGTGGCGGAATGGCAGACGCGCTGGTCTTAGGAGCCAGTACTTCGGTGTGTGGGTTCAAGTCCCATCTCCCGCACCAAACTGATATGATCCGGATTTTTCCCAATTGGGGAGGAGTTCGGATCTTTATTTTGCTCTAAAGAGCTGTAGACAAAAGCTGTGAGGCGGTATCTATTCGATATCGCCTCACAGCTTGATGTAAGTCTATTTTAACTCCCCATTTTAGCCGGAATCGAGCTTTGAATATCCTGCTGCCTTTGGGAGAAGCCGTTACCTGTTCTTCCCTCACTTTAAAATATGAGCACAGGCTCCTGCGGGCACGATTTTCATCGGTACCGGTTTGTCCTTCCGCAGCATTGTTCGTGATGGTATAGCGACAGGATCGATGCTATCTGCCACAATGATGCAAAAGGTTTACGCAAAGGTTTCGCTGTAACGGTATTCATCTTTTATCTCGGTGTTTGGTGTGACCTCCCGTTTGGCAATTTTGAATGTCCGCTCTGCCAGATCTTCAATACGGTTCATCTCCTCGCCGAGCACCGTACTTCCCAAGCGCCCACCGAGGGGCATCGTCCATTTTTCTTCGATGCCCGCAGTGCCCAGGAGCGTCCCCATGATCGCACCTACCACCGCGGCATTGGAGTCGGTATCAAAGGCAAACGATACACAGTTTCCGATCGCCCGTGAAAAATCACCACCCGAATGTAGCAGGGAAAGCACCACGATTTTTTCGTTGGGAACAATGTGGCACCACTCGAATATATTGTATTCATCGTGCTGGTTATGTAGCGCTTCTATAGACTCCTCGAGTGTCATCCCACTGTCGAATTCGGCGATCGCGGAGCGCACGGCTTTGGTGAGCCTGGAGTTCTCAGGGATCTCCGCAAGCCCCGCTTCTATGATCTCGCGCACATCCGTAAGATGCATGGCAGCTGCTACCATGGCTGCTGTAAACATCTCGCCGTAGATGCCATTTCTCGTATGAGATACGCAAGCATCCCGAAAAGCTGCTTCGGCGGCGGCCACGGTATTGCCGGGATTCACCCAACCGAACATCTCCGCTCTGATTTGCGCCCCCACCCACTCTCTATAAGGATTTTGGAAGGTGGCAGTCGCGGGAGCAGACAGCCCTCGGAGCACATTTTTATAGGCTATTCGTTCCGCCGTAAAACACAGCCCAGCTGGGACCCAGTTGATCCATGCAAACAGCACATCACCAGGGTCAAAATCGTACCCAAACTCCTCCATGAGTTTCAGATTGAGTACAGTATAGTTGGTGTCATCGTCCGTAGGCGCATACCCCTTCAGCTCGTCGATCCACGGCTGTTTGATCAGAGGCGAACCCGTCTTGATGTTGTATTTTTCGATCATGTCCGGGGTAAAGTCTTTGGTGGATACATAGCGATTTACGGGATAGTTGCCTATTTCTTTTAACATATTGAGGAGGTTCTCATGCTTCCAAAACTCGAGGGGCTTGCCGAGAAGACAGCCGACGATTCTTCCCGTCCAGCCTCCAAGGATGCGATCCTTGATGGTCTTATCCGGTATGTTGGCGATTTCCCGCTTTTTTTCAGGCCGCTCTTGCAGAATTTCCTCGTAGACCGACGGCTCAACATGATCCGTTTTTTCCTTGATCGGCGCTTCCCGCATCTTCCTTTCCAGGGCATAAGCGACCTCAAGATCGCCAATGGAATCCTGCCGGTCGTCCGAGTAGAATCTTTTTTGTATGGCTTTACACACCTCCTCTAGATGCGCAACGTCGCGCCCCTCATCTCGCGCCTGCTGCCAATCGTAATACACGCGGGCAGTATACAGGGCAAACATGTCGTTCTCCATAAAATGTTTCATACTTTCTCTGGGAGCAATATGTGAAAGTATCGCTCCCCCTCCTTAAATAATTTTTTATTCCACTGCTGATAAACAGCAAAATAGCGAAAATATAGGGGATACAGCCCAAAATCTATGCTGGGTGGTGAAACGTCGTCAGGGTAAGCCTTGTGGCCAAACAGCGGGCAAAAACAAGGACCACCATGCCGGAGAGAAGAGGGGCGTTGCCGGCTGGCACCGCGGCAAAATATATCATGTAAGTTCACACAAATAAAAACATTGGACTCTTATACGGATTTTCGTGACACGATCTCACAGTCAATGAATTTTTCGCCCAGGGGAACATCGTTTTGGATCCGGGACATCAGCATTTCTGCACTCTCAACGCCCACTTCGCGGCCGTGCAGGTCCACAGTTGTGAGGGGGGGATTGAGATATTGGGAAATAGAGATATTATCGATACCGACCACCTTGATGTCTTCGGGTACACGCAAGCGCTTTTCGCTGAGGGCAAGAAGCGCGCCTGCTGCGATCAGGTCGTTGCCACACAAGACCCCATCGATGCACCCGCCAGCGAAAAGGCTCGCGATCCCATGGAGTCCTGTTTCGGAGCTAAAATCGCCCTGTTGGTATATGAGATCTGCACGGATCTCCCGGCCACAGTCTTTTAGGGCATTTATATAGCCCTCAATACGGGTGGAACCGGTGGAGGGGGAGGGACCGATATAGGAGATCTGACGGCAGCCTTTGCGGATGAGTAGTTCAGTGGCCTTATAGGCTGCCGCATGGGAGTTGACATCGACGATACCTACATCAGATATGTCTGTGGAAAAACCGTGGTCGACAACAACAATTGGGATTTTGAATTGCGAGATAGATTCCGCATTCTCAGAAGATAGGCTGCGCAGAAAGATGATCCCATCAACCATTTTTGAGCGCAGGAAACGAAAACTATCCAGCTCTGAGGATTTCTCTGTATCGGTATTACAAATGAGAACGCTGATACCTTTTGCCCTACATGCCGATTCGATCCCAGTTACAATTTTAGCGATATAAGGGTCGGCTATATCATAGGTAACGACCCCGATCATATTGCTGCTCTTACGCCGCAGTCCCTTGGCGATCTCATTGGGAACATAGTGGTACTTCTGAACGATCCCCAATACTCTTTCTCTGGTCGCTTCACTGATATGCATGTCCACGTTGTTCAATATTTTAGAAACCGTTGTGATAGAAACGCCAGCTTCCATCGCGATATCTTTCATCGTTTTTTTCTTCAATTTCTACCCCTCACAATCAATTTATATAAAAGTTATTGTAGGTTAACGTTATAGGTAAACGTTTCCCTAAATCTTTATTGTCATTATAGATACGATCACGTAACTTGTCTAGTGATTATGTGCACAGGAATCGCCATATGCGTTTGTGGATAATCACATGCTGCCTATTGTGTCAATTGCTCCACCCATCTAGTTGGCGGTCAAGTGGGGGGATGGCTCCATAACAGAATTCCTCCTGTTGTAAATACTTATCCTGATAGAGAAGAAACGACTTCCGTTTATGATGGACGGTGGGAAAGTTTTATTTTGAACATGCTTATAACGTGTCTTACAATGAATAAGGCGGCTGCCCGTACTGGGCCGCCGCCTTGTTTCCCTTTTCGTAGATCCGCGTCTGCTGCACAGAGCTTCACCTGCCAGCAGGCGTTTGACAAAATTTTTCGGTATCACTTGACTTGGAGCCCACTCCAGGTGTTACTATAAATTAACACAGGTGAAACAGTACGCCCCGATGTCGGGACTGCCCCAAACAGGAGGTTTACAGGATGGAAAGACCGGTAAAAAAATTGGGCTTTGGCTTGATGCGCATGCCCGTGCGCGACGCCGCTGACCAGACCAGCGTAGATATGACCCAGGTCGAGCAGATGGTAGATACATTTTTACAGCGCGGTTTTACGTATTTCGATACCGCCTATATGTACCACGCCTTTCACAGCGAAGAGGTCCTGCGCGAGGCGCTGGTCAAACGGCACCCGCGAGATGCCTTTACCGTAGCCACCAAAATGCCCATCATGTTTTTAAAAAAGGAAGAGGATCAGCAGCGTATCTTCGATGAACAACTCGAAAAATGTGGTGTGGAGTACTTCGATTACTACCTGCTGCACAATCTCAATGTGTCCCACTACCAGATCGCGCAGAAGTTTCACAGCTTCGACTTTATCAGCCAGAAAAAAGCAGAGGGGAAGATCCGCCATATCGGTTTTTCTTTCCACGACAATGCCCAGCTGCTCGACGAGATCCTGACCGCTCACCCCGAGGTGGAATTCGTGCAGCTGCAGCTCAACTATCTCGATTGGGACAATCCCAGCATTCAGTCGGGCGCCTGCTACCAGGTAGCGCAAAAGCACGGCAAGCCGGTCATCGTTATGGAGCCGGTAAAAGGCGGTACGCTGGCCGAAGTGCCCCCCAGTGCCAAAGAGCTCTTCACCCGTTTTGCGCCGCAAAATTCGGTCCCGTCATGGGCCATTCGCTTTGCCGCCAGCTTAGAGGGGGTCATGGTGGTGCTCAGCGGCATGTCCAGCCTGCCGCAGCTGCTCGATAATACCGGCTATATGCAGCAGTTTATTCCCCTCAGCGATGAAGAGCAGGCGGTGGTGCGCCAGGCAGTAGACCTGATTAGCGCCGCCATCGCCGTCCCCTGTACCGGCTGTCGCTACTGCGTCGACGGCTGCCCCAAACAGATCCCCATCCCCCAGTATTTTGCCCTCTATAACGCTGAGAAGCAGGCCCTCAATAAGGGATTTTCCACCCAACAGGTCTACTATAATAACTATACCAAAACAGCCGGCAAAGCCTCCGACTGTATCGGCTGCAAACAGTGTGAGCGCAGCTGTCCCCAGCATATCGAGATCGTGCGCCACCTGAAAGAAGTGGCGGCGACTTTCGAAAAATAAGCAGACCTGACCAACTATCTGATAAAAGGCGGCATTCCTTAGGGGGTGCCGCCTCTTGTATGTGCGCACAGATTGCGCATAGATAGAGGTATACAATACAGCCATTTTAAGGTCTCACCCGGCGGCTTGGGTGGTCTTGATAGGGATACTGGTGATGCAAAAGGACAAAAAGCACAGCCTTGACATCAGCGTCAGATCGTTTGTCACTGCACCCATTATGCTGCTGGTGCCCATGGTGGCCACCTATGCGCTGACGCTGCTTATTCCCATCGGCAGCTATCAGCAGCAAATGCAGGTGGGGCAACAGGTGATGGTGGCGGATACCTATCACCAGGTAGCAGGGGGGACTGCTCTTTTGGAAGTGACTGCTGTCGCCGCTTTTCGTGTTGACGGCTCAAGGCGGTGGCACCATTTTGGCTATCATTGCCTTTCTGCTCATCGTGGGCGGCACCTTCCACAACCTCGGCCGGGGCGGGATCATCTCCTATATGCTGAAAAAGATCGTGTGGCGTTACCGAGAGCCGGTAGTACACATTGCTGTGCTGTATCACCCTGTTTTTTATGGCGCTGGGGGCACTGGTGGGCAGCTTTGAGGAATGTGTGCCGCTGGTGCCTATTGCTGTGGCACTGGCGGTGTCAGTGGTGGGGATAGCCTTACCGGTATGAGCATAAACCTGCTGGCGGTGGGCTGTGGGTATTTTTCCGGTGTCTACCACCCAGTTACGTGGGGGTAGCGCAAAGATCGGCTGGACTACCGCTATTTTCCAGTATCGACTTGCGGCTGCTTACCTTTTTCCTCTTCTGTCTGGCTCTGGCTATCTTTCTGGTGCGCTGTGCTAAAAAGACCAGAAAGCCCGCCCCAGGCAGTGCAGCGGCGCCACTTTTTTCCGCCAGTGGCAGATGGAACGGGGCCTACGGACCTTCGTCGGCGCATTAGTCGGCGGTATAGCGCTCATTTTGCTCTCGCTTTTTCCGGCGCTGCAAGTAGCGCTCATACCGTTCGTCGCGCTGGTATTTCTGGCGGTCGGTGTGCTGCCCACCAAGCCGTGCAGTATCGGCTGGGACCGGTTGGAGGGCACGATTCGCGGCGGGGCCGTAAGTATCTTGCCGGCAATACTGCTGATCCTGATGGCCAGCTCCGCCAAATACACCTTGACCGAGGGCAAGGTGCTCGATACGGTGCTGTACCGGGCTACCAGCCTTATGCAGCAGCTCCCCATAGGGGTGGCGGTGCTTTTTTTGTACCGCATCGCGCTGATAATGGACTTTTTTATCGCCTCCGATTTAGCCAAAGCCTTTTTACTCATGCGCCTATGGCCGATCTGTGCAGTATCTCGCGGCAGCTCACCGTACTGGCTGATGCTTACGGCGATGGTTTTTCCAATGTGTTTTATGCCACAAACCCTGTGCTGCTTATCGGCTTGGGTCTGGCCGGGGTCAGCGATGGTCGCTGGGCTCGCTGGAGCGGTAAATTCCAGCAGGTAGTGCTGGAATTTACCGGCGGCCTAGTGGTCTGTTGCTATGGGGGCAGGTAGAGGGATATGCGTAAAATAGATGAAAAGGCGCTTTACCCATCGGGGCAGAGCGCCTTTTGCCCTGTTTTGGGCGTTGCTGATAAGACATCGATCACCTAAAAGACGGCGTAGTCCTGATTTGGTGGAGTTTTGCGTGATAAAGTGCTAAAAAGTTCATAAAGTAGCCCTTGTAATCTACCGGATACAGGCATACAATGAAACCAGAAATTGGAAACACCTTGCCGATCCGGGGACCACCGCGAAAAGGAGGTATCACGATGGAATTCAAAAAAATGTATCCGCAATGTATGGCGTTGGGGCGAATTTACAAGATCGTCTCGCTGCGCGTACATGTGACCGGTGCAACTGCCGCCGAGCTGCAGTTTGCCGAGCAGCACCCCTATCTGGCCAACACACAAATGCTGCTCTTTGCCAGAAAGCTGGGCCGCATGACCACCGATATCGATGACATCGTGGCCGACCTGCTGCTGGTGGTAGATCCCGGCGACTGGCGGGAGCTGCAGGGCCAGCCCCTGCCTCTGCCGCTGCAGCAGGCGTGGTACCAGGGGTATGTCGCCGCTTGACGGTGGCAGATCAAATGCGTGCAGGGCCCACTCCCCAAAACGGGGAGCGGGCCCTGACTTTTGGCCGTTCTAGCAGATTTTTTTGATAGCTGTGCAGAGTGGCGCTACCGGTATAAAATAGGGCATACTTACCGGTAATTCCATATCTGCTAAAACAGGGCGACAAAAAGCGACTGTTTATCTTATATTTTTTTAAGAATTGGCAAAATATCTGGCATGTCAACAGGCAAAATGCTATGATAGTAAGGCAGACATGGCTGCGATCGGCCAAGATCGGGTCTGCCGCCCGGCTATTTGGAAGTAGCGGGGCACTAATTGAGTAATGGAGTATGAAAAAGGCATGAAAGAGAAGAGGACTTTGCGCTTTATTTTTGCCCTGTGGGTGGCTAAAGCCATGAAGTTGGCCCTAAAGCTGCTGGGCCGTAACGGCACCTACCTGCCGGGCAACACCGCAATCCGCCTGTGCCCCAACTTTTTGGGGCAGGTGGGCAAACCAAAAACCGTCATCGGCGTTACCGGCACCAACGGCAAGACCACGGTTTCCAACCTGGTGGGTGATGTACTCGAAAAAAGCGGGTATACCCCCATTGGCAACCGGTTCGGCTCCAACACCAACGCCGGTATCGCCACCGTACTGCTAGATAGCTGTGGGCTTTTGGGCAGCAGCAAAAAAGAGCTGGCCGTGCTGGAGATCGATGAGCGCATGGCCCCGAAGATACTGCCCTATGTACATCTCGACTACCTGGTCATCACCAATCTGTTCCGTGACTCGTACAAGCGCAACGCCCACGTAGACTTTATCTCCTCGATCTTGCAGAGCAACATCGCCCCCGATACCAAGCTCATCTTAAATGGCGAGGATCTGGTCAGCAATCACCTGTGCCCGCAAAACAGCCGGGTGTATTTTGGCATTGCCGCCGGCGACGCCAAGAGTACCAGTCAGGGCAACATCATTCACGATATCCTGGTCTGCCCGCAGTGTGGGGCCAAGCTCCAGTTCGAGTATATCCGCTATAATCACATCGGCCGTGCCCACTGCCCCAACTGCGATTTCGGCTCGCCCGATCTCGATTATGCAGTGCAGGATATCGACTATCAGCGCCACCTGCTACAGATCGATACGCCCTCTGGACGGCAGACCTATCGGCTGGTGGGCGACAACATCACCGACATCTACAACACCGTCACTGCTGTGGCGCTCCTGTCCGAGCTGGGTCTCAGCCAGCAAAAGATCACCGCCGCCTTCGACGCCATGCAGATCGTCAAGACCCGTTTTGAGGAGGACATCGTGGGCGATAAGCGGGTGGTGATGATGCTGGCCAAAGGCCAAAACCCCATCGCCTGCTCCCGTGTGTTCGACTTTGTGCGCCATCAGCCGGGTAAAAAGGCGGTGGTGCTGCTCAACTATGATTACTTCGACAAACAGGAGACCTCCGAGAATATCGCCTGGCTGTTCGACACTGATTTTGAGTTTTTAGATCACCCCGATATAAATCAGGTGCTCTGCGTAGGGGTGCGGGCGCTGGATTACCAGCTGCGCTGCCTGATGGCCGGCATACCCGCCGACCGGGCACAGGCCTGTCCGCAGGATGAACGGGCTGCCGATATGCTGCGGCTCGACGAGGTAGACACCGTATTCATCCTAAATGATCTGTATACTTACGATGTGTCGGTCGCGCTGCAAAAAAAGATACTGGAAAAACTGCAGAAAGGGGTGGCCTGAGATGAAGATCGAAGTTCTGTTCCCCGAAATGTGCAATCTGTTCGGCGACTCCAGCAACATGAAGTACCTGCAGCAGTGTTTGCCCCAGGCCGAGTTCGTCTATACCTCGTTTGACAGCGAACCGGCTTTTGTCACCGAGGAGGTGGCGCTGGTCTATATCGGCGCCATGACCGAGCGCGCCCAGCAGAAGATCGCCGATAAACTGCAGCCCTACCAAGCGCGCATCTGTCAGCTCATCGATGGGCAGAAGACCATCTTTTTAGCCACTGGAAACGCCTGCGAGGTGTTTTTTGATTACATGGAGAACGAGGATGGCACCCGCGATCAGGGGTTGGGCGTTTTCGCCGGCTTTTATGCCAAGCGCGACCTGTTTCACCGCTATAATGGTCTGGTCTGGGGCACCTTCGAGGACATGGATATCATCGGCTTTAAGACCCAGTTCACCATGGCTTATGGCGACAACGAAAATTGCGCTTTCATGCCGGTCAACCGGGGCATCGGCCTCAACAAACAGTCTCGGTTAGAAGGGGTGCGCCGCGGCAGCTTTTACGGTACCTATTTGGTGGGACCACTGCTGGTGCTCAACCCGCCCTTTACCCGCTACCTGCTTGGCAAAATGGGAGTAGAACAGCCGCAGCTGGCCTACCCTGAAGTAGTGGAGCAGGCCTATCAGCAGCGCCTGGCCGAGTTTAAAGATCCCAAAGTACAGTACGAATAAAAAAGCACAGTAAGAAGCGGCAGCTCTGCACTCAGCAGAGCTGCCGCTTCTTTTCGGTCTCAGCACAAAAAATCTAAAAAGGAAATAACATAACGACTGGCAGAGCCCATGCGCGCTGTGTGGCTCTGCCGGCGGGTAGCTAATAGACCCGCCAATATCTATGCGATGGCGGCTGCTGGCAGCAAATAGATACTGGTATCTGCATGTCTTTTCTCTTCCGGTCGTCTGTGCCGGCACCGGCTGCCGCGGCCACCTTGTTTTAGCATGCGAGTACCGGCCACGCAGTGCAGGTGATCGCTGCACTTTGTCTCCACTGCGCTGCAGACGCCGGTCTGCTGCTCTGGCAGCAGTATACTACCTGGAGCCCGCTCCAGGTCAAGGCCCCGCGCGCATCGTTTGCAAAAAGGTTGCGGTCTCCTCACAATTTATTAAAAAACAGGGCAGAGACCAGCGGCTCCTGCCGCCCGGTCTCCGCCCTGTGGTGGTCTGTCTTTATTTGTTTTGCCGACCGTGCCGGCGCACTGTAAACGAGTGTGGCCGCACTTTATGCGTGGTGATGTCCGCCGCAGTTACACTGGCCGGTACCGGTGGGCTGCAAGATGCCGTCGAGGTAACTGCTCACCACCTGGTGGATGTCGCCGGTCACGCCGCCCAGCACCAAAATACCAACAGCGGCCAGCTTGTCCCGGGCGCCTTGGCCCATGCCACCGCAGATGACCAGGTCCACGCCATTTTGCTTGAGCATATCGCCCAGCTGATTGTGGTCGTGCACCGGGTTGATCACGGTACGGGTACCGGTCACCTGGCGGTCATCCGAGATAGAAAACAGGGTAAAATCACGGGTCTTGCCAAAATGGGCCGAGACCTGTCCGTCTAAAGTGGGGATCGCAATGGTCATTGTCTCTAGGCCTCCTCTTTGATCAACTTTTCAGCTACGTCGCAGGCGCGCTGCAAATAGGGCATCTGCACGTACTCTACCCGGCCGGCGTCGCACAGGGCGGGCACCGCGGGATCGATGGGCAGCTGGGCCAGCAGCGGAATGCCAAACTGGTCGGCTACGTGCTGGGTGCGTCCCTCGCCGAAGATGTGGATCTTCTTGCCGCAGTCCGGGCACTCCACATAGCTCATGTTTTCGATCAGTCCCAGGGTGGGGATGTGCATGGCGCCGGCCATGTTTAGCGCCTTCGACACGATCATCGACACCAGGTCCTGCGGGGTGGTGACCACCATCACGCCGTCGACGGGGATTGACTGGAACACCGTCAGCGGCACGTCACCGGTTCCCGGCGGCAGGTCGACGAACATAAAATCTACGTCTTTCCAGATCACGTCGGTCCAAAACTGTTTGACTACGCCAGCCAGCACCGGACCGCGCCAGATGACCGGGGTGTCCTCGGTCTCCAGTAGCATGTTCGACGAGATGACCTGGGTGCCTTTCTCGCTGACTGCGGGGTAGATACCGATCTCGTCGGAATAGGCGCGCTGATGGATGCCAAATACCTTGGGAATAGAGGGGCCGGTGATGTCGGCGTCCAGCACAGCGGTCTTATAGCCGCGGCGGGCCATCTCCACTGCCAGCATCGAGGTGACCAGGCTCTTGCCTACGCCGCCTTTGCCGCTGGCAACGGCGATCACTTTTTTAATAGAGCTCAGCTGATGGGGTTTCTCCAAAAAGCTGGCCGGGTCCTGTTTGCGGGAGGGACAGTTCTCGCCGCAGGAGGAACAGTCGTGGGTACAATTCTGTTCTGCCATAGTTTCATCTCCATTTTTTTACATCTCCTGCCGGCTAAAGCACCGGCAGGGGCAAGACGGCCGGTCAGAGACCCTGCCGCCCGATCTACCTCATCTGGCAAAAGGTACAGTTTTTACACATCTTTTGGCAGCCGCGGCCCTCCCGCACCAGTTCGTACTGGCCGCCCTCGATATACAGGGCCCGGGCATTGATCAGCGCGTCGGCCACCTTTTGGCGGGCCGCCGCCAAAATGCGCTGATAGGTCCCGCGGGAGATGTTCATCTCGGCCGCGCCGGCTAATTGGTCCAGCCCTTCCAGGTCAGATAGGCGCAGGGCCTCGGCCTCCTCCAGCGTGATGCGCAGGGGTGTGCCCTCTGCTACGGCCGGGCCAAACTGGCGGCAAGCCGGCTCAAAACAGACCCGGCGGCACTTCTTTACCGGCGGCATGGCACTCCCCCCTTATCCGTGTAAACTGCAAAATGTGCGTAGTGTGCATATGCACACTACGCACATTATACGCCGCTGCCAGATCGAAGTCAATAGGCCTGGTAGAGCCAGTTATTGGTCGCCTTTCTTCTTTTTGATCACCGCAAACACGACTCCGGCCACAATGACCACTCCGGCCACGATCAGCGCGATCACCACCGGCGACAGCCCTTTCTGCGCTGCCGCCTCGTCGCCGGTGGCCACACCGGCAGCCAGCACACCGCTAAACAATGCCGGGCAGGCGCACCCCAGCGCCACCAGCAGGCCCATCCATCTCTTTTTCATATTGGTATCCTCCTCAACAAAAGCAGGCCCCTTCTCGTATGCCTACCAGTATAGCATCTGCCGGCATCCGGCGCAACGGCCGTGGGAACACTGCGGCCAAAAGCCGTCCATCACGCGATAAGAGGCGGTCACATCCAAATAGAAAAAGAGCCTCGGGGAGGAGACTCTTTTTCTATTTGGATGGGTGGGAAAAGAAGAGAGTGCCACCCTGCCGCATACAGGTATCGCTCTCCTGACAGGATCTCTCTAACTTTGGGGCGATATCGGGCGGCAGGCAGCCGTTTTATATACGGTAGGTTTTTACCGGGGGTTTTGGGTGCCGAACGGGACTTTTATACGCTAAACAGCAGTTCTTCGTAGGTGGGGTAGGGCCAACTGGTGCGGGGCAGCAGCGTCTCCATCTCGTCGGCTACCGCCCGCATCTCCTGCATGGCGGCAAACACGCTTCGGCGGTAGTGCTGGGCCAGCTCCAGCGAGTCACTGCAGTTGCCGCCCTCCAGCAGTGCACTGTCCAGCCGCTCAACTTTGCGATAAAGGCAGTCGCTCAGCGCGCAGAGCTGGCGCAGAGTATCCTGCTCATAGGTGCAGGGCAAGCCGTCGTCTACCGCCTTTTTGGTCGCGATAGCTGCCGACAGAGTAGAGGTATAGCCGCTCACAGCCGGCAAAATATCCCGTTTGGCCATCTCCAGCATAGTCAGCGCCTCAATGCCCAACACCTTGGTGTACTCTTCCAGCATGATCTCGTAGCGGGCGCGCAGCTCACATGCAGAAAACACCTTGTGCCGGGTGTACAGCGCAACATTTTTTGGGGCTACCAGTGCCGGCAGCGCGTCGGCGGTCGATTTTAAGTTCGACAGCCCGCGCCGCTCGGCCTCGTCGCTCCAGTCGCCGGCGTAGCCGTTGCCGCCAAACAAGATGCGGCCGTGTTCTTTTAAAGTAGTGCGCAACAGGCTGTTGAGGGCGGTGTCAAAGTCATCGGCCTCCTCCAGCGTATCGGCAAAGCGGCACAGTGCCTCGGCCACGATGGTATTGAGTACCGTGTTGGGCCCCGAGGGGGAGATCGCCGAGCCCGGCATGCGGAATTCGAACTTATTGCCGGTAAAGGCAAACGGAGAGGTGCGGTTGCGGTCGGTGGTGTCCTGTGGGATCTTGGGCAGCACGTGCACACCGGTGCGCATCACGCTGCGCTCGCTCTGTACATACCGCTCACCGCGCTCAATGGCCCCCAGTACTGCCGAAAGTTCGTCGCCCACAAACATCGAGATGATGGCCGGAGGCGCCTCGTTGCCGCCCAGCCGGTGGTCGTTGCCCGCCGTGGCCACCGCCGCCCGCAACAGGTCCTGGTACTCGTCCACCGCCAAGATCACTGCACACAAAAACAGCAGGAACTGGGCATTTTCGTGGGGGGTGTCGCCCGGGTCGAGCAGGTTGATACCGGTATTGGTCGTCAGCGACCAGTTGTTGTGCTTGCCCGAGCCGTTGATACCGGCAAACGGTTTTTCGTGCAGCAGGCAGCACATACCGTGCCGGTCGGCCACCTTTTTCATATACTCCATCATCAGCTGGTTCTGGTCGGCGGCGATGTTGGCAGTGGTAAACACCGGGGCCAGCTCGTGCTGGGCGGGGGCCACTTCGTTGTGCTCAGTCTTGGAAAAAATGCCAAGCCTCCACAATTCCCGGTCCAAATCGGCCATAAAGGCGGCTACCCGCGGCTTTAGAGCGCCAAAGTAGTGGTCGTCCAGTTCCTGTCCCTTGGGCGGCTTGGCGCCAAACAGTGTGCGCCCGGTAAAGCGCAGGTCCGGCCGCCGCCAGTAGAGCGCCTTATCGATGAGAAAATACTCCTGCTCACAGCCCACCGTAGTGTTTACCCGGCGCACATAGTCGTTGCCAAACAGCTTCATTATGCGCATGGCCTGCCGGTTGAGCGCCTCCATCGAGCGCAGCAGCGGTGTTTTTTTGTCCAGTGCATGGCCGCCGTACGAGCAAAAAGCGGTGGGGATGCAGAGCGTGTCGTCTTTGATAAAGGCGTAGGAGGTCGGGTCCCAGGCGGTGTAGCCCCGGGCCTCAAAGGTGGCCCGCAGCCCGCCGGAGGGAAAGCTGGAGGCGTCGGGTTCACCTTTGATGAGCTCTCTGCCCGAAAACTCCAAGATCGGGCGCCCCGATATCCCGTCGGGGGCCAAAAAACTCTCGTGCTTTTCGGCCGTGATGCCGGTCATGGGCTGAAACCAGTGGGTAAAATGGGTGGCCCCCTTTTCGGTAGCCCAATCTTTCATGGCGTTGGCCACTACATTGGCCACGCTGCGGTCTAAACTCCGTCCGTCGCAAATGGTCCGCTGCAGAGCCCGGTAGGTCTCTTGGGGCAGTCGCTCGCGCATAGCGCTGTCGCCAAAAACCATACTGCCAAAAGTATCGCTGATATGCGCCATCGAAATTCCTCCTCGTGTGTCGCCGGCGCCTGCTTGCCGCTCTCCCCACGCAAAAAAGGCGCCGGGGCCATGCGGCCCGCAGCGCCTTTGCTGTTTTTCCATGGATGCAGTATAAACCCCGTCCGGCGCGTTGTCAACAGTTTTTTTGCAGCAAAATTTCGCTATCCCCAAAGACCGTCACCCGCCCCTTTTAGGTAAAAGGCGACGTCACTATTACACAGTTTTTTCGCATTTTTGTTGTGCAGACTTATTGACAACCGATCTTGCGGGCGGTATACTTCTGATATCGTGAATAATGTGTGGACAAAGGTGTTCATCTTAGAGGGGCAGCAGTGGCCGGTGCCCCCCTGGGTGAGCACTCTTTTTTTGTGGATATAGCGCCGCTGCCGGCGGCTCATATGCAGTGTGTCGGGCAGCGCCCCGGTACAGAAAGGCGGGTAGAGAATGGATTATACCGTGCAGGAGATCTTGCAGTTCGTCGAGGAAAACGACGTCAAATTCGTGCGGCTGGCATTTTGTGATATGTTCGGCTCTCTTAAAAATATTGCCATCATGGCCGGCGAATTGCCCCGCGCCTTTGCCGACGGCATCAGCTTCGACGCCTCGGCAGTAGAGGGCTTTATGAACGTCGAGGAATCCGACCTGTTTTTGTTTCCCGACCCGTCCACCATGGCCATTTTGCCATGGAGACCCCAGCAGGGGCGGGTACTGCGCTTTTACTGTGATATCCGTCACCCCGACGGCCGCACCTTCGACGGCGACGGCCGGGCGCTGCTGAGGCGGGCGGTGGCCGATCTCGAACAGGCCGGTTACCGCTGCCAGATCGGGGCCGAGTGCGAGTTTTACCTGTTCGAGACCGACGAACACCAAAACCCCACCGGTACCCCCCACGATCGCGCCGGCTATTTCGATACCGCCCCCATGGACCGGGGGGAGAACATCCGCCGCGAGATCTGCCTCACCATGGAGGAGATGGGCCTGCGCCCCGAGAGCTCTCACCACGAGCAGGGTCCGGGCCAAAACGAGGTGGATTTTGCCTATACCGGTGCCCTGACCGCCGCCGACAATCTGGTCACCTTCAAGTCGCTGGTGCGGGTGCTGGCCGCGCAAAACGGCCTGTATGCCTCCTTTATGCCCAAGCCGCTCAAAAAGCATAGCGGCAGCGGCCTGCACGTGAACATGTCGCTGCAAAAAGACGGGCAAAATATCTTTGTCCCCGCCGGCCAGGGGCATTCTCCCCAAGCCGAGAGCTTTATCGCCGGCATTCTGGACCGCATCGCCGAGATCACGCTCTTTTGCAATCCGCTCACCAATTCCTATCGGCGTCTGGGCGCTTTCGAGGCCCCCAAATACATCAGCTGGTCGCACCAGAACCGCTCCCAGCTCATTCGCATCCCCGCCGCGCAGGGCGAGAAGGCGCGCATGGAGCTGCGCTCGCCCGATCCGTCCTGCAACCCCTACGTGGTGTTTGCCCTGCTCATCTGGGCGGGCTTGGAGGGGATCGTGCAGCAAAAGCCGCTGGGCGCCCCGCTCGATCTAAACACCTACAGTGCCGACAAAGCGGCCCTGAGCGGCGTGCAGCCGCTGCCCGACAGCTTGGGCCGGGCGCTGCAGCTGGCCCAACAGTCCGATTTTGTGCGCGAGCACCTGCCGGCGCGGATGATCCGCCAAATGGTAGATGCCAAGCGCCGCAGCTGGGAGGGCTGCACCAGCGCCGAGGACCGCGACCGGTATGAGCGCGACCGCTACTTCTACTATATTTAAGGGCGGTCAGCCAGCTAAAAAAGGGGGGAACAGCAGATGCAGGCACTCATCGTATCCGGCGCCGACGCCCAGCACGCCCAACCGCTCGGCGCACTGCTCAAAACAGCCGGTTATGCGCGCATCTTGGTGGCCGGTTCCGGCGGTGCCGCCCGGCGGCAGCTGGATCAGGCCGAGTTCGATCTGGTGCTCATCTGCGCCCCGCTGCCCGACGAGTACGGCCACGAGCTGGCCATACAGCTGGCCGAGAGCAGTACCGGCGGGGTAGTGCTGGCGGTCCGGCGGGAGGAGTACGGCGATATCGCCCCCCGGGTAGAGCCCTACGGTGTACTGGTGGCCGACAGCCCGCTGAGCCGGCCGCAATTTTTGCGGGTGCTGCGCATGGCCGCCGGCCAGCGCTACCGCCTGCAGGGCCTGCACCGCGAAAACGTAAAATTGCACGGTCGCATCCAGGAGATCCGATTGGTCGACCGTGCCAAATGCGCCTTGATCCAATACCTGGATATGACCGAGCCCCAGGCCCACCGCTATATCGAAAAACAGGCTATGGATCTGCGCATCACCCGCGGCCAGGTGGCCAAAAACATCCTCAAGACCTACGAGAACTGAGCGGCAGAAAGTCCGCACGGCCATATAGGAGGGAAGCGACCATGCAGCTGCCGTTTGTCAAAATGCACGGCTGTGGCAACGACTATATCTATTTCGATTGTCTGAAACACACAGTGCCAAAACCGGCATCGCTGGCCAAACAGCTGTCCGATCGCCACTTTGGCATCGGCGGCGACGGCATCGTGCTCATCTGTCCCTCTTCTGTGGCCGCCGCCCGCATGCGCATGTATAACGCCGACGGCAGTGAGGGGAAAATGTGCGGCAACGCCATCCGCTGTGTGGGCAAATACCTCTACGACAGCGGCTACTGCAAAAAGCGGCAGATTACAGTCGAGACCGCCAGCGGTATAAAGACACTGCAGATGCAGATCGCCGGTTCTAGAGCGGTGGGGGCCACCGTCGATATGGGCCCCCCAGTCTGGCGGCCCGAGCAGATCCCGGTCGATCTGCCCGGTGCACGGGTAGTGGGCACGCCGGTCAAGGTGGGGGGCCGCCGGTACGAGATCACCTGCCTCTCTATGGGCAACCCCCACTGCGTGGTGTTCTTGCCCGCCGTCGAGCAGCTCGATCTGGTCTCGCTGGGACGAGATTTCGAGCGCAGCGGGCTGTTCCCGCAGGGCGTCAACACCGAGTTCGTGCAGGTGCTGGGGCCTGACCAGCTGCGCATGCGGGTACACGAGCGGGGCAGCGGCGAAACGCTGGCCTGCGGCACCGGCGCCTGTGCGGCGGTGTGTGCGGCGGTGGCCGCCGGCCTGTGCGCCCGCAATACCGAGGTACAGGTGCAGCTGCGCGGCGGCGCGCTCACCGTGCGCTATGCGCCCGAGACGGTGTATATGACCGGCCCGGCAGAAGTGGCTTTCACCGGCACCGCAGAGGTATGAGCCGGTGCCCCACCGTCCAATATAACAAAGAGCCAAGCAGGCAGGGAGGAAAAGAGAAGATGGAGACAAAGTATATTTTCGTGACCGGCGGCGTGGTTTCCGGCCTGGGCAAAGGCATCACCGCCGCCTCGTTGGGCCGGCTGCTCAAGGCGCGAGGCCTGCAGGTGGCCGCCCAAAAGCTCGACCCCTATATAAATGTAGATCCCGGCACCATGAGTCCCTATCAGCACGGGGAGGTGTTCGTCACCGAAGACGGGGCCGAGACCGATCTCGACCTGGGCCACTACGAGCGGTTTATCGATGAGGACCTCAATCGCTTTTCCAATCTCACCACCGGCAAGGTGTACTGGAACGTGCTCAACAAGGAGCGCCGTGGCCAGTACCTGGGTGAGACTGTGCAGGTCATCCCCCACATCACCTCCGAGATCAAAGATTTTATCTACGCGGTAGGCCGCTCCTCATCGGCCGATGTGGTCATCACCGAGATCGGCGGCACCATCGGCGATATCGAGAGTCAGCCCTTTTTAGAGGCCATTCGCCAGGTCTCACTGGAGGTGGGGCCGCAAAACAGCCTGTTCATCCACGTCACACTGGTACCCTACCTGCGGTCCTCCGGCGAGCACAAGTCAAAGCCCACCCAGCACTCGGTCAAACAGCTCATGGGGGTGGGTATCCTGCCCGGGGTCATCGTATTGCGCTCCGACGAGCCGCTGGGCCCCGGTATCAAAGAGAAGATATCGCTGTTTTGCAATGTCGAGCCCGACTGCGTGCTCGAAAACGTCACGCTGCCCCACCTCTACCAGGCCCCCATCATGCTCGAGCAGCAGCATTTTTCCGACATCGTCTGCCGCAAACTGCACATCACCGCGCCGGCCCCCGATCTGGGCGACTGGCAGCAGATGTTAGACCGCATCGCAGCCCGCTGCGAAAAGGTCACCATCGCCCTGGTGGGCAAATACATCAAGCTGCATGATGCGTACCTCTCGGTCGTCGAGGCGCTGGCTCATGCCGGTTACGAAAATGCCGCTGAGGTCGAGATACGCTGGCTGGAGGCCGAGGAGATAACCGACCGCACCGCCGGTGAAAAGCTGCGGGGCTGCGACGGCATCCTGGTGCCCGGCGGCTTCGGCGACCGGGGTATCGAGGGGATGGTCGCCGCCGCCAAATACGCCCGCAAAAACAACATCCCCTACCTGGGCATCTGTCTGGGTATGCAGATCGCCGCCATCGAATTTGCCCGCCATGTGCTGCAGCTCGACGGGGCCAACTCCAGCGAGTTTTACCCCGATGGCCCTCACTCGGTCATCGATCTCATGCCCGACCAGCACGGCGACCTGCCCAAAGGCGGCACTATGCGTCTGGGCGCCTATCCCTGCCAGCTCTCGCCCGGCAGTCAGCTCATGCGCGCCTACGGCCAGCAGCTCATCAGCGAGCGCCACCGCCACCGGTACGAGTTCGCTAACCACTACCGCGAACAGTACGAGTCGGCCGGTATGCTCATTACCGGTACCTCGCCCGACGGCCGCCTGGTCGAGGCCGTCGAGATCCCCGCCCACCCGTTTTACGTAGGGGTGCAGTTCCACCCCGAATTTAAGAGCCGCCCCAACCACGCCCACCCCATTTTTCGCGCCTTTGTCGAGGCGGCCCTACGCCGACAAAAAGCACGGTAGCATACAGTAAACAGCAAACAGCACATGCCCTGCGGGCCGGAGCCCGCCTACATATACCGCAGAGAGGGGAGCAACATGAAACTCAACCAGGGATACCGCCATCTACAAAACAGCTACTTCTTTTCCTCTATTGTCAAAAAGACCGAGGACTACCGCGCCCAAGATCCCAAAGCCGATATCATTCGTCTGGGTGTGGGCGATGTGAGTATCCCCCTGTGCCCGGCGGTGGTGCACGCCATGCAGCAAGCGGTACAAGAGATGGGCCGCAAAGGCACTTTTCACGGTTACGGGCCCGAGCAGGGGTACGACTTTTTGCGCAGCGCCATAAGGGGCTACTACCGCCGCTACGGGGTGCGGCTCGAGATGGACGAGATCTTTGTCAGCGACGGGGCCAACAGCGATCTGGGCAACATTCTCGATCTGTTCGACCGCGATAACACCGTCCTCATCCCAAACCCGGTATATCCGGTGTACGAGGACACCAACATCATGGCTGGCCGCAAGATCCTCTACATGCACGCCAGTGAGCAAAATGGCTTTTTACCGCTGCCGGACAAGAGCATACAGGCCGATATCATCTACCTGTGTTCGCCCGGCAATCCCACCGGGGCGGTCTATTCCCGCGCGCAACTCGAAAAATGGGTGGATTACGCCAACGACATGGGTGCTATCATCATCTTCGACGCCGCCTACGAGTCGTTCATCGCCACCCCCGACCTGCCCCACAGCATCTTCGAGATCCGCGGGGCCAAGACCTGTGCCATCGAGATCTGTTCGCTGTCAAAAACGGCGGGCTTTACCGGCACCCGCTGTGGCTATACGGTGGTGCCCCGCCGATTGGTACGTGAGGGGCTGGAGCTGCGGCGCATGTGGCTGCGCCGGCAGACCACCAAATTTAACGGCGTCTCCTACATCGTGCAGCGCGGGGCCGAGGCGGTATTCTCTCCCGAGGGGATCGAGCAGACCCGCTCGGCCATCGCCTACTACCGCGAAAACGGCCGCATCATCAAGAACGCGCTCGAAGAGCTCGGCATCTGGCACGTGGGCGGCGAGCACTCGCCGTACGTATGGCTCAAGTGTCCCAGCGGTATGGGCTCCTGGGCGTATTTCGAGTATCTGCTGCACACCTGCCACATCGTCAGCACGCCGGGGGCCGGTTTTGGCAGCAGCGGTGAGGGTTATCTGCGGCTTTCCTCCTTTGCCGGCCGCGACGATACGGTCCGCGCTATGGAGCGCTTTATACAAAAGGGGATACCCGGGCAAAGCGCGGGACAGTGAAAATAGACCGGGCAGACAGCCGATCGGCTGCCTGCCCGGTCTATCTATATAGGCGGCGTTGTACAGAACATAGGGATTTGCATAAATCACGGTTTGTAGTATACTGATTATACGAAACATACAAGTTGTGACGATTTGGGGGAAAGCATATGGAGCAGTATATCATGGCTCTGGATCAGGGGACCACCAGTTCGCGCTGCATCCTGTTTGACCGTCAGGGCCGAGTGTGCAGTGTGGCCCAAAAGGAGTATCGGCAGATCTACCCCCAGCCGGGCTGGGTGGAGCACGATCCCATGGATATCTGGTCCACACAGGTCGGTGTGGCGGGGGAGGCACTCTATAAGATCGGCGCCCAGAGCGAGCAGATCGCCGCCATCGGCATCACCAACCAGCGCGAGAGCACCATCGTCTGGGACCGCCAGACCGGCGAGCCGGTTTATAATGCCATCGTCTGGCAGTGCCGCCGCACCGCCGACTACTGCGCCCAGCTCGAACAAGACGGCTGCGGCGAGATGATCCGCCGCAAGACCGGCCTGCCCATCGACCCCTATTTTTCCGGTACCAAGATCCGCTGGATACTCGAAAACGTGCCCGGCGCCCGCGAGCGGGCCCAGCGGGGCGAGCTGCTGTTCGGCACTGTCGACAGCTGGCTCATCTGGCGGCTGTCGGGCAAAAAGGTGCATGTGACCGACTACTCCAACGCCTCGCGCACCATGCTTTTTGACATCCACACTCTGCAGTGGGACCCCGAGATACTGGCGCTGCTGGACATTCCCGCCAGCATGCTGCCGCAGCCAAAGCCCTCCAGCTGGGTCTACGGCCACACCGACCCGCGCATCTTCGGCGGCAAGATCCCCATCGCCGGTGCCGCGGGCGACCAGCAGGCGGCGCTGTTTGGGCAGGCCTGCTTTGCCGGCGGCGACGCCAAAAACACCTACGGCACCGGCTGCTTTTTGCTGATGAATACCGGCGAGAGACCGGTGGCCTCACAAAACGGGCTCATCACCACCGTCGCCTGGGGGCTCGGCGACCGGGTCACCTATGCGCTGGAGGGCTCTATCTTTGTGGGCGGCGCAGTGGTACAGTGGCTGCGCGACGAGATGAAACTGGTCGAATCCGCCGCCGACACCGCCTATTTTGCCTCCAAGGTCGAGGACACCGGCGGGGTGTATCTGGTGCCGGCCTTCACCGGCCTGGGCGCCCCCCACTGGGACCCCTATGCCCGCGGGGCCATCGTCGGCATCACCCGCGGCACCGGCAAAAACCACATCATCCGCGCCGCGCTCGAGTCTATCGCCTACCAGGTGCACGACGTGCTGCAGGCTATGGAAGCCGATAGCGGCATGCACTTAAGCCAGCTAAAAGTAGATGGCGGCGCCTCGCAAAACGACTTTTTGCTCCAGTTCCAGGCCGATGTGCTGGCCCGCCCCATCTGCCGCCCTACCTGTACCGAGACCACGGCCCTGGGTGCGGCCTACCTGGCCGGCCTGGCAGTCGGCTACTGGAAAAACGAGCAGGAGATCGTGCGCAACTGGCAGGTCCAGCGCAGCTTTTACCCCGCTATGGAGCCCGAGCGGCGGCAAAAGCTGTTGACCGGCTGGCAGCGGGCGGTAGGCCGCTCTCTGCAGTGGGAAAATAAACAGCAGCCGAAAACAAAAACATAGAAATTGCGATATATGCGACAAATTTCGCCATGTCTCTACAAAAAATGCGTCTATGATAGAGAGGCAGGAAATGTCGCCCGGGGCAGCGCTCTGTACCCGCCCATGATCACCGAGAAGGGAGCACTATGCAAACACTCAAAAACCGCGTCGGAAGAAACATCAAATCGCTGCGCAAGACCCGCGATCTCACCCAGGAAGACCTGGCCTATCGAGCCAAGATCGAACCGCGCCGCATCAGTCTGATCGAGTCGGGTAAGGCCAATCCCACCCTGGATACCATGTATCGGCTGGCCACTGCGCTGGGGGTAGATGCCAGTATTCTGTTTGGACGCAACCTCACTTTTGAGTGGGATGCCCGGGAGGAGCGCATTATGGACGAGTACCGCCAGATGAGCGAAAAAGACCGCCTGTTCATCGAGACCACCATCACCCACCTGCTGGAAAAAGATCCCGACTAATATCAAGATCGGTCATCCAGCCGGCAGCAAGTGTTCGATATCTGCGAGCGGGGCGGCACCAAAGTGCCGCCCCGCTCTTTTAGATATACTTTAAAACTTGGCCAAAAAATCTACTGCGAACTGGGCATACAGTGCCGCCCCGGTGATCAGTGCGTCCTCATCCATCTGGAATTTTTCATGGTGGTGGGGGTAGGTAGAACCCTTTTCCTCGCTGCGGATGCCCACAAATGCCAGGCAGCCCGGTACCTCTTGCAGGTAGTACGAGAAGTCCTCGCCGCCGGTGATGCGCTCAAAGTGGTACAGTGCCTTTTCGCCGCACAGCGCACGCACCGCATCGGCGGCAATGGCCGAGCAGGTCTCGTCGTTTACGGTGGGCCCCAGCAGCGGGGTGTAGTCTAGCCGGGCGGTGGCGCCGTAAGTCATAGCGGTAGAGGTGGCGATCTGCTCGATCATGGCCGGGAAATCCCGGCATATCTCGCTGCTAAAGGTGCGGGTAGTGCCGGTCAGCTTGGCCTCGCCGGCCAGCACGTTCCAGCGGCTGCCCCCCTCCACGGTGCCCACCGTCACTACCGCCGACTCCAGCGGGTCGGTGCGGCGGCTGGCGATCTGCTGCAGGTTCATTACCACCGCTGCTGCCGCCAGCACCGCATCCGCGCCCTGATGGGGCATCGAGCCGTGCCCGCTCTTGCCGGTGATAGTCAGTTCAAACCGGTCGGCCGAGGCCATGCGCGGCCCGGCCTCTACCGAGATCTTGCCGGTGGGGATATCCGACCACAGGTGGATGCCAAAGCAGCCATCCACCCCTTCCAGCGCCCCGGCGGCGATCATCGCCTTGGCCCCCAGCCCTACCTCTTCGCCGGGCTGAAAAAACAGTTTCACCGTGCCGGCCAGCTGCTCCTCTACCTCCTGCAGAAGTTTGGCCGCCGTCAGCAGCATGGCCATGTGGCCGTCGTGGCCGCAGGCGTGCATCATGCCCGGCTGCTGCGAACAAAAATCGAGTCCGGTCTCCTCGGTCACGGTCAGGGCGTCCATGTCGGCCCGCAGCATCACCGTCTTGCCGTCGCCCCGGCCCAGGGTAGCCACCACGCCGGTGCCCGCCACCACCTGGTGGCGGATCCCCATATCCCGCAGCTCCTGGCAGATCTTAGCGCAGGTCCAGGTCTCCTGCATGCTCGCCTCGGGGTGCTGGTGAAAGGTGCGGCGCATGGCTACGGCATAGTCGCTGTAGGCGGGGGCGATCTCTTTAATGGTCTTCATAAGGTCTCCTTTGTCTAACGGTAAGCGCCGCAGCGGGCGTCAAAGTAAGCAGAGTATTATGCTACAGTATACGGGATGCTGCCGCCGCTGTAAATCACCGGCAGCGATTTTTTCCCACCCGCACAAAATGTGGCGCCAAACAGAAAAAGAAATCGTCTATTCGCAGGAGAAATACCTGCCAGTTCTGTCCTTTTTTAGCCGGTAAAAAAGCCACCAGCCGCTGTCGGCTGATGGCTTTCGATATCGATACTTCTATAGCGGTTGGTCACATTCGGCCGCTGCCGGCTCCTTTTTGCCCACGGTCTGTACTTTGCCGATCAAAAATGAGCTGATCGTCACTGTGATCAGCGAGTAGGCGATGCGCCCCAGCGGAATGTAGCTCAGCGACAGCAGCAGCACCGCCAAGTCGGTAGACAGGTAACAGCGCGAGATGGGCCAGCGCAGCTTTTTAGCCAGCACCATGGCCAGCGCGTCGTCGCCGCCGCAGGCGCCGCCCACCCGCACGGCCAGGCCCACGCCCACCCCTACAAATACGGCGCCAAGCACTGCTGCCACCAGCGGGTGTGCCGACAGGTCCGGCAGCAGCGGGGGAAACATCTCGTACACCCCGTACGAGAGCGCAAACGAGCAGGTAGCCACCAGCGAGTAGCGGGCGAACGCGCCGCCCAACACCTTGTAGCCGACGGCATAGCAGATGATGTCCATCACCAGTTCACCCACCGCCGGCGAAATACCAAACCAGCGGTCTAGCAGCAGGGTCATGCCCAAAACGCCGCCCTCGGTAATACCCGCCTGGCGGTGCACATTATAAATGCCGAAAGCCAAGATCGCGGCCCCCAGCATGATCGTCAAATAATTTTTCCACTCCCGGCGGAAGTTCATGCCCGTACTCCTTTTCGGTGGTATAGCGGGCAGAAGTCTCCCGCCCGCCACGATTGTAGCACAGCGGCATGATAAAGTCAAATGGTCCCATATCATACTTTTTCTCTGTGCCAAGCGTTATTTTTCCCCTCTGCACGCAGCTGAGCACAAAAATATGCGCCGCCGTATTGCGCGGCACCGCGTATGCGCGCTATAGTAAGAGAAACTATGATAGTGAGAGAGGCGGCAGAGAGATGATGAGACGATACGGGGTAGAATACGAGTTGGGTGTGCCCGATCCACAGCTGCGGCGGCTGGGCGACGCGGTGGGCCTGCAGGCGGCGGTGGGCACCGGCAGTCAGCCGGCAGTGAGCGATTTCGACGCGCTGCGGCCCTGGAGCGGCCTGCGCCGCTGTAATCTGTCCGACGACGGCCGGGTGCTCGCCTATGCCGGTCAACCGGCGTACCGGGATGACGGCACCGGCGGCCAGGTGATGGTCGAGATCCCGCGCTTTTACCAGCTCTACGAGCAGAGAGATGGCTGTGCCCGCTGGTGGGTGTCGCCCGACCCGGTGCCCGGTTACCGGCTGTCACCGGCGTTCGTGCGGCCCGACGGCACACAGCGCAGCGCGGTGTATGTGGGGGCGTACCTCTGCTGCGACGACGAAAAAGACGGCGTCGCCACCGTGTCCAGCCGCGCCGGCGGCTATGGCCGCATCCGCACCGACCGCCCCACCTGGCGCGCGCTCTGCCGCCGCGGCCCCGGCTGGGAGATGGGCGATATCACCTATCTCTGCGACCTGCTGCAGCCGCTGTTTGTGGTGGAGTTCGCCACCTTAAACGGCCAGTCGGTGCTGCGGGGCATCTGCGATATGCCCTACAGTGACCGCTGGCCCATCGAACAGGTGGCCGATGGCGGTCGCCAGCTGTGGGTCAATGCCGACTATGCCTGTCAGTTCGTGCTGGGTCAGGGGGTAGCTGTGGGGCCTCAGTTGGGCGACAACGCCGCCATCCCCCACGCCACCGTCACCGCCATTGAACAAAAGCCGCAGGGTCTCTGCCGTGTCACCCTAGACTGCGGCGGCCCGGCCGCACCGGGCATGCTGCTATATACCTCAGTCTGGAAAAACGGGGGTGCCGACGGGGTGGCGGCTTCCTCCGGCTCCCTCTACGGCCCGTCGAGCGGCCGGTCGCCCATCGTGTACCGGGGCATCGAAAATCCCTACGGCAACACCTGGGAGTGGCTCGACGGCGTCAACATCGCCGATCGGCAGGCCTATGTGTGTACCGACCCCCGCCATTACGACGATATCACCACCACCGGCCCCTACCAAAAGGTGGCCTACCGCAATGCGGCCGAGGACGAGTCCTACATCACCGCCCAGGGGTACGACCCGGCACTGCCCTCTGCCCGCTTTCCCACCGCCTGTACCGGCGGCAGCGCCAGTACCTATTACAGCGACTGCTACTGGCAGCGCCCGGGCCTGCGGGCCGTCATTTTTGGCGGCAGCTGGTATAATGGCAGCTATGCCGGCCCATTTTGCTTTAGCGGCTGGAGCGCCAGCGACATGATCCACGTCAATACCAGCGCCCGGCTGTACTACCGCGGCTAGGTAAAGCGGCTTTCATCCATCAAAAAGGCCCTGTCGGCAAATGTGCTTGCCGGCAGGGCTTTTTCGCTATTTTTACTGCTGTATGCAGCGCCCGTCGGCCGGCGGCGCATGTCTCCATATCGCCACTTTTTGGTCGTATAGGGCGGGGTCTACCATCGCCCGGTAGCTTGCCTCCACCTCTACAAGAAGCGTCTCGTCGTCGGCATCGCCGGCACAGGGCAGGTATAAAATGTAGTAATTTACCCCAAACAGCCGGGTGTATACACCGGTGTAGCGGCAGCCGCCCCGCTGATAAAAGCGTATGCGTCGGCCTGCCTGCTGGGGGTCAGGGGCGCTCTGCGGCTGCTCCACCTCAAAAAATATGCCCTGCAGGTCGGCCATCTGTCGGCGCAGGTCGGCCAGCAGCTGGCCGCCTATCCCGCCGCCGCGCATCTGGGGCACTACGGCAAAGTAATCTAAAAAGCCAAAACGGCGCCCCGGCAGCACCGACAGCAGTGCGTAGCCGCACAGCGTATCTTCCCGGTAAAAGCCCACCACCCGGTAAATGCCCCGGTCCACCGCCCGGTGGATCTGCCCCAAAGGCTTGCGCTCGTCGGGGGGAAAATCCCGGCACAGGTGCTCCTGGTACAACTGGTCGATCTGTTCGCCCCGCAGCGATCTGCTCTGCATAGTTCCTCCTCGTGTCACAGGTGTGTAGTACAAAATAAGACCATATAGATCTTGCTAGTGATGATACCACAGCGCACCGCTGTCGTCAACTGCCCAGCTGACAGCTGGAAGAAGTTGTGCTATACTTATATTTTATGGGAGAAAATCAGCGTATTTGCGCAGTTTGCGCGTGAAAGAGGGGATTTTTCATGTCCACATCAGGCACTGCCGCCTCCCGGCGGATGACGGCCCACTACGCCGGCTTACAGGGCACCTATTGGATGGTATTCTGCGCCATCCTCAGTTTTGCCTCGGTCTTTTTGCTCTCGCGAGACTTTGACAACACCCAGATCGGCGTAGTGCTGGCACTGGCCAACGCCTTTGGCGCCCTGCTGCAACCGGCAGTGGCCGCGCTGGCCGACCGCGCCCGCAAGGTGCCGCTGCGGCACATCGTGGCGCTGGTGGCCTTTATCACCGCGGCGCTCTCGGGGGTGCTGCTCATCATCCCTCACACCTTCTATATCACCATGGCTCTGTTTTGCCTGGTAGGTACGCTCATGTTCGTCATCCAGCCCCTGCTCAACGCCTTGGGCTTCGTGTACGAAAAGCTGGGTATCACCATCGACTTTGGCATCGCCCGCGGGGTGGGCTCGGTGGCGTTTGCCGCCGCCTCTTATCTGCTGGGGCTGCTGGTGGCCCGCTTTGGGGCCGATGTGCTGCCGGTCACTTTTATGGCCCTGTACCTGCTCATCATGGTGCTGGCACTGGCCTTCCGGGCGCCGGGCCGTCCGGCCGCCGCCGCGTCCCCCCAGCAGGCCGCCACTGTCCCGCCGCAGTCCGGCGGGCTGCTGCACTTCTTTAAAAAATACCCCGCTTTTACCGCCTTTATGTTGGGCTGCACCTGTGTGTTCATCTTCCACACCATGCTCAATAACTTCTTGCTGCAGATCGTCACCTATATGGGCGGAGCCGAGACCCAGTTCAGCAGCGCGCTTACGCTGGCGGCAGTGCTGGAGCTGCCGGCTATGCTGCTGTTCTCGCGGCTGGTAAAGCGGGTGCGCTGCGACACGCTCATGCGGGTGTCACTGGTGTTTTTCCTGCTCAAAGCCGCCACCTTGGCGCTGGCCGGCAGCGTGGCGGGGGTCTATGTCAGCCAGTGCTGCCAGATCGGCGCCTATGCGCTGTTCATACCCGCCTCGGTCTACTATGCCAACGACCTGATGGAAGAGCCCGACAAGGTCAAAGGACAGGCGGTCATGACGGTGACCAACACGCTGGGCGGTGTGTTCGGCTCGCTTTTGGGTGGCTGGCTCATCGACCAGTTCGGCATCCGCATCATGCTGTACTGCGGGGTGGGCATCACCCTGCTGGGGGTGCTGGTGTCTAATATCTTTATCCAGCGCACCGGCCGTCCCCACCAGCCCGCGGCCGATACCGCCGCCTAAAAGCACATTACGAAAGAGGGTCCTGCTGCTCCATGCTGTTTTCTAATCGCGATTTAAAAAAGCTTATCCTGCCGCTGCTGGTCGAACAGCTGCTGGCCGTGTCGGTGGGCATGATCGATATCATCATGGTCTCCAGCGTCGGCGAAACGGCTGTCTCCGGCGTCTCGCTGGTCGATACCATCGGCGTGCTCATCATCTATATGCTCTCGGCGCTGGCCACCGGCGGCGCCGTCATCTCCGCCCAACACCTGGGCCGCAAAGATAACGACGGCGCCAACATGGCCGCCAATCAGCTGCTGCTCTCCACAACGGTGCTGTCGATCGTCATCATGGCCGCCGCCCTGCTGGCCCGCCGCCCGCTCCTAAATCTCATCTTCGGCAACGTCGAACCGGCCATCATGCAGGATGCGCTCACCTACTTTCAGATCACCGCTCTGTCCTATCCGTTTTTGGCCATCTATAATAGCTGCGCCGCCCTGTACCGGTCCATGGGCAACTCCAAGGTCTCCATGAAGACCTCTATCCTCATGAACGGCATCAACATCGTCGGCAACGCCATCTGCGTGTACGGCCTGCACATGGGGGTGGCCGGGGTGGCTTGGCCCACACTGCTGTCGCGGGCAGTGGCGGCGCTCTGTATGCTGCTGCTCATCAAAAACCCACAAAACACCATCCATATCGACGAGCACTTTCGCCTGGGCTTTCATCCGGCGGTCATCCGCAAGATCTTTAGTATCGGCATCCCCAACGGGCTGGAAAACGCCATGTTCCAGCTGGGCAAGATCCTGGTGGCCAGCCTCATCGCCACCTTCGGCACCACCGCTATCGCCGCCAATGCCGTCTCCAACACGGTGGCCACTTTTCAGATCATCCCCGGCTCAGCCATCGGTCTGGCGGTCATCACCGTAGTGGGTCAATGCGCCGGTGCGGGCGATTACCAGCAGGCCCGCCACTACACCAAAAAACTGCTCAAGGTCACCCATCTGGGCCTCTTGGGTCTCAATCTGCTCATCGTGCTCGTCATGCCGTTTATCCTAAAGCTCTACAGTCTGTCCAGAGCCACCGGCGAGCTGGCCAGGCAAATACTCGTCTTCCACGCTGTGGCCTGTACGGTCATCTGGCCCTCGGCCTTTATTTTGCCCAATGCGCTGCGGGCTTCCAGTGATATCAAGTTCACCATGGTCACCTCCATCCTCTCCATGTGGCTGTGCCGCATCGCCATGAGCTACGTGCTGGGCAAATACCTGGGTCTGGGCGTGTTCGGGGTATGGGTAGCCATGGTTCTCGATTGGGTGGTGCGCGCCATCTGCTTTTGGGTGCGCTACCGAGGCGCAAAATGGCAGCACCAGGTCTAGCGGCACAAATTGCATATACAGGCGTAAAAAAGAGAGGGGCGGTCCCCTGTACCGCCCCTCTCTTTTTGCGCGTTTTTTACGCCCACGCGGTCTGGAAAAAGCGCCCGCCGCCTTTTTCCAGCTGCTGATTTACCAGCGGCAGGCAAAAACTCTCACCGCCCCCGCTCTGCAGCGCCGCCTCTCGGCAGGCCGCCAAAAAGCGCATCGTCTCCCTCTCGTCCAGACCGCGGTCGCAGCTGTACACCAGTCCGGCCATCACCGCATCGCGGTAAAAGGTGTAGCCCGCCGTACGTCCCACTGCCGGTGCATAAACGGTACAGCCGGCACCGTCTGCCAGGCACAGCGTGCCGTCGGGCAGCGGCAGCACCGCCCGACGAGCGCCCATTTGCATTAGTTGTCGGGCCAGCTCCCGCACGACGCCCAAGTCGCTGCCGTCTGTCCGCTCGGCCCCGGCGGCGATACAGGCGATCTCCGGCGGTATGAGCACGGTGTGAAAGCGGTCCAGCAACCCGATATATACCCCGGTGCGAGAGTAGGAGGTGGCGTGTAAAAACAGCGGTCTGTCACCCCACGCCGCCGTCAGGTAGCTCAGGGTCTCGGCACTCAGCTTGTCCTCGATAACGATCTGCGCCGCTTGGCTCAACACCGGTGCCTGCTGGCGCAAAAATCCCGGCGTGATCTGCTGGGCGATGTTGCGCGAGCGCAGCCCGGTGAGCACCTGCTGACCGCCGGGGTCCTGCACCTCCACGATGAGCGAGGTGCTGGCCCCCTCCAGAACCAGCGAGCTGTCAGTCACAATGCCCTGATCGCGGCACTCCTGCAAAATACTGCGGCCAAAAATGTCGCCGGCGATTGCGGCGATCATCCGCGGCGCACAGCCTAACCGCACCAGCAGTTCCGACACATTTTTGGCACAGCCGCCGTAGCGTACCGCCACCCGGCTGTCCTCAAAAATACGGCCGGCACACAGTGGTTCCGCCAGGTCTTGGGGCTGGGGCGTGGCGATAATATCCATATTTACCGCCCCGACCACCAGCGGGTAGCGCTCCCGGGCAATAATATAACCCCGCCCCCGCAAGATACCCTTTTTGGTCATGTTGTTGATGTATACCGATACCGATGAGCGGGTGATGCCCAGCATATCGGCGATCTGGTTCTGCGAGATCGTGGGGTCCTTCTCAATAATATGCAGGATCTCCGTCTCTCTGTCTGTCATGTCATACACCTCAGTATCGATAGCCGTCCCCACCGGGCCGCCCCATTTCTGCTTTCAGTATAGCATGTTTGGTCCCGAACAGCCAACTATAGCTGTCTTTGGCCGACCATTTGTGTACCTGCTGCAAAAGGGAAGAGAAATGTTGGCGGTTCTGGCGCTTGACAGTAGCGTATGCTGTGCTAATATAGTAATTGCTTATTAAAACCAGCAGATGCTGTAGTAGGAGGGGCTTTTATGCAGGTGCAAAAGATCGACCTGTTTCGGCTCGACTGTGCAGATACGCTCTGCCCGGTGGGCTGCCGGGTGTACACCGATACTGGCCTCTTTGGCGACGGTGAAGCTGCCCTCGGCTACGGGCGCGGCAGCTTCGCCGCGCTGGGGGCCCTGCGCGATCTGGCGCCGCTGGTACTAAAGGCCGGCCCACTGGCTCACGAGCAGGTGTGGGAGCGGCTGTACCGGCACAGCTTTTGGGCACAAAACGGCGGCCCGGCAGTGTTCGCTGCGATCTCCGCTATCGATATGGCTCTGTGGGATATCCGCGGCAAATACTTTGGTGTGCCGGTGTGGCAGCTGCTGGGCGGTGTCAAGCGACCGCTGCGGGCCTATGCCTCCCAGCTGCAGACCGGTTGGAAGTCCCACCGTCAGAGCGCCCGCACCCCGCAGCAGTACGCCGAGAACGCGCTGGCAGCGCTGGAGGACGGCTATACCGCCCTGAAGATAGATTTTTTAGAGATCGCGCCCGACGGCGGCCTTTTTGACCGCCGTGCGCTGCACGGTCCGCTGTCCCGATCTGTGGTGCGCCTGTTTTACGATCGGGTGGCGGCGGTGCGGCGGGCGGTGGGAGAGGAGATCGACCTCATCATCGAAAATCACGGCAACACCGATACGCCGGCCGCTGTCCAACTGGCCCAGGCGGTGCGCGAGCTGGGCATCTGGTTTTTAGAGGAGGGAAATACCCCCACCCCCCAACTGCTGCGCCAGCTGCACGCCGGGGCCGGGCTGCCCATCGCCCACGGCGAGCGCATCTACACCCGCTGGCAGTACGCCACCTACCTGGCCGATGGCTCGATCCAGATCATCCAGCCCGATATCGGCACTGCCGGCGGCATTACCGAGGTCAAAAAGATCTGCGATATGGCGGCGACCAGCGATGTGGCAGTGCAGCTGCATGTCTGCGGCACCGGTCTCTCCACCGCCGCCGCCCTCCAGCTAGAGGCAGCGCTGCCAAACTTTTTGGTCCACGAGCACCACATCCTGCAAGAGCGCCCTCAAAACAGGGCGCTCACCCTGCACCCGGCGTCGCCGGTACAGGGGGCGTTTTTGCCGCCCGATCGCCCGGGCCTGGGTGACAGCTGGTCGCCGCTGGCCATGGCCGACGGCCTGCACTACACCGTACAGTAAAGGGGAGAGCATAGTGAGCATAGTGAGCACAGTGAGCACAGCGAGTTACATACTGGGTATCGGGGCTGCCAACGTCGATGTCAGCGGGCGCCCGCACAGCAGCCCCGTCCTGCGCGATTCCAACATGGGGCAGGTACACACCGCGGTGGGGGGCGTCACCCACAATATTCTGGCCAATCTGGCGCTGCTGGGGGCTGGGGTGCAGCAGCTCTCAGCGGTGGGGGACGATCTCTATGGCCGCGCTGTGCTGGCCGACTTGCGCGCCCGCGGCATCGATAGCCAGCAGGTGGCGGTGTTGCCGGCGTGCCACACCGCCACCCACCTGGTGGTGCTCGACGAGCAGGGCGATATGCTGGTGGCAGTCTCCGATCTGTCCATTTACCGCCAGCTGGGCCCAGAACTGCTCACCGCCGCTCAGCGCGATATCGAGCGCGCCGATTGGCTGGTCTGTGACGGCAGCCTTCCCGAGGCACTCATGGCCGTTATCTCCCGGCAAATAGCCCCCCAAAAACCAGTACTGTGGGACCCGGTCTCCACCCAAAACGCCCGCCGCCTGCGGCCCTATCTAAACGGTCTGCATACCGTCACCCCCAATGTCTACGAGCTGGCGGCGCTTACCGGGCTGCCGGTTGGCGATCGCCGTCAGCTGCAGTTGGCAGCCCAGCGCCTGTTAGATGCCGGGGTACAGGCGGTGGTGGTCACGCTGGGCGCGCGCGGCTGTTACTACTGCGACCGCGCTGGAAACAGTCTGTTTCGCCATCTGCCGCCAGCCAAACAGGTACGCAGCGCAGTGGGCGCCGGCGATGCCTTTGCCGCCGGTCTCCTGTGGGGATACTGCCAAAAAAGCGCGCCGACGCAGTGTCTCGATATGGCTCTGGCCGCCGGACTGCTGGCCACGCAGCACCCCGATACCGTCAACCCGCACATGAGCCTCACCGCACTGCAGGCGCTGCTGCGGGCGCCGGCTGTAACCAGCTGTAATAGATAGCCACCGCTTTACAAATAAAGGAGGAAAAACATGAATCGCTATCTGCAAATGAGCACCGAAGTCCAGTCCGCCCTCAAAAACGGCGAGCCGGTGGTGGCACTGGAATCCACCATCCTGAGCCACGGGATGCCCAGCCCCGAAAACGCCGCCTTTGCCCTCGAGATCGAGCAGATCGTGCGCGGGGCCGGGGCCGTGCCGGCGACCACTGCGGTCATCGATGGCCAGCTGCGCGCGGGCCTCACCCGTGACGAGCTGCTCTATATGTGCCAGACAAAAGAAAATCAAATCGGCAAGGTCAGCCGCCGCGACCTGCCCACCTACGCCGCCATCGGCCGGGCCGGCGCCACCACCGTGTCGGCCACCATGGTCATTGCCAAAATGGCCGGTATCCGCTTTTTTGTCACCGGCGGTATCGGCGGCGTGCACCGTGGCGCCAGCCAGAGTTTCGACATCTCCGCCGACCTGCAAGAGTTGGCTCACACCGATGTGGCGGTCGTCAGCTCCGGCGCCAAATCGATCCTCGATCTAAAGCTCACACTGGAGTACCTCGAGACCTTTGGCGTGCCGGTCATCGGCTACGGCACCAGCGAGTTCCCGGCCTTTTTCAGTCGCACCAGCCATCTTCCACTCGACTATGCTGTCGCTAGTGCCGAAGAGGCGGCCCGTATCGCCAAGACAAAGTGGTCTATGGGCCTGAGCGGTGGGCTGCTCATCGCCAATCCCATCCCCGCACCGTACGCCGTCGACTACGACGAGATGGAAGTGGTCATCACCCGCGCCGTCGAGCAGTGCCGCCAGCAGGGGGTCAGCGGCAAGGAGTCCACACCGTTTATCCTGCGGGCTATCAAGCAGATGACCGGCGGCCGCTCTTTTGTCCAGCTCTCCGAAATGGTCAAGGCAAACGCCGTCGTGGGCGCTCAGGTCGCCCGCGCATACGCCGCACTCTGATCCTGCCAGAACCAAAAGAGAAGAGCCTTTTAGGCTCTTCTCTTTTGGCGCAGACGGCGGTCCGACACCGCAGCGGTGTAAAATCGCCACAACTGGGCAGAGTATAGACAGGGGGCCAAAGGCGCTTAAAAAAACCCCGGAAATAGTTGACAGAAAAATGCCGGTATGCTATTATAATGTCTGTTACTTGCGATGGAGAGGTGTCCGAGCGGTTTAAGGAGCTGGTCTTGAAAACCAGTGACTCGCAAGAGCCGTGGGTTCGAATCCCACCCTCTCCGCCAGCCGATCCTAATAAAATAGCCCCTGTTCCTTTGACTTTGGAGATGTACTCAAGAGGTCGAAGAGGCGCCCCTGCTAAGGGTGTAGGGCGGGAAACCGTCGCGAGGGTTCAAATCCCTCCATCTCCGCCAAACCTGCGGTCCGCATTTTGCGACCGCAGGTTTTTTCTATCTTATAACTGCTGTAAAAAAAGAGAGACCGATACGCCTGACGCGTGCCTGTCTCTCTTTTTGCTTTTTAGCTATATGAAAGTAGATCATTTATGATCTCAACACCGGGCAACTGCCAGATCACAAGGTATCTTTTGGCGGATAAAAGTCCATATACCCGACCGGCTCCGCCTTCTCTGGGCGCAGCCACAGTACGCAGGGCCTATCAAGGGTTTAAATTCAAATCTGGCTTATAGTATCCCGGCAAGAGTCATCTTATAACCAGATAGTGCCTGCGTGTAACTCTGGGCGTTTTTGCCGATCTTTTGCGGGTCATAGTCGCACATGCTAAAGATACCGGCGTAGTATACCACAACTTTTTCTAAGTTTGCCCGCAAAAAGTCCATCGGCTCCTGCTTCCAACGAATAACAGAATGGCCGTCGACAACGGCGTTTTCCATCAGTGCCTGCAATCCGTAAACCAGTGGGGCAATAAAACCGTCGGGGCTCAGTGTCTCAACCGTTTTGGCGGTAAACGGCACCTTTTTTTCACGGCGGTTTTCATTTAATCTCTTTACCGCAGTAATACGGCCATAACTCCCACCGGCAAAATTGTAAAATTTGGGAAACATCTCATAAATGTAATCGTATAGCTTCGGGAGCTGGACGGCAACTTCAAAGGCAGACAAAACCTCCGGGTTGAACAGCTCTCGCCTGTAGTCACTGTCTACCTCCAGAGTAACTTCAGGCGAGCTCATCAGCCGCTCAAACTGGCTCAGACAACTGCCCTTAGCCGAATATATTTTTTGCGGAGATACGGGCTCAACGGTTCTGCCGTCGCAATCTCTCACCGGGTTGATCAAACTCAGCGGAATCCAGGCCAGTGCAACGAGGTCCTGCACCTTCACTTCACCACCGTCGTTTGTCTTCCACTCAATTCGGCGGTTCACGTCGGCATCATAGCTCTCCATCAGGCTTTTCAGGGTATCAAAATACCCGCGCTGGTTGGCCTTGGCCGATACCTGCAGCTGCACATTGTTATTTCGCGCCGCGCAAATTTCAAGCAGGTCGCTCTTGAATGATTCCACACAGCCGCCGTCCTCTGCGTCCCGGGGAACCAGTAGCTCAATAGGTACGAAAAAGTTTAGCGCATCATTATCGGGTTCTCGGCGCAACATATCCAGGTACTCGTCAACAATGTCGCGGTTTTTTTGCCACAGCTCTTTAAACACATCCCAGGTTTTGGTGTTTCGGGGTAAAGGGATTCCTTTATGCTGCATGGCTCTATTTAATATATACAGGCCAATTGCCAACGTATTGTGGCCGCCATCTAAAATCCCTTCTATTTCAGGGCTCTCCGGGGTGATCCTTATGCGATTTCTCTCCAGCCGATCGTACCGCGAAGACGCCAACAAAACACCTTTGGTCTTGAATGGAAATACCCGAGGGTCATTTTCAATAGATTCCTGTATGGCATCGGTAACCGGTCCGGTTTTTGCAGAGCGCGGATTGGCCTCTAGGTCCAGCGCGTCGATAATAGAGATTAAAAATCTGGCTCTGGTAAGACCGACAATCTTGGTGATCTCGCCAACCGTCTGTTCCCCCGAACAATCGAACTTGATAATAATACTCGGCTTTTTGATAGGCATTTGTCTCTCCTTTTCCCAGGTGGAACGCCCCGAAAATAAAAAGGGCTAACACACAGGTTAGCCCTCGAAAATCGTACAACGCAATTATTTCCAGAGCCTGTCCAGGCATATATTTTTCCGTCCGCTGTCCAGCAGACAAGTACACTTTAACACATGGGAATAATCTTGTAAAGTATATATAAAATTTTATAGAGATAGTTTGATTTGAGTATATTATGTCAGGAGTTGTTTTACTCTGCCGTTACACGAACCGGGTCCGGGGCGGTTTCGCGTTTGGCCTCTCTCTTTTTAAGCACCCGTTTCATGGCCAGCAAATACACGATCATAGACACCAGCGGCCCAAAAAAGTCCGAGATCGGCTCGGCATAAAACGCCGCCTGTGCCCCCCATATAACGGGCAGCGCAAACAGGGCGGCAAAATAGACCAGCTTGCGCCAAAACGAGAGCGGCAGCGAAAAGCGCACCTGCCCAATGGCCGTAAACCCGTCGACGATCTCGTACTGAATACCCAGCGGCAAAAGTGATAGCGTACATACGCGAATAGCCCACAGTGCTTTTTGTGCCACAGCCGCATCGCTGGTAAACAGCCGTACAAACCACTGTCCGCACAGCCAAGCTACCGCCGTCATGCACACCGTATAGGTCAGGCACAGTAAAAATATCTTGCGCTGTGCCGCTCGCACCCGGTCTATCTGCTGTGCCCCGTAGTTGTAGCTCAAAATGGCCTGGGTGCCGCCGCTGATCCCGCTCAAAGGCATGGTCACCACCAGCATAAAACTCTGGGCGATGGTGGCACAGGTCACCAAAACATCCCCCTGTACCGCGCCCCCATACCGCTGCAAAACTGTATTCATGGCAATGATCATCATGTTGTCCACAGCTATAATAGCAAACGGTGTAAGGCCGATGACGAGCACCCGCCGTATCACCTGCCAGCTGTACCCGCCAAAGCTGATAGATACCATCGGCCGCTGCCCAAATAAAAAGGCGAGCACAAAACAGCAGCTGGCCAGCTGCGACAAAACGGTGGCGATCGCCGCTCCGGCCACCCCCATATCCAGGGCAAAAATAAAGATCGGGTCTAAAACGATATTTAATACGGCGCCCAATATCACCGCGCACATGGCGATCTTGGCAAAACCCTGACAGATGATGAACTGGCTCATACCGGTGGCCAGCAGAGCAAACAGCGTGCCGGCAATATACACTGAAAAATAGCTGTCGGCATAGGGGATCGTCGCCTTGCTGGCGCCAAAAAACAGCAGCATCGGCCGCTTTACCAAAAACAGCACCGCCATAAGTACCAGCGAGAGCACACACAGCATCATAAAGCAGTTGGCGAGTATCGCCTTGGCTTTAGCCTGTTTTCCCTCACCCAGCCGAATGCTCATCAGCGGGGCACCGCCAATGCCCACCAGCGAGGCCACCGACCCGATCATGGTGATCACCGGGCCGCACACACCCACCCCGGCCAGGGCCAGCTCTCCCACTCCGGCAATGTTGCCGATGTACATGCGGTCGACGATGCTGTATAAAACGTTGACGAACTGCGCCAGCATACTGGGCAGCGCAATGCGCAGCACCAGCTTGCCGATGGGGTCTTTGCCAAGATCATTTTCCTGTCGCATAACTACCTCTTCTACCGTCTGAATTGCAGCTTATCTCAATACGCGCTTTATATTATACGAACTTATTAAAAAAACACAAGAAAAACTTTTTATCGATATAAAATCGTGCGCTACAGACCCCGTGCAGTGCACAATAAACAGCAAACAGAAAACAGCACTCGCTTTTTTACATGCCGGTCCACAGCGCGGCTGCGGTACTTTTTCCCGCGTAAAAACATTGCGCTGTCAATCAAAAAAGAGACATCGCCAAGTGCGACGTCTCTTTTTTAGTTGAGCTTATGCATGCACCTGGCCGGGGCAGGCTTTCTGCCCGAAGCGCCGTACCTGCCCAGCCAGGTCCGCACCATTTTCGCGCATCTGCGGCAGGCGGCGGGCATTGGCGCCCGATGGGTGGGGCAGCCCCCGCAGGCAGGTGATGTTGGTGCGCCCCAACTCGCCGATGATGCGCTGGGCTTCTTCTTCCACTACTTTGCCCAGGGGAATGAGTAGCACCGGCTCGCGGTACACATTGAGCTCGGCGGTAAAAAATGCATCTAGGTATTTTTTCAGCAGCGGTTGGCGCATAGAAGGGTTGTATCCGGTATAGTTTTTTCCCCGTACAAATACCGGGTAGGGCAGCAGCGAAGTAGTGTGCAGCAGCCCATCTACACAGGTAAACAGTTGTGCACAGCTTTCCAGCGCCAAAATGTCCTGCAGGCCGATCTCGTCGAGCATGTGTATCAGGTTGGTGCGCATAGTACCGGCAAAGCGCGCCTCTTTTTTACAGGCTTTTAAGATCTCCTCCTGGGGCCAGTTTTCAGCCAATCCCTGCCTGGCGGTGCGAAAGGCGATCTCGGTCTGGGTCCAGCCGGGGCATATGCCCACGATGACGATCTTGGCGTTGGGGTTTTGGTAGGCGTTGTGGGGTGCGTAATAGATCTCTACCTGGCCGCTGCGCTCCAGCAAAAAGGTCTCGGTCAAAAGCTCTTTTTTAGTTAAAATTCGCCCCAAAGGTAAGTTTTTGATGGCGTTTTCATAATTTGTTAACATATTCATTGGGCGGTCTCCCACTTTTAAATGGCTATACAGCACGGCGCCTAACGGCAGCTGCATATTTTTTTTGACTTCTGTATCCCATTATAGCACACATGAATGGCTCAGGTTGACAGACTTGTAGGTGCACTTTATAATATACAATATTCGTATGGTTTATTGCGCGCAACATTTTTTTCGGGCTCCGCCCGAAATGGAGGTCTAACTGTGAAAAAATACATCAATACCGCTTTTATTTATGCTGTAGCCGGGCTGGCCAGCGGCGTATTTTACCGGGAATTCACCAAGTTTTCCGGCTTTTCCGGTCGCACGGCACTGTCGTTTGTGCACCTGCATCTGCTGGTGCTGGGAATGTTGCTATTTCTGTTGGTGGCACTGTTTGTCGCCAGCACGGATGTTTCCCAACAAAAGGGTTTTGCGCTGTTTTACCGGCTCTACAACATCGGTCTGCCACTGACGGCGGTCACGCTCCTCGGGCGGGGTGTGGTGCAGGTGCGGGGTGTTGCCTTATCCAAGGCTTTTGATGCGGCACTTTCAGGGGTGGCGGGTATCGGCCACATCTTGTTGGGCACGGGTCTGGTACTGCTGTTTTGCTGCCTGCGCCGCAGCCGTTCCGCTCATCTCACCGCATAAATACGGCAATAAAAAGAGAGCACTGCCCCATGCAGTGCTCTCTTTACTATTTTTTAAAGTCTCTCTACAGACCGGCCTCTTTGGCGGCCTGCGGCACCCACTCCGGTACCGGGGGCTTTACCTCGGCGGGGATGGGGCACTCGTACTCGCCGCCAGTCACTGCCTGCAGCTCTGCTTTGGCCTTGTCGCAGATAGACGGGTCTTGCAGCACTTTGATGGCCGACAGCGCCAAGATCTCGCCGGCATTCTCCACCGCCTTTTGACCGATAGAAGAGCAGGTCTGGCCGGAGATCTGCCAGGTGTGGCCGGGGGTACCCAAAGCCATACCGGCGATCATGGCCTGGGCTGTGGGCACTACATAGCTGACATCGCCCACGTCGGTAGAGCCGGGGGCGCACATGTCGGTGATGACCAGCGGCTCGATCTCGGTAGAGAGCCCCTGCGCCTGTAGCTGAGCGCCTTTTTCAGGTCCGAATTTTTTGACCAGCAGCTGGGCGGTCTTCTGCTTAACATCTTCGGGCAGAGTCTTGCCAAAAGCGGCCGCCAGGTCGAAGTCTTTCTGGTCAAAGGCGGGCGCGCCAACTTCCTCCATAGCGCTGTAGAGCAGCTCGGTCAGCGTGTGGTTGGGTATGTAGTTGCTCACACCGGTACGCAGGTACCAACTGGTCTCAGTGCCGCAGATGAGCGCCGCGCCGCGGGCGATATCTTTCACCCGCTCTACGATCTCGCGCACCTGTTCGATCTTGGGTGCGCGGATAAAGTAGCTGAGCGTGGCGTGGTCCTGTACCACATTGGGCGAGCTGCCGCCCACATCCAAATAGGCATAGTGCAGCCGGGCATCGGGGATCACGTGCTCGCGCAGGTAGTTTACGCCCACATTCATGATCTCGCAGCTGTCTAGCGCGCTGCGGCCGTCGTGGGGGGCAGCGGCGGCATGCGCAGTGCGGCCCTTAAACGAAAATACCATGTTGATATTCGCCTGGCAGCTCACGCCCCAGGCGGCATTGTTGTCAAATGGGTGCCAGGTGAACACCGCGTCTACGCCGTCAAAACAGCCGTAGCGGGTCATAAAGGTCTTGCCGTAACCGGTCTCTTCAGCTGGGCAGCCAAACAGTTTCACGGTACCGCTGCAGCCGGTGGCGTCCAAATAATCTTTCACTGCAACTGCCGCGGCAAAAGCGCCGGCACCCAGTGCGCTGTGGCCGCAGCCGTGGCCGTTTTCGTTGTCGGGAGTAGGCGTTTTTACCGGGCAGGCAGCCTCCTGGCCCAGCTGCGACAAGGCGTCGAACTCGGCCAAAATGCCAATTACTGGTTTGCCGCTGCCATAGGTGCCGATAAAGGCGGTGGGGATCTCGGCCACACCGCTCTCAACGGTAAACCCGGCCTCTTTTAAAGACCGGCAAAAAGCAGCGGCCGATTTTACTTCTTCATATCCAAGTTCGGCAGCCTCCCACACAGCTTTTTGCAGCTCCCAAATAGACGCCTGGTGTTTGGCAACTGCGTCTTTGACAAAATTCTTCTCGTTCAAAGGTAGCATCCTCCTTATTGTGTCTGCACACTATATAAAAAGCAGACTCTTTTCTTTTAGTGTAACACAGTCTGACAGCGGTGCAAGTAGATGGAGGCGCGGGTCTAAAAAGATTGGAGTTTTTTCTAAAACTTCTCGCCGTATTTTGCCTCTTTGCCTACAGAAAAAGCGGTTTATTCTGTGGGGTATCGGCATAGTGCGCAGCTTCTATCTGGCAATTACAGGCGGGTATAGTGCACGAAACAGGGTAGAGGGGCCGAAACACGATCGTTTCGGCCCCTCTACTTACACAAAATACGGCATTGATAGCATGGATATTTAGAAGTTAGGTGCCCTTTTTGCCCAGTAGCAGGCGGGTGGTGTTGAGCACCGACAGCACAGTTACGCCCACATCGGCGAATACAGCCATCCAAATGGTGGAAAGCGAGAACAGCGACAGTACGATGACCAAAAATTTTACAGCCAGAGCAAAGACGATGTTGGCCTGGATGATGCGCATGACCCGCTTGGACAGCTTTACTGCAGTTACCAGCGAGCTGGGTTTGCCAGAGACCAGTACCACGTCAGCGGCTTCGATAGCGGCCTCGGTGCCAAAGCCCATGGCGACACCTACGTCAGAGGCAGCCAGTACCGGGGCGTCGTTGATGCCGTCCCCCACAAAGGCGACCATACGGCCCTCACCTTTGATATCGGTCAGGCGCTGTACCTTATCTTGGGGCAGCAGCTCGGCATAGTAGCGATCTAGCCCCAATTCGCCCGAAATTTTGGCAGCGGCTTTTTGGCTGTCGCCGGTGAGCATGGTCACAGTCTGTACGCCGGCCGCCTTTAAGTCGGCTACCATCTGGGCGCTGTCGGGCCGCAGTGCGTCGCCCACGGTAATGGCCCCGGCCAGCTGCCCGTCAACGGCCAGCAGTACATTGGCCTCTACCCCCTGCGGCACGCGGATATCCTGATCAGCCATCAGCTTTAAGGAACCGCAAGCCAGCTGATGCTCTTTGAGCTGTACCAGCACGCCTTTACCGGCTACTTCCTGGTAGCTGACGATCTCCTCCTGGGGCTTATCGGGGCACTGAGCAACGATAGAGCGGGAGATCGGATGGGCCGAAAAGCTCTCGGCCAGCGCGCTGTAGCGCAGTACCTGTTCGGTAGTAAAGTCGCCAAAAGCGGTGATACCGGTCACTTTGAGCTGCCCATCGGTCAGGGTGCCGGTCTTATCGAATACAGCGTCGGTGAGTTTAGAGAGGTTTTCGATGTGCTTGCCGCCCTTGATGAGCACCCCGCGCTTGGTGGCGGCGCCGATACCGGAGAAGAAACCCAGCGGGATCGAGATGACCAGCGCACAGGGGCAGGCCGAGACCACGAACACCAGCGCGGTGTAGATCCACTGCTTCCAGCTGCCCAGCCCCAGCAGCGGCGGGAAGATCGCCACCAAGATAGCCAGGCCGATGATGACCGGTGTATAGACAGCGGCAAATTTGGTGATGAATTTTTGCGAGTGGCTCTTTTGGGCGGCCGATTCCTCCACCAGATTGATGATCCTGGCAGCGGTGCTCTCCTCCACGCGGGAGGTGACGGTGGCCTTGATGAGCCCAGTGAGGTTGATAGACCCCGATAGCAGTTTGTCGCCGGGTCCCACGTTGACGGGAATGCTCTCACCGGTGATGGCCGAATTGTCGGTGGCTGTGTTGCCTTCTAACACCGTGCAGTCCAGCGGGATGCGCTCAGACGGGCTGATGACGATAGTTTGGCCCACCTGCACCTCTTCGGCCCGCAGTTGGCGGGTACTGCCATCGGGCAGCAGCACTTTGGCCGAGTCGGGCTGGATGTTGGTGATGGCGCTGATGTTTTTGCGGGTAGCGCCCACGGCTTTATCCTCTAAAAACAGGCTGATCTTAAATAGCAGGGCGACCATAGCTGCCTCGGGAAATTCGCCGATAAAGAAAGAGGCGATGATGGCGATGGTCACCAGCAGGTTCTCATCCACCCGCTTTTTGGCGATGCCGGTAATGCCCCGGTACCACACATCGTAGCTGGAAAGCACACAGGAGAGCACGAACAATACCGGCGGCAACCAGTTGATATCGAGCAGCTTGGAGGTGATAAGGCCGGCCACTGCCAGCGCCACAGAGGCGATAAGCAACACGAATGGACGTTTCTTTTCGGCTTTAGAGACTGATTTGCGGGCAGATGGAGAGGCACTTTCAGCAGAGACGGTTACCGTATCGGCAGGTATACGGCTGATATGGGTGCCGGGTTCTATATCGTCACATACCTGGGCGATGAATGCGACTTCGCTGTCGGTGAGCGGGTGATCATTTTTGATGAGGATGGTCCCGCTGGCAAACGAGACCGCCGCCCGCTGGAATTTGCCCGACTGCTGCAGCTTCTCCTCGATCTTCATGGCGCAGTGGGAGCAGGAGAGACCGGTAAAATAGAGCTTTTGACTGCCGGCAAAAGCCTTTGGATCGATGGGGGCTGCCGGCTCATCTGTGTGCTCATGGCCACACCCGCAGCTGTCGCCGTGTTCGTGGTGGTGCTCATGACCGCACCCGCAGCTGTCGCCGTGCTTGTGGTGGTGCTCGTGGTCGCACCCACAGCTGTCGCCGTGTTCGTGATGGTGCTCATGGTCGCACCCGCAGCTGTCGCCGTGTTCGTGGTGGTGCTCAAGGCCGCACCCGCAGCTGTCGCCGTGCTCGTGATGGTGCTCATGATCACATTCGCAGCTGTCGCCGTTTGCGTGGGCTGCCGGGGTCGCATCTGGGGCAGTGGTGTTGCCGGTGGCTCGGCTGATGACGGTGCCGGGCTCGATGTCGTCGCACACCTGCTGGATATAGGACAGTTCTTGATCGGTGACCGGATGATCGTTTTCTATGAGGAGCACGCCGGTAGCAAACAGCAGCGCTATACTGTCGAATTTGTTCGAGTGCTCCAGCTTTTCTTCGATCTTCATGGCGCAGTGGGAGCAGCTCAGTCCCTGTATGGAAAGTCTGGTCTTCATGGTGTCCTCCTTTCGGATAAAAGCGCTATATCAGCGCATGTGGGCCACGTGGTTTACGGCCTGAACGATGATGGTCTTGATGTGGTCGTCATCCAGTGAGTAAAACACCGATTTTCCCTCTTTGCGGGACTTTACGATACCGGTCTGCCGCATCTGCCGCAGCTGATGCGAGATGTTCGACTGACTCGATTCGGCTACGTCGGCCAGATCGCAGACACACATCTCGGTATCGACCAGCGCCAAGATAATGCGCATGCGGGTGGGATCGGACAGGACTTTAAAGATATCGCAGAGCGGGTCCAGCTTGTCATTTTCCAATATGTGGGCCTTCGCTCTAGATACCAGACAGGTGTGTTTGTGGGGCTCCTGACACATCTCGTCGGTGTCGGTGGGGATATCGTGTTGAGACTGGTTTTCTGTCATGGTGTGACCGCCTTTCTCGGCTGCGGGGCAAGCAGCATGCCTGCAGCTTATATGAGGGCCGTTCACGGTGAAATGAAAATATGCACACATGAACAGCTGTTCATCTGTGCATATAATAATCTATTTAGAGAAAGTTGTCAATAGGTTCAACCGAAGTATTGGGAAAATAGTGAGCCAGAATATCCTGGTAGCTTGAACCCTGCCGGCCCATGTAGTCGGCCCCATACTGGCTCATACCCACACCGTGACCATAACCCTTTACGGTAAAGGTGAAGTTTCCGTCGGCAAAAGCTACTGTAAAGGCAGCGCAGCGCAGGTTGAGCGCCGTTCGGATATCGTCGCCGGTGAGTTCTTTGCCGCAGACCTTAATAGTTTTGACACTGCCGGCGGCGGTGGCAGCTGGGTCGGTAAACCAGCCAGCCGGGTCCTCGGTGAAGGCGATATCTGAAAAGGCGGTGAGCAGGTTCTCTTTTACCACGGCGGCGGTAAATACCTCTTTGGTCTCGTAGTCGGGGGCCAGCGCGTCACCGGGGCTGTCGACCGAGACCAGGTAGGGGACCTCCTGCCCCCAGATGTCGGCGGCAGCCTCGGTCTTGCCCGGCGAGATGGAGTGGTAGGCCGAGATGATGGGAGCTCCTTCATAAGTGAGCACCTGGTCGGCCACCGGGTCGACAGCATCTTTGATGAGGGCAAAATAGGTATCGAAGTTGTCTCCCCACATCTTCTTCATCTCGTCGGTGCTCACATAGCCCTGGTGCACCTTGGAGTCGACCGAGATATCGGCTCCTTTTAGGTCGGCGTTGGGGCTGGTCGCGGCCTGCTGCTTGAGGCGCACGGCGTAGGTGGAGCAGGCGATCGCCTGGGCCTTGAGCGCCTCCTGGCTAAAGTTGGGGGGCATTTCGGCAGCCACCGCCCCGTACAGGTAATCGCGCAGGGCCAGCTCCTGTACCTGCCCGGTAGAGCCGTCTAAAACTTTAATGGTGTGGCTCTTTTGCAGGCCTTTGTCGGCGGCGCCGCTGGTGGCGCTGCTGGTCTGTGGGGGGGCGGGGGAGGAGGTGTCTTTTTGCGCCAAAAATACGGCGAATGGGGTGCCGAATGTGACCAGCGCGAAGATGATGAGGACGGACAATTTTAATCGCATGAGGCTCCACTTCCTTTAAAATGAAATTTTTTGTTTTTGATAATTCATATTTTCGTTTGTTATTTGGGAAATAACCTATTTATCGGCGATTATTTGAAATGAAGATATGTACAAATTTCAAATTTTGCTAGTTTTTTATTGACTTTTGCCGGGGGCCAGAGTAGAATAGGTACATTCTAAAAAGGGGAACAGCCCCGCCCGGTGCTGACCAGCCGCTGCCCGGCAGCGGCTGCAAATGTTAACAAACGATGAATTCGGGCCTTTTTGGACCTGAAATTCACATAAATGGCCGCCTTTTGGGCTGCTGGAAGGCCCGGGGCCTTTCGCGACATTTAAGAAAGCAGGTGCATCTACATGGCATTACACATGTCCTACGAGAAACAGCAGGCTATCAATAGACTATGTGAGCAGTTTCGCAAGTATAACTTCATCGACCCCTCGGACTGCGAGAAGCTGGGGGTAAAGCGCGGCCTGCGCAACGCCGACAACACCGGCGTGCTGGCCGGCCTGACGCTGATCTGCGACGTGGTGGGCTACGATATGGTAGACGGGGTAAAGACCCCGGCCGAGGGCAAGCTGTACTACCGCGGTATCGATCTGGAGGATTTTGTGCAGGGCATTTTGGCGCAGGACCGCTACGGGTTTGAAGAGCTGAGCTATCTGCTTCTGTTTGGCATTTTGCCCACTGCCCGCCAGCTGGAGGGATTTTGCGACACGCTGGCCGACTTTCGCGACCTGCCGCCGTATTTTGTAGAGGACATGATCATGAAGGCCCCGTCGCCCAACGTGATGAATAAATTGGCCCGCAGTATACTGGCCATGTACTCCTACGACGACAACGCCGATGACGTGAGCATGGAAAATGTGATGCGCCAATGCATCGAGCTCATCGCCTGCACCCCCACCATCATCACCAATGCCTACCAGGTAAAGCGGCGGCAGTACGACAAGAAAAGCATGTACTTCCACATGCCCAAGCGCGGCATGTCGACGGCGCAGACCATTATGCGCACCATCCGCCCCGACAAGCGCTTTACCGAGGAGGAGGCCAAGCTGCTGGACCTGTGCATGATCTTGATGGCCGAGCACGGCGGCGGCAACAACTCCACCTTTGCCTGCCGGGTACTTTCCTCCTCGGGCACCGACACCTACGCAGCCATCTCGGCGGCGGTGGGGTCGCTGAAGGGCTTTCGCCACGGCGGCGCCAACATCAAGGTGGTGGAGATGCTGGAGTACATGAAAGAGGGGATCGCCGACTATGGCGACGACGGGCAGATCAAAGACTTTTTGGCCAAACTCATCCGCAGAGAGGCCGGCGATAAGAGCGGGCTCATCTACGGAATCGGCCACGCGGTGTACACCAAGAGCGACCCCCGCGCCCAGATACTGAAGACGCACGCCGAGAAGCTGGCGGTGGAGAAGGGTTTTGGCGACGACCTGCGACTGCTGCAGAAGGTGGAGGAGCTGACGCCGGTGGTATTTGGCGAGCTCAAGGGTATTGACAAGAATTTGTGTGCCAATGTAGACTTGTATTCGGGACTGGTATTCAAGACGCTTGGGATACCGGAGGACCTGTTTACCCCGCTGTTCGCGGCGTCCAGAATGCCGGGCTGGTGTGCGCACCGCCTGGAGGAGCTGATGTTCGGCGGCCGTATCATGAGGCCCGCATACAAGGCGCTCAGTGAAAAACGCGCGTATGTTCCCATAGAAAATAGATAGGGGATATACTTTATGAAACGGCTCGTCGCGGCGCTGCTCGCTATTTTGACGGTGGGGTTCCCCGTCGGTTACCTGGTACTGGGCCAAAAAGGCATGGTATCTTTTGAGAGAAAAGAGGTGCTGCTGCTCTACGGGGCGCTGTTGGCAGTGTTGGTAGCGGTGTCGCTGCTGGCGGTGCTGCTGGGCCGGGGGCACTTTGACAGCCGCCCCCGGCCCGCACGGGCACTGGGGGGCGCGGTGAAGCTGTGCGGCGTGCTGGCCATTGCTGTGGGCATCGCCTCGGTGCTGCTGCAATTTGTGCAGGGGTACGTGTCTATCGGGCAGCTGGGGTACAGCCTATTTGGCGCCCTGATGGGCGTGGGACTGCTGGGGGCCGGCCAGTTTATCGGCCGCGGCGGGCCCGGTGGGCTGTCGCCGGCGGTGCTGCTGGTGGTGGTGTGGACCGGGTTTAGCCTGGTGCTGCTCATTGCCGGCAAGGCGGTATCGCCGTACCTGCCGCAGCGGGTGCTGGACTTTTTGACCAGCTGTGCTGGCAGCTTTCTGTTTTTGCAGGTGTGCTACACCTTTACCGGCGAGTTTACCGCCCGCCGGGCGCGGGCGGCCATCAGCTGGGGGTGGCGCACGCTGGTGCTGGGCGCTGTGGCCTATCTGCCCAACTTGGTGCGGCAGATGTTAAACGGCGGCCCGTTTGAGCTGCCGGCGATGCTGTCACTGGCCACGCATCTGCTGTTTTTGGCGGCGGTGCTGGCCGTTACTCTGTGGTATATGGGGGCGTTTGACCGCTCGATGGAGCGGGTGGGGCCCCGGCACGGCGGCCAGCGGCCAGAGGAAGAGGACGCAAAAGACGAACACCGCTCGCCGGAAAAGGGGAGCTACGTGTACCGGCCGCGGCGGGCGGGCAGTGCCCCCCGGCGCCTGCGCCGATAGCGCAAAAAAAGGCGGGCAGCTCGCAGTGAGCTGCCCGCCTTTTTGGCGGCCGTACAGAAACGGTATACTTACAGGTAGGGGAAGGTGCAGACATCGGCCAGATCGACATACAGGCTGGAGTAGCGGTTGCCGATAAAGTCCTCTGCCGCCGGCGAGGAAAGGCCCGGCTGCGGCGGGGTGATGGGCAGTGAAAAGCGCACGGTCGTGCCGTCGCCGGGGGTACTGGTGAGAAAGATCTGGCCGCCCATGGCCTGGACCGCCTGACGGCAGATGGTGAGGCCCAGACCGGCCGCCTGCACGAAACCCAGCTCGGGGTCGCGGTAGGAGTAGTAGGGGTCGAACACCCGGGGCAGCACCTCGGCCGGGATACCGGCGCCGCGGTCGCGCACCGAGATGTGCAGAGCATCGCGCACCACCTGGGCGTGCAGGTGCACGGTGTTTTGGTCGCTGGAATAGAGAAAGGCGTTGGAGAGCAGGTTGGTGATGCACCCGACGAGCAGCTGCTGGTCGATGAGCATGAACAGCTGCTTAAAATCGATCTGGTAGGTGAGCGGTACAGGGCTCTGCCGCAGCACGGTGGCCGCCCCCTGACAGAGGTCTTGCAGCAGGCGGGACATCTCTACCGGGCGCAGCTGCAGCTGATAGGCCCCGGTCAGCAGCTGCGAGGCCTGCTCGATATTTTTCCCCAGCCGCAGCAGGCGATAGGCGCTGCGGTTGATCTGGTCGAGCATTTTTTGCCCCTCGTAGTCGGCGTACTCCTCGAACTTGCGGGCCAGGGGCGAGAGGGCCGAGAAGATGGCGGTGAGGTTGGTGCGGCTGGCGGCCGAAAAAGCGGTGCTGACCCGGTCGATCTGCCGGCGGGAGCCCTCGGTGAGGGAGCTGCTGGCCACCGGCAGCATGAGCGTGACCAGCTGCAGCTGGCCCTGGGCGCCTAGTACCGGGATCAGGTGCAGCTGCAGCGGGCTGCCGCCGGCCGGCAGCTGCGGGGACGGCAGATAGACGTCCAGCCCCTTTTGCAGCTGCGCAAGAATACTGCCGAGATCGCCGGTGGGCAAAAGACCGGCGGCACTGGGGTAGCCGGTGAGACCGTGGATATAGACCTCGGCACAGCTGTTGTGCCAGAGGATGAGCATTTTTTTATCGCACACGAGCACCGGCAGGTGGGCGTGCTCGAAGATGGACTGCGCCGCCGCCAGGTATTGGGTTTCATTACAGATTTCCATTTAGAACCTACCGTAATTCGACAAATTTCGACTTGTTTTCATATAGTATACTATGGTTTTTGTGCCAATGCAAATACTGGCAGCAGATCTTACTGAAATTGGTACCAAGGACCCGGGTGGGGAAAAAGTGAATTTTTGAATTGTGTGAAAACTTCTGGTTAAATTCCTGACAAACTCTTGCTATAGATAGCTTTTTGTTATAAAATACAGATAGACTATAATAAATAGGAGGCTATCCCTATGGCTATCAAAATTGGTATCAATGGCTTTGGCCGCATCGGCAGACTGGTCTTCCGTGCCGGTTTGGACAATCCCGACTACGAGTTCGTGGGCATCAACGACCCGTTCATGACCCCCGACTACTGCGCTTACATGCTGCGCTACGACACGGTCCACGGCCAGTACAAAGGCGAGATCAGCTACACCGATGACGCCATCGTCGTCAACGGCAAAGAGATCAAATTCTACGCTGAGATGGATCCCGCCAACATTCCCTGGGGCGAGTGCGGTGCCGACTACGTGGTAGAGTCTACCGGCGTGTTCTGCACCACCGAGAAGGCTTCTGCCCACATCAAAGCTGGCGCCAAGAAAGTTGTCATCTCCGCTCCTGCCAAGGACAAAGAGACCCCGACTTTTGTTTGCGGTGTAAACCTCGAGACCTACACCAAAGACATGATGGTCGTCTCCAACGCCTCCTGCACCACCAACTGCCTGGCTCCCATCGCCAAAGTCATCAACGACAACTACGGTATCGTTGAGGGCCTGATGACCACCGTTCACTCCACCACCGGTACCCAGAAGACCGTTGATGGCCCCTCCAAGAAAGACTGGAGAGGTGGCCGTGCTGCTGCCGGCAACATCATCCCCTCTTCGACCGGCGCTGCCAAAGCGACCGCTCTGGTCATCCCCGACCTGGCCGGCAAACTGACCGGTATGTCCATGCGTGTTCCCACCCTGGATGTATCTGTTGTTGACCTGACCGTTAAACTGGCCAAGCCCGCTACCTACGAGGACATCTGCGCCAAGATGAAAGAGGCCTCTGAGACCTATCTGAACGGCGTACTGGGCTACACCGAGGACGCTGTTGTCTCTTCCGACTTCTACGGCGACCCCAGAACCTCCATCTTCGACGCCAAGGCCGGCATCATGCTCAACGATACTTTCGTAAAGCTGGTCTCCTGGTACGACAACGAGTGGGGCTACTCCAACAAAGTGCTGAAGCTGATCTCTCACATGGCTGAGGTCGACGCTCAGTAAGCAAAACGCACAGAAGGTGCCCGGTATAGGGTACATGAGAGAGCAGTGGCTTTTATGCCGCTGCTCTTTTTTTGTGCCCTAAAATAGTGAGCCCCAAAGGAAGACCGGCGTTTTTGGTGCGGAGAACTGCGGTATACGCAGAGGATATTCAGGTGCGGGGGCCAAAACCATGCCGAGACGGGTAAAACTTGCCGAACCGCCGGGGGAGTATCAGCGCAGGGAGATACACACGGATATCTTGGCAGTTGGAATATTGAGCCGGTAGGTCTTGGGCCTAATATCCGATCGACCGGCAAGATGGGGGGCCGCTGTGCCGGGCAAAGCGCGGGGGCGTGGTAGAACGAGCGGGAACAAGGGCAGGAAATGCCGGCAGGGAGCGCTGTTTTCTGTTTTGAACTGGGGCAGTATTATAGATATCGGATGGTGTGGACCCCATGCGTATCTTGCCATTTAAAAACAGTACAGATATTGCGCTCCGTTAGTTTTTCCCGGTGACAGCTGTTCATACACGATACACCCCAAAGAGGTGCAGGCACCGAAACGGTTTTTTGTTTGCAAGCTGAAAATGTTGTGCTGCGCCGCCTGATGGCCGGCCGCCAGACAAGCGGGGAGAGACGGTGTGAAAATAGGACCGCCCTTTGAGAAGACAGCGGCTGTTTTGGGCTGGAACAGAGATAGGACCGAGCGATCTTGAGAAATTAGTGCGTCTGGGGCATATGAACCGGCCTGGAAATGGTCTGGAGTTGAGCAGGGTCGGTTTTTGGGTTTTAGGCCGGTCTTAGGCTGGTCTTAGGTCGGTCCAGGGAGCTAGAGTTGGTCTGGAAGTGATCCGAAGCTGATTTGGGGCTGATATGAACTGCGCCTATTGGCGCTCTATCAGCGATCAGAGCGGCAGAAATCCTGTGAGCAGAGTGAACTTATGGGAATTGCGGTAAGGTGGGACCGTATACATGGTGTTTATCCTCCTGACAGACGGTGGCTCAAGATAGCATGCGCGGCAGATCGCAGAATACACATCTGCGTTTTGCCGCAAAACGCGCGCGGTCAAAATCGCAAAAGGGATCAGCGTGGAGAGTATTTATCTGTGCCCTATGCTCTATGCATGGGGCGTGTGGGGCGCACCGGTGTATAGCTTGCAAAAATATGGGGCGTTTACGCATCGACCGTGGCGGGGTCCGGTGGGGCGGTGGCTTAAAGATGAGAAGATAACTCCTAAGGCAGAAAAACATAAGAACGCCGAACAACGGCTATCTGTTTTGGAGGAGTAGGTCGATCAGTGCGCCCAGCTCAGGTCTCGATGTGGTTGACACGCAAAAATGTGCAGTGGGGAAAGAGGGACAAAAAAGGAACGGTGGGGACGAGAGCGCCATCTTTTTGTATTCGAGGGGCAGTATCGTTTGGAATACGGGCAACAAAAAAGCCAGCGCAGTCTGGGCGCTGGCCTGTATTTTTGTTTCATGACGGATACTTATAAGGTAGGGGGGACACGGCCTGTTTAAAGCGGATGCGGGCGGCTATTCCCGGATAGCTGCCATGGGTGGTGGGGCCTATCCTTTTAAGACCGGGTGGCCCGGCGGGTGTAGTAGAGCAGGCCGCCGCCCAGCAGCAGTGCACAGAGCAGCGCGTAGGGGAAGAAAGCCGGGTTTTGTGCGCCGCCGTAGAGAATGATGAGCGAGCCCAGGCTGGCCAGCAGCGGTACCAGTACGCCCCGTATTTTGCCGGGGATGCGCCCGGACCGGTGCAGCGAGATGACTTTGCCGTAGAAGAAGACGTACAGCAGGTAACTGATGGCCACCGGTACCTCGGACACGTCGGAGTTGGGCAGCAGACCGAATTTTTGGGTGAGATAGTGCAGCAGGAACCAGCCGCTGGCCAGCAAAAACGCCATCAGTCCCGAGCGCAGGGGCATATCGAACTTTTTGCTGACCTGCTGCAGTTTGGTGGCGCCGGGGACCATGCCTCGCAGCGAGAGCGCATAGGGCATGCGGATGCTGCCCAGCGTGAGGCCGTTGACGGTACCCATGACCGAGATGATGACAAAGATCAGCACCAGCTTGGAACCGGTCTTGCCCAGCACCTGAATAGCCAGCTGGTCGATGTGGGCATCGCCCATGGCCATGACCTGTTCGGGCCCCAACAGGGTAGAGACCCCCACAAAGTACAGCAGGTAGGCAAGCAGGATGAACAGCGGGCCCATGACCAGCGCCCGGCGCAGATTGCGCTTGGAGTCGCGTATCTCGTGGGCGATAGAGGTGGCTACGATCCACCCGTCAAAAGAAAAGGCGATAGGGGCCAGCGCTGCCAGCCAGCTAAAGCTGGCCAGGCTGCGGCCGGTACCGGCGGGGATGATGGTGGTGGGATCGCCGAAGATGACCCCGATCAGGGCAAAGGCGATGAGCGGCAGCAGCTTGGCCACGGTGGAAAAGCGCTGAAAAATGCCGCCAAAGCGGGGGGAGAAGGTGTTGTAGAGATAACAGACGGCACAGAAACCAAAGCCGATGAGCATTTGCCCCTCCAGTGGCAGAGCGAGCCCGAACAGCAGGCCGGTGTATACCCCCACCACCCAGGACACCACAGCGATGAGGCTGGGGTAGTAGATAAAGGTCTGGAACCAACCCACCACACAGGCCGCCCTAGAGGTGGAGAACTCGTCGGCGTAGGTGATGAGCCCGCCGGGCTTATCGGTGAGCGCGGCCAGCTCGGAGAAGGCCAGACTGCCAAAGACGATGGCAAACGCCGCCACGCAGAACGCTGCCGCCCCGAGCAGGATGTTGCCGCCGGTGAGTACCAGTATATCGTCGCTCTTAAAAAAGATGCCCGAGCCGATCACGGTGCCGACGATCACGGCGACGGCGGTGACCAGACCATATTTTTTGTGTTGTTCCTGCAAGAAAGATCGCCCCCTGTATATGATAGTATAGTGTGGTCCGGCGCGCCGGGCGCCAGACGGCTGGCAGCGGCCGCGGCACAAAAAAAGAGACACCCGCTGCGGGATGCCCCTGGCGACGCGATCGCTGTGCATTTTTTTGACGGTGTGCAAAACCGGCCGCTGCTGTTGGGCGGTTGTTGGGCAAGACACCCCTCTGGGCTGCCGGTGGACCCGGGCGGCGGCTGCCGCTAAGTATATGTACACGCCGTTAAAAATATGAAAAAGCCGTTTTCTTTAGAGTGAAAAAATGGTACTATATATAGGTGACAGACCCAGATATTGGGCATGCTCCTACTTGGCGGAGCGCGGCCCTACTTTTTGCCGCTGTCTTTGCCCAGTGTATCCTCGACGTTGGAGATCAGGTTTTGCAAAGAGGAGTAAAAGAGCGGATAATTCTCGGCCAGCGACTGGGTGGTGAGCTCGAAGTCGTCGCGGTCCTCCAGCGGTCTCATGTCCCCCAGATCGACGTTTTGGTCCAGGCAGTCGATATCGGCCACGCTCTCGTGCATGGCGGCGTCGCACAGCTGACTGTAGCGCACCTTGGAGACCGAGAACATGGTGCTCTGGTTTTTGGGGGTGAGGCCGTAGAGCTTGCGGAACATCTTGTACACCGCCACCATGATGTAGCTGGAGACCTCTTTGGTGAGTGAGGCGTTGCCGCCTTTGGCCAGCATATCGAACACGATGTGCAGCGAGTTGGTGATGAGCTTTTTGTTGAGCACCGGCATGATGCTGCCGTGCTGCATGATATTTTGCTTGCCCGGCTCATCGCTGTCGGGTATATCCTCTACGCTGAGGGTGAGGCCGGCCCGGTCGGGCGAGCGGCCCAGCAGGTAGTCGCAGGAGACGCCGTAGTAGTCGGCTACCTTGACGACAAATTCGAGCCCGCACTCGCGAATGCCTTTTTCATAGTGTGACAGCAACGCCTGAGAAATGCCCAGACTGGCTGCGACCTGCTTCTGACTGACGCCTTTTTCTTTGCGCAGCAGAGTCAGGATCCGGTGAAAATCGGCATTCATCGTCAAAACCTCCCCCTTTTTTACATAATGTAAATTATATAGCACGAAAAACCTTTTGTAAAGGCAGTTCGTGCAATTTTAAAACACATTCCCAGGATTTTAGTAGAGCAAACATAGGAGACCAGGAGATTTTATGAAAACTTACAAGATACATTTCATCCGTCATGGACTTACTGAAGGCAACATCCGCGGCCAGTATGTGGGCCGCCGCACCGACTCGCCGCTGTGTCCGCAGGGGGTGCAGGCGCTCATCGCGCTCAGGCAGCGGTATGATTATCCCGGCGTGGGCAAGCTGTATATAAGCCCCATGACCCGCTGCCGGCAGACGGCGGCGCTCCTGTACCCGGAGATGAAAAATATCGCCGAGGTAGAGCAGATCGCCGAGATGGATTTTGGCGACTTTGAGGGCAAGACGATCGCCCAGCTGCAAAACGACCCGGCTTTTCGCTCTTTTGCCACCGGCGACGACCAGGTGCAGATACCCGGCGGCGAGAGCCTGGCCGACTTTGCCCGCCGCTGCGGCGAGGGGCTGGACCTTATCATCAGCGACATGATGCGTGCGGGCAACACCCAGGCGGCGGTGGTGACCCACGGCGGGGTGATCATGGGCCTGCTGGCGGCTTACGGCTACCCCAAGAAAAACCACGTGGAGTGGATGGCCGACAACGGCTACGGCTACACCATCCTCATCACCCCGCAGCTGTGGCAGTCGGCCCGGGCCTTTGAGATCATCGGCATCATGCCCCATGGGGCCGAAGACGCCCGCGGGGCGCTGGCGGCGGCCAAATACATGCCGGAGGACGACGGCTGATGGGCGCCCAGCAGGGGCTGGTGCACATCTATACCGGCACCGGTAAAGGCAAGACAACGGCGGCGGTGGGGCTGTGCGTGCGGGCGCTGGGGGCCGGTAAGCGGGTGTACTTCACCCAGTTTTTAAAAGACGGCAGCTCAGCCGAGATAAGCCAGCTGCGGGCACTGGGGGCCACGGTGGATATCCCGCCCCAGCAGGCCAAATTTTTTGCCGCCATGACCGAGGCGGAAAAGGAGCGGTGCCGCACTGCCCAGCAGCGGGCGCTGGCTGGCGCTGTTGCGGCGGCGGCCGACTATGACCTGGTGGTGTGCGACGAGATCATGGCTGCGCTGGCGCTGGGCACGGTAAAACTGGACCAGGTGTGTGCGCTCATCGACGGGCGGGCGCCGGGCTGTGAGCTGGTGCTGACTGGGCGCGGGGCGCCGGCGGAGCTGGTAGAGCGGTGCGATTACCTGTCGGACATCCAGTGCAAAAAACACCCCTACGAGCAGGGCATAGCCGCTCGCAGGGGCATAGAATACTGATCGGGGAGGACCGGACTTTGCGACAACAGCTCAAACGCGACTCCAAAAAAATACTGCGCCACCAGATCGGCAAGGCGCTGGCTATCGCCTTTATGGTGGTGGCGGTGGTCCTATTCTTCTGGGCTATCGAGCGGCTTTGCGCGGTGACACTGGGGGTGCTGGGCTTTGAGAGCCTGCTGGCCCAGCCGCACATCGACCTGTCGTCGAGGGTGGTGCAGCTGAGCCTGCTGATCATCCTGCTCATTGCGGTGCTGCGCTTTTTTGTGCTCAGCCCCATCTATATGGGGCAGGTGAGCTGGTACTGGAACGCCGCCTGCTACCCCAACACCCCGGTGTGGGAGATGTTCAGCCAGTTCAGCTCGCTGAGGATGTTTGGCCGCTCGCTGTGGTACACGGTGAACATTTGGGCCCGCTGTGCGCTGTACACGGTGCTGTTTATGCTGCCGTCGGGCCTGCTGCTGTTTTTTGGCTACCGCGGTTACCTGGCAGCCAGCAGCAGTTGGATGATCGCCGTGGGTTCGGTGGCGCTGATGCTGTCGGTGCTGCTGTTTATCTTTACGGTGCCGCTGCTGTACTGCTTTTTGCGCCGCTACTTTTTGGCCAAGTACATTGTGGTATCGCACCCGGAGGTGACGGTGCGGCAGGCCTTTTTCATATCGGTGCGGCAGATGCGCGGCCATCGGGGCGAGATCATGATGCTGGACCTGTCGTTTTTTCCGTGGTTTTTGTCCTGTATATTCATCATCCCCATCCTCTACGCAGTGCCCCACTATTTTACCGTATGTACCCTGTATGCCCGCTGTTACCTGTACAGCACCGATTTTGCCGACTACCGGGGAAACCGGGCGGCAGGCAAGTAGAGAGCATAAAAAACGAGCTGGCTAAGCGGTGTGCTTGCCAGCTCGTATTTTATTTGTCTTGGCGCCGAATACAGGACCTACCAAATCCCGTTTTGGGCGGTGGGGAAAACTATTTGCCGGAGCTGAGGTTCTTGGCGCAGTCGGCGCACACGTATTTGCCCATGTAGCTGGTGAGGTGCTCGCTCTCTTTGCCGCAGAACACACAGCCGTTGCCCGCCTTTTTGAGACAGATCATATCTTTATCGGTAAAGATCTCGATGTGAGAGCCCTTTTCCATAGACAGGGTGCGGCGGAGTTCTTTGGGGATGACAATGCGGCCAAGTTCGTCCATTTCTCTGATTATACCTGTAGATTTCATGTTTGTCCTCCGTTTCGCGTGGATGGTTGGGGAGAATACGGATATTTTGTTCTGATCCGTAATTTCTAGTATATTATAGTAGTCTTACGTCGATTTGTCAAATATTACAAGTAAAATTTTGGAAGAAATCATGACGGCTGGGCGCGGCGCATAAGTATAGCCCAGGAGGTGGCTGCCATGATGACCTATATCTGGTCGGGGCTGGTGGTGCTGTCGGTGATCTTTGGCGCACTGACCGGCCGCATCGATGCGGTGAGCACCGCGGCGCTGGGCGAGTGCCTGAAGGCGGTGGAGCTGTCGGCCACGCTTTTAGGCGGGCTGTGCCTGTGGGGCGGGGTGATGAAGATCGCCGAGAAGTCGGGCCTGTCGGAGAAGATATCGGGGCTTTTGTACCCGCTTTTGGGCAGGATCTTTCACGGGCTGCGGCGGGGCAGCGCGGCGTTTGCCGCCATCGCCATGAACCTGATGGCCAACTTGCTGGGGCTGGGCAACGCCGCCACACCTCTGGGCCTGGCGGCGATGACCCAGCTGCAAAAAGAGAACCCCGACCCCGAGACGGCCACCGACAACATGATCTTATTCGTGGTGCTCAACACCGCCTCGCTGCAACTCATCCCCACCACTACCGCTACACTGCGGTTAAAGGCCGGCAGCCAGGCTCCGATGGAGATACTGCCCTGCGTGTGGCTGGCGTCGATCTTGTCGGTGACGGTGGGGCTGACGGTGGCCAAGCTGGGCTGCGCGCTGCACAGGAGGCGGCGATGACCGGCTATGCGGTGCCCTGTTTGCTGGTGGGTTTTATACTGTACGGGCTGTACCGGGGCGTGCCGGTGTTCGACTGCTTTGTAGAGGGCGCCGGTGAGAACATGAAGGTGATCTTAAAGATACTGCCTTCGCTGGTGGCGCTGATGACGGCGGTGGGGATGTTCAAGGCCTCGGGCGGGCTGGATCTGCTGACGGAGGGGCTGGCCCCGCTGGCAGAGCTGCTGGGTCTGCCCAAGCAGGTGCTGCCGCTGGCGCTGCTGCGCCCTATATCGGGCAGCGGAGCTATGGTCATCTTTCAGGATATCCTGCAGAACTTTGGGCCCGACGGGACCATCGGCCGGGTGGCCAGCGTGCTGATGGGCTCTACCGAGACTACTTTTTACACATTGGCGCTGTACTACGGGGCGATCGGCATCAAAAAGACACGGCACACGCTGCCGTCGGCGCTGTCGGCCGACATGACCGGCTTTGTGTGCAGTGCGCTGCTGGTGCATCTGCTGCTGGGGAGATAGTTGCGGCGGGAAAGAGACAGGAAAAAGAGAGCTGCCGAGGCAGCTCTCTTTTTGGTCGCCCCTTTATATAGGAGGCGAAACGGTGGGCTATCTGCTGGTCTGGGCGCTCCGCCAAAACGGCCGGGCGCACGGCGCGCTGACTGTTTTGTGCAGTTACAGCGTGCCGTTGGCTTTTTGCAGTTCGATGACGATGTGGTTGACTGCCTCGATCTGGCTCTCGGTCAGGTTGGTCGAGGAGACGCGCACGTCTTCATTGATCCCCAGCAGCCAGTCGGTAGAGACGCGGAAGGTGGTCGCCAGTTTGATCAGGTTTTGGTAAGTGGGTTGTCTGGCTCCTGTCTCGTAGGAGCTGATGACTGATTTGGTGGTCCAGAGCCGCTCAGCCAACTGCTCTTGTGTGAGGCCATAGCTCTGTCTGAGTAATTTGATTTTTGCCGATAATTGCGAGAGTTCTGCCATAGGGCACCTCCAATACTCCATCTTTTACAAATGCTTCCCAACTCCCACCCAACACAGCCCTGATCTCCTACCGACACACCCGGGCTCTATACAGCGGAAATATATATACACATAGTGTACCGAATGCACGTACTCATATAGACGACAAGCGTTTCGAATAGAGGATTTTTCTGCTATCAATCTGCATTTCTCCCTATAAAATTACATATATTTATCCAAAATTATCCAAAACTTGTAAAGAGGCCTGAGACTTTGCGATTTTGGGCGGCAAAGAAGTGTGCAAAAAGAAATATGATATGCCCATAGTGTATACGCTTTTTAAAAGAATACAAGGGAGGATGGGGCATTTGGCGGCGGTAGTTGGGGAAAACAGGCGCAAAAAAAGACGGCAACAGCCGTCTCTTTTTATAAGATCCATGTGGGAGCTATAGCTCGATAAAGCCAACCTTTTTGTAGACCTTGCGCAGGCATTTGGCACTTAACTGGCGAGCGCTCTCGGCGCCTTTGGTGTAGCACGCCTGCAGGTAGGCCTTGTCGCCCATCAGGCGGGCAAAGTCCTCTCGGACCGGGCGCAGGCAGTCGGCCACACATTCTCCCACGGCCATCTTAAAGTCGCCGTAGCCCTTACCGGTAAACTCTGACTCGATGGCGGCAAAGTCTTTGCCGGTGATGGAGGCGTAGATGGACATGAGGTTGTTGATGCCGTCTTTGCCGGCGCGGTAGCAGACCTCGCCGTCGGAGTCGGTGACGGCGCGCTTGAATTTGCGCAGGATGGTGTCGACGTCGTCGAGGATGGAGATGTAGCCGTTGGGGTTGGGGTCGGACTTGCTCATCTTCTTCCCGGGCTCGGTCAGGCTCATGATCTTGGCCGAGGTCTTGGGAATATAGCCCTCGGGCACGGTGAAGGTGGGGGAGTACACGCCGTTAAAGCGGCCGGCAATGTCGCGCGCCAGCTCCAGGTGCTGCTTCTGATCTTGCCCCACCGGCACCAAGTCGGCGTTGTACACCAGGATATCGGCGGCCATGAGCACCGGATAGGTGAACAGGCCGGCGTTGATGTTGTCGGCATTTTTTTGCGATTTATCTTTAAACTGGGTCATGCGCGAGAGCTCGCCAAACTGGGTGAAACAGCCCAGCACCCACGACAGTTGGGCGTGGGCGGGGTTGTGGCTCTGGATGAACAGGACGCTCTTTTCGGGGTCGATGCCGCAGGCGATGAGCAGTGCATAGCACTCCAGCGACTGGCGCCGCAGCTTGGCCGGGTCTTGCCGGACGGTGATGGCGTGCTGGTCGACGATGGAGTAGATACAATTATACTCATCCTGCAGCGGGCCCCAGTTTTTGATGGCGCCCAGATAGTTGCCCAGCGTGAAGATGCCGGTGGGTTGGATGCCGCTGAATATCCGCTTTTTGGGGGCTGCTTGTTCCATAGAGAATTCTCCTATACTAAAAGTAAATTTAAATTAAAATATTACATTGTAGCGCTTGATACGACAAAAAAGAATATACGTATCGTATATTATAGGCTATTTTCTACGATTTTTGCCAATATCTGCACACCGTCGACGATCTGCTGGTCGGTGGGGGTGGAGTAATTGACCCGGAAGCTGTGGCAGGTCTCTTCCTCGTTTACGTAAAAGGCGTTGCCGGGGACCACGGCCACACCGGCCTTGACCGCCTCTTTACAGAAGGTGGGCATATCGATCTGCGCGGGCAGGGTACACCAGATAAACAGGCCGCCCTGCGGCTTTTGGTAGGTGACCTTACCGCCCAGATAGGTGTCGAGCGCACTGCACATGACACCGGCTTTTTTGCGGTATACTTCCTGCAGCAGGGCGATGTGGTCGTGCACGTCCCAGCGGGTCAGGAACTCGGCGCAGATGATCTGGGCCAGCGAGTTGGAGTGTACGTCGGTGGTCTGCTTGGCCACCACCAGTTTGGCCATCAGGGCGTCGTCGGCCACGGTGTAGCCCACCCGTAGGGCCGGGGCCAGCAGTTTGGAAAAGCTGCCCAGGTAGATGACGTCGCGGCCGGTCTCATCCAGCGACTTGATGGTGGGCACCGGCTGGCCGCTGATGCGCAGATCGCCGTAGGGGTTATCTTCGAGCACCAGCACGCCGTAGCGGCGGCAGATCTCGAGAATGCCCTGACGCTTTGCCAGCGAGGTAACGATGCCGCTGGGATTTTGGAAGGTGGGGATGACGTAGAAAAAGCGCGGGTTGTGGGACGAGCGGATAGCCTGCTCTAGACTGGCCAGATCGACGCCGTCGTCCTCCATCTCCACCCCCACCAAGTTGGCGTTATAGGAGCGGAAGGTGTTGAGCGCACCGAGGAAGGTGGGCTTTTCGACGAGGATGGTGTCGCCTTCGTCGACCAGGCACTTGGTGACCAGATCGATGCCCTGCTGGGCGCCGGAGGTGACGAGCAGCGAGTTGTGGGAGAAATCGATGCCGTAATCCTGCCCCAGCCATCGTACCAGCTCCTCCCGCAGCGGGGGATAGCCCTCGCTCACCGAGTACTGCAGACACTTGACCGGATCGACGGCTAAGGCGTCGGCGGTGATGGCGGCGATCTTTTCGGTGGGGAAGGTCTCGCTGGCGGGATTGCCCGCCGAGAACGAGATGACCGACGGGTCGGACGAGAGCTTTAAGATCTCGCGGATGACCGAGGGTTTCATGGTGGACATTTTTTGAGAAAATCGATAGTCCATGCCGATACTCCTTTCTGGCCCGTGCACCGACTGGCAGGACGGGCGCGGTTTGGGGACAGGCGGCACTTGGCCGCTTTATAATATTTACTATTTTAGCACAGATCCGGCCGCAAGAAAATAAGGAGCGGCCAGAAGCACACGGTTTTTGGCTAAATACCTGCCGTACAGCCCAAAATAAATTGAGTTTATCTGTAAAATATGCTAAACTATCTACCTAGAGAAGACCGCCCGGATCGGGGCGGCCGATTACGACAAAAGGTGGTAAAAAAATGAGCAGAGAAGTGAGGACGAGATTTGCCCCCAGCCCCACGGGCTATATGCATGTGGGCAACTTGAGGACGGCGCTGTACGCGTATTTGGTGGCTAAGGGCCAAGACGGCACCTTTATTTTGCGCATCGAGGACACCGATCAGCAGCGCCAGGTAGAGGGCGCCACCGACATCATTTACAATACCCTGCGCGAGACCGGCCTTTTGTGGGACGAGGGACCGGATATCGGCGGCCCGGTGGGGCCGTACATCCAGTCACAGCGCATGGGCATGTTTATCGACTACGCCAAAGAGCTGGTGGAAAAGGGAGAGGCCTACTACTGTTTTTGCGACAAGGAGCGGCTGGAGGAGGTAAAGACCATCCAGAAAGCCAGCGGCCAGCCCCCAAAATACGACGGCCACTGCCGGGACCTGAGCCCCGAAGAGGTGCAGGAAAAACTGGACGCGGGCATCCCCTGGGTGATCCGCCAGAAGATGCCCACCGAGGGCAAGACCTCTTTTCACGATGAGATCTACGGCGATATCGTGGTGGACAACTCGGTGCTCGACGACCAGATCCTCATCAAGGCCGACGGGATGCCCACCTATAACTTCGCCAACGTGGTGGACGACCACCTGATGGGCATCACCCATGTTATCCGCGGCAGCGAGTACCTGTCCTCGGCCCCCAAGTACAATTTGCTGTATCGGGCTTTTGGGTGGGAGGTCCCGGTGTACATCCACTGCCCGCCGGTGATGAAAGACGCCACCCACAAGCTCTCTAAGCGCAACGGCGACGCCTCGTTCCAAGACCTGGTGGCCAAGGGCTATCTAAAAGAGGCGGTGCTCAACTACATTGCCCTGCTGGGGTGGAGCCCCCGCGGCGAGCAGAGCGAGCAGGAGATCTTTACTCTGCCCGAGCTGGTGGAGTCGTTCTCGATCGAAGGCATTTCGAAATCACCGGCCATTTTTGACATTCAAAAGCTGCGCTACATCAACAGTGAGTACCTGCGCCGTATGAGCCCGGAGGAGTTTTACCAGGTGGCACTGCCCTGGGTAAAACAGGGGGTACAGCGCGCGGATATCGATTTTAAGCTGCTGTGCCAGGTGCTGCAGGCCCGCACCGAGGTGCTGGGCGAGATCCCGGCGCAGCTGGACTTTATCGACCAGCTGCCGGCCTATGAAAACGACCTGTACACCCACAAGAAGATGAAGACCGACCCCGAGACGGCACTGGCGGCGCTGCAGGCGGCGCTGCCGGTACTGGAAGCGCTGGAGGATTTTTCGGCCGACAGCGTGCACGAGGCACTGTTTGGCCTGATCGGCCAGCTGGGGGTAAAGAACGGCTATATGCTGTGGCCGGTGCGGGTGGCGCTGACCGGCAAATCGTTTACACCCGGCGGCGGCATTGAGATGGCGGCCATTTTGGGCAAAGACGAGACCATCGCCCGCCTGAAAAAGGGTATTGCCCAGCTGGAAGCCCAGTAGATAGCGTACTTTTGTGAACTTATACGAGCACACCGCCCGATACCGGGCAGTGTGCTCGTTTGCTTATAAAAAACTGTTACCGGGCAGATAGCCGAGTTTTAGCGGCATTTTTGGTGGAGCCCGCCAATGGTCAAGCCCAGTGGCACTGCCGTACAATAGGGAGTAAGCAAGTGATACCGGGCCGCGATCGGCCCGACGACAGACGAGAAAATGAGGTGGAGTACTGTTGAAGAGGATACTCATCGATACCGATACCGGCTCGGATGACGCGATGGCCATCGTTATGGCGCTGCGGGACGAGCGTGTAAAAGTGGAGGCCATCACCACGGTGGCGGGCAATGTAGACCTGTGCTATGCCACCAAAAACGCGCTGCTCTCGATCGACTATGCCGGCACCTACGCCCCACCGGTGTACGAGGGGTGCAGCCACCCGATCGTGGAGAAGTCGCTGATACGGGCGCCCATGGCCCACGGGGTGAACGGCTTGGCGGACATGGATTTTGGCGAACCCAAAGGCAAGGTGCAAAAGGAGCACGCGGTGGATGCGCTGCTGCGCATTCTGCGCCACAGTGAGGACCAGGCGCTGGAGCTGGTGACTTTGGGCCCGCTGACCAATATTGCCGTGGCTATCATGCGGGCGCCGGAGCTGGTGAAAAAGCTGCGCCAGATCACCATTATGGGCGGCGCTTTTGCCGAGACCGGAGTGTTTACGGCGCCTATTGCCGAGTTTAATATAAAAGGCGATGTGGAGGCGGCCAATGTGGTGTGCGGCTGTGGGGTGCCGCTTTTGTTTGCGCCCATCAACGCCTGCCACGGCGAGGCCTTTATGACCGGCGAAGAGGTGGAGATGCTGCTGGCCACCGGCACCGAGCGGGCGCGGTTTTGCGTGCAGTCGAACACGCTGCTCATCGAGGGCAACAAGGAGCGCTTTGGCATGCGCGGCTTTGACCCGGCCGACCCGGTAGCCATGGCCTGCGCCACTGCGCCGGAGACCATTGGCGTAAAGGAGCGGGCTTTTGTGACCTTTGAGCAGGAGGGCGAGATCACCCGCGGTATGATGATCTTTGACACCAAGGGACACTACGGCCAAGAGCCCAACGCCGAGATCGTCATCTCGATGGACGGGCCGGCGTACAAGAAATACTGTTACGAAAAGATCGTGTAGGGGAGGTTTTGCTGGTATGGACAAGAGGAAGATACTCATCGACACCGATACCGGCTCGGACGATGCGGTGGCTATGCTGCTGGCCCTGCGAGACCCGAGCGTAGAGGTGGTGGCGGTGACCACCGTGGCGGGCAATGTGCCGCTGGAACAGGCCACCAAGAACGCCCTGATCACCATCCACATGGCCGGCACCTATGCCCCGCCGGTGTATCAGGGACTGGCAAAGCCCATCTGCAGCCAGATGCAGCACGCCTTTGGCGCCCACGGTAAGGACGGCATGGGCGATATTGGGCTGGTGCCGCCGGCGGACATGCAGCCAAAAGCCGAGCACGCAGTGGACGCGCTGATGCGCATTCTGAAACAGCACCCCGCCGGTGAACTGGAGCTGGTGACGCTGGGGCCCACCTGCAACATCGGCACCCTGATCATGCGGGCGCCGGACCTGGTGAAAAAGCTGCGCCGGATCACCGTGATGGGGGGCGCCTGGATGGAGCCGGGTGATTATTGGGTACCGCCGGCCGAGAGCAACATCCGAAACGATGTGGAGAGCGCCAACTTGATATTGGGCTGCGGCGTGCCGGTGGTGATGGTGCCCATCAACGTGTGCCGGGGCGACATTTTGACCACCGAGGAGGAGATCGAGATGCTGACCGCCTCGGGGCCGGTGGGCAAATTTTCGGTCGACTGCAACCGGACCCTCATCGGCTTTAACAAGCAGCGCTGGGGGCGGGCGGTGATCGACCCGGCCGACCCGGTGGCTATGGCGGTGGCGCTGTGCCCCGACTGCGTGGAGGAGAAAAAAGACTGCGTGATGGAGTTTGAGACCCGGGGCAGATACACCCGCGGAGTGATGGTGTACGACTACTGGAACCGCGCGGGCAAGCCGATAAACGCCACTTTGATCACCAAGGTGAGCGAGCGGCGGTACAAAGATTACGCCTATAATCTACTGCGCGGTTAGGGTTTATACAGGGGCAAAAAGAGACACAGGACGGGCATTTATAATGGTGAACGGGCCGGGACGAACGTGTTCCCGGCCCGCTTTTGGCGCGGGGGCAGGCGCCGCCGGATGGGGAAAAAGGCCGCTGGGGGAAGTTGGGGGAGGTTGGGGAAAGCTGAGGGAAACTGAGGGGAATAAAAAACAGAGCAGACAGGGGAAAAACCCTCTGTCTGCTCTGCTTTGGCCGGGGCCTGCTAGGGGCGGCCCCTCTTTTTAATTGTGAACAATCTGTAAAAAGCGTATGATATCGCCGCAAAACTGCCCAGTAGAGCCCAGATAGGGGGCAGTGGGCGGCGGTCGTCGGTGGCGGGTGTTGGGCTGGGCTGGGCCCGTCGACAGGTACCGATGACATGGGAGCCGCGGCGGGGTGGGGCGGTGCCGGAGCGTGTGAGCGGGTGCTGAGCCGCCGGCATAAAAAAGAGACCCGGCACCGAAGAGCCGGATCCCTTTTTTTGGCGCCGGCAGCCGGCGCATTTATGAGAGCAGTATGGGAGCAGGCGGACAGTTATGTGCGCACGATGCGGTAGTACACCTTGGCGGTTAGGCCGTAGATGAGCGCGTACAGCAGGCCAAAGGCCAGGAAGGTGCCCACGGTGCACAGGGCGAACAGCCCGACATCGGTGAGGCTGAAGACGGCCAGCAGGCGGGTGATGACCGGAAAGGCAAAGGCGATGTGGATGCCGGCGGTGATGAGCGGCAGGAAAAACACGGTCATGATCTGGGCGTGGATGGAGCGGCGCACCTCGCTGTGGCTCATGCCCACCTGCTGCATGATGACGAAGCGCTCGCGGTCGTCGTACCCCTCGGACACCTGTTTATAGTAGATGATGAGGATGGCGGCCACGGTAAAGAGCAGCCCCAGGAACACGCCGATAAAGAACAGCCCGCCGTACAGAGAGACAAAGCTCTGTTTGGCCTCGGACCGACATTCCAGCGCGCCCTCGAACTCCCGCTCGTGCAGGGTGGTCTGCAGATCTTCGTAGAAGGCGATCTTCTGCTGCGGGGAACCGGTGAGATCGAAGCCCCAGTAGAGTTTGATATCGGAGGCGTTTTCGCCGTAGGAGGCTTTTTGCCAGCTGTCGAGCTGCTGGATGACCGACAGGTCTTTGACCACCAGAAAGTGACTGCTGGCGATGTTGGCAGCCATAAAGCCGTTGCCGGGGAAGTCGTCGACGCGCTGCTTTACGGTGAAGGTGGTGTCGAACACCCGCAGTGTGTCGTGGGGGTAGGACTCGCGGTTGGAATAGAGCAGTACCTCCCCGTCTTCCAGGCTCTGGTGCTGGCCGGTGACCCGGTTGTAGTCTTCCAGGGTGACGAAGAAGAGGTTGCGCAGGCTGTTCATACTGCTGAGCATTTTGGCCGAGGAGGTGTCGGCGCCGCCGGTGGTGAACGTGTCCCCCTGCTCCAGCAGCGAAAAGGTGAGATAGGTGTACTCGAAGGCGTTATTGCTCTGCAGGCCGTGGCTGTCCAGCACCTGCTGGGCGTCGCGGTGCAGGTCGCTGACTGCCTGCTGGCTGTAGTCGCGGCTGGAGATGAGCAATTCGCGGGGGTAGCGGGTGTCGAGGATGCCCTGCATGCCCATCCACATGGAGAGTGTGGAGGAGACCATGACCAGCACGGCGGTGGAGAGGATACAGATATTGGCCAGCCCCACCGCGTTTTGCTTCATGCGGTAGAGCATGCCGGAGACGCTGGTGAAGTGTTTGGAGGTGTAGTAAAAGCGCTTGTTTTTGCGCATGGATTTGAGCAGGGCGATGCTGCCGGCGGTAAAGAGCAGGTAGGTGCCGATGATGACCAGCAGCACCGCCACGAAGAACAGGCCCATGGCGGCGACGGGGTTTTTGGTGGTGACCGAAATATAGTAGCCGGCCCCCAGCGAGATGGCCCCCAGAACGGCCATGATCCAGCGGGTCTTGGGCTCGCGCTCGCCGACGTTGCCGCTGTGCAGCAGCTCGATGGGGCTGGAGACGCGGATCTGCCGCAGGGTGTTTAAAAAGATGAGCAGGAAGATGGCGCCAAAGAGCGCCAGCGTCATGAACACCGCGGACAGCGAGGGCGAAAAGCCCAGAGGGATAGCGGTCTCGAACATTTTGAGCAGGACCAAAAACAGCAGTTTTTCCAGCAGTACGCCCAGGCCCAGGCCCAGTGCCAGGCTGATGACGGCCACGTACAGCGTTTCGAGGGCGATGACTTTGGCCAGGTGCTTTTTCTCCATACCGAGGATGTTAAAGAGGCCGAACTCTTTTTTGCGGCGCTTGATGAGAAAGCTGTTGGTATAAAACAGGAAGATAGCCGAGAAGATGGCGGTGACCCACCCGCCCAGCGACAGCGTGTAGCGCAGCACATCGGAGCCGAGCATTTTGTCGAGGCCGGGATTTTGTGACAGCGAGGTGATCATGTAGTACATGGACACGGTGAAGGTGCAGGTGAGCAAGAAGGGCAGGTAGGTGCGCCGGTTCTTTTGGATATTGGTGGCCGCCAGCCGGGAATAAAACAGCTTAGTCACGGCGGTCACCACCTGTCGCGATCACGGTGAGCGTGTCGGAGATCTTCTCGAACATCTGCCGCGAGGTGTTTTCGCCCCGGTACAGCTGGTGGAACACCTGCCCGTCTTTGATGAACAGCACCCGGCCGGCGTGGCTGGCGGCTTTGGTGGAGTGGGTGACCATGAGGATGGTCTGGCCGGCGCGATTTATCTGCCCGAACAGGTCGAGCAGGCTGTCAGCGGCGCGGGAATCCAGCGCGCCGGTGGGCTCGTCGGCCAGCACCAGCTGGGGGCTGGTGATAAGTGCCCGGCAGACTGCCGCCCGCTGTTTTTGGCCGCCCGAGACCTCGTAGGGGTATTTGTGCAGGATACCGGCGATGCCCAGCTGGGCGGCCAGCGGCTGCAGCCGGCGGGCCATCTCGCCGTAGCGCTTGCCGGCCAGCACCAGCGGCAGAAAGATGTTGTCTTGCAGGGAGAAGGTGTCGAGCAGATTAAAGTCTTGAAACACAAAGCCCAGATTGTCGCGGCGGAAGGCGGCGATCTCGCGCTCGGAGATGCCGCTCAGGTCGCGGCCGCCCAGCAGTACGGTGCCGCCGCTGGGCTTATCCAGCGCGGCTAAGATGTTGAGCAGGGTGGTCTTGCCGGAGCCCGACTCGCCCATGATGGCCACGTATTCGCCCTGATCGACCGAGAAGGACACGTCGCTGAGGGCCTGGACGCGGCTGCCGCCGAAGCGGGTGGTATATACTTTTTTGAGACCTCGTACCTCTAATACGGACATCGTCTGATACCTCCTATATGTTGTTGGCGATACCCAGTATAACAGGTCGGGCGGCGGCGCTGCCATCGATTTGCCTTACAGCCGGACGCCGTTTCTTACAGTTTTGCAAGGTGCTGTTCACTCCACCTCCAGCGGGGGACGCCCCAGGCCCAGGATGACCCGGGTGCCGGCGCCGGGGGAGGACTCGATGCGCATGGTGTGGCCCAGAGAGTCCAGAATGCGCCGGCAGAGGTACAGGCCCAGCCCGGTGGAGCGCTTATACAGGCGGCCGCTGTGGCCGGTATACCCCTTTTCGCAGATGCGGGGGAGGTCGGCGGGGTCGATGCCGATACCGGTGTCGGCGATGACGAGCTCATCGCCGTTTTGCACCGCGATGCTGATCTGGCCGCTGGGGGTGTATTTGACGGCATTGGAGAGCAGCTGCTCGATGACCAGCACCAGCCACTTCTCGTCGGTGAGCACCGAGATATCGAGCGCGCCCAGCTGCAGCGACAGTTTTTGCCGGATGAACAGCGGGGCGTATTTGCGCACTGCCTGGTGCACCAGGTCTTTGAGCGAACAGGTGGTGAGCAGGTAGTCGCTGGCGTCGCGGCCCAGGCGCAGGTAGGAGAGCACCAGCTCGGCGTACTGCTCGATCTTAAACAGCTCGGCCGCCAGCGCCTTGGTGGCGGGGGTATCGGGCTGGGCCTGCAGCAGCAGGTGCATGGCGGCGATGGGGGTCTTGATCTGGTGCACCCACAGCGAGTAGTAGTCGACCTGCTCCAGCCGCTCGCTGGCGGCGCGGGTCTCGGCCTGCACCAGCAGGTGATGCAGTCTGCCGATGAGCGCCTGGTAGTCGCGGCTGATGAGGTCGCGGGAGACGGGCAGCTGCTCGGTGCCGTAGGGCAGCTGTGCCAGCAGAGAGACGAGCGCTAAATGGCGGTGGTAGTAGCGGTAAAAGTCGACCGCGCCGCAGACCAGCAGCAGTGCGGCGCAGAGCGCACAGGCGTAGAGCACCGCCTCGACCTGCAGCCGGTACAGCGAGAATACGGCGGCGAACAGCAGCCCGCAGGCGGCCATGAGACAGAGGCAGCGCAGCTTTTCTTTCAGGTAGCAAGACAGGGCCGGCCAGAACAGCTTTTGTTTCATACCGCCATGTACCCCATGCCTTTTTTGGTCTGTATCAGGTCATGTACCCCGATCTCGGCCAGCTTTTTGCGCAGGCGGGCGACGTTTACCGACAGCGTGTTCTCGTCGACGAAGGCGTCGCTCTCCCACAGGCGGGCCATGAGCGTCTCGCGGCTGACCAAGCTGCCGCCGTGCTCGAGCAGGGTGGCCAGGATGCGATTTTCGTTTTTGGAGAGCTCGATGGATCGGTCACCGCAGGTGACGATGCAGTCGCCGGTATCGAGCAGCACCCCGCCGTAGCCTATGAGATCGGTCTGACCGGCATAGTCGTAGGTGCGGCGCAGCAGCGCCTGTATCTTGGCCATGAGCACCGACAGATCGAACGGCTTGGCGACAAAGTCGTCGCCGCCGGCGCTGACGGCCATGACGATGTTCATGTTCTCGCTGGCTGAGGAGATGAAGATGATGGGCACTTTGGAGACCTTGCGGATCTCCTCACACCAGTGGTAGCCGTTAAAAAAGGGCAGCGAGATATCCAGCAGCACCAGCTGGGGCGAGAACTGTACGAATTCGGTGAGCACCTGGCGGAAATCGCCGACGCAGTGGGCGGTGAAGCCCCAGCTCTGGATGTGCTGCACGATGGCGGCGGCGATGGTGGCGTCGTCCTCGACGACGAGTATCTTATACATAGTGGACCCTCCTGTTGGGGCGGATGGGTGAGCGGTGGCAGGACAGAAAAGAGCGGCGCGGCGGAGCAGCCGACCCGAATAGACGGGGGAACTGGTGGGGGACCGCCGGCAACTGTTTTTAGTATAGCCCAACCGGGGGCGGGGAAGCAAATCACCGCCGTATTTAGAAAGCGGTGTGACAGCGGCCGGTACCGGTGGTACAATGGGAAAAACGGAATGAGCCGCATACCGAGCAAGCGGGCCGATATACAAAAGGGCCTGGACCGATCACCGGCGCCCCGGCGGATGCAGGGCGACAGCGGCACAGACCGCACAGGGGGAATAAACATGAAGGGGAGACGGTTTGCGGCCGGTGTGCTGCTGGTGCTGCTGTCGGCGACCTTATTGACGGCGTGCGGCGGCGATACCGTGATAGAGCTGGAGCTGACAAAGGATTACAGTGATACAGAACCGATGGTGAATGAGAAGCTGTTTTACCTGCCCGGTGAAATAGAGGAGCTGCCGCTGAAAATGGCGTTTGAGATGAGCGGAGAGAGCTGTCTGGTGGAGATAGCAGATAACGAGAGCGGCCGGGTGTTTTGGCACGAGAGCTGGCGGGGAGAGGTGGAGCGGGAGACCCGGGACGTGGCGCTGCGCGGCCTTGAGAGAGAAAGAGAGTATGTGGTGCGGATCACGGGGACCGGGGTAGACCGCGCGGCGGTCGCGCTGACCGCACATGGGGGACGTATAAAAGAGCGGGAGCGGCCGCGCCGGGAGACACGCACACGCGCCGCCGCACAGGTGCGGGGCGGACCGGCACCCAGATAGGGCATGAAAAAACACGGGGGACGACCGCAGTCGTCCCCCGTGTTTTTTATACTGTACGCCGCGGGCGGCAGACAGCGCCCACAGACCGCGGCACACTGCTCGCGATACAGCTATTTTTTTAAAGACGCGGCCATCTGGCGCACCACATCTTCGAAAGCGCCGCCAAAGAGCTCCATCGAGGCGCCGAACATCAGGTTGAGCGGGGCCTCGAAATTCTCGACGTTCATGCCGTTTATGTCGCGGAAACCGCCGGGCTCGCCGCTGTTGGGGATGCGCTCGATCATGGGGCGCACATCGTCCATATAGGCAAACATTTTTTTGCCCAGGCTGTTGGCCATGCCGCACTCGAACGCCACGTCGCTGTTGGGCTCGTAGCCGTGGTAGTCGCTGAGATCGGCCAGAATGATATCGCAGTTGCGCACGTGCTGCTGGTAGCGGTCGAACAGGTTGTAGGCTCTGGCGTAGACATCGTCGGTAGCCAGGTCCTCGACGCCGGGGGCCAGATCGCTGGGGGCGATGGCGTCGAAGCCGTAGCGGTCGAGCACCTCTTTCATGGCCGCGTACTTTTCGGCGGCCTGATCGCTGTAGCGCTCCAGCGTGGCCAGGTAGACGATGGGGCGGCCAGAGCGGGGGATGGTCTGGTCGGGGATGGCGATCTCGGCTTTCAGGTGCATGGCTTTGCGCTTGGACTCCTCCTCGATGTCGAGCATGTACACCTTGAGCGCGTCGCTGAAGCTGCCCTCGACGATCTTGCAGGCACCCACCAGGCAGGCCGAGAAGGGGAGCTTTAAGTCGGGCAGCTGGCGGCCGTCGAGATCGAGCAGAGTATCGCCCACATAGCGGCCGCTCTGGTACTTGACGCCGATGGGGCGCTTGTCGCGGGTGTAGCCGTAGCACTTGAGGCCGCGGCCATAGGCCATGCCCACCTCGTAGATGGTGCCGCCGTCGGGCTCGGCGCCGCGGTAGGTCTCGAAATTGGCGATAATGCCGGTCGAAGCCTTGATGCTGTCGTAGCAGTTTTTAAAGATGGCCGCCGACAGGCTCTTTTTGTCGTCGGGGTCGAAATCCAGTTTGGCATCGTTGGGCAGCGAGACGCCGAAGCCATAGTAGATAGCCTCTTTTTTCCAGGAGTCCCACAGCTCGTTGCCCCGCTCGTAAAAGCAGGCTGGGCCGGCGATGTAGATATTTTCGTCTTTGATCATGATTTGTCCTCCTCGGCACGGCACCCAGAGGCGCCTTTACATAAAATATAGGGATCGCGCGGTGCATGATGCTCTCTTCTATAAAAGAGCACACCTAAAAGAAAAGACACGGAGATGCAGCGGCCCGGCACAGCGGCGCCGACTGTAAAAAATGGGCATGGCGGGACATAAGTCACGGCAGGCCGGCACCATAGGCGCGGCGCGGGGCAGCTGTTTTTTCTATCATAGCACAAAGCCCGGCCCGCTGAAAAGAAACTGAATACACAAAACACCGCCGCAAATCCTGTCTCTTTTCCCCACAATTTTGCGGCGATTGGCAGTGGGGGACAAAACCCGCCGGCTCGTCCTGTTTTTTCTACCGCAAGCTGCAAGTTGCGCCACCGGTCAAGTGACAAACTTCTTGTGGTGGGGCCTGTACAATGCAGATATCCAATATTTTACAGTTTGCCCCTATAGCATATGCGTGTCTGCCCCGCGGCAGAACACTGCCGGGCAAAAAATCAGGAGAGGTGATCTAGGCGTGGGTATTCATTTTAAAGGGTCGGGCTCGGCGGGCTCTGCAGCTGCCGGCGGTGTGCGCACAGCGCCGGGGCGGGCAAAAAAGCGCGGAGGTCTGGCGCGGTTTTTAAAGGACTACAGCTACCTGCTGTCGCAGCTGGCGGTGTTTGGGGTATCGGTGCTGGTATCATCGGCCTCGATCTTGGGGGAACTCAGCCCGTTTGGTATTGCGCTGGCGGCGGCTATGCCCACCACCCACCTGCTGTGGTGCGTGACCGGTGTGGTCAGTGGCTATGTGTTCTTAAATGCCATCGACGTGGGGCTGCTCTACACGGCGGCGGTGCTCATTACAGTGGCGTTTCGCTGGGTGCTGGCGCACAGAGAAGAGGCCAGTGCCCGCTGGCCGGGGGTGATATCGGCCGGGTTTGGCGTGGTGCTCTCGCGGCTGGCGCTGTCGGGGGCCATGGGCCTGACGGGGCTGAACCTGGCGGTGATCGCCAGCGAAGGCATGTTGGCCATGGGCATGTGCTACTTTTTTACCATCACCATCGAGGCCTTTCAAAAACAGAAATCGATCCGCAGTTTTTCGAACCTGCAGCTGGCCAGCCTGCTCATCTGCCTGTCGGTGGGGCTCATCTCGCTGAGCGCAGTGCAGGTGCTGGGGCTGTCGCTGGGGCGGGTGACGGCGGCGGTGCTGACCATTACCGCCGCCTACCTGGGAAAAGAGACCTACGGGTCGGTCACCGGGGTGCTGACGGCGCTGGCGGTGTCGCTGGCGGCGCCGGAGATGCTGCTGTTTATGGGCGCCTATCCGCTGGGGGGGCTGGTATCCGGCCTGTTTTCGCGGCAGAGCAAGGTGCTGGGCAGCGTGGCTTACGGGGTGTGCTGCACCATGATGGCGACCCTGCTGCCACAGCAGTCGGTGGCGCCGGCCTTTATCATCGAGTGGTTTTTGGGCTGCGCGCTGTTTTTGCTCATCCCCTCGAAGCTGTTGGGGGCGCTGCCACTGGGACAGGGAGCCGACAGCATGGTAAAGAGCGAGCGGGTCAAAAAGATCGTGGGCTACAAACTGCGCGCCACCGCCGGTGGACTGGAGACCATTTCGCACAAGATCCAGACCCTGTACAAGCGGCTGGATGAGCTGCAGACGACAGACCCATCCTGCGTGTACCATGCGGCGGCCGACCAGGTGTGCAAAAATTGCGGCCTGTGCCCCTACTGCTGGGACCAGAACTACTCGGAGACCAGCGACTGTTTGGGTAAAGGCGTGCAGCAGCTGCAGGCCACCGGCCGGCTCAACGGCACCGACCTGCCGCTCTATTTTGCCAAGCGGTGTATTCGCCTGGGATCGCTGGTGGACGCCATGACCGACCAGTTTGCCCAGTACCAGAACAACCAGGCGGTGGTGCGCAAGCTCTCGTACGTAAAAGGCGGCGTCATCGGCCAGATGGAGAGCCTGTCAAAGCTCTTGTACAATGTGTCCGAACAGGTGGACGCGCTGGAGGACGTGGACATGCAGTCGTCCAAGCAGATCTACCAGCTGCTAATGGACATGGGCTTTGCCCCGCTGGATGTGCTGTGCACCACCTCGGAGGTAAAGGGGGCCAAGATCGAGCTGAAGCTGGACTGTGATATCACCGAAAAGCAGCGCGCCTATATCGGCAGTGAGCTGTCGGAGTACTGCGACCGCAACTTTGACAGTGGGGTGTGCCGACAGGACGGCGATGCCACACTGCTGTGCTACAGCGAGCTGCCGCCCATGGTGCTCAAAAAAGGCAGCTGTCAGATCGCCGCCGGACGCGGCCACTGCGGCGACAGCTTTGAGGTGTTTGGCGGTGAGGACGGCTACAGCTACTGCATACTATCTGACGGGATGGGGACCGGCGACTTTGCCGCCATCGACTCGACCATGACCTGCAATGTGGTGTCGACGGTGCTGAAGGCGGGGTTTGACGTGGACGGCTCGATCGACCTGATCAACAGTGCGCTGGCAGTGAAGACCGGCGACGAGACCATCTCCACCATCGATCTACTGCGCTTTGACTGCTTTACCGGCGACTGCCTGCTGGTAAAGGGCGGCAGCCCCAACACCTATGTGCTGCGCGGCGGCAAGGTGCTGCGGCTGGGCAAACCGTCTTTGCCCATCGGCATCTTGCAGTCGGTGACGCTGGACAAGAGCCAGGTGCGGCTGCGGGTCGGCGACGTTTTGCTGATGGTCAGCGATGGGGCGGTGGGCGAGGACGAGACCTTCATCAGCCGCCAGCTGGCACTGCTGCGGGACAAAGAGCCCCAGGAGATCGCCACCGCCATCTGTGAGCTGGCCCGGCACAGCATCGGCTCGAAAGACGATATCACCGCTATCTGCTTTAAGGTGGAAAAAGGAGCCTAGCAGATGGCTGACTGACATACAGGGCTGCTGTGACAAATAGGGCAGCCACCATTTTTCTATTGCTCTCCCTCCTATTTTTTCTCCCTGCTGGGGCGCCGGACGAATGTGTTCGGCGCTCTTTTATTGGCCTAAAATGTGTTGACGGGCAGGACCGGCCGTGTGTAGATTGTGTATAGGAGGGTGAAGAGGACGTTTTGGGCAGGGAGGTGCACTTTATGGGGGAGCAAACACTGATACGCGGCCTCAAAAAGAAAAAGACGGCGGCACTGCGGCAGCTGATCTTGCAGTATAGCGGGTACGTCTATACCATCGTGCAGGGGATATTGGGCGGAGTGATGGCCCGGGAGGACATTGAGGAGGTGGTGAGCGACGTGTTTTTGGCTGTTTGGCAAAGCGGCGAACAGCTGAGCGAGGCGTTTGCGACCATAAAACCCTATGTGGCTGCCACCGCCCGCAACATGGCCAGAAATAAGCTGCGCCAGCTGCGGCCCGATGGCAAGCTGGAATACGATGTGATCGATCTAAAGGCACAAAAACAGCTGGATGACACAGAGGTGCGACAGGTGTTGCTGGAAGCTCTAGACCAGATGCAGCCCGTAGACCGGGAGATATTTGCGCGGCACTACTATTTGTGCCAGACTGTGCAGGAGATCGGAGCCGCGATAGATATGAACCCGTCTACGGTAAAAAACCACCTGGTGGCCGGCCGCAGACAGCTGGAGACGATCTTGCGCGAGAGGGGGTACACGCGGTGAAGCAATATATCAGTGACTGGATGGGACTGCTGCTTCCCGAGGAGCTATCGCTGCCGGTGCAAACAGACCTGCCGCAGGCAGATGTCGCCGCGCGGGTATTGAGGCAGGTGGCCCGTACCCGGGTGTACCGCACCACGCGTCAAAAGGCGCTGCGCCGGGCGGTGTGTATCGCCGCACTGCTGTGCGCGCTGGTGGCGACGGTAGCCGCCTCGGCGATATTTGGCTGGGATCAGCGGCTGCTGGAATTTTTGGGCATTACACCGCCGTGGCAGGAAAAACTGACCGATGCCGGCCAGCAGGTGGAAAGATCGGTCACCAGAGACGGTGTTACCGTAGAGGTCAAGCAGGTCGTGGGCGACGAGAATACCGCCTACGTGCTGTGTCAGGTGACTTTTTTAGAAGAGATGCCACAAAAGCCGCCATATCTGCAGTTTGCCGACCGTGGGATCGAGTTTTCGGTGACGGGCCCCGCGGTGACACAACAGGTAGAGCTGCTCACAGATGAGGACCCGGAAGACAATGTGTATGCGTACCTGTTTTGCCTGCAGAGCGACGAATCGATGCGGGGCCATAAGATGGTGCTGACGTTGGGGGACCTGGGTTACTTTAACCCGGAAATGCTAAAGACAGAATATATGGGGCAAATAGGCAGGGATGATTTTATTATATGGAAAGAGGGACCGTGGGAGATCGCCTGGAACATGGACTACCAAAATGAGAAGAAGTCGCTGGCGGTGGATGAGGTCTGCGCGATCGGACAGGGGCGGGCGCTGGTAAAACAGCTGCAGATATCGAACCTGTCGATGGAGGTGACGCTGGTCAGTGACCGGTACCCGGATATGGCGCCCCAGCTGTCGGAAGAGGAGGTGTACTCGGCGCCGATCACCGTGGCTATGAGAGATGGGACCGTACTGGAGCAGTACCGCGGCCTGGAAGTGGGACAGTATCAAAATGTACGCCGCCTGCAGTATCAGTGCCGCTTTGAGCGGCCGGTGGAGTTTGCGGACATCGAATATGTGCGGGTGGGAGACCTTGAAATACCACTGGGAGAATAGCGGGTCAGTGTGAACATAGGAGACGATATGATAAACAGAGCGGGAGGGCTGCCGACACTCGCCGGCGGCCCTCCCGCTCTGTTTATAAAAAATCGTCGAAATGGGCGACCGTTTGGCTTAGACTGGTGTATAGAGAGGTGAGGAGAAGAAAAAGGGGGGAGCGAAGTGGAGGAGCGGCGATTGCTGCAGGAGCTGCGCGCGCAACGGCGGGGCGCCCTAGAGCAGATGGTGCGCTGCTACAGCGGATATGTGTACACGATCGTGCGGGCGGTACTGGGGGAAGCGGTGACCCGGCAGGACACCGAAGAGGTGGTGGCCGACGTGTTTACAGCTGTGTGGAAGAAGGCGGCGGCGCTGTCGCCGGAGGGAAGTTTGCGGGGCTATTTGGCGGCGACGGCCCGCAATATGGCTAAAAACCGGCTGCGGGTGCGAGGAGGCGAGCTGCCGCTACATGAGGACGTGGCCCAGGACGCCCATGCCGGGCCGGAGCAGGAGGCCGAGCGACAGGAACAGGCGCAGCTGGTGCGGCAGTTGCTGGCTCAGCTGCCCGAGCGGGACCGGGAGATATTTGTGCGGCACTACTACCTGGAGCAAACACTGGCGGCTATCGCCCAGGTGCTGTGTATGCCGCTGTCTACCGTGAAGAGCAGACTGGCGCGCGACCGCAAGCAGCTGTTGCGACAGCTGCAGGAGAGGGGGATCAGTGATGAATACCTGGCATGAATGGCTGCAGGTACTGCCGCCGGAGGAACTGCTACAACAGCTGACGCCGGAGCGGGCCGACACCGGACGCATCCTGGACTTGGTGCGCCGCAAGAGCGGCAGGTACAAGCGGTATCTGCCCCGCCGAGTGATTGCGCTGACGGCGGCGCTGGCAGTGCTGGCCTGTACGGCAGTGGCGGCGGTGGTATTTGAGTGGGACCAGAAGTTGCTGGCGTTTTTACAGCCGAGCCAAACGCAGCAGGAGCAGCTACAGCTGGCGGGCCAGCAGGTGGATAGAAAGGTGATCCAAAACGGGGTGACGGTAGAAGTAGACCAGGTGGTGGGGGACAGCTACAGCGCCTACGCACTGTGCCGTATCCGGTACCCCCAGAAATACCAAAATGTAAGTCAACTGAGTTTTTCGCAGCTTAATATGCGCATCGATATGGTCGGCTACAGCGGGGGCGGCGGCCTGAATCAGATAGAAATAGACCCGCAGAGCAAAGAGGCTGTCTGCCTGCTGCGCATGAGCCACGACCAGCCGATACAGGGGCAAAAAGTGACCCTATCTATAGAGGATATCACGCTGACCATGACCGACCCCGAGACCGGTGAAGTGACAAAAGTAAAGACCATATCGGGCAGCTGGCAGCTGTCCTGGACACTGCGCTACCAGGACGTTGCAGACGGCGTGCAAAAACTGGATCTGCCGGGCCAGATAGAGGGCCATCCGGTGTATATCGAGGATTTTTACTACTCGGACTTTATGGTGCGGGCCACGCTGCGGGATGGGAAATATACCGAGATGAATCCACAGGTGCCCGATGGCTCTTATGTGGACGCCATAAAAGTGACCATGAAGGATGGGTGGGTGTTGCAGCCGCGCCGAGACTACCTGGACAGCACGGTGATCCATGGCGGGAGGTGTGCGCAGATAACGGTGCTCTTTACCGAGATGATCGAGCCGGGGCAGATCGCCAGCATAGAGATCGCCGGCCAGCAGATGCCGCTCTCGTAGCCGGCAGATAAAAAAGAGCGGGGAGCCTCCACGGGCTCCCCGCTCTTGCCGGTTTTGCAGGGTATATACTATATGTGGCCCAACGCCTGGAGCAGGCCCTGACAGCCGGCGGTGACGTCGCGATAGGTGGGGGCGAAATCGCCGGTATACCACGGGTCGGCAATATCGCCGGGGGAACGGGTATAGCAGAGCAGCAGATGGACCTTGTTTTGGATGTCGGGGCCCACGATGCGGCGGATGCCGGAGAGATTTTTTTGCTCCATGGCGATGAGCAGATCGTAGCGGCTGTAGTCTTGCCGCTGCAGCTGACGGGCGCGGTGGGCGGGGACGGGGATGCCGTGTTGGGCCAGTATGCGGCGGGTGCCGGGGTGCACGGGGTTGCCCAGCTCCTCGCGGCTGACGGCGCAGGAGTCGATAGTGAAGTCGCCGGACAGGCCGCGCTCGTTTACCATGTGCTGCAGTACGAACTGGGCCATGGGCGAGCGGCAGATGTTGCCGTGGCAGATGAAGAGGATGCGGGTCATGGAAGAGGTACCTCCTGTTGGTGTGGGGGATATTCGTTGGGGGGCAGGACCGGGGCGAGGATAAAAAACGGGTGCGGCAGCTGCCGCACCCGTTTTATGAGGACATGATAGGAGTTTAGGCTTTGCCGGCGCAGCCCATCACATCGGTGATCTTGTGTTTGACCATGTCGCGGATGGCGTCGCGGGCCGGAGCCAGGTACTGTCTGGGGTCGAAGTGAGAGGGGTTCTCGGCCAGGTACTTTCTGACGGCGGCAGTCATGGCCAGGCGCAGGTCGGAGTCGACGTTGATCTTGCAGACGGCCATGGTAGCTGCCTGGCGCAGCATCTCCTCGGGGATGCCGATAGCGTCGGGCATCTCGCCGCCGTATTTGTTGATCATCTCGACGAACTCGGGCACTACCGAAGAGGCGCCGTGCAGCACGATGGGGAAGCCGGGCAGCCGCTTGGAGACATCCTCTAAGATGTCGAAGCGCAGCTGGGGTTTCTGGCCGGGTTTGAATTTGTAGGCGCCGTGGCTGGTGCCGATGGCGATAGCCAGCGAGTCGACCCCGGTGCGGGTGACGAAGTCCTCGACCTGGGCGGGATCGGTGAAGGAGGCGTTTTCGGCGTCGACTTTGACGTCGTCCTCGATGCCGGCCAGCTGGCCAAGCTCAGCCTCGACGGTCACGTCGAACTGATGGGCATAGTCGGCCACTTTTTTGGCCAGGGCCACGTTCTCCTCGTAGGGCAGGTGCGAGCCGTCGATCATGACCGAGGTGAAACCGCCGTCGATGCAGCTCTTGCACAGCTCAAAGCTGTTGCCGTGGTCCAGGTGCAGGGCGATGGGCACGCCGGTCTCGATGACGGCAGCCTCGACCAGTTTGGTGAGGTAGGTGTGGTTGGCGTACTTGCGTGCGCCGGCGGAAACCTGCAGGATGACCGGAGCCTGCAGCTCTTTGCAGGCCTCGGTGATGCCCTGAACGATCTCCATGTTGTTTACATTGAAAGCGCCGATCGCATAGCCGCCTTCATATGCCTTTTTGAACATCTCTCTGGTATTTACCAGTGGCATAAAGATCACACTCCTAAAATATTGTTGCGCCCCACCACCCCATGGGTATGTAGGCCCGAACTTGTCTTTATTATAACAAACGGGACTGCAAATGAAAAGACAATTTACACCCCTTTTGGCATTTTTGCGGTTTTTGACCGGCGGCCGGGGCGCATTGTATCGCTATCCGCCAATCGACAGGCTGTCTTTTGCCGGGGCGGCCGGCTCCTTTTCTTTAAAGAGGGCGGCGTTTTGACGGGCGTAGTGAAACAAAAACTGCTGGGCGATGCCGGCATAGGGGCGCATATAGCGGGGAAAGCCGCCGGGCAGCAGCTCTTTCATCACCCGTTTCATCCATACATCCATGGGCACGCATTCGGTGCGGTACAGGCCGTAGAGCAGGGCGCAGTCGGCCACTTTGGGGCCCACCCCGTAGATCTGCATCAGGTGCTGCCGGGCCTCGTCGATGGGCAGCGTACGGCAGCGCTCGAGATCTACCTGGCCGGCGTGGACCCGGCGGGCGGCATCGAGCAGGTACTTGGCGCGAAAGCCGGCCCGGACCGGCGCCAGATCGGAGACCTCCAGCCCGGCCAGGTCGGCCGGGGCGGGAAAGCGGTAGAAGGTGCGACCGGGGTAGAGCGGCGAGCAAAACGGCTGACCGGTGAGCTGGCACAGCCGCTGGACCAGCCCCTTGATGCGGGTGATATTGTTATTCTGCGAGAGGATGAAGGTGCAGAGCGCCTCGAAGGCGTTTTGCCGCAGCACCCGGATGCCGGGAAACTGCTCGACAGCCAGCCGCAGCGGGCGGCGCCGGCAAAACAGCTCTTTGAGCGGTGCATAGTCGCAGGACAGGTCGAAGTAGTGATCGATAAAGGCGGCGGTGTCGGCGCTGACTCCGTAGAACTCGACCCGCTCTTTGACTGTTTGGGCGCACAGCAGCACATCGCCGGCCACGCCGTACCACCGGCCCAGGTGGTCCTGATCAAAGCGAAAGGCCTGGCCGCAATCCAGCGTGAGTGGCAGCGAGAACGGCGGCGCCGTATCGCGGGTATTTTCGATGATATAGGTGTCGCCCTGCAGCCGGGTGCTGAGACCGGGACTGCGGGCGGCCTGGATGACTGGTACCATGCAGACGCCCCTCTCTTGTGCCGCTGCCGGCCGACAGCGGCGATGGTCTCAGTATACCAGAAAAAATAGAGCTTGCGGAACTGTAATTTTTGTAAACAACTGCCCCGTTACTGGGCAACTGAACAGTTCGCCCAAATCGGACGGTGATTTTTCCCGCAAAAAATGTGGAGGAAAACAGGGAGAAACCTCTTGCTTTTTTAGCGTTATCCTGCTTTGGAATGAAGATGCGAGTTTACATAATTTGAAATTTCCACATATCCATTCCACCGCCGTAAACGGCGCTTTTAACGCGTTGGCAAAATCTTGCGTAACGGGTATTCCACCATTTCAACATAGTTCTCCACACAAATTATGTAAACCAATATCAATACTGTCTGTATAACGGCGGTATGAGCAGTGTCAAAACCTGTACCCGTGCAGTGTGCCCAGCTTTTGCCTGACGGCAGTTTTGGCGGCGGGCGTATAAAGCGGGGCCACAACTGACAAAGATAGTATTAGCCCGAAAAGAGCGCGGGCGGCACAGAATTTTTTGGCAGGGGGGACCGGATGTGGTGCGGGGTGTGAACAAGAAGGTAGTGGAGATCGTAGGTGGCAAGGAGGACTGTTTTGAGCGGGCCATCGTCATCGTCAAGAGCTCGCGGCTGGGGCTCAGCGACACCCAGCTGCACCGCCAGGCGGGGGGCGCCATTACCGGCATGGTCAGCTGCCGCCCCCGCCGCGACTGGCGCTGGCTGCTGCGCACCGGAGTGCGCTACCTGGCGGTGCTGGCTGCCGGGGCCGGGCTGGGGTGGCTGCTGCTGCACTGACCGGCGACCGATTAAGCCGATAAGATACAGACGGCGGTGTGGGACAAAAGGCCCGCGCCGCCGCTTTTTAGCGCGCTAAGAGCGGCGGCAAAAAAAGGAGCGCCCGCTGTGGAGAGCGGTGCCAAAGGGCGGGACAGGACCGGTAAAAGTTGCCGTCGCATCTTGTAAAAAAACCGTGTAAACTGCCAAAGATGTATGCTATAATACAAATATCTATGAGTATATATCTGTGTTTGCCGACGGCGCCGATCAGGGCGCGGGGCGGACCACTTTACCTTTTGAGGGGTCAGATACCATGTACGATGAATTTATTGCCGGCAGAAATGCCGTATATGAGGCGCTGGAGGCCGGGCGGGAGATAGACTGTATCTACCTGCAGCGGTCCGGCGCCGGCAAGGGCCTGGGCCGGGTGGTCGCCGCGGCTAAAAAGCGGGGGGTCATCATCAAGGACGCCGACGCCAAAAAGCTGGACGCGCTGTGCCCGGGGCAGAATCATCAGGGCGTTGTCGCCGCTGCCAGCCCGGTGCACTACTACACCCTGCAGGAGGTGCTGCAGCGCGCCAAACAGCGGGGGGAGGCCCCGTTTTTGGTGCTGTGTGACGGCATACTCGACCCCCATAACCTGGGGGCCATCATCCGCACTGCCGAGTGCGCCGGCGCCCACGGGGTGCTGATGCCCAAGCGGCGCAGTGCGCCCATCTCGACGACGGTGTACAAGTCTTCGGCCGGGGCCTGTGAGCACCTGCCGCTGTGCCGGGTGGGCAATCTGGTGCAGACCATCGAGCAGCTGAAAGAGGCCGGCGTGTGGGTGTACTGTGCGGACATGGACGGGGTGAATTTTCGCGACCAGGACTTTGGCGGGCCGGTGGCCATTGTGGTGGGCAGCGAAGGTGAAGGCGTGTCGCGGCTGGTGCGCCAGAGCTGTGACGGTGCGGTGAGCCTGCCGCTGCTGGGGCAGATCAGTTCGCTCAACGCCTCGGTGGCGGCGGGCATCGTCCTGTACGAGGTAGCGGGCCAGCGGCTGGCGGCGAAAAAGGGGGCTCAGTAGATGGAGAAAAACAGGAAGTACGACACGCTCACCAAAAATGCCATCGTCGACGAGATCCTCGATCAGGTGCGCAAAAAACACACCGGGCCGACCGCGACAGCCGACCGGGCCAAGGTGAGCCGGGCCGACGCGCTGCTGCAGGAGCTGCAGCAGGAGCGGGCGGCAAAAAAGGCCCCTGCCGCTATACATACTGCCCCCGCCGACCAGCCGCCGGCTGCCGGGACAAAAGAAGAAGGGCAGAGACCCAAACCGGTGATGCAGGCGGTGGCGGAGAAGGTGGCCCTGCGGGAGCAGGAGACCGCGCTGCTGCCCAAGGCGGCCGCTTTTTTTGGCGGCGGCGAGGACAAGCTGCAGGAGACCATCCACCACGATATCGTGCCGCGCAAGGTGCAAAAGCGCGAGATCACCGACACCGAGCAGATACGCATCCAGAAGATGGCCAGCTTTTTTAAAGAGAGCGAGACGCCCGACGACATCGTGCCCGAGATCGCCGCGGAGATGCCGCGCCAGGAGCGGGTGACCGGCCCCGACCTGGGGAAAAAGGCGGCCGCCGGCCCTGCTCTAGAGAAAAAGGGGCTGTTTGGCCGCGTTAAAAAAAGCGCTGAGAAGTCGCACCAGCAGGTGATCGACGAGACCCGCCGGCAGGCACAGCAGAGCGAGCTGACGCCGGCGGAAAAAGGGGCGGCCCCAAAGGAGACGGCGCGCGCTGAGAGCGGTGAGTCTGCACGCGGGGCGACAGCGCTCGCAACGGACCAGGCGCCCGCCGCGCGGGCTGCTGAGCCGGTGGGCGGAGGACAGCCAGCTCAGCCGGAGGCCGCCGCACCCGAGATGGCGGCGGCAGAAAGATCGCCGGTGGCCGGGCCGCACCAGCAAAAGGGGGCGGTGCCCATCAACTTTTTTGCCACCGACGAGATGCTCATCCGCGCCGATGACAAGCCGGTGAGCCAGCTGGTGGCCGACGAGGCCTCGGGCACCTTTGAGATGGGCCGGCGGCTGGAGGAGAAGATCGAGCCGCTGGTGGAGGAGACCATGCACCTGGGCGACCGGGAGTTGCTCAAGCGGGCCCGGGCCAGCAAGGTGAAGAACTTCCAGATCGACCGCCAGCAGATCGAGGGGGAGTTTGAACCGGGCATCGGCCCCGACGAGGCGTTTACCGAGCAGGACGAGCCGGACCTGTACACCGACGCCGACGACGAGGAGGATGTGTACCAGGCCGATGACGAGCACGCGGCGCTGGAGCGGCTGATCTCGCTAAAGGGCAAGCTGCGCATGCGCATATCGGTCACCGGTATCTTGACGCTGCTTTTGCTGTATCACAATTTAGCACCCATCTTGCCGCTGCCGCTGCCGGGCTTTTTGTCGCCGGTAGACGCCCCATTTGTCTATTTGGGCCTGGGGCTGGTACTGCTATTGGGCGGTGTGCTGTGCTGCACCTCTACCGTTATTGGCGGGCTGGGGTACACCTTTACCCTGAAGGGGGACAACGACTCCCCGGTGGGGCTGTGCTTTTTGGGCTGCCTGCTGCAGTACGTGGTACTGTTTTTTAATGCCGACCAGATGGCCAAGTCGGGGGTGTTTCTCTACTCGGCGGTGGCCATGATGGCGCTGTTTTGCAACTGTATGGGCAAGCTCAATATGGTGTGCCGCATCCTGCGCAACTACAAGTTCATCACCTCGGACATCGAAAAGTATACCTGTGAGCTGGTGGAACCGGCGAGCTTGGCGGAGAACATCGTGAAAGGCGTGGCGATCCGCGACCCGCAGGTGGCCTACCGCCGGCCCTGCCGGGAGCTTTCGGGCTTTATCAGCCACAGCTTTTCGGAGGACTTTTCGGATAAGTGCGCCCGGGTATTGGGCGTGCTGGGGGCGGTGGTAGCGCTGCTGGTGGGCTGCTTTCTGTTCATTACCCGCGGCGACGTGGTAGCGGTGAGCTCCACTGTGGCGCTGATACTCTGCGCGGTGTGTCCCTTCTCGCTGATGCTGTGCTTCAACATCCCGTTTTCGCGTATCTGCAAGTATCTCAACCGCTTTGGCGGGGTGCTGTCGGGCTACTCGGCGGTGGAGAAGCTGCAGGACCTCAATGCGGTGGTGGTGTCGGACGCCGACCTGTTCCCCCGCGGCAGCGTGCTGCTGCACGGCATCAAGACTTTTGGCGGCGAGCGCATCGACGAGGCCATCCTCAAGACCGCCAGCGTGGTGTGTTCCAAGGACTCGGCCATCTCCTCGGTATTTTTAAAGGTCATCGAAAACCGCACCGACATCCTGCTGTCGTTTGACAGTTACGTGTACGAAAACGGGATGGGGTACTCCTGCTGGATCGACAACAAGCGCATTCTGGTGGGAAATCGGGAGCTGATGCTCAACCACGGAGTGGACGTGCCGTCGGCCGATTACGAGAAGAAGTACCGCCGCGACGGGACCCGGGAGCTGTTGTATCTGGCTACCTCGGGCGAGTTGACGGCCATGTTCGTGCTCAGCTATAATCAGAACCCGCAGGTGGCCGAGATGCTGCAAAAATTGGATCCCACCGGGCTGCTGCTGGCTGTAAAGACCAAGGACCCCAACCTGACGGCCCAGCGGGTGGCCCAGGTCTACGATCTGCCAGAGGACATGTTCACCGTCATCCACAGTCATACGGCTGCGCAGCTGGAGGAAAAACCGGCTGACCTGCCAGGCGACTGTGCGCTGTGTACGATGGGTTCGTTCATCTCGTTTGCCCAGGGCATCCTCAGCGCATTTCACGCCAAGAGCCAGGTGACGGCGTCGGTGGTCATCCAGTCGGTGGGGGCGGGCATCGCCCTGCTGTTGGCGGTGCTGTTCTCGATGGTGTTCGGCCAGGGGCTCATCTCTACCTCGGTGCTGTTTTTGTACCAGATGGTATGGCTGGTGCTGTCTATCGGGCTGCCCTGCGCGAAGAGATTGTGAGTGGCGGCCCTATAAGGAAAGTTTGATAGAAGAGAGGCTTTTCGCCGCCCGGCGGCGAAAAGCCTCTCTTTTTTGCTGCCCGGCGGCGTACAGCGCGCGGCGTGGGACGGCGTTCGTCAAACTGTCTAAGATGTGGCGGCGGATTTGTGACAGGATATGTATATTCTTTATGGCAGTTCCGTGGTAATATAAACTAAAATAAAAAATCAGATGCTGCAAGTATTGGGCAAGGTGTACACAGACAGACCGAAAACTGTTGTGTAATCTGCCCGTTCGGCGGCCGGGTGCGCAGGAAATGCGCCCGATCTGGGGCTGCCATGCACCATAGATTTACAGAAAGGTATGTGATTTTGTGAAACAGTATACGCCGGAGAAGATCAGAAACGTCGCTGTCATGGGTCATGGCAATGCGGGAAAGACCTCGCTGGTAGAGGCTATTCTGTGGTGCAAAGGACAGAGTGATCGCCTGGGCAAGGTGGATAACGGGACCTCGGTCAGCGACTATACTGAGGAGGAGATCAAGCGGGGCACCTCGGTGTTCTCGTCGGTGGTGCCGGTAGAGGTGGTGCGCGGCGGGGACGAGCGCAAGATCAACATGGTCGACGCCCCGGGACTGTTTGACTATGAAGGGGCCCAGTGCGAGGCAATGAGCGCCTGTGAGAGCGTATTGATCGTGGTGTCGGGCAAGTCGGGCATGTCGGTGGGCGCTGAGAAAGCCTATAAATCAGCGGTGAAAAACGGCAAGTCGCGCATGGTATATGTGTCGAAGATGGACCGCCCCAGTGCCGATTTTTACAAGGTGTTGGAGGAGCTAAAGAGCGCTTTTGGCCCCTCGGTCTGTCCGGTAGTGGTGCCCTGCCGCGACGGCGACAGGAATATCTACATAAACCTGATCACCGACAAGGCCTACACCTATGACGCCGGGGGCAACCCCAGCGAGGTGCCGGTGCCGGATATGGAGCACCGGTTGGAGGGCCTGCGCTCGGCCATGAGCGAGGCGGTGGCCGAGGCTGACGAAGAGCTGTTTGAAAAGTTTTTCTCGGGCGAGCAGTTTACCGAGGAAGAGCTGCGCCGCGGCGTGCAGCAGGGGGTAAAGGACGGGGCCATCACGCCGGTCATCTGCGGCAGTGCCCTGATGCTGGAGGCGGTGGACCTGACTGCCGATATGATGGCCCACCTGCTGCCCAGTGCGGCACACGACGAGTCGAGTGGGGTGGAGGATGAGAGCGGCGAGCCGGTATCGCTGCCCTGCGACCCCGCCGGCGACCCGGTGGCCTATGTGTTTAAGACCGTCAACGACCCGTTTGTGGGTCGGCTGTCGTTCGTGAAGGTGCTGTCGGGCAAGCTGACCGGCGACTTAAAGCTGTATAATGGCACCCGCGGCGAGGCGGTGAAGATGGGTAAGATGGTATACCTTTGCGGCAAAAAGCAGATCGATACCAAAGAACTGCCGGCCGGCGATATCGGCGCAGTGACCAAGCTGTCGGGGGTGTTTACCGGCGACACGCTGTGCCGTGAGGGAAAGGTATATAAGGTGCTGGCCCCCAGTTTCCCGATCCCCACCTATGCTATGGCGGTACAGCCGGTGGATAAGGGCGATGAGTCGAAGATCGGGCAGGGGATCTTAAAGCTGTGCGAGGAGGACCAGACGCTGCATTTTGCCACCGACAAGGAGACCAAGCAGCAGGTGCTCACCGGTATGGGGGAGCAGCACCTGGATGTGGTCATCTCGCGGCTCAAGAGCAAGTACGGCGTAGACGCCAAGCTGGAAAAGCCCATGGTCGCCTACCGGGAGGCCATTGGCAAAAAGGTAAAGGTAGAGGGCAAATACAAAAAACAGACCGGCGGCCACGGCCAGTACGGGCACGTGTGGATCGAGTTCGAGCCCTGCGACGGTGAGGGCCTGGTATTTGAGGAGAAAGTATTTGGCGGTGCGGTACCCAAAAACTATTTCCCGGCGGTAGAAAAGGGATTGCAGGAGAGCATCCAACACGGTGTGGTGGCCGGTTACCCGGTAGTGGGCCTGAAGGCGACACTGCTTGATGGCTCGTACCACCCGGTGGACTCGTCGGAGCTGGCCTTTAAGACGGCGGCCAGCTTGGCCTACAAAGAGGGCATCAAGCAGGCGGGCGCCTATCTGCTGGAGCCCATCGGCACCCTGAATGCGCTGGTGCCGGAGCAGAACACCGGCGACATTATGGGCGAGGTGAACAAGCGGCGCGGCCGCGTGCTGGGTATGGACCCGCAGGACGGCGGTTATACCGAGATCGTGGCGGAGATCCCCATGGCGGAGATGAGCGATTTTACCACCACCATGCGCCAGACTACCCAGGGCCGCGGCAGCTTTACCTTTGTGTTTACCCGCTACGAGCCGCTGCCCCCACAGCTGGAGGCCAAAGTGGTGGAAGAGGCTAAAAAGTTTTTTGAGTGATCGGTAGAGAAAAAAAGATGAGCTGAAAAGCAGAGCTGTACCGCGGGGTACGGCTCGGCTTTTTTGTTTAGAGGAAAACCGCGACTTGGCCGGTGCCCGTATGCAATATGGTAAGAAGGCTTTTTATTGGGGCAGAGAGCAAAGGTGTTGCTGGTACCCCGGCGATGAGAGAAGATGGCCGCCTGTGCAGCGCGGACCTGTTTATTGATTTGCGGGCGGTACATGGAAGATCCGGCACTGATCTGCGATCGGTGCTGGCGCTTAATAGGACCGACCTGGGTCCGCCGGTTACTGGGTACCCCGGGAAAAGCCGGCAGATAGGGTGGCACCGGCAATGTGGCGGCGCGGGGACCGGGGGTAACGAAATCTTATTTTGGGCGCCATTGGGGCGCGGTGCGGGGAAAAGCTGCGCAGAGGTGGTAGAAAAAGGCATGGACAGCTGGGCAACAGTGATGAAAGGAGAGGAAGAGTTTTGTACTATACGACAAAAAATGAATGAAAGGACAACGGTCCTTGTGCGGCCAGGTGAAATCCGTATACTGGACGTTGTGAGAAAAAACCGGGATGTGGACGCCCGGTGTGACAATCTGCACCAGCAGTAAAAGGAGACCGTACCATGGAAAAGAAAAAAGTAATTTTAGACGTCGATACCGGCTCGGATGACGCGATCGCTCTGATCGCCGCCATGGCCAACCCCGACTTTGAAGTATTGGGCATCACTACCGTCAACGGCAACCGCGCTGTTCCCATCACCACCGAGAACAGCCTGCGTATCAGCGAACTGATGGGCGGCACCGTGCCGGTGTACCAGGGGTGTGCGCTGCCCTGGACCTCCTGCATGCTGGGCCTGCGCAAAAATTACCCCCAGTACGAGGCCCCCGCAGACGCAAAATACCGCAACATCCACGGAACCTATATCGACCAGTGCCCCAAGGCCACCAAAAAAGCCGAGGACCAAAATGCGGTCAGCTGGCTGGTAGACACGCTGATGGCCGCCGAGGAGGAGTCGATCACTCTGATCCCCCTGGGGCCTCTGACCAATATCGCCCACGCGATCCGCATTGAGCCCCGCATCGTCTCGAAGATCAAAGAGGTGATGTACATGGGCGGCGGTTTCCGCATCGGCAACAAGTCGGCGCTGGCTGAGTTCAACGTATGGCTGGACCCCGAGGCCGCTCAGGCGGTGCTGGATGCCGGTATCAAGAACTTTACCTTCGTGCCGCTGGACGCCACCCATCAGGCCTACCTGACCAAAGAGGACGCCGCCCGCATCCGCGCCATCGGCACCCGCCCGGCCGAGGTGGTGGCCGATCTGGTAGATCAGCGCATCTTTGGCTACAGCAGCTGGCAAAAAGTCGAGGTGGAGGACGCCGCCCCGATCCACGACCCGCTGTGTGTGGCGGCGCTGGTAGACCCCACCGTGCTGGTGGACGTGATGGACGCCCCCTGTGTGGTGGACTGCGGCCGCGGCTCGGCTTACGGCGTGACCATGTTCGATATCCTCAATGGGCGCATGGAGGCCAAAGAGCCCAACTGCAAAGTGGCCCTGCACGCCGACCGCCAAAAATACGTGGATATCCTCTGCCAGCTGCTGGAGAACACCAAGAAGTAAACAGTTCTCCCGCCTTTGAGCAGTAAAAACAGACCGAGAGAAACAATAGATCATGGCACCCGCAGGGGTGTTTCGCCAGGCAAGCGGCACAGGGGCACGGCTCCTGTGCCGCTGCTTTTTGCAGCGGCGCGCGGCGGTGGCTGGGGGCGGCGCTGATCGAGTGGCAGGCAGTGCTGGCTGCGAGCGCCCCGGCGGGCGGAGACGGCCCTATTTGAGCGGTGAAGGGCTGCGGGCGAGATGACAAATTGAACCTTGGTCGATCACTTTTTGGTATATTGAGCTAAAAAAGCAGCGTAAATTTTGCACAGGGTAGTAGTGCCACAGCCGGAAAAAATTTGCTATACTGAAAAACAGAAGAGAGCGTGCACAGTGGACACATGGGCAGAGGGGTGAAGGAGTTGCAGTCAAAAGAGATCACCGAGCGGTTTTTACACTGCCCGCCGCCGCTGCGGGAACAGATGGAACACTGCCATTTTGCCGCTGGGGAATACCTGATGCGCTGCGGAGACGAGGCCGATACGGTATACCTGCTGCTGGAGGGGGACGTCAAAGTGTTCCACTACGCGCAAAACGGCGAGATCATCATCTCGTATATCGGCTCGAAAAACAGGGAGCTGTTCGGCGAGGTGGAGGCGCTGCGGGACGACGGCTACGCGATCTCGCGCAATGTGCTGGCGGTGACGGCCTGCTCGGCCATGAAGATCCCCAAGGCGCTGTTTTTGCAGTGGGTGCGGCAGGACCCGGACTGGAGCCTGTTTTTGCTGCGCCGCTTTGCCCGCCAGATGGCCGAGGCCTCGGAGTACGGGGTGTCGTCGGCGGTGCGCCCGCTGAAGGTGCGGGCGGCGATGCTGCTGCTGGATCATCTGCAGCCCGGCGGCGAGGTGGATATTGGCAAGGATGAGCTCTCGGGTATATTGGCCACCAGCATGCGCAGTACCAACCGCATTTTAAAGACCATGCGCGAGGAGCGGCTCATTGCCGTGCGGGGCAACCATCTGAAGGTGTTAAACGAGGAGGCACTGCAGCAGCTGGTACAGGAGAGCGAGGAATAGAGACAGAAAGCCAGAGCGCCGCGGGCGGGACCTACCGCCCGGCCGGCGCTTTTTTACTGTCTGCAGATGGATCGTCGGCGGTCTGTTTGCAGGGGGCGGCGCATATAGATGTAGCAACTCTTGTCAAACAAAATCAAGACGGGCGACCGATGTGGCGCGCCTGTGGGGGAGTGGTGCTACGTGTTCAGCTATACCATCAAGGCAAAAAAACTGGCAGTGGGGGTGGGGTGCTTTGCGGTGGCTCTGCTGGCCTGCGCCGGCGGCTTTCGCTTTTATCAGGACCACCGGGATGCACTGCAGACCGAAGCGGTCCCGCCCGCTGCCCAGGCGCCGGTACAGACGCCTGGGCAGCAGGCGGGCGAGCAGGCCGAGCAGCCGGCGGAAGAAGCGGCGCCGCAGGATGAGCAGGCCCAGGCCGAGGTGGCCTCACAGCAGGGGGACGCCGTAGAGCAGACCGGCGAGCTGCAGGCGGCGGTGCAGGCCGAATCGCAGCAGAAAGCTGAAGCGGCTGAGCAGAGCCAGGCGACCCAGCCCACCGAGGAGGCCCAGTCGGCCACCGCGAAGAAGCAGGACCAGCTGCCCCGGGAGATAGATACCCGCGCCGAGAAACTCTCGCTGAAGGGGGAGACGGCCAAGCAGCGGTCGACCTTTTTAAAGGCGGTGGGCATTGCGGTGGAGAGCGAGCCGCTGGAGGTGCTGCAGGTGCGGCTGCCCAGCGACTTTGACGAGCGCTATACCCAGTATAACGACCTGCAGAAAAAGAGCGGTATGGACCTGGCGAAGTACAAAGGAAAATCAGTTAAGCGCTACCGGTATTTAAAAAAGGCGGCGGACGGTGAGGGAGAGACCTACGTGCACCTGCTGGTGTACAAGGGGAACATTGTGGGTGGCGACATTACGCCGGCGGCCCAGGACACAGCCAGCAGCCCGCTGTTTGTGAAGAAAAAGTAAACTTTCCTGCCCGTTTAAGTGAGCGCCAGGTGACGGCAGCGGGCGAAAAAAGGAAAAAAGAGATGCGCTATAGTAAGCTGCAAAGCCTACTGCCAGGCGGTTTGTGCCCGCCGGATGGCCGGTGAGATGACCGGCCGGTGGCGGCGGCTATGGTGGCGCGTTTTTGCCCGATGTGTGAAGGCGCCGATAAAATCGGCGCTTTTTCGTTTGCGCGGCTGCGGTGCGTTGTGGTAAAATAGCAGGCATGACAGCGCGCCTTGCCCGCCACCTGTGCCAGTAAAGTGACGGCGGACAGGGCGATAGCACCCGCACCGCGGCGGGGCCAATACCATCGCTTAAGGAGAATTTGCCATGACCAATCAACTCGCAGACAAGCAGCCGCTGCTGCAGAAACTATACCGGGCGCTGGGCCTGTTGGGGACGGTGTTCACCGCTGCCTACCTGTTTAGCGACCTCGTCGTTCGGGTGGCGAAATTTGGGTTTGGGCCGCTGCTCACCAGCATGCCCGACTACTACCTGCCCATGGTGCTGCTGCTGGCGGTATTTGTGCTGATGATCTTGAAACTGGACACGGCGGCGGCTGTGCTGATCGGGGTGACGCTGGTCTACACGGCGGTGGACAACATGTTGATCGCCGGCGCCTACGGGCAGTCGTTCCAGATATTGTTACAGCTGATACTGCCCATTTTGTTTGCGCTGGCGGCGGTGTACCTGGCCGTATTTCGCGGGGCGGTGCCGGCGCTCAATACCGTGGCAGCGGTGCTGGCGGCGGTGTACGGGCTGTTCGTGTTCATTACCAGTGGGCTGCTCAACTGGCTGGGTGGCGGCTATGATATTCTGTATATCCTGTACGCCACCGCCGCCTATCTGCTGCTGCCGCTGGCGCTGGCAGTACTGCTGCTCTACGGCGCCAGCCGCGGGAGCCGCTTTTCCCGCCAGGAGATCGAGGTGCACCGGGCCGCCAAGTCGGGCCACCGGGTGGAGACCCAACTGGGACAGCTCGAAAACCTGCGCAGTCAGGGCGTCCTCAGTGAGGAGGAGTACCGGCAAAAGAGAGAGGCGGTACTGGCCGGCAGCGGCGGCGCTGCCGGAAGCGAGGAGGCGGTGGAGCCGGCACCCGCAGAAGAGGACGAGAGTTGGCTGGACGATCTGGTGACCGCCGACGGGGCCGACGAGGACCCGGAGGACGGGGAAGATATCGGCGATGACGGCGAAAACGGACCGGAAGAGAAATAATTTTGGCTGGAAAATGCAGCCAGATATGGCGCCGGGCAGCCCGGCCAGATAAAGTGTAAAGGCGCGCCAGCGGCGCGTTAAAAGAGGCCGTGGCCCCGGTGGGGGTCATGGCTTTTTTGACGGATAAATGGCTTAGCTGTGCGGTCTGCGTTGAGCAAGATATACAAAAATTGGAAAATGGCTGTTCATATATTTTTCAAAAATCTGTCACAATATGGCGGTATAATCAGCATAACAGGGCTGTACGCTTTGGGGCTTGTAAAATTTTTGCACAAATACGGAATTATTTTTGCAGAATAATATTGCAAAAATACCAAAGGCTGTGTACAATATAGATAATATGGACTAGCAATATTATCACTTCTTACAAGAACCAACTGGAATACAGGAAAAGAGAGGGTACAGTACTATGTCTAACAGACTATTTCAAGGTATTATTCACCAGATGAAAGATGTGCTCGATCGCACAATCGGCGTGATTGACGACAAGGGCAACGTCATCTCCTGCAGCGAGCTGCAGAAGATCGGCGACGTCTTTGAGGGCTGCAATCTCTCCAGTGCCAACTTGAAAGACTGCTTTGTCAAAGATACCTATACCTTTAAGCCCTTTGGCACCAACGAGAAAGGCGACTACGCCGTTTTCGTGGCCGGCACCGACGAGATCGCCAGCCGCTATGCCGGGCTGCTGACCGTCTCTTTGACCAGCATCAAGCAGTATCACGACGAGAAGTACGACCGCAACAACTTTATCAAGAACGTCATTCTCGATAACATTTTGCCCGGCGACGTGTACGTGAAGGCCAGAGAGTTGCATTTTGGCACCGATGCACACCGCATCGTGCTGCTGGTGCGCACCGTGGGCAAGACCGAGGTATCGGCCTACGATGTGATCGTCAATTTGTTCCCGGACAAGCAGAAAGACTTTATCTTTAACATCTCGGAGACCGATACGGTCATCGTCAAGGAGATCCACCCCGACATCGAGACCAAGGATATCGAGAAGCTGGCCCGCTCGATCGTCGACACGCTGTCCAGCGAGTTCTATATCCGCTCGTTCGTGGGCATCGGCACGGTGGTCACCGGCATCAAAGATCTGGCCCGCTCGTTTAAAGAGGCCCAGGTGGCGCTGGAGGTGTCGAAGGTATTCGACGCTGAAAAGTCGATCGTCAGCTTTGACAATCTGGGTATCGCCCGTCTGATCTATCAGCTGCCCACCACCGTGTGCGAGATGTTCTTAAAAGAGGTGTTCAAGAAAGGCTCGATCGAGCTGCTGGACCAGGAGACGCTGTTTACCATCCAGCGCTTCTTTGAAAACAACCTCAATGTGTCGGAGACCTCGCGCGGGCTGTTCGTACACCGCAACACGCTGGTGTACCGGCTGGAGAAGATCAAAAAGCTGACCGGCCTGGACCTGCGGGAGTTCGACCACGCGATCATCTTCAAGGTGGCGCTCATGGTGAAAAAGTACCTCAACTCGAACCCTGTTAAATACTAAGATCTGAGATGAGGAAATCATGATTGAATTTAAAAATGTCTCAAAGGTGTACCCCAACGGCACCTATGGGCTAAAGGATGTGAGCGTAAAGATCGAGCAGGGCGAATTCGTCTTTGTTTTGGGATCTTCGGGCGCCGGCAAATCCACCTTTCTAAAGCTCATTATGCACGAGGAGACGCCCACTTCTGGCGAGATCACCGTAAACGATTTTAAGGTGAGCTCGATGAAGCAAAAAGAGGTGCCGCTCTTGCGGCGCTCGATGGGCATCGTATTCCAGGACTTTCGGCTCATCCCCAACATGAACGTGTACGACAACGTGGCCTTTGCGCTGCGGGTAACCGGCACGCCGACGCGGGAGCTGCGCAAGCGGGTGCCGTTTGTTTTGGATCTGGTGGGGCTGGTGGACAAGGCCAAGAACATGCCCACCGAGCTCTCGGGCGGCGAACAGCAGCGGGTGGCTCTGGCCCGGGCGCTGGTCAACAAGCCGTCGCTGATCATTGCCGACGAGCCCACCGGCAACATCGACCCGGAGCTGTCGATGGAGATCGTGGACATGCTCGACTCGATCAACAAGGTGGGCACCACGATCTTGATGGTCACCCACGAGCACGAGCTCATCAGGCGGTATGAGAACCGCATCATCACCATAGAAAACGGCACCATCTTATCGGACAGGCCGGATTGGAGGTCTGTGTGATATGAACAGCAGTTTTTCCTATCTTTTTAAAAAGGGCTGCGAGAGCATATGGCTCAACAAGCTCATGAGCATTGCCTCGGTGGCGGTGCTCTCGGCGTGCCTGATTTTGGTGGGCGTGGCCACTCTGTTCTCAGCTAATATCGGCAAGGCGCTCGATTATGTAGAGAGCCAGAACGAGGTGGTGGTCTTCGTATACGACACCGCCACCGACGAGCAGAAGGCGGAGATCGAGAACAAGGTCAAGACCCATGACAACATCGCCTCGTACACCTACATATCCAAAGAGCAGGCGCTGGAAGAGGCGCGGGCCGGTTTTGGTGAGGACGCCAGCTTGCTGGACGGTATCGAGGAGGGCGGCAGCGGCAACCCGTTGCCCGCATCGTACCGCATCACCCTGAAAGACCTGGACAAAATGGACGATACGGTGGCGCAGTTCACGGTGACCGAAGGCGTTGAGAAGGTAAATTCCCCCCGGGCGGAGGCCGAGGCCATCGTCTCGCTGAAAAATATCGTCAGCGTTGCTGGGGTGACGCTGGTGGTGGTACTGGTGGCGGTGTCGCTGCTGATCATCGCCAACACGATACGGCTGACGGTGTTCTCGCGCCGCAAAGAGATCAACATCATGAAATACGTGGGCGCTACCAACGGCTTTATCCGCATGCCGTTTGTGATCGAGGGCATGCTCATCGGCCTGATCTCGGCCGTCATCGCCTATGTGGCGATCTACTTTGGCTACGCGACCATCATGGATGGACTGGGGCAGTTTTCCTCCCCGTTCATCACCTCGCTGGCCGACAGCTTCATCCCCTTTAAAGACATCTGGTTTTATGTGCTGGGTGGCTTTGTGGGCGGCGGCATGCTCACCGGCGTGCTGGGCAGCGTGGTCTCGATGCGCAAGCACCTGAAAGTATAAAACTTGTTCTGGCAGTCTATATGAAGTGTGAAAAGACGTATGGCAACGACGAAAAGCCCCAATTGCTGTACGTCTTTTTTGCACCGGTGAGGAGGTAGTGTACTGTGAACAGATCGATCAGCCGGCACAGAGGTCTGGCGCTGCTGATAGCGGCGGCCATGCTGCTGGCCGTGCTCACCGGCAGCGTGACACCGGCGCGCGCCCAAGAAAAAGAAGAGCCCGCCGGCGACAGTATCGGCGCGCTCAACGACAAATACAGCCAGCTGGACCAGCAGATCCAGCAGCTGCAGCAGGAGATAGACGGGCTCTCGGCCGCCAAAGGCGAGGAGGAGCAAAAGCGCGCCCAGCTGTTGGAGCAAAAACAGCTGGTGCAGGAGCAGGTGGATCTGCTGCAGGACAAGATCGAGCAGCTGAACGGACAGGTTGAGGAAAAAGAGGCTTATATAGAGCAAAAACAGCAGAGCATCGAGGAGAATGAGGAACTGTTTCGCCAGCGGCTGAGAGCGCAGTACATGTCGCCGGAGGCCAGCGGGCTCAGCGCAGTGCTGGGGGCCTCATCCTTTAGCGAAATGCTCCTGCGGGCCGACACGATGTCGCGACTGGCGGAACACGACCGGCAGCTCATCGCCACTTTGACCAAGGAAAAAGAGGACATGGAGGCCGCACAGAACGAGCTGTCGGCCAGCAAGAGCGACCTGGACGCCTCGAAGTCGCTGCTGGACCAGAAGAATGCCGTGTTGGCCGGCGAGGCGGACGCCGCCGCGTCGACCATCGATCAGCTGGGTGGGCAGCTGGCCCTCAATGCCCAGCAGCAGGTCCAGTACCGGCAGGAGCGCGACGCGGTGGAGGCCGATATCCTGGCGGCCATCCGCGAAAATGAGAACAAGCACAATAACGAAAACAGCGGCGGCCAGAACAGCTCTTCCAGCAGCACGCCGACACCGCCGCCGGCACCGGACGGCGGGGGCAGCTCTGACGGTGGTTCGTCGGGGGGAGAGAGCTCCTCTACCCCGGCTCCTGAACCGGAGCCAGAGCCGGAACCGGAACCCGACCCGCCGGTGACCGCCTTTCAGTGGCCGGTGCCGGGCTTCTCTTACATATCGGCGCCGTACGGTTATTCGGCGATCTACGGCAATGAGTGGCACACCGGTATCGATATCGCCGGCGGCGGCATCTACGGCTCGGACATCGTGGCCGCGGCTGACGGCGAGGTCATTTCGGCCATTTACGGCAACTACGGATACGGTTATTACCTGCTGATCTACCACGGCAACAGCCTGTACAGCCTGTATGGCCACTGCAGCAACCTGTATGTGGGCAAAGGCGCTACAGTGCGCCGCGGCCAGACCATCGCCGCGGTCGGCTCGACCGGCAACTCCACCGGGCCGCACCTGCACTTTGAAGTGCGGGAGGGCGGCAACTACGGCAGCGATGTAAACCCCTACAAGTACCTGTGATCGAATCTATATAAGAGCAGGCCCTGTGTTAGCTGCAGGGCCTGCTTTTTGCTGTGTGGGCAGTGTGGGCGCCGGCACCGAAGAAAGCGGCCGGCTTGCTTATTTGTGTCGCAGCTGTGAATTTTTTGTTGGAAATTCGTGTAAGATGTTACAATCTGGTTACAAATTTGGCAGAAGGTGTGCTATAATAAGTTCGGACGCTGCGAATTGCGTGCAGAGAGTACCGGCGCCCGTGGCCCCAGCTGTTTGCGCACATGGGGCTGGGCGCCTATCATAAATACCTGGTGACAGAGGGGGAACTGGTTTTGCTACTTAAAAAACGCGTTGTGGGCATGCTGTCGGTGATGTTGTCTGCAGCTATGGTATTCAATATTGCCGTGATGGGGACGCCCCGGGCAGAGGCCGCCAGCATCGGTGAGCTCAACAGCCAATACAGTGACCTGCAGCAGCAGATAAACGACCTGCAGGGCGACCTGGACAGCATTACCGACGAGACTGCCCGCCAGCAGGCCGAACAGCAGCAGCTGGAGCAGCAGATGGGTATCATCCAGCAGCAGGTAGACCTGTTGCGCACCAAGATCGATACGCTCAACGCGCAGATCGCGGAAAAAGAGCAGTACATAGAGCAAAAAGAGGCGGAGATCGCCGAGAACGAGGAACTGTTTCGCCAGCGGCTGAAAGCGCAGTACATGTCGCCGGACGCCGACGGGCTCAGCGCGGTGCTGGGGGCTTCGACCTTTAGCGAGATGCTCATAAAGGCCGACACCATGACCCGTATCGCCGACCACGACAAGCAGCTCATCGAGACGCTCACCCAGCAGAAAGCCGATCTGGTAGCGGCCAAAGACGAACTGGCGGCCTCTAAGGCGGATCTGGAGTCGTCCAAATCGGAGCTGGACAGCAAAAATGCCCAGCTGGCGGGGCAGAAGTCGGTGGTGGACGCAAACATCGATCAGCTCAACCAGCAAAAGGCGATGACCGAGAGCCAGTTGGCCCAGCGCCGGGATGAGTTAAAGGTGAACCAGGCGCAGATCGAGGCGGCCATTAAGGAAAACGAGGCCAATAACAGCGGAGGCGGCAGCGGCGGTGGCGGCTTTACCCCCAGCAGCGGCGTGTTCCAGTGGCCGGTACCCAGCTGCTCGAACATCTACGCCCCTTACGGCTACTCGGCCATTTACGGCAGTGAGTGGCACACCGGTATCGATATATCGGGCGGCGGCATCTACGGACAAGCCATCGTGGCCGCCGATGACGGACAGGTCGTATCGGCCATCTACGGCAACTACGGCTACGGCAACTATCTACTCGTGTACCACGGCAACGGCCTGTACACGCTGTACGGCCACTGCAGCAGCTTGGCGGTGGGCAAAGGGGAGACGGTGCGCCGCGGTCAGACTATCGCCTATGTGGGCTCGACCGGCAACTCGACCGGCCCGCATCTGCACTTTGAGGTGCGGCAGGGCGGCAGCTACGGCAGCGATGTAAATCCGCTCAATTACCTGTAAGACAAAGGCCCGACGGCAACACAGCATTACAGAAAAACAGGGCGCAAAACGGCCGCTGTCGTTACAGCCGGCCGTTTTTTGTGCCCCCGGCAAGCTGTTTAAACTGTCGAAATTTTGTTCGGGGTCTATGCCGACGGGGCACAGTGTGGTAAAATAATACTGTTCTGTGTAAAAAACGACCTGCAACGGCATATCTAGTATTTCCCCCGCGGGGGCCAGAAAGGTGAGATGACAGGTTATGAATAAAAAGGTATCTGTCGGGGTGCTGGTATCGGTGGCGGCCATGGTCATGGCGCTGACCTTTACCGTTACCATGGTATTTTCGATCGGCCTGTTCGACAACAAGATGTCTTCTACGAAGGGGCGCGAGGCCATGTACTCGAAGATCGCCGAGGTGGACAACTATGTGCGCGCCAGCTACGTGGGCGATATCGACGACAGCCGGATGATGGACAGCGTGCTCAGGGGCTATGTGGCCGGTATGGACGACAAGTACGCCCGCTACTACTCGGTGCAGGAGTGGAAAGATATCCAAAACAGCTTTAATGGCACGGTCACTGGTGTGGGCATTGCCGGCAAGGCCGATACCTCCGGCTATATTCGGGTGACCAAGGTGTACGACAGCTCGCCGGCCGGTGAGGCCGGGCTGGCGGTGGATGACCTGATCATCTCGATCGACGGTAAAGACGTGCTGGAGCTGGGGGCGGCTACCGCCATGAAGCAGATCCAGGGCGACCCGGGCAGCAAGGTGAAGATCGGCTATATGCGCGGCAACGCCGAGAACAGCATCGAGGTGGTGCGCCGCAGCGTGACGGTGCCCACCGTGGAATACCAGAAGGTCGATGACCTGGGCTATATCCGCATTTACGAGTTTAACAACAATACGCTCTCGCAGTTCGATTACGCCATCAACCAGTTGGAGGCCCAGGACGTTAAGGGCTATGTTTTTGACGTGCGGGACAACGGCGGTGGGCTGACCGAGGTGGCGGCCGACATGCTGGACATGCTGGTGCCCAAAGGGACCATCGCCTCGGCCCAGTACCGCGACGGCAAGGTAGAGAAGCTGTACACCTCTGACAAAAAGCAGCTGGCTAAACCCATGGCAGTGCTCACCAACGAGAATACCGCCTCCAGTGCCGAGCTGTTTGCCGCGGTGCTGCGCGACTTTGAAAAGGCCAAGCTGGTGGGTACTGCCACCTATGGCAAAGGCGTGATGCAGGAGTATAAACAGCTCTCTGACGGATCGGGCGTGGATGTGACGGTGGCCTATCTGCTGCCGCCCAGCGGGGAGATCTTTGACGAGATCGGTCTGAAACCCGATTATGAGGTGGCCCTCACCCAGCAGCAACAGCAGCAGTCTTACCAGCTGACTACTAAGACCGACCCGCAGATCAAAAAGGCGATCGAGGTGGTCAAGGCCGAGCTGGACCCCCAGTCGAGCAGTAACGGCGGCGCTGCCGGGCAGGAGAGCGCCGAGCAGGTTCAGCAGGAGCAGGAGCAGCCGGCGGCATAGATCTGCGGCCGGCAGTGGCACTGCGTGGACCGATCACAAACTGAATACAAGAGGGCTCAGCCGTACGGGCTGGGCCCTCTTTTGGGTGAGTGGGGCCAAGATACACATATCCCCGCGCGATGGCACATATGCTGGTAGCGGTATCGTGTAGAGAGACAGCGGCCAGACGCCGCTTTTGACACTTTGTGCAGCGAGGTGTGCCTATGGTCATCAAGTTATGCCCACAGCTTAAAAATCCGCTGGCGGCACTGTTTGCCGGTGTGCAACTGCACCCGGTGCGTGAAAAGGGATATTTGCTGTACCACCTGTGCTATCCCAGCGATAAGAAGAGAGACCGGTATCTGCAGTCTTTACCGGAGGCGTACACTATTGTAGGCCGGCAGCAGCCAAGTGAGGAATTTATGTTTTTACTGCTGCAGGACACGCTGCGCAGTACCTTTCAAAAGTTGGGGCGCCGGGTGTCGAGCCGACTGCGGCTGACGGTGGTGGACCCGGATATGCGCTATACCAGCCTGGTGCAAAACTGCCTGACCAGAGTGAACACCATTACGGTGGCCACCGATGACGCCGACGGTTACCTGCAGCTGGCGCAAAAAGTGGCCGGGCAGACCGGCGCTGTGATGGCGGTGACCGATATAGGCAGTGCCATGGACGGCCAACGGGAGCCGCTGGTGATAAACCCCAGCGGGGTACCGCTGACCGGCGGAGCGGGCCGCATCGTACTGGGGGGTGGCGGTGGCGTGCCGGTACTGCCCTCGGGCTGTGCGGGCATGGACATAGATACCGCTTACTGCCTGTACCTGGACGGGCAGATGGGACAGGGCTACCTGTTTTGCGACGAATTGCAGGTGGCCGACCGCCGGCGCATGGGGCTGAGCGAGTTTTGCAGCTATGTGCAAAAGCAGTGCGTGGACAGAGTGGTATAGATGGTGCATCTAGGCGGTGTTTTGGCCGCTTTTGCCTTGACATTGAAGGGCTATCTGGCTATAATGATTACTATCTGTTAATGGGTCGGCATATTTGCTGCTGGGGCGCGCGAGCACCTCGGTGGCATGCTTTTTTGGGAGGTGCTGCGCGGTGGCGCGGTACATCCTGTATTTTTTAGTGTCTGCCGCCCGCGAAAGGAAGGGGAAGACCATTGGAGAAACAGCTGGTTGTCACCGAAGAAGGACTCAAAAAGCTCGAAGACGAGCTGGATATACTCAAAACTGTAAAACGGCAGGAGATCGCCGAGAAGATCAAAGTCGCCCGCGGCTTTGGCGACCTGTCTGAAAACAGCGAGTATGACGAGGCCAAGAACGAGCAGGCAATGGTCGAGGCCAAGATCGCCCAGCTGGAAAAGCAGCTGAAAAATGTAAAAGTCCTCGACGAGAGCGAGATCGCCACCGATGTGGTGAGTGTGGGACTGATCGTTAAAGTCCACTGCCAGGAAGACGATGAGACCGAGACGTACAGCATCGTCGGCTCGACCGAGGCTGACCCCTTCGCCGGCAAGATCTCTGACGAGTCGCCGGTGGGCAAGGCGCTGATCGGCCGCGGTGTCGGCGAGACCGCCGAAGTCGAGCTGCCCAACGGCAACACGATGCATTACCAGATCCTCGAGATCGGCAAGTAGAGTTGACGTGAGCGGGCCTTGAGGGTCCGCTTACTTTTTTGAGAGGACGAATGAGCAGCAGGGAGAGCGCGTGGCCCGCGCTGCACACTAAAGAGAAAGGCATGGTACTATGAGCGAAGTAGAGAACACGAGCCCCCAGCAGGAGGTAAACGACCAGGTGCGCATTCGCCTGGAAAAGCTGGACCAGCTGCGCCAGAGCGGCAACGACCCCTTTGTGAAGACCCGCTTTGAAGTGAGCGCCTACTCGGAGCAGATACGGGCAAACTTTGAGGAGATGGAGGGCCAGACGGTGACGATGGCCGGCCGGCTGATGGGCCGCCGCGACATGGGCAAAGCCAACTTCATCGACCTGCAGGACACCCAGGGCCGCATTCAGATCTTTGCCAATATCGGCGGGTTGGGCGAGGAAGAATTTAAGGAATTTAAGCGCTGGGACCTGGGCGACATCATCGGCTTAGAGGGCGAGGTGTTTCGCACCCGGCGGGGAGAGATCTCGGTAAAGGCGCACAAGATGGAGCTGCTGTCGAAGTCGCTGCAGCCGCTGCCCGAGAAATTCCACGGTCTGACCAACACCGACATGCGCTACCGCCAGCGCTATGTGGACCTGATCATGAACCCCGAGGTAAAGGCGACCTTTATCAAGCGCTCGAAGATCATCAGTGCGATCCGTCGCTTTTTAGACAGCCAGGGCTTTATGGAGGTGGAGACCCCCATGCTGGTCTCGAATGCCGGCGGCGCCGCTGCCCGCCCCTTTGAGACCCACTTCAACGCCTTGGATGAGGACCTGAAGCTGCGCATCTCGCTGGAATTGTACTTAAAGCGGCTGATCGTGGGCGGTATGGACCGAGTATACGAGATCGGCCGGGTATTTCGCAACGAGGGGCTGGACACCCGGCACAACCCCGAGTTTACGCTGATGGAGCTTTACCAGGCCTATACCGATTATCACGGTATGATGGACCTGACGGAAAATATGTACCGCTATGTGGCGCAAGAGGTGCTGGGCACCACCAAGATCACCTATAACGGGGTGGAGATGGATCTGGGCCAGCCGTTTGCCCGCATCACCATGCTGGATGCAGTCAAGCAGTATGCCGGGGTGGACTTTAACGAGATACACACCCTGGAAGAGGCCAGAGCAGCGGCCAAAGAGCACCATGTGGCCTATGAGGAGCGCCACAAGAAGGGCGACATCCTCAACTTGTTCTTTGAGGAATTTGTGGAGGAGCACCTGGTACAGCCCACCTTTGTGATGGACCACCCGGTGGAGATCAGCCCCCTGACCAAGAGAAAGCCCCAGGACCCCGACTACGTGGAGCGGTTCGAGTTCTTTATGAACGGCTGGGAGATGGCCAACGCCTACTCGGAGCTCAACGACCCCATCGACCAGCGGGAGCGCTTTGCCGCCCAGGAAGAGCAGTTCTCGCAGGGTGACGAAGAGGCCAACCACACCGATGAGGACTTCCTCAACGCGCTGGAGATCGGTATGCCCCCGACGGGCGGTATCGGCTACGGTATCGACCGCATGTGCATGCTGTTTACCGACTCGGCAGCCATTCGCGATGTGTTGCTGTTCCCGACGATGAAAAATTTAGATAAGTAATTTGGCGATAGAGGCACCGGTATGACCCGCGATGTGTGTGGGGGGATACCGGCGCCTTTTTCTATACTGTCGGCGGAGAAAGCGGCGCCGAGCGGGTTTAAAAATACCGGGAGGTCTGGTACAATAGAAAGAGAAATGAGAGCGGGCGGCCGGGCGACGGTGCCGCCGGCGTTTAGAAATACCGCGGTGCCGCCCGGTGACATGCCTTTACCTGGTGCCGACTATGGGCGGCGGCCGAGAAAAGCGGCCGACCCGGGAGCCGAGCCCGGTGCCGGATGTATAAAAGGGGCGTTTTATCTGTGACTACCATTTATTTTGTTCGCCACGTACAGGCAGCTGGCAACATCCAGCGCACATTTCAGGGAGCCTGTGACACCGATATCAGCGCGCAGGGAGAACTGCAGTGCCAGAACCTGAGCGACTACTTTGCCGATCTTTCGCTGGATGCTATCTACACCTCGCCGCTTAAGCGAGCAGTGCTGACGGCAGAGGCTTGCCGGGCCGGGCGAAAGCAGATCCCCATTTTGACCGATGACCGGCTGCGGGAGATCTGCGCCGGCGTGTGGGAGGGCCAGCCCATCGATGATCTGGAAAAAAATGATCCGGAAAACTTTCGCATCTGGCAGCAGAGCCCCTGGGATTTTGCCGTTGAGGGCTCGGAGACCATGGTGCAGGTGTTCGACCGCTGCCGGGCGGCGCTGGCAGATATCCTGGCCAAAAATGCCGGGCGGTCGCTGGCGGTGGTGTCGCACGGCTGTGCCACCCGCAACCTGATCACTGCGGCCCTGGGCCTGCCCATAGAGGAGATGGGGCAGGTGGAGTGGATCCGCAACGGCGGGGTGAGCAAGATGGAATTTGCCGCCGATGCGATACCGGGCATACTGGTATACCACGGCTACACCGGGCACATCGACCCGTCTACGATCTTAAAGGGCGGCACTTTTTACAGCCGCAAGTAGAGGATGTTGCGCGCAGAGAGAAATGGGACCGGGCATGGTTGAGGGGGAGAGACATGGTACTTTTGGCAGTAGATTACGGCGACGCCCGCACCGGTTTGGCCCTGTGCGATAAGGGTGAGATGCTGGCCCGCCCGGCGGGAGTGATCCACCAACTGGGTATGGATAAGACTGTAAAGCAGGTGGTGGAGTTTGCCCTGCAAAACGGAGTTGAGGGGATCGTGGTGGGGCTGCCTAAAAATATGGACGGCAGCCTGGGCGAGCGGGCGGAAAAGTGCCAGAAGGTGGCCCGCAAAATAGCCGGGCGGCTGAACGCCACCAGCATCAAGGTAGAGATGTTCGATGAGCGCTCCACTACCATATCGGCGATACAGATACTCAACGAGGCGGATGTGCGGGGGAAAAAGCGCAAAGATACGGTGGACGCGGTGGCGGCGACCATTATTTTAGAGGCCTACATGGCTTGGCGCAAGCGCCAACAGCCAGAAGGAGAGGACCGGTAGACAGGCCTTAGCAGTGCAGCTGCGTGCGAGACGAGCAGAGAGGAGACCGGGGAGATGGGCATTGAGATCAAAAAAGCGACCGCGGCCGATATCGATGAGATCGAGCGCATGTACGATGCGCTCAACGACCATTTGGCCGCTGGTACCAACTGGCCAGGTTGGAAAAAAGGCGTGTATCCAGTGCGGCAAAATGCGCTGGACGGACTGGCCGAAGACGCCCTGTATGTGGCGCGCCTACAGCCGGGCGGCCCGATAGCCGGTTCGGTGGTGCTCAACCATCTGCCCGAAACGCCGCCGGTGCGTGGCCGGTGGCTGATAGAGGCGACCGACGACGAGGTATTGGCGGTACATGTATTTGTAGTGCACCCGATGTATATGCGGCGGGGCGTGGGCACAGCACTGCTGGCGTTTGCTGAGCGGCTGGCGGCCGACCGGCGTATGAAGATCCTGCGGCTGGATGTATACGAGAAGAACCTGCCGGCCATACACACCTATGAGCGGTGTGGATACCAGTATATCGATACGGTGGATATCGGGCTGGGCCACTACGGTCTGGACTGGTTTAGGCTGTACGAAAAATTGGTACCGCCACGGCCGTAAAGCCGCGTAGAAAGTGAAAAAGAGCAGCTGCCCATATACGGGCGGCTGCTCTTTTTTGACGGGGATATTTGGCATTTAAAGGCCGGCCAGCTGGGTGATCACGTGGGCGGCCAGCGTGTAGCCGGCCACCGGCGGCACAAAAGAGACACTGCCCGGCGCATGGCGGCCCCTGGGTGAGTCGGCGGCAAACCCGCCGGCGGGGGACAGCACCGGCGCGGTGGAGTATACCACCGTGAGATTTTCGATACCGCGCTTGCGGCACTCGCGCCGCATGACCCGCGCCAACGGATCGCCGCAGCCGGCAGTGTCGGCGATATCGCCGATGTGAAAACCGGTGGGATCGAGCCGATTGCCGGTACCCAGACAGCAGATGAGACCGATCTGTTGCTGCCGGCAGTACTGGGCCAGAGCCAGCTTGGAGGTGACGGTGTCGATGGCGTCGATGATGTAGCTGGGCTGCTGGGCGCCCAGCAGCGGCAGCGTGTCGTCAGCCACGAAACAGTCGAGCGGGATGATCTGACAGTCGGGGTTTATCTGCTGTAGCCGCCGGGCCATAGCGGCCACCTTTTTTTTGCCGATACAGTCGCGGGTGGCGACGATCTGCCGGTTGAGGTTGGTGAGGTCCACACAGTCGTGGTCGACGAGTATCAGGGTACCCACCCCGGCCCGGCACACCGCCTCGGCAGCGGTGCTGCCCACACCGCCCAGCCCGCAGATACACACCCGGCTGTGCCGCAGCCGCTCACAGGCGTCGGCGCCGATGAGCAGCTGCTGTCTGTTTAACCACATAGGCTCCTCCTAAAAAACGAGCCCACTTCTGGGCCCTTAAAAATAGACATAAAAATGCCCCATCGTGCCGTCTGCAATCAAGTTAAAACCCATCTTAAAGACAGGGTGGATATGACCCCCCCGCAGCCGCACGCTCCCTGCGTCCCCAAAAGGGGGAGGTCTGCAATAGGCAGCGGGAGGAGGCCCTCCAAATTACATACTTGTAGGATTATAAAAGATTGCAACAAATCGAACACCACAGGGCGATCTGGTATGGCTTTTATCGAGAGTGGATCACAGGTCCTCTTCCTGTATCTCGAAGATATCGGACAGACGATCGATGAACAGCTGCGATACGGCGGTAAATTCGGCGTCGTCTTCGATGGTCTCGAACAGGTCCTGCTCCTCGTCTTCCAGGGCGCGCATGATGACCAGCTGGGCGTCGCTCTGCAGCATCTCCTCCGGGTCGTACACCGGGATCATGGCCGCATAGAGACTGCCTTCATACTCCAGCGTGTCGATCATCTCGAACGACTGCTCGTTTCCCTCCTCGTCGGTCATACTGACGATATAGGGGTCGTATTCTTCATCCTCGGCGGGACTGTAATTTTCCTGGCTCATGGATGTGCTCCCTTCAATTGCTGCCTTTATTGTACCCCGCTGCTGCCGGTCCAGTCAACAAATTTGACAAACAATTTGAAAAATCAGCGCTATACTGAAAACATGTGGGATATTCTTGTTGGGTATAGATATTGACACCGGGTCAAACACTGGTAAAACAAACAAAATGCATGGTCTGTTCACACAAAATTTGCTTGCATTTTTTATCTAAACGGGCTAGTATAAACTTACGCAGTTTAGGCCTTTTTGGCTGCTGCGGCCCGATTCGGCACCGCCTGTTTTAGGCGCGTATGCCAGGGAGGAACGTATATTGAAAAAGCGCGTACTGGCCCTGCTCCTGGCACTTGTTTTGCTGCCGGCACTGGCAGGTTGCGGCAAACGGGGGCAGTCGGCAAACACAGAGAGTAAGGTGGAGAGCAACATGTTACAGTTTAAAACTCCTGAAGACAGCGCCCCGGTGGCAGTTATGCACACCAACAAGGGCGACGTGAGCTTGGTCCTGTTCCCCGAGCAGGCGCCCAAAACGGTCGAGAATTTTTTGACCCACGCCAAAAACGGCTACTATGACGGTATCATTTTTCACCGGGTCATCGAGGACTTTATGATCCAGGGCGGCGACCCCACCGGCACCGGCCGTGGCGGCGAGAGTATTTGGGGCCAGCCTTTTGCCGATGAGTTCAGTGCGGACCTGCGCAACTTCCGCGGGGCACTGTCGATGGCCAACGCCGGCCCCGGCACCAACGGCAGCCAGTTCTTCATCGTCACCTGTGCCGATGTGGGCGAGGATATGCTGGGACAGATGAAGGCAGTGGGCTGGCCAGACGAGGTGATCGACACCTATAAACAGGCCGGCGGCACCCCGTATTTAGACGGCAAGCACACGGTATTTGGCCAGGTGATAGACGGTATGGACGTGGTGGACGACATCTCGAAGACCCAGACCGGCGCCCAGGATAAGCCGGTGCACGACGTGGTGATCGAGTCGATCGACGTGACCACTTACGGCGAGGTAAAATAGCCGCCAGACAGAAAAACTGTAGAGCAGGTGGGGAAGGGGTACACCCCGTCTTTCGCCTGCTTTTGGTTTGCCTGCCAAGTGGGGCGGGCAGGCTAGTAGAGAGAAAAAGAGGAGGCGAGTCGACTTTGACCCGACACGATGAGCGGCCCAGCGCCGTGACTTACCAGCAGATAAAAGACAACCCTGATATCCGCACCTACATCGAGATGGCCGATAAGACGCTCTCGGCGCTGGGCTTTACCGAGCACTCGTTTGCCCATGTGACGCTCTGCGCCAAAAAGGCCGGTGACCTGTTGGAGCAGTTGGGCTATTCCTCGCGGGAGGTGGAACTGGCGCGTATCGCCGGTTTTATGCACGATATCGGCAACACCGTAAACCGGGTGGCTCATGCCCAGAGCGGGGCGATCATGGCGTTTCGCATTTTAGATAAGCTGGGTATGCCGCCGGCCGAGATCGCCACGGTGGTGGCGGCCATCGGCAACCACGACGAGGGGACGGCCCAGCCGGTGAACCCCGAATCGGCGGCGCTGATCTTGGCCGACAAGTCGGATGTGCGCCGCACCCGGGTACGGGGACAGCAAAAAAAGCGCCACTACGATATCCACGACCGGGTCAACTATGCCGTTACCAGCAGCGAGATGAAATTGAGCGAGGACAAGAAAAACTTGATCCTGAAGATCCAGCTGGACAGCTCGATCTCGGATGTGATGGATTACTTCGAGATCTTTTTGGGGCGCATGAGCCTGTGCAAGCAGGCGGCCAAGTACCTGGGTCTGCGCTTCCATCTGGAGATAAACGGCGTGCCGTTCGTGCAGTGAGCGGCGAGAACGCAAGAGCAGCGCCCCGCATTTTAAAAGCGGGGCGCTGCTTTTTTATGAGAGCCGGGCTGACATGAGTGACCCTAAACCTGTGCCAGATCGGCCGGGGTAGGCATGGCCGGTATTGCGCCTTTGCGCTCGACACAGTAGGCTGCGGCCTTGGAGGCGTAGGTGAGCGCCTCGCGCAGCAGCTGGGGATCGATCTTTTGGATGGAGAAGTCGTGCTGCAGCAGAGCTGCTACGGCGTTGCCAAAAAAGCAGTCGCCGGCGCCGGTGCCATCTACCGCCCGGGCGGGGCATGGGGGCACATCGATGCGACCCTCCTCCCAGTAGCAGCGGCTTCCTTTTTCCCCGTGGGACACCAGCAGCACCCGCGGACCCATGGTCAGCAGCTTTTTGGCGCCGGGCTCGGTGTGCTCCTCGCCGGTGAGGTAGCAGAGCTCCTCACGCGAGAGCTTGGCGATATCGCAGTGGCGCAGCCCCTCCAGCATCGAGGCCCTGCACTGGGCCTCGCTCTCCCAGAGCAGCGGGCGCCAATTGGCGTCGTAGGTGACCAGCTTACCGCCCAGCTTGGCCCGGTGGGCCGCCGCCAGCGTGGCCTCTTTGCTCCAGGCGTTGGTCATGGTCAGCGAGCTGAAGTGCAGTGCCCGGGCGCGGTCGATGAGCGAGAAGTCCACCTCGTCTTTTTGCAGCATCACGTCGGCGCCTTCTTTGCGGTAGAACGAGAAGTCGCGCTCGCCGTTGGGCTGCAGCTTGACGAATGCCAGCGTGGTCTTATGCGATCTCGAGAGGATGAGACCGCTGGTATCTACCGGCACCTGCTGAAGTGTCTCCTTTAAAAAATGGCCGAAAAAATCGTCGCCAACTTTGCCGATAAAAGCGCAGCGCAGGCCGTAGCGGGCCGCGGCTACCGCCATATTGGCGGCGCCGCCGCCGGGATTTTGCTCGTACAGCGGGTTTTGCTGGGGCGAGATCCCCGCCGGGGTAAAGTCGATGAGCAGCTCTCCCAGGCTCACCAGATCGAACATCTGCTCCAAATGGCTACCTCCCCTCAAAAACACGGCGTACATATGCCACCGATTCGGCGGTCTCGCGGTCTATTTGGGCCGGGCTCTTGCCCGCCGAGATGTCGCGCCAGACCTTGATATCCTGTCCGACCTGGCCGCCGGAGAGAATGAACGGTTCCATCACCACATTGCCGTCGTAGCCGATCTGGCGCAGAGCGCTGCCGATCTCCTCCCACGGGATGCGGCCCTGGCCGGGCAGCTTGCGGTTACATTCGCCGATGTGGAAGTGGCCCAGCGCATCGCCGGCAGTGAGGATGGCCTCGGTAAAGCTGTCCTCTTCAATATTCATGTGAAAGGTGTCGAGCATCACCTTTACGTTGGGGCGGTCCACCTCTTTTACATAGGCCACCCCTTCGGCGGCACAGGTGAGCAGATAGCCCTCGAAGCGGTTGAGCACCTCCATGCCCAGCGTGATATCGAAGCCGGCGGCCATGTCGGCCAGCTGGCGGACGCCATTTACGCTGCGCTGCCAGTCAGCCTGCTTGTCGATGGGCTTGGAAAAATCGACCGGCCAGTGGGAGTAAAGGCCGCCGCCTACGAAGTGGATGTCGGCGAGGGCCATCTTGGCAAATACCTGCCGGTAGAAATGCAGCCCGTTTTGCACCACCGACGGGTCGGGGGAGCTCAGGTCGTAGCATGGGGCCGGGCCGTACCCGGCGGTCAGCGTGATACCGGCCTCTTTGGCCAGCTGGCCCAGTTCGACCATCTCGCTGTCGGGCGTTTGGGGCAGTGTGGCACAGCTGATCTCGAGAATATCAAACCCCAGATCGCGTACTTTTTTTACATAGGGGCGAAATTCACCGCCCCACTGCTTTTCCCAAAATGCGTAGTAGATACCGTATTTCATGTGTATCGCTCCTTTGTGGGGACATGCCCCAGTAGCAGATTTGAGTTGGCGTTTATCTTGCCCGGCGAACTGCCAGCTGCTAGCTGCCGGCAAAGGCAGCGGGGTCTTTTAAGATCTGGTCGGTGGCGGTGGCGGCGGCGCCGCTGAGTATCGCGTCGGGCAGTGCGGACAGCTCGACCTTTAAATAGGTATAGACCTGCGGCAGCAGGCGCTGCTGCAAAACGGCGCGCACCCGGCTGAGCAGCCGCTGGCCGCCCAGCGCCATAGTTTGGCCGATGATGATGCGCCCCGGGTCGTAGGCGCTGACCAGGTTTGCCAGCCCGTAGCCCATGTAGTCGGCAGCTGTATCTACCGCCTGTTGGGCCAGCATGTCGCCCTGCGCAGCGGCGCCAAATACAGCTTGTGGAGTGAGTGGCTGAACATCTTTTAGGCAGCTGGCGGCCCCGCGGCACAGCTCTTTTTGCACATCGGCCACCAGTGCCAGCGAGGAACAGTAGCGCTCCAGACATCCGCGGCTGCCACAGCTGCAGGGGCGGCCGTCATAATCGATGCTCATGTGGCCGATCTCGCCGGCTATCCCCTGACTGCCGACGAACACACCCTGCTGGGAGATGATGCCGGCGCCTATCCCTTCACCGGCCAGGAAGTACAGCAGCACTTCGTCGGGTTTATGGCCGCCAAAGTACCACTCGGCCAGCGCCCCGGCTTTGGCGTCGTGTTCTAAAAATACCGGCAGCGCAAACATCCGGGCAAAAGCGGCGTGCAGATCTACCTTTTCCCAGCCGGGGAAACCGGTCATCAGGCCGATCTTGCCCGCGCGGCGAAAGTAGGGGCCGGGCAGCGCTACCCCCACCGCCCGCACAGGGTAGAGAGACTTTAGTTTTTGGGCGGCTTTTTGTATGCTCTGCAGGGCACGGTCAGGGCCGTGGCCGGGGTCTAGCGGGCCCTGGATCTGCTCGTAGAGCTGGCCGGAGATATCGAACACGCCGGCGGCAAAAGAAGTGCGGGCCAGCTTGATGCCCAGCACCAAAAAGCGGTCGCTGCGCACCTGCAGACTGGTGGCCCGCCGCCCCCGCTGCGCAGACTGCCGGCCGTTCTCTTGCAGGATGTCCATCGCCAACAGGTCGGCCACGATCTTGGTGACGGTGGCCTGGGTGAGCCCGCTCATCTTGGCCAGTTGGGCGCGGCTGCAGCCGCTGTACTGGCGCACCAGCCGCACCAGCAGTGCCCGGTTCTGCTGCTGGATATCGGTGGCGTTAGAGCCCAGTTTGGGCCTTTTAATGTCGGTACTGTCCAGAAGAGACCACCTCCTGCTCAAAGACGATACCTCTTTTGGAACGTTGCCGATACAGGGAAAAATGATCGAAGAGGCATATACTTAATTTGATTAAGTATATAGTAGCCGCTGAACTTTGCTTTGTCAATAGGTCTGAAAAATCTTTTTACACGGCGCGTATTTTGTGGAGAAAGCAGGTAGATGGGGCCATTCGACAGGACTTTCGTTGACGCTGGAGGGGAACACTGGTACAATAAATAAAAAGAGCGATTATTTTCTGCACGATTTCTACTACGATTCGTAAAAATAGATGCCCGCGCCCAGATCGACGACTTACATACCCCACGCGGCGGCCACACCGATATCGGGCCCGCGTTACAAATGCAGAGGAGCGCAAGACATTGGCGACAAAAAGAGAAAAGAATTATAAGATACTGGATATCGACCCCTACATAAAACCCTATGCGGGCGATATTCGCCTGCGCATGGACCTGTACGACCAAGCCAAAAAGCGGTTGCTGCAAAAGGGGCAGAGCCTGCGTGACTTTGCCAGCGGCAGCTTGTACTACGGCTTTCACCGCGCCAAAGGCGGGTGGACCTACCGGGAGTGGGCCCCCAACGCCACGGCCATGCACCTGATCGGCGACTTTAACGGCTGGGACCGCAGCGCCCACCCCATGACCCAGCTAGAGGACGGCGACTGGGAGCTGTTCGTGCCCGGAGAGATGCCCCACGGGAGCCTGGTGAAGGTACAGGTCACCGCGAACGGCCGGGATTTCGACCGCATCCCGCTGTATGCAAACCGGGTGGTACAGGACCCGACGACCGGCGCCTTTGACGCGGTCATCTGGGCGCCCAAGCGGGCCTATCGCTGGCACGATAAAGAGTTTTTGCGCAAGAAGACCACCCCGCCCCTGGTGTACGAGTGCCACATCGGCATGGCTACCGAGGAGGAAGGCATTGGTTCCTATGCCCAGTTCACCAAAAATATTTTGCCGCGCATACAAAAGGAGGGCTATAATACCATCCAGCTGATGGCCATTATGGAGCACCCCTATTACGGCTCGTTTGGTTACCAGGTGTCGAACTTTTTTGCCGCCTCCTCGAAATATGGGACTCCGGAGGAACTCAAAAAACTGATCGATACCGCCCACAGCATGGGGATCACGGTGCTTTTAGATCTGATCCACTCCCATGCGGTGCGCAATACCAGTGAGGGGATCAACTGTTTTGACGGCACCGAGTACCAGTTCTTTCACGCCGGAGCCAAAGGCGATCACCCCGCCTGGGGCACCAAGCTGTTTGACTATGGCAAAGACCGGGTGCTGCACTTTTTGCTCTCGAACATCCGTTACTGGATGGAGGAATATCACTTTGACGGGTTCCGCTTTGACGGCGTGACTTCGATGCTGTATCACCACCACGGGCTGGGCGTGGCCTTTGACAGTTACGACAAGTATTTCAGCATGGATACCGATGTGGATGCGGTCACCTATCTGCAGCTGGCCAATCAGCTCATCCACGAGATAGACCCCGCTGCCCTGACGGTGGCCGAGGACATGAGTGGTATGCCCGGGACAGCCCTGCCGGTGCGAGACGGCGGCCTCGGCTTTGATTACCGGCTGTCGATGGGGGTGCCGGATTTTTGGATCAACACCCTGAAGACCCAGCGGGACGAGCAGTGGGATATGGGCAGGATGTGGTACGAGCTGACGACCCGCCGCCCCAAGGAAAAAAATATCGGCTACTGCGAGAGCCACGATCAGGCGCTGGTGGGCGACAAGACTATCATCTTCTGGCTGGCTGACCAGGAGATGTACTGGCACATGGATAAGGCCAGCCAGTCTATCGTCATCGATCGGGCCATAGCGCTGCACAAAATGATCCGGCTGGTGTCGTTTTCGCTGGCGGGCGAGGGATATCTCAACTTTATGGGCAACGAGTTCGGCCACCCCGAGTGGATCGACTTTCCCCGTGAGGGAAATAACTGGAGCTATAAATACGCCCGCCGCCAGTGGAGCTTGGCCGACAACGGTCTGCTGCGCTACGGTGATCTGCTGGCGTTTGACACGGCCATGCTCGGCACCCTGAGCGGGAACCGGATATTTGGCAGACCGGCACAGCTGTGCCTATTAGATCAGGACCGCAAACTGCTGTGCTACCAGAAGGGAAACTACCTGTTTATCTGTAATTTCCACCCCACGCAGGGGCAAAATGCCCAGTTCGACCTACCGGCAGCCGGTACCTATACCCAGGTGCTCTCTACCGACGACGTGAGATTTGGTGGCTTTGATGAGCTCTGCGGCCCAGCGCCACAGACAGCTACGCAGGGTGAAAACAATACTCTGCAATGGGTGCTGCCCCCCCGCACGGCGGTGGTACTGCGCAAAAAAGGTGGCCGCTAGTATCACACTTCGCATGTAGATATTATCATGCCGGCTGGCAGTCACCGGCGACACGTGCTGGCCAGCGGTGGTTTAAATGTTCTGTAATGTAAAAAGAGCTGTCCCCCGAGCGGGGACGGCTCTTTTTATGCTTGTGTGAGGTGGGTGGGGCAGATAAAGAAGATGGGCGCGTACAATCGATAAATGGACAGAGCAGCACACGGCAGCGGTTTACCGGCGGCGGAAAAAACGTTGTAAACTGCTTGACAACAATGGAGGTTGTGTTATACTAACTGTTGTTAGCTAAAACTAATTGCGGCATTTATTTTTTTTGACAGAGAGTTAGCTAAAAGCAACTTTTGTGGAAGAACAGAGGTCACCGGACTGCATCCTCACAGTGCAGACCGGTGCAAAATAAGGGGTGGCAGACCGGATATGATGATCAATAAGCGGCTGATACAGACAGTGGGCGAGAGCAAAAAGTACATAGCGGCAGGGGTTCTGTGGCAGTGGTGCAGCTTGCTGGCCAACGTGGGGATGATCTTTACCATCACCTGGTTTTTGCAGCGCCTATTTTTTGAGCAGGCGGTGCGCGGCGACTTTTTGCTGGTGGCGGTGGTGTGTGCGGCCAGCCTGCTGCTGCGCTATATCTGTACGCGCAAAGCCAGCGATATGAGCTACCTGTCGGCCAAAGCGGTAAAAAGGACGCTGCGCAGCCAAATATTCAAAAAACTGCTCCACCTGGGGCCCGCTTACAGCCAACAGGTGCCCACCTCAGAGGTGGTACAGATCACCGTGGAGGGCGTGGATCAGCTCGAGACCTACTTTGGCGCCTATCTGCCACAATTTTTTTACAGTATGTTGGCGCCGCTGACGCTGTTTGCCGTGCTGGCACCGATCAGTTTGCCGTCGGCTATTGCCCTGCTGGTGTGTGTGCCGCTGATACCGGTATCTATTGCGGCGGTGCAGACCTTTGCAAAAAAGCTGTTATCGCGGTACTGGAGCCAGTACACGACGTTGGGAGACACTTTTTTAGAGAACCTACAGGGGCTTACTACCTTGAAGATCTACCGGGCAGATGCCTATAAGAACCAGCAGATGAACGAGGAGGCAGAGAAGTTTCGCAAGATCACCATGCGCGTGTTGACTATGCAGCTGAACTCGATCACCGTGATGGACCTAGTGGCCTACGGCGGGGCAGCGCTGGGGGTCGTCCTCTCGGTCACTCGCTACCGGGCGGGAGCGGTATCGCTGGCCGGTTGTCTGGCGATCATCCTGCTGTCAGCCGACTTCTTTATCCCCATGCGCCAGTTGGGCAGCTTTTTTCACATCGCCATGAACGGAATGGCTGCCAGTGACAAGATCTTTCATCTGCTCGACCTGCCGCAGCCCCCGCCCAAACACAAGACAGTCGATCCGTGCCGCTGCACAGTTACCTGCCGGAACTTGTGCTATACCTATGCCGGCACCGAGCGGGAGGTACTGCACCAGGTAGATATGGATATTCCCGCTAAGGGCTTGACGGCTGTCGTGGGTGACAGCGGGTGTGGGAAATCTACCATCGCCTCGATCTTGACCGGGCGCAGCAGCGGCTACAGCGGCAGCGCCTGCATCGGCGGCGACGAGATAGCAGACCTCAATGCCGAGAGCCTGTTGCGCTCGGTCGTGTATGTGGGGCACGGAAGCTACCTGTTTGCCGGTACGGTGCGAGAGAACTTGCAGATGGCGGCCCCACAGGCGGAAGATGCACAGCTGTGGGCAGTGCTCGAGCGGGCCCACATCGCCGACTTTTTGCAAGCGGAGCAGGGGCTTGATACCGTGATCGCCGAGGGGGGCAGCAATTTTTCGGGTGGGCAGTGCCAGCGTTTGGCGCTGGCCAGAGCGCTGCTTTATGATGCCGCTGTATATATCTTTGACGAGGCGACCTCCAACGTCGATGTGGAGAGCGAAAACGATATTATGGAGCAGATCGTAAAACTGGCCGAAGAGAAGACGGTCATCCTCATCTCGCACCGATTGGCTGCGGTGGTGCCGGCGCAGAACATCTATGTGCTGCAGGCGGGACGGGTAGTGGAGAGCGGAATGCACCACCAGCTGCTGGAGAGACAGGGGCACTACCACGCCTTGTGGAGCGCACAGCAGGAACTGGAGATGTACGGAGAGGGGGGCATACAGTGAAAAAGAGAAGTTCGATCGCGATCGGGGCCCGGCTGATCGGGCTGGTAAGACCGCTGCTTGGCTACATGATAGCCGCTGTCACTATGGGGCTGGTGGGCCACCTGTGTGCCGCGCTCATCACCGTGTTGGGCGGCTATGCACTATTAGATGTAGCCGGGCTGAGCGTGCCGGTGGGTATGCATGCCGCCTTTTGGTGCTGCTGCATTTTTGCCGTGCTGCGGGGTGTGTTGCGCTATGGTGAGCAGGCCCGCAACCACTTCATCGCCTTTAAGCTGCTGGCGCTCATCCGCGACAAGGTGTTTTTGGCGCTGCGGCGGTTGTGCCCCGCCAAGCTGGAGGGGCGGGACAAAGGCGATCTCATCGCGGTCATCACCGCTGATATCGAGCTGCTGGAGGTGTTTTACGCCCATACGATCTCGCCGATAGTCATCGCTCTGCTCATGTCGGTACTGTTTAGCGTGTTTATCGGGCTGTATCACTGGGTGTTGGGTGTGGCAGCGGCGGTGGCCTATCTGCTGGTGGGAGTGCTGGTGCCGCTGTATATAGCCCGCCGCGGCGGGCGTGACGGCGCTGCATTTCGCACCCAGTCTGGGGCGCTGAGCAGTTACGTGCTGGGCAGCCTGCGGGGCTTGTCGGAAATCATGCAGTACGCCGCCGGCAGCCGTCGGCTTGAGCAGATGGAGGTCAAGACTGATGATCTGGCTCAGGTAGAGCAGCGCATGCGCCAAAATACCGGGCGCAACACAGCCCTCACCAACACGGTGATCCTGCTGTCTGATATCGGTATGCTGTTTTTGGCGGCTTGGCTGTATCAGACCGGCCGGCTGGGTTTTGACGGGGCGCTTATCGCCACGATCGCCCTGATGAGCTCTTTTGGGCCGGTCATTGCCTTGGCCAATCTGGGCAGCACGCTGCAAAATACCTTTGCCGCTGCTGACCGGGTACTGGATATCTTGGATGAGCAACCGGTGGCCGAGGAGATAGCTGGCCAGCCAAAGACCACGTTTTCTGGTGCGTCGGTACAGGACCTGACCTTTTCTTATGGAGACGAGACCATCTTGCAAAATATGTCACTGGCGCTGAGACCGGGCACGGTAACAGGTATCGTTGGGCGCAGCGGCAGCGGCAAATCTACACTGCTCAAACTGCTGATGCGCTTTTGGCCGGCGGCACCGGGCAGCGTACAGGTCTCTGACCGGGACATCGGGGCTGTCAATACCGCCGATCTGCGGCAGATGGAGAGCTATGTGACGCAACAGACCCACCTGTTTAGCGGCAGTATTGGTGACAACCTGCGCATCGCCCGGCTCGATGCCACCCAGCAGGAGATAGAGGAGGCCTGCAAAAGGGCCTCGGTACATGACTTTATTGCCGCTTTACCGCAGGGGTACGACACCCCGGTGGGAGAACTGGGCAGCACGCTCTCTGGCGGGGAGCGACAGCGCATCGGGTTGGCCCGCGCCTTTTTACACGGTGCCCCGCTTTTACTGCTGGATGAACCGACCAGCAATCTGGACAGCCTCAACGAGGCGGTGATCCTCAAGTCGCTGGCGCAGGAGCGCGGGCAGAAGACGGTAGTGCTGGTGTCGCACCGGCAGTCTACCATGCGCATCGCCGATACCGTGTACTCGGTGGAGAACGGGAGGATGAGCTGATGGCCGATACCACTACCAAACGACAGCGTGAAAAGGAGATGGTGGGGCAGATGATCGCGTTGTACTGCAAAAAGAAGCACCGCTGCCGGGAGAGGCTATGCCCTGCATGCACAGCGCTGCGCGACTACGCCTTTAGCCGCAGTGACCGCTGCCCCTTTATGGAGACCAAGACTTTTTGCTCGAACTGCAAGGTGCACTGCTATCAGCCGCAGATGCGCAAACAGATACGTCAGGTCATGCGCTTTTGCGGACCGAGGATGCTCTTTTACCACCCGGTGCTGGCCGTGCGGCACCTGGTGGAGAGGAGGCGGGAGAAAAAGAGAATGGGGGAGAGGTAATGCGCGTGAAGAAATTGCTGTTTTTGCTGGTGGGTTTTTTGAGTTTGGCGGCTGGCACGATTGGTGTGGTGCTGCCGATATTGCCTACAGTGCCGTTTTACCTGCTCACGGTGTTCTGCTTTGCCCGCAGCTCTGAACGGCTGCACAGCTGGTTTGTGGCCACCGGCCTATACAAAAAACACCTGGAGCCGTTCGTGCAGAAACGGGGCATGACGCTGCGGACTAAATTTACCATTATGGGCTGCGCTTCGCTGATGATGGGGATCGGTTTTTTGCTGATGCACCGCGTGCCGGTGGGCCGTATCGTGCTGGCAGCAGTGTGGGTATTTCATATTTTTTACTTTTTGTTTGCCATTAAGACGCTGCCGGCCACGGGAGAGCGGCAGGAAGCCTATCCCCACTGCTACCGGCTGAAGGTGCACGGGATGCACTGTGCGGACTGCGCAGACCGGCTGACCTGTGCGCTGGAGAAACATGAGAAGATTCGGGCCAAGGTGGACTACACCACCAAGACGGCTACCGTCTACACCAGGACACCGCTGCCCGACAGCACGCTTTCGCGGCTGGTGAGCAGGGCCGGATACCAGCTGACAGCGGTGGAAAAGACGGTGTAAAGGACGGCAAAACAGGCAGATCACAGAAAAAAAGAGGGGCAAATTGCGGGGAAAAACGCAGTTTGGCCCTCTTTTAGCAGTGTTTGGCAGGTAGACAGCGGCGTGCAGAGATCGGTATAATAAAGAGAGAGGCGGCAGACAGGGGGGCCGCAAAAGAATTTGACCTGCCCGGCACCAAGCGCGGTGTGTATTGAGCGGGTATAAGATAGGAGGTACGCGCATGATCCATGCTGTGGGAGAAAAGATAGACCTGCCCGGCGGCCAGCAGATGCCCGGATTTGGCCTGGGCTGTTACAGGGCGCAGGGGGAGGAACTGGTGCAGGCCATACGCTGGGCGGTGCAGGCGGGATATCGCATGTTTGACACCGCCACCCGCTATTTGAATGAGGACCAGGTGGGGCGCGGCATACGCAGCTGCGGACTAGAGCGGGAACAGGTGTGTGTAGTGAGCAAGCTGTGGCCGACTAGCTTTGAGCGGCCGCAGGAGGGGCTGCGCTACAGCTTGAGACAGCTGGATATCGGCTATATCGACGGCTATCTGCTGCACTGGCCGGGCACTGATCGAGAGGCCCGCTTTCGCGCCTGGGAGACAGTACTGGAGGCGGTGGAGCACGGACAGGTGCGCTTTGCCGGGGTATCGAACTTTTTGCCGGAACAGATCGAGGAGCTCATTGAGAAATTTGGCGTGGTGCCAGCGGTGAACCAGGTGGAACTGCACCCCTGGTACCCCCAGTGGGAGACGCAGGCCTATTGCCGGCAGCGCGGTATAGCGTTGACCGCTTGGGGGCCTATTTTTCGCGGACACATCGATGAGGTACCGCTGATGCAGCAGCTGGCCGAGCGATACCACAAGTCGCCGGTACAGGTGACGCTGCGGTGGCACCTGCAAAAAGGGTTGGTGGTGATCCCCAAATCGACCAATCGGGAGCGCATAGCCGAGAATGCCGCCCTGTTTGACTTTGCACTGAGCGAGACGGATATGGCGGCTATTGACGCTTTGGCCTGTGGCCGCCATTTCGGCGGCGACCCGCGGCAGTACGACGGCAGTGACTTTTTGCTGCCGGTGCAATAAGGTGAGTACTGGTGTGCTGGTGTGCTGGTGTGCTGGTGTGTTGGGGCGCCGGCGCTCATGCCCGGTAGCAGGCGACACAGGGGGCATATGCAGCCGTGTAGCCGCGCACATCACTATATAAACTACATATGATTTGGATAAAAAGATGCCAGACCGCTGATGGTCTGGCATCTTTTTATTGGTAGTGCCGTGGGCGGAAAGTAGGAGCGCAAAACTTTTGCACGGCGAGCGGTGACAAAATATACATGGTTGATGGCGACGCAAATTATTAATAAACTGTTAAAACAGGCAAAAAATGAAGAAAAATTGCAAGATCAAAAAAGATACTGGGAAGCTGGGGACATTGGTGCTATAATTTGTCTAACATAGGACGATGATAGAGGTGGTATTTTGGAAAAAGTATTGATCCTGGTGATAGATGGCTGTGCGCCCGCTTACCTGACCGAGCAGACGGCCCCCAAACTATTTGCGCTGGCCCGGCAGCGGGGCTTTGTAAAGACGGTGCGGTGTGCGATGCCTTCGGTGACTAACGTGAACCACGCCTGTATTTTGTCGGGGAGGTGGCCGGCGGAGACCGGAGTGGTAGGCAATTACTACTATGACCCCAATACCGGCTGTGAGGGCTTTATCGAGGAGCGGGGCTATATGCGGGCACCGACCATTTTGCAGCGCTGCCAGCAGGCGGGGGGCAAAACAGCGCTGTTTACCGTAAAGGGAAAGGTACTGGGCGTGTACGGCGCGGGCGCCGACATTGGCCTGAGCGCACAGGACCCGGACCCCGTGCTGCTGCGGCGATACGGGCTGGACTGGCCGCCGACTATACAGAGTATAGAGGCGACGGACTGGATCGTACGGGCGGCTTGCCGCTGCATAGAGAGGGAGGACCCCGACCTGGTGTACTGCACCACCAACGACTATATATTTCACCACTTTGCCCCCGGCAGCGAGCCAGCGCGCGCCCAGATCGCGGCAGTGGATGACTGCCTGGCCCAACTGGCGGCGAGCCAGCCGCACCGGCAGATATACATTACAGCCGACCACGGTATGAACCAGAAAAAGACGATCTTGAACTTTCAGGCCATGGCTGACCGGGCCGGGTTACGGACATATTGCCTGCCGCCGCTGAAAGACCGCTACATCGAAAACCACATCTACCAGGAGGGGGGCATGCTATACGTATTTTTAAAGGAACCGCTGCAGAGAGAAGCATTTTTAAATTTTGCCCAGAGCTGCCCGCAGGTGGAAGAGGTACTGACTGCCGCCCAGGCGGCGGCCCGCTACCACCTGCCACAGGACCAGATCGGCGACTATGTACTGCTGGCCGGCAGAGATTGCGCTTTTGGCGAGGTGGAGGGAGAACTGCTGTGCACCGAAGCGTCGCGGTCTCACGGTTCGGAATACGAGCGAGAGATACCGCTGCTCGCGCTGGGGGCGCTGCGGCCGGAAAAGGCATACCGCTACCACAAGGATATAGCCGCCTATCTGCAGTTTTAGTGAATAGACGACAGAGCGGCACAGGTGGCAGCAGGAGCGTGCAGCGTGAGAGCGGCCGCCAAACGAGATGGCTTGCTGGGGATGTATCCGCTGTGTGTATATTCTGCGCAGAGCGCCCGTGTACGGGTGCCAGTTTGAGTGTGCGGTGAGCTGAAGAGACGGGGGCTGCGGGGATGGTCGTCTGGGCATAGGTGCGTTCCAGTGCGGCTTGGCACAGCCCAGACTAGCCCAGCATAACACAGCACACATAGGCGCAGTTCAGTGCGGGGCAACAGCTGGCCGGGGAGTGGATCTGGTGCATAGACGGCAGTAGGTGGGTCCTTTGAAAAAAGCAGGTGTAGGATGGATGGCGGGCATACAGATCAGTGCAGTGCCAGCAGGACCTTTAAGAAGGCGAGTGGCTGTATTGCTGTTGCGGTCCGCTGCTGAGGCGGTTTGCTTTTGCACCTCGGTGTGCTCGCTGCCCGTGTATGGGCAGGCAGCGCCTGGGAAGAAATCTGGCCGACAGCCAGACGTCTGTCAGCCGGTCTTGGCACCACTTATTACGGCCTGTACGATACTTTGGATGTAGAAAAGTCTGATCTTTTTTGTTTAGCGCTTTCGTTCTGTACCGGATGGAGCATAGCAAATTGGGCTCTGCTGAAATACCCGCGCATGAGTGTGTAAAAATGGTGGAGCTCACGGGGAGATGGGCCAGTGCTACAGCGCGCGCTTTTATTTTGGGGGATAGACTTGGAAGTGACCGCCCACATCGTGCGGATGTTCTATTTTAGCCGCGCCGAATAGTTTTCGTGGCCACTATACAGATTTATCTGTTACACCGTATGGCAGACGACAGAACTGCTATACGCTGGCAGGCGGATGGGGCACAGAAAGATTTGCGACTGGTTAGTACGGTGAAGACTTTTTGCTTGAACGACGAGAGAAAGCTGGTAGCAGAGGGCTTACTTACATAGAAAAGCAGGGGAAACGATGTCGGTTTTCCCTGCTTTTTGCCTTATATAGTACTATTGTGTTGATATTATACTAAAAGTATAATATAGGAAATGAAACAAAAAGTCGATTGCGGCGACCTTGGAGAAAACTGCGGTACACAGATAAGTGCGAATGCCGAAATACGGACCAACGGTGGCGCTGTGTACATAGTGGTTGTCCGGAGGATACCTCTACATAATTGGCTGCAAATACATGCATACATAGGGCCCGACACTTATGATGATTTTGTACACAGTAGGCCACCAACAATGATGCGGTCAGGACTGTATGAAAATGTTTGTGTGTGCCGCTCATTGTCAAGGGCTGTATACATATGGCGGTTTGATGTGGGGCGCGCCGGTAGATCTGATCTTGAATATCTGTGCGTGGGGGCGAAGGATTAACGGTACCATACATATACGGTGGGGCGCCGACAGTTACATGGGCCCGGCCAAACGCAAATAGTCGCATAAGGGTGACGGGACTTTTAGCTTATAGCCGTGGGCGCCCAGCGGGGTGATGCTGACCATACCTACATGGTTGCTTTTGAATGCCTGCGCAGAGCTCACTATATAGCTGCACCTGTACAGTGGGGATGAGTGGTAGGTGGCATGTGGTAGGTGGTATTTGGAATTTTATAGGTATCATGGAAAGTTGACTGCTTGCGACAGCGTGGGGACGGCAGGGATGTGTGCGCGCCTGTTCGCAAAGAGAGGTATGGGCAGACATGGGGCGCATTATGTACGGCTATGCGCGTGTGGTGGGATGTTGGAGGTCATACCTGTACAGCGGGTTTGGAATAGATGGTTGCGGTCTGTCGCCAATTGCTGTGTACACGGTGTGGGCGGTATTGGAGCTTTATGGGTAGTTGTGTATGTTTGCGAGAGGCTTGTTGCTTGCTGCTTGTAGCTGGGTGGGGCGGCGGCTATATGTGCATGACTGTGTACAAAGGGAGGGGGAGGTGCCGGTCGCGCTATGTGTGGATATGCGCGCACAGTGGGGTGTAGGTGGTGACACGTGTGGCCGGTTGAAAACAGGTGGATGGTTATGGATGGTTGCGGTCTGGTATAAATTGTCATGTACATGGTGTACGGGTGGCATTTAGAACTTTACAGGCGGTTGTAAGTAGTCGGTGCGAGGTTTATTGCCTATAGTTATATGTACCAAGGCAGGATACCGTTGGCGATGTATGCGTGGTGGGCTGCGGGTAGGCGTGTGCGGATGGGTGCGTGCCAATGGGCGGGTATGTGGTGTGCGGCGGATATTGGTATGAGCAGGGGTGATTGTGCGGCTACGTACGCAGGGATCGTTATAAATGACTGTATCTGTACACGCACACAGGTGCAGTGGCGTTTTGGGGGTAATATCTGTGTAACAGGTTGCAAAAGACCGGTGGGCGTGGATGGGCACGGCGCAACGGCGATATCTGTGCGCGGGGTGGGGGTTGGGCCTACACAGGTAGTTGTGCATACTCGAGCAGGGCCCACTGTTTGCGGCTGTGTGGGAGCGGCACTTACACGCACGTAGCTGTGGCTGTGTACAAAGGAGGACAGGGGTAGGTGCAGGGCTTACTGCGTATGGCTATGTGTACCCAGGTGGGGGACCGGTGGTGTTGTATGCGTGATGGGCTGCAGGTAGATGTGTGCGGCGGATATTGGTATGAAGAGGGGTGATTGTGTGGCTACGTACGCAGGACTCATTATGAATGCCTGTATATACACAAGCGCAGCGGCGTTTTGGGGGCTATACCTGTGTAACAGGTTGCAGAGATCGGCGGGCGCGGATGGGCGCGGCGCAACGGCGATATCTGTGCGCGGGGTGGGGCTTGGGAGCCTACACAGGTAGTTGTGCATACTCGAGCAGGGCCTACGGTTTGCGACTGCGTATGTTCGGCGGAGGAGCTGGTAATTGTATGGAATGTCTGCAATACAGATGGCCATCGATCGGGGCACGCGTACACGCGTACGGGAGTTTGTGGTCGATGACCGTGTACACAGTGGATTGCAGGAGAGCGGACGCTCTGTATACGGCGGGTGGCAGATAGAGAGGTCGCGGACCAGTACCAACCACTCTATACAGCTGGTGTATGGCCTGCATGGAGGCTGAGAGACACTTGTGTAGAGAGTAGAGACCTATTTTTATGGCTGTGTGTGTATGGAGCAGTTTTTCGGTGGCCGTATGATGCGTGCGGCCAGACGTGAATATATGGGGGAGATACATCGGCGATGTCTGTAGGGGCGACGGGCTTTGATATACTTATACGAGTAGTTGAGAGAGCCTGTTCGCGCGCATGCGTGAGGCCTATCGGTCGTGACCGCACATTAGCGCATTAAAAACAGGCCTACATAGCTGTACGATGTAGGCCTGTGGGGTATATGTGCATGTTCAGCCTGCGAATAGGCGTATGGGCGTGCCCCGTCCCGGCGCTGGTAGCTTTTGGCTTTGTGCGGTGGGCGGCTGGCCGCGGCCTTTTGCAGCTGGCTATCGGTCATGTTATCTGGAGTTACGGGGTTACAGGGCGCCGTCGAGGAATTTTTGTGCGTTGGCGATGACTTTATCGGTGAGGCGCTGGGTGCACTGGATCGAGGCGCCGGAGCCCTGTTGGGTGTACAGCACGCCCCGTATGCCCTGCAGCTGATCGGCGGCTGTGCCCATGCCGCAACCGTCGCAGAGATAGTAGTTATCAGGATCGGCGGCCAGCCAGTTTTTGAGAGCCTCTATCTCGAAGGTGGGGCCCAGCGAGGTGTTGAGCAGGATCTTGCCCCCGCCAAAGTGGGAAAAAGCCTCGCTGTCGAGCAGGTGCAGGCCCCGGGGCAGATGGGTGGAGACGGCGTCGCAGGTCTTTAGCAGCTGGTGCAGCGGCAGGTAGGTGAGACCGCGCTCCTCCTGGCTGGGTTTGCGGGTACGGCTGTAGTAGTAGAGCTCGCAGCCGAAATAGCGCAGTGCGTCGGCCAACAGGATACCCACGGTGCCCAGACCGATGATGCCCACCTTGAGACCGCCCAGCTCTCGCGGCCGGCCCTTATATAGCGGGCCGCCAAAACCGTGCAGCAGCTGGATGAGGGCGGAGAGCTCGTACTCGATGACACCGTTGTCGCCGTAGTCGAAGATACCGGTGACCGGGACGCCCAGCTCCTGAGCGGTGCGGATGTCGACGTTGGCGCTGTCGGGGCCGTACAGGCTGCAGCACATGCCGATATACTTGAGGTCTTTGGCTGCGCGGATGGCCCGGCCGCTGATGGGCGTCTTGTATGAGACCAGCAGACAGTCGGCGCCTTGCAGACGGTCGATGACCGTCTGCTCGTCGGGGAGGTCGCAGTAAAAGTCGGCCTGTTGGCTCATGGCCTGCAGGCGCTGGATGCCGTTTTGGTTGATGCCGGTCTGATCGACCGCCACCAGATGCCTGAATTTTTGCATGGACACACGCTCCTTTAAAAAGTATACAGTGTACAGTGTACAGGGCGGCGGTGGTGCCGCCGGGGGATGCGTACAGTATCATAACGGAAGCCCGCCCTGTACCCGGACAGGGCGGGCTGATCGTCTGGGGGAAATATGGGCTCTAGTAGCCGGCGGTACCGGTGAGCGACTCGTCGTTTTCGATCCACTCGCTGGAGACGTCGATGGTGCGGTAGACGTCGCGGGTGTCACGGATGATGACGGTGTCGATGCCGGCGTTGATGATGAGCCGCTTGCACATGGAGCAGGAATTGGCGTTTTGCACGTAGGCGCTGGTGCGCGCGTCTTTGCCCACCAGGTACATGGTGGCGCCGATGGTCTTGGAGCGCTCGGCGGAGATGATGGCGTTGGCCTCGGCGTGGACGCTGCGGCACATCTCGTACCGCTCGCCGCGGGGGATCTGCAGCTTTTCGCGCAGGCAGTAGCCCATGTCGCAGCAGTTTTTGCGGCCGCGGGGAGCCCCCACGTAACCGGTGGAGATGATCTCGTCGTTGGAGACGATGATAGCGCCGTAGTGGCGGCGCAGACAGGTGCTGCGGGAGAGTACGCTCTCGGCGATATCTAAATAGTAGTTGATCTTATCTCTTCTGGCAGACATTGCAGTGACACCTCTTTGCGGGAAAATTGGGGAGAGCGGCAAAAGAAAGTTTTCCGCTTTTCTCTTATCATAGTGCATCGACGGCTGTTTTTCAATTCCAAGTGGGTAAAAATTGTGACAAAGCAGCTAAAAAAGTGGTCGACGGGGTGCTTTTAGAGGGGAAAATAGATGATTTGTTTTGCCCCGACCGGCGCTTTTATGGTATACTGACAGCAAAGCGGGCGCTGTGCCCGCCACAAGGAGGGGACGACATTGACAGCTGAGCAGGAAAAGACGCTGGTACAAAAGGCGATCGAGGCCACCGCCGGAGCTTATGTGCCCTACAGCGGGTTTCGCGTGGGGGCCTGTGTGCTGGGCGAGGACGGGGAGTTCTACACCGGTTTTAATGTGGAGAACTCGTCTTACGGGGCCACCATCTGCGGGGAGCGCACCGCTATTTTGCACATGCTGGCCAGCGGGAAATCGCGCAAGATGCGGGCGTTGGCTATTGCCTCGACCATGGGGAAGGACCTGAGCTGCTGCGGCATCTGCCGCCAGTTTATGGTGGAATTCATCGAGTCGGGGGACATGCCCATCTACGCCAGCGACATGCAGGGCAATTTTGAAAAGACCACCTATGACGAGATCATGCCCAAGGCGTTTGCCTCGTTTAAAGCCACAGCCCAGGGGTAGACGCGTATAGGGCCTGTATAGGGCCTATTGAGATCAGCAGGCCGGCCGGCAGCGCCGCGTTGCCCCCCAGTGGGGAGCGCCGCTGTGGCCCGGCGAGATAAAAGAGGAGGAGCGAGCGCTATGGCGATCAGCAGAGAACAGGAAGAGATACTGATAAAAAAATCGATCGAGGCGGCACCGGGTGCCTATGTGCCCTACAGCGACTTTCATGTGGGGGCCTGCGTGCTGGGCGAGGACGGCAATTTTTACACCGGTTTCAACATCGAGAACGTCTCGTACGGGGCGACCACCTGCGGCGAGCAGGCGGCGGTCATAAGCATGCTGACCAATTCTAGCTGCCGCAAAATAAAGGCGCTGGCGGTGGCGGCGGGCAACAGCTGCGACTCGATGCCGTGTGGGATCTGCCGCCAGTTTTTGTGTGAGTTCGTCGAGAGCCCGGAGGTGCCCATCTACTCGGTGGCGATGGACGGCCGCTACATGGTAAAGCCCTTTAGCGAGGTGATGCCGTACGCCTTTATGAACTTTGAGAAGGACGGCACCGACAAATAGATGGATGGTTTGTGGAAGATAGGGTCGATCAAGGATATTTTGGGGCGGCACGGTTTTACCTTTTCCAAGTCGCTGGGGCAGAACTTTTTAGTGAACCCCGCGGTGTGCCCGCGCATGGCCGACAGCTGTGGTGTGGATGCGCAGTCGGGCGTGATCGAGGTGGGGCCGGGCCTGGGCGTGCTGACCTGTGAGCTGGCCCGCCGGGCCCGGAAGGTGGTGGCCATTGAGCTGGACGAGCGGCTGCTGCCGGTGCTGGATGAGACGCTGGATGAGTTTGGCAATGTGCGGGTGATAAACGGCGATGTGCTGAAGCTGGACCTGCGCCAGATCATAGCCGACGAGTTTGGCGGTATGGACGTGTGCCTGTGCGCCAACCTGCCCTACTATATCACCTCGCAGGTGATCATGAGGCTGCTGGAGGAGCGGCTGCCGCTGCGCAGCATTACCGTGATGGTGCAAAAGGAGGCCGCCCAGCGGCTGTGCGCCCCCATGGGCAGCCGGGACTGCGGTGCGGTGACGGCGGCGGTACACTATTACAGCGAGCCGGAGATCCTCTTTAAGGTGTCGAAAGGCAGCTTTATGCCCGCCCCCAAAGTGGACTCGGCGGTGATACAGCTGCATGTGCGGCAGCAGACCCCCGACCTGGGCTGCGACGAACGCCAGTTTTTTAAAGTGGTGCGGGCGGCGTTTGCCGGCCGCCGCAAGACGGCGATCAACAGTGTGAGCATGTCGCTGGGCATAGAGAAAGAGCGGGTGGCGGCTGCCTTTGCCGCCGCCGGAATCGCCCCCACCAGCCGCGCCGAGCAGCTGCAGCTGCAGCAGTACGCGGCGCTGACGGCAGCGCTGTACGGCGGCAAATAGTAGGAAATGACCGGAATAAGAGCCAGAAACTGACAGATAATCTGTTGGTTTTCTGGCTTTTTAATATCTGAATTGAAAATTGTAGAGAAATGTGGTAAAGTGTACATTGTCATTCTGTGCAGAACGTGTGTCTTTTTTGGCGTATATGCATAAAAAAACAGATCTGGTGCGTGCAGACCTGTAAAACTACGCCAGTGAAACCGGGGCAGCGGGATGAACGGAAATGTACAGATTATAGGTCATACTGTGAAAAAGGAGAGGACGTAAGATGAAAAAAGTCGTTTCGATGATCCTGTGTGCAGTGCTGATGCTGGGCGTATTTGCCGGCTGCGGCGCGCAGAAACCGGAGGATGTCATCAAATCGGAGTTCAAGGCCATCAGCAGCCTGAAGGATGACGAGTACACCAAAGTGCTGGGCGACTCGCTGGGCCAGTCGGGCCTGGGCACCGACAACGAGGAGAAGCTGGTAGAGGCGCTGCTAAAGAACCTGAGCTGCGAGACCGGCAAATCTACCGTAAACGGCGATACCGCCACTGTTGCCTGCAAGATCACCAACGTGAACTTTGGCGAGGCCATCCAGCAGGGCTACCAGGATGCGCTGGCCAACGCGATCGCCAATATGGGGACCTTGTCGGAGGATGAGCTGACCCAGCAGACCAGTGACATTCTGGTCGACGCGCTGGTCAATGCCGACGCCAGCAACAAGATCACTCTGGATGTAAACATCGAGCTGAAGAAGGTCAGCGGTAAGTGGGAGATCCAGGAGAGCGACGAGCTGACCAACGCGATCGTGGGCGATATGATAAACGCCATGCAGGAGCTGCAGTAAGCGACAGCTGAAACTGTAGAGAAACGCGGCCGGGAGACCGGAACGCGCCCCCAATAGAAAAGGCCCCCGGCAACAGGCACAGAGTCTGTTTTCGGGGGCCTTTTTTGCGCTTGGGCCTTTTGAGCGGGCATGGGGGTACCGGGGGCACATGGGGCGCCAGTACCGAGGGCGCAGGCCACGGAGCTGCTGAGGAGACGGTGCTATTTGAAGGGGGCCGTAGCCGCTGCGGGAAAGACCGGCCGTATACCACCCGTACGGGTGGTGGGCTTTGATAGAAACCTACCGGTGGAAAAACTCTTTGCGCCGGGGCCGCAGGATCGGCCGGAGAGCGGTGATCTTTGGCGCGCAGACATTGGCGGTCGTGCCGGCGGTTCGACACAGTGTTATGTTGGTGTAGTGCTGTAGTAATGTTTTGGAGGCGTGCGGGGGATATCTGCTGACAACGATTGCCGGCGGCAGGCGGGATATACACTCTATAATGGCGCCCAGTGCCCGGCCTGACAGCGTCCGGTGGGGAGATGCCGGTCGAGGAGGCACTGAGGAGCAGCCGCCGGTTTGGCAGGAGCAGGACAAAGCGGCACCGATGACGGGGGCAGGCAGAGTTGGGGGGCGGCAAAACACCGGCGTGGCGTTGCCCGGACCGGGAGCAGCGTACAGCTGCTGTCTGAGAGCAGCGGGTGTTTGACCTCGGGGCGGCGAGTGGGCTCTGCGCTGAACATGAGCACATGAGCATATGAACACACGAGCGCATGTTCAGTGCCCGGGCGGCGCCGGTGGCAGAGCGGGAGCGCTGGCGTATTGGTGTGCTGGAAGTGATCACCTGGGCCATTGGGGCCCGCGCGGGACGGCAGGGACTCGCCGTCGCCGGGTGGACCTGCCTGCTCGCGTGGGGGCTGTGCGAAGGCGTTTAGGCGCGGAGGAAGGTGGCGGCGTAGGCGGCCAAAAAGGCGGCGGCAGTGGGCAGCGAGCTGTCATCGAGGGCAAAGCGGGGGTTGTGGTGCACCCCGACGGTGCCGGGCTGACCGCTGTGGGCGCCGATGCGCAGGTAAAAGCCGGAAAAGGCGGACAGGAACTCGGCGAAGTCATCGGAGCCGGTATCGGGGTCGCCGGATGGGGCCAGAGGGATACCCAGCTGGGCACAGAGCGCCTGCCCGGCAGCGGCCGCCTCGGGATCGTTATAGCAGGGGGGGAGCATGCCCTCGAAGTCCAGTGTGGCCCGGCAGCCGTGGGCGGCGGCGATACCGGCGGCGATCTCTTCCATCGAGCGGCGGATGACGTCGATATCGCCGGGCTTAAAGTAGCGCAGATTGCCGCTGACCACCGCCTGTTCGGGCACAATGTTGAAGGCGGTGCCGGCGTGGAAGGTGCAGGGATTTATGACGCACACGTCGAACGGGGCGTGCCGATTGACCGGGATGGCGGAAAACTCGCGCAGGATGTCGCTGGCCGGGCGGATGGGGTCGCGGCAGAGATCGGGCCGGGAGCCGTGGCCGCCGGTGCCCGAGACGGTGAGCGTCCACTGGGCGATGCCGGCCATCATGGGGCCGGCGGGCAGCTGGATGTGGCCGCCCGGCAGCGAGCCGGAGACGTGGGCGGCGATGGCCTGATCTACGCCGCCGTTTTCTTTGAGGTAGTCGACGATCTGCCAGGCGCCGCCCTCACTGACTTCCTCGGCGGTCTGAAAGCAGAGGTACACGCTGCCGCACAGCGACTTTTGGTTTTGCAGCAGCAGTTTGGCCACCCCCAGCAGGCAGGCGGCGTGGTAGTCGTGCCCGCAGGCGTGCATGACGCCCGGCACCTGGCTGGCGTAAGAGAGGCCGGTCTCTTCCTGCAGGGGCAAGGCGTCGATATCGGCGCGGATGGCCAGGCGGCGGCCGGGGAGCGGGCCGTCGAGCCGGGCGATCACGCTGCGGTTTTTGAGTACGACCGGCTCAAGGCCCATGTTTTGCAGCTCCTGCTGGATGTGGCGGCTGGTGGCCGCCTCCTGCAGCGAGAGCTCGGGGAATTGGTGGAACTGGCGGCGCCAGAGCACCATGTAGTCGCCCAGTTGTTGGGCCTGTTTTTGAATCTCGGTCATGGGGCAGTCCTCCTTGTGCCTTTGTGTGGGGCCGGCCGCACCGCAGGGGCCTATAGGGGAGCGGCGCGGTGGCGGGATGGGGATGCAGCTGCTAAAAAAAGCGGCTGATAGATAGCATAAAACCGCCTATCGTACGGGCAATAGGCGGTTTTACAGAAAGAGATCACATGGATTCGGGGGCGGTGATGCCCAACATGCGCAGTACGTTGGCCAGTACCTGCTTGGTGGCCAGGCACAGGTTCAGGCGGGCCTGCAGCAGGTCGTGGGCCTCGCCTTTGACGCGGCAGGCGTTATAGAACTTGTGGAACAGAGTGGCCGTCTCGAGGCAGTACTTGGTCATCTTGGAGGGGTCGAGGGCCTTGGCGCTCTGCTCGATACAGTCGGTGAGACCGGCGAGGTGGCGGATGAGCGCGCGCTCCTGCTCGGTAGAGAGCAGGGCCAGCTGCTCAGGGGTGCAACTCTCGGCGGTGACGCCTTCGGCGGACAGCGCCTTGAGGATGCTGCAGATGCGGGCGTGGGCGTACTGGACGTAGTAGACCGGGTTCTCGGACGAGTTTTTGATGGCCAGGTCGAGGTCGAACTCGCAGTGGGTGTTGGGCTCGCGCTGGTTGAAGAAGAAGCGGGCGGCGTCGACGGGGATCTCGTCGAGCAGGTCTACCAGCGAGATGGCTTTGCCGGTGCGCTTGCTCATGCGGGCGACTTCGCCGCCGCGCATGAGGCGGACCATCTGCATGAGCACCACGTCGAGTTTGCTGCCATCGAGACCGACGGCGTCCATAGCGCCTTTGAGCCGGGCCACGTGGCCGTGGTGGTCGGCGCCCCAGACGTTGACCACCCAATCGAAGCCGCGCTCGGCGAACTTGTTGTAGTGGTAGGCGATGTCGGCGGTAAAGTAGGTGGGCACCCCGTTGGCGCGCACCAGCACGTCGTCTTTTTCGGCGCCGTACTCGGTGGCTTTATACCAGATGGCGCCTTCTTTTTCGTAGGTGAGACCGCGCTCTTTCATCAGGTCGACGATCTTCTGTACGCTGCCATTTTGGTGCAGGACGCTCTCTTTGAACCACACGTCGTAGTGGATGCGGTATTTGGCCAGATCGTCTTTTAGTTTTTGGATGTTCAGCGGCAGCGCGTAATCGACCAGAGCATGGCTGCGCTCCTCGGGGGTGCAGTCGACCAGCTTGTCGCCGTACAGGTCGGCGTACTCCCGGGCGCGCTGCTTGATATCCTCGCCCTGATAGCCGTCCTCGGGGAACTCGACGTTCTCCTCGCCTTTGTAGATCTGCAGGTAGCGAGCGGCCAGCGACTTGCCGAATTTTTCGATCTGGTTGCCGGCGTCGTTGATGTAGAACTCGCGGGTGACCTGGTAGCCGGCCCAGTCGAGCACGCTGGCCAGACAGTCGCCCAGCGCGCCGCCGCGGGCGTTGCCCAGATGCATGGGTCCGGTGGGGTTGGCCGAGACGAACTCGACCATGGCTTTTTGGCCCTGCCCCATGTCGCTGCGGCCATAGTGGTCGCCCTCCTGGCGGACGGCCAGCACCGACTGGGAGAACCAGCTGCCGTTTAAAAAGAAGTTGAGAAAGCCGGGACCGGCCACTTCGCACCGGTCGAAAAAGGTGCCGGACAGGTCGGCGGCCGCCACGATGGCGTCGGCGATCTGGCGGGGGGCGCGCTTAAAGGTGCGGGCGCCGACCATGGCGGCGTTGCAGGCAAAGTCGCCGTGGGCGGTATCGGCCGGGATCTCGACGGCGAAGTCGGGCAGGGGGGCCTCCGGCAGCGCGCCGTCGGCCATGGCTTTGGCCAGCGCGGCCGAGACGATCTGGGCCACTTGCAGTTTGGCCTGTTTAACGAGGTTAGACATGATGTGCTTCTTTCCTTTCTGCTGGGGGGCGCGACGCGGCGGCCCGTGTACCTGTACCGGGGCGCAGAGAGCGGCCCGGGAGCTGTTTGCTGCCGGTGGGCAGCGCAAGAACCGCGGCGCCGCCGACAGGCGGCCGTGGGGCGGCTCTTACACTTTTTGTGCTGCGCGGCGGGGGCAGAGACTACCGGTAGGCAGTGGCTGGACCGGCCTGTGGCGCAAAAAGAGGGTGGGTGGCGGCCCGCCGGGGCGGGCTAAGAGATACGCACCGAGATATCGATGCTGTTTTCGATCTCGTAGTCGCGATCTACGTCGATGGTGTAGGCGAAGGTGAGCTGGCCGCCCATCTCGGTGAGGCGGTTGCGGATGCGGCCGCCCACGATCTCGATATCCATAATGCCGTAGCCGGTATCGTAGCTGCAGGGGTTGCGGCGGCCGCTCTCGATGAGCAGGTGGGTGCGGCTCTTGCCGAAGCGCAGCATGGTGACCGCCTTTTGCCCGTCGACCTTTAGAGTGGTGGTGTCGCCGTCGAAGCCGGTGGCTTCGGTCTCGGTGTAGGAGAGGAAATACTTGCCGTCTTTTTGGTAGAAGTAGCCCTCGGTCACCAGTTCGGTGGTCTCGCTCTCGCCGTCGGCGGTGGAGGTCGCTTTTAGGGTGATGAGCGCGTCTTTTTTCAATACGCCACTCCTTCTCTTGGTCTGTTTTTCGGCGGGGGCGCCGCCTGGGGGCGGGCGCCGGGCCGGCTTTTTAGCTAACTGCTTTATTTTACCCTACTGCCTACAAAAAAACAAGCCCGAGCGGGCTTGTATCGGCCAAAAGTGGCGGTGTATCGGGGGGCTAGACGGCGCTTTCGGGGCTGTTTGCCGGCAGCATGACGGTGAAGCAGGTGCCCTGTGCGCTGCTGGCGGCATGGATGTTGCCGCCGTGGGCGGTGACGATCTCTTTGGCGATGGCCAGGCCCAGCCCGGCACCGCCGTTTTTGGTGCCGCGGGCGCTGTCGAGCCGGTAGAACTTTTCGAAGATGGAGTCGAGCTGGTCTTGGGGGATGATCTTCCCCTGATTGTAAAAGGAGATGAACACCTCGTCTTCCTGCTGCTTGGCGACGATGCGGATAGGGGTGCCGGGGGCGCTGTAGGCAGCGGCGTTTTTGAGGATGTTGTTAAATACCCGGGCCAGCTTGTCGGGGTCGGCCTGGACGGTGAGTTCCGGCGGGGCCTCGACCTCCACCGTGTTGCGGGTGGCCGACAGGATGGGGTAGAACTCGTCGGCCATCTGCCGCAACATGTAGCAGAGGTGCAGCGGCTCTCTGTAGAGGACGATGCTCTGGAGGTTAAAGCGGGTGATCTCGAAAAATTCGTCGATGAGCTGCTCGAGGCGGTAGGCCTTTTCGAGGGTGATGCCGATGTAGCGGGTGCGCTGCTCGGTGGGCAGGTCGGGCGCCTCCTGCAGCAAGTTGAGGTAGGCGATGACCGAGGTGAGCGGCGTTTTGATATCGTGGGCCAGGTAGACCACCAGATCGTTTTTGCGCTGCTCGGCGGCGTGGGCCTCCCAGCTGCGGCGGTCGAGGGTGGTGCGGATATCGGTGATCTTTTTGGCAAAAGGCGCCAGGCTGCTGTCGAGGGCTAAAGCGGCGGCTTCCGGTGCCAGCAGCGTATCCATCCCCATATAGATCTGCTGCAGATCGTCTTGCAGCGCAAACAGCTTGCGGCAGGCCCTGGACAGGGTGAAGATGACCAGCACGGCGATGATATAAAAGGGGAGGTTGCGCTCGGTAAATTTGTAAAAGGAGTAGTCGGTGCCCCAGACGCCGATGCGCAAGATGCCCCGGCAGACCATCCGCCAGATCCTATATGCGGGCGTGTACAGCGGCATGCCCGGAGTCATGAGATAAAAGAGCAGCCCCACCCCGCCGGCGGTGAGCAGCGGCGGCCACAGGATGGAGGTGAGCTGCCGCACCCAGCGGCGCCAGTTGTAGCGTTTTTTTCTGGCCGTTTGCGGCCTGTTTTTACCCCTCAAGTTTATACCCCACTCCCCATACGGTCTTGATGTAGCGGGGGCGGTCTCCCGACTCGCCCATTTTTTCGCGCAGATGGCGGATGTGCACCATGACGGTGTTGTTGTCGCTGGTGTAGTAGCCCTCGCCCCAGACGGACAAGAACAGCTGCTCGGCACTGACCACTTTGCCCCGGTTTTGGCACAGGTGCCAGAGGATGGAGAACTCGGTGGGGGTGAGGGACAGCGGTTTTTCGTTTAGAAAGCACTGGTGGCTGTCGCGGTCGATGATGAGGCCGGAGACGCTGACGACCGAGCCGTCGGCGCCGGCCGTCTCGCCGCCGTAGGTGCGGTACCGGCGCAGCTGCGCCTTGACCCGGGCCACCAGCTCCAGCGGGCGAAAAGGCTTGGTGATGTAGTCGTCGGCCCCCAGCGACAGGCCGCTGATCTTGTCGGTCTCGTCGCCTTTGGCGGTGAGCATGATGACCGGGTAGTTGTGGCCCCCGTCGCGGATGGCCCGGCAGATGGAGAAGCCATCGGCATCGGGCAGCATGACGTCCAGGATGGCCAGGTCAATGGACTGGCTGCCGATACAGGCGATGGCCTGCGCGGCGGTGTAGCACTTGTGGACTGCAAAACCCTCGTTTTTTAAGTAGAGGGCCACTACGTCGGCGATCTCCTGCTCGTCATCCACTACTAAAATATCAGTCTGCAACAAAAATCCTCCTCTTTTGGTATCCGCTCTCTATCATAGCACAGGCGGCTGCGCATTTGTTTAAGAAAACCTTAAAGTGCGGCGGCGGTGCCGACAGCAGCAAAAAGCGGGCCGGACGGCCATGAGGCGCCCGGCCCGCGGTGGGTGTTTGACTTGCCGGCCCGAGCGGCCGCGGCGGTCTGGCCGAAGGTGGCGGTGCTTACAGGTCGTTTACGTCGACGGTCTGCACCTGGCCGCAGAAGGCGTCGCCCATGAAGATCGAGGCCACCGACTGAAAGTCGGACTGGTCGGTGATGTAGTAGGCGTCGGCGGGCTGGCCGTCGCCCCGGTAGGGGGCGGCCAGGTGCTGCTCGTTTAGGATCTGGGCCACCTGGCGGGCGGTGTACACCCCGGGGTCGATCAGGGTGACCCCGTCGCCCAGCACCCGACTGATGACCGGAGCCAGGATGGGGAAATGGGTGCAGCCGAGGATGAGCGTGTCGACCCTTTTTTCGCGGATGAAGGAGAGGTAATCCTGCGCCACCAGCGTGGTGACCGGGTCGTTGGGCCGGATGTAGCCGTTTTCGACCAGCGGTACGAACAGCGGACAGGCGCGGGCCACGGCGGTGACCTTGGGGTCGCAGCGGTGGATGGCGCGGGCAAAGCTGCCGCTGTTTACGGTGGCGGTGGTGCCGATGATGCCCACCTTGCCCACCCGGGTGGCGGCGGCCGCAGCGGCGGCGGTGTGCTCGATGACGCCGCAGTAGGGCACCGGCAGCGCGCGGATGAAGCTGTCGTCGACGGTGGAGCTGATGGTGCCGCAGGCGGCCACAATGAGCTTGACGCCTTGGCGCAGCAAAAAGCCGCTGTCTTGCCCGGCGTAGGTCATGAGGGTGGAGCGGCTGCGGGTGCCGTAGGGGACCCGGGCGGTGTCGCCGAAGTAGACGATCTGCTCGCTGGGCAGCAGCGCCTTGAGCTGCTTGACCACCGTGAGCCCACCCAGGCCGGAATCGAATACGCCGATGGGTCTGGTATCCATAATCATACGCCCCTTTTTGGTGTTTTGGCGACTAGACGACTTGGCGGCTACTGGGCCGCACGCGCGAGCCCCAGCTGGATGAGCCGGTCGCACAGCTCGGGGTAGGGGATGCCGCAGGCGTCCATCATTTTAGGGTACATGCTGATAGAGGTGAAGCCGGGCAGGGTGTTGATCTCGTTTAAGTAGATGAAGTCGTCGCCGACGAAGAAGTCGACCCGCGACAAGCCGGTGCAGCCCAGGGTAGAGAAGGCGCGCCGGGCGATATCCTGTACCTGGCGGAGGGTATCTTCAGGCACCCCGGCGGGGATGAGCAGTTTGCTGGTGCCGGAGATGTATTTGGCCTCGTAGTCGTAGAAGTCGGCCTCGGGCACGATCTCGCCGGGCACGCCGGCGATGAGCTCGCGGTTGCCCAAGACAGCGCACTCCACCTCGTGGGCGGTGATGTTCTTTTCGATGAGCACCTTGCTGTCGTGGGTGAAGGCCAGCAGCACCGCGTCTTTGAGGGCGCTCTCGTCTGACACTTTGGTGACCCCCACCGAAGAGCCGGCGTTGACCGGTTTGACAAAGCAGGGGTAGCCCAGCTTTTGGGCCACCTGCCGCTTATACTGCTCGAACTGGTCCATATCGTATTTGGTGAACCACAAAAACGGGGTGGTGGCGATGCCCGCCTGCTCGAGCAGCACCTTGGTGACCACCTTGTCCATGCAGTTGGCCGAGGAGATGACGTCGCAGCCCACATAGGGGATGCCGCTGAGCTCGAGCAGGCCCTGGATGGTGCCGTCCTCGCCGTTTTTGCCGTGCAGTACCGGGAACACCACATCGACGGCCACAAAGGCGGTGGTGCCGTCGGCGAGGAATTTGGTGATACCTTTTTTAGAGCGGTCGGGCAGGATGGCGCAGCCCACACAGTCGGGGTGGGTCTTATAGCTGCCGTCGGCGATCATGTCGTAATCGCCGGGGAAGTAGAGCCAGCGGCCGGACTTGGTGATGCCGATGGGCAGCACCTCGTACTTGTCGGCGGGGATATTTTTGATGACGCTGGTGGCCGATTGCAGCGAGACTTCGTACTCGCTGGAGACGCCGCCGAATAAGACGGCTACTTTTATTCTGGACATAGTAAAATGCTCCTATCTGCAGCTTTACTGGCCGCGCAGAGATGGGGGCCGCGGCTGTGCGCCGGGCGGTGTACATACCTTTAAATATATACCTATGCGGCGGCCGCCGCTGTTTTGCCCGCCGCCGGGCACCGGGGCCGGTATAGGCTGGTGTGGGGCTGGTGTGGGGCGGTTGTGGGCGGGGCAAGCGGTCTGCCTCAGGTTATTTTAGCACAATTCGCCGCCGCGTTCAATTTATTTGCGACACTATATAAACGGCGCTGTTGCAGATGCGAAGAGGGGAGGCGGACAGGGGAGCGCGCCGGTATAGTGGGCGGCGCGGCAGCTGCCGGTGGAGAAAAATGGAACAGCTCACGGCTAGAATTGGGGCAAACAGCTTGACTTCTGCCCGGGGGTGTGCTATATTGAGTGTACCTCTAAAAAAGGGCTTATTTTTTTGTGCAAAAATTTGTGCGGGACGAGCCCTTCTGAGGGAGGCTAAAAAATCTGAGTATATCAGGAGGTGCCGTTAATGAGAGTGAAGGTCACTTTGGCTTGCACCGAGTGCAAGCAGCGCAACTACAACACCATGAAGAACAAGAAGAACAACCCTGACAGACTGGAAATGAACAAGTATTGCCGTTTCTGCAGGAAACACACTCCGCACAAGGAGACAAAATAGGCGAAAGGCAGGAGGGGACACCCTATGGCAAAAACCAGTACGGATAAAGCGGTGAAAAAGCCCAGCCGTTTCAGCCCCAAACGTATCGCCTCAAGAACAGCCAAGTACTTTAGAGACCTGAGAAGTGAGATCAAAAAGATCGTGTGGCCCGGCAAGAAACAGGTCATCAACAACACCATCGTGGTCATCGTGATGGTGCTGATCGCCGCCGTCGTGCTGTGGGGTCTTGACTCGCTGCTGGGTCTGCTGGTCCAGCTGCTCCTTAAAAACGCTTAGTCGGGCGCAGCCCCGGCGCGTGGAGGGATAAGATTATGTCAGAAACCGCCGCCAGATGGTATGTGGTGCACACCTATTCCGGCTATGAGAACAAGGTGGCCCAGAACCTGGAAAAACTTGTTGAGAACAGAAATCTGCAATCCCTGATTTACGAAGTCAAGGTGCCGACTGAACTGGTCGTCGAACAGAAAGAGGACCAGCAAAAAGAGGTCGAGCGCAAACTGTTTCCCGGTTATGTCCTGGTGAAGATGGAGATGACCGACGATTCCTGGTATGTTGTGCGCAACATACGGGGCGTAACGGGTTTTGTAGGCCCCGGCTCTAAGCCGGTGCCCCTGTCACCCCGCGAAGTAGAGAACCTGGGCGTGGAGAAGCGCTCGTTTAAGGTCGACTACAAGGTGGGCGACAGCGTCAGCATCAAAGAGGGGCCCCTCAAAGATTTTGTGGGGACTGTCGAGGAGCTGGACGCAGAGGCCAACCTGGTGAAGGTGAAGGTCTCGATGTTTGGGCGGGAGACCCCCGTCGAACTGGAGCTGTCGCAGGTACAGCTGGTCTGATTTTTTATGTGAAACACGGCCCTGCCAGCCGCAAAACCGGCATGTGGGAGAAAGAGCGCGCCGCTGCGGCGACTCTATCGCAATGACCACAATCTTTTTGGAGGTGCAAATAAAATGGCACAAAAGGTAGTAGGCTTTATCAAGCTGCAGATCCCCGCAGGAAAAGCGACTCCGGCCCCCCCGGTCGGCCCTGCTCTGGGTCAGCACGGCGTCAATATCATGTCGTTCACCAAGGAATTCAACGAGCGCACCAAAAATGACGTCGGCATGATCATCCCTGTCGTCATCACCGTATACGCTGATCGTTCGTTCAGCTTCATCACCAAGACTCCTCCGGCTGCTGTGCTCATCAAAAAGGCCATCGGTCTGGACAAGGCTTCGGGCGAGCCCAACAAGAACAAAGTCGGCTCGATCACCAAAGAGCAGATCCAGAAGATCGCCGAGACTAAAATGCGCGACCTCAATGCTGCGAGCATCGAGTCGGCCATGAGCATGATCGCCGGTACTGCGCGGAGCATGGGCATCACTGTAGAGGAGTAAAACCCTACTCGTGGGAGGAAATTTCCGCTAATTACCACTATTACAGGGAGGAACGAAAGTGAAACACGGTAAGAAATATACAGATAGCAAGAAGGTCGTAGACACCGACAAGTTGTACGACCTGGAAGAGGCCAGCGCGCTGGTATGTGAGACCGCCAAGGCCAAGTTTGACGAGACCGTTGAGATCCATGTGCGTTTGGGCGTCGACTCCCGCCATGCCGACCAGCAGGTCCGCGGCGCGGTAGTGCTGCCCAACGGTACCGGTAAGACGGTGCGCACTCTGGTGTTTTGCAAGGGCGACAACGAGAAACTGGCCCAGGAGGCCGGGGCAGATTACATCGGTGCCGAGGATATGATCCCCAAGATCCAGGGCGGCTGGATGGATTTCGACGTGGTCATCGCCACCCCCGACATGATGGGCGTGGTCGGCCGTTTGGGTAAAGTGCTGGGCCCCCGTGGCCTGATGCCCAACCCCAAAGCCGGCACCGTTACCCCCGATGTGGCCAGAGCCATCACCGAGGCCAAGGCCGGTAAGATCGAGTACCGCTTGGACAAATCGAACATCATCCACTGCCCGGCCGGCAAAGTTTCCTTTGGCCCGGAGAAGCTCGGCGAGAACATCAGCACCCTGATGGACGCCATCGTGAAGGCAAAACCCGCCGCTGCCAAAGGCACCTACATCAAGTCTTGCGTCATCGCCTCTACCATGGGGCCTGGCGTAAAGGTGAACCCCAACAAGTTCATTCAGCAGTAAGCAAAAAAGCGTTTGACTTTTTGGCGCTTACCTGCTAGAATATATTTGCTGTCATTCTAAGACAGCAGGTGCACCCGTGCGTAATAGGGAGAGTATTCCCTGCCTGCCGAGGATGAGGTCTTACAGAATACATCGCTTTGCCATTGTATTTTCGAGCCCTTCTTCGCGCACACGCCGAAGAAGGGCTCTTCCTTTTTCCAAGTGACGGCACTGTGTACACCAAAACGACTTAACCGGAGGTGAATTCATTTGCCAAGCGAGAAGATTTTACTGCAGAAACAGCAGCTGGTCGCCGAGCTCAAAGAGAAGATCGAGGGCTCTATGGCCGGTGTTCTGGTCAGCTACAAAGGCATCAACGTGGAGGACGACACCGCGCTGCGCCGCGAGCTGCGTGAGGCCGGCGTAGATTACGCGGTCGTTAAAAACACCATGCTGCGCCTGGCTGTTGCCGGCACCCCTTACGAGGAGCTGGTAGGCGAAATGAAGGGGAGCACGGCTCTGGCCGTATCGAAAGATGACCCCATCAGCGCTGCGAAGATCCTGAGCAAGTACGCCGACAAGGCCCAGAATGGCTTTGCCGTGAAGGCGGGCTTCTTAGAGGGCAAGACCCTGGATCTGGCCGGCGTGAGCGAGATCGCCAAACTGCCCAGCCGCGAGGAGCTGCTCAGCATGCTGTGCAGCGCTCTGGAGGGCAACATCCGCGGGCTGGCTGTTGCGCTCAACGCGATCGTGGAGAAAGACGGCGAGGGAGAGGCTGCTTAATCGCCTCTGTTTTTGCCCCACAACAACTTAAAAATTAGGAGGTAGCTACAATGGCTTCTGAGAAAATCCTGAAATTCGTAGAAGAGGTAAAAACTCTGTCTGTTATGGAACTGTCTGAGCTGGTAAAGGCCATCGAGGAGGAGTTTGGTGTTTCTGCCGCTGCTCCCGTTATGGTTGCTGGCCCCGCTGCCGGTGCCGCTGCTGCTGAGGAGAAGACCGAGTTTGACGTAGTGCTGGCTGATGTTGGCGGCAGCAAGATGCAGGTCATCAAAGCTGTGAAAGAGATCACCGGTCTGGGCCTGAAAGAGTCTAAAGAGCTGGTCGAGGGTGCTCCCAAGGCTATTAAAGAGGCTGTCGGCAAAGACGAGGCCGAAGAGCTCAAAAAGAAACTGGAAGACGTCGGCGCCAAAGTCGAGCTCAAGTAAGTTTTTTACAATCGAGAGAAAGCCGCTCCGCAAGGGGCGGCTTTTTTGCGTGCAAAAATGGGGGGTGTAGTGCCGCGGTGTTGATGGCGCTGTGGTGTTGTGGTGTTGTAGTGTTGTAGTGCTGTGGGGCGGATGAGGGGCGAGCCGGGAAAGAAATAGGCCCGGCAGGGGGAGCGGGGACTTATGGGGGCAAATGGGGGAGAGACAGATCTGCGGACAAGTGGGCGATATCTATAATTTGTGGGGGGAAAGATGGTGGAGAGTGCCGGGGCAAAAGCGGGGCGCGGCCCTTGACTGTATAGGGGCTATATAGTTTATGATAGAGAAAACGACCGCTTTACAGTGGAGGAGGACATGACAATGGCGACAGAAAAAAAGATACCGGTGATACTGGACTGCGATACCGGCGGCGACGATGCGATGGCAATGGCACTGGCGATCGCCAGCGAGAAATTGCAGGTGCTGGGAGTTACGACGGTGGCCGGCAACGTGCCGCTGGACAAGGTGGTGCGCAACACCAGAAACACTTTGTCTTGCACCGACCCGGCCGTTCCCTATGCGGTGGGGGCGGCGAAACCACAGGCCCGAGCGCTCATCGACTCGGGGCGGCCGGGCCACGTATTATTTGAGGCCTATGACCAGGTGGAGAACGCACCGGACGAGCGGGACGCCGTCACCTTTATGGCCGACCTCATCCGCCAGAGCCCCGACCCGGTGACACTGATACCGCTGGCCCCGCTCACCAATATCGCCGCGCTGCTGCGGCAGTACCCGGAGCTAAAGTCAAACATTGCCCAGATGGTGATCATGGGTGGCTCGTTTACCGGCGGCAACGCCACCGGCTATGCTGAATTTAACATCTATGTGGACCCGGAAGCGGCGGCAGAGGTGTTTTCGGCCGGAATACCGCTGGTGATGTGCGGTGAGGAGGTCTGCCTGCAGTCGCGAGTGGGGCGGCCGCAGATCGAGGCGCTGACAGCGCTGGGCAATGACCAGGCCAAGGCATTTGCCGAGGAGCTGGAGCTGGGCCTGCGTGAGGGGGAGAGCATTATTTTTGACGCGGTGACGGTGGCGTGGCTGGAGCGGCCGGAGATGTTTGAGAGCCGCCCGGCCGAGGTGTACATCGAGTGTGCCGACCAGAAACGGCTGGGACAGACGGTGGTGGATTTTTACGCCGCCCAGCCCAATGCTGTGGTGCCCCTGAATATGGACAGACAGGGTTTTGGCCAGATGATGGTGGACCTGTTTGCCGGCTATAGCCGCAAATAGACCGCATGGGCGGTGAAACTGCGCAGTATCTAAAAATATAAACAGCGGCGCTGCTGACAATGGAGCGTGCAAAAAGAGACATCCCCCGGGGATGTCTCTTTTTTGTTGTCCTGCGGCCGCTCTTTAAAGGGTGAAGGTGGGAGGAAAGGTCTGCGGCCGATGTGAGAAAAACGGGGGCAGAAGAGGTGGAGACCCGAATGGGGCATACGGTTGGGCCTGGTGTGGGGCGGGGGCGAGAGCGCACAGGCAGCCGGAGATGCGGCAGTGTAAGGATCACAGCATTGGGGGAGAGGGAAAAGTTAAAAATGGGTGTGAGCGCTGCCGGGCGATGAGGATAGGTGCCAAAGTAGCGGTGTGGTGATAGCCGTGTGGCTGGTGCCGAGCGGGGATATGGGGAGCCGGCGTGCGGTCTTGGATACGCGGCGAGAGCAGGGGCATATGTAGGGCAGAGCGGTGGGCCGGCGTTATACGGAGGGTGACACTGGTAGGGTCATGAGACGGCGGGAGCAGGGTGAGCAGAGGGAGCAGGGGGATCAGGTGGGACAGAGCTGCTCTTTGAGCAGGCGGATAAACAGCTCCATAGCCGGGGCGACCCACTTGTTTTTGTGGTAGGTGCAGACAGTGGCGACTTCGGGGCGGGGGACGGCGGCGGGGAGCGCCCGCAGGGTACCTTGCCGGAGCTCCTCCTCCACGGTGAAGCGGGGCAGATAGGAGACCCCGATGTTGCCGCTGACGCTGCGCTTGATGGCCTCGGTGCTGAGGATCTCGATCTCGCCGTTTAAGGTGATCGCGGCGGTGCGCAGATACGCATCGAACATCTGCTGGTAGAGGCTGTTTTTATCAGCTGTGAGCAGGCAGAGATCCTTTTGCTGGCCGGGCGTGACAAAGTCCTGCTCCTGCTGGTGTAAGGCGGGGCTGCCCACCAGCACCAGCGGGTAGCTGCCGAGTTTTTGGGTGACCAGAGACGGCCCGTAGCCGCCGATATCGTAGTGGATGCCGATATCGACGGCACCGTTTATGAGTTGGCGCCGAATCTCGTAGCAGTTGGGGGTCTGCAGAGAGAGCTTTACCGCGGGCGCAGCACGGCGAAAGGCGGCGAGTACCGGTGACATCTGGTAGGAGAGCAGTGTTTCGGGCAGGGCGATACGCAGGGTACCGGTCAGCTGGCGGCCGTGCTGGCTGTACTGCTGCAAGCGCTCGGCGGCGGCGAGGACCTCCTCGATATAGGGCAGCAGCTCCCGCCCCGACTGGGTGAGGACCATTTTGCGGCCGATCTTCTCAAACAGCGCCGTTGACAGCGACTGTGAAAGCAACTGCATTTGCAGAGTGACGGTAGACTGGGCGTAGTGCAGCCGCTCGGCTGCCTTTTGAAAACTGCCGGCGTCGAGGATAGTTTTGAAGGTGTACAGATATTTGAGCTCCATGAAAGGTATCTCCTATATAGTTTATATTTAATGAAGTCTGAATTGGAAATATTCTATTAGACTGAATGATTCTTATAAGCTATTATAGTAGAGCAAAGGAGGGGAGTCAAGGATGAGAGCAAACTGGCGCCAGGAGCCGTGCTGCTGGTGGAAGAGAGTGGCATTTTACCTGTTGGGGCTGCTGCTGACCTGCTTGGGGGTGGCGGTGATCTTGCAGACCGACTGGGGGCTGGATGCCTGGAACGGTGTTTTTGCAGGATTGGCAGCGTGTACGCCGCTGTCGCTGGGCGGGTGGTCGATGATCGTGCAGGGAAGTTTTTGGGTAATTGCCGCACTGCTCTGCCGCCGGGCGCAGTGGCTGTGCGTGATACCGATCGCCTTGAAGGGCCTGTTTTTAGACCTGTCAAAAGCGGCAGTTGCCCGCTGGGCGATCCCCCCGGGCTTTTGGCCGGGATGCACATGCTTTTTACTGGGCTATTTGCTGGTGGCGCTGGGCACCGGCATCTACGTGTCGACCGGATTTGCCAAAATGCCTATCGACGGGTTGATGCTGGCGCTGGCAGAACGGTTTTGCTGGCGGGTACAGCGGGCGCGTTTGGCGATCGAGCTGTGCGGGTTTGCGGTGCTGCTATTCGTGCAGGGACCATTTGGCGGCGGCACGGTGCTTATCACCTTGACCATTGGCCAGGTGGTGGCGGCTGCCAGCACCTTTTCACAAATATGGCTGTTTGCCGGCGGCTGTACAGACACCGCCGGCAGCGGCACAAGAGCGATCGAGGAGGATATACATGGAGATAGGCGTATATAGAGAGCGGGACCGAGAGGCGGTGATCGAGCTGGTGCTGCACTGCCAGAATGACGGCACCAGGCCCCCGGTCTCGGTGCAGGACCAGCCGGAGCTGCTGTGCATCGAGCGCGCGTACATGGCCGGTGGCGGCAACTTTTGGGTGGCCCGAGATGAGGGGCGGGTGGCCGGTAGTATTGGCCTGATGCGCGCGGGGGAGGAGACGGGCATACTAAAGAAATTTTTTGTGTATGAGCAGTACCGGGGCGCGCCCCACCATCTGGGCAGCCAGCTGTATGCGGTACTGCTGGCTTTTGCCAGAGAGCAGGGCCTGCGGCGGCTGATCTTGGATACGCCCCAAAATACAGAGCGGGCACACAAGTTTTACGAGCGGGCTGGATTTTACAAGATACCGGAGCAACAGCTGCCGCTGGTCTACGATCACCCCTACTGCGATTGTGACTTTTTTTGCCTGGACCTGTGACCAGATCGAGGGGCTGGGCATTGTATGGCGCTGTATGGTAGTACTGTACAGTGCTGGGGAGCACTGAAGAGGGCTGGGCGGAGTTGGGCAGAGTTGGGGGGCTTGGGGGGCTTGGGCGAGAGAGATGGGCGGCGTGGGATGGAGGCGGCGAGGTAACTTTTTTATTTTGGGCGGGCTGCTTGACCGAGTTTGAGCAGCCCGCTTTTTGTGCTTGTGGGGAGTGGGAAAAAGTGCGCGGACTATTACAGACTATTGCGGACTATGTGACAGGGAGATACCCGGCCGGCAGGTGCAGCTGGGACCGAGGAACGGGCTGCCGGCGGAAAACGGCGGTGTAGGGATGCGTTTTGCTGGGCAGCTAGTCCATTTTAGCGGGCGATGTGCTTGGCGGGGCAGACAGCCGGGTAAGCGGTGATAACAGGGGGAGAGCGTACAGCGATGAGCGGGTGATGGTTTATAAAGTGCCGGCCGAACGGTGCAGCTATCGGACGAATGGGGGGAAGGTGGTGCGGCGGCGATGCCCGGTTGACGTTGACCAGGTATGGGAACTGCCTATTGGGCCTATTGCGGGGACCTATTTGCAGGGGCAGTGCAAACCGAGCAGGTAGCAGTGCAGTGCCGGGATGAGATGAGGTGGTGGGGCGCCTGCCTGTACAAAAGCGGCCCGGTGCATATGCACCGGGCCGCGCTCTTTACAATTTGTATTTTTTGTGGCGCTTGATCTTACCCTTTTTCTTTTGCAGGTTGATGGAGCGTATGACGAAGAGGATATACACCAGGATAAAGAGAATGACCAGCACCAGTATGATCTTGGCGGCGGTGGAGGACAGAGCGCCGTGTATGGCGTCGGCTATTTTTAAGATGGTGGAGCCCTTGACGTCTTTTTCGGCCAGCATGTCCACCTCGCCGATGGTCTCGCCGCCCAGCTTGAGGGTCATCTTGCCGATCTTATCGCCTTTTTTCACCGGGGCGACGATCTCTTCATCGTCGAGAGTGGCCACGTACTGCACGGCGGTCTTGTCGGCTCCGCTGGGCAGCAGCAGCGTCACGTCGCTGGCGGCGGTGAGGATGAGCACATCGGTATCGAACGACTGCTTGATCTTTACCTCGTGCAGTACCGAGCCTTTTTCTACCAGTGTCTCGAGGTCGAAGTTGTTGTGCGCCCAGTCGTAGAACTGCTGAGTTTGGGTGAAAGCCTGGTTGTCGTCGTCATCAGTGTTGGGGGCGTTCATGACTACCAGCAGCAGGTTTTCGCCGTCGCGCTGGTAGGTGGAGACGAAACAGCGGCCGGCGTTGTCGGTAGTGCCGGTCTTGATGCCCTTGATATAGGGGTTATACAGGTCGCCGCCGCGGTACTCATCCTGCATGAGGATGGTGGTGACCACCACCTGCTCCTCGCGGATGTTGGTTTGCGGCAAGGTGTAGCGGGTGGAGGTGCAGATATCGCGGAAACCGTTTACGCCCAGAGCGTATTGGGCGATGGTGGCCATGTCGCGGGGGGAGGTGTAGTGGCCGTCGGCGTCCAGCCCGTGGGGGTTGACGAAGTGGGTGTTGGTACAGCCCAGCTCGGCGGCCTTTTTGTTCATCATCTCGGCAAAGCCCTCGATGCTGCCGCCGAAATGGTCGGCGATGATGCTGGCGGCCTCGTTGGCCGACTGCAGCATCATACAGTAGAGCAGGTCTTTGACGCTGAGCTGCTCGCCGGGGGAGATGCCGGCTGTGGAGACGTTGATGCCCACGAACTCGTCGTAGATATAGGACGGGGCGGTGACCATCTCGCCCAGATCCTGACAGTTTTCCAGCGCGACGATGGTGCTCATCACCTTGGTCATCGAGGCGGGGGCCATCTGCTTATCGGCGTTTTGCTCGTAGAGCACTTGGCCGGTGTCCAGCGACATGAGGAATACCCCCTCGTCGGCGGGCACCTCGAAATCGGGCTCGTAGGCGCTGGCGGGGAGGATGACGGCGGTGATACATATACATACTGTCAGCAGGACAGCGAGGAATTTTCTGCTCTTTTTCATAGTAGACATCTACCCTTAAAATATTGTATGATGAAAGCACATGCAGCGGGAAAATGAGCCCGCGGCCGCGCGATCTGTTTAAAATGCTTGCAGGCGGGTGGAAGATGGGCTTTTGTGGGCCCAATAAGCCACTCTACGCTCATTAGTATAGCAAATCGCACGGCAAAAAACAATGAAGGAAATCTTAATTAAGGGGGCATATCCATTGAAATACGGCTTTGATACCATGGCTATCCACAGCGGCCAACAGCTGGACAGCCAGACCTATTCGCGGGCGCTGCCCATCTACCAGACCACCGCCTACGGATTTGAAGATCTGCAGCACGCCCAGGACCTGTTTGAGCTCAAGGCGCCGGGCAACATCTACTCCCGCATCTCCAACCCCACCCAGCAGACGCTGGAGGAGCGGGTGGCGGCGCTGGACGGCGGCGTGGGGGCGCTGGCTTTTGCCTCGGGCCATGCGGCCATCTGTGCGGTGATGCTCAACCTGGCGGCGTGCGGTGACAACATCGTGTCTTCCGACAAGATCTATGGCGGGGCCATCAATCTGCTGGGGCCCACCTTTGCCGGGATGGGCATCACCACCACTTTTGTGGACACCAACGATCTTACCGCCTGGGAGGCCGCCACCGACGACCGCACCAAAGCCTATTTTGTGGAGGGTATCGGCAACCCCAACGCCAATGTGGCCGACATCGAAAAGCTGGCTGAATTGGCCCACCGCCACGGGATCCCGCTCATCGTCGACTCGACCTTTACCACCCCGTACCTGCAGCGGCCCATCGAGTTTGGGGCCGATATCGTGGTGCACTCGGCCACCAAGTACCTGGGCGGCCACGGCACCAGCATGGCCGGTGTGGTGGTGGACTCGGGCAATTTTGTCTTTGCCGGCAACGGGCGCTTCCCCCAGTATAACCAGCCGGACGGCAGCTACCACGGCTGCGTGTTTGCCAAGGATTTTGGCAATGCCGGGTTTATCAGCCGGCTGCGGGCGCTGTACCTGCGGGACCTGGGCGCCTGCCTGAGCCCGTTTAACGCCTTTATGATCTGTCAGGGTATCGAGACGCTGTCGCTGCGCATGCAGCGCCACTGTGAAAACGCCCTGAAGGTGGCCGAGTTTTTAGAGGGACACCCGGCGGTGGATAAGGTGAATTATCCGCTGCTGCCCTCCAGCCCCGATTACCAGCTGGCTAAAAAGTACCTGCCCAAGGGGGCGTCCAGCGTGTTTACCTTTGAGCTGCACGGCGGCAAAGAGGCCGGCGCCAAGTTCATCAGCGCGCTGAAGCTGTTTTCGCACGTGGCCAATGTGGGCGACGTGCGCAGTTTGGTGATCCACCCGGGCACCACTACCCACAGTCAGTTGACCCCAGAGCAGCTGAAGGCGGCCGGCATCACCGCCGGCACGGTGCGGCTGTCGGTGGGACTGGAGGAGATCGGCGATATTTTGGCCGATCTCGAGCAGGCGCTGGCGGCCACCTGCTAGGGGGCGATGCTGTGCTGTATATAACCGGTGATACCCACGGCGACTATGACCGCTTTGAGGACAAGGCGGTGCGCCGCCTGAAACAGGGCGATGTGCTGGTGGTCTGCGGCGATTTTGGCTTTGTGTGGGACGGGGGCAAGCGCGAGCAGAAGATCTTAAAAAAGCTGGGCAAAAAGAAGTATACCATCCTATTCGTGCCCGGCTCGGGCGACAACTACGACCTGCTGCGCGAATACCCGGAGGAGACGGTGTACGGCGCCCCGGCCCGCCGTATCGAGCAGGGGGTGTACCAGCTGCTCACCGGCCAGTTTTACGATATTGACGGCAAGCGATTGCTGGCTTTTGGCGGCGGCGAGTCGATGGATCAGGATATCATTGGCCGCGAGCTGTTTTGCGACCAGCTGCCGACCAAGGCCGAGCTGGACGTTTTTTGCCAGCAGCACGCCGGCGAGAAGACCGACCTGGTGGTGTCGTATGAGCCGCCGTATGCGATCGCCTCGTTTTTGGATCTGGAGGCCAAAGCCGACAGCTATTATGGCCTGTACCTGGACACGATCTCGCGGCAGATCGAGTTTAAACAGTGGTTTTTTGGCAAGCACCACGTGGATAAGCGGGTGACGCCGCGCTACATGGGCGTGTTTGAAAAGGTAGTGCCGTACCGCTAGTGGCGGGGACGACGAAAATATTTTGTACATAGGAAAAAGCGGCCTGTATCAGGCCGCTTTTTCAGTTGCAAACGCACGATCATGTTTTTAGTGAAGTTTCGCTACACTTATTTGAGCTGGAAAGATTTGCAGTCGGTGCACTGATCCATGGTGGGGTTGAGCTCATGGGTGCCCACGGTGATGCAGTCCAGGGCGCAGAAGTTCTCGTTCTCGCAGTGGTTTTTGCACTGCTGGACGGTACATTTGATCGACTTGTTGGCTTTGCAGTTGTGCATGATACATACCTCCAAAATTTAAGTGGGGACTTGCCTGCTAGTAGTATGTGCAGATCTGGTGGAGGCTATCCTGGAAATTTTTAAAAAAACAGGTCTTCAGACAGCATTGGCGGCCGCAGGGGGGGGTATTTATAAAATTGCGGGTATTGGGCTATGTGGCAGCAGAGCTTTGCAGTGACAGGCGGGGGAGATGCAGGTACGGCAGACGGACAGAAGACTACTCGAGATCCTGTATGTTCATTTTTTCTATTTGAGCGCGCTTTTTTATTCTTCTGCGGCAGAGCCAGTATATGCAGAGGAAGATCAGGGTGGGGATGTTGTGGAAGAAAAGTGAAGATAGGACGCGATGTATGGCATGGGGGAGCGGTATGGAAACTGGTGGAAGCGCCCAGAGAAAGACTTTTAAACCGGCATTGAAAAAAGACAGGATGGGGAGTATGTAGCCCAGCCACTTGTGATCTTTATTTGAGAGGAAGTACTGCAGTAAAGAGAAACCGATCAGCGGAATTAGTTGAAAAATGAATATGGCGAGCCTTGGCATCCATGTGAGCTGGTCATCCATAAGTGTTGCCCCTCCTTTGTCGCATCGCACAGACGATAAAAAGACTTTATTTCAGGTCTTGGATATTCATTTTTTCGATCTGTTTTTTCTTTTTATGCTTTCCGCGGCAGGCCAAATAGATACAGAGAAAAACGGCGGTGGGGATGTTGGCGGAGGCAAAAGAAGAAAACCACTGCGCTACTATGCGTGGCCCCGATATGTTTTGTAAAGGCAAAAGCCAACTTATAAGTGGTAAAGAATGCAGGAAGGTCAAAAGTGGGAGTATGAGCCCTGGCCACCAGCGCTTTATTTTGCAGAGGAAGTACTGGAGCACTGAAAAGAGAAAGAGGAAAGCGGTGCCAAAGACAGCCAGTTTTATGAGATAGGTCCAGACAGACGTTTCGCTCATGTCTACGGCGCCTCCTCTTGCTTTTTGTATGCAGTTATCAGCAGTTTGGCGGTGCTGAAATCCATTTTTTCGTTGACGGCCAGGCGCTTGATGGTGGCTATGTAGGGGTCCTCGATCGCCTCTTCGGCGATCTTTATTTTTTGTATCAGTTTATCGAACTTTAACCTCACGGGGGGATAGGAGACCCCGTACTGTTTGGCGGTCTCTTTTTGAGAGCCGGAAGCCAGCAGAATTTTTTGATGAAGGTCACGCCCCCGTCGTCGAGATGTACCATCCAGTCGGGTAAAACATCCATAACTGCCATGCACATCCTCTAATTTTGAAAATGTGCGAAGTTTCTTTTATGGAAGATAGCATTACTAAACAGTGGCTTATGCTAAATAGTATTTAAAAATTTGCAGGTCATACGTATCGTCTTGAAAAGGAAACGGGAATGTGGAAAAATGTGGGTAGTGCTGTTGCGAGAGGGGCCGGAAAGCTGGACGGCTTGCAACCGAAGTGCTGCGGCGATGACAAGACCGGGATAGGAGATGGAGAAAGTGGGAGAACAGAGACAAAATTACTACGGCAGTTTGTGCACGGAGATGTATGAGATCTTACATGCCGAAGCACCGCGGGATGAGCTGGCGTTTTACCTCTCTTTTGCCGGTAAAGGAGAGAAGATATTGGAACCGCTGTGTGGGAGCGGGCGCTTTTTGGTCCCTTTTTTAAAGAGAGGGTTTGATATTAGCGGTGTAGACCTATCGGAGGAGATGCTGGAAAAATTAAAGCAAAAAGCACCTGCGGCAAAGGTCGTTCAGGCAGACATTCTAGAATTTGCGCCCCAAGAAAAATTTCACTATATCTTTATCACCTCTGGCTCGATGTCTCTGTTTACGGATATTGACCTGTGTAAAGAGATCCTGTGCAAATTGAAGGACCTGCTTTTGCCGGGGGGCCGCCTTGTCTTTGCGGTGGATACCATCGCTACACGGTGTACAGACGACAGCACATATAAAGAAGCGATCTCGGTAAAGACAAAAGAGGGGTTTGACCTGATCTTAAAGAGCAAAAATCACTATGATGAACAGAGCCAGACCCAATTTTCGCCGGGGATATATGAACTGTATAACGGCACCGAGCTGCTGCAGAGTGAAGCGATGGATTTTCAGACGCATCTTTACCGGTTTGGGGAGATGCAGCAGTATTTGCAGGAGGTCGGGTTCAGAGAGATCACCACGTATACATCTTTCAGTAAAGAGATCGCCTTGGATGACCGGGGTGAGATGTTCTTATTTGTGTGCAGATGCTGACTGGCCAGTGTTTGCCAGCTGTGCGCGCGCAGGCTGTAAAAACATAGAGGGGCGCCTGGTGGCGCCCCTCTAGCGGTCGTTATAGGTGATCGCGTGTGCAGTGCGGCTATCTGTTTTTGACGGGGCTCCAGATCTCGCCGAAGATGAAGATATAGTTATGACTGGCCAGCCCGTGGAACGCCCAATTTGACAGGATGCCCGTCACCGACTTGTGGACGGAGGTGGGGGGCTATCTGGTCCAGAGCAGTTTTTGTATGGCGTGTGCGCTGCCGCCGGGTACTTAAAAGAAGGCAGGTCGCCGACGGTGCTTTGGGTACCGTAAACTTATCGAGTACAGAGAGATTGGAACAGGAGCTGGCAGAGTATATGGGCATGCACCGAGAGGTATCTCTGCTGTGGCCGTAAAGTGCTGAGATGTGGTGATCGCTGCCAAAGCAGCCCAATGGGCCCCCGATCTGAACGGGTACAGGTCATTATCGCACTTACTGAAAAACTGCGGCACCTGCTTTTATGGCGTTTTCTGATCGGCGCTGACGGTGGTGCTGATGGCGATAGGGAGGGCTATTTTGGGGGTAGCCCTTGAGCGAAGCACCTGTATTGCGCGCAGGTATAGACGCGGTGCTGTGTGGTTTTTAAGTGCCCGATTGGACGCCTTCGGCGGCTCACTGCCATATTGGGGGGCATCGATCACCATACATTTGCCAGCCCGCAGCTCAAAGGCGATCAGAGTCGGTCACCGGTGTCGAACGTTTCCCGGCAGCAGTACCCCGGTGCGGTGTGAAAACATCTACTGAAAATGATGGGTAGAGCAGCGGGCGATCTGCGTGGCGCGCGGGCGGCGCAGCCGTAGGAGATGACCTCTGCCAGATGTGTCTCGATGCAGTTGATGACTACACGCGTATCGTCGAGCCAATCTATTGCTTTCCCACCTCTTTAGAGTAGAACGCGCAGAACCTTTTGGAGGTGCGCCCATATACCATGGGAGATTAGAAAACTGACGCGCTTATTGGTGCATATATGGAAAAGCGGGCGGACCAACAATATGGTCCGCCCGCTTTTCCGGTTATTTTCGGCCCCTGCTGTGCCGGTGGCAGCTGGCTATTACTACCCCAACAGGGCCCGCAGGCGGTGCAGATCTTTGCTGGTCAGGTCGCGGCACAGAAACAGCAGCGCAAAGTAGAGCACGAGGAATAGGACCAGCCGAACGGGAAACGCCGACAGCACCGGCGGCAGCCCGCGGGTAGCGACAAAACCTGCGATGAGGCAGCAGAGCAGCGGCTTGGCCACCCAACCCGGCGCCAGGTAAGAGAAGTCGACCCGGCGGCGCAGCAGCCACCAGCCGGCGACGAGGTTGTAGGTGGTGGTGCAGTAGAGGGTGAACAGATACCCGGCCAGCCCCCAGACGGGCAGCAGGAAGTAGAGCAGTACGACGGTGAGCATCATATCGGTCAGGTTTTGGATCATGACGTGAAATTGCAGACCCAGGCCTTTGAGCATACAGTCGGTGACGTGATCCATGTAGATGAGCGGGCACAGCGGCGCCAACAGGCGCAGGTAGACCGCGACGCCTTTGGTGCTGAAGATACCCGAGACCGGACCGGGGAAAAAGAGAAAGACGGCCATGACCCCGCAGCAGAAAACAAAGGTGATGCGCAAAATGTGAGACAGGCTGCGGCCCAGTTTTTCGCGCTGGCCGCGGGTGTGCAGCCGCACGATGGCCGGGATGAGCAGCATGGAGAAGCTGACCAGCAGCGCCGCCGGATAGGAGAGCAGGGGCATGGCCATGCCGCTGAGCACGCCGTAGCGCTCCATGGCGTCGGCGATGCCGCTCTTGGCAAAGCCCTGGGGCACCAGCGTGTTTTCGAGGGTGTGAAAGGCGCTCTGCAGGTTTTGGCACACGGCCAGCGGCAGGCAGATCTTTACCAGCGCCAGCGCGATAGAGCCTTTGGCGGCGGTAAGAGCAGATGGCGGCAACTGGGCAGAGGTGAATTTTTTGCGGCTGACGCGGTAGAGCACCGAGAGATAAAAAGCCGGCACGATCTCGGAGAGAGACGAGGCAAAAAAGATAAGAGCCAGTGCCGCATCCATCTGGCGGGGGGGAGAGGCGGCAAAAGCAGCCATGACGATGCCCATTTTGGTAAAGCGCTTGAGCACCTGCGACAGCTCGCTGCGCACCACTTCGCCGGTGGCGTAGAAATACCCCTGCAGGCAGCCGCTGATAGCGGCGAACGGCAGCGAGACCGAAAACAGCCGCAGCGGAGTGGCCAGGATAGGCTGACCCAGCATTTTGGACACCGGTGCGGCGCCAAAATAGAGCAGCCCGGTGGCAATACAGCCCAGTACGGCGGCAAAAGCCAGCGCTCGCAACACCACCTGCGGCACCCGGTGCCACTGTTTTTTGGCGATAGCGCGGGAGCACAGGGTGGTGACGCCCAGCCCCAGACCGCCGCAGGCCAGTGTACAGCCAAAGCCGTAGACCGAGTAGATCAGCTGGTAAAGGCCCATGCCCGCGGCGCCGATCTGCCCGGAGAGGTAGATCTTGAAAGAGATGCTCAGGGTGCGCAAAAACAGCGCCAGCACCGTGAGCGCACCGGCCCCCCACAGCCGCTGTAGCCAGACGTGGCGGGAGTGATTTTTGGCGATAGCCGTTTGCACGATGGGAGTTCCCCCCTCTTTTGGCCTAGATAGGTCTTTACACTTTACCAGCATATGCACGGGTAAAGCGGGGTAGAAGAGGACAGCAGCGGTTGCACATCGTGTCGTTTTTTCCTATAATGAGATAAATGGAACCGGCATCATAGAGCGATCCGGCAGCGCGTAAAAAAGCGAGGAGCACAGGGGCATGACAGGCGGTGCGGAGACAGACCCCGACTTGTACACCGCCGAGGCGGTGATAGATTGCAGGCTGCTGGCGGGAAAAGCGGCGCACCCGGCCTGACCAATGGCCCAATTATTGCCGCTTTTGGTGCTTTGGCGGGGGCCGGGTCGTGAACACGGCGGCTGGCGGTACCTGCCCGTTAGAAAACTGTGAAAAGATAAACTGACAAGCAGGGTAAGGCACTGCAGACGATGGCAGTCGGCTGCGTGCGGCCGCTGTGCGATACAAGTATAGCCCATACACTCGGCAAAAGAGCGGGGGCTACATGTTTGCGGGGGAGCGGGGCCGCGGTCAGCAACAGGCAGGTACCGGGCGGCTTGCCGATTTTGCCGCTGCGGCCCGCCGCGGTCCGCTGCGGGGAAGAATTGGCCGCAGATGTGGGTGGCGCCGAGAGAGGACGATCTCAGATGACGGCTGAGAGCTGTTTTATATAGGTGGGTGCCGGCCGATGGCCGGCGGTGGAGGTGCAGGCTATGTGGTCGATCAAGTGTGAACAGTGTGGGGCCTCGGTGCCCATAGAAGAGGGAAAGAATACGGCGACCTGTCCATTTTGTGATACGGTGATCTGTCTGCCGTCAGGCGGCAGAGCGGGCCGAGAGGGGCAAATGATCTCTGCCCGCTCGCTGCTGCAGCGCGCCAAGATGTTTTTGCGCGACGGCGACAGAATACATGCGGCGAGTTATATAGAGTGGGTGCTGAATGCCGACGCCAGCTGCAGCGAGGCCTACTGGTGCCGACTGATGTTGAAGATGGGAGCTGACCGGCCGGAGCAGATGGAGAAACTGGAGTGCTCTATTGCCCAAGAGCCGGACTTTTTACGGGCGGTGGAGTTTGGCAGCCCCGAACAGCGAGAGACATATTTGGCCTGTGAGGAAAAGATACAGCAGTGGCTGCAGGGCCCGGAAATGAAAGCGAAGCGAGAAAATGAGCAGTACAGACAGGAGATGCTGCGCCGGGAGAGCGCGGAGCGGGCCGAGATCGCCCGTGCGCTGGAGAGAAATAGCGCGCCTGAAACAGACAACAGGGAGTATGGCTGTGCACTGTGGGTAGTGGCGGGAGCGGTACTGTTTATGCTGTTGGTGGTGCTTTTGACAAAGGCGTGAGGAGCGGGGAGTAAGAGATGGAAACAGGCAGTATTTACCTGTAAAAATTGTGGCGCCCAACTGGAGATATTGCCGGGTCAGGATTAGATGACCTGCCGATTTTGTGGTGGCGTGAGCCTGCTTCAGGACCTGAAGGTGCAGGTGACGACAGCCGGTGCGATGACAGCCAGAGGGCGGCTGGCTTGGAGGACGGAGACTTTGCCGCGGTGGCGGATTATTTTGAGCGGGCGCTGGATATAGAGCCTTTTTTAGCCAGCGCTTATATGGGCAAGCTGTTGGCTGAGCTAAAGCTGTGCTCGGAAGATGCGCTAGAAAACAGTACGGAGGTGTTGGAGCAGTATAGCGCTTATCAAAAAGCAGTTCGTTTTGCCCGGGGAGAGCAGTTGGAGCGCTACGGCGGATATGCGCGTGCCGCGGCTAAAAACAGGGCGGCTGCCGCTGCCAGCTATGAGCCTGGCAAGTTGACGGAGGCAGAGGTCGAGCGCAGGCAAGTAACATGGTCGCGGTGGGCGATGACTGTGCTGTTGGGGGCAGGGTTGCTGGTACTGCTGTTCGCGGCGGCTGTGGCAGCTAGATAGTGCCCGGTGCGGACCGACCCCGAGAGCGGGGCCGGTTTTTATTTTTTGGGCGCATATTAGCACTCTTTTTGATAGAGTGCTAATATTTAAAAAGTAGATACGTATATTTCATGATTTAGACATAATTTTTGGGTAAATTAGAAGCTGTAAGAAAAGAAAAAGACTCCGCCAAAGGAGCGCTGTCCGCCCCCAAAAATGCGGGCAGAAGAGGAGGTAGGAAGACTATGCAGGCTAATAAATTTACGCAAAAATCGCTGGAGGCCATCCAGTCGGCGCAGGCGCTGACCATCGAGTACCAAAACCAGCAGATCGAGCAGCAGCACCTGCTGCTGGCACTGCTCGACCAGGAGCAGGGGCTCATCAGCCAGCTTTTGCCCAAGATGGGACTCGACGCACAGGTGGCCCAAAAAGAGGCGCAAAAGCTGGTGGCGGCCATCCCCCATGTGACGGGGCCGGGCCGCGACCCGGAGAAGGTGTATATCACCCAGGACGTGGACCGGGTGCTGGTGGCGGCGGAAAAGACAGCTGCCGGCATGAAAGACGAATACGTGTCGGTAGAGCACATTTTTTTGGCGCTCATCGAGGCGGCCAACGCCCCGTTAAAGCGCTATTTTGACCAGTTTGGCATCACCAAGGACAAGTTTTTACAGGCGCTGTCGTCGGTGCGGGGCAACACCCGGGTCACCTCCGACAGCCCGGAGACCACCTATGACGCACTGAAAAAGTACGGTACCGACCTGGTGGAGCGGGCGCGCGGCCAACAGCTCGACCCGGTGATCGGGCGGGACGACGAGATCCGCAACGTCATCCGCATCCTGTCGCGCAAGACCAAAAACAACCCGGTGCTCATCGGTGAGCCCGGCGTGGGTAAGACCGCTATCGCCGAGGGACTGGCTCAGCGCATCGTGCGCGGCGACGTGCCCGGCAGTTTGAAAGACAAGACCATTTTTTCGCTGGACATGGGCGCGCTCATCGCCGGCGCCAAGTACCGCGGCGAGTTCGAGGAGCGGCTGAAAGCGGTGCTCAAAGAGGTAAAGGGCTCGCAGGGGCGCATCATCCTGTTCATCGACGAACTGCACACCATCGTGGGCGCCGGCAAGACCGAGGGCTCGATGGACGCGGGCAACCTGTTAAAACCCATGCTGGCCCGGGGCGAACTGCACTGTATCGGCGCCACTACTTTAGACGAGTACCGCCAGTACATTGAAAAAGACCCCGCTTTGGAGCGGCGGTTCCAGCCGGTGCTGGTGGGTGAGCCGACGGTGGACGACACCATCGCCATTTTGCGCGGCTTAAAAGAGCGCTACGAGGTGTACCACGGGGTGAAGATACAGGACCAGGCGCTCATCGCCGCGGCCACTCTGTCGGATCGCTACATCTCCGACCGCTTTTTGCCGGACAAGGCCATCGACCTGGTGGATGAGGCCTGCGCTATGATCCGCACCGAGATCGACTCGATGCCCACCGAACTGGATGTGGTGTCCCGCAGGATCATCCAGCTGGAGATCGAGGAGGCGGCGCTGAAAAAAGAGAGCGACACGCTGTCGAAAGAGCACCTGGCCGAGATACAAAAAGAGCTGGCCGAGGCCCGAGACCACTTTGCGGCTATGAAAGCCAAGTGGGATAACGAGAAAGCGGCCATCGGCAAGGTGCAGAACCTGCGCAAGGAGCTGGAGCAGCTCTCGGCCCAGATCGAGAAGGCCGAGCAGGACTACGATCTGAACCGTGCTGCCGAGCTGAAATACGGCCGTCTGCCCCAGCTGCAAAAGGAGCTGGAGGAGGAGGAAAAGCTGGCCGAGAGCGGCAGCCGCGAGGATAACCTATTGCGGGACAAGGTGACTGAGGAGGAGATCGCCCGCATCGTACAGCGGTGGACGGGAATACCGGTATCGCGGCTGATGGAGGGCGAAAAAGAGAAGCTCTTGCACCTGGAGGACACCCTGCACGAGCGGGTGGTGGGCCAAGACGAGGCGGTGACCAAGGTCAGCGAGGCGATATTGCGCTCGCGGGCGGGCATTCAGGACGAGAACCGGCCCATCGGCTCGTTTCTCTTTTTGGGCCCCACCGGTGTGGGCAAGACCGAGCTGGCCAAGGCGCTGGCGCAGAACCTGTTTGACGACGAGCACAACATCGTGCGCATCGACATGACCGAGTATATGGAAAAACACTCGGTATCGCGGCTGATCGGCGCTCCTCCGGGCTATGTGGGCTTTGAGGAGGGCGGTCAGCTGACCGAGGCGGTGCGCCGCAAACCCTATTCGGTGATCCTGTTCGACGAGGTGGAAAAAGCCCACCCCGACGTGTTCAACATCCTGTTGCAGGTGCTCGATGATGGTCGCATCACCGACAGCCAGGGCCGCACGGTAGACTTTAAAAACACCATCATCATCCTCACCTCCAACCTGGGCTCGGCCTACCTGCTGGAGGGCATCGACCAGAGCGGCGAGATCACCCAACAGGCCAGGGAGCAGGTAGAGGCGCTGCTGCGCCAGACCTTCCGCCCCGAGTTTTTGAACCGGCTGGACGAGATCGTGTTCTACAAACCGCTGACCAAGGACAACATCGCCGCGATCGTAGACCTGATGATAGATGAGCTGAGCGACCGGCTGGCGCGGCAGCAGCTGCGCTGTGAACTGACCCCGGCGGCTAAGGCCTATGTGGTAGACGGCGGTTATGACCCGGTATACGGCGCCCGCCCGCTGCGGCGTTTCATTCAGAAAGAGGTGGAGACGCTGCTGGCCAAAAAAATCATTGCCGGCGACTTTGACGCCGGCAGCGACCTCGTGGTGGACGTGCAGGATGGAAAACTGACCGTAACTGCCAAGCCCCAACTGGCAAAGGTGCAGCCGTAAGACCTGCTGCAATACTGTGACAGGCAAAAAAGAAGCGCCGTGACAAGCGGAAAAATAGAGAGGTACCGTGCAGACCGGCACGGTACCTCTTTTATGTGCAGGCAGTTGGAGGAGCGGCGCCGGTAAAGGGGGAGCTGTGCAATCGGCGAGGTGCCTTGGCACTGCCCCCGTGTGGGAGCAGTGGGACGAGGAGACAGCTATGGAGATAAAGAGATCGGCCGGTATACAGAGCGCACCGGTGCGGTGTAATGGGGCAGGGGCGCGCTACCTGTCCGGAGCAAAAAAACACCGCCGGTCATGAGACGGGCGGTGCTGAGAAACAGGTGCTGTTTAGGGCTGCTCGGCCGGCTCGGCGCGGAAACCGCCGCCGAGTGGATTGACCCCGAGCAGGCGTACCGGCAGCTGCTGCTTTTCGTAGTAGTACGCTTTGGGGTGGGTGAGCAGCGAGCGGGAGATGGTGGCAGTGGCACTGCCGTCGCCGAAAACCCCGCGGATGCCGCCGTTATTGCCCTTTTTGATATCGCGCAGCACGACTATGTCGCCGATGGACGGCGAGCTGGTGGGGCCGGCTGTGGGCGGCGGTGGCGCCGAGATGGGTGCGGGTGCTGCCGCCGGCGCGGTTTCGGCCGGATTGGAGGTGGGGGTTATACTGGCCTGCATACCCTGTACCAGTTGGGAAAACAGGTCTTGCACCGTTATCCCCTGCGGAAGATTTTGCACCAGTTGCTCCAGCGGAGAGGTGGCGGCGGCCGGTACAGCTGCCGGAAGGTCGGGCGCGGCGGTAGCGGGAGCTGTGCCGGTGGTGGTATGGCTGCCCTGATGGGGAGCGGCCTGCGCCTGTGGGGTGTGGGCTGGGGTGCCGGCAGGCTGCTTTACCGCACAGTTGGGGTGCTCGGGGCGCAGGGTGAAGGCATTTGACCCATCGCGCACCGGCGTCGCCTGATAGGTGCCGCCCAGCGGATTGCGGGCCACGATATCTACCAGCATCTGCTGGCCCAGCAGTGGTTCGAGGTCGCAGTCACCGGTCTTTTTACGGGAGATGGTCCCCACTTTGTCGCCGTCAAACAGACCGCGCAGGCTGGCGTTGTTGCCGATGGTGAGCTGGCGCAGCCAGACGCGGTGAGGGAAAGCCAGAGCCCCCTCTGTCAGAGCAGAGTCCCCGGCTGCCGGGCGGGAAACGACTGATGCGACCGCGGACGGCCCGGCAGTAGCCGGCGACTGGGGCGGTGCGCTGGCGGTATTGACGGCGGGCGCCGGGTGGCGGGTGACAGGGGCGGCGGTGCTCTCGTCGGACGGTGCACCTTCGGGTACGTCGTCGACGATCTCGCTGGGGTTGAGCCAGCTGTCATCGGGCTTGCAGAGGATGCGGGCATTTTGATAGGCCCAGGCCAGCAGCAAAATGGTCTCGGGCACGTAGTAGCCGTCGTGGTAGCTGAGCACCAGGGCAAAATCGGGTTGCTTGTCGAACATGCGGTCGAGGTAGATGGGCATTAAAAACTGGATGGCTCCTGGGCGCTGGCGGGTGGCGGCCCGGTACTGGGGCACTACATATTTGTAGTTGCGGGTGGCGATGAGACGGGCATTTTCGATGCCGGCCTTTAGTTTTTGCGACAGGTCCCAAAGGGCGATCTGGCCGTTTTGGTACTGCTGGGTGTAGTGGCGGGGGAAACGGCCCCGCTCGATGCCGTCGACGATGATATGCTGCAGCTTGGCGGCGGTGAAGTCGATGGGGACGCTGGGGTCGTAGATGATGTCCTGTATCCTGGTGAAGAAGGTGGCCACGCCGGGACCGTTTTGCACCGCCTCTTTGGCAAAGCCGTAGCGGGTGACCAGACTGCGCTGACCGTCAGCCATGCGGGGATCGTTGCAGATGAACAGGCCGTTTGGCTTTTTGCCGTACACCTCGCCTATGAGGTAGAGATCCTCGGCAAAATTGGTGAGCAGGCCGGTGTTAAAGTAGCAGTACTTGCCGTCTTTTGAGAAGATGATCTTCTGGTAGTTGGGGCTCTGGGGGTCCTGATACTCCAGCACCAGCTTGGAAAAAGTCATCTGCAGGTAGGACTCCAGGATCTCGTACCGGGTCTTGGGGCGCACCAGAGCGGGGTTTTGCTCTCCTTTGGCAAACTGCCACTTTTCGCCGGGCAGCAGGTTTTGGTGGATGGCACTGATAAAGGCGTCGGCCTCCTCGTAGCTGCGAAAGCTGAGAAAGCCCATGCGGTAGGCGCGCATGGTGTTGAACAAAAAGGTGTGGTCGGTAAAGAACACCTCGCCCCAGCTGCCGCTGGGCCCGCGCCGGGTGCAGGCCAGCAGCTTGTCGCCGCTGTGGTCGGTATAGCCGGTGGCCACTGCTTTGGCCTGGGCTTTAGCGGGAGAAAAGTCGGGCCCATAGGCCAGGCTGCCGTTTGCCTGATAGCCGTAATACACCACCTCGCCGCGCTCGATCTGCTGCTGGACATACTGGTTGAGCGCCTGTTCGTCGACGGTCTCGGTGGCGTGCTGCTGCAGTTTTTCCAAGTAGGCCCGGCCTTTACCCAGGTAGCCGAACCCGTATAACCCGATCTTTTCCAAGTGATGAAAACTCCTCTCTCGCCGGCCGGGGGACTGGCCGGACGCTCTGATCTTGTTTTTATTATACACGCCTGACCGGTGCAGCACAATCGAGAGACGACAAAAAAGCCGCCTGTGGGGCGGCTCGGCAGGAAAAGACCTATTGGCGGTATCGCAGCGGCGGCGCGGGGATACCCGGCGGATGTGCAGAGGTGCTAGAAATACACCTTGCTCTCGCCGCGTCCGCGGCGGGTGATGGCGGCGGCACAGTCGGCGACCTGTTTGGTGATGGCGGTGACATCGGTCTGCAGGCGGCCCTCTTTTTTGACAAATCTGCCTGCCACCATGGTGTGGGTGATGTTGGCGGCGGCGCTGGCGCTGTAGAGGATGGCGGCTAAGGGGTCGTACACCGGGGCGGTGGCCGGGGTGTCCAGATCCCACAGAGCCAGGTCGGCCGGTGCGCCCACGGCCAACCTACCGGCCCCGAACGGCAGCGCCCGGTGCCCGGCAAACAGCAGCTGCCACATCTGCGGCAGGGTAAACTGCTCGGCCTGATCGGCCCATTTGCCCAGCAGGGCAAACAGGCGCACCTGCTCTAAGGGATCGATGGTGTTGGAGCTGGCGGCGCCGTCGGTACCGATACCCAGCTGCAGCGACTGCCAGTGCTGCCACAGCTGGCCCTCACCCATACCCAGCTTGAGATAGGTCTTGGGGCAGGCGGCAACGAAGGTATCACCGGCCAGCAGCGGCAGGTCTTCTTTTTGGATATACAGCGCGTGGGCCACGATACAGGGAACGGTGAAACCACCTGCCTCGGCCACCACGGCAAAGGGGGACTTGCCGAACTTTTGATAGCTCTCTTTTACCTGCTCGGCGGTCTCGGACACGTGCAGATGGATGCCGCAGTCGTGCTGACGGGCCGCTTCTACCAGCCGTCGCAGCACCTGGGGCGAGCAGATATAGGGGGAGTGGGGGCCGATGCGCAGATGGACCATCTCGTTGCCGGCGTAGGCCGCCAGCAGCTCCTCGGCCTTTTGCAGCTCTGGCTCGGGGTCGCCGCCAAAGCCAAAGATGGTGTAGGCGAGATCGCAGCGCAGGCCCAGCTCGCCGGCGGCACGGGCGATGTGCTGGCAGCCGAAGTAGTGGTCGGCAAAGGCGGTGACGCCGTTTTGTGCCATCTCGGCGCAGGCCAGTTTGGCGCCCCAGTAGATATCCTGCTCGGTCATCTTGCTCTCGAACGGCCAGAGCTCCCGGTTGAACCAGTCGTCGATGTTCACATCCTCGGCGATGCCGCGGAAGATGTTCATGGGGGTGTGGGTGTGCAGTACGACCAGGCCGGGGGTGAGAAATTTGCCGGTGCAGTCGATGCGCTCGGCGCCCGGCGGACAGGGGATCGCCGTGCCGATCTGGATGATCCTGCCGCCCTGTACCAGCAGGTCGGTGCGGGGGGTTACGTTGCCCATCTCGTCGATGAGCGTGACATTTTGAAATAGTGTCATAAGAGATACCTCGCTTTGCCATCGCCGGGCACTGAGCACCGGCAGCGTGGGGGCGTTTAGTTGAGGCCCTGCTGCCCCACCTGCGAAAACAGGCGGCCGACCTCGGCGCGCAGCAGGGGATTTTGGCGCAGCTGTGGGTCTGCGTCCAGCAGCTGGCGGCAGACGGTGCCGGTCTGGGCTAAGACCATGCGGTCCTGCAGCAGGTCGGCGATCTTCAGTTTGGGCAATCCGTGCTGGGCGCTGCCGAAAAAGTCGCCGGGGCCGCGCAGTTCCAGGTCGAAATTGGCCAGCGCAAAGCCGTCGCTGGTGCGGCACATGGCGTCGAGCCGCTTTTTGGCCGTCTCGCCCTGGGCGTCGGAAATGAGGATGCAGTAGCTCTGGCGGTCGGACCGGCCTACCCGGCCCCGCAGCTGGTGCAGAGCCGAGAGGCCGAAGCGCTCGGCGTTTTGGACGATGATGAGGTTGGCGTCGGGCACGTCGACCCCCACCTCGATGACGGTGGTGCTGACGAGCAGATCGAGCTGTTTTTGTTTAAAGGCGGCCATCACCGCCTCTTTTTCTTTGGGGCGCATGCGGCCGTGCAGCAGACCCACCCGGCGGTGGGGCAGCAGCTGCTGGATCTGCTGCTGGGCGGTGGCGGCGTCTTTGAGCTCGCTGCCGCTGTCTTCGATAAGGGGGCAGACCACATAAACCTGGCCGCCGGCGCGTATCTGCTTTTCGGCAAAGGCTACGGCCCGGCGAAATTTACCGAAGTCGACGGCAAAGGTCTCGATCTCGCGGCGGCCGGCCGGCTTTTCATCCAGTACCGAAATGTCGAGATCGCCGTAGATGATGAGGGCCAAGGTGCGGGGGATGGGGGTGGCCGACATGACCAGCATATGTGGATACTGCCCTTTTTCGCCCAGCGCGCCCCGCTGCTTGACGCCGAAACGGTGCTGCTCGTCGGTGACGACCAGCGCCAGTTTGGAGAAGGTGACGTTCTGCGAGATGAGCGCGTGGGTGCCGACCAGCAGATCGATCTTGCCGGCCGCCAGATCGGCCAGCAGCGCCTTTTTGGCCGCGCCTTTGGTGCTGCCGGTGAGCAGCGCCACGGTGATGCCCAGCGGCTGCAGCAGCGTGTTGAGTGTTTGGTAGTGCTGTTCGGCCAGTATCTCGGTGGGGGCCATCAGCGCGCTCTGGGCCCCGTTTTGGGCGGCGGCGTACACCCCGGCGGCGGCCACCACCGTTTTGCCCGAGCCCACGTCTCCCTGTAAGAGACGGCTCATGGGCTGCGGGCGCTGCAGGTCGGTGAGTATCTCGCCGATGCAGCGGCGCTGAGCGCCGGTGAGCTGGTAGGGCAGTGCAGCGGTAAAGGGGGCCAGATCGGGGGGAATGAGCCGGTAGTCGGTGCGGCGGCGGGTGCGCTGCTTGAGCAGGGCCATGCCCAGCTGCAGCACCAGCAGCTCCTCGAAGATGAGGCGCCGGCGGGCCAGCTGGGCGGCCTGCGGCGACTGGGGCAGGTGGATGTTCTGCACGGCAAAGCCGATGTGGCACAGGTCGTACTGGGTGCGCACCCAGCTGGGCAGCGGGTCGGCCAGCTGGGCTAAAAAAGCGTCGATGGCCACGGCCACAGACCGGCTGATCTCTTTGGAGGTGAGCCCCTTGGTGAGCGGATAGACCGGTAGCACGTCGTGGGGCTGACCGGCGGGGATAAACAGGGGAGACCCCACCTGGCGGCCGGTAAAGGTGCCGCCGAATTTGCCGTAGAAGATATAGTCCTCCCCCTCGACTAGCTGGCCGTAGGGGTAGGGGGTGTTAAAAAAAGTGACGGCAAAGTCCTGCTCGTAATTGGTGCACAGCACCTTGTACAGGGTGCGCCCGCCGGAGAGCCGCGCTACCGGCAGCTTGCGCACCACCCGCCCCTGTACGGCACAGGGGGAGTCGAACGGGGCGGCGGAGAGGGGCACTGTGTCGTGCAGATCGATGTAGCTGCGGGGGTAATACTGCAAAAGGGAGCCGACCGAGTCGACCCCCAGCTTTTGGTAAAGCTGGGCGCGCTTCGGTCCCACTCCCTTGAGAAATTGGATATCTACAGAAAATAGGTCTTTCACGAAAACACCTTGTGCAGCTGCCGGCCCCAGCAGGCATACCGGCAGAAGATATGGCAGACGACGCGCATCACTCGGCCGAGATGATGTAGTAGTAGACCGGCTGGCCGCCGTACACCACAGCCATCTCGACACCTTCGGGCAGCTTGGCGCGCACCGCGTCCTCGATGACTTCGCTCTCGGCGGTGGGCACGTCCAGCCCGGTGATCAGCGTGACGAAGGTGGTATCTTTTTTGATGAGCTGGCGCACCAGTTTGACCACTGTTTTTTGCAGGTCGGTATCGGTAAACGAGAGTTTGCCGTTGACCATGGCCAGCATCTGCCCCTCTTTGATCTTGTGACCGTCGTAGTCGGAGTTGCGGGCGGCGTAGGTGATCTGGCCGGTGCCCACGTGGTCAATGGCCTTGGTCATGTTGACCGAGTTGTCTTTGACGCTGGCGTCGGGGTCAAAGCTGAGCATGGCCGAGAGGCCCTGGGGAATGGTGCGGGTCTGCAGCACCACTACCCGGCGGTCGGCCAGCGAGAGAGTCTGCTCGGCGGACATGATGATATTTTTGTTGTTGGGCAGCACGAACACGGTTTTGGCCGGCACCGAGTGGATGGCCTTGAGAATGTCCTCGGTGGAGGGGTTCATGGTCTGGCCGCCGCTGACCACGGCGTTGACGCCCAGGTCGACAAACAGGCTCTTGACGCCGCTACCGGCAGCCACTGCCACAAAGCCGTAGGGGATATCGGGATCTACCGGCTTGTAGGAGAAGTCCTCCCCCGACTCGCCGCTCTCGAAACTGGGCGGAGTGTCCTCGCTGGGCTCTTGCCCGGCGGCCAGGCGGGCCTTGTACTGCTCGAGCATGTTCTCGATCTTTAAGTTGGTGAGATAGCCCCACTTGACCGCCTCGGTGAGTGCGCCGCCGGGATTGCCGGTATGCACGTGGACCTTGATGATGTCCTCATCATCGACCACCACTACGCTGTTGCCCATGGCCTCTAAAAAGGCGCGCAGCTTGAGCGAGTCGGCGCCGGGATCTTTTTTGTTGATGATGAACTCGGTGCAGTAGAGCTCGGTCATGCTCATGTCGAATTCGCCGGCCACCTGTTTGGGAGCCGCGGCAGCGGGTGCGGCGGACGGGGCGTTCTCGCCCTCGACCATCACCCCGTCACAGATGACGCTGCGCATGCCCTCGAAGATGACGAGCAGGCCCTGCCCGCCGGCATCGACCACACCAGCTTTTTTGAGTACCGGCAGCTGCTCGGGGGTGTTGGCTACCGCCTCTTTGGCGCATTGGCAGACATAGTTCCACAGGGCGGTGGTATCGTCGTTTTCGAGTAAAAAGTCATCGGCCTTCTCGGCGCTGACCCGGGCCACGGTGAGGATGGTGCCCTCGGTGGGCTTCATGACCGCCTTGTAGGCAGCGCTGACTCCTTCGTGCAGGGCATTTACGATATCGGCCGCGGTGGCGGTCTCGTGCTCCTTGAGACCCTTGGAAAAGCCGCGGAAAATCAGCGACAAAATCACGCCGGAATTGCCCCGCGCCCCGCGCAACAGCGCCGAGGCCGCCGTTTTTGAGGCCTGGGCCACGGTGCAGGTGTCGGGCAGCATCGACAGCTCCTTGGCGCCGGCCGAGATGGTCATAGACATGTTGGTGCCGGTATCGCCGTCGGGCACCGGGAACACGTTGAGCTCATCGACGGCCAGGCGCTGGTTTTGGATATTATTGGATGCGGAGATGATGCTATCCCGCAGCATTTTTCCTGTGATCATGAAAACTCTCCTTTATTCGGCAGCCATACCGTCGACATACACGTTGATCTTTGCGACCTGCATCCCCACGGCCTGAGACACGGCGTACCGAACTTTGTTGATGATGCTCTTGACGATAGCCGACACATTGATGCCGTAGAGCACCACGATGTGGATATCGATGACCAGCTTATCGCCGATGGTCTTGATGCGCACGCCCTGATCGGGGGTGGATTTGCCGGACAAAAAGCGCTTGATGCCCTGGACCGGGGTAGAGGCGGCAATGCCGATAACGCCGTAACAGTCGCTCACCACGTTGCCCACCAGGCCGGCAAAATACTCGCCGGTGATGGTGGTGGTGCCCAGATGGTTCTCTAATTTTAGCAACCTGATCACTCCTTTTTTCTGTAGATGGCAAAGACCCAGTTTTTTGTATTGTACGCTCCGCTGGGGATATTATATGTAAAAGTTGCGGGTATTCGCGCCCGGCCACCGTTTTTATACGGCGCCGCCGCGCCGCACAAAGACCGGCCGGCCGACCGCCAGCGGGCCTTGTGTATCTTCATATTATACCGATTTGCAGCCCTTTTGTAAATATCTGTACGGCAACTGCCACTGCTTTACAGCGGTGGTATACTGGAGTTAGAAGGAAAAGTACACCGCCGGCAGCGCCACGCGGCGCTGCAGTGGCCAGTAGAGATGGGGGGAGCTCGATGTATATCACGACCGACGCGATACAAAAAGGCCGCTTTTTAGACCGCTTTGGCAGCCGGGGAGAGGACTTTATCGGCGATATGCCGTGCCGCTCCTTTGGCTTTGCCGTGCACGATGTGCCGGAGGGGACCAAGTCGTTTGCGCTGCTGTTTGAGGACAAGGACGCCATCCCGGTCTGCGGGTTTTCGTGGATCCACTGGGTGGCGGCCAACATTCAGCAGGGGAGCCTGCCGGAAAATGCCAGTCAGGAGCGGGATGACTTTTTGCAGGGGGCCAACAGCTGGGCCGGGCCGCTGGGGAGCTTAGACCGCCGACAGGCCAGCTTTTATGGCGGGATGGCCCCACCTGACGGCGACCACCGCTATCAGCTGCACGTATTTGCGCTGGACTGCCTGCTACCGCTGCAGAACGGTTTTACCTATAACGAGATGTATTTTGCCATAGAGGGCCACCTGCTGGCCCAGACGGCGATCACCGGCCTGTACGGCGCATAGGTACTTTTAGGCAGTAACAGGTGTGTCCAAACGGATATAGAGGGCGGTACAGCTGTACCGCCCTCTATGCCTTTTTTAAAGAGATGGAAAAAAGAGTAGTGACTAGTAAGTGGTGAGTGGCGAACTGTTTTAGCGGGGTTCGACGATGAGCTTGATACCCGTTTTTTCCTCGCCGTCGATGGCGATGGTGGTAAAGGCCGGCACACAGATCAGGTTGACGCCCGACGGCGCCATGTAGCCCCGCGCTACCGCCACTGCCTTGAGGGCCTGGTTGATGGCCCCGGCGCCGACTGCCTGGAGCTCTGCTGCACCGTGCTCTTTGACCACTGCTGCGATTGCACCTGCCACCGAATTGGGGGCGGATTTAGATGATACTTTTAACACTTCCATGGTGGTTCCCTCCTGCGCGACGATCTATGGTCTTGCATGAGAAAATTGTAACATAGTGTTTAAAATAATTCAATAATAAATCTAAAGATAGGCTAACTCTCACAAAATGCGTGGATGGTTTTTGCCTTTTTGCCATCTGTGTCAAAAAACACTCCCTGTACAGAGCAGTCGCCGTCGGCAATTTCAAATCGGTTGGGCAGATGGGTCAAGAAGCGCTGTAAAATGACTTCTTTTTTGACCCCCAGCACCGAGTCGATGGGGCCAGTCATGCCGGCGTCGGTAATATAGGCGGTGCCGCCGGGCAGCAGTTGGGCGTCGGCAGTTTGGACGTGGGTGTGGGTGCCGAGCACCGCTGCCGCCCGGCCGTCGAGGAAAAAGCCCATGGCTCGCTTTTCGCTGGTGGCCTCGGCGTGGAAGTCGAGCACCAGACAGTCGTACTCCACCGGCGGGTGTGCCAAAAAGGCATCGATGGTGCGAAAAGGACAGGGCAGCGCATCGAGAAATACGGTGCCCATCAGGCTGACGACACACACCCGGCCCTTGATGGAATCGAACAGATAGTAGCCATCGCCGGGGGCACAGTCGTAGTTGAGCGGGCGCACCACGTGGGGGCAGCGCTCCAGCACCTGGCGGGCCTCGGGCTTTTTAAACAGGTGGTTGCCGGTGGTGATGACGTCGGCCCCGCAGCGCAGCAGCCAGTCGGCGCTGTCGAAGGTGAGCCCATTTCCCGCAGCGGAGTTCTCGCCGTTGCAGATGGTCAGGTCGGGGCGGTACTGGGCCTTGAGCTGGGGCAGCTTTTTTTGCAGGAAGCGGCAGCCCTGGGGGCCCACCACGTCGCCGATAAACAGGATCTTCATTGTGGTGCTCCTTTATGTGAGAGAGTAAAAAGTGGGGGGAGGCCGTCTGCCTCCCCCCACGCGGTATGTACCTTATTTGGCAAAGTCGATCGCGCGGCTCTCGCGGATCATGTGGACCTTGATCTGGCCGGGATAATCGAGTTCGGCCTCGATCTTTTTGACGATATCGTGAGCCAGGATGACCATCTGATCGTCTTTGACCACCTCGGGCTTGACCATGATGCGGATCTCGCGGCCGGCCTGGATGGCAAAGGATTTCTCTACGCCATCGAAGGAATTGGCCAGCTCTTCCAGCCGCTGCAGGCGCTTGATGTAGTTCTCGACATTCTCGCGGCGGGCGCCGGGGCGCGCGGCGGAGATGGCATCGGCAGCCTTGATGATACAGGCCAGAACAGTCTTGGCCTCTACATCGCCGTGGTGGGCCTCGATGGCGTGGATGATCTGCTGGTTTTCCTTGTAGCGCTTGGCCACATCTACGCCAATCTTGATGTGCGAGCCCTCGACCTCATGGTCCAGCGCCTTGCCGATATCGTGCAACAGGCCTGCCCGTTTGGCCATATCGATGTTCACGCCCAGCTCGCCGGCCAGCAGGCCTGCCAGCTGCGCCACCTCGATAGAGTGGTTGAGCACGTTTTGGCCGTAGCTGGTGCGGTAGCGCAGCCGGCCGATGAGTTTGACCAGTTCGGGGTTGATGGCGTGGACGCCCAGCTCCATGACGGCGCGCTGCCCCTCCTGCTTGATGATGTTATCGACATCGGTCTTGGCTTTCTCCACCATCTCCTCGATGCGGGAAGGATGGATGCGGCCGTCCTGTATCAGGCGCTCCAGCGCCACCCGAGCCACTTCGCGGCGCACCGGGTCAAAACTGGATAGGGTGATGGCCTCGGGGGTGTCATCGATGATGAGGTCGACCCCGGTGAGCGTTTCGAGCGCGCGGATATTGCGGCCCTCGCGGCCGATGATGCGGCCCTTCATCTCGTCGCTCGGCAGCGGCACTACCGATACCGTGGCCTCAGAGGCGTGATCGGCGGCGCAGCGGGCGATGGTGGTGGCCAGCAGGTTGCGGGTGAGCTCGTCCTTTTCCTCTTTTAAAGAGGTGGCGTAGCTGGAGATGTGCACCGCCTTTTCGTGGGTGAGCTCCTCGTCCAGCGTTTGCAGCAGCTGGTCTTTGGCCTGCTGCGCCGTGAGACCGGAGATCTTCTCGAGCATCTCGAACTGGCTCTTTTTGACCTGCTCGATCTCCTCTAACTTGTCGTCGGCCGCCTTGAGCTTTTGGTTGAGCTTCTCGTCTTTCTGCTCGACCCCGGTGATCTTTTTGTCCAGTGACTCCTCTTTTTGGATCAGCCGTTTTTCCTGCCGCGAGATATCGGAGCGGCGCTCCTTGATCTCTTTGTCGGCCTCGGTCTTGAGTTTGTAGATCTCGTCTTTCGCCTCGATCAGGCTCTCTTTTTTCTTTGCTTGGGCTTCTTTTACGGCTTCGTTGACGATGCGGGTCGCCTCGGTCTCGGCGTCGCCCAGCTTGGCCTCGGACACTTTTTTGCGGTATACGGTGCCCAACACGAAAGCCACTGCCATCAGGACCAGCGCGATTAGCACCAGTACCACGATCATAACCGGCGTAAATGGCATAAAAAAACCCCTCCTTTTCCTAAAATTTTGTGCGTTTTATGTATTATTGGTAGAATAAAACAAAACAGACTACATGACTATTTTATAATAGAGCTATACAGACTGTCAAGGAAAATGCAGGCAGCGCACAAAAGAATGAAAAAAGGCGTTGGGAGAGCGGCGAGACCTATTTGACAGCGGACCGGGGCTGTGTTACACTGACAGTGTCAAAGCGGTGATGGGGACATGTGCACCGGCTATGGCACCGTACAGAGAGCGCTGCCTTTGTGCTGAGAGCGGCGCGGTGACCGGCCCTTTGCGTACCCCCCCGGAGCGCAGTCAATACCTGCCGGCCAGGGACCGTTATCCCCCACAAGTCAAGTGGTATACCGCAGATAGGCGGTGTGCAATTTGGGTGGAACCGTGGAGCCAAACGAAACAGTTGCGCTTCATCCCTTAGTTTCTCGTAGAGGAAAGTGAGGGGTGGAGCGCTTTTTTGCAACAAAAAACAGACCGGTATCCATAAAAACTGTGAGACAGGAGGACTTATAAGATGATCGATGTGAGATTAAAAGACGGCTCGGTGCTGCAGGTAGAGGCCGGCAGCACCGTGGCCGATGTGGCCAAACAGATATCGATGGGCCTTTACCGCAATGCGGTGGGGGGCCTGGTCGACGGCACGGTGGCCGACCTGCGCCAGCCGTTGGAGCACGACTGCGCACTGGAGGTGCTGACCTTTGCCGACGACGCGGGCAAGCGGGTGTTTTGGCACACCGCCTCGCACATTTTGGCCCAGGCGGTGCAGCACCTGTACCCCGATACCAAGTTTGCCATCGGCCCGGCTATCGACGGCGGCTTTTACTACGATTTTGACCTGGAGAAGCCCTTTACCACCGAGGACCTGGAAAAGATCGAGGCCGAGATGAAAAAGATCGTAAAGGCGGCGCTGCCGCTGGAGCGGTTTGAGCTGTCGCCGGACGAGGCCAGAGAGCTGATGAAAGACCAGCCCTACAAGCTGGAGCTCATCGCCGAGCACGCCGGTAAGGGGGAGAAGATCTCCTTCTTTAAACAGGGCGACTTCTGCGACCTGTGCGCCGGCCCCCACCTGATGGACACCTCGAAAGTAAAGGCTATCAAGCTGACCTCTTCTACCGGCGCCTACTGGCGCGGCGATTCGGATAAAGCCATGCTCTGCCGGGTATACGGCACCGCTTTCCCCAAAGCCAGCGAGCTGGAGGCCCATCTGACCATGCTCGAGGAGGCCAAAAAGCGCGACCACCGCAAGCTGGGAAAAGAGCTGAAACTATTTGCCCTGATGGAGGAGGGACCGGGCTTCCCATTTTTCCTGCCCAAAGGCATGGAACTGAAAAATACCCTGATCGACTACTGGCGCCAGATCCACAAAGAGGCCGGCTATGTAGAGATCAGCACGCCGATGATCCTCAGCCGTACGCTGTGGGAGCGCAGCGGTCACTGGGATCACTATAAAGACAACATGTACACCACCGTCATCGACGAGCAGGACTACTCCATTAAACCGATGAACTGCCCCGGCGGCATGCTGGTGTACAAGACCCAGCCCCGCTCCTATCGCGACCTGCCGCTGCGGGTGGGCGAATTGGGCCTGGTGCACCGGCACGAGCTCTCGGGCGCGCTGCACGGCCTGATGCGGGTGCGCTGCTTTACCCAGGACGACGCCCACATCTTTATGACCCCCGACCAGATCAAAGATGAGATCAAAGGCGTGGTGCAGCTGATCGATAAGGTGTATAACCTGTTTGGCTTTACTTATAATATCGAGCTGTCCACCATGCCCGAGGACCATATCGGCGATGAAAAGGACTGGGAGGTAGCGACCCAGGGCCTGGTGAGCGCCATCGAAGAGATGGGCCGCGACTACAGCATCAACGAGGGAGACGGCGCCTTCTACGGCCCCAAACTGGACTTCCACCTGGTGGACGCTATCGGCCGCACATGGCAGTGCGGCACCATTCAGCTGGATATGCAGATGCCCGAGCGCTTTGAGCTAGAATACACCGGTGAGGACGGCCAGAAGCACCGGCCGGTGATGATCCACCGGGTGGTGTTCGGCAGTATCGAGCGGTTCATCGGCATTCTCATCGAGCACTTTGCCGGCGCTTTCCCGCTGTGGCTGGCTCCGGTACAGGTGAAGATCATCCCCATCAGCGACAAGTTCCACGAGCAGGCCAAAGCGCTGGAGAGCCAGCTGGCAGCGGCGGGCTTAAAGGTGGAGGGGGACTACCGCTCCGAGAAGATGGGCTACAAGATCCGCGAGGCCCAGATGGAGAAGATCCCCTATATGCTGGTGCTGGGCGAAAAAGAGGTAGAGTCGGGCACGGTATCGGTGCGCAGCCGCAAAGGCGGCGACCTGGGCGCTATGCCGGTAGCCGATTTTATCGCTATGGCCGAGCAGCAGATTGCCGACAAGGCGCTGGACGAGTAGAGAGCGCCCGGCTCACAGTTTGAAAGATAAAAAAGCGGGGGAGGACCAGTTGGTCCTCCCCCGCTTTTTTATCCTTTTTAGTATCTAAAATAAAGTCAGAGGGGCAGAGTCTGCGGCAAGATATGGCTGTTTTCAGCCAGCAGGGCGCTCATCTGCGATCGGTCGGGGCTGTGGCCGGCGCCGGTGAACCGCACTGAATAGCTGCCGGCAGCGCACCCCCACTGCAGGCTGCCGGCCAGGTCGCCATCCTGTACATAGCGGGCCAGAAAGGCACCTACGAACGTGTCGCCGGCCCCCACGGTGTCGGCTACCTGAGCGGGATAGCCGGCGAGACGATACCCCCCGTTGGGACCGCAGGCCAGCGCCCCCTGCGCCCCCAGTTTGCACACCGCCACTTTTCCCCGCGCGGCCAGCTGCTGGGCGGCGGCCAGCGGTGTGGCGGCCCCGGTCAGCGGCATCAGCTCTTCCTCGCCCGAGCCGAACACGATGTCGCACAGGTCGATGGCTCGGCGGTAGCGCTTTTGCAGCGCGTCGTCGAGGGCAAAATTGTCGGGCCGCAGGTTTAAGTCCATAGCGACTGGAATGCCCCGCGACCGGCAGCGCTCCATGAGCTCGATGGCGGTGTCGCAGCCGGGGGAGAAGATGAGCTGGATGCCCGAGACATACAGCGCTGCCGCCCCGGCCAGCGCCGAATCTGGCGCGTGCTGGGGATAAAAGAACACATCGGCGGCCTGTTCCATGGGAAATCCGTAAGAAAAGCTGCGCTCACCGTCGCCGGCAATGTGACAGAGCACCATCATGGTGCGGCGGTGGGGATCGGTGTGCAGATAGGTGGTGTCGACACCCAGCGGGGCCAGTACCTGCCGCGCATAGCGGCCCAGAAAGTCGTCCCCCACTACCCCCAGCGGGCGCGCCGGTACACCCAGCCGGGCGATGGCGGCACATACGCTGCCGCCCACCCCGCCACTGGCGTAGGTGATGCTGGGGACCGGTCTGCCCTGAGCGATATCGGCCAGCAGTGCGGCGTCTACCGCCGGGGCGGCGGCCGCCTGCAGGATAATATCGGCGTGATAGTCCCCCAGACAGAGGACAGAGCCGGGGGCGCTCACAGCTTCTGCCCGGCAGCTTTGGCGTTTTGGCAGAAGGCGCGCACCAGCTCGATATCCTTGACGAAGCTGCCGTCAGGGAAGATCTTGTTGGTGCCGGTCAGCGAGTCCACCCCCCAGGGATGGGTCTCGGCGATGACCTGCGCCACATTGTCGGGCCCCAGACCGCCGGCCACGATGACCGGGATATCCACCGCCTCGACGATGGCGCGATCGAGCGCGCGGTCGTGCCCCACCCCGGCGGCGCCGATCATACCGTCGTCGGGGTTGGCCGAGTCGAGGATCAGCATATCGACAAAGCCGGCGTAGTGCCTGGCCGTCTCGATATCTTTGGCGCTGCCTACAGCGATGGCCTGCAGGATCTTGATAGCGGGGTCCAGCGCGCGGATGTGGGCCACCACCTCTGGGGTGGCGGCAAAATTGGGTGCCGAGATGTGGATGACGTCGGGGTGGTGGCGCTCTACCATATTATAGGTGACCTGCGGGTCGTCGCTGAGGGCGATGAGCACCCGTTTGCACAGCCCTTTAGTGGCCTGCAGGATGGCGGAGGTGGTCTCTTCGCTGACCACCTCGGTGAGGGTATCGTCGTACCCGGCGTATTGGGGTGGGCAGATGCCGATATAGTCGGCCCCCGCCGCGATAACTGCCAGCGCCTCGTCGGGATCTAAAATGCCGTAAACTTGTACGATCATGGTGCGTCCTCCTCAAAATTGGTGTTTGCTGCCATTATAGCATGTGCACACAGTGTGCTCTAGAGCCAACTGTCACAAGAATAGCGGCTGTTATTTGGCAGCGCGGCGGTGCGAAAAGGAGATGGCCGCGGCGCGCTGAGAGCGGGAAGCGTACCGGTGTATAGGGACCAGCTTTTTGGGTATACTGGATACAGGGCGGCAACGCGGCCGGCGCGCCGCCGGAGAAGGTGGGCATTTAGAAATTTTTGCAAAAATGTGTTGACATCACCGGAACAAAATGCTATTATAATGGAGCGCTTTGGCGGGCATACAGCGCATAAAACTGCATATGAATCACTAGCTCAGTTGGCAGAGCATCTGACTTTTAATCAGAGGGTCCGGGGTTCGAGTCCCCGGTGGTTCACCAAACAAAGTCTACGCGAGCAATCGTGTAGACTTTGTTTTTTATGTATAGATATGCGGCGCGCCGCCGTGTGCCGGCTGTGTTTGCTGCCGATCCCCAGCTAAGAAGCAGGGTAGACGGGCGCGATCGTGACCCGGAGCAGCGGCGATGGGTACACGAGAGTCTGGCGGGAAAGCGCGTATTTTTGCCGGCAGGGACAGCGGCTATTTGTTGCAGGCATGTGCGATTTCTGCTATAGTAGTACAGATATGGATTATCAGAGAAGAGGAGGAATACACGTTTTATGAAGCTAAAAGAACTCTTTGCCCCGTCTGACATGACGACGGGATCGCCGTGGAAGAAGATCGCCGTCTTCACTGCGCCCATGTTGCTGGGAAACATCGCCCAGCAGCTGTACAACACTGTCGACAGTATCGTGGTAGGCAAATATGTGGGGGACAATGCGCTGGCCGCCGTGGGCAGCGCCTCACCGATCCTCAACCTGCTGCTGGTGCTGTTTATCGGTATCTCCACCGGCGCCACGGTCATGGTCAGCCAGTATTTTGGTGCCCGCGACCGGGACAAGCTCTCGAAGACGGTGGGCAACTGTATCACCCTGACAGCGCTGGCCTCGCTGATCATCATGGTGGTCGGCCCGCTGGTGGCCCGCCCGCTGCTAGAGCTGCTGGACACGCCGGCCAGCATCATCGACTGGTGCACCTCATACCTCAATATCCTGATGTGGGGTGTGGCTGGAGTGGCTTTTTACAACATCCTCTGCGGTGTGCTGCGGGGGCTGGGCGACTCGATGTCGGCACTTCTCTATCTGCTGGTGGCCACGGTGCTCAACATCGTGCTGGACCTGTGGTTTGTGGCGGGGCTCGATATGGGCGTGGCCGGGGTGGCCCTGGCTACCGCTATCGCGCAGGGCGTATCGGCGCTGATGTGCCTGCTCAAGCTGCTGCGTATGCAGGACGTGTTTGACATGCGGGCGCGCTATTTAAAGCTGCGGGGCGAGTTTGCCGGGACCATCGTCAAGCTGGGGCTGCCCTCGGGCATTACCCAGGCGATCTTCTCGATGGCCATGATCGTGGTGCAGTCGCTCACCAACAGTTTTGGCGAGATGGTCATCGCCGCCAACGTCATCATCATGCGTGTAGATGGTTTTGCCATGATGCCCAACTTCTCGTTTGGCACTGCCATGACCACCTATACCGGCCAGAATGTGGGCGCCGGCAAGATGGACCGGGTACACAGCGGCACCAAGCAGGGAACGCTGATGGCGGTGGGCTTTTCTACGGCTATCACTGTACTGATCTTGCTGTTTGGCAGAAATCTGATGGGGGTGTTTACCAACACCGCCGAGCTGGTGGCGCTGAGTGCCGATATGATGAAGATACTGGCGGTGGGCTACATCGCCATGGCCGTGACCCAGTGCCTGTCTGGTGTGATGCGCGGCGCCGGAGACACCATGACCCCGATGTGGATCTCGATGTTTACCACCGTTATCGTGCGGGTGCCGGTGGCTTATGGGCTGGCTTACATCACCCGCTCGGCTGCCCGGCCCCAGGGCCACTACACCAGCATCTGGATCTCGCTGCTCTTCTCGTGGGTCTTGGGTGCGCTGGTGACCTTTATCATGTACCGCCGCGGCGGCTGGCGCAAAAAGGCCGACCAAACTATCGAGCGGGAACAGTCTGCCCATCAGGAGACGGTGTAGGCGGCTGTGTACGCGCCGCTTTGCAGACACACTGCGGGGCGATCGACCGCATAAAAAAGAGAGATGGACTGCAGTCCATCTCTCTTTTTCTCATGTAGAGTGCGTACGGGATGAGTGCTGCGCGCCTGTACGAGGTACCGGCGTGGTACCCGCAGAGCAGTGCGGCGACCGGTGCTGCGGGTAGTAGCGACACCTGCTAAAAGGGGCCGTTGAGGCTGGCGCGCAGCAGGTCGAGCATTTTGAGGCGGTCGGCCGACAGCGCCACCTTTACATTGGGGGCGCGGCCGGTACGGCCCTCCAGGTCCACCACCGTCTGCCCGCGGTGCTCGCCGGGGGTGAGACAGATATCGACATAGCAGTCTTTGGTGGTGATGATATCGGGGCAGAAGACCGAGGCTACTGCCAGCGAGTCGTGCAGCGCCGAGCCGGGGAATTCCTCCCCCTTTTCGTACACCGAGAGCATATCGTGGGCCAGCTGAGCCAGGTGGGTGTGCTCGCCCTGGATGAGCGCCTCCTCCTCGTCGGGGTAGATGAGGCACTGCAGCGTGGCGTCGAGACCGCACATGACGATGGGCACTCCGCAGGCGAACACGGTAGCCGCCGCCTCGGGATCGGAGTAGATGTTGGCCTCTACATACGGGGTGACGTTGCCGCCTACGGCAGCACCGCCCATCAGGTGGATGGCCCGCACTTTAGACAGCAGCTCGGGGTAGGCGACCACAAAACGGGCGATATTGGTCAGCGGCCCCACCGGGATAAGCGTGATGGGCTCATCACTCTGGCGCAGCAGCTCGGCGATAAAGTCGGGTGCGGGCAGCTCGACCTCGTGGTGGGTGGGGGCGGGCAGCACTACCGGGCCCAGCCCCTCCAGGCCATGGATCAGATGGTCGTCGGGACCGTCGTATTCCCGCAGCGGCTTGCACAGCGGCTCGCTGGCGCCTTTGGCGACGGGGATGTCCCGGCCCATCAGTTCTACCAGCTGCAGCGCGTTGCGCAGAGTGCGCCACAGCTGCCGGTTACCAAAGCAGGCGGTGATGCCGCGCACATCCAAATCTTTACACTGCAGAGCCAGGATGATGGCCAGCGCGTCGTCTACGCCGGGGTCTACATCCAGTATTACGGGGATAGGTTTCCTTACTTCCATTTGTTCCTCCTGTTTGGATATCTGTGTCTTGGTTTCTCACAGCGTCTATGATAAACTATATAGTAACTATACAGTCAAGACCTTTGGCAAAATTTTTTTGGAGGGCCAAGAGATGGATATTCCCAAGGGAGAGATCCTCTACACAGTGGGGGAGTTTGCCGCCCTGCACGGTATCAGCCGCCAAACGCTGATCTACTACGACCGCACCGGGCTGTTTTCGCCGGCAGTAGTGGGACAAAATGGCTACCGATACTATACCAACCGCCAGAGCGATATCCTCAGTGCGATCCGTACGCTCAAAGAGATCGGCAGCTCGCTGCGGGAGATCGGTGATTACCTGCACGGCGATTCGGGCACGCTGCTGGCGCTGCTCCAGAGCAAGCAGCAGTGGTTGGCCGGTGAGATACGGCGCCTGCAGGCGCTGCACGGCGCTATCGACCGCAAGACGGCGCAGACACAGCTCGCCGCCAGCCACCCGGTGGAGGTCCCCTGGTTGGAGGAGCGCCCGCAGGAGTTTTTTTTGTGTATGCCCATCCAAAATCCGCTGGGTATCACCTCTCACGACTACACCGAGGCCAGTACCCAACTGATGCAGTACTGTGCCAAGTACCCCTCCACCGCCGGTAACCTGCCCGGGTCGGGTGTGAGCTGCCGGCAGCTGCAGCGGGGGATTTACCAAAATGGCTCGTATATGGCCATACAGAGCACCGAGCAGACCGGCGACCGACTGGAGCGGGTGAGGACAGCCGGACTGTGCGGGGTGATACACCACCGGGGCAGTTATGGCAGCACCCAGGAGAGCTATCGCATCTTGCTGGATTTTATTCGCCGGCAGGGGCTGACCATCGTTGAGGGCAGCTACGAGTACGACCTGCTGACCTACCTGTCGGTCAAAGATGAGCAGTCGTACGTGACGCGGGTGGAGATACGGGTAGAGCGATAAAAAGAGGTGCTTCACCGCCAGGCAGCGGGCAGAGCACCTCTTTTAAAAATAGATAAATAAAAGATGATAGGTGTTTCACTATGGTAAATATTGAAAACCGCTATTTTACAGAAAGGTGGCGCCGTGTTACCCTAGAACAGGTGGCGCGTGCGGCAAACTTTTTATAAACTGGCGCATGACGGCCGAGAGGTACTTGTCTTTGTGGTATACCAGCTGAAAGCTGCGGCTGAGACCCGCCCGCTGCAGCGGTAAGATCGCCACCTGGCCCTGGGCGGCCGGCTTTTGTACCAGCACCAGCGAGAGCATCGCCAACCCCTGCCCGGCGGCCACTGCGGCCAGCACCGAGTCGGAGCTGTGGCAGCTCCACTTCACGTTGATCTGTACCTGATTTTGGCGCAGGAACTCCTCGAACAGGGCCCGGGTGCCGCTGCCGGTCTCGCGCATGATGAACTGCTGCCCCTGCAGCTGTTGGGGCGTCACTTTGTTTTGCTTGGCCAGCGGGTGATCGGGGGCGCAGATCAGCACCAGCTGGTCGTCGAGCACATCAAAGGTGCGCAGCTGGGGACTGCTGATCTTGCCCTCTACCAGCGCCAGGTCCAGCTCGCTGCGGCAGAGCATCCCCTCGATGGCCTGGGTGTTGTCGACGTAGACCTGTACCTGGGTGCTGGGGCAGACTGACTCAAATCTGGCCACCAGGCCGGGCAGCAGGCAGCTGCCGATGGTGATGGTCGCCCCCACCCGCAGCAGACGGTGGTGGGCGGTGTGGTCCATCTCCTGGTCCATCTGCGAGAACAGGTCGGTGATCTGCTGGGCGTAGCGCTGCAGCTGTTGCCCGGCAGGGGTGATGTACAGCCGCTTTTGCAGCCGCTCGAACAGGCGGGTGTGATAGTGCTCCTCCAGCTCGGCGATCACCTGGCTGACGGTGGGCTGCGAGATGTACAGCTCTTTGGCGGCGCCGCTCATACTGCCTACGCGGGCCACCGCCAGAAAAACTTCTAAGTGGCGGGTGGTCATGATTTCACTTCCTGCACCGATGATCTGCGGCCGGACTATATAGGGCCTGTTGGCCGCAGTCGTAATACACATATGGTACCGTTTTTTGCCCGCCTTTGCAAGGCGGGGCCGAGAGACGCGATAGAAAGGACGGATAAACTGTGGCGATTTCACCAGCAGATATCAAACGGGTAAAAGGTGAGGGGTTTTTGCTCAACCGCGGCACCGAGGAATTTTCTGCCCGCATCATCACCGAAAACGGCGTGCTCACCGCCGCGCAGATGCAGAACCTCAGCCAGGCAGCACACGAGTTCGGCAACGGCAACATCAGCTTTACCACCCGCCTGACGGTGGAACTGCCCGGTATCCACTACCGCGATATCGAGTCCTTTAAGGCCTTTGTGGCCCGGGAGGGGATGGTCACCGGCGGCACCGGCGCCAAGGTGCGCCCGGTGGTGGCCTGTAAGGGGACTACCTGTGTGTTTGGCCTCTACGACACGCAGCAGATGGCGGCCGATATCCACCACCGCTTTTACGTGGGCTACGGCAGTGTGGCACTGCCCCACAAGTTTAAGATCGCCGTGGGCGGCTGCCCCAACAACTGTATGAAGCCCGATCTAAACGATATTGGCATCGTTGGGCAAAAGGTACCCCAGTACCTGGGGGAACAGTGCCGTCAGTGCAAGCAGTGCGCCGTTGAGACAAACTGCCCCATGCAGGCCGCCAGTTACCGGGATGAGCTGTTGCAGCTGGACGAGGAGATCTGCAACAACTGCGGCCGTTGCATAAAGGGGTGTCCCTTTGGCGCCGTGGCCGATAACGAGACCATGTACCGCATCTACATAGGCGGCCGCTGGGGCAAAAAAGTGCGTATCGGCGACCAGCTACCCCGGCTGTACACCCGTGACGAGGCCATGGATATGGTGGAAAAGGCGATCTTGCTGTTTAAAAAAGAGGGTCAGCCCGGCGAGCGCTTTGGCGTGATGATCGACCGCCTGGGCACCGCCTGGGTCCAGCAGCAGTTAGAGGGAGATGCACTGCTGGCGCAAAAAGAAAAGATACTCGCCGCACAGTAGCGGCGAGAGATAAACAGACAGCCGCGGCCGAGAACATTTGGCGGCGGCTGTTTTTCTGTGCGACCGTCTGGATGTGTGCCGGTACAGGCCGGTGCTGGCCAGTGCAGTTTGGTAAAATAAAAAAGCTGTGGTATAATGGCGGCAGGGAGCGGGCCCCGGCTGCCATCTCGGCGGCCTAATAGCGGGCATTCGGGCCGCGGTGGCCCGCCCATTACGACTTAGGAGGAACACGTTTTATGACCTGTAAAAATTGTGGCAACGAGATCGCACCGGGCAGCCTGTTTTGCACCGTTTGCGGTGTGCCGGTAGATACCGCCCAGGCAGAAGTGCAGCAACCGGCCCAACCGGCCCCCGAGGCCCCGGCCTCCGGCCCGCAGACAGCTTATCAGCAGGTGCCGCCCCAGGGCCCACAGCCGGGCTATCAGGGCGCTCCGTACGGCGCCCCTGCCCCGGGATACCCCATAAAGCCCAAACGCGGTGCATTCGACTTTAAAGGCGGACCTATCTTCGAGTGCCCGGCAGTGCGCTTTGTCTTACAGGCGCTCAGCTTTGTTGTGCCGCCGGTGCTGCTGGTGGTGGCGCTGATGCTGCGCACCGCCGAGGAGGGCAAACACCGCGACTTGGCCGACAGGATGATCAAGTGGGCGACCATCGGCTCGATGGTGTTGGCGGTCCTCTTTGTGATCAGCGGTATCGGCGGGATCTTTGGCTTTTTGCGCTCGGCCTGGTACTTCTATTAAAGTCAGGCGATACCCGGCGCACAGATTGTAAAAGCGACACTGCCCTATTGCGGGCAGTAAAACTAAAAAGGCCGGCATCGGTGCAGACGACCTGTACCGAGCTGGTTTTTTTGTATGGGACGGCGCTGCGGGCTGCCCTGTGGGGGAGGAGAGAACATGCAACACGATATAGAGCCGGTGGACAAGATCGGTTCGATGGCGCTCATTCGTCAGGAGGAACGTGACATCGACTGCAATGTGTTCAGACACATTGGGCGCGAACTGCGCCCGGGCATGATCTGGGCCAGCTCTGGGGTGGCCAAGATCGGACGGCTAAATTATATCAAGCGTACCGGTCATGCCCTAGAGGTGCCAAGCAGCGCCGTGATGACCGATTACTCGTCCCAGGGACAGGCGATCTTGATGGAGAAGTACCGGTGCTGCATCTCGTCAAAATATTCGGTGCGGCAGATGCTGGTGTCGCACACCCATTTTAACGACGCCGAAAAGCGCGCGTACATCTACACAGCCACCAGTTTTTGACGCGCTGTACGGGCAGGGGAGCTGGATCCATCACCAACTGTAACGGTACGGCCAGTTTTGAAGAAAACCACCGCTGGGAGCTAAAGCAGCTGCGTAGCAGTGTCCAACAGCAGGTGGTAGCGTGCATCGACAACGACGGGACCGCCGCTGTCATCGCCGCGCTGGTCCACCCCCGCTATCTGCTGATCTTTACTTCGGTAGAGGATTAAGACGCCGATGAGATGATGGCAGCTGCCGGCAGGCTGCACGATGCAGGACCACTGTATTGGTGACAGCCACGCCGGCGCCAGCCGTGCCAGCGCCGAACTGGAATTTTTGAAAGAGCCCATCCGTCAGGGGGCGACGATGCGGACCGCCAACTCTCGGTACCGCATCGCCGATGTGCTGGCCGGGCGCTGTCCGCGCACTACTTTTGGGGTACGCTGAGCGCGGCGGTGACCTTTTTGCCCTGCGTGTAGGGCTGGCGTCGCACCGGCGCAGGGGAACATCGTCTAAAATAAACGGGCCATACCAAACAGGGTATGGCCCTACATTTTTATGTACAGTGCCTATGTATCCAGCGGTGCGTAGTAGACCGGCAGTCCCAGGCTGGAGAGCATTTGCCGTTGGCTCTCGTCACAGCCGTCGTCGGTCACGATGCAGTCGATCTGGTCGATGCTGCAGACCTTGTAAAAGCAGCTCTTGCCGATCTTGCTGTGGTCGCACAGCAACACCACTTTGTCGGCCGAGTTCACCATGGCCCGCTTGACCATCAGCCGATGGGTGGAGAGCGAGGAGATGTTGACGGTGATATCGCCGCGGTCGTTTATCCCGTTGGCACCTAAAAACAGGTGTTGTACGTGGATATTGCGGTAATACTCCAGCGAAGAAGGCACATCGAAAGAATCGATCTCCCGGTTGTATACCCCGCCGGGCAGGTGCAGCCGAATATGACCGGCACGGGCCAGCAGCCCGGCAGTCACCAGCGAGTTGGTCACCACATCCAGCGGCAATCCGCGCTGTATCAGGTAGCTTGCCAATGCGTAACTGCTGCCGCCCAGATCTAGCAGCAGCGTCTGGTCGGGGCGCACAAAGGTGTCGGCGGCAAAACGGGCGATCGCCTCTTTTTCGGCCAGATTCTGTTTCATGTATACCGACGGCATGGCCAGAGTAGCCGGGGTTATGTGGATACAGCAGGCCCCGCCAAAGGTGCGCCGCAGCAGACCATCGTGTTCCATCTGTCGCAGATCGTTGCGCATGGTGGCCTCGCTGCAGCCGCACTGCTGCTGCAGCTCGCGGCAGGACATATGACTGTTTTCCTGCAACAGGGACAGTATCTTCTGCTGTCGCCGCTGCTTTTTGCCCAGCGGGGCGGCAGACTGCATGTCGTTTTTGTCCATCATGAGAAAATCCTTTTTCCTTGTATTATGATAGAGACAACCGTATTTGTCAAGCGATCATCTCAATAATTATCAAACTCGATAAATTTGTATGTGCAATCTTGCAAAACAATATAAAATCAAACTATAATTATCGGAGAACAGCAAGATAAATGATTGACTATGCACAATATTTTGTTATGATGGGGACAGAGGAAGAGGAAAGTTATCGAGTGGTGATAATTTTCTCCCACACAGAGTGTACAGAGGAGGTAACATCTGTATGAAAAAGCTGACCGCGCTGCTCCTGGCGTCGTCTATGCTGCTCACCGCTGCCCTGACCGGTTGTGGCGACAGTGACGATGGGGGCGACAGTAAGAAATCCGAGATCAAATCGATCGTTTACGTGACCAGCAACCTGGGTGACAAATCTTTTGCCGACATCTCGTGGAAAGGTGTGCAGGAGGCTGGCGAGGAGCTGGATATCGATGTAAAAGTCATCGAGTACGGCACCGACTCCAAGTCGAAGATGGAGCCCACCCTGATGGATGCGGCCGATACCTATGATCTGGTGCTCTTTTCACAGGGCGAGATGCTGGAGATCCTTGAAAAACACGCCGAGGAGTACCCCACCAAACGCTTTATTGCCTATGATATCGATCCCAACTACGACAACAAGCTCTCGAACTGCTTCTGCATCAACTACGTGCAGAGCGAAGGCGAGTACCTGGCCGGTGCGCTGGCTATGAAGATGTCTCAGTCGAAAGTCATCGGCTTTGTGGGCGGCGCTGACGGCGTGCTCATTGGCGACTTTATGGTCGGCTATATCCAGGGCGCTCAGAGCGTAGAGCCCTCCGGAAAAGTGGCGGTCTCGTTTATCGGCAACTACACCGATGCACCCAAGGCCAAAGAGCTCTCGAACGTACAGATCAACACCAACAAGGCCGATGTGGTCCACCAGGTGGCTGCCGGCGCCGGCTTGGGCGTATTCCAGGCCTGTCAGGATGCCGGCTGCTGGGCATTGGGCGTAGATGCCGACCAGCGCGAGTACTTTATCGACTCGGATCCCGAACTGGCCAAAGTCATCCTCACCTCGATGACCAAGCGCAATGATATCGCCTTAAAAGAGGCGATCACGCTGGCGGTAAAGGGGGAACTGCCTTTTGGTACGCTGGAAAAATGGGGCGTTAAAAAAGGAGTTGTGGCCCTGGCTGAAAACGACTACTACAAAGAGCAGGTCCCGACGGATGTGCAGACTTATATAGACGAGCAGCGCCAGAAGATCGCCGACGGCGAGATCAAGGTACAGAGCGCCTACGGCATGGAACAGGAAGAGCTCAACTCTATCCGCAACAACGCCAAACCCTAGTGTATGACCCGGCAACCGTGCCGTGAAGTTTTTTGACATCTCTCCTACTCTACAAAAGGCGGGGAGGGCAGCTCTACCTGAGCTGCCCTCCCCGCCTTTTTATGCTGTTTATTTCAGGATAAGATGTGGCCGTTTTACGGGACCAGCCGGTAAAAACCCATAAAGCCGTGACCGTGCCACACATAGGCCTGCAACAGCAATACGGTCAAAACTGCCACGCCGATACCCAGCACCAGCCCGGCCAACACGTCGCTGGGGTAGTGTACAAACAGATACAGGCGCGAGAAGGCGATGACAGCCGCCACTGCCCCGGCAATGAGACCCAGCCGGTAGTCGGCCATAAACAGTACCGTGGCCGCGGCAAAAGAAGACAGCGTGTGGCAGGAGGGAAAGCTGCTGTCTTGTGGAGGGGCGATGTGCAGTACCTTGCGGGCCAACGCCACGTAGGGCCGGGTGCGCCCCACCGCCAGCTTGATGGCCACATTGCCGATGAGCAGCCCCAGCACCAGTGCCGCCAGGATCGTATAGCCCACCCGTCGCCAGCCGGGGATGGCCAGCAGCGCCGCGCTGACGCCCAGCCACAAGAGCCCGCCGTTGCCCAGCATCGAGGCCCCCACCATCAGCGGCGTCCAGATGGGCCGCCGGCACTTCTCCTGTATGAAGTACAGGATGGCCACGTCGTAGTGATACAGCTTTTTGCGCAGCACCGCCACACCTCCTTATCAGTCGTCTCTTTTCAAATGCCTTTAAACGTGGTCCCAGTATTCAGGGGGCAAAAAAGGCCCGCAGAGAGCCACTGCACACAGTGGTCCCACCGGGCCTTTGCCGCAAGATATTTACAGTACCGATTCCAGATTGCAGGTGTACAGGGCATTTACTTCGTCCAGACACTCGCTCACATCTACATTGTAGTCCTCGCCCACTTTGACCACTTTGAAAGTCAACTTATAGCTGGTCTTTTTGTCGCAGTCCTCGTACACTTTTAAAAAGGCCTCGTTTATCTCCTCCTCCGACAGGTGAGAGGTGCTCTCGCCGGCCGCGCCAGCAGAGGAGCTGGCGGCGCTGGAAGTTTCGTCGGTGGGGGCGCTCTGGCCGCTGTCGCTGCTCACACCATCACTGGGCTGCTGGCTCTCTGCATCCAGCTGACGGGCCACCTCTTCCTGATGGGCGTCGAGCAGATCAAAAAAAGTGATACTGGCCTCGACGGTGTAGGTATCGGTGCCGGTCTCGGTGGAACTCAAGATCTTGATCTTGGCCTTTTTGCGCTTTTTCTCGATAACTTGGCGGGCAAAGTCAAAGTCGATATCGCGGGTGGTGTAGCCATCAGCTACCCGCATCAGCTCGGTATTGCCATCGCGCACTGCCTCTAAATACGTCTTGACAGCGTCTTCCTGCGGGGTGGGGGCCTCGCACCCCACAAATACGGTCAGCGCCATCACGGCAGTCAAAACAAGTGCGGTCCATTTTTTCAGCATAAGGTGTCCATCCTTTTAATGTGTGTAAATAAGTCTACTATCAATAATATTAACATGATGCGGTGGAAAATGCAAACACAAGAGGTTAAATTTTCGCATGTCGGTGCAGTTTTTTGGTAATTTGACACATTGACCGGCGCGGTGGAAAAACGGGTGAAAAACTGCTTGTCAACCGGCGGCAAATCCCGTATCATTAAAGAGAAGAGCGCGCCTGTCATTTGGGCTGCACACACTGTGATTACGCATTTTTTGGAGGAGACGCCCATGTCTGAATTTATGTCTTACGATCCCTGGAAAAATATCACCACCAGAAACGGCCTGCCCGGCGACGAAGTCGTGTCGGGCCTGCAAAAATCCATCCGCCGCGGCAACGCCGAAAAAGCCATTGAGATGGCCTACGAGATGTACATTACCAGCCCGCAGTTTTTAGAGAAGCTCTGGCGGCGGCTGCAGGTCATCGCGGTGGAAGATATCGGCTTTGGCAATGTAAACGCCCCGGTGGTCGTGCGGGCGCTGCGGCAGATCGCATCGGAGTTCCCGTACTCCGACGGCGACCAGCCCATCTTTTTTATGCACGCGATCCGCTTTTTGTGCGGCTGCGCCAAAGAGCGCTCCACCGACTGCCTGAAGAACATCGTCATCAAAAAATTCGAGCACGGCTACCAGCCCGAGGTGCCCGATTATGCCTATGATGTGCACACCGACAAGGGGCGGGCTATGGGCCGCGACGTGCTGCATTTCTTAAACGAGGCCAGCCGGGTGACGCCGGTGATGGAGGGCTATGACGACACCTATCGCCAGCAGCTCATCGAAGTCATCGAAAAAGAGCAGGACGGCCAGCTGCCGGTAGTGGATGGCGCCTTTAGCTATAACGTCTGGCAGTACTGATACGAACACCAAAAAAGAGCGCCTGCCCACTGTGGGCAGGCGCTCTTTTTTGGCAATAAATTTTATCAGACCTGCTTGTTTTGCAGACGCTGCTGCCGCCGGCGGTATAGCAGCCCGGTAGAGATGGCCGTGAGCGGGATGGTGAAGAGGATACCGATACTGCCGGCCAGCGCCTGCAGCACCTCGGTGGCGATGAACTCCAGATTAAAGAGCGAGGCGGTGGTGTTTTGGTACGAGAGCATCAGTAGGATAAGACTGAGCGACGAGCCCACATAGGCCAGTATCAGCGTATTGGCCATCGTGCCCATAATGTCGCGGCCGATGCGCAGCCCACTGCGCAACAGCTCTATAAACGACATGTTGGGGACCTTGATGAGCAATTCCTCCAGCGAGCTGGAGATCGACATCGATACGTCCATCGTGGCCCCCAGCGCGCCGATGACGATGGCTGCAAAGATGATGCCCAACAAGTCGAGATTGCGGCTTGGGTCTTGTGAGGCCAACATAAAGGTGTCCTCATCCACCAGACCCGATATCTTCATGGCGCTGTTCATAAACACCGTCAGCAGACCGGCCACACACACGCCGCCCAGGCAACCCAGCGCCGCGGCAGCGCTTTTGCGGGTAAAGCCGGTGATGATCGACAGTGTCATCACCACGATGAACAGGCATACCAGCACCGTCCAGAGGTAGATGTTCCTGCCCGAGGCGATGGCCGGTACCAGTACGGTGAACACCGCCGCGCAGGTGAGAACCAGCGAGAGGATAGTGTTTAGCCCCTGCATGCGGCCAAACAGCAGCATCAGCAAAAAGAATACCGCCACCAGCCCCAACAGCCAGTTTTCTCTGACAAAGTTGCCGGCTATATAATCGTCGCTGCCGTCTGCTTTGTGGGCGGCGGTCAGGTACAGTTTGTCGCCTTTTTCCACCGCGTGTACCGCCTGCATCTGCAGCGTATCCATGGTCTGGGTGGCCCGCACTACCTGACCTTTTTTATCGCCCTCTAAAAATTTGGCTCTAAAGGTGACGGTGCGCTGGGCAAAGCTCACCGTCTCGTAGTCCTGGGTGGTGTCTTCGTCCGACAGCACATCCACCACCTGGGCCTTGGTTCCCTGTTCGCCGGTGCGCTGGGTAAACAAAAAATTATCCGGCCCGTCGGCCAGCTTGCCGGCCCCGTACAGCACCAGGCACGACAGTAAAATAGTCAGCAGATAGGGCAGCGGTCTTCTCTTTACGCTCACGGGCAAGTCCTCCGTATCTTCTGGGATAGCGGGCACCACTGTGCCGCATTTTTCGCCAACCACAGTATACTATAAATTGCGGCTCGAGCGCAAACCGACACAAAAAAGCGGGCGGTGCAACCCTGCTGTTCCAGGCTGCACCACCCGCGCTATTGAACTGCTCCGTCAGCGCTCAACGCTCAGCGGCTGATCTGACTGGCATATTTCTCTTTGTAGAAGGCGTAGAGGCGGTTATACTCTTCCTCGTGGCCGTCGTGCAGCGTTTGGCGGTACTCGTGGGCGTCAAAGTCGTCCATCTCCTCCCCCTCATAGCCGATAACATAGGCGGCGATGTTGGAGCAGTGGTCGGCGATGCGCTCTAAATTGGTGAGGATCTCTAAGAAGATGACGCCGGCGTCGATGGCACACTCCCCGTTTTTGAGGCGGTCGATATGCTTGGTCTTGAGCATCTCTTTCATCTTGTCGATGCACTGCTCCAGCGGCTCGATGGTGCGCGCCAGCAGGATATCGTGGTTGTTAAAGCTGGTGACAGCCAACTCGATGATCTCACCGATGGCGTCGTTGAGCACATACAGCTCCTTGCGGGCGGTCTCGGACAGCGTGATCTTCTTGTCGTATATCTCGCCGCCGCGCTCGAGCACATTGATGGCGTAGTCGCCGATGCGCTCGAATTCGGTCACCAGGCGAAACATCTCAGATACGCTGCTGCTCTCGCGGTCAGAGAGCTCTTTGTCGGTGAGCTTGAGCAGGTAGCGCGGCAAGATCACCTCCATCTTGTCGATGGCCGCCTCGTATTCGTTTACTTTATCGCCTACTTTGTGGTCGTAGTGAAACAGCTGGGGGATGGCCCGCGAGAAGTTCTTCTGGGCGTAGCTGCCCATCAGCGTCAGCACCTTGCGGCTCTGCTCGATGGCCAGACTGGGGCTCATGAGCAGGCGCTCGTCGAGCATGGGGATCTCGGGGCTCTGCTCGTCCTCGCCCTTTTTAGAGCGGATAGAGAGCTCGGCCAGTTTGCACAGCCCCTTGTGGAAAGGAATGAGCAGCAGTGTGGTGACGATGTTAAAGATCGTGTGGAAATTGGCGATGTCGCCGCGGGTGATGGCCTGGTTCCAAAAGTCAAAACCCACTGTGTACTGGAAGGCGTAGACGCCGGTCAAAAACACCGCCGAGCCGATGATATTAAAGTACAGGTGCACCGCCGCTGCGCGCTTGGCGTTTTTGTTGGCGCCCACGCTGGAGATGATCGCGGTGATACAGGTGCCGATGTTCTGGCCCATGATGACCGGGATCGCGGTGGAAAATTTGAGCTGACCGGTGGAGGATATGGCCTGTAAGATACCTACCGAGGCCGAGGAGGACTGGATCACCGCGGTGACCAGTGCGCCGGCCAACACGCCCAGCACGGGGTTGGAGAGCGTGACCATCAGGTTGGTGAACTGCGGCATGGTGCGCAGCGGCTCCATGGCCGTTTCCATGGCTTTCATGCCGGTAAAGAGGATGCCGAAACCAATGAGGATCTGCCCCAGGTTTTTGGATTTGTTGCTCTTTAAGAACATGAACAGCACGATGCCCAGCGCGGCGAACAGCGGCGAGAGCGCTGTGGGCTTGAGCAGCTGCAGCAAGAAGTTATCGCTGGAGATATCGCCCAGCGCCAAGATCTGGGCGGTGATGGTGGTGCCGATGTTGGCGCCCATGATGATGCCGACTGCCCGGTCGAGCTTTAAGATGCCCGAGTTCACCAGGCCCACCACGATGACGGTAGTGGCCGAGGAAGACTGGATGGCGGCGGTGATCAGCGCGCCCAGCAGTACGCTCTTAAAGATGTTGGAAGTCATCTTGGTCAAGATGATCTCGAGCTTAGAGCCGGCCAGTTTTTCCAGCCCAGACCCCATGATGTTCATACCGTACAAAAACAGGGCCAATCCGCCGGCCAGCGACAGGAAGTTGAAAAAATTCATAGTGCTCCCCTCATACTTTTCCCAATTGGGCACATGCTACACTTGCGGTTTTACGGAACGTGTACGCCGCAGCCACACGCCAAAAAAGGCGCACTGCCCCGCGGCGGTACACAGGTGGGTACATTTTGAGTATAGCATCGCTGCTGGCGGGGGGAAAATGGGTTTGACAAAATTCCCGCATTTTCTTCAGATTTGTATAGGTGGCGTAAGTGAAGTCTATGTATTTTGTCAAGCGAAATCCAAGTGACTTTACAGAGATTTTACTTGACAATCGCCGCGCCGTCTGCATAGACGTCAGCGGCCTGACGGTGCGGTTTTAGGCGATAGCGGCAAAGGTGTAGCCCTGCGCCAGCGCGTAGTCGATAAAGTCGCCCAGGATGGCGGCGTTGGTAGAGCTGACCGAGTGCAGCAGGTATATGGCGCCGGGGTGCAGGTTCTCCTCCAGCTTTTGCAAGCTCTCGGCCTTATCGGGCTGGGCATCAGTCACCCAATCTTTGTAGGCAAACGACCAGAAGATCGATTTATAACCGTAATCCTGCACGGCGGCCAGCATCCGCTCCGAGTACTCGCCCATGGGGAAGCGGAACACCTTCATGTCGTAGCCGTACACGTTTTTGACATGCTGGTGCATGAAGTCGATATCCTGCTGGGCCTCGCTCACCGAGATGGTGGGGAACGACTTGTGTTTTTGCGAGTGGTTGCCCAGGGTGTGGCCCTCGGCGATCATGCGGCGGATGAGCACCTCTTCGGTCTTGCAGTAATCGTAGGTCAAAAAGAAGGTGGCCGGCACTTTTTTTTCTTTTAACGTGTCGAGGATGGTGGCGGTAAATCCGTTTTCATACCCCTGGTCAAAAGTCAGATAGATGGTCTTTTCTTTAGCTCCGATAAACATGGCTCCGTATTTCCCCAGTTTGGCCTGCATCTGGGTGCAGGAGGTGGGGATACCGTCGGCATCTTTTTCATAGCCCTGACCCCAGCCGATCTTGTCGCCGTTTAGGCTGTCGTAATCCTGTTTGGCGGTGGTCTGCGAGTTGGCGGCGGCCGCTGTCCCCTGCGAGGTGGAGGGGTCGGTGTCGCTGTGCTCATTTCCCCGGCTGGGGGTCATGAGGGAAGAGGAGTTCTCCTTGTCCTCGGGCTTGGTGTCGGTGCCACAGCCGACAAAGCACATACAGCACATCGCCAGAGCCAGCACCAGTGTCAACGTCTTTTTCATAGCGCTGTTTCCTTTCTGCACGCGGTATTTTGGGCGCAAAGCGCCGAACACTATTGCGAACAGTAGTAGTGTGGCGCGGCCAAAACCAATTATACCCGGCAAAAAATCGCAGCCCGCACTTGTGCAAAACAGCTCGCTTGCGTATAATAAAAAAGATGAAAAGAACGATTGTTTTGTTCGGGAGACGGCCCTGCGGCCACGTGTGGAGGAGAGACGATGCTTACCTACCAGGTGTGTGATTTTGACGACCTGCAGTTGCTGATCGCCGAGGAGGACGGCCACATCGTATTTGTGGGGTGGCATCCAGAATTTGGCGGTGCGGTGACCATGAAAAACAAAAATACGCCCCTTATCGAGGCCTGCCGCCGCCAGGTGGGGGAGTATTTGGCCGGCGAGCGCCAGGTGTTTGACCTGCCGATCGCCTTTACCGGCACCCCGTTTGCGCAGCGGGTGTACCGGGCGCTCATCCAGGTCCCTTACGGTGAGCTGGTGAGCTACCAGTGGCTGGCCGAGCAGGTGGGCAGCCATCCGCGCCCGGTGGGCACCGCGGTGGGGAACAATCCACTGCTGCTCATCGTGCCTTGTCACCGAGTACTGGGCAAGCACTCGCTGGGTGGTTTTAGTGCCGGTATGGAGCTAAAATACCGCCTGCTGGAACTGGAGGGCCACACTCTGCGGGCAGATAAAAAAGATCTGGCCCAGCCGCTGGCGCGGTAGCGGTCTCACCTGGCAGGTAAGTTATAAAAGAGAAAAGAGCGCCGCTACCGATTTTTGGCAGCGGTGCTCTTTTTATAGTGTGATAGATAGGGCAGTGCCCAGTACATTCTATGGGGTTTCCCGCCGTGCTCTTGGCCATCGGTTTTCTCGCTGATAGCGTGGGCCGGCGACCACCGGCACAGGCATGTTTTAGCAGGAAAGCCCTCCTGTTTTATAGTCGGCGGTGCCTTGTATGGGATGCTGACTGCCGACGGAGATCTATCGGGCGCACTGTGCGGCGGCAAATAGCCGCAGCAGGTTCTCGGCGGCCTGCGCCAGGTTTTCGGCGCTCTTATGGCGGGCGGTGGCAAAGTCTTCTGGTCGGGGATTTATGCTAAATGCCGCTGTGAGTCCCTGCCGGTAGAGCGGCTGGTAACCTTTTTCCAGGGCGCCGACCAGCGCCACTACCGGTACACCGAGCTCTTTGGCGCGTTTACACACCCCGCTGACCACCTTGCCGCGGGCGCTCTGCCCGTCCAGCCGGCCCTCACCGGTGATGATGAGATCGGCATCTTGGGCCAGCTGCTGAAAGCCCACTGTGTCCAGTACGACTTCAATGCCCATACGCAGCCGGCCGCCCAACAGGGCCGCTACACCAAAACCCATGCCGCCGGCGGCTCCGGCCCCGGCATCGGTCTCGCCAGCAGTACCCAGATCGTGCAGCACCTGTTCGGCCAGGTGTTTTAGCCCGGCGTCCAACCGGGCCACCATCTGACGATCGGCCCCTTTTTGCGGGCCGAATATCGCTGCCGCCCCCTGTGGGCCGGTGAGCGGGTTATCGATATCGCAGATGGCGGTGATCTCTACTTGGGACAGCTGTGGCAGCAGGCCGCTGGTATCCACAGCGGCGATGTTTGACAGTGTACCGCCGGTGGGCACAAAGACCCGCCCCTCTCGGTCGGTAAAGCGCACTCCCAGCGCAGCGGCCATACCGCAGCCGCCGTCGTTGGTGGCGCTGCCGCCCAGTCCCAACAAGATCTGGCGGCAACCGCTGTGTACCACCGCATGGGCAATGAGCTGGCCCACACCGTAGGTGGTGGTCTTTTCGGGGTCTAGCCGCGTCTCGGCCAGCGGCAGCCCGGCGCAGGCTGCCATCTCGATCACCGCAGTGCGGGGGTGGCCGGGCCGCTCGCGCAGCACTCCATAAAAGGCGGTCAGTTCATCAAAAAAGGGGCCCGCAACCGGGCAGGTCACCTTTTGGCCGCCCACGGCCTGCAGCAGGCAATCCACACTGCCCTCCCCGCCGTCAGCCACCGGTATCTGGCAGATATCGGTTTCGGGCAGCAGTGCCTGCGCCCGTTCGGCAATGACCGCACATACCTCTCGGGCAGAGAGCGTCCCCTTGAACGAGTCGGGTACCAGCAAGATCTTTTTCACCATACACCTCTTCTGTCCCTCTGTATGCATCACAGATCGAATTGGTGGCGCAGCACCCGCATCACCCCGTCCTGGTCGTTGGAGGGGGCCCGATGCCGGCAGACCGCTGCCAACTGGGGGTGGGCGTTATGCATGGCCACGCTGTGGGTACAGGCGCCCATCATCTGCAGGTCGTTCAGGTAGTCGCCAAAAGCCATGCAGTTATCTGGGCCTATGCCCAGGTATTGCTGTAGCCGGGTCAACCCACTGCCCTTATTGGTACCGGGCAGCATCATGTCCACCCAGTCGCTGCCCGCCAAGCTCACCAGAAAGCGGTCCCGGTACTCCTCGAGCAGTGGCAGCACGCGCTGCTCGGCGCGCCGGTCACAGTACACGGCCAGCTTGCACACCGCATCTTCTACCGGCGGGGCCAACAGGTCCTCTCGCAGCTGTCGGCGGGCGTAGTACAGGTCGATCTGGTGCAGATAGGCCGGGTCCTGCTGCTCGATATAAGCCGCTCTGGCACCACAGAGCACGATCTGGCAGTCATCAACCTGGCGGATGTGCTCGACTACCGGTCGGTACAGCGAATAGGGCAGATCTTGGGTGAAGATGTTCTGTCGTCCATCAAAGATGATCGAGCCGTTCTCAGCCAAAAACAGCAGGTCGTCGGCCACCGGCTCCAGATCTCGCAGCAGCGCATAGTACTGCCGTCCACTGGCAATGCAGCAGCGCACCCCTTTTGCGCGCAGTGCATGCACGGCGTCAAAAAAATCGGGCGGCAGCCGCTTTTGGCTGTCGAGCAGAGTCCCGTCCATATCCAGTGCCACCAGTTTGATGTCATCTTGTATCTGCGGGTAAGTCCATTCCATGGCAGTCTCTCTCCTATTTATAATAGAACATGGCCATCCGTTTTTCTCTGGTACAGCTGTATTGTACGGTGCCCGGCAGCGTCAAGTCAAGCCCGGTGACCGGCAAACTTTCCTGCCAGGAACAGTGAAGCTGCGATGACAGGCGCGAAGCTCCATTGTCAGCGGGCGGTCTGTGGGGTATGATAGGGGTAGATAGAGGGGGAAGATACGATGCAGCAGTTGGCAAAAAATATCGCCGCCGCCCGGCACAAATGCGGGCTCACCCAGGGGCAGCTGGCCGATCTGGTGGGGGTCAGCCATTCGGCGGTCTCCAAGTGGGAGATGGGGGCCACCTGCCCCGATATTGCCCTATTGGCGCCGATCGCCCGCGCTCTGCACACCACCCCCGACGCGCTGCTGAATTTTCGCCCCCAGCTCGATAGCGGGCAGGTACAGTCGCTGGTAGCTGCCTGCAGCGCACTGCTGGTGCGTGAGGGGCTGTGCCCGGCCTGGGAGCAGGCAAAGGCACTGGTCCATCAGTATCCCGCCGACAGCCTGCTGCTGTTAAAGCTGGGCAGCTTTGCCCAGCAGCTGGTGCTTTGCTGCCAAGATGAAAAGCAGGCTAAGCAGGTGTTACAGTGGGGGTGCGAACTGCTGGAGCGCTGCCGTGAGATCGCGCAGGGCGAGACGGCCCAGGCAGCCATTGTGGCTCTCACCGCCTATTACAGCATGCTCGAGCGCACCGACGAGGCGGTGTACCTGCTCGAACAGCAGCCGCCGAACAGCTTCGACCCCCGCCGCCAACTGGCGCCGCTTTATGCCCGGCAGGGAAAAGATGACCGCGCCGCCGAACTGGCCCAGCAGGACCTGTACATGTGCGCCTTTATGGCGGTGACCGACCTGATGTTACTGGCCAACATTGCCCAAAAGGGGCAGGATGCCCGCCGCCAACAGTTCCTGTTACAGCGGGCTATCGACGTGGCGCAGGTCCTCGGCTTGCAGGTGGGGTTGGGGCAGAACCTGTTTTTGGCGCTGGCCGGCTGCCTGGCAACACAGGGTGAGGTAGAGTCCGCCCTCGACGCGCTGGAACGGTATGCTGACCTGGCTGCGCGCTGGCCCGATGTGGGGGAGATAGGTACCTACCCCTGGTTTGACCGCATCAAAATGACGGCGCAACCTATGGGTGAGGCGCTGCTCAAGCCGCACCTGTGTCAGATGGTGGAGGAGCAGACCCAGCTAGATTCGCTGCGCCGCCATCCCCGCTATGCAGCCGTGCTCCAGCGACTGCGGGCGCTGGGGGAACAGAGTGGGGAAAATATACCATAAGAGATAGGCGGTGTCGCAGTGGCACTGCCGAACAGGAGATGATGAGACATGCAGATACAGCTGCAGATAGAAAATGGCCGCCGCATCGCCGTGATTGAAGCGGCCGGCCGTGAAAAGGTGCTGACCGATGTCGACTCGGCGCTGGACCTGATGATGCAGGTGCGCTGTCAGGCCGATGCCGACCGCATCGCCATCGGCAAAAAAGCGGTACACGAAGACTTTTTTATTCTCAGTACCGGCCTGGCGGGCGCAGTGCTGGAAAAGTATATCCAGTACGGGGTAAAACTGGCTATCTACGGCGACTACAGCCGGTACACCAGCAAGCCGCTGCACGACTTTATCAGCGAGAGCAACCGTGGGCGCAACTTTTTCTTTGTCGCTGACTGCGGGGCTGCCGTACAGCAACTGGCGCAGGCAAAATAGCAGTCACGTATCCCCGGATGATCACTGCCGTTTAGATCGATAAAAATACGAAATAAAAAGGATGGGGAGCAAAAAGCTCCCCATCCTTTTTACTATTATATAGAGCATATAGCGCCCGGCTACAGGATACCGTCCAGAGCGGCGATGGTATCGATATAGATAGCCAGCGCCTTTTTCAGCGTCGCCAGCGGCAACATCTCATCGGGCTGGTGGGCGCTGCCGTGCCCGGCCGGCATCTGCTCGATATCGCTGTGGAACATGGGGCCAAAGGTAAGCCCCATGGGAAAATAGCGGGCATAGGTTGCCCCGCTGATGACATAGTGGCCACAGGGCTCGCCGGTGACCTGCTCGTAACAGCGTTTAAGTGCCTGTACAGCCGGTTGCTCGGGATCTACGTAGTGGGGCTCATCAAACAGGTTCAGCTGCAGCTTGGCGTCGATATCGCCACAGCAGAGCTCGATGGCGCTCTTGAGCACATCGCCCTGTATGGCCATCGGCCAGCGGATGTTAAAGCCGATGGCATATTGCCCCTGCTCGTCTTTTTTAATGGTACCGCAAATGCAGGTGAGCTTGCCAAAGGTCTCGTCGGCGCAGGCCACACCAAACCCCTCGCCGTAGCAGGTGCAGCTCAGGTCACGGGCGGTCTCCAGCACGTCTTTTTCGTAGCCTTCGACCAGCGCGCAGTCCAGCAGGTAATCGACCAGTTTGCCAATGGCGTTGTCGCCGGCATCGGGGGTAGAGGCGTGCGCCGAGACCCCGGCGGCGGTGATGGTGGTCTGCCCGTCTTTTTCACAGAGGGTGATGTCGCCGCATGCGGGTGTGGGCAAGTCGGTAGCCCGCACCACGGCCACCGCACTGGAGGGCACCATGTTCGAGGCGCTGCCCCCCTTAAGCGAGAGGATAGGGCTGTCATCACTGGTCGGCTGCGAGATGATCTCTCCCTCACACAGGCCTTTTTCACCTACGCAGATGGGGAATTCGCCGTCCGGTACCAGCGTGATCGCAGGCGCCTTTTTCTTGGACAGGTAGTACGGCATGTCGGTCATGCCGGTCTCCTCGTCGCAGCCCAAAATGAGCTGGATCTTGTGTTTGAGGGGGATCTGGTTTTCCTGCAAAAACTTCATCAGGTAAAGGCTCATGATGGCAGAGCCCTTGTTGTCGTTGACGCCGCGCCCGTACAGCGTGTCGCCCTCTACCCGCAGGCTGAAGGGGTCGCCGGTCCAGCCGTCGCCGGCCGGCACCACGTCCAGGTGGGCGGCGATCGCGATCGACTCGTCGCCGTCGCCGTAGCTCAGCACACCGCAGCGGTAGTCGATGTTCTCGCCGGCCAGCCCGATCTCGCTGCCCCGGCGCAGCATGTAGTCCAGGGCCTGGGCACAGGGCTCCAGGTAGGGGTAGGGGCCGGGCTGCGGGCTCACCGGTGCCACCGACGGGATGGCGACCAGGCGGCCCAGATCGTGCAGCAGCTGCTGGCCGTTATCGTCTATAAATTTTTCGATGATCTCTCTCAAAGGTATCACCACTTTCTTCTGTGATGCCCCATCGCTTTGTACGGGGGCCGGTGGGGAGAAAAAAGCCGCTTTAAAAGCGGCTTTTCGGGGTTCTATCAAGGCATTAGTTATCGCTGTGGAACAGGGTGGTGTCAGCCTTTACTTTTGCAATGAAGTCCTCGTCATCACTGATGACGGTCATGGGCTCTTTCATATTGAAAGCGCACAGACCGAAGAAGCCCAAGGGCGAGACAACGGGGGATCTCCACTGGCCCTGCTCTACAGCAACTTCACTTTTGGCGGCCGATGCCAACTCGTATAACCGCACAGCTTTTGCCAGATCGTCGACTTTTACCAGAACTTTAGACATACGCTATACCTCCATTCGCCAATTACGGCGCTCTCTCTGCGTCCGGTGGGACGGCGCACGGCGCAGCAACACGCCGCTGCCGTGTACCTTATTATAGCATAGCCATTTAACAAAGGAAAGTGCCGCCATAAAAAATTCACATAAAATACCAAATCACGTTACAGCAATTATGTATAATAGATGAAACAGGACCGGTGGAAATATCTGCCGCACATATTGGGCATGCTCTGTGTAGCGCCGCCGGGGCTGTTTGGCAATTAAAAAAATAAATGCGAAAAATATGTTGACAACTGGACTGCTTTCGTCTATAATAAACTCAAACAAAAACAATAACAGTTATTCTTTTAATGAAAGTGCAGCTATGAAATATTCCAGACAGCGCGAACTGGTGCTGCAGGCGGTGCGCGAAAATTCCATCCACCCCACAGCCGACCAGGTCTACCACATCCTTAAAAAAGACAATCCGCAGATCAGTCTGGCCACCGTGTACCGCAATCTCAACCTGCTCAGCCAAACGGGGCAGATCGTGAAGATACCGCTACCCAATCAAGGCGACCGGTTCGACGGCCACACCGTGCCCCACTATCACATGCTCTGCCAGCAGTGCGGTCAGGTGTTCGACCTGCAGCTGTCGCTGCTCGACGGATTGGACGAGCAGATACAGGCCAGTACCGGCTTTGCCGTTACCGGCCACCAGCTCATCGTCACCGGGTATTGTCCCCACTGCCAGCAGGCGGGCGCGGACAGCACTGCCCACTAGATCTTATTTTGTACTCTGGCGGGCGCCGTGTCCGCAACTATATACCCACAAAAGTTTTATAGAAAGAGGGAATTTTGAAATGAAGAATTTAAAAGGTACCAAGACCGAAGCCAACCTGATGACTGCTTTTGCCGGCGAGAGCCAGGCCAGAAACAAATACACCTTCTATGCCTCCAAGGCCAAAAAAGAGGGTTATGAGCAGATCGCCGCTCTGTTCCAGGAGACTGCCGATAACGAGAAAGAGCATGCCAAAATGTGGTTTAAACTGCTGCACGACGGCATTGGCGACACTGCCGCCAACCTGAAAGATGCCGCCGAAGGCGAGAACTACGAGTGGACCGACATGTATGCCAATTTTGCCAAAGAGGCCAGAGAAGAGGGTTTTGACCACATTGCCGACCTGATGGAAGGCGTAGCCAAGATCGAGAAAGAGCACGAGGAGCGCTACCTCAAGCTGCTGGCCAACGTCGAGGGCAACGCAGTATTTATCAAGGGCGAAAAAGTCCTGTGGCAGTGCCGCAACTGCGGCCACATCGTTCTGGGCACCGAGGCCCCCGAGGTCTGCCCGGTCTGCGCACATCCCCGCGCCTACTTCCAGGTCAAGGCCGAGAACTACTAAATCAGCTATTTTACCAGCCAAAAAGGCCCTCTGCCGTGCGGCAGAGGGCCTTTTTTCGCACCGCGAACATAGGCTGGTGTACCGGGCCCCACTGCGGTGGTAGAAGGGCTGGTAGAAAACTATAAAGAGGAGGAGAGATCATGGCAGTGCTGCAAAACCCCGTGGCGATGGCCATGCTGGGCACTGGCTTTACCTTTTTGGTCACTGCCCTGGGGGCGGGTATGGTGTTTTTGGTAAAGGACGATATCGACCCGTCGATGCAAAAAGGTTTTTTGGGCTTTGCCTCAGGGGTGATGATGGCCGCCTCAGTTTGGTCGCTGCTCATCCCGGCTATCGACATGGCTGAGGAGCAGGGGAAACTGGGCTGGCCGCCGGCCTTTATCGGCTTTTTGTTAGGGGGCGGATTTCTGTTTTTGCTCGACCGCCTGCTGCCCCACCTGCATCCCGGCGCCAAAACGCCCGAGGGGACGCATACCGACAGCTTTCGCCGCAGCACGATGTTGGTGCTGGCGGTGACTATGCACAATATACCCGAAGGTATGGCTGTGGGCTTGGCTTTTGGGCTGGCCGCGCAGGGGGGCAGCACCGCTACACTGTCGGCGGCGATCGCTCTGGCTATCGGCATCGGGCTGCAAAACTTCCCTGAGGGGGCGGCCATCTCGCTGCCGCTTAAAAAAGAGGGGCTATCAAAAAAGAAATCGTTTTTCTACGGTGCAGCCAGTGGCTTTGTCGAGCCGGTGGCCGGATTGGTGGGTGTGCTGCTGGCGGCTACGGTCCAGGGGATCATGCCCTGGATGCTGGCTTTTGCCGCCGGCGCCATGATCTACGTGGTTGTAGAAGAGCTCATCCCCGAGTCGCAGACCGGTCACAGTCACGCCGGTACCTGGGGCGCAATGATCGGCTTTGCACTGATGATGCTGCTCGACGTGGCGCTGGGTTAAACAGCCGGTCGCTGTGAACGGTGTACTGTGTACTGTGTACGGTGAACTGTATACGGACTGTTTACTGTGCGCCGAAAAGAATTGCCCAAAAGGGACTGGACCTGCACATTGTGCAGGTCCAGTCCCTTTTTTGTCCGTCTTAGATGGCATCCCAGCAGGAATGCGCTGCCCACAGCGGCAGTTTACCTGTCTGCCAACGATACAGACCGCGGCCATATCTATCGTTTGCCCATCTCTGACACGGCGCACCAGTCAACGCATACTTTTTATACAATGCTGTCAAAGTGCAGCAGATCATCCAAAAACAGGTCAAAATAAGTATTATCATGTAAAAATATTACGTATCGTATAATATATTCCGAGTTTACAGTTCAACTTTTCGCCCCTTAGCATAGTAAAGGTCGTCTTCTGGCCCTACCGGACGCAATATACGCGCTGGGTTGCCGGCAGCCACTACCCCGGCGGGGATATCTTTGGTCACCACGCTGCCCATGCCGATGACCGTACCGCTGCCAATGGTGACCCCCGGACCCACCATACAGCCCGCCCCCAGCCAGCAGTCGCTGCCGATGGTGATGGGCAGCGCGTACTCCAGGCCGGTGGCCCGCAATTTAGCGCTTACTGGGTGGGTGGCAGTCAGCAGTTTTACGCCGGGGGCCAGCAGAACGTTGTCGCCGATCGTAACCGGTGCGCAATCTAGGATCGTAACGCCTACGTTGGCGTAAAAATGATTGCCCACTTTAATAAACCGCCCGTAGTCGCAGGCAAAAGGCGTCTCGATAAACAGGTTTTCCCCGGCCTCTCCCAGCAGCTGGTAGCACAGTTGGGTGCGGCGCTCGATATCTTCTTCGCGGTTTATTTGGGCAGTCAGCTGCCGGGCCTGCTGGTGCAGGGCCACCAGCTCCGGGTCGGCGGCGTTGTACAGTTCACCGGCGAGCATTTTTTCCAGTTCGGTCATCATCGTCCTCCTCATAAAAAGCGTCTCAGCGCCAGAACATCACGTTTTTGGTTGCCCCGTAATTATTTACCGGGCGGGTGGAACAGTACCAGTCTACACGATCACCGCGCCCATTGCCTCCGCTATCTGGATGGCGTGTACCATATCCAGTTTGGTCTTTTTCATGCGGCAGGCACGCAGGTCCACGCCATCTAACTGGGCGCCGCGCAGGTCGGCCTCGGTCAGATCGGCGTTTTGCAGGTAGCACTGGGTCATGTCACAGTCGCGAAAGTTGCACTTCTGCAGCTTGCAGTCGCGCAGATCGGCATGGGCCAGCATCAGGCCCGAAAAGTCGGTCCCCTGCAAAAACAGCCCTGAAAAACTGGCGTACGACCAATTGCCGCCGCGTATCGCGAGCCCGGTAGAGGCACAGCCGTGCAGGTTGCTGCCAATGCCTTTACAGCCGGTAAACTCCGCTGAAAACAGGTTGCAATCGCGAAATTTACAGCCGGCGAACACGCTCTTTTCGTGCTTGCTGCCACCCAGCTGGCAAAATTCAAACTTGCAGTTTTCAAACTGGCAGCGATCGGTCTGCAGGTAGTCCAGTGCGCAAGAGGCAAAGGTGCAGCGCACAAATTGCACCTGCTCCCAGCGGGCATCGGTAAAATCAGCCCGGTCAAATAGCTGTTCGGTATAGGTCTGCCCGAACAATATCTCCATGTAAAAGTCCTCCCTTTTTGGCCATGCCCCCAGTATACCCTGCATGGCTTTTCAGAGCAAGAGACGAGATGCCTTTTTTGCGGCAGCTTTAGCTTTGCAGGCCCAAAAGACAATATGGTAAAAGAGCTGCCGGGCAGGGGGGCCAACGGCTCTTCCTATCTCGTCGATGTACACTATAAACGGCTCACAGCACGTCATGCCGATTTTGCTGCAGTCGAAATTCGGTCAAGGCCCCGCACAGCTTTAAATATGCTCCCAACACATCGCTGTTATAACAGAAGGCAGTCGCCCGGTGCCGGTGTCACCGTTACTCCAGCATCCAAAAGTAGCCCGATGGTGTATGTAGCCACACAGGATACCCGCCCCAACTCCAGATTGCCGGTGGGAGCGGCGCCTGAACAAATACCCTGCTGGCAGAGCAGATCGCTCGCTCGGGGAGGATCGGCAGCGGAAATTTGGCACCGTACATCGTCAAGCTTTAGGTAACCCACGGCGGCTATGACACCCTCGGCTGGATCCCAGTAGCCAACATTGGATTTTCAGACACAGCCCATGCTTTTTCGCCTGCCGGTAAAGAGAACGAGAGCTCTCGACGAGTCGGGCGTGTTGGCCGCCGTACAGATCGATCGAGTAAAATTCCGGCCGCCCCCAAAAATGTTCCAGACGGGCCGGCAAATAGCCCACAGGGGTGCGGCGTGACAGCTCGATCGGCAGCCGCAGTTCCATATTGGGGGCGATGCGCGGCTGAGAACCGGTAAGGCATTTAGCAGACGATCGATATCGCCGCCATAATAGGCGTCCAGTGCCATACATCTTTATCGATCTTCAGCACGGTCACACCGTGTTGCTGGGCCTAAAACAGGGCGGCCCCGGTGGACAGCTCGTGCCCGTCGGGTGAGTCAAAACAGCTCTGTGTGCAGCGCATGCCTCAGGTCTCCATCTCGGCAGAAGAAGAGAGCACGCCCATCACCGGCTCGATGTGGTAGCTGGTACGCCGGCACGAGTGGCTGCAGTTGTCGGCTGCCCCCAGAGAAAAGTGATTGTGCAAGCCTGCTTTGGGGATGCGGCACACGCGTTCAGGCCGCTGCTCTCTAAAGCGCATATAAACGACGCGCCATACATGTCCATGGCGGCACTTCTCTTTTGGGTAAAAAGAGCCCGGTATTCTGGCGGTGCAAAAATATTCGGTCCTGGCTATAAAAATGCGGCCCCGGCTTTTAGCCGGGGCCGCATTCTGTGCAGAGGTGCACGGTCTTGCAGTATTTAGTGCTTATCGGCGTTGTTGACCGCGTCGACTGTGCGCTGAGCCAGCTCGGTGATCGTCAGCTGGTGGTAGCCGCGCACATAGGTGTACAGATCGTCGCCGATGGGGTCAGACCAGTGGGCGTCGATACAGCTGTGGCCCTGCATGGCACCGAACAGAGTGGCGATCTGGGCGGCGTTGCAGTCGCTGTCTTGCCCCAGCATGCCAATGATATTCATACAGGTATCAAAGTCGTTGTCGCAGTAGTACAGCGCCACCACTTCGGCGGCGGCATTGGGGTAGGCGTGGATCCAGTTATAGGCGCTGTATTTCTCCTCACAGGGGCGCCAAGCCGACAGCCAGTTGTCGTGCTGGCGGCAGCTCTCCAGGGCGAAATCAATCACGCTGCGGTACTCGCTGTCAGCGGGGATCGCGCTGAAAGCGGCCAGCATCACATCCTTGACGTTGTCCATGCTATAGGCCAGGCTCACCATCACGGCATTAAAGATCTCGCCTAGGATGCCGTTGTTGTGGTGTGAGATACAGCCGTCGATCCAGGCCAGCCGGGCAGCTTCCTCGGCGTTGCCGGGGGCCAACATGCCGCAGATCGCCCCGCGCATCTGGGCGCCAATCCACTCCCGCCACGGGTTGCAGCGGTAGCCGCTCTCAGGCGGAAAGATGCCCAGCTTAAAGTTCTGCAGCGCGATATCCTCTGCCGACCAGGCGCTGGGGATCATGCCCGCCCAGTGCAGGGCCACATCTTCAGAGGTGATCTTGCTGCCAGATTTGATGAATGCCTCTAAAAAGGCCAGCTCAAAGGTGATGTCGTCGTTATAGGTACTGGGCTTGCGCGGGTAATCTCTGATCTCGCCGAAAAATGCTTTCAGCGCGTCGGCGGTATAGCCTTCCAGGCAGGTGCCCAGTGCCGCGCCGATGATCTGGGTCAGCCAGGCGGCGTGGGTGCGGTCTAAAAAGTCTTTGCTGGCAGTGTCGATATCCGCCTTGGCGGGGAACGATACTGCTTTGCGGTACTGGTCGTAGTTCTCGTATACCGTGTATGCAAAGTAGGGGTGATCTTTTACCTTGGGGCAGTTATTGAGGATGTGAAAAACCTTGGCGGTGAGCATGCCCAAGGTGATGCGGTCGTCTTCCTGCCGGGCTTTCAGCGCCGGCTCGATGAGCTTTTCGGCCTCCGATACGTCGTAGCCCATGGTCTGCATGGCCAGAATACCGCCGACGATGACCTGTTCCGGCGCCCCGGAACCGGGCACGTTAGAGCCCCAGAGCAGCCTGTCTTTGGCCGAGAGCTGGTCATCCAGTGCCAGCGCCTTGGTCCAGGACTGCTCGTCTTCGGAGAGGATGCGTGGTACGGCATTTTCGATCAGCTCGCGGTTGTGTTGATATACAGTTTTCATGGATTTGCCTTCCTTTCCACTTGGGGCCACAGCCGTATTGCTCGCCCATCATCGACCATGATAGCATAGGGGCTTTTAAATTATAAGGTGAGCTATCTATTTTTGGCGACATGCTGCGGTTTTATAGCCAGATTTGACTATATACACCAAAGGCCTTGGTAACAAAACAGACACAAACTGTTTACCCAAACTTGTATATTCAGCGGGCCAACAGGGGTATACTGTGTACATACCAGAAAGAGAGAAACACTTCTTCTAAAGCAGCTGCCGACCGGCAGCTACAGCACCCCAACGCAGCTTACTTCCAAACCTTTTGTTTTTCATATAACTCCTCTTTTAGAGAGAGGGCCCGCTCGGTCAAGGCGGGCCTTTTCTCTTGCATACATTTACCCGGCCGCGCCAGCTTTAGCGGCCTGTTTTGGCAAGGTGCTGGCCCACCTGTGCTCTATTTAGCGCCACCCGCCCGGCAGATACCGGCCCCAAAAGCGAAGAAGGGGAGACCGCGCGGGTATTTTCTCCCCCTGTAAAAAAGAACAAACCCCGGCAGAGCACTCTGCCGGGGTTTGTTCTTTTTGTAAATTTCTACTCGGCAGTCACCGAGATCTTGCCCGGTATGCACACCGCAGTGTCACCTTTATCTTTTACGTAGCCCTGCTGTTCACACAGGTGGTCGGGGCAGACCGAGTTGATAAACTTTACCCCTTTTTCATCGCGGACCAGTGTGGCCACCAGCCGCTCCTCTATCTTGTTGCCGTCATCATCGGTGATGGGGTCGCCGTTTTCATCCTCTTTCCAGACCATGGCGCCTTTTACGGTGAAGGTGCCCGGCTCGCCGTTGAGGGGGATAGAGAGCACCTCTTTGCCGTCATAGGTCACCTGGGCCACCGTGCCGCCTACTACCGGTGCCTTGGCCAAGATGCCCCAGGCTGAAAGCCCCACTACTACCAGCAGGACCAGTACTGCGATCTTAAACTCTTTCTTCTTCAAAGAAGGTACCACCTTACACGAAAAATTGCCCGTCCATAAAAACACCGGGCCATATGCATGTTATTATAGCACAGCCAACAGGGTTTTGAAAAGAAAAAAGGAGGTGAATTCACACCTCCTTTACATTTACATATGCTGTTTTTGGGGTGCTGTCAGGGCTTTTGTTAAAAGATGGTGTCACACACAGAGGTACTGTGGCTGCCACCGGCATAAAAAGTTCCCCGGGGTCTGTCCCCCGCTATGGCGATAAGTGAACCTAAGATCAATACTGCGGCCAGGATACCGATGACTTTTTTCACGTGCGTGACCTCCTTTGATGAGTTTGTTCTCTATATTTTCATTATACACGGGTCGGGGGTAAATAAAACTAAAAAGCAGTTACAAATAAGTTAAGAAAAGGTTACAATCGCCAAAACACACCGTCGGCCACCAAAATGCCCGCCAAACTGCGGTCAAAACGCGTTTGTGACACAATGGCCGGGGTGGGAATAGACTGTACAGAGGATCCTGATACCGGCACACATCTGTCGGGCGCGGCAGCCCGGCGGAGCGGGACGGGGTCGGCAGTTAATCGCGGCCCTTTGCCCGCACTTGGGGCCCGCACAATTTATATGACAAAGGTGAGAGTGTTATGTTTGACTTTTTTGCAAGGCCCGCCCTGGCATTTGCCACCGAGGCGTACAGCCGGCGCAGTCTGCCGACCGGGGAAGGACCGGGCGGCGTCAAAAACCTGCTGCTGAGCGTGTACGACAGCATTAAAAACTACAGCGACAAAGACCGGTTCTACAAGCGCGCCAAAGACAAGAGCTGTGAAGAACTGCTGCGCGAGGAGGACACCGCCGCCCAGGTAGAAGCCTATACCCGCTACTACGAGGAGGAGGAACGCCCCCACGACCCACAGGACTTTGAACCGGTGCAACCGCCGGAATACCCCCGCCCCCGCCGTCAAAAACGCGCTGCTCCGGTGGCGGAGGAACCCGATACTTACCGGCAGCCCATCGCCATCCCTGAACCCGAGCCCACCTATATAGAGCCGGGGCCAGAGGAGAGCATCATCCCAGACATCGATCGCCCTATCCAACCGGAAGCCGCCGAAAGTGGCAGCTGTAACTGCTGCAGCTGCTGCAATTGCGGCTGCGACACCGGCAGCACCGGTGGGAGCGGACCCTGCGGCCCTGACGGCTGCTGTGACGATCAGGATGGCTGCCTGTTTGGCTGTGGTGCCAGCGGCTGCGACAACAGCTGTGCCGGTGTAGTCCCCCCCAGCGGCGCGCAAAACTGCTGGGATGACACCGGCACGACCGGTCCCACCGGCCCTACTGGCTGTACCTGTGGCTGTGAGGGCTGTACCTGCTGGTGTTACACCGATGAAAACGGCAACTGTCAGTGCACCTGCAGCTGTGAGCCCACCGGCGGTACCGGTGGTGGCACCGGCTGTATCGATGCCGACGGCTACTGCCACGGTTACTGGGACGAAAACGGCATCTGCCACTGCTCTGACACCGGTTCTACCGGCGGCACCGGCGGCGAGACGGGCGGAACTGGCGGTGGTACCGGCTGCGTAGACGCCGACGGCTACTGCCACGGCTATCTGGACGAAAACGGCGTGTGCCACTGCTCCGATACCGGCTCTACCGGTGGCACCGGCGGCGAGACGGGCGGAACTGGCGGCGGCACCGGCTGCGTAGACGCCGACGGCTACTGCCATGGCTATCTGGACGAAAACGGCGTGTGTCACTGCTCCGATACCGGCTCTACCGGTGGCACCGGCGGTGAGACGGGCGGAACTGGCGGCGGTACCGGCTGCGTAGACGCCGACGGCTACTGCCACGGCTATCTGGACGAAAACGGCGTGTGTCACTGCTCCGATACCGGCTCTACCGGCGGCACCGGCGGTGAGACGGGCGGAACTGGCGGTTGCTGCTGCCGGTGCTGCTGTGAAGACCCCTGCGACGTGTGTGGCCGCGGCGCCCCGGGCATGAGCTGTGACGGCGAGAGCAGTCAGGGCGCCTGCGGTACCGCCAATACCTGCGGCAATACCGGCTGCGGCTGTGGCTGTGGTTGTGAAGACGATGAGACCTGCGAGTGTGGAGACTGCTGCGACTGCAGCTACGTGTGCTGCACCGGCGGCAACAGCTGCCGCTGCCGAAATACCGGCTGTCGTTACCATGTCAACGGCTACTGCGGCAAATGTGTGGGCTGTGAAGACACCACATTTGAAAATTTGCCCCACCGGCCCCATTGCGGCCACATCGACGAGGTGACTTTTGAAGAGCGGCCCCGCTATGATGAAGATCTGCCGGCCAACCAGCTGTTTACCCGCCTGTCGGGCACCCGCGCTGCGCGCACCGACAGCGGTTACCCCAACCGCCAGGCGGCAGCCTATTACCAGAGCGAGAACAGGCGTATCCTGGGCGAGTAAATACGAGTAGACCAGCTCGCTGACAGACAGAAAGACCGTAAAAAGTGAGACCGATCAGATAAAAAATAGGAGCGGGAGCGGTGGTGTGATCCACGGCTCCCGCTCCTATTTTGGTATTGCGCTGCACGATCTAGTGCGCCGGCCAGTCTGCCAGCGCCCGGCAGACGAATTGCTGCAGAGTCCGCGCGGTGGAGCGGTCGTAGGGGTCCAGCGTGCGCTCGTTGTTCGAGATGATGCGCACCCCGGCAAACGGCACGCCAAAGTGCTGGCAGGCCTGCTGTACGGCATAGGTCTCCATGTCCTCACAGTCCTCGCCAAAAGTGGCCTGCAACCAGTCGATGCGGTCCATCTCCCGCGAGAAAAGATCCCCGCAGCCCAACACCCCCAACCGCTTTTGCCCGCCGGTATAGGGCGTGCTGGCAAACAGGTCGCACAGCGCCCGGTCGCTCAGGTGTGAGATCGTGCGGTGGTTTGGTGTCCACTCGAGCGGGGCACAGCCCTGCCCCTCGCTCCGGGCGGGCATCTCCAGCCCGTTTATCGGCACACAGGCCCGCCCGATCACGATATCGCCCACCTTTAAGTCGCGGCGGTGGCCGCCGGCCGTGCCCTGATTGATAACGGCGGACGGCATATATGCCGACAACCCAACAGCGGTGGCGATAGCGGCGGCTACCATCCCCACCCGGGTCTGGCTCACCACCACCGGCAGCCCCTGTAAAGAACCCTGCCAAAAGTCAAAGCCGTGTATCTGCCGATGAGTACTGCCGGCGAGTTCTTCTAAAAAGTAGTCGATCTCACAGTCCATAGCTCCCGATATCAAAATAGGTGCTGCCATCTCGTCCTCCTCTCGGCCGCCTCGGCGGCAAAAGTACTGCCCCGTCCGGGGATCGTCTCCGCGGACGGGGTCAGGTACAGGTAATTTAGATGATCGGTCTTTTAGGCGGCCAGCGTCAGTAGCCCCGGTCAAAATGTACCGGGTGTTCTACCGGTTCTCCCCTTACAAAATGGGCCAGATTGCCATACACCAACTCAAACACCCGGCTGGCGCTCAGATCTGAAAAGATGGCGTTGTGGGGGGTGATGTAGACGTTCTCCATATCCCACAGCGGGTCGCCTGCATCCAGAGGCTCCTGCTCAAACACATCCAGTGCCACGCCGCGGAACTTGCCGTTGCGCAGCACTTCGGTGAGCGCCTGCTGGTCGATGACCGTACCGCGAGAGATATTTACCAGCGCAGCCGTGTCTTTCATCGCCCGCAGCCGGTCGCCGTTTAGCAGGTGAAACGTCTCTTTGGTGGCCGGCAGCGCACTGATGACGATATCGCTGTGGGGCAGCACCTCGTCGATCCTGGCAATATCGATGACCTCATCGATGTTTTCTACCGGGTCCTCATTCAGGTTCAGGGCCTGGGTGTGGCAGTCGAAGGCCTTTAGTTTGCGGGCGGTCTCTACAGCGATGTTGCCAGCCCCCAAAAAGGTGACCGTCTTGCCGGTGAGCTCCAATATATCGGTCTGCACCTGCCACTGGTGGACCTGCTGCTGGCGGCAGAACACCTTGGCCTTTTTGTAGATCTGCAGCAGCTGGCAGAGCACCCATTCGCTGATGGGGAAGCGGGTGGCCCCCACGTTGTGGGCGATATCGATACCCAGCCGCTGGATGTCGCCGGCGGGCACGTGGTTGAAGCCCACGCTCACCAGCTGGATGAATTTGAGAGCGGGCAGCTGGTCCAGGTCAAGCCCGACGAACGGGTTGTATCCCACCAGCAGGTCGATATCTCGCAGCTGCTCCGGCAATGAAAAACCGGGTTCCGAAAATGCCGATTCATCGATGTAGGTGGCGTCGATACCCAGCTCGGCTACACGCTGCATCTCAGCTGCACTGTATGGCTGGGTGAAAAGTGCCTTGTAGGCCATAGTCGTCTCCTTTTTTCTATGTGGTCGATGTGGTCGCAGGGCTTGGTCAAGCCGGTATATCCGCACATCTGCAGGCAGATGGACAGGGGGGCAAGCTGCCTGCCGGTCAGGCAATAGAGTGGATGTACTGGCTGATGCGGGATACCCCTTCGCGGATGACTTCCTGCGAGTTGGCAAAGCACACCCGCAGATATCCCTCGCCCATCCGGCCAAAGGCCTGGCCGCCCACCGTCAGCACCCCGGCTTTGGCGATCAGGTCGATGGCGATCTCCTCCGAACGCTTGCCCAGCTCTTTTACATTGATAAAGGTGCAAAACGACCCCTCGGTGTGGAAGAGCTTTATTTTGGGCAAGCCCGACAGCCCCTGCATGAGGATATCGCGGCGGGCGGCATACTCTTTGGCCATAGCCTCTACGGCATCCTGCGGGCCGCTGATGGCCTCGGTACCGGCAGCCAGCACAAAGGTGGGCAGGCAGGCGGCCAGCGACTGCTGCATCTGGCCGATGTGGAAGATGAGTTCGGCGCTGCCCAAACAGTAGCCGATCCGCCACCCGGTCATGGCATAGGTCTTCGAGAGCGAGTTGACCACGATCACCTGGTCTTTGATGCGCTCCACCTGGGCCAGCGAGTAGTGCTTTTTGCCGTCAAAAACGATGGCCTCGTACACCTCGTCAGATATGACGTACAGGCCGTGCCGCTCTATAACGTCGGCCAGCCCCTCGGCGGCCTCTGGGGTCAGCATCGAGCCGATGGGGTTATTGGGGTAATTGACGATGACTGCCTTGGTCTTGGGGGTGATGTACCGCTCCAGCGTCTCTGGTGTCAGTTTAAAGCCGTCTGCTTCGTACACCGGTACCCGCACCACTTTGCCGCCCAGCACCTCCACCTGGCCGGGATAACAGGTGTACGACGGGTCGGGGATGAGCACCTCGTCGCCGGGGTCTATAATAGCCATCAGCGTCAGCATTACGCCCTCTACGCCGCCCAGCGAGGCACACACGTTTTCCGGCCCGTAGGTGCGGCCAAACTGGCGGGTGTACTTGTCGGCCACCGCCTGCCTGAATTCCATGGTGCCGGCCTCCGGCGCATAGCGGGTCTGGCCGTCGCGAATGGCCCGGATAGCCGCCTCCTTGATGTTGTCCGGAGTCTCAAAATTGGGTTCACCGTTACAGAGATTGGCGTAGCCGGGGTATTTAGCCGCCACGTCGAACATGGCGCGAATACCCGAGGCGGGGAAGTTGGCCGCGATATTTGAAAGCCCTAACATAACGTTCTCTCCCTTGTTGCATAGTTTGTAATCCAGCTGTGAGCTGTGCAAAAAGCTAAATTTCTGATGTTTTTATTATACAGATGCACAAAGGTACCGTCAATTATTTTTTGCAGGAAATCTATTTTCCAAAAACGATTTTGTAGGCAGCCCTTTAAAACGGTGCAAACTGCGCAGATACAGGGATTTTCATTGTCAGGGGGCCCGGCTGAATAGTTCCTGGTGCCTGATATATACGCCAGAAAATAGCAGGATTTGAAAGTTTAGAGAAAGAAAACTTGCAAATAAGCCCTCTGCATTCTGTAAAAAGCAGAGGGCTTATTCGATTATTACACAAAAATATGCTGGATATTTGTGCACGATAACGGGTCCATGGACATCCAGCCCAGCTGGTGGGGGCGGTATACTGAAGGCACAAAAGCGCTTTTGAACTTGCTATTACCGCCGTAGCCGGTTCACCGGTCCCGGCCGGCACACTGCCGCAATATGTCGGCATCACCGACATATACCCGCCCGTCCCGCCGTATGATGGCCCCTTTTTCCTGTAACTGCTGCAGGTATTTGCGCACTGTGCGGGGGGTGGTGCCCAGCACCTCGGCGGTGTCTTCGGCCCGCTGACACAGGCCATCTGGAGCGGCATTTTTTAACAGGTAGTCGGCCAGTCTGGCCCTGACTGACCGGGGCCGGTGGTACAGCGAACGCATGAACCCATCGGCCATACCGCGGGCGTTGTGGCAGGCCAGATAGTAGCACAGGTCGTTACAGCTGTGTACCATCTGCAAAAAATCAGCTACCGGGGTACCCAGCAGCACCGCGTCGGTGCTGGCAAAGGTGTCGGGCTGGTTGGGGTAAGCCACCAGCGCCTCGATCTGGCCCAGCAGCGTACCCGGCCCCCAGCAGAGCCGGCTGCGGTATCCGCCGTCCGGGGTGGGCAGCCGGGTCACCACCTCGCCGTCGAGAATGAGGTATACGGTCTGCACCAGATCGCCCGAGCGGTAGATCAGCTGCCCGGCCGAAAGCTCTACTTTAAAAAAGTGATCCAGCAGCCGGTGCTGCCGCAGGATCTCGTAAACAGTTTGCACGCAAAGATCACCTCACAGAAAAAAAGGGAGGACACATTATGAAAAAGTATTTGGCGGTGCTGCTGGCAGCAGTGCTCTGCCTGGGCAGCCTGTCCGGCTGCGGCGGTAAAAACGGTGCTCAGGAGCAAAAAGAGATCAAGAAGATCGCCTATCTCTGCTCCAACCTGGGCGATAAATCTTTTAATGACGTGGCCTGGGAAGGCGTAAAAAAGGCCGGTGAAGAATTCGGCCTCGAAGTCAAGGCGGTGGAGTACGGGGCCGACAACAAATCCCGTATGGAGCCCACGCTGCAGGATGCGGCCGGCAGCTATGACATGGTCATCTTCAGCGGCAACGAGATGATCGAGTTCCTGGAGAAGTGCTACGAGGACTTCCCCGATACCAAGTTCGTCGCCTTCGATATCGACCCGGTGTACGAGCTGACGATGCCCAACGTGTTTGTGGTGGCCTATCTGCAGCACCAGGGAGAGTTTTTGACCGGTGTGCTGGCCCAGCGGCTGTCTGCCAGCGGGGTCACCGGCCTGGTGGGCGGCACCGAGGCTGTGGGCATCAACGATTTTCTGGTGGGTTACATCCAGGGCGTCCAGTACGCCGACCCCAACGCCAAGGTGGCCATCTCCTATGTGGGCGGCTTCACCGATTCGCCCAAGGCCAAAGAGCTGGCCTACCTGCAGATGGATCAGGGGGCCGATGTGCTGCACCAGGTGGCCGGCGGTGCCGGGCTGGGCGTGTTCGAGGCCTGCGTCGACCGCGGCGGCGCCAGAGCGATCGGGGTCGACGCCGACCAGCGGGCCTACTTCCTCGAGTCAAATCCCAAGGTGGCCGATGTCATCGTCACCTCTATGCTCAAGCGCAACGATGTCTCCCTCTACAATATAATCAAAGATAGCTTGGATGGCAACATCGCCTTCGGCACCATGGAGAAGTGGGGCGTCAAGCAGGGGGCCACCGTACTGGCCGATAACGACTACTACCGGCAAACGGTCCCGCAGCCGGTTCGCGATGAGGTGCAGCAGGTCGCCGACCAGATCGCCAGCGGCGCCATCACCGTCAAAACTGCTTACGGCATGGAGCAGGAGACCTTTGCCCAGATGCGCAACGCGGTCAAGCCGTAAAGGGGGAAAAACACCGTGAGATATCCCCCGCTGCTACAGACTTACTTCGACTGCGGCTATGGCCGCGAGCCGGACCGGGACCTGGTCCGCGACCGCTGGCTACAGAGCAGATTACAGCCCCCGACCGGCACGGTCGACGCGGTAGTAGATACCGACGCCTACAACGAGATCGACGATCAGTACGCGCTAGCTTGGCTGTTATGCGCCCCCGACCGGGTACGCATACAGGCTATCACCGCCGCCCCTTTTCATAATATCAAAGCAGAAAGCCCTGCGCAGGGCATGCAGCGCAGCTACCGCGAGATCCTTCACGTGCTGGAACTGCTCGGCTGTCCACAGCGAAAAAAAGACGTCTACCTGGGCGCCGAAAGCTTTTTGCCCGACGAGAAGACGCCGGTATTATCGCCGGGCGCGCAGAAGATCATCGATCTGGCAGAGCGCCGCCTACCAGAAGATCCGCTGTACGTGGTGGCGATCGGCGCTATCACCAACGTGGCCTCAGCGCTGCTGTGCCGTCCGGCTATCCGCGACAACATCGTAGTGCTCTGGCTGGGCGGCCATAGCCGCCACTGGCCCAACACCCGTGAGTTTAACTTGGTGCAGGATATCGCCGCCGCCCGGGCCGTGTTTGCCAGCAAAGTGCCACTGGTGCAGTTTCCCTGTGCCGGTGTGTGCGAACAGCTGGCGGTCACCGGCCCCGAGCTGGAGGCGGCGCTGCGGGGACAAAACGCCTTTTGCAACTACCTGTGCGACCTCACCGCCAAAGAGGCCGCCCTCTACTGCCAGGGGCCCCAGTGGAACCGCATCATCTGGGATATCGCTCCGGTCTCCTGGCTGATGGGCAAAGACATGGTAGATACCCAGATACTGCCGGCCTGGCCGCCCAGCTACAGCGGCTACTATGAAGTGCGCCCCGCCGGCCACAGCATGGCCTGTGCCTATGCGGTGCACCGCGAAAAAATATTCTCCGACCTGTTTGCCCGTCTGTCCGGCAGGCGACTGCCCTAAATGATCTAAGGGCCAAGGTTTATTTTGGCCACAACACTGCAAGTGTTTTTCCTTCTCACAAAAAGGGGACCCCGATCGGGGCCCCCCTTTTTCTTTTAGCCCGTTATCACGCGGGCGCCACATCGTTATAGATAAAGTCGTGCAGCTTTTGCACAGTGGTCTCCTCGTCAAACATCATGTAGTAGGTACCGGTCGACATGTCTCCCCAGTAGTCGCCATCGCAGGGGAAGCGGCTGGTCTCAAAAGTGGGTTTGCCCAGCATCATGGGGCCGTAGGCCATCACCGTGTCAAAACCGATCGAGGTGGTGGTCAGCGAGAGCAGCTGCTTGACCATACCGGGGTACTCCAGCGGAGACATGTTCAGCGCCTTGGAGAAGATGGCCGAGAGCACTTCGCGCTGGCGCTCGGTGCGGCCGAAGTCGCCGTTGCCCACATAGCGGATACGGGAGTAGGCAACTGCCTGAATGCCGTTCATCTGGTAGGTGCCCCCGCCCGAGAAATAATAGGCACTGGGGTCTTTGCCGGCGATCTGGCACTGCTCGGCGATGCTGTTATTGGCGTTTTCCGCCTCTTCGTCAGATATCTCCAGCGTCACGCCGTCCACCGCGTCGACGATCTCGGCCATGTCGTTAAAGTTGACGGTGGCGTAGTCGGCGATATCCAGCTGAAAGTTTTCGTTGAGGGTGCGAATGGCCAGCTCCGGCCCGCCAAAGGCATAGGCATGAGTGATCTTGTCGTAGCCGCGGTCGGGGATGTTGACATAGGCGTCGCGCATGATGGAGGATACCTTCACCTTGTTGTGCGCCTTGTCCACCGACAAGATCATGATCGAGTCAGAACGGGAGTTGGTGCTGCTGTCGCGGGAATCCACACCAAACAGGGCGATATTTTTCACCTTGCTGTCCAGACCGGTGGTGATGCCCAGCTTTCCCTTATCCAATTTCTGGGAATCCAGTCCTTTGGTCATATCCCAGATCAGGTAGCCGCCGGCAGCGCCGACCAGCAGCACCAACACCAGCAGCGTAATGCCTATTTTAAAGAGGATACCGTGTTTTTTCTTTGCCTTTTTCTGTTTGGGTTCGCCGTGTTTCACTCGATCACCTTTTTTCTGTCTTTTTTTGCGGCTGCGACCACTCTGGCCGTCGGCCTCCTGTGCGTCTTCACCGCTCTCCTCCCCGCCGGGTATCTCGCGGGTGCGCGCCTCTGTTGGCTGGGTATAGGGGGCGCTGGGGGCCGGCTGATACGTGCGGGTGTTGTCGGCGCCATCGGTCGGGGTCCGGCGGGGGGCGCCGGGGGTAAAGTCGCCAGTCAGGCCGGTGTCGCCACTGCCTGTATCCAAAATGTCAAAGGGGTCAGAACCCCTGTCTGGTCTGGACATTGCGGTCACTCCTTTCTGTACCGGGCGGCGGTAGCCGCCTTTGCCGGGCCCTCACGGCGACAGCTGTCACCGTGAGGGCCCCAGTGCATAAGAACTGCCTTATTATAGTATAATTCGCGCTAAAATGCAACGCAGAGGGACGATCAGCTGCCACGATCTGCCACCGATCGACCCCGGCCATATAGGTTTACAGCCGCCGTCCGCCCGTGCTATGATAGGGGCAGTTTCACTTTTACCGAGGACGGGGAGGAGATCCAATGTACGAAAAGTTGGGCGATTGGAGCGAGGCGCTGGCCGATGAACTGGCGGCCCCCTATTTTAAACAGCTGGTGCAGCGGGTGCAGCAGGCCTACCGCACCGCCACCGTCTACCCGCCCCGGGGCCAGGTGTTCACCGCTTTTTTAAAGACGCCCTATAAACAGGTGCGGGTGGTACTCCTGGGGCAAGATCCCTACCACGGCCCCGGCCAGGCGCAGGGGATGAGCTTTTCGGTGGCGCCGGGTATGCCCATTCCCCCCTCGCTGCAAAACATCTACCAGGAGCTGTATGACGATCTGGGCATCCCCCCGGCCGATACCGGCTACCTGGGCCCCTGGGCAGAGCAGGGGGTGCTGCTGCTCAACAGCTGCCTCACGGTGCAGCGGGGCCGGGCGGGCAGCCACCGCGAATTTGGCTGGCAGCGCTTTACCGATGCGGTCATCGCCAAACTCGGTCAGCGGCCCGAGCCGATAGTGTTTCTGCTGTGGGGCAGCGATGCCGGCCGCAAAGCGCCGCTGATCAAGGGCCGCCAGCACCTGATCCTGCGCGCGCCCCACCCCAGCCCGCTGTCGGCGTTTCGCGGCTTTTTCGGCTGTCGCCACTTCTCGCAGACAAACGCCTTTTTGCTTCAGCACTACGGGCGGGGCATCGAGTGGAACCTGGGCCGCAATAAAACGGCAGCAGAGGGGGATGGCCCCTGCAATAAAAGCGAGTAAAATGTGTTCCGGCCGCACTGCGGCCGGCTTTTTTGTGTATCGGTGTAGTGCCGTTACCGGCTAAAACGCGCTGCCGCCGCCGCTGGCGACAGTTTTTGATAAAATCTTTGATAAGCGCTTGACAACCGATCTGCACAGCTGTATTATTGTATTAACGACTTAGTACAGTGGTACATCGGGAGGTGGCCAGATGTGGGAGATAAAAAATGACCGGCCTATCTACATCCAGCTGGCGGACAAGATCCGCCAGCGCATCATCACCGGCGTGTACCGCCCGGGGGATAAATTGCCCTCGGTGCGGGATCTGGCGCAGGAGGCGGGGGTAAACCCCAACACCATGCAAAAGGCGCTGACCGAGCTCGAGCGCAGCGATCTGGTGTACGCCCAGCGCACCAGCGGCCGCTTCATTACCGAAGACGCGGGGAGGATACAAAAAATGCGGGAAGACATCGCGCTGGAGCAGGCGCAGGCTTTTTTAAACAAAATGGCTGACCTGGGTTTTTCACGGGTCGAGATCGTGGCGCTGATGGAACGCGCCGTAGCAGAGAGGGGATAGAGGGATATGGATCTTATCGTGTCGATCAGCGGCCTCACCAAAAATTACGGTATCAAACAGGCGCTGCGGGGGGTCAATCTGGCGCTGCCCAAGGGCCGTATCATCGGCCTTTTGGGGCCTAACGGTTCGGGTAAGAGCACACTGATCAAAATACTCAGTGGGGTGCTCTGCCCCACCGCCGGCCAAATACAGATCGGCGGGTTCGCCCCGGGCATCGAGACCAAGCGCATCGTCTCCTACCTGCCCGAGCGCACCTATCTCAGCGACTGGATGAAGGTCGACGACGCCATCGACATGTTCGTCGACTTTTACCCCGACTTTAGCAAAGAGCGGGCCTATGATATGCTCAGCCGCCTGCAGATCGACCCGCGGGCGCGCTTTAAGACCATGTCTAAAGGCACCAAAGAAAAGGTACAGCTCATCCTGGTCATGAGCCGCCGCGCCCAGCTCTACCTGCTGGATGAGCCCATCGGCGGCGTAGATCCGGCCGCGCGGGACTACATCCTGCAGACCATCATTTCCAATTACGACGAAAATGCCACCGTGCTCATCTCCACCCATCTCATCGCCGACGTAGAGCAGATCCTCGACGATGTGGTGTTCATCAAAGACGGCCAGGTCATGCTGCAGGCGGCGGTGGAAGACATCCGCGAAAAGCAGGGCAAATCGGTCGACGGTCTGTTCCGGGAGGTATTCAAATGCTAGGCAAACTGATAAAACACGAGTTTAAAGCCACCAGCCGCATCTACCTGCCCATGTTCGGCGCAGTGCTGCTGCTCACACTGGTCTCTAAGGGGCTATTGGTGCTGCAGAGCCAGATATCGTTTATGGATACACTGGCCGGCCTGAGCATCATCCTCTATGTCTGCGTACTCATCGCCGTGTTCGTAGTGGGCTTTGTGGTGATGATACAGCGCTTTTACAAAAACCTGCTGGGCGATGAGGGCTACCTCATGAACACGCTGCCGGTCTCGCCGGCCAGCCACATCTGGTCCAAATTCATCACCGCCACCGTCTGGAGCATCGCCACCGTCGCCGTCGTGCTGCTGTCTATCCTGATCTTGGTCTGGAACCGCGAGGTGCTCGCCACCATCGGCCACCTCTTACACCAGCTGGTGTGGATGTTCGAGCAGGTGTATCAGGCCAAGCTGCTGCCGCTGGTCATCGAGACCATCATCGCCATGTTGGTGGGGCTGGTATCGGGCGGTTTCATGGTCTACTGCGCCATCGCCATCGGCCACCAGGTGCGCGGTCACCGGCTGCTGGGCTCCATCGGCGCCTACGTGGTGCTGTACATGACCACACAGATACTCTCCACCGGCGTCATCATGGTGCTGGGCATCGCCATGGGCGGGCTGGATATGTTAAACGCCGCTATACCGCCCATCAATTTCCTGCATGGGCTCATGCTCTCCACCATAGGTCTCTCGGCAGTTATTGGGGTGGCCTGTTTCATCGCCACCAACTATCTGCTCAAACACAAACTCAATTTAGAGTAGGGGAATAACCGATCATGTCAAACTGCAAATTGCTCCCCCGGCTGTTACTGGGGGCGGTGGCCGGGGCCAGCGCGGCGGTGTGCGCCGGGTCTCTGGCCGTCACGCTGGCACTGCGCGCGGTACCGCTGTGGCTGTTTTCGCTGCTGGTGCTGTCGGCCGGTTTGGCCGTAAGTGCCGCCGTGGTGTATCGCTTTTTAGGGCGGCTGCCCAGCAGCACCATCCGCTGAGTACTACATGCAAACAAATACATGCGAGAGGAGAAATAGATCCATGCAACGGCAAACACAGGTAGGCAAGCTCACACCCGCCAAGCTGTTTTGGCTGTTTATGGCCGGCAGTCTGGGCGGTGTGGTCGTAGAGACACTGTGGTGTGTACTCACCACCGGCACCGTACAGAGCCGGGCCGGCGTGCTGTATGGTCCCTTTAATCCGGTATACGGCATTGGGGCCGTGCTGCTCACGGTGCTGCTCACAGCGGTAGAGCACCGGGGCAACTTGTGGCTGTTTGGTTGCGGGGCGCTGTTGGGTGCCGGGTACGAGTTTGCCTACAGCTATATCGAGGAGCGCCTGCTGGGCACCGTCTCGTGGGAATACAGTCATCTGCCTTTCAGCATCGGCGGCCGGGTCAATCTGTTTTATGCTCTGGGCTGGGGCGCGCTGGGCCTGTTTTGGATCCGGGTGCTCTACCCGCGGTTAGATGCTTTCATCAGCCGTATTCTGCAGCAGCAGGCCGGCTGGCTCACAGTGGCCGTGGCCATCTTTATGGCCGTCAATATGGGCCTCTCCTTTATGGCGGTGGGCCGTCAGGCCCAGCGGCGCGAAGGTGTTGTCGCCGCCGACCCGCTGGCCGTGTTTTTAGACACCCACTACAGCGATGCCGTGCTCCAGCAGCGCTACCCCAACACCCAGGTGCAAAAGTAGCGCCGGCCGGCACATTCACCCATACATAAAAAAACAGGCGGTGCACCGTTTCGGCACACCGTCTGTTTTTATACCTGTCGGCATGGGCTGCCCCCGGCAGTCGACTTTTTCACACCACACATACCGGCTGAACAAGGTATACGCATAAAAAAGGAGCTTTTCGGGTGTCAGTGGCGCCCGAAAAAGAGGGGAGATGATCTTCGTGGCAGTAGACGAGCTGTTTGCCGCCGATGTAGAGGCGATACGCGCCCACCGGCACGACCAGGGAGGAGACTATTGGACCACGCCGGACCACCGGCTGCTCAAGGGCTCGCCCTTTAATATGCTGGAGTGTATGCAGTACCTGCTGGAGCTGGGCGTAGAGCCGCAAGACCCCGACTTGCAGGCCGCCGCCGCGCTGCTGTGGAACTGTCAGCGCCCTGACGGCCGCTTTCGTCTCTACCCCAAAGGCGCTATCTTTCCCTGCCAAACAGCCCATGCCGCCCAGGTCCTGTGCCAGCTGGGGCAGAGCTGTCACCCGCGTCTGCAGGTGACGATGCAGCACCTGTTCGATACTCAGCAGCCCGACGGAGGCTGGCGCTGCGAGAAATACTTCTTTGGCCGCGGGCCCGAGACCGCGTACTCCAACCCCTACCCCACGCTCATAGCGCTGGACGCACTGCGGCGCAGCGGCCGGTGTGACTGTCAGCCGGCGCTGGAGCGGGCGGCGAAGTTTTTGCTGGCTCACTGGGATATCAAAAAGCCCATCGGCCCCTGCCACTATGGGATCGGCAGCCGGTTTATGCAGGTGGAGTACCCCTTCCGGGGCTACAATTTGTTTTTATACGTCTACGTGTTGTCCCACTTGCCTGCCGTGCGGGGGGACCGCCGTTTTTTAGAGGCCTTTCACGCCCTACAAGAAAAAACGGTCGACGGCCAGATCGTCGTCGAGCGGGTAGTTCCCAAGTTGGCCGGTCTGTCCTTTTGCAAAAAGGGGCAGCCCAGCTCGCTGGCCACCGCCCGCTACCGCGAGATCCTGCAAAATCTCGGATGACCTGCCACAGCAAAAGCGCCGGGCACATCCGCTGGTGGTGCACCTATCCAGGGCGGCACCGGGGCGGTGCCGGCCGCATGATCCGAGTGGCGAGAGCCGGTGTTTACAGGTATGGCCTTTGAGGTATGCCGGTGTCGCCGATACACCGATCAATGAGAAAAAAGGCTCCATAGCACCGCACATAGCAGCAGAGCAGAAACAGCGCTGCCTATGGCTAGCAGGATTTTTTGGTAAGGTCGTTTGCCCAATTTCTGCTGTTTCCGCTCGCCGTTTAACGGCCGATTCTCCATAAAGGCCACGATCTCCCTATAGGTCTGGATATCGTGGCGCCTTTTTAAGCGTTCGAGACGCAGGGCAAAAATCAGGGTAGCCCCCAGTAACACGGTCCACAGCAGCGCACCACCAAGTCCCCACCATTTGACCAGCGGCACAGCAGCAAGTACAGTAACGGGCAAAAAGACCGCATATACAGCGCTGTATCGATTGAGTTTATCTATCTCTTTTTGCTCGACCTGCTGTCGCATGCGCTCAATATCTCCCTCGAGCAACTGGTCCAGAGAAACTTGAAACAGCGCGCCGAGCTGTAGCAAACGGTGGATGTCCGGATAGCTTTTTTGGGTCTCCCAGTTAGATACGGTCTGTCTTGAAACACACATCTTTTCAGCGAGCATCTCCTGAGAGAGCTGTAAATTGGTCCGAAACTTTTTTATTTGATTGCCGATATCCATGCCGTTACACTCCTCATATCACCTGCCTGTATACCAGGCTTTTGACCAGCTTAACATTCGTAACACGTCAGGTCCAGCAAGAACTGTTGACATGGTCAAAAAACTACTGTCAAAAGAATTTGACAGCCGTCTTTCTGCAAAAAAAGAGGTGACGATCGGCAGCTAGATAAACCCATAAATATTTCAGATGTATCATAAAAAGGAGAGATCGCCTCAGCAGGCGATCTCTCCTTTTTAAAGATGATATATCAGGGACCTTACACCCCAAAATCCAGCTCTAAGCCGCTCTTCTCGGCGATCTGGTATAAGTGGGCCGTACCGGTGACGTTGCGGTGATCGATGACTCGAAAATCGCCGGCCATGGTCTCGGGCAGCAGGTCGCAAAACAGCACGTTGGCTCCGGCGGCGATAGCATCCAGGTTGCCCTGCTCGTCGGCCAGCCCGTTTTTCAAGTCCTCTCCCGGCTGTTGGGCGGTGATGTTCACCCCCGGTATCATCAGCCGCAAAAGAGCGATCTCCTTCAGGTTGGTCAGCAGGTCGCCCCGCCCGCCTTCAGCGGCCAGCGGGGTGCCCATGGCCGGCATGTAGGGGATGACCGGCGCCCAGCTGATCTGTAACTCTTTCATCAGCATGATGTCGTCAGCCAGCTGCTCTATATCCTGTCCGGGAAAGCCCACGATGTTGCCCGAGGCCAGCTTCATACCGCTTGCCTGCACCGCCTCAATGGCCGCCATGCGCTGGGCAAAGTTGGTAGAGGGATTGAGCCGGTCAAACGTCTCGGGGTCCGACATCTCAAATTTCATCACGTACTCGTCGGCCCCGGCCGCCCGCAGCTGGGCATACTGCTGGGCGCTGTACTCACCGCAGGCCAAGCTCTGGTAGAGCCCCAGCGCGTGGATCTGCTCCACTATGTACAGCAGGTCCTCAAAGTGGGCGCCCGGGTCCTCTCCCGAAATGAGAAAAATGCGGCCAAACCCGCTCTCTGCAGCCATTTTGGCGGCGGCCACGATCTCGGCCGGGGCAATTCGGTAGCGCTTTACCCCGGTGTTGCCCGCCCGCATGCCGCAGTACAGGCACTTGTTTTTGCAGATGTTCGAGTACCCCAGCATCGAGGTCACCCGCAGCTGTCCGCCTTTCTGGGCGTCCAGTGCCGCACCCGCCGCCGGCAAGATCTCGCTTTCAAAGCGGCTTCTGTCCATGCGCAAAACTTCCAGTACCTCCGACCGGGTCGTTATCTCCATCACGGTTCTCCTCTCTGCGCCATAGCCAGCAGCTGTCCGCCCATCTTCCGGGCCTCTTGTTGGTCGTGAGTGATGAGCAGCACGGTGCTGCCCTTTGTGTGGCGCTTTACGTAATCCATAGCCTGCTCGCGGGTGGCGGCGTCCAACCCCTTAAAGGGCTCGTCTAAAAACAGCACTTCGCCGCCAAACAGCACCGCCCGCGCGATCGATACCCGCCGTTTCATACCGCCGCTAAAGTCCCGTACCGGCTTGTCGAGCGCCGCTTCCTCCAGCCCCAATTGCCGCAGGTGGTCGCGTATACGCCCGGTATCGGCCGTGCGCCCCAGTACCATCTTTATGTTCGAGACCGCTGTAAACGGCTCACACAGCCGGTCCTCTTGAAACACGGCGCTCTTTTTTTTCGGCACGCCGGTGATCGTCCCCTCGTCGGGCGTCAAAAAACCCATCAGCAGCTGTAGCAGGGTGGTCTTGCCGCAGCCGGAGGGACCCATGATACAGCTGGTCTGCCCCTTTAAAAAGCGGGCGTTTAGATCCTCGAGCACCACCTTGTCGCCAAAGCGCTTGGTGATGCCGCGCAATACGATATCGCTCACAGTCGCTCCAATCCGGCAAAGGCCCGTTTCAGTAAGGTGATAAACAGTTTTTCAAACAGCACGCTCACCAGCACGATGACCACCGTCCACGATAACAGATCGGCGGTGCTCAGGTATACCTTGGCCTCGTATAGCTGCTCCCCGATCGACCCCGATGGGATGCCGATGACCTCGGTGGCGATGCCCGCCTTCCACGACATGCCCAGTGCCACGCTGCAGGCCGAGAGCAAAAACGGCTGTAATTGCGGCAGGTAGATGTACAGCAGCCGGCGGCGCCAAGGTACTTTAAACAGGTGGGCCATCTCCACCAGCTGCCGGTCGGTGGCCTGCATGCCCTGTAAGGTGTTAAAGTACACCACCGGAAACACCATCAAAAACGAGATGAATACCGACAAGCTGCTGGCCTGCAGCCAGATCAGGCTGAGGATGATGAAAGAGGCGACAGGCACCGACTTTACCGCCACGATGAACGGCCACAGCAGCACCTCGATAGCGTGTACCCGGGCCGACAGCGCCCCCAGTACCGCCCCGGCAATCAGGGCCAGCAAAAAGCCGGCCACGATGCGCCAAAAACTAAAGCCCACCGTCTGCCAAAATGCGCTCTCGCGCACCAGCTCGGCCAGTCGTCCGGCCACCTTTACCGGGGTCACCAAAAGCAGCTGTTGCCCCAGTGCCATAGCGGCAAATTGCCACAGCACTAAGGCAAACAGCACTGCACCGGCGCGCTGCCAGAACAGTTTATTTTTCATAGTAGAAATCGTCAGCCGGCAGTTTGCCGCCGACCGAGGCAGGGTTCTGGTCGTACAGCACCTGTAAATAACCCTTCAGAGCGGTCTTCATCTCGCTGCCGTCAATATAGGTGATATTGCAGTAGGGGATGGCCTTCTGGGCGATGGGCGCCTTGACGATATCGTACTTCTCCACCAACTGCGCGGCCGCCTCCACGTTCTGGTTCACATAGTCGGTCGAGGCTTTGTACTCCTCTAAAAATTTCTGTAACTGCTGGGGGTACTTCTCGGCAAACTCCCGCCGCACGATCAGCCCGGCGGTGATGAACTGGCTGTCGTTATCCAGTTTGTCCCACTCTCCGGTCAGGTCCAGCGCCACCCGCAGATCGGCGATCTGGGTGCTGGCCACCGTTACGAACGGCTGGGGCAGCATGGCGATAGCCTGGTCCTGGGTGGCCATCTGGGCCACCACCTCGGTGGGCTCGCTCTTCCACTCCACCGTCACATCGGTGGCCGGGTCAAGACCGTTTTGCTGTAATAGGTAGTTGAGCGCGTACTCCGGCGTGGAGCCCTTACCGGTGGCATAGATGGTCTTGCCCTTTAAGTCGGCCCAGCTGTTTACCGTGTTGCCGCCTTTTTCGGTGATGTAGATCACACCGAGGGTATTGATGGCCAAAAACTCCACCGCCCCCTCAGAGTTGTTATAGAGGATGGCCCCCAGGTTGGCCGGTACTGCCAAAATATCGAGCTCTCCCTTGAGCAGCTTGGGGGTCAGCTCGTCGGCCGATCCGGCCATCGTGAACTCGATCTGGCTCTCACTCTTTTTCTCCTCGGCGTCAGAAAGCAGTTTGACCATACCCATAGAGGTGGGGCCCTTCAGGCCGCCCAGGCGAATGGTGGTGGTCGCCTCCTGCCCCGAGGAGACATTTCCCTTGTCACCGGTGTCTTTTTCGCCGCAGCCGGCAAACAAAAGGGTCACCAGCGAAAGCGCCAGCAGCGCAGACAGTACTCTCTTCACAAAAATTCCCTCTCTCTCTTTTTAAACGGGCGCCCGTTTTATGCCACAGGGCCCCAAAACGCAAACATACGCCGCCATCTCTGGCCGCGTATGTATCATACCCCATATTTCTGCTGTGTGCCGTTGCATTTGCAACGAAATGGTCGGTCTGTCAAAATATTGTCAGAGGGTGGGTCCCATCGACGTGAGCAGTTCAAACTGATTTTTGTGAAATCGCAGCACGCCTTCGCGCTGCATCTTCGACAGCTCCCGCGACAGCGCGCTGCGGTCGGTGCCCAGGTAGGCGGCCATGTCCTGTCGGCCAAAAGGCACCGTAAAGCGGTTGCTGCCGGCGCGGTGGGCACACTGGGTAAAAAACACTACCAGCTTTCCCCGCAGCGTGTTTTTCGAGAGCACCTGCACCCGGTCATTCATCGACAGCGCCTTGCCGGCCAGCAGCGCAATGAACCGCTCCACCAGCAGGTGGTCCTGGGGGTCGCCGCCGCAGGCGCGGTGTATGGCTGCCGTCTGCATCCAAAGCACCCGGGTATCGCTGGCCGCCACGACTGAGATGGGCTGCTCCTCCACCGCCAAAAAGCACATCGACTCGCCAAAGGTACTGCCCGGCCCCACCCCGGCCATAATGATCTGGTTGCCGTCGATATCGTCCATAAACACCTGTACGCTGCCGGTGAGCACCAGCCCAAACCGCGCCAGCGTACTGCCACAGCGGTGCAGCAGCGCCCCTTTGGGGTACTGCCCGGGCAGCGCGTCAAAAAAAGCCAGTGCCCGCTGCAGCGCCGGCCCCTGCAGGCCGCAAAACAGTTCGCTCTTCTGCAGGGCCGCCAGGTCCTCGGCCGTCAGTGTCAGCGCCATAACGCCCCTCCTCTTTTCCGGCGCGCGGGCCGGTCACATCAGCGGTGCCACCAGCCGGATCACGTCCTGCGCCAGCCGGGTGAAAAAGCCGCAGCGGCAGTCCTCTTCGGTGATCTCCTGGCACACCTGTAAAGTCTGTAAAAAATCGCTTTTTACTTCGCCCACCGCCCGGCTGCCGCACATCCATACCCCGCACTCAAAGTGCAGGTACAGGCTGCGAAAATCCATGTTGGTGGTGCCCACCGTGGCCACCTCGTCGTCCGATACGAACGTCTTGGCGTGGATGAACCCCTCGGTGTACTCGTAGATGCGCACCCCGCCCTGGATCAGCTCCCGGTAGTACGAGCGGGTGGTCATGTGCACCAGCCACTTGTCCCACTTGTGCGGGGTGATGATGCGCACATCCACCCCGCTCTTGGCCGCCAGACACAGCGCCGACACCATGCTGTCGTCCACGATCAGGTACGGGGTGGTGATGTACAGGTAATCTTTGGCCCCGGCGATCATCTGCATGTACACGTGTTCCCCCACGTTTTCTTTATCCATGGGGCTGTCGGCATAGGGCTGTACCAGTCCGTCGCTCTGCTGGGGGCAGGGGCCGTCTGCCCAGGGGTAGTAGCCGGCAAAGTCCTCCGGCTGTTTCTGGTAGAGCGACCACATCTGCAAAAACATCAGCGTAAAGCTCCAGGCGGCAGCCCCCTCTACCATAATGCCGGCATCTTTCCAGCGCCCGTGCTTTTCGTACACGTCGATATACTCGTCGGCCAGGTTGATCCCGCCGGTAAAGGCCACCTTGCCGTCTATCGAGATGATCTTGCGGTGGTCGCGGTTATTTTGCCGCGCAGTGAGCATGGGCCTAAAGGGGGAGAACACCGCGCAGCGGATGCCTGCGCGCTCCATCTGTTGGGGAAAGTCGGTGGGCAACAGCAAAAAACAGCCCAGGTCGTCGTACAGCAGCCGCACATCTACCCCCTGGGCCGCCTTGCGCCGCAGCACCTGAAAAATGCTGTCCCACATCACGCCCTGCTGCACGATGAAGTACTCTAAAAAAATATAGCGCTCGGCTCTCTCCAGCTCCAAGAGCAGCCGCTCCAGTTTTGCCTTGCCCGAGGGGAAATAGGTGGTCTGGCTGTGGCCGTACACCGGAAAGCCCACGAACTGCTGCAGGTAGCGCATCTGTGCCATGTGCTGCGGCGCCTGCCGGGCCGCCTGCAAAAAACAGTCTCCGGGCAGGTAAAAAAGCGGTGCCGCCATCTCCTGCGCGGCCTGGATCTGCCGCGAGAATTTTTTGGTCGAGGTCTGAAAGTTGAACACCAGGTAGAGCAGCCCGCCAAACACCGGAAACAGCAGGATCAAAAATACCCAGGTCAGCTTATAGGCGCCCTTATCGCGGGTGGATACGATCTGCAGCGACACCACCAGACTAATGGCCACCAGCACCCAGTTGACCGCCTGCGAGGCCCGGCTGCCGCTGATGATGAGATACAGCATGCACCCCATCTGTAAAAGAATGAGAAACGCCACCAACATACGGCGGCGAAACAGCTCGCGAAACCACTTTTTTTGCACCGGACCGCCCCCCCTCAAAAGATCGCCCGGTCACATATCAGGCGGTCTGCACATCACTTCCACCCCCATTATAACAGATTACCGCCGCGCTGGGTACCTGTCTGCTGTTTGGGAGCTGGCCAGCACCAAAAAAGGTGGCGCCGCACAGGCGCCACCTCCTATAAAATGTTTCTGTCCCGCTCAGCCCTTTACCGCTTTTTCGGCAAAGGTGTTGTTGACCAGTTTCGAGTAGTCGGCGCGCGCATCCAGCTCACCGGCCTCGCTCATGATGTCCTGCAGCTTTTCAAAAGACTGCTCCTCCATCACCGGGTCGGTGCTCCAGGCGTCGATATCCTTGTAGCGCTGTACCACCGTCTCCAAAATATCCATGTCGGTGTCGGCAAACGACGGGGCGATCGCTTTGGCGATCTCGGCGGCTGAGTGCTCCTGCACCCACTGCTGGCCCCGGTACAGAGCGTTTACAAATTTCTGGTACAGCTCCGGCTTTTCAGCCAGCAGGTCTTTGTTGGCAAAGTAGGCGGTGTAGGGGATCTCGCCGCTCTCCTCGCCGATCGAGGCCACGATATAGCCTTTACCCTCTTTTTCCATCATCGAGGCGGTGGGCTCGAACACGGTGACAAAGTCGCCGGTACCGCCGGTAAAGGCGCCGGCCATGGCCGAGAACTGGATGCTGTCGTCAAACACCACATCGGTGCCGGGGGTCAGCCCTTTCTCTTTCACCACGTGCTCCAGCGTCATGTAGGGAACGCCGCCTTTGCGGCCCGGCAGCAGGCTCTTGCCCTTTAAGCTGTTCCAGTCAAACGACTCCACCTTCTCGCGGCCCATCAAAAACGAGCCGTCGCGCTTGGTGACCTGGGCAAAGATCTGGCTGTAGTCCTTCTTGCCCTCGTTATAGATGTAGATGGCCGCCTCGGGGCCGCCAAAGCCGATGTCGATAGAGCCCGACAGCACCGCGGCCATCACCTTGTCGGTGCCCTGACCGGCCGACAGCTCGATATCCAGTCCCTCGTCCTCAAAAAAACCCAGATTGATGGCGGCGTACTGGGGGGCGTAGAATACCGAGTGGGTGACCTCGCTCACCTTCACTTTGGTCAGCTCTTTCTTATCCCCCTCTTTTTTGCTGGACGAACAGCCGGTGAAGATGCCGGCAGTCACGGCCAGCGCCATAACGGCGGCCAGCGCTTTGGTGCTTTTTTTCATGGCGTACACTCCTTTATGTAGTTTGGGCCGCAGTGGTGGTGCGGCCTGCAGATATACCGGTTTATGCGCCGGCGGCAAAAAGTGTTCCAAAATCGGTGGGGCGCCGGCCAAAATCTGGCCGGCGCCCCGCAAAAGTTCTATTTTCAGTGCCCGCGCAGACGGTGGCCCAGGTGCCGGGTCACCAGCAGCTCAATAATCACGACCACCTCGTAGAGCAGGGCGGCCAGCACCGCCAAAATGATCACGCTGGCCATCACCAGGTCCATCTGGAACACCTGCCCGCCGTATACGATCAGGTAGCCCAGCCCGGCTTTTGACACCAAAAACTCACCGGCGATCACGCCCACCAGCGACAGGCCGATATTCACCTTGAGGGAGTTAAACAGCGTGTGCAGGTTGGCCGGGAACACGATCTTTGAAAACAGCTGCATGCGGCTGGCGCCAAAGGTGCGGGCCATCTTCATGGTCTCGGGGTCGGTGGCTAAAAAGCCGTTTAGCATCTCCATCACCGTCACGATCAGCGAGATGGCCAGCGCCATCACGATGATGGCCTGCATGCCGGCCCCCACCCAAATAATGATCACCGGCCCCAGCGCGATCTTGGGCAGCGAGTTGAGCACCACCAGGTACGGCTCCGACACCTTCGATAGAAAAGGAGACCACCAAAGCAAAATGGCAATACCTACCCCCAACATCACCCCGGCCAAAAACCCGATCAAGGTCTCCAGACAGGTGACGCCGATATGTAGGGCCAAACCGTTTTGGGCGGCGTTTAAAAATGTTTTGGCGATACGCGACGGCTGGCTCATCACAAAGCTGTCGATGATGCCGACCTGTGCCAGTATCTCCCACAGCGACAAGATCGCCAGCAGAATGGTGATCTGCGTAAAGCGAATGCGGTTTTTGCGGCGGCGCACCTTTTGCAGGTACAGCGCCCGCTCTTTAGAAACGACGGCAGTTGCCTCAGTCATTTTGGTCCAGCTCCTTCCAGATCAGGTTGAAGTAGTGGCTGAATTTGGGATTGTTGCGGCGCTGCAGCGGGGCCATACCGGCGGGCTCGAACTCGATGATATGGGTGTTTTTCACCGTGGCCGGCCGGGCCGACAACACCACGATGCGGTCAGACATGCTGATGGCCTCGGGAATGTCGTGGGTCACCATCAACGTGGTCTTGTGTTCCCGCTTTAAGATCTGGTAGATGTCGTCGGTCACCGTCAGCCGGGTCTGGTAGTCCAGCGCCGAAAACGCCTCGTCCAGCAGCAAGATCTGGGGGCGCACCGCCAGTGTCCGTATCAGCGCCGCCCGCTGCCGCATGCCGCCCGAGAGCTGTGAGGGGTACTTGTCGCGAAACTCGTACAGCTCATAGGTCTTCAGCAGCTGCTCGGCGTGCTCGGTGTTCTCCGGGGTCAATAGCCCGCGTATCTCCAGCCCCAGCAACACGTTGCGCCAAATGGTCCGCCACTCCAGCAAGTTGTCTTTTTGCAGCATGTAGCCGATCTGGCTCGAGATACCGCTGACAGGTTGTCCCGCCAGATAGACATGGCCGTAGGTGGGCCTATCCAGCCCCGCCACGATAGACAGCAGGGTGGATTTGCCGCAGCCCGACGGCCCCACGATGCTGATGAACTCCCCCTCGTCTACCGAAAAGGTGATATTTTGAATGGCGGTGACTTCGCCGTTTTGCGCCTGGTACTTCTGCGATACATGGTCTACTTTTAAAATACTGTCCACTGTTAAAACCTCCTAGGCAATTATCAGATCGCCGGGGCGGGCCAAAAAGGGGAGAGAGCCCGGCATCCTGTGCACCGGGCGCTCTTGTGTGGGCAGTCGGTGGCCCACCCGCCGATACTAGTAGTGTATGAGCAGCGGCCGCGATGGGTGCATTGTGCCGCGCGCCCCGCTGTGGTATAGTAAAAGGCAAAAAGTACGAGAGGATGAGCCCCATGCAAAAGATCCAGAGCTTCCAGGTAAATCACGACCGCCTCACCGAAGGAATGTATGTGTCCCGGGTCGACGGCGATGTCGTCACCTACGATATCCGCATGTGCCGCCCCAATGGCGGCGCGTACTTGGAAAATGCCGGCCTGCACACCCTCGAGCACCTGTTTGCCACCTATGCGCGCAGCAGCGCCTGGTCTGATAAGATCATCTACGTGGGCCCCATGGGCTGCCGCACCGGTTTTTACCTGCTGGCCCGCGACACCGTCAGCAGGGCAGAGGCCATCGCGCTCACACGGGCCGCCTTTGCCTTTATCGCCGGCTATCAGGGCCCCATCCCCGGGGCCAGCCGCATCGAGTGCGGCAATTACCTGGAGCACGACCTCGAGCAGTGCCGGCAGTATGCCCAAAAGATGTGCCGCGTCCTGCAAAACTGGACCGAGGAACAGATGGTCTATCTGCCCTAGAGCCCCGCAAGCTCTATCTGCACCGGCAAAAAAGAGGAGGAGCAAAAGTGCTCCTCCTCTTTTATTGCTATGCGCGCATGCTCGCCGGCGTGCCGGTATCCTGTTTGGCGGCGCCCGGCCGGGCGCGGGCCAGGCGGGTCTGGTCACGCCGGCTCACAAACAGCGGCAGGTACTCGATAAAGGTGGCCGCATTTTCCAGCCCGTACCAGCGGATAGGGGTGCCCGCTGCCCGCCGTATAGCATATTTGCAGGCCATCACCGCCTGGCTGACAGCCGGCAGCGCACAGCCCGCCGGCAGCTGTTTGCGCAGAATACAAAAGCGAAAATCCCCCACCTGCCGACGCCCGTACACCGAGTACCGGTGTCCCTGCGGCGGCAGTTCACCGCTCTCTATCAGGTCGGTGACGATCTGCCGCAGGTAGGTATTTACCTGCTGATGCACCTTAAAACCCAGCTGCAGCTGCACCCGAAACAGGTAGTCGGTGCCCAAGCTCTGCACAGTGTACTGCCGGGTGTAGGGCTCATCGGTCACCGCTATGCTCACCAGCCAGTAGGCGGCCGCCCGCTTGGGGCGCCGGTCAAAGATCGAGTAGAGGATATCCCGGTCCACCCCGTCACCGGGCCGGCTGCGGGTGATGTACACCAGGTTATCACAAAACAGCGGCAGCGACGTATCGCCGCGCAGGTCTCGCAGGGTCTCCAGGTAGTCTGTCAGCGGGTACTGTACTGCCTGGCTGCGCTCGATCTGGGTCCCTTTATACCACACCGCCATCACCCATAGGATCACCGCCGCCAGCCCCAGCGCCTCGGCGCCGGTGGTGGCCAAAAATACGCTGCCCAGTATCAGCAACCCGGCCCGGTTGTGGGGCGAAAACAGCAGCCCCAGGCCCCGCAGCGGGTTAAAAGCCCGCAGCACCGACCAGTCGCCGCCGATACAGTATACTCCCACCGCCGCCAAAAACAAAAACCAGACCCCCATCACCGGGCCGAAGGCCTTACCTATGCGGCTGGTGCCCGCCCGCTGCACCAAAAACAGCAGGGTGATGACAGCCAGCACGATGAGCAGGATCGCGTGTTCGCCGTCCAAAAAGCGCCGTGCGGAACCCACGGTGCGCAGCCCCTCTATGGCAGTGGTCACCGTCACCGCGGGAGTCAGCATTCCGTCGGCCAGCAGCGCCGCCCCGCCCACCATGGCCGGTATCACCAAATAGCCGCCGTAGCGGCGCACCAGGCTGTACAGGGCAAAAATGCCGCCCTCACCGCGGTTGTCCGCCCGCATGGCGATCAGCACGTACTTCACGGTGGTCAGCAGCGTCAGCGTCCATATGACCAGCGACAGAGCCCCCAGTATCAGCTCGTCGCTGACTGCCGCCATACCGCCATTTTGGGCAATGACCGCCTTGAGCACATACATGGGCGAGGTCCCGATATCACCGGACACCACCCCCAGGGCAATGAGCGCTCCTCCGGCCGAGAGAGCGGTGCGCTTGGGCCGTGTCGCCAATGGGGCCGAAGCTCCTGTCATCATGTCCTCAACTCCTGTCACCGGCACCGGTCCGCCGCTGGCGCCCGGCCGGTCGTGTTTCTTTACGCGCCCTTAACGAGCGGGCTCTCTCGTTATAATGCTTTCCCATAAAAAAGGCAAAAGCCGGTGTGCGCCGCAAACGGCGGCTCAGACGCCGTCAAGCCGCGATTTTGTCATTTCGCCGCTCCGGCTTTTGGCTTTTTGCCGTTTTGCGCCCGGCTGCGGGGCAGGGGGGAGCCGGCTCAGCGCCTCACACTAAAAAACACCGGTACAGTACACGTTGTGCCGGTGTCGCCTCTATGTCTGCGCTCACTGCGCTGTCTGTGGCCCCTGGGCGGCAAGATCACGCCAGAGTTTCAGGTGTTGGGGGATAGAATACGACGCCTCCAACTGCGCCGGTACCTCCTGGGCCGCCCCGGCCCCATCGGCCGGCGGGTCGCTCACCGTGGCCGCCATCATCTTGGCCGGTACGATATAGACAATCTCCTCGTCGTATATAACAAAGTCCTGGGTACGGGCACTGCCGCAAAAGCCGCCGGCCACCGGGTGGATAGCCGGCATCAATCAGGAAAGGCAGGTGGATCTCCACCTGCCTTTCCTTTTTTGCCTGTTCTCGGCTATCCGCCAAAGCCCAGCGAGTGAAATGCCTTTACCGCCTGTTCGTCTATGTTATGATTTAAAAACGCCATGACATACGGACCATTTATTGCACCGATCTTTGCATCTTTTCCCTTTACTAAAACTTTGTTTGCAGCGTAAGCATCTGTAAATTCCTTTTTGTCGGTAAACTCATAATCCAAGAACACGACATTTCCATATGCAACACCTTTTACAGCGCCGATGGCTTTGACATCTAATGGCTCTGGTGTACCATCGATACAGCCGGCCTGTTTGACCCGTGTGATCAGATCATCCATACTGTAATAGGCATCTACCTGTTGGTTTTCTCCCGGCTGTCTACTGCCGTTGCCTTGTCCGGGTGAAACGCTGTTTTTAGTGCTATTCGAAGAACTGTTCTGCGCACTTCCACTGTTTCCTAGGCCTTGCGAATCACCTCCTCCATTGCGGCTGGTACAGGCGGTGGTGGTAAAAAGAACAGCAAGAGCTACGAGAAGCATGGCTAATTTTTTCATGAGAGTCCTCCCCTAATTTCGTTCAGATAAGATTTTGTTGGGTTCAAATCGCGTGATATACAAAATGCCGGCTGTACTGGACAAACCTGCCAATAACAGTGCTACCATGCTGATTTGTCCAATGATCGGAGCGGTCATGTGGATATTGACTTGAGCTGCCTGCTGTATTAGTGTATTGGCCACCGGCTGTGCCGCCACCGCTCCGGCCAATAGTCCAAAGAGCAGGCATACAGCTGTAACTGCCAGTGTTTCCGTAAGCATCCCCAGCAGGACTTTCGGCTTTTTCATCCCCATCGCCCGCAGTACCCCAACCTCATATTTTCGTTCCCGCATCGACATTACGGATATGAGGACCAGAACGAACGTGCCCAGCAAAAGGACCACAAGCAGAAAGATGTTGCTGATTTTGGAGAGCTTTTCAATTGGGGCGACCACTTGCCGGTACTCTTCTTCGTTGGCACTGACCGTGTAGGCAGCAGGCAGCCCCTTCTCCAAAAGCTCGTTTTGAAACGCGTCTAGCTGGTCGGAACTCTTGAGAAAGTAGACCGCATTAAACTGCCGACCTATACTGTCGGCCATAAAATCGATGGCAGCGGCCGTTTCTATCGTAGTGATGATCTCGTTATTTCGATTGTATAGTGGCATCCCGGGTTGTCCTCCGGTACCGTTTACCGAGTTGTCAGAATAGATACCTGAGACAGTGAATTCAGCAGTTCCTGTTCTCCCGGTATCGGCCGGCAAAAGTTTTATCTGCGAACCGATGCTCAAAGAGTTGAGGGCAGCGAATTCTTCGCTGATCAGACATTCTCCTTTTTTCTCCGGTGCCTTTCCCCGGGTGATACTGCGAAGTCCCTTGCGAAAGTCGTCTCCCAGATCAGTGCGGGAAGTGGCGGCGAGAATGGTGTTGGCCTGCCCATCGGGCGCTTCCTCATCCAGTGCGCGCAGACTATCTAAACGCCCGTAGGCTGTCATGCTATACTCCGTTTTGCAAAGCAGGTCAGACGCCCCATATTTCAGGTAAGCTGCGACTTCCAGTCCACCCGTGCTGGCGGTTTCATCTTTCAGCTCGATCGTGGCTTGGTTGCCAAACTGGGTGCGGGTATTGCGGATCATCGATGCTGTGGCGCCGCTGATGAAAAATGAGACCGCTGCCGCAAAAATGATGAGAAAGGTGACCAGCGCCAAAATAATGTTCCGGCCTTTGTTGCGAAAAATATTGCGGATAGCATTTTCAAAAAGATACATACAGGGACTCCTATTCTTACTTCAGAAACACGAGGTTCCCAGCATTGAGTCCCCACAGCTCATCAGCGTATTTAGATACCGCCTTTGAGTGGGTGACGACGATGACGCATTTCCCCTGATCATGGGCCAGAGAACGCAGTATCTCCATGATGTTCTTTTCAGTATCACCGTCCAGGTTGCCGGTGGGCTCGTCGGCAATGATGATGGCCGGCTCATGGGCGATAGCACGGGCGATCCCCACGCGCTGCTGTTCTCCGCCAGAGAGCTTGAGAACTTTGCGCATCGCAGTATCTCGGTCGATACCGACCTTCTCCAACAGCCTCAGGGCATATTCTCTCTTGTCTTTTTCTCGGCTCCCACTTATGTTCATCGAGAGCACGATGTTTTCCAGTGCCGTCGCATTAGTCAGCAAATTGTATCCCTGAAAGATGACGCCGATACCTTTGGCGCGATACGCATCTCGATCAAGTACCTTCATATCCTGACCCTCATAATACATGCTCCCCTCTGTACAGAGGTCCAACCCGGATAATAGCGCCAGCAAGGTGCTTTTGCCAGCTCCAGACCTGCCTACAACGACGTAGAGTTTTCCCGGTTCAAACGCCATATTGATTTTTTTCAGCACCTTCTTTTTACTTCCTGCATACTGGTAAGAGACTTGCTCCATCTGTAATATACTCATCTTTTAATTCCTTTCCGACAGTATCTTGACCGGTTCATACCGCGTGATGAAGATTACACCTGCCGCACTGGATACCAGTGCCAGAAGCAGAGAGATCATGGCGATCTGACCGATTGCCGCCCCGCTTAGCCGCGTATCCAGCTCGGTGACGGTGCTTTGGCCGGACTGGATACCGCTGCTGACCTCGTCGCTGTGCGAAGTGGGATCAGATTGAGATACCTGTACTTGATTTTGCAGTAAAGAATCGGTGATGGGCTGCGAAGCGGCAGCGCCTGCTCCAAGACCGATCACCAGACAGGCCGCAGTGATGATCACCATCTCTGTGACCATCCCCAGGGCGATCTTGGCTTTCTTCATCCCCATAGCTCGCAATACACCAACTTCATATTTCCTCTCACGGATCGCCAATGTCGAGAGAAGGATCAATATTAGAGAGCCGAGCACCAGCACCACCGCCATAAAGGTGGTCGCAATGCGAGAGAGCCCCTCTACCGGCCCCACGGCTTTGTTGTATTTTGACGCGTCCGCCGAGACTGTGTAATAGGTGGGCAATCCTTTTTCATACAGCTCACTCTGAAAGGCATCTGCAAGATCGGGATTCTTTAATATAAAGGAGACCTGGATATCCAACATGCCGTTTGACTTTGCATTTTCATACAGTGGCAAGCTGGTAAAGGTGCTGAGATTGGTCAGTATCTCATTGCCTCGATTGGTGGAGGATGTGACCACGCCACTGCTCCCTGCTGGGACGTTATCCTCATAAATGCCACTGATGGTCAGCGTCTGAGAGACCACCTCTTCACCGGTGTAAGAATAATTGGAAAAGGTTACAGAGGAGCCGACAGTCAGGCCGTTGAGCTCAGCGAACTTTTGACTTACAACACAGGTGTTTTTACTATCCGAGAATTTGCCCTCTCTTATTTTTCGCAGGCCATTTTCGAACTCTGCACTGCCCTGTGGATCAGAAGACCCAATCAGCGTGGCGACCGGCCGTGTAAAGAAATTGCCGCCGGTTTGGCCCGGGGTGCTGCCGCTCTCTCCTACGATACCGGCTCCTTCACTCTTCCCCTGGTCAAGAGTATCCAGCCCTTCCATGAGTACAAAAGCAGTTGCTGCGTACGTCTTGCTTTTGAGCAGCGCCGATGCCCCGTATTTCTGATAGTCTTCTAGAGATGGTACCTGCAGACTGCTGAGGGGGATATTTTGCTCCTCGATCTTTTGATTGCTGCGGATCAAGGTGACCTCTGACCCGAATTTAGCTTTGTAGGCATTGATGGCGTTGCCGGTTGCCGTATTTATGACAACAGACACTACGGTCGATAAGATCATCAGAAGTATGACGCAGAACAGGAGCACATTCCGCCCCTTATTGCGCCAGATGTTTTTCAGCGCATTGGTGAAGATATACATGTGGTTTTGACCCTCCGTTCCCTTGTGGTATGGACGATTGTCCGATTTACAAGGGGCAGTATAACATGCAGTATGTTTCTCCAGTGCTTCCATCCTCCCGATAGGAGGCGCTTTTTTCTGGGGAAATGACAGATAAAAGGTAGACCCGCTCCCCAATACGCTATCCACCGTTACCGATGCGCCGCACAGGTCGCATACGTGAGCTACAAGGCTCAAGCCAATTCCATACCCATCCCGGTTCAGAGGGTTTACCCGGTAGCAGAAATCAAAAACATTTTTTTGATCTTCTTCCGAGATCCCAGGACCTTGGTCCTCGACCGTTACTACGACGCTGCCATGCAAGCTTTTTACCCCGACCTTGACAGGCTTGCCGCCACCGTATTTGACTGCATTGTCCACCAAATTGCTAACGGCACGAGCCACCCAGCGTTCCTTGCCCTCAACGATGGTCTCATCCCGGTCATCAAAGTCAAATGATATCATGCCGGTCACCTTTTGATAGTCATCGCAAACAGAGGCGCAGACCGCTGTCACGTCCACTGGACCGGTGGGGACACCACTGCTGTCGCTCAGCGTGAGAATGTCGTCGAGCCCGGCAGTCAGGTCATCCAATTCGGTAAGGTAGGTGCTGTTTTCTTCCAACTCCATGCGCGTGCGCATTCTGGCGATCGCGTTCTTCTGCTCATGGGAGAGATAGGCGCTCAGCCGTCTATAATCTTCAAAATGGGTCTCCATCTGCCGGCTCAGAGATGCATATGCTGGCGCCAGATCCACCTCTGTATTCCAAGGGACATCTCCGTCAATAATAGTGTGAAGATGCCCAGCTATCTCCCGGGTGCTTTTTTCTTGCACTCGTTTTAAAATGGACCAGAAGAGCACCGAGGTCACCAACAAAAATAGACAGAAAAAAATGGTCAGAGGGACCAGCGACCATAAAAGTTGTGCGTAATATGCTTTGCTCAATCGTTCTGGCTCGGTGATTTGGTTGGGGCTGATGAGCCCAAATCCATCCTGTTGTATCTGATCTTGCGTGACCTGCTCCAGCGCGTAGTAAGATCTGTCACCGGCTTCAGCGAACGGGTCTGCCTGTTGAAGTTGGCGCTGAAAAAGAAATACACTCCCCAAGAACGCGGCAGACACCAGTAAAGTATAGATGAAAAACACTAGGCCAGTTTTAACACTGCTCTTCAGTTTTCCTGTTCGCATAGCCAGTACCCCTTTCCGCGAATGTTTTGCAGCACCTCTCTGCCGCATGCATCTGCCAGTTTTCGTTTTAAGCGGCTGAAATGCACCCGCAGGATGGACGAGGAGGGGTCAAAAGTCTCATCATAGATGTGTTCTGCCACCTGTTCCGCTGTGGTGACTGCAGGGTGCCTCTGGGCGAGATATTCCAAAATATCGAACTCTTTAGGTGTCAGTTCTACCGGTGTAGCGTTTACCGTCACAGTCCGTGTCGACGGATTGATAGAGAGCTCACCAATCGATATGACCGGGCTCGTTCGGCCATGGAACCGGCGAATTACCGCTTGAATCCTCGCTCTCAGTTCCAAGAGCTGGAACGGTTTGGTGATGTAATCATCGGCGCCCAAGTCGAGCCCTAATGCACGCTCCTCTATTTCATCCCGAGCCGTAATGATCAGTACCGGGGTCTGTATGCCAGATTCCCGTAAAAATTGCAAAATCTCTGTGCCGTCTTTATCTGGCAGGTTGAGGTCTAGTAAAATCGCATCATATTCGTTGCTGTAAGCCTTTTCCTCACCGTCCATCCCGACATTCGATATATCTACATAAAACCCATATTTTTCAAGCCCCTTTTTCATGGATAGAGCAAGGAGTTTGTCGTCCTCAATAATTAAAAGTCGCACGATGTGCTACCCTCCTAAAAGTCCATTCTTCCTGATTATATCATTTCAATTGTTACACGAATGTTTCTTCACAATCGCAAGACGTGTAATAAAAAGGCAGGTGGATATCCACCTGCCTTTGGCTTTGGCACTATAGACCGCCGAAATCTGATAAGCTTTTTCTGTTTCTTTTTCCTTTATCATGTATGGTCTTACGTCAGGTCTCCACGATCTCAAACTGCAAAAACTCAAAAACCAATAGTTGGGAAACACTCGGCCCCCCGTCCGTTCCTGTTCGCAAATGGATGCATACTCAAAATTGGCATACCGGTATGCGGCAGCTGTCAGTGGTTTTTACTACCGCTTTCGTTTGCTTCGGCTATAAAGTTCTTAATCTGGGCGGCGAACTCTCCAGCCGATGCCCCCACCTCCAGTTTCCAGTGACACGATCATGCCGCTTGAACGCTCCTGGGATTGGGAGGTTCTCTATCTTGCCCAAGTTGTAGACAAAAAGTGTTCGAAAGTTGTCTAAGAACTTATCGATGTCCGATATAGACCGAATTTTGCAATTTGCAGTCCAGTGATCCAATATAGAATATAGCCTGGTAGTCGTCTGATCTCGATTCCATAGAATCACTTCCTGAATGATGATTGTACCACATTCCCCAATATATAATTCTAAAAATAATGCTCCCAAAGGAATAAATAGCTATTTAATAGATCTAGGAGTAAAATTGCAGGTCCATATTTAACAGTAGCTGGAGGGGCTGTTATAATGGGACCCAACATAAGAATTTCGCATATACATGCGATTTTCAGATGTTTACTTTATTGTATTTTTGTGGAAAGCGAGACTCCAAACTCTTCTTCTTACAAAAAGACAGGTGATGCCATGAAGCTGTCTCAGGATTTCTTAACTTTACATTTGTCATTATTAGATGCGACTGAGCAATCCATATAGGAGGCTAGGTACGCATGGACAGCTTAAACGGCAAGAGGCGAAAACATGTCGACGTTCCGAAAATTGATTCCCCTACATTGGACGATATTTCTTCCATTACCATAGACACACCTGCCAGCGGAGCAACGGATGAAACAATACGTGGAACATAAATAATCCATATTGTTTCATCTGAGGCCTTAGAACGACGAATAGTTTCGTACTTCCAGAATCAATTAGCGGATGGCCTTTAGGCTATCAGCTAGTTTACTCTGATTGAGTGAGGTGTAGTCGGTTTGAGATGAAGACTGCACCTCTATAAATTTGTGTGAACTTGTAACCGGGTAATGTCTTTTGCTGGTATCGACACCAATGTTTTTATGATATTTCCCTCTAGATCAACTTGATAGTTATTCTGTAGACTACAGATATAGGTAGAAGTTCTGTTTGTGTAAATGCGGTTGTTGGTGTACTTGTTATCCCGATAAGAAAGATGCTTCTATATACATTTATTAAAAAATGAAATAGGAGTTAATTGGGAAAAACTTCGACATTATTTGGTTCATCAGCCTGGAAGCGGTAGCTAGTAAGCTTTGTGAGATCAAAACAATATACCCATCCATCTGCTGTGTCTATTACTGACAACTCATCATTAGACATAGAAAATGGCAATTCTTGAAATTCGTGAGTTTCTAGGTTCATTCTAATGCAATTGCTTTTTTCACAGGTGATGTACAACCAGTTCTCATCATAACTTTTAATTGTATAGATATCACTATTTGCTGGTCTGCCGAGTTCTATCGGTTTATCTGAATTGTAGGCATTAAAAAAGAAAATGCCGTTTCTGTGAAAGTAAATTCCTTTATCTGTTGCCAACCAGTCGTTTTCTACAGTGGATTTTTGGGGGATTGAAACAGTTATATCACGGTGGCCGTCGCCTTCAATGAAACCAACTCCAATATTTAACGGGCTTTCATAATCACTATCTTCACTTTGATATTCGCTCACTACAATGCCTTCATCATAGTTGATGACCCGAGAGCCGTATAAATAGTTTTCATAGAAAGGCCATTCATTTTCATTTTTTACTGCCATAGAGGGTAAAGAAAAAATCTGATCAATACTGCTCATATCTTCTAACATTTGATTTGTATAAAGATTGTCATTAACGGTCTGAAATGAGACTATATAGGGGAGATCTATTTTTTCTAATTGCTGTGTGCTTATGTTGTAATGCCAAAAATGTCTCTGGGTAGTCTCTGCAGTGGGATTAGGGTTATGAATCAAATTAGAAGAATTAAAGAAAAGATGATTGTCATAACCCTGTAAACTCCGAAGAAAGGTCGATTCATCTATACTTACTATTTTTTCAATTGTGCCCTCTGGATCTACTTGGTATATGTTGTTCAGAGAGCAAACATATAAGTAACCGTCTTTTGAATAGACTCTCCTGTTCGTATATTTGGCGTTAGAATACTGGATATCAGATAATTTGGTGAGGATCTTTTGAGATGAGGTGGATGAAGGTGAAGAAGGAGGTGTGACTTTATCTCCTGATCTTGTGTGTCCACAGCTTATTAGAAGAGTAAAAGAAAACAAACATATCAATACTATATGTCCTAATTTGTTCATATTAAAACCTCCTGTTTTTATCATACAACAATTAAGAAACTCTTTCTATACAAAAAAGAAAACAGGACGGAAAACCGTCCTGTTTTCTTTTTTGTATAATTACCAGATTGCTCTATCTGCCCCTGATGTTGCTGAATACAGATCGACATCTACAAAGAAGTAGGAGTCGGAACTGGTGATGGGCTCCCATCCATTGCCTTCCCCATAGTTAACATAATTGCAAATCAGATACTCTGGATGAGAGTATCCGGTTTCGGATACGTCCGCAGCGATTTTTGCTCCTGCAGGAATAGTCTTAATAAATGTACCAGAAGAGTTCATTGCGGCGACGGGTTTATGAACGGTGTGAGCGATATAACCGGGAAGCCCAGAGATATGATCTTCATCAGGGTTGAGGACCTCTAAATCCGAGCCGTTGAAAATGACCGAATGGAAGTCTACTACGCCAGTTTGTATAAAACTACCCCCCATAATCGTATTGGAAACGATTATAAGCCCTGTAGCTAGTGCTCCATCGCCTTTTTTATAGATTACTTTGCGATAACTAGGAGCCCAGCTGGCACCATCCTTGCTTGCCCGAGCGATGTAGAATTGCCCTTTTTTGATGGAACCAATTTGATTTTTTACGAAAGGATAGTTGGTATCCATATTTGCGTAAACGGGAATTTCATCATTGCCAATGTTGACTTTGATGAGAGATTCCCCACCGGTATAATCGGTATCAGGAATTGGGAAAGCAACAGATGCACCGCTGTCTCTGCCCGAAACGACATCTTTATCGATTTCTACAAAATCGGGTGCCTGGACCGGATAGGAGACTGTATCGATCTGGTCGAAAGCCCAGTTGACAGGGAGGGGATAGCCGAGGTTGCCGCTGAAACCGCTGGACATATCGGAAACAAAGCTCAGTTCGGCATAACCAGCATCACTGACTCTGGAACAAACATTTCGAGGACCGTAGATGCCAATACGATAAGGATAGCAACTCATCTTTTGAAGTCGCTCATATATACCTTGGAAGTACGGGATGACACTGTTAGTCACCTGGTAATCCATGGCATCGAAATCTACGGCAAAGTAGATGACGGTGTTATTGGGAAAGCCGAAAGCACGTGCATTCATTACAGCTTCTTTGCCATCTTCCCAACCTTGATTGTATGAAAAGTAGCTCTCCTCCATACCATTGGTCTGATAGATGGGGAAAACGCTCATGCCTTTGGCTAAAATGCGGGCAAACTCGTCTACCTTGAGCCGTTTCCAGTCACCACCGACAATGTAGCGGCCGCAGATCTTGTAGCCGTAGCTATCCAAAGCAGCCAGATAGGAGTCAGTCAGAGTGTTGGCACAGTCTAAACCGGTAACAGCACGGTCCTGATCGCCATAGCTGACGAGCATCGAGAGCATGGTGGAGATATCTACAGTGCCGGTAGCTGGCAGACCAGAGAAAGACTGGAACTGCGAAACACGAGTAGTCACAGTGCTGTCGTAAACGCCGTCAAAGGTGCCGGTATCATAGGAGGCACCATTGCAGTACAGCGCGTACTGGATGATCTTGACCATGGCGGTGGCGCTGCTCCCGGCGCTCACGCCGTTGGGATAGGCCGATTTCCACATCGAGGTGGTGGTGGGACCGAAAGCACCGTTGGCAGTACCGGCATCCATACCGATATCTTTCTGGATGGCGTAGATGATCGCCTCGTTGAGAGAGCGGGAATAGAGACCGTCGCAGGGGAAGATGATGCCGGCGTAGCTCGAGATAGAAGCATTGAGTGCTCTCTGCATCTCGCAAATACGGTCAGAGCCGCCCGACCATGTATTTGTAAAAGCGTCCATGCTGAGGATCGCTTTCATAAGCATCGGGGTCACGATACCGGTCTGGGGCAGTCCTGCATCGGCCTGGAGTTGTTTGACGGCGTCTTCAGTGCCACCGGCAAAGTTGGCAGTCAGGTCAGCGGCACCAGTGCCATAGCCTTTACACCAAAGACCACCCTGCAGGATAGTGACAACTCGACCGGTGCTGCCCAGTTTCAGGGTGGGGCAGAGAGCCATGGTGGTTTCACCGAAGTTGTCGACAAGATCGGTGATGCCTTCCTCGTGTTGAAGGGCTCGGATCAACCCATAAATAGTGTCCCACCCGGTGGAGCCAGTCTCTTCGACTGATCCGAAAGTAGGAACGCTGCCATAGGTCCTGTTAAGCCACCGCTGTGTCTGTAACACCATTACGTCCATATGATTTCTCCTTTATATTTCGTTTCGCTCTTGATCGAGGTGACGAGCATGTTCACCTCCTCTCTCCTGAAAAAGAACTACATAGATAGAAAGCTGTTTTACGCCAATTTGTAAACCGCCTAAAATATAAAAAGCAGGAGTCATATTGATATATTAGACGCAAACTATGATACGGTGGGATCACCAGTAAGAAGACAGACTGGGTGCCTAATTACCCGCATTCTTCCGCAAGTTATAAGGGTCGGGATGACTAAGATCAGTCCGACCATTTACCTAACAAGCAAGATCCATTTTTTTCAGACGCTGTATTGCACGGGCATGTACCTGATTTACACTTTGCCTGGATGTACCAGTCATTTGTGCGATATCTTGAATGGAGTAACCATACCAATATCTGGCGTATAAGACAGTCTGCTGTTTGGGAGAGAGCTCTTTAATAGACTGTTTTAGCTCTGAATTTGCTGTTGGACATTCTTGGTTTGGCAAATCGACTAGGCTGTCTAGATCGTAGCAGATGGGCTGCTGTTTCCGATAAAGGGAATAGGCCTTGTTCACAATAGCCGTGTGTATGTATTTTGTGGCTTGGGCATTTGGATTTGGCCCGTTAAAATTATCAACTGGCATTTTTAATACCAGTTCAATTAAAAAAAGAGTCAGTTCACTTCGAGTATCTTCACCTTCCAATCTATATGCGTATTTACATATAAGTGGTGTGAAGTCCTTTACAATTTCCAATATAGATGTTTTGTTTCTGCTCTGTGCCTCTAAAATTTTAGTTGTTAAAACGTCCGTGTACTTACCCATCGTTTCACCCCTATACCAATGCAAAAATTGAGTAATATATGAATGGCGTTTCTACAATTTTATGGTAGCAAAATAAAAACGTATTAAACGTAAAATGTTTTATAAAAGTAAAATTTGGTTGCAAAATAAAAACAAATGTAATATAATGAAACTATAAGATATTGAGACATAAGAGGGGGACATTGATGGGACAACAACGAGAAGTAGAGCCAATTCTTAAGAAGTTGGGCCAATTAAGAGATGAGATGCGAGAAGTACATGAATTGCAAGCTAGGCTAGCGGCGCTGAGACGGGGTCATGAAGGTATTGAACTGACTCATCTGGCATCTTTAGAGACCCATTTGACTACCGAGCTTGATACACGTACCAAAGAGGTAGAGGACATGCTCCGACAAATAGGCAATATATCAGATAGCAGATTGCGGCAGGTACTGCGATACCGCTTTATAGACGGTAGAACATGGCGGGATGTGGCATATAAAATTGGCGAGTACGACGAACAGATACCGAGGAAGATGGTCTCGAGATATATAGCAAGACTGTCCTCTTCTGGTGCTAAGCAATGATTAAGAGGGTATCGCACAGAAGCCTTTTTGTGAAGCTCAGCCCCTAAACGATGATAAGCTATTGAGGAGCGCTAGATTGATATAGTGCTCCTTTTCTCTCTTTATATAATTAAGCCAGCCCTCCACGATTTCGGGGCTTTCCAGTTTGTTTTCCGACTCTACTGTTCCGCCGTCGGGGTTGTAAGCGATCGCAGGCGGCACATCGCTGCCGATCAGGTCACAGACAAGATAGTGTTGCCCTGACTGTCCGTCACCGTCTGGCTGATGACATCGCTGCCGGGCACAGTGGTGTCAAACCCGGCAGAGCCGACTCCTTTCTCCTCGACAGTCATGGCGATGGTCCATCGGCCAAAATACTGCCCCCCTGGGCGATGACATCTTTGCTGTTTTGAGAGCTACTGTAAGGGTAGATCAGCCTATCGTCCTAGGCCGCATTGGAGGAGAAGCCGTAGCGGAGATGTCAAATAGGTCTTTGGCGTCCTCCGCCGTGAAGCGGCCGCCGTAAGGTGGGCCAAGCTGTCGAGATACTCCTGCATGGTATCTGTGATCACTGCGTGGGCGAGGTCGTTGTTGTCGCGTTCTGCTCGGGTGTCGGCAGGGGGAAAGTAGGGTCTGTGGGGGTGACAGCGAGCGGGTCGTTGACCGTAACTGCCTGTGTGGCAGAGGTGTTCCCCGCCGCATCCACCGCCCGATATTTCCCAATTTGGCCGGTAATATAGCTCTTGGCGGCCGCGTCGTAGCCCCCCAACTTCCATATGCCGGAGAAATTGTCTGTCAGGGTCAACTGGCCATCCGCCGCGGCGGTAAAAGCAGGTGCGGTCTTATCGATCTTCATCGCGCCGTCTTTCAGGGCAGATATCTCCCCGGTGTTGGGGTTGTGGGCCTGCAGCTCCAGCTGCTCCCCAGGCAGATCTTTGATGAAAGTCTGGATGGTATTGCCTGGGGTCGGGTAGTGCACTTCGGTGGTGTTTTTGTTGTTCATGATGTGGAACTTGCTGTAGCCGCCGGGGAAGAACACGATGGACACATCAGTGTCGTTCCGACCACTTTCGCTGTCTGGGGTGCGGGTGTAGTGGTAATCCTTGCCCGTCTTGCCCCGTTCCTCCACTGGTTTTTTGGGGGCGAGGGGTATCAGATTGATCGGGGAGATCGGGGTGTCGCCCAAGTGGTTCTTGGAGCAGAAGAAGTCATCCAGCATCATCTGGCCTACGGTGACTGCCGTCCCTTGGGGGTTGTCCACTACCGCCTTGTAGATGATGATGGTCTCGTCGAGGGAGCAGCTGAAGGGGATGCTCTCGCTGGCGGTGTTCATATTCGGGACCGCCACCCCAGCTTTTACCTGTCGTCCGCGGTACCGTTAGCAGGGCAGAGTTCATCAGCTTGCTATGAGAGGCTTTCACCTTTATCGCCGACTATCAGAACCCCATCTCCGGCGCCAGCCGCATCGAGTGCGGCAACTACCGCGGGCACGACCTCGGGCAGTGCCGCCAGTACGCCCAAAAGATGTGCGGTATGCTGCAAAACTGGAGCGAGGAGCAGCTGACCTGCCTGTCTTAGCACCCATTTTGCCGCAGCGGGTGTGGCGCTCTGCCCAGGCAGCGCAAAAAAAGCAGTAAAAAAGAGCACCGGCACAGCGAAAGCTGTGCCGGTGCTCTTTTTCAATGACGATACGGCGCGGTACGCCGACCTGGGCCACCGGCAAAAAATCTCGTTAAGCCGGGGTCCTGCCCACCAGAGGAGATTTATTTTGAGTCGCGGTGCGGACTACTCCGTACTGCGCCCCAGAAGCTACCCCTGGCTCACTCAGCCCTCACAAAGTCGCGCCAAAACGCCAGGTAGCTCTCCTTGGTGTAGGTGGGCGCGTAAGCCGCTTTTACCTGTTTGGCACCTTCGGCCCCGTCGGCCAGCAGGTCGATCACGGTGGCCGCCATCATCTTGGCCGGGGCGATGTAGGCCATCTCCTCGTCGTCCACCATAAAGTCGTAGGCGTGGGCGGTGCCGCAAAAGCCCGAGCACACCGGCTGGATGGTGGGGATAAGCAGGCTCAGATCGCCCGCGTCGGTCGAGCCGCCGCCTGCCGGCATCTTCGAGGCGTCGATCACGCTCTTTTCACCGATGAGACCGGCCGCATTTTTCATAAAGTAACCGTCCATCACCGGGTCGTTCTCCATGGGCAGGTAGCCGGGCAGCTCCACGATCTCCACCTGGGCGCCCACGGCCATGGCTCCGCCTTTCAGGGCATTGTTCACCTTGGCGCTGGCGTCCACGATACCGGCGATGTTGCGCCCCCGCACATAGGTCTCGATGCGCACGTCGGCCGGCACGATATTTACCAGATCGCCGCCTTTGGTGATAATGGGGTGCACGCGAATGCCATCCTCATCTTTAAAGGTCTCGCGCTGGGCATTGATGCCCATCAGCCCCAGCATGGCCGCGTTGAGGGCGTTGATGCCGTCGTGGGGCGCGGCGCCGGCGTGGGCCTCTTTGCCGCGGTACTTCACCAGCTTGCCCACAAAACCCGAGGTGGCCGAGCCCACCGCCGCCAGTTTGCCCGGTGCCCCGGGGAAGGAGTGGACCATCATGGCCATGTCCACGTCGTCGTAGGCCCCCAGCTTGATGAATTCCTGCTTGCCCGACAAAAACTCCACCTGGCCGTCCTGGATCAGCTTCTCACGGTACTCCAGCTCCACGAACTCCTCGGCCGGCACCGCCATAAATACCGCGTCGCCGTCCAGCTCTTCCATGGCCCCCGACTGGCACAGCCCCATCGCCGCGCCCAGCATGGTGGCGATCTGGGCGTTGTGGCCGCAGGCGTGGGCGGCGCCGGTCTGCTTGTCGCAGCAGGGGTGCATGGGGCTCACCACCGCGTCCAGCTCGCCCATCACCGCCACGGTAGGGCCGTCGGCACGGCCTTTGGCCCGCGCCTTCACGCCGGTAATGGCAATATCTTTCTGGTAGGCAAGACCCAACTCATCAAAGGTCTTCTGCACCAGCGCGCTGGTCTTAAACTCTTTAAAGCCCAGCTCGGGGTGGTTAAAGATCTCCTTGCCGATGGCGATGATCTTCTCCCGATTCTTATCGATCTGCGCGTAAACGCGCTGTTTCAGTGCCTCTCTGTCCATAGCGGTCTCCTCTTTTCTGCGGCCCGCGCGGCGCTGTCGCCGGCCGGCCCGGTGTCTGCTATGCGCCGGTCAGGTCCCGGCGCACGGCACTTTCTATCACTATACCCCGGCGCCGCCCCACGGCACAAGCGGCCATTTTCATAAACTTTCCCTGCGATTTCTGGCTATTTGCCATACATCGCCCAGCGCTGCCGCCGGCCAAATTTTTCTGGCGGCGGGGGCCGGCAGGGGTTTTAAATGCGGCCTGTTTATAGTATACTAAACTTGATTTGGTACGCGTATCGGAGGGGTAGATATGTTCAGAGCGCGCAGAGCGAAATACGAGACCTGGGCCATCCTGGTGGCGGCCGGCAGCGCCAGCCGTATGCAGGGCATCGACAAGCAGCTGTGCGACATCGGCGGCCTGCCCTGTATCGGCCGCAGCATGCTGGCCTTCCAGCAGTGCCGCGATATAACCGGCATCGTGGTGGTCACCCGGCAGGACCTGTTTTCCCCAGTACAGGCCATCGCCGCCGACCTGGGGGTCGACAAGCTGCGCCACATCGTCGCCGGGGGGAAGAGCCGCCAGCAGTCGGTGGCCGCCGGCGTCGCCTGCCTGCCAGAGAGCTGCCAGTACATCGCCGTACACGACGGCGCCCGCCCGCTGGTGCGGCCCGACTGTATCACCGAGGTGCTGGCCGACGCCGTCACCCACGGGGCAGCTGCTGCCGCCGTGCCGGTCAAAGACACCATCAAGGTGTCCGATGACAGCGGCTTTATCGCCGCCACCCCCGACCGGTCCACCCTCTACAGCTGCCAGACCCCGCAGATCTTCGCCGCCGGTCCCTACCGCCAGGCGCTCGCCGGCGCCGCCGGTCAGGGTCTCGACTTCACCGACGACTGCCAGCTGCTGGAGCACGCTGGCCAAAAGGTCTATCTCTCCCGCGGCGACTACCAGAACATCAAGATCACCACGCCCGAAGACATTGCCCTGGCCGAGAGCTTTCTCGACTAGCGGCCTCTTGGCGGCGCTCACGATATACTGCTGGCGTGGCACCGCCGGCAGCCCTTTGCAGAGAGGAGCGGCTATGCGCATAGGACACGGATACGACGTACACGCCTTGGCGCCCGAACGGGCGCTCATTTTGGGCGGTGTGCAGATAGAATACGAGCAGGGGCTCGCCGGCCATTCCGACGCCGACGTGCTCACCCACGCCGTGATGGACAGCCTGCTGGGCGCCGCCGCCCTGGGCGACATCGGCACCCACTTTCCCGACACCGACGACCGCTACCGCGGGGCCAGCAGCCTGGCGCTGCTGCGCCAGGTGGCTAAACTGCTGACCGAGGCAGGCTACGAGGTGCAGAATATCGACTGTACGCTCATTGCCCAAGCGCCCAAGGTGGCCCCTTACATACCGGCCATGCGCCAAAATATCGCCCGGTGTCTGGGCATCGCCGTCGACCGGGTCGGCGTCAAGGCCACCACCGAGGAGCGCCTGGGCTTTACCGGCCGCGGGGAGGGGATGTCCGCCCACAGCGTCTGCCTGCTAAATGAGCGGTCGCCCGGCCAGAGAGGGGAGGTCACACCGTGCAGCAGATCCTAATGTTTTTCGACTCCATCGTCAGCGTCATCAAAACCATCACTTTTGTCGACGTGCTCGATGTGGCCATCGTCTCCTACATCATCTACATCGCTTTCGTGCTGGTGCGCGAGACCCGCGCCGCCCAGCTCATCAAAGGCGTGGCCATCTTTGTGGTGGCCTATGTGCTGGCCGCTCAGTTCGGCCTGTCCACTTTAAAGTTCCTGCTCAACGCAGTGCTGCAGTTCGGCGTTATCGCCATGGTAGTCATCTTTCAGCCCGAGCTGCGCCGCGCGCTGGAAAAGGTGGGCCGCACCAAGATCGGCAACCTGCAGCTGTTTCGCCAGTCGGCCCCCGACGAGGAGCAGCAGCGCAAGATACGCCGCATGATCATGACGGTGTGCGACGCCGCCGACATGCTCTCCAACAAAAAGACCGGCGCGCTCATCGTAGTGGAGTGCACCACCAAGCTGGGCGAGATCGCCGCCACCGGCACCACGCTCGATGCGGTGCCCAGCGTCGAGCTGTTCGGCAACCTGTTTTTCGTCAACACCCCGCTGCACGACGGCGCCATCATCATGCGCGACGGGCTCATCCACGCCGCCGGCTGTTTTTTGCCGCTGAGCGACAATTTCGAGATCTCTAAAGAGCTGGGTACCCGCCACCGGGCCGCTCTGGGCGTGTCCGAAAATTCCGACGCTATGGTGGTGGTAGTGTCCGAGGAGACCGGCCTCATCTCGGTGGCGCAAAACGGCCACCTGCACCGCGGCATCGAGCGCGACTACCTGCAAAAGCTGCTCTCCAACGAGCTGTTGCCCCAAAGACCTGACGACACCCAGCAGAAAAAGCGGCCGTTTTGGAAGAGGGGGTCGAAATGAAAAAAACGAAAAAACTGGATTTCCAGAAGATGATCGAAAACGGTCTCACCCTCAAGCTGGTGTCGGTGCTGGTGGCCATCCTGCTCTGGTTCGGCGTGGCCATGATCTTTTCACCCACCGTCGACAATGCCCGCATCCGGGGCGTGCCCATCACCATCTCCCCCAACAACGAGACGCTGGCCGGCCTGGGGCTCGAGGCCGTCGGCGGCCAGACTGAAACGGTCACCGTGCGGGTCAAGGGCAGCCGCGAAGTGGTCGGCGCCCTGAAACCGTCCGATATCGTCGTCTCGCCGGTCCTCACCGATGTCACCGGCCCCGGCACCTATACCCTGCAGCTGCGCTGGTCCAAACAAAACGTGATGGACGACTTCGAGATCCTGGGCGTCTCGCCCGAGAAGATGGAGTTCACCTTTGCCCGGGTGGTCAGCAAAAAGCTCACCGTCGAGGCCAAAGCCGTCGGCCTCACCGCCAAAGACGGCTACGTGCTGGGCAAGCCCACCACCGACCCGGTCGAGATCACCGTCAAGGGCCCCGAGGGGACAGTCGATAAGATCGAGCGCTGCGTGGCCACCGTCACCAGCGACACCGTCCTCTCCCGCACCTATAAGGTCCCCGCCGAGCTCACCCTGTACGATGCCGACGGCAACGAGGTGGAAAAGACCGATGCCATGACCTTCGACGTCTCCGATGTCGAGATGACCATCCCGGTGCTCAAAAAGGCCACTCTGCCGCTCAAGGTCAAGTTCTTAAACGCCCCGGCCAGCATCCAGACCGACAAGCTCACCTACGAGCTGTCGGCCAAAGAGATCGATGTGGCCGGCCCCGAAGAGACCATCAGCAAGCTCGAGGCCATCAATGTGGGCTATATCAACCTGCTCGACTTCAAATACGGCGAGGGCTACACCTTCCAGATCGAGCTGCCCAACGGCTTTGTCAATCTCGACAGCTTCGATACCGTGTCGGTCACCTTCGGCGGCGCCTATGCGGGCAAGTCGATCACCGTCAGCAATTTCAGCGTCATCAACCCGCCCTCCAACTGGAACGTCACCGTCACCACCAAGCGCATCTACGGGGTGCAGATGGCGGGCCTGGCCGCCGATATCGCCGCCCTGCAAGAGACCAACGTGGTCGCCGAGATCGACGCCTCCACCATCGACATGAAAGAGGGGCAGTATAACGTCCCGGTCAAGCTCTACGCCACCGACGGCAGCACCGTGTGGGCCGCCGGCAGCTACGAGGCAGTGGTGGGGATCAGCGCCAAAAAGTAGCGGGTAAAAAGCTGCTGCGCGGTGAAGACCAGGCTTTTTCAGGCGTATCTGCGCCTACCAGCTCACCGGGTTTACAGAGCCCACAGCGCCCACAGCGCGTCGCGCGCCGTACACCACCCCCAAAAGCAGTGCTGTCCTGCCGGGCGAGTCCCGGCGGGGCAGTTTTTGAGTAAAAAGGAGTCCCGATTTGTTACTGATATCAGGTATCAAGCTGCCCGTCGGCCGCGACAAGAGCGAGGCGATCACCCGGGCGCTGCACGCGCTGGCCGTGCGCCCCGAACAGGTCCAGGCCGCCCACTTGGCCAAGGTCTCACTGGATGCCCGGCGCCAAAACGCCATGCAGCTGGTCTGCTCGGTCAAGGTGCAGCTGCACACCCCCGCGCAGGAGCAGGCGGCCGCCGCCCGCTGCCCCGCCGCCCGCTTTTATACCGAGGAAGACCCCGTGTTCGCCCCCGCCGGCCCGCCGCTCGGCGATCCGCCGGTGGTGGTGGGGCTGGGTCCGGCCGGCCTGTTTTGCGCGCTGGCGCTGGCCCGGCAGGGCTACCGCCCCATCGTGCTCGAGCGGGGCGGTCCGGTCGAGGACCGCTGCCGCACGGTCGAGCAGTTCTGGCGCACCGGCCGGCTCGATGCAAATACCAACGTGCAGTTCGGTGAAGGGGGGGCCGGCACCTTTTCCGACGGCAAGCTCACCACCCGCATCTCCGACAGCCGCTGCCACTACGTGCTGCGCCAGCTGGTGCGCTTTGGCGCACCCGAGCAGATCCTGCACCGGGCCAAACCCCACATCGGCACCGACCTGCTGCGCGATGTGGTGGCCGCCATCCGCCGCGAGATCGTGGCCCTGGGCGGGCAGGTGCACTTCTACTGCCAGCTCGAAAAGCTCTGTACCGACAGCGCCGGCCGCATCTGCGGTGCCGTCGCCGGCGGCCAAAAATTCAGCTGCCAGCAGCTGGTGCTGGCGGTCGGCCACAGCGCCCGCGACACCTTTTTTACCATCTTCGAGCAGGGGGTAAAGGCGGCGCCCAAAGCCTTTTCGGTGGGCCTGCGCGTCGAGCACCTGCAGGCGGATATCGACCGCGGCCTCTACGGGCCGCTGGCCGCCGGTGGACACCGCCACCGCGATCTGCCGGTGGGCGAGTACCAGCTCTCCTGGCGTCAGGGCGACCGGGGGGTGTACACCTTCTGCATGTGCCCCGGCGGCCTGGTGGTGCCCGCCGCCTCCCAGACAGAGATGGTGGTGGTAAACGGCATGAGCGAGTTTGCCCGCGACCGCCAAAACGCCAACAGCGCGGTGGTGGTGTCGGTAGACAGCCGCGATTTTGGCCCCGGGGTAGACGGCGGCATCCGCTTTCAGCAGCAGCTCGAGCGCCGGGCCTACCAGCTGGGGGGCGGCAACTACCGCGCCCCCATCCAAACGGTGGGCCGCTTTTTGCAGGGCGAGCCCGGCGCGCAGCTGGGCCGGGTGGCCCCCAGCTACTGTCTGGGCACCACGCCGGCCGATTTCGGGCAGCTGTTTTCCCCGGATATTTTGCAGATGCTGCGTCAGGGCCTCACCCGCTTTGGTCGCCGCCTGCCCGGGTTCGACGCCCCCGACGCGGTGCTCACCGGGGTCGAGAGCCGCACCTCCTCCCCGGTGCGGCTGCTCCGGGGCGAAGATTGCCAGTCGCTGTCCTGTCCCGGTCTCTATCCCTGCGGCGAAGGGGCCGGCTATGCCGGCGGCATCATGAGCGCCGCTGTCGACGGCATCCGCGTGGCCCAGCAGATCATGCAGCAGGGCCGCCCGCCCCGCCGGTGACCGCACGCAATCGCCGTTACAAGTTGAATACCGGCGCAAAAAATGCTATAATCAGTAGATATCTTTTTGGCCAAAAACAGGGCAGACCCGCTGCCCGCCTGCGGGTGTGGCCGGCAGACCGCCGCGGCGCATACAGCGCCGGCAGCTTTGCCGCCGATACCCGAGAGAGTGTGAGAATGTGCGTATACTAAAGTGGGAGTACCCATCCAAAAAACCAAATACCGCCAGCAGCGATCTGGCCGCGTCTACCGGCCTGCCGCCGCTGGTCTGCCGGGTGCTGTGCGCCCGCGGTGTAGACGATGCCGACAAGGTCGAGGCGTACATGGCCGACACCGGCCCGATCGAGAGCCCCTGGACCCTGGCCGGTATGAAAGAAGCCGTCGCCCGCATCCAACAGGCTCTCGACCGCGGCGAGCGCATCGCCGTGTTCGGCGATTACGATGCCGACGGCGTCACCTCCACCGTGCTGCTCTACTCCTACCTCGAGATGCTGGGCGCCGATGTCTGCTACTACATCCCCACCCGTGAGGACGACGGCTACGGTCTGTCCTGCGGGGCCATCGACCAGCTGCAGCAAAAAGGGGTGCAGCTCATCATCACGGTAGATAACGGTATCGCCTGCCTGCAGGAAGTCGACTACGCCGCCTCGCTGGGGATCGACGTGGTGGTCACCGACCACCATCAGCCCGGTCAAGAGCTGCCGGCGGCCGCCGCGGTCATCGACCCCTATCGCCGCGACTGCCCCAGCACCTACAAGACCATGGCCGGGGTGGGGGTGGCCTTTAAGCTGGTCTGCGCACTGGAGGATGCAGACCCCCGCGACATGCTCGACGAGCTGGCCCCGCTGGTGGCCATCGGCACCGTGGCCGACGTCATGCCCCTCTGGGGCGAAAACCGCATCATCGTCAAGCAGGGCCTGGCCCAGCTGCCCTACTGCGACAACCCCGGCCTGCTGGCGCTCATCGCCCAGTGCCTCAAAGAACCCGGCGAGATCTCGGCCCAAACGCTGGCGTTCACCATCGTCCCGCGGATCAATGCCGCCGGCCGCATGGGCAGCGCCGAGGTGGCCGTCAAGCTGCTCACCTGTCTCGATGAGGAGGAGGCCGCCGGCTACGTCGAGCAGCTCTGCGGTCAAAACACCCGCCGGCAAGAGGTAGAGGCCCAGATCATCGCCGACGTCGCCCGCCTCGAAAAAGAGCACCCCGAGTATTTCTCCCAGCGGGTCATCGTACTCGACGGCGAGGGCTGGCACAAAGGGATCGTGGGCATCGTCTCCTCCCGCATCGTCGACCGCTACGCCAAGCCCTGCATCCTGCTGGTCAAAGACGGCGAGCAGGCCAAGGGTTCCGGCCGCAGCTTCGGCGACTTCTCGCTCTACCAGGCGCTGCAGTACGCCGGCGAACATCTCGAGCGCTTTGGCGGCCACAAGCTGGCCGCCGGCCTCACCATGAAGAGCCAAAATATCCCCGCCTTCCGCCGCGCCATCAACGAGTACGCGCAAAAAGAGCACCCCTATATGCCGCTGCCCAAGCTGCAGATCGACACCGAGCTGGCCCCGGCCGAGGTGACGCTGGAAAACGTCTATGCGCTGGAGCGGCTGGGCCCCTACGGCCATCAAAACCCCAAACCCAATTTCGTGCTCGCCGGCTGTTCTATCGAGGGCATCTTTCCCATCAGTCACGACAAGCACCTGCGTCTCAAGCTCAAAAAAGACGGCCAAACTCTGTTTGCAGTCTACTTTCGCATGTCCACCAAAGACTTCGGCTACAAGGTGGGCGACGTGGTAGACATCGCCGTCACCCTCGACAGCTACCAGTACCTGGGGGAGGAGAGCGTCTCCATCAAGGTAAAAGACATCCACCCCCGCCCGCTGCCGCCCGATATCTACCGCCACATCGGCATCTATCAAAAAATGCAGCTGTGCGAGCCGCTCTCCGACGAGGAGATGGCCCTCACCGGCGCCACTCGGCAGGATATCGGCCTGGTCTATAAGGCGGTGCTGTACTACGGCGGCCAGGTGGGCGACCCCATCGTTTTTTACGCCAAGATCTGCCACAAGGGCATCTCCTACAGCAAGATGATGCTGGCGCTGTCGGTGCTCTGCGATCTGGGCATCTTAAAGCCGGCGGCCAGCGGCGCCGCGCGCTGCCTGCGGGTAGACCGCGGCGTGCGCGCCGACCTGGGCCGCTCGGCGGTATATCGATCTTTTTGTGAAAAAAGGACTGCACAGTTATGGATATAATGCGTTTTGAAGACCTCGAAAAGACGCTGCAGGAGAGCGAGAAGAGCTACGACCTGCCCCTCATCGAAAAGGCCTATCACCTGGCCGATAACGCCCATGCCGGGCAGATGCGGCTGTCGGGCGAACCGTATATCACCCACCCGCTGCACGTGGCGGCGCTGCTCGTCGAGCTGGGCATGGATACCGACTGTATCGTGGCCGCCCTGCTGCACGACGTCATCGAGGATACCGACACTCCGCTGGAGGCGGTGAAAAAGACCTTTGGCGAAGACGTGGCGCTGCTGGTCGACGGGGTCACCAAGCTGGGCAAGATCCAGTTCACCACCCGTGAGGACGAGCAGGCCGAGAACGTGCGCAAAATGCTCCTGGCCATGAGTCAGGATATCCGGGTCATCCTCATCAAGCTGTGCGACCGGCTGCACAATATGCGCACCCTCGATGCCAAGCCCCCGCAAAAACAGCGCGACACCTCGCTCGAGACCATGGAGGTCTATGCCCCCATCGCCCACCGGCTGGGCATCACCACCGTCAAAGAGGAGCTGGAGGACACCGCCTTAAAGTACCTCGATCCCTTTGGCTACCAGCAGATCCAGAAATACCTGGCCGAGAACAAGATGGACCAGGAGGGCTTTTTGCAGACCATCACCGGCCGCATCCGCGAGCGCCTGGCCGACTACACCGATGTCATCGAGATATCCGGCCGCATGAAGTCGGTCTACGGCATCTACCGCAAGGTGTTCATCGCCGGCAAAAATTTCGACGAGATCTACGACATCGTGGCGGTGCGCATCCTCTGCAACACCGTCAACGAGTGCTATAACATCCTGGGCCTCATGCACGACCTGTTCAGGCCCATCCCCAACCGCTTTAAAGACTATATCTCCACCCCCAAGCCCAACATGTACCAGTCGCTGCACACCACCGTCATCTCCAAAGAGCGCATGCCGTTCGAGATCCAGATACGCACCTACGAGATGCACCACACCGCCGAGTACGGCATCGCCGCCCACTGGAAGTACAAGGCCGGCATCCGCGGCGGCGGCAGCGACAAGATGGACGAGCGCCTGGCCTGGATCCGCCAGCTGCTCGAGGCGCAAAAAGAGTCCGAGGATGCCCGCGACCTCATCCGCAGCATCAAGAGCGACCTGGCCATCGAGGAGGTCTACGCCTTCACCCCGAAAGGAGATGTCAAGAGCCTGCCCAAAGGCTCCACGGTCATCGACTTCGCCTACGCCATCCACTCCGGGGTGGGCAACGCCATGGTCGGGGCCAAGGTGGACGGCCGCATCGTCTCGCTGGACTACCAGATCCAAAACGGCGAGATCATCGAGATCATCACCTCCAAATCCCCCGGTCGCGGTCCCAGCCGCGACTGGCTCAAGATCGTGCGCACCAGCGAGGCCCGCAACAAGATCCGCAACTGGTTCAAAAAGACCCAGCGGGAGGAGAACATCCTCGAGGGCAAGATCGAGGTGGAGCGCGAATTCAAGCGCAACCAGATAAGTGCCGACGACAAAATGCTCGAGGAGCTGCTGGCCGGCACCTACAAAAAGTACCAGCTCTCCAGCCTGGACGACTTCTATGCCGCCCTGGGCTACGGCGGCATCAGTCTCACCCGGCTCATGCCCCGCATCAAAGAGGCCTACAACAAAATGGTCAAGCCGGCCGAGCCGGTCATGCAAAAGCAGGATGTGCCCATCGCCAGACCGCGGCGCTCCTCCTCGGGCGGTGTCGAGGTCGAGGGGATCGACAACTGTCTGATCAAGTTCGCCAAGTGCTGTAACCCTCTGCCCGGCGACAACATCGTCGGCTTCATCACCCGCGGCTTCGGCGTCTCGGTCCACAAGAGTGACTGTCCCAACGTGCTGGCCGCCCAAAACCTGGAGGAGAACAGCCAGCGCTGGGTCAACGTCCGCTGGAGCGCCTCCAACCAGGATTCGTTCAAATCCACCCTCGAGGTGGTGGGTCTCGACCGGCAGGGCCTGTTCGCCGATATCTCGGTGGCGCTGTCGGCCATGCGGGTGCCCATCTACGCCATCAACGCCCGCAGCCTGGGCAACGGCTACGCGGTGGTGGTGATCACCGTGGGCATCACCAATCTGGAACACCTGAACAGCATCACCGCCCGCCTGAAAAAGATCCAGGGGGTCGAGAGCGTGGAGCGCGCCAAGCAGTAGCGCCCGGTATATAGGAGGGAAAACACCTGTATGAGAGCAGTTTTGCAGCGGGTCACCCGCGCATCGATCGATATCGACCACAGCGAGCACTACGACCTGTCAAATGGCGGCCTGGTGGTGCTGTTTGGCGTCGAGGAGGGGGATCGGGCCGACTATGTGCCCGCCTTCTGCCAAAAGATCGCCAACCTGCGCATCTTTGAAGATGATGCCGGCAAGCTCAACCTGTCGCTCCTAGATAGGGGCCTGGGGGTACTGGCAGTGCCCAACTTTACCCTGGCCGCCGACTGCGCCAAGGGCCGCCGCCCCTCGTTTGGCCGCAGCGCCGCCCCCGACTTTGCCCGCCAGTGTTTTTTAGATCTGGTGCAGGGCTTTACCCAGCTGGGGGTGTCTCCCACAGTGAGCGGAAAGTTCGGCTCCGACATGCAGATAGAGCTGGTCAACGACGGCCCGGTGACCATTGTGCTCGACTCAAAAGATATCATCCGCGGCGCTTGAGGGCACGCAGCGCCCCGGCCGCACACAGTCAAATTCAGAGAGGAGAGCCCCGCCGCCGGCGCGCGGGGCAAAAAGCAGCTATGGAGATCGGTATGATGCCTTTGGGCGTTATGGGGACCAACTGTTACCTGGTATTCGACGACCAAAAACAGGGGGTGCTCATCGACCCCGGCGCCAACGCCACTTTTATCTTAAACGCCATCCAGGAGCAGGGGGTCACCCTGCACTACATTCTGCTCACCCACGGCCACTTCGACCATGTGGGCGCCCTGGAAGAGGTGCGCCGGGCTACCGGGGCCCCGGTGGCCATCCACCAAGACGACGCCTACCGCCTGCCCCAGGTAGATAAAGAGGGGGCCCGCTTTGGCGTCTACACCGCGCCCCAGCAGCCGGCCGACCTGCTGCTAAAAGATGAGCAGACCCTCGAGGCAGGGGACCTGCAGCTGCGCATCCTGCACACCCCCGGCCACACCGAGGGCGGCATCACCATCCTCTGCGGCCAGGCGATGTTCACCGGCGATACCCTGTTTTGCGACGGGGTGGGCCGCACCGACCTGCCCGGCGGCGACGAGCTCGAGCTGCACAACTCGCTGGTGCGCATCGCCAGCTTTTGCGACAACTATGCGGTCTATCCCGGCCACGGCGACGTGACCAACCTCGACCGCGAAAAAGAGGCGAACCCCTATCTGGGCGGCGCGCTGTAGTGGGTGCATCTATGAAGATACTGATCCTGGGCCACAAGCTCCAGTACGAGATACAAAACGTCACCGCCGCCTTTCACCCCGGTCAAAAACTCGAGACGGTGTATGAAAAACAGCCCGATTGGGATGTGCTCACCTACCTGCGCGCCGGCCGGCAAAACAGCTACCTGCTATTGCTGGTCAAAACAGAGAGCGGTATTTTGCGCTACCACCGCCGGGTGCCAAACAGCGGCGAGCGCTACAAGCAGCGGTGCGAGACCGCCTTTGGCCAAATGCTCTACACCGCCTACTCCGACCTCACCGGGGTGGTGCCCAAGTGGGGCATCCTCACCGGGGTGCGGCCGGTCAAAAATCTGCAGCAGCACATGGCTGCCGGCTGCGACGAGCCCGCCCTGCGCCAGCTCTTCTGCGGCGACTACAGGGTCTCCCCCGAAAAGTTCGACCTGGCCTACCAGACGGCCATAGTGCAAAAACAGGTGCTGTCCCCGGTAGACCTGCGCGATGTGAGCCTCTATGTCTCCATCCCCTTTTGCCCCAGCCGCTGTCTCTACTGCTCTTTTGTGTCCCACTCCATCGAGAAGAGCCATAAACTGGTAGAGCCCTATCTGCAACTGCTGCTGCAGGAGATCAACCTCACCTTCGATCTCATCGACAAGCTGGGCCTGCACCTCAAAACGGTGTATATCGGCGGCGGCACCCCCACCACCTTGTCGGCCCAGCAGATGGACCGCCTGCTGGCGGCTATCTTCGCCCGTATCCACCACCCGCTTGAGGAGTGCACCGTCGAGGCCGGCCGCCCCGACACCATCGACCTCGAAAAGCTGCAGGTCATGCGCCGCTGGCCGGTCACCCGGGTCAACATAAACCCCCAGACCCTCAGCGACCAGGTGCTGCAAAACATCGGCCGCCGGCACTCGGCTGCCCAGACCATCGAGAGCTTTCATTTGGCCCGGCAGGCGGGTTTTGACAACATCAATATGGATCTCATCGCCGGCCTGCCCGGCGACAGCTATCAGGGCTTTTGTGCCACCCTCGACCGAGTGCTCGACCTGGACCCCGAAAACATCACCGTACACACGCTCTCGGTCAAGCGCTCGGCCGACTTAAAGTACTCGCAGATGGTCCGCTACAGCGCCCAGGACCTGCCGGTCGAGGCCATGCTCACCTACACCGTCGAGCGGCTGGTGGGGGAGAGCGGCTACCGCCCCTACTACATGTACCGGCAAAAAAATACGCTCTCCAACCTCGAGAACGTCGGCTATGCCAAGCCCGGCACCGAGGGGCTCTACAACATCTACATGATGGAGGAGCTGCACACCACCATCGGCTGCGGCGCCGGCTCGGTGACCAAGATGGTCGACCCCCGCAAAAACCTCATCCAGCGCAGCTTCAACTTCAAGTACCCGCTGGAATACACCAAGAACTTCAGCGAGATCTGCAGCAGAAAACACAGCCTGGAGGTATTTTATGGAGACCTTTTCCAAGTATAACATCCTGGCCGACGACATCGACCGCCTGGCCCGCCAGGACCCGGCGGCGCTGGTGTCCCAGTGCGACAGCCGCTACACCGCCGCGCTCGACGGTGTGGCCGCCCGCGTAAAGGCCCAGCGCGCAGAAAAGCACATCGTTATGCTCGCCGGCCCCTCGGCCTCGGGCAAAACGACCACCGCCCACCAGCTGGCCGCGCGGCTGCAAAAGATCGGCGTCGGCTCCGAGGTCATCAGTCTCGATGATTTCTACCTTCCCCGCTCCCAGTGTCCGGTGCGCGACGACGGCACCGTAGACGTTGAGACGGTACACGCCCTCGACCTGCCGGTGGTCAACCGCTGCTTAAAAGAGGTGACCGAGACCGGCCGCGCGCTGTTCCCGGTGTTCGATTTTCAAAAAGGCGGCCGGTTGGACGACTGGCGCGAGGTGGATCTCGACCGCAGCGAGGTGCTCATCGTCGAGGGCATCCACGCCCTCAACCCGCTGCTCACCGAGCTGGTACAGGGCCGCTACAGCACCCTGTACGCCACCGCGCAGGACCGCTATATGCTGGGAGATGTGACGCTGAGCACCAACGACCTGCGCTTCGTGCGCCGCATCGTCCGCGACAGCTGGAGCCGCGGCACCGACGGCGCCACCACCGTCGACTTCTGGCCCTACGTCTGTGAGGGGGAGTTTCTGTACATCAAGCCGTTTCGCTCCACCTGCGACTACTATGTAAACACCGCTTTCGGCTACGAGCCGGGGCTCTACCAGTCCTACCTGCAAGCGATCCTGCAGACGATGGACCAGCAGAGCGCCCAGGCGGCCAAGGTGCGGGGCATCCTGCAAAAACTGCGGGCTTTCACCCCCATCGGCGCCGCGCTCATCGCCCCTGCGGCGATGGTCCGCGAATTTATCGGCCCCGCCGCAAAAACACAAGTATAGGCGCCGCCCGGCCACTGGCGGCTGGGCAGCACGGCAGAAAAAGGAGGTCACGCTCATGGGATTTTGGGATGAACTGGTCGACAAGACCAAACAGGTCGGCGAGGTAGCCGGCAACAAGGCCGACGAACTGGTGCAAAAGGGCAAGATCAAGTACCAACTCGAAAAACTCACCTACACGCTCAAGGGCCAGCAGCGCAAGCTGGGCTCGCTGGTGTACGGCATGCACCGTGCCGGCACCCAAAACGAAAAGCTGCTGGAGCAGTGCTACCGCGAGATCGACGAGACACTGGCGGCAATGCGCCGCGCCCGCAGCGAGCTCAACGAGATAAACGTCAAGGTCAACTGCCCCAAATGCGGCTTTTTAAACGAGCCCGACGCCAGCTACTGCATCAGCTGCGGCTACCAGCTCATCAGCGAGCCCGACGACCCCGCCCAGCCCCAGAGCGCTGGCGGCCCGTCGGCCTGAGCGCCCCGCCCGTCATCTTTACCCGAGACCCAAGCGGCAAGGAGAGTATCTATGAGAAATGATCAGCCCAGCGCCTACCCCATCGACTTTTTCGGCGAGAATGTCTTTGACGACGAGACCATGCAGCGCTACATCCCCTTCGAGAGTTACCGCCAGCTCAAAGAGGTCATCGAGCAGGGCGGCCAGCTGCACTCGTCGCTGGCCGATGTGGTGGCTGAAGGCATGAAGGAGTGGGCCATCGCCAAAGGGGCCACCCACTACACCCACTGGTTCCAGCCCCTTAACGGCTTCACCGCCGAAAAGCACGAGTCGTTCATCTCCCCCACCGAGGGGGGCGGCGTCATCACCGCCTTCTCGGGCAAAATGCTCATCAAGGGCGAGTCCGACGCCTCCAGCTTTCCCTCCGGCGGCCTGCGCGCCACCTTCGAGGCCCGCGGCTACACCATGTGGGACTGTACCTCGCCGGTCTTTTTAAAGGAGGATAAGTCTGGGGTCACCCTGTGCATCCCCACCGCTTTCTGCTCCTACACTGGCGAGGCGCTGGACGAAAAGACCCCGCTGCTGCGCTCGCTGGTGGCCGTCGACGAGCAGGCCCGTAAAGTGCTGACGCTGTTTGGCCACCTCGATACCCGCCGGGTCAGCCCCTCGGTGGGGGCCGAGCAGGAGTACTTCCTCATCGACCGCAGCCACCTCAAAAAGCGGCTCGACTTAAAGTTCACCGGCCGCACCCTGTTTGGCGCCCGGCCGCCCAAGTGCCAGGAGCTGGAGGACCACTACTACGGCAACTTAAACGAGAAGATCTCTTCCTTTATGAAAGAGCTCGACTACGAGCTGTGGAAGGTGGGGGTCACCGCCAAGACCAAGCACAACGAGGCGGCCCCCTCCCAGCACGAGCTGGCGCCGGTATTCTCCGCCGTCAACATCGCCGCCGACCAGAACCAGATCATCATGGAGACGCTGCACAAGGTGGCCGCCCGCCACGATCTGTGCTGCCTGCTGCACGAAAAGCCCTTCGACTACATAAACGGCTCCGGCAAGCACAACAACTGGTCGCTGAGCACCGACGACGGCCAAAACCTGTTCGAGCCCGGCAACACCCCCTACGAGAACATGCAGTTTCTGCTCATGCTCTCGGCGGTCATCAAAGCTGTCGACGAGTACAGCGGCCTGCTGCGGCTGGCCACCGCCAGCTACACCAACGACTGCCGCCTGGGCGGGTACGAGGCCCCGCCGGCCATCATCTCCATGTTTTTAGGAAGCGATATCCAGCGCATTCTCGAGACCATCGCCAGCGGCGATCAAAAGCCCGAGGGCTACCAGCGCAAGGTGATGGATATGGGGGTCGGCACCCTGCCCAAGCTGCACGTCGACTCCTCCGACCGCAACCGCACCTCGCCGTTTGCCTTTACCGGCAACAAGTTCGAGTTCCGCATGCTGGGTTCCTCCATGTCCATCTCCTGGGTCAACACGGTGCTCAATACCATCACCGCCGACGTGCTCTCCGAGATCTACGACCGTCTGCGCGCCTGCAGGGATTTCGACCTGGAGGTAAACGCCATCATCCGCGAGATCTATCAGGATCACGGCCGCATCATCTTTAACGGCAACGGCTACGCCGGCGATTGGGAGTCCGAGGCCCGCCGCCGCGGTCTGCCGGTAGTGCCGGATACCGTCAGCGCCGCCGAGGTGCTCAAGTCCTCCGCCGTCATCGACATGTTCGCCAAATTCTCGGTGCACTCCAAAGAGGAGCTCATGGCCCGCTACGAGATCATCCTCGAGACCTACAGCAAAAAGGCGGCGATCGAGGCCAAGACCATGCTCACCATGTGCCGCCGCCAGATCCTGCCCGCGGTCAGGGCCTATCTGGCCCAGCAGTCCCGCCAGCTGGCCGACACCCAGTCCGCCGGCCTGGACGTAGATTACCTGCGGGTACACGTCGACGAGATCGCGGCGCTGGTGCGCTCGCTCATCGCCCAGACCGATGCGCTGGCCGCCGTCACCGCCGGTATCGGCGACTACTGCGATCCGGCCACCGCCACCTACTGCCGCGACGCGCTGCTGCCGGCTATGCGCCAGCTGCGCCACACCGCCGACTGCCTGGAGGAGAAAGTCGACGCCCGCTTCTGGCCCATCCCCACCTACGACGAGATCCTCTTCGACGAGCAGGGTTAGCCCCGCCGCCCCGCTCCCCCTTGACAGCCGTCGGCAAACGCCGTATAGTTTACCCATACAACACACAACGCAACACACAACACACAACACACAACACGCGAGCACAGCAAAGGCGCTTTGACCCTCTCCCGGGCCGGAGCGCCTTTTTGCAAACACGCCGCCAGTCGGCCCGTAAAAAAGGAGGTACCCCGTGGAAAACACTGCCGTACAGCGCGATATCGTCAACCTGGCCGCCGTCAACCTGCGCGCCGTCTGGGGCGACAAGGCGCAAAACCTGCGCCGCATCCTCGACTACACCGTCGCCGCCGCCCGGCGCGGCGCCGACATCATCACCTTCCCCGAGCTGGCGCTCACCGGCTACGAAGACCAGCCCGACACCCCGCTGGGCGAGAAGATGCACCACCGGCTGGCCGAGACTGCCGGCGGCCCCAGCATCGCCGCCGTGGCCGACTGCTGCCGCCAGCTGGGCGTGTATGTGGTGTTCGGCCTGCCCGAGCGCGACCCCGCCACCGGCGCGGTGTATAATGCCGCCGCCGTCTGCGGGCCCGACGGGCCGCTGGGGATATACCGCAAAATGCACCCTGCCGGCGACGAGAGCCTCTGGTGTCAAAAAGGGGAGCAGCCGCTGCTCTTTTCCACCCCCTGGGGCCCGGTCGGGGTGGGCATCTGCTACGACAGCTACTCCTTCCCCGAGCTGCTGCGCTACTACGCCGCCAGCGGCGCCCGCCTGTACCTGAATCCCACCGCCATGCCCGAAAATCACCGCCGCGAGAGCCGCAGCTTCTACCGCGACACCCTCTATGCCGCCGTGCACCAAAACGATATCTTTCTGGTCAGCGCCAACCTGGTGTCCGAGGATGTCATCGATCCCGGCTATCGCTGGCGCCTGCCAGCCGGCCCCGGTATCCCCCAGCCGGCCACCTTTCTGGGCGGCAGCCTCGTCATCGGTCCCGGCTTTGGCCGGCGGGTGCACCTCTACGCCGGCAGCCCCCGGCACTGTGAGGCCGAGCTGGTGCTCACCACCGTCGATCTGTCGCTGGCAAACCGCACCATCTACAGCCAAAACCCCTATACCGGCACGCCCGATTTTCGCCCCGAGCGCTACCAGCAGCTCTACGGCGAGCTGGCCCGGCGGCAGGGGCGGTAAGCGCCTTCTGCCAGCCGGGCCCCACAGGTCTATTGCCGCCCCCCAGGCACATACACTAGAGGGAAGAATGTGTGGGACGGGGGCCTGATTTCGTGGAGAGAGCGGCAAAACAGTCATTTATACAAGGGGCGGTGATCCTCACCGGCAGCACGCTGCTGGTCAAGGCCATCGGGGCGCTGTTCAAGGTGCCGCTGATGAATATCCTGGGCGGCACCGGCATGGCCTATTTCATGACCGCCTACGAGGTGTTCAACCCCATCTATGCGCTGTCGGTGGCCGGTTTTCCCGCCGCCGTCAGCCGCCTGGTCAGCGAGTACACCGCCCGCGGCCGCCAGCGCGATGCCCGCCGCACCCTCAAAATAGCCAGCGCACTGTTTCTGGCGGTGGGGGCGGTGGGCTTTGCCCTGCTCTATTTCGGCGGCAAGGTGTTCTGCCGCGCGGTGGGCAATCCCGACGCCGCGCTGGCGGTGCAGATGCTCTCGCCGGCGCTGGTGTTCGGCTGTCTGTCGGCGGCGGTGCGCGGCTACTACCAGGGCTGTCAAAACATGGTGCCCACCGCCATCAGCCAGGTGGTCGAGGCGGTGGCCAAGCTGGTGTTGGGCATCGCGCTCTCCTACGGCACCTTCGTCTGGGCCATGGAGGGGTACGCCCGCACCGGGCTGGTGTTCGGCCGCGCCGCCGCCAGCGCCGCCCAGGCCAAGCAGCTGGCGCTGCCCTACGCCGCGGCCGGGGCGGTGCTGGGGGTGGCCCTCTCCACCGGCGTGTCCATGCTCTACCTGTTTTGCCAGCACAAGTTCGGCCGTCACGCCCTGCCGGTCAAAAGCGCTCAGAGCAGCGCCCGACCCGCCTCCGCCCGCCACATCGCCCGCCGCCTGGTGCAGATCGCCCTGCCCATCTGTCTGGGCAGCTTTGCCACCAGTCTCACCTCGGTCATCGACCTGTTTTCGGTAATGAACGCGCTCGAGCGCGCCGCCGGCCGCGGCGCCGATATCATCTGCGCCATGTACGGCCTGCAGATGTCCGCCGTCGACCTGCCCACCTTCCTCTACGGCTGCTACACCGGCATGGCCACCACCCTCTACAATCTGGTGCCGGCCCTCACCACCACCTTCGGCGTCAGCGCGCTGCCGGCCGTCACCGCCGCCTATGTGGGGGGCGACCGCCGCCAGCTGGCCCAAAACGCCCAGTCGGTATTTCGCGTCAGCGCCATGATGGCCGTGCCCGCGGGCCTTGGCATCGCCGCCATGGCCCGGCCCATCCTGCACCTGCTCTACGGCGGCCGCCAGCAGGAGATCGCCGCCGTGGCCCCCACGCTCACCGTTTTGGGGGCGGCCGCGGTGCTGCTGGCCTTTACCACCCCGGTGTACAGTATGCTGCAGGCCATCGGCCGGGCCGATCTGCCGCTCAAGCTCATGGTGGTGGGCGGGGCCATCAAGCTGGCCTGCAACCTGGTCCTGGTGCGCGACCCCCGCTATAATCTGCTGGGGGCCAGCTTCGGCACCCTGTGCTGCTATCTGTTCATCGTCATCGGCGCGGTAGCGCTGTTTTTGCGCCAGGTGGGGGCGCCGGTGCACTTCTGGCGCGCGGTGCTGGGCCCCGCTTTCTCGGGGCTCATCTGCGCCGTCTCCGCCCGCACCGCCTACTCGCTGCTCTGCCATGTCTTCGTGTCCAATATCAGCTGTGTGCTGGGCATCGCCGTGGGCTGCGGCTGCTATCTGCTGGCGCTGCTGGGCACCGGCTCGGTGCAGGAGGAAGACCTGCTGGCACTGCCGGGCGGGCAAAAGCTGGCCGCCAAGCTGCACCGCTGGGGCCTGCTGGGCAGCGCCTCAAAGCGCGCCGCCCACCGCCCAAAAGCCGTCTGATCCGGCCCGCGCGCCGCCATTTTTCCCTCCCCGGGCGTACAAACTGTCACCCGTTTGTGCTGTGTTTGTGCTATGATAAAGAAAACGCGCCAAAAAGGGAGGGCTATCTACATGGATTTCACCGTCAAAGACCACTACGACCTGCAGGACCTGCTGGCCATCGTGCGGCTGCTGCGCGATCCCGCCGAGGGCTGCCCCTGGGACAAGGTGCAGACCCACCAGTCCATACGCCGCAACTTTATCGAGGAGACCTATGAGGTCTGCGACGCCATCGATCAAAACGACGTCGCCGGCCTGCGCGAGGAGCTGGGCGACGTGCTGCTGCAGGTGGCGCTGCACACCCAGATGGAGCAGGAGCAGGGCCATTTCGACTTCGGCGACGTGGCTGACGACATCTGTCAAAAACTGGTACTTCGCCACCCCCATATCTTCGGTTCGGCAAAGGCCGGTGACGGCAGCCAGGCCCTCGATAACTGGGAGGCGATCAAAAAGCAGTCCAAAGGCGTCACCAGCGCCGCCCAGCACGCCGCGGCCGTCCCGCACTGCCTGCCGGCGCTCATGCGCGCCAAGAAGGTGCAAAAGCGTCTGGCCGAGGAGGACAGTGCCCTTAAAGACCGTGGGCAAGCCATTTCTTCGCTGAAAAATGCGGTGGACTGTCTTGACAAAGACCTGCAAAACTGTGATAATAGGGAAGAACTCATTGGTGATGCCCTGTACGCTCTGGTAAGTGTAGCCAGGTTGGCCGGGGCAGACGCCGAGGAAGTGCTGGGCTTCACCTGCGACAGGGCTATTTCCCGGCACGCGCAGCGTCAGCAGAAATGAGGACCGCGTGCATAAACGCCAGCGGTGCAGTATATCCTTTGTGAGTAAGGAAGTCAACAATACTGGAGGAAAAAAACATGACGAAAACTGATTTGATCGCCAAGGTCGCAGAGCAGACCGGCCTGTCCAAGAAAGACGCCGAGAAAGCCGTTAGCGCAGTCATCGACACCGTTTCCGATGCACTGGTCGCCGGTGACAAGGTGCAGATCGTCGGCTTCGGCACTTTCGAGGTCCGCGAGAGAAGCGAGAGAAAAGGCCGCAACCCCCGCACCAAAGAGGAGATCACCATCCCCGCTTCCAAGCTGCCCGCTTTCAAAGCCGGTAAGGCCCTGAAAGACGCCGTCGCGAAATAAAGGCTCCTTTAAAAATAAGAAACTGGTGACAGGCACTGCCAACCAGTTTCTTTTTTTATACGGGCCGGGTCCCGCCCGGCCACAGACGACCCAATACCACACCGGCTGGCGGTCGCGCCGCCCCCCGGCAGGAGGAACTATGAGACTCGACAAGTATTTAAAAGTAGTGCGTATCATCAAGCGCCGCACCGTGGCCAACGAGGCCTGCGACGCCGGCAAGGTGTCGGTCAACGGCAAGTTGGCCCGGGCCTCGCACAGCGTCAAAGAGGGCGACATCATCGAGATCGACTTTGCCCAAAAGCCGGTCAAGCTCGAGGTGCTCACCGTGGCCGAGCACGCCCTCAAAGAAGACGCCAAGACCATGTACCGCATCATCGACTAATTTTCACCGTCCCCCGCCCGCTTTTAGTACTGCCGGGCGGTCTGTCCTCATATACATGAACATGCGGCTTATAAAAAAAGCGGCAATACCAGTATGGAGGACAGGAACATGCAAGAAGAGAGGACAAAGCTCCAGGGGTCCGGCGGCCCCCACAACGTCATTATGGAAAATCGCAACCACCTCACCGTCTCCGGGGTGGTGGATATCGACTCGTTCAGCGAGGACAGCATCGTCCTCTACACCGACCTGGGCGAGCTGGTCATCGCCGGGCGCGACCTGCACATCAACAAGCTCTCGGTCGAGACCGGCGAGCTCACCCTCGACGGCGAGGTGGACTCGCTCACCTACTACGACGGCGGCCCCAAAGAAAAAGGCCTGTTCGCCCGCATCTTCAAATAGGGGCGCCCGGGCATGGAACTGCTGGTGCCGGTAGGCTTTGAATTCGAGACGTTTCTCTACGCGCTGCTGCTGGGTTTTGCGCTGGGCCTCGTGTACGAGGTCTTTCGCATCCTGCGCATGGTGCTGCCCTGGGGCAGCGTGCTGGTAGCCATCCAGGATATTCTGTACTGGATCGGCGCCGGCGCCGTCACCTTTTTGTTTTTTATGCGCTTTACCAGCGGTATGATCCGGGGGTACGTGCTGCTGGGGGAGGGGCTCGGCCTGCTTTTGTATTTCCTCACGCTGGGCCGCCTCATCCACGCGCTCACCGCCGCCATCATCGACCTGGTAGCCCGCTTTTTGCGGCTGCTGTACCGCCTGTTTATCGTGCCGGTACGCAAGTTTTTTGGCTTTTTGGGTCGAAAGAGTGGCAAAATTTATAAAAAGGCGGTGTCCGGGGCCAAAAGAGCTGCAAATAAGCACAACTTTCACTTGAAAGACAAGCGGATAGTATTGTATAATCTATTAAAGCGACCCAAAAAACCAGAAGACAGCAGCCCATCGGCGGGCCGGTCACATCCGTCCCGCCGCCGGCAGCGAGCGGCGGCCGCCAAACCGGCCCCGGCCAAAAAAGCGAGAAAGAGCCATGAAAAAAGCCAAGAGCGATAAAAAGAAAAAAAAGATCTCGATGGGGTTTTTATCGAAGTTGGCCATCGCCGCGGTGATGGTCTATGCCGCTGTGTCTCTCATCACCACCCAGGTCGAGATCGTATCTAAAAAAAATCAGCTCGAAGAAGTCAATCACTCGATCAGCGAGACCACCCAAAAAAATCAGGAGCTCGAGCGCATACTGAACTCCGGCGAAGACAGCGAGTTCATCGAGCGTGTCGCCCGCGAAAAGCTGGGCTATGCGGCCCCCGGTGAGCGGGTGTTTGCCGACGCGTCGGGAAGCTGAGGGGCAGCGCTGGTCTTGCGTGCGCAGGGCAGCGGGCGGGCAGCCGGCTGCCCGCGCTTTTAAAAAAAGGAGCTGTGTGGGGCGCTGGCCCCATTACAGGTTGCGGCGGCCGCCGCCAGATCCGTGGGGCGGTCACTTTTTAAGGAGGACTTATTTTTATATGCAGCTCGAAGTTGGAAAGATCGTTGAGGGGAAAGTTTCAGGCATCACCAAGTTTGGTGCCTTTGTCGACCTGGGTGAAAACAAAACAGGCATGGTGCACATCTCCGAAGTCGCCGCCACTTTTGTGCAGGAGATCTCAGACTTTGTAAAAGAGGGACAGACTGTCACCGTCAAAATATTGTCCATCGGCGACGACGGCAAGATCGCCCTGTCCATCAAGCAGGCGCTGCCGGCCGATCAGCAGCGCCCGCCCCGCCGCGACGGCCCCCGGCGCGATTTTCCCCGGCGCGACTTTCAAAAGCAGGGCCACGCCCCCCGCAGCTCCGGCGCGAGCCGCGGCGTCGCCAGCCGCTCCTACAACGGTCCCCGCAGCGCCGGCTACAAGCCCCGCGCCAACGACCGCCCCGCCACCTTCGAGGACATGATGAGCAAATTCAAGCAGTCCAGCGAAGAGCGCATGTCCGACCTCAAGCGGTCGCAGGATTCCAAGCGCCGCGGCGGCTACTCCCGCAAGGGTTCCAAGTAGGGGTTGCCGGCAAACAGAAGATATACAGATCTTTCAGGGGCGCAGGCTGCGCCCCTGTTTTGCGCCCGGATCTATTTTCAGGGCGCTGTGAAAAAAGGAGAGACTATGCTCTTTATAAGCGCCCACCTCCACACCATGGAAGCACGCGACTACCCCTGTGGCTACCTGCGCACCCGGGGCACAAAAATACACAGCCTGGGGGATATGGGGGAGCTGGACGGCCCCCTCCCCGGCGAGCAGGTCATCGACCTGCAGGGGGCACATATGTACCCCGGCTTTGTCGACGCCCACAGCCACCTGGGCATGTGGGGCAACGGGCTGGGTTTCGAGGGGGCCGACGGCAACGAGGAATCCGACCCCGCCACCCCCCACCTGCGGGCCATCGATGCGGTCAACCACGCCGACTACTGCTTTGCCGAGGCGCTGGCCGGCGGGGTCACCACCGCCGTTACCGGTCCGGGCAGCGCCAACGCCATCGGCGGCCAGCTCTGCGCCGTCAAGACCCGCCTGTCCCGCATCGATACCGGCATGCTCTCGCCCTGTGTGGCCATTAAATTTGCCCTGGGCGAAAACCCCAAAACGGTGTATAACGACAAAGATATGGCCCCCATCACCCGCATGGCCACCGCCGCCATCATCCGCGAGCAGCTCTTCAGGGCCAAGCGGTATATGGAGGATGTCGACCGCGCCGGCCGGGAGGGGGAGGAGCTGCCCGAATACGATATCAAGTGCGAGGCGCTGCTGCCGCTCTTGCGGCGGCAGATGCCGGCCCACTTTCACGCCCACCGGGCCGACGATATCTTCACCGCCCTGCGCCTGTGCCGCGAGTTCGGCCTGCGCTGTGTCATCGTCCATGGCACCGAGGGCCATCTCATCGCCGACATTCTGGCCGCCGAGCAGGTGCCGGTCATCACCGGTCCCATCCTCTGCGACCGCTCCAAGCCCGAGCTCGTAAACCTCACCCCCAAAAACCCCGGTATCCTGGCCGCTGCCGGGGTGCCCTGCGCCCTGTGTACCGACCACCCGGTCACCCCCATCCAATACCTGCCCCTCACCGCCGGCCTGGCCGTGCGCGAAGGGATGGACCGCCAGCAGGCGCTCAGGGCCATCACCATCGGCGCCGCCAGCATCTGTGGCATCGCCGATCGGGTCGGCTCGCTGGCGCCGGGCAAAGACGCCGACCTCGCCGTTTTCGACGGCGATCCGCTGTCCAACCTGTGCCGGCCACGTCTGGTGACAGTAGATGGACAAATTGTAAACGAGATATAAAATAAGTATTTACCCAATTGATTTTTTGTGTATTTGTGATATACTATACTCATAAAGCAGCTACCGTCAGGCAGCTGTAGATCAAAAGGGGTTGATGTTGTGAAAATTGAGATCGTCGGTCGTAAAGTGACAGTCAAAGACAGCTTTAAAGAGAGAGTCGAGAAAAAACTCAAAAAATTCTCCAAGCTGTTCGACGACTCGGCTACCGCCACGGTGATCGTGACCGTAGAAAAGGGCCGTCAAACTGTAGAGATCACCATACGTCAGGCCTCCGCGATTTTCAGAGCCGAGCGCACCGCCGAGCAGATGGAGACCGCTCTCGATCTGGTGACGGATGTGCTCTTCAAACAGATCGTCCGCAACAAAGACCGGCTGCAGGACCGCATGAAGATGAGCTTTGCCACCTTCCAGGAGAGCGAGGCAGCCGAGCCCCAGGACGAGTTCGATATCGTCAGGCGCAAACAGTTCTCGCTCAAACCCATGAGCGTAGAAGAGGCCATCCTGCAGATGAATCTCATCGGCCACCAGTTCTTTTTGTTCCGCAACGCAGTTGACAACGAGGTCAATCTCGTATATGTTAGACGTGACGGAAAGTACGGCGTGATAGAGCCCGAATGATCGCGCACAGGTAAGTTAGCAGAGACCGCGACCTTGTCGTCGCGGTCTTTTTCTGGGCGGCACCGGCCGCCACTCTCGAGATAGGACGTGCAAAAACATGTATACACTGGTCTGCCCCTGCATTTTTGGTCTGGAAAAGATCGTCAGCTTCGAGCTGCGCCGCGTCGGCGCCACCGACATCGTGGCCGACAACGGCAAAGTCACCGCCCGCGGCGACGCGCTCACCGTGGCCAAAGCCAACCTGGGCCTGCGCTGTGCCGAGCGGGTGCTCATCCAGCTGGCCCAGTTTTCCGCCACCAGCTTCGAAGATCTGTTCCAGGGCACCTACGCCATCGATTGGGCCGGCATCATTCCCCAAACAGGTGCTTTCCCGGTCAAGGGGTGGTCGCTGGGTTCCCAGCTGGCCAGCATCCCCGACTGTCAGTCCATCATCAAAAAAGCGGCGGTCGAAAAGCTCAAGGCCGCCTATGGCATCAGCTGGTTTAGCGAGACCGGCGAAAAATATCAGATCCAGTTCTCCATCTTTAAAGATCAGGTCTCCATCCTGCTCGATACCTCCGGCGACGGGCTGCACAAGCGGGGCTACCGCCGCCGTCAAGGCGCCGCCCCCATCAAAGAAACGCTGGCCGCCGGCATCATCGATCTGGCTCGGGTGCGCCCCGGCGACACCGTGTACGACCCGCTGTGCGGCAGTGGTACCATCCTCATCGAGGCCGCCATGCGGGCCATGAACATCGCCCCCGGCCTGCAGCGCAGCTTTGCCGCCGAGCAGTGGACCACCTTCCCCAAAAAGGCCTTTGCCGATGCCCGCCGGCAGGCCCTCGACGAGATCGACCGCAGTGCCGCCTTCGAGGGGATCGGCTTCGATATCGATCCCCAGGCGGCACAGCTCACCGCAGAAAACGCCAAGCTGGCCGGGGTCGACAGCCGCATCACGGTGCAGGTACAGGATATCACCCGCCATAAGCTCAAAGATGCCCACGGCATCCTCATCACCAATCCCCCCTACGGCGAGCGGCTGCTCACTCCGGCCCAGTGCAGCCGCATCCACCAGGCGCTGGGGGCCATGTGCCACCACAACGACCTCAAGAGCTATATCATCACCAGCAGCGACCGGTTCGAGGAGGAGTTCGGCAAAAAGGCCGACCGCCGCCGCAAGCTCTATAACGGCGAGCTCAAGTGCCAGCTGTACATGTATTTTAAATAGCCCCCTCCCTGACCGCCGGCCCCACCGGCTGCCGTCGGCTGAACACGATGGGCGATGGGTGCTGCGGCGGGGGACAAGTTGCCTGTTTTAGCGTCAAAAACCCCCGTATTTACAATTTGTTTACATTTGCAGCAGCCCTCCACCGGGGGCTGCACCTGGCCCCCACACCGCCTAAAAACAGTTTCCAGACCATTAAAACAGTATAAAGATGGGCCAGAGTTCACAGTTTATTTACTTTTCCTTTGGCGGGGATAGTATACTGTTTGTTAGGCCCGGGGCACAGCGGCCCCGGGCCCTTATTTTGTATATGAAAAGTGAGAGGAGATTTCCATGCGCAAAAAGCATAAAGTATGGGTGTATACCGGCATCACGGCGCTCATGCTGCTGTATATCTTTTTCAACAACGTAAACCTCAATCCCTTCTACCAGGACAGCGCCGCCTTCTACGCGATGGCCGTCACCGTGTACGTGGTGGCCTGGGCCATCATGAAGCTGGGCGGCCTGCGCCTGGTGCGCGACGGCGACAACCCCCACGTCAAGGTCGTCAACGTCGAGTTCGGCGGCGGCAAGAAAAAGTTTCCCAAGACCGCCATCGTCATCCTGGCGGCAGTCTGGATCTTTTTTGGCGGTGTCAGCCTGTTTTCCAGTGTGCTCTTTAACGTCAACGCCTACAAAAATCAGCTCACCGAGCCCATCGTGGGCGAATTTACCGAGGATATCCAGCCGGTCGATCTCGAAAACGTGCCGGTAGTCGACCAGGAGCTGGCCTACAAGCTGGCAGTCAAAAAGCTGGGCGAGAATTCGTCGGTGGGCTCGCAGGCCCACATCGATATCAACACCGTCACCATCCAGCAGGTCGACGGCAAGCTCATGTGGGTGGCGCCGCTGCACCACTCCGGCCTGTTCAAGTGGTTTGCCAACCTGGATGGCTCGCCCGGCTACATCACCGTCTCCGCCTCCGACCCGCAGGATGTCGAGTACCGCGAAGACTACAAGATCAAGATCCAGCCCGGCTCAGCTTATCTGATGGACGATCTGGAGCGCCACACCCGCTTTAACGCGGCGCTGTTCACCGGCATCACCGACTACTCGTTCGAGATCGATGACGACGGCAACCCCTACTGGATCGTCACCACCTATAAAAACCGGCGCGGCTTCTCGCTGCCCGAGGCCAGCGGTATCGTACTGGTCAACGCCCAGACCGGCGACTGCCAGAAGTACGCCCTCAAAGACGTGCCCGAGTGGGTCGACCGCGTCCAGCCCGAAGATTTCGTCATCAACCAGATCAACAACCGCGGCGAATATGTACACGGCTTTTTAAACTTCTCCAACAAAGACAAGTTCACCACCTCCGAGGGGCACATCATCGTCTACAACGACGGCCGCTGCTACCTGTTTACCGGCCTCACCAGCGTGGGCGCCGACGACAGCACCATCGGTTTTATCATGGTCGATATGGTCACCAAAGAGACCTACCAGTACAAACTGGGCGGCGGCGCCACCGAGGAGGCAGCCCAAAAGTCGGCTAACGGCAAGGTACAGCAGTACGGCTACCAGGCCTCTTTCCCGCTCATCATCAACCTCAATAACGCCCCCACCTATTTCATGCCCCTCAAAGACAACGAGGGCCTCATCAAGCAGTACGCCTTCGTATCGGTGAAAAACTACCAGCTCGTCGGCGTGGGCGAGACCATCGGCGACGCTGAGCGCGACTACATGCGGGCACTGCAGAGTTCCGGTGACAACACCATCCAGCCCGGCGACACTACCACCGAGGAGCAGACGCTCGAGGGCACGGTGCTGCGCATCGCCCAGGAGCAGTCCGACGGCGATACCCGTTACAAGTTCCTGCTCGATACCGGCGACGGGGTCATCTTCGTCAGCGCCGCCAAGGTCAGCGATGAGCTGGCACTCACCCAGGCGGGCGACCGGGTAAAGGTCACTTTCTCCGGTCCAGCCGATGCCGTCACCACCGTCACCGCTTTCGACAACCTGGCTATCGGCACCGCCGAGAGCTGAAAATAGCTGCACTGCGGTGCACCGCAGCCAATACTGCCTCCACTGGGGGCAGCGGGCGCTGTTCAGAATATCTTTTGATGGGCGTGCGTACCGGCTGCTGTCGGTTTCGGTTCTACCGGCAACACCACCGGTGCTGCCCGCGCTGTAAAAACGGAAAAGATGCCGGGCACTTCTGTGCCTGGCATCTTTTTGTCACATCCTGCTAGCGGCGGCGCTATAGCGCCGCCAGGCGCTAAAAAGGCGGGCCTCCACCAAACCGGGGAGAGGCCCGCCTCTGCGTTTTAAAAGCCGCTATTTTTCCACGTCCGGCACCTTTATAAATAAAAAGAAACCGGCGATAAAGAGCAGCGCCACGCTCAGCACGCCGTAGCGCGAGCTGCCCGTCAGGGTGGTAAACAGCGCCATCAGCGCCGTGCCGAAAATAGAGGCGTACTTGCCAAAAATGTTGTAAAAGCCAAAGTATTCGTTGGCGTTTTCCTTGTTGGGTATGAGCTTGCCAAAATACGAGCGGGAGAGCGCCTGTATGGTGCCCTGCACCACCGCCACGAACACTGCCAGTACCCAAAACTGCCAGGCGTGCTGCATCACAAAGCCGAACACGGTAATGCCGATATACACCACGATCGCCGTGAGAATGATCTTTTTCGAGGAGAAGCGCCGCACCAGTTTGGCGCAGATGAGTACTGCCGGAAAGGCGATGATCTGGGTCATCAGCAGCGCCAACAGCAGCGAGTTGTCGCCAATGCCCACGTCTTTACCAAAAGAGGTAGACATCTTGATGATGGTGTCCACACCGTCGATGTAAAAAAAGTACGAGAGCAAAAACAGGCCGATGGTCTTGTCCTGAAAGATCACCTTCAAGGTGCTCCAGGTCTTTTTAAACGAGGACAAAAACAGGCTCTCGCCCCGCTGGCTCTCGGTCCGCAGCTGGTACTTCTGCCGCACATTTTTGATCAGCGGGATCGAGAACACCAGCCACCAGGCCACGTTTATGAGCAGCGCCGCCTTCACCGCCCCAGTGGCCGACAGCCCAAACGGGGTGAAATTTATCAGCAGGATGCCGGCGATGAAGGGGATACAGCTGCCGATATAGCCGATGGCATATCCAAAGGAGGAGATAAAGTCCATCCGCTCATCGCTGGTCACGTCGACGATAAATGCGTCATAGAATATGTTGGTGCCGGCGTAGCCAATCGAGGCCACCAGCGAGAACACCAGCAGCAGGTAATAGGAGTTGGTGCCGGCCAGCGCACATGAAAACAACAGCGCCAGCGCCAAAAAGCCGCAGAAAAAGAGCTTCTTTTTGCCCCGGCGGTCGGCCATGGCCCCCAGTACCGGGGCCATAATGGCCACCAGCAGCGTGGCGATCGACTGGGTCACAGCCCAGTGGCTGGTGGTCTGGGCCGAGCGAAGCCCGGCGGCGTCGCCCATGTTTTTTAAGTAGATGGGGATGACGGTGGAGAGCATCAGCGTAAAGGCGCTGGAGGCCCAGTCGTAAAGCGACCAGCTGAGCTCCTCCCGAGTCAGATCGAGTTTTTTCATACTAGCGAACCTCTTCCAAAGCGGCACGGCCGCCGTGATGGGCACTTTACACGGCCCTCACATCATTTATACCGTATCCAGTTGTGAAAAAGCAAGAGAAACGGTATAATATGTCTGTATATATGAGGTAAAAATAGAGGTGTGCGCGGCAGCGCGGCACAGCATGTCTGCGCGCTCGGCCGGGCATACTGGTATCCGGGCCCTGCGCCCGCACCTGCCCGCCCTGCCTCAGGCCCACAGGGCCCCGCCGCGATTGGAGGATCACGATGCCCGCATTCGTCACCCATCACCTGTTTGCCGACAGTGTATATAAGGCGCTGCCCGAAGGGGCAGCCAAGCGCGCCATCGCCCAGAACTACGACGCCTTTCTGTGGGGCTGTCAGGGCCCTGATGTGCTGTTTTTCAACAAGATATCCACGGTGTTGCCGCTGTGGGGCTTCATCATGCACGTGGACAAGGTACAACAGAATATGGTGGCCATGCAGCGCTACCTGCTGCGCACCCGTCAAGGGCTGTTTTTTGGCCAACAGCTGGCCTATTGCCTGGGCTTTTTGTGCCACTATGCGCTCGATAAAAACGCCCACCCCTACGTCTACTACCTGCAGCACGCCTTCATGAAAAAAGGGGAGGCCGGCGTCGGCGTCCACAACCGCATCGAGTCGGATATCGACACCGTGCTCTACCGGCAGCTCACCGGCCGCTGCGTGAACCGCTATGTCATCCCCAAAAGTATGTTCCACCCGGCCACCACCCGCGGCGTGGCGCTGCTCCTGACCTACCTGCTCAAAAAGGTGTACTTCGCCAAGACCAATGTGAACAAGGTGGAAAACAGCTTTGTCTGGGACAATTTTTTTATGACCCTGTTTGTGGAAAACGGCGCTGTCACCCACCGGGGCGGGGTATTTCTAGACAGCTTCTGTAAAAAGAAATACGGTTTTTCCGGCTATATGCGCCGCGAGCCGGTGGGGTGGGATTGTCTGAATCTGCGCCACCACCCATGGTGCAACCTCAACAGCCCCGGCAGTACCTGTACGCTCGATTTCTACCAGATCATGGGCTGCGCCCGGCAAGAGGCCTGTACCATGATCGATGCATTTTTGCACAACCTGCGCCATATGTCTCCGCGCGCGGTGTGCGGGACCGAGACGTTCGATAACGGTAAACCCGAAAAATAAGCGGGCCCTGCCGCTCTTTATTTTCACCCATCTAAAAAAACAGCCTGCTGCTCCTGACCGGGGGCTGCAGGCTGTTTTTCGCTTTTAGCAGATGTTCGGTGCCGTCCTTCGTCCCGCACATAAGATCGGCACTGCTCTTTATCCACACTACTACAAAAAATCCGGCTAAATTCACCGCTGTTTTACTTGATAATCGCCAAAAAACTGATACAATAGAGGTATATACACGCGGCAATTGGCGCCTTGGGCGCCCGCCGCTGTCATGGTATCATGGTATGTGGGGCCCGCTTGGCCATAGAGCCGGCCCCACAGCGTGCCCTGCCCGGGCAGGGCAAATTTCATGTTAAAAGGAGAATGGCCATGAAAATACTGGATTTTGGCTCTATCAACATCGATGAGGTCTTTGATGTAGACCATTTTGTCCGGTCCGGCGAGACCATGTCTTCCCTGGGCTACAACAAGTTCTGCGGCGGTAAGGGCCTCAACCAGTCCATCGCTCTGGCGAGAGCAGGGGCCGACGTGTACCACGCCTGCATCGTGGGCGAAGGCGCCGACTTTCTGGTAGAGACCATGCAAAACAGCGGGGTCAACACCTCCCTGATGCAGAAAAAAGACGTGGCTGCCGGCCGCGCCATCATCCAGGTCAACAAGAGCGGCCAAAACTGCATCCTGCTGTTCGGCGGTTCCAACCACGCCAATACCGAGGAATACATAAGATCGGTCATCGACCAGTTCGAGGCCGGCGACATGATCCTGGTTCAAAACGAGCTGAACATGACCGATTTCATTATCGATTACGCCAGCGAAAAGGGCCTGCGCATCGTGCTCAATCCCTCGCCCATGAACGAAGAGCTGCTCAAGGCCCCGCTGCACAAGGTCGAGTACTTTATCCTAAACGAGGTCGAGGGTGAGGATATTGCCGGCGGCGAAAAAGATCCCGAGAAGATCTGTGACACGCTGCTGAAAAAATATCCCGGCTGTAAAGTCGTGCTCACGCTGGGCAAACACGGCGTCATGTATAAAGACGACCACCAGAAAGCCACCCACGGCATCTACGATGTGGCCCGGGTCGACTCCACTGCGGCCGGCGACACCTTCACCGGTTACTTCCTGGCCTGCTTAGCCGAGGGCCTGCCCATCGAGACCGTGCTCGAAAAGGCCTCCAAGGCCTCCAGCATCGCCGTGGGCAGAAAAGGCGCATCCCCCTCTATTCCCACCCGGGAAGAGGTCGACACCACTACCATCAAACCCCTGAACCTGTAAATACTGGCGCCTGTACAACACGGCGCACGGCAAAGGCGGCCGCGCCCCTGAAAGCAGGGCGGGCCGTCTTTTTTGCCGCCGGGTATTTCCCCGAGATCTGCAGAGAGGAAGATGATATGCAAGCAAATCCCCAATCTCAGCGCGTGTGGCTCTGCGACTCCAGTCTGCGCGATGGCTCACAGGGCAAACAGATCGCCTTTTCGGTGGCCGATAAGATCGATATCATCCGCGCGCTGGACGAGCAGGGCATCCCCTTTATCGAGGCCGGCAATCCCTCCGCGGGCCCCAAAGACGTACAGCTGTTCGAGCGCATGCGCAGTATACCGCTGCAAAACAGCCGGCTGGTCGCCTTTGGCGCCACCCGCCGCAAAAACTGCCGCCCGCAGGACGATGTGGGCCTGCAGGCACTGCTGGCCGCCGGCACCGAGTACGTGACCGTGTTTGGCAAGAGCTGGGATATGCAGGTGGATCAGGTGCTGCGCACCACGCTGGAAGAAAACCTGGCCATGATCAGCGATACGGTGGCCAACCTGGTGGCGCAGGGCCGCCAGGTGCTCTACGATGCCGAGCACTTTTTCGACGGCTACCGCCACAACCCGACCTACGCCATGCAGACGGTGCGCGCAGCCAGACAGGCCGGCGCCACCTGTGTGATCCTGTGCGACACCAATGGCGCCGCCCTGCCTGCCGAGGTAGGGGCCGTCACCGCCCAGGTGGTGCGGCAGCTGGGCGGTGAGGTGGGCATCCACTGCCACGACGATATCGGCTGCGCGGTAGCGGCCAGCCTGGCCGCTGTCGAGGCGGGGGCCCGCCACGTGCAGGGCACCTTTGTGGGCTACGGAGAGCGCTGCGGCAACGCCAATCTCTCCACCATCCTGCCGGTACTGCAGCTGAAGATGGGCTACAGCTGTGTCGCTCCCCAGCAGCTGCCGCTGCTCACCGGTACTGCCCGGCACATCGCCGATATCTCCAACGTCATCCTGCGCAGCAGCTTGCCGTTCGTGGGCAGCGGCGCCTTTTCCCACAAGGCAGGCATGCATGTAGATGCGGTGCACAAAAACAGCCAGACCTTTGAACACATCGATCCCGGTCAGGTAGGTAATGAGCGGCATATCCTCATCTCTGAGGTGGGGGGGAAAGCAGCTCTGCTGCACAGTGTAAAAAAAATACAGCCCGACATAAAAAAAGACGACCCGGTGATCGAGCAGATCCGTGAGACCATAAAGAAAAAAGAGATGGAGGGCTACCAGTACGAGTCGGCCGAAGCCAGCCTCAAACTGCTCATTCTGGGGCACCTCAAACGTTTAAAACCCCACTTTAAACTCGATATGTACCGCATCATGGGCGAGCAGAACTCCAACATCTTTAGTCTGTCTACGGCGATCGTCAAGGTCACGGTGGGCGACGGGTGGGAAATGACTGCCGACGAGGGAAAAGGTCCGGTCAATGCGCTGGATAAGGCCACTCGTAAGGCGGTGACCAAATTCTATCCGGCTATACAAAAGGTGCGCCTGATCGACTACAAGGTGCGGGTGGTGGATCAGAACACCGCCTCCGCCGCCCGGGTGCGGGTGCTCATCGAGACCAGCGACGGCGAGGAGACCTGGACCACCGTGGGCACTTCCCGCGACATCATCAAGGCCAGTTTACGCGCTATCGTCGACTCGCTGGAGTATAAACTCAGCCGCGACGACGGTTCTCTTTAAAGAGGTCTTTTTACAAAAATCAATATGGGCATAATGAAAAAGAGCGAGAGTTAGCGTCCCAGCTATCTCTCGCTCTTTTTTTGTGCAATACAGCTACACGATCTAAACGCCTATTTCATATTTTGTTCATAAAAGGAGATATCGATTTTTCTGTTGACTTTAATGTGCTAACATGCTACTATGATAAAGCAATCCGATCCACGGATAAATATGATAGGGGGAAACTACCATGAAAAACAAAATGCTTGCAAAGATCATCGCGATGGGCCTGGCAGCTGTCAGCGCGCTGTCACTGCTGGCCGGATGCACCAATGCCGATGCGGCGGACGCCGCTTCCGGCAAGTCGAAGGACAAACTGGCCCAGATCAAAGAGAGAGGAAAGATTGTCGTCGGTATGAACGCCGAATTCGCCCCCTACGAATTTCATGCGTCCGTGGATGGAAAAGATGTAGTCGCCGGTTTCGATGTATCGCTGGCCAAAGAGATCGCCAAAGATCTGGGTGTAGATCTGGAGATCAAAGAGATGGAATTCGAGTCGCTGCTGGGGGCGCTGTCGGCCGACCAGTGCGATATCCTCATCTCCGGTCTGGCCATCACCGACAAGCGCAAACAGCAGGCCGATTTTTCCAAAGGTTACTACAAAGGCAAAAACGTACTGCTGGTCAATAAAGAGAATATGTCCGGCACCGATACGGTAGAGGCACTGACCGGCAAAAATATCGGCATCCAAATGTCCTCTACTCAACAGGAATTTGCCAAGAAGTACTTAGAGCCCCAAGGTACCCAGATCACCTATATCGGCAGCATGAACACGCTGCTGCTCTCACTTACAGCCAAACAGATCGACGGCATCGTCACCGATGACCTGGTCAGCCGCACCATCGCTCTGTCCAACCCGCAGCTCACCGTCAACCAAAAATGTGTGCTGCCAGAAGATTCAGAGGCCACCGCCGAAAATCCCGATGCCGACTCGGTGGGGGTGGCTATGCCCAAAGGGCAGGATGGCCTGCGCGAGGAGATCAATAAGACTATCGATCGCCTGCAACAGTCGGGAGATATGGAGCGCTTTATCGATGAGGCCTGCCAGCTCTCGGCCCAGAATATGGACCAGTAAAATAGTATCGCTCCCAGCACATCAGGCGGGCTTCCTGCCTGATGTGCTGCGTATAAGGGGCATGAGCCCCCTCAAATCTGCCGGCCAGAGCCGGTAAAAGGAGAACGATTTTCGTGTGGGATTTTAGTTTTTGGAACGCCTATAAGGGCAGTTATTACAGCAGCTTGGTGGTGACCCTGCAGCTGTCGATACTGGCTATTCTCTTTGCCACTCTGCTGGGGGTCATCATCTACTGGATGAAGACATCCCGGTTCGGCATCGGCCCGTTCCGGCCGCTGCGGTGGATCGCTGTGGTCTTTATCGAGGTCATTCGCTGTGTGCCCATGTTACTGCTCCTGCTGCTGGTCTACTCGGGCAGCAAGCTGCTGCTGGGTATCGACTTCACCACCTTTCAGGCGGCGGTGGTGGCCATCGTCATGAACTCCAGTGTGTACATCGCCGAGATCGTCCGCGCCGGCATCGAGGGGGTCGACAAAGCCCAGATCGAAGCCGCCCGCAGTCTGGGGCTGAACAAGGTTCAGACCATGCGCTTTATCACGATGCCCCAGGCGATCAAAAATATCTTGCCGGCTATCGGCAACGAGTTCGTCAGCGTGATCAAGGGCTCCTCCATGGCCTCTGTGCTGGGGGTGGCAGAAGTGCTGTTCACCGCGAAAATGGTCACCGGCGCCACTTTCCTGCCGTTTACACCGCTGGCAGTGGCAGCGATCTTCTATTTCGTGCTCACCTTCCCGCTGGGACGGCTGATGCTGTTTATCGAGAGGAGGTGTAAGCAAAGTGATCTGCGTGAGAGAACTCTGTAAATCCTTTGGCGACAATCAGGTGTTGCGCGACATCACCGAAACGGTGGAAAAAGGAGAAGTGGTGGTGGTCATCGGCCCTTCGGGCTCGGGAAAGTCTACATTTTTGCGCTGTCTCAATCTGCTCGAGCAGCCCACCAGCGGTCAGATCTTTTTTGACGGAGAGGAGATCACCGCCAAAAAGGTAAAGATCGATCAGGTGCGCGAAAAGATGGGCATGGTTTTTCAGCAGTTTGGCCTCTTTTCCGGCCGTAAGGTACTCGAAAATATTACGCTGGCCCCCATCCAGGTGAAAAAACAAAAGCCTGCTGAAGCCAAAAAACGGGCGCTGGAGCTGCTGGAACGGGTGGGTCTGGCCGATAAGGCTCAGGCATACCCGGCATCGCTCTCGGGTGGGCAAAAGCAGCGGGTAGCCATCGCCCGGGCACTGGCTATGGACCCGGAAGTGATGCTGTTTGACGAGCCCACCTCCGCGCTTGACCCCGAGATGGTCGGCGAGGTGCTCGATGTCATGAAAGAGCTGGCCCGGGGCGGTATGACCATGGTGGTGGTCACCCACGAGATGCGTTTTGCCCGCGAAGTGGGGGACCGCATCCTGTTTATGGACGAGGGAAAGATCGTCGAGCAGGGCACGCCGTCGCAGCTGTTCGATCACCCACAAAATCCCCGCACCATCGACTTCCTCTCTAAAGTGCTCTGATATCTGGCATAGAATATCCGGCGGCAGCGGCTACTGTTTGTGTGGCCGCTGCTTTTTTCGTGCGCGGAGACAGCGGTAGAGGTAAGCGGTGGCCTTACGTTTAACCGCACCGTCCAAAACGGATGGTAACACTTTTCCCTCCCATCCGTTTTGTGGTATAATACTGGTAACGATAGGTGGCCGCAGAGATAAGGCGGGAGGCACTGCTCCCCTTTAAAAAGTGGTTTGCGGCCCGCTATAGGGGGAAAGTATATGATGCATCTGGTCGTGATCATCCTAAACAAGTTCGAGTGTCTGGAGGAACTGCTGGTCCGTTTTGCCGAGGGGGGCATCAGCGGCGCCACAGTGATCGAGTCTACCGGTATGGCCCGGGTATTGGGGGGCAAAGACGATCTGCGCATCTTCGGCTCGCTGCGCATGATGTTCAGTCCCGTACGGGAGGAGAACCGCACCATTTTTACTGTGCTGCCCGAGGAGAAGATACCGGCAGTCAAACAGATCGTGACCGACGTGGTGGGCGATCTCTCCAAACCCGATACCGGTATCATGTTTGCCGTGCCGGTGAGCTTTACTGCGGGTATCGGGGGCGCAGAGTAGGGTGGAGAGGAGCATCCTGTTCTATCTGGGTGTCATTTTACTGATAGGGCTGCTGTTCGGCCGTTTGGCCAAGCGCTTTTACCTGCCCAACGTCACCGGCTACCTGGTGGCAGGGCTGCTGATCGGCCCCAGCGTGTTGGGGCTGATCCCCGCCACCGCGCTGACGGGGATGGAGGCATTCGGTGAAGTGGCACTGGGATTCATCGCTTTTTTGGTGGGGAGCGACTGCAAGCTCTCCTATTTAAAAAAGCTGGGCAAAACGCCCCTCATCATTACCTTATGCGAGTCGCTGGGGGCGGTGGCTTTGGTGCTGGCAGCACTGCTGATAGCTGGCTATCCGGCCGACTGCGCAGTTATGCTGGCTGCTATTGCCGCCGCCACCGCGCCGATCTCCATCATCATGGTGGCGCGCCAATACCGGGCCAGCGGCCCCTTTACCGATACATTGCTGGCGGTAGTGGCACTGGACGATGCGGTGGCGCTGGTGGCTTTTGGCATCGCCTCGGCCGCTACCACCCTACTGCACGATGGGATCGGCAGTTCCCCCCGCGAGGTTGGAATGGCTATGGTCGGCCCGGTCATCGAGTTGGCCGGGGCGCTGTTTATCGGCATTGGATTGGGCATGGCTTTTTCGGTACCGCTTCGCTTTTTTAAAGGCCGCGAGAGCCGGCTCATCCTCACCTGCAGCTTTATCCTGCTGGGGGTAGCGCTGGCCGATCTTCTGGGCCTTTCGGCGCTTTTGATGCTGCTCTGTATGGGGGCGGCGCTGGCTAACCTGCAACAGGATGCTGCGGCCATCCCCAGAATTGCCGACTCGATAGCCCCGCCGGTATTTTTGCTGTTCTTTGTTATCTCCGGGGCCAAAATGCAGCTCTCGCTGCTGCCGTCGGTGGGCCTGATCGGTATTCTCTACCTGGTGATGCGGGCGCTGGGTAAAACACTGGGCTCGGCGCTGGGTGCCAAGCTGACGCACAGTCCGGTCTCGGTACAGAAATATCTGGGCCCGGCGCTGCTGCCCCAGGCCGGGGTGGCAGTGGGGCTTTCGCTGCTGGCCGCTCAGCAGCTGCCCCAACACGGTGCCGCTATCCACACAGTGGTGCTCTGCTCCACACTGCTGTGCGATATCGTCGGCCCGGCAGTGGCCAAATACGCTCTGCGCAAGGCGGGGGAGCTACCCACCGGCAGCGATCGCCTATAGGGTATAGCTGTATACATCTACAATACGTAAAAAAATGTGCAGACAGTTCGCTGCTGTCTGCACATTTTTTATCGCCCAGGGGCCTGCCCCATATCTTTAAGCCCCTTATACAGCTTTCCCAAAGCCTTCTTCTCGATCCGGCTCACATACGAGCGGGAGATGCCCAGCAGACCAGCCACCTCTTTTTGGGTCTGTGGACGCTGGTTATTGAGGCCAAAGCGCAACTTGATAATGATGCGCTCGCGGGGGGTGAGCACTGTGTTGATCAGGTGGATCATCTTCTCCGAGCGTATCCCCAGGTCAATGGTCTCGACGATATCGGTATCGTCGGCCACCACATCTAAGTAGGTCAGGCTGCCGCCTTCGCCGTCCTGCTCAATAGAGTCATTGATGTACAGCAGCCCGGCATTTTTCTTCTGAGATCGAAACTGCATCAGTATCTCATTCTCTATACATTTGGCGGCGTAGGTGGCAAAGCGTATCCCCTTTTGATGGTTGAAGGTAGATACAGCCTTGATCAGCCCGATCGTGCCGATAGACACCAGATCATCCTGGTCGGCCTGCCCGGCAGCGTAGTATTTTTTGCAGATGTGGGCCACCAGTCGCAGGTTGTGCTCGATCAGCTTGCCGCGGGCCTCCATGTCTCCTTCCTCTTTGTATTTCCTAAAGAGGTCAGCTTCCTCCTCTTTATCCAGCGGTTTGGGAAAACTGCTCTGGCTGGAGATGTGCAGCGCAAAGTACAGCAGGTTTGCCAGTATCAGGCAGATAAACGCGGTATACATCAAAAATCACCGTTTTCCTGGTTATTACAGGCATTTTCACTGCCCGCTTTCTATGCATATGCCGAGCGGTGCGCTTTTTTGTCTGTCCACCGAGTTTTGACATGATTGATTGCCCTATAAAAACATGCTATACTACTTGCACGAAGAGGACCGCGCACAGTAGCATGCAGAGGATAAGGAGGTGCCCGGTGAGCGAGACCAAATACACTGTATTGCAGCGGCTCAGACAGCAGATCGGGCAGGTCGTATCCAGTGCCCAGCTGGTGCAAGAGACCGGTGTGTCGCGCACCGCAGTGTGGAAGGCGATAGGCGCCCTGAAAAAAGAGGGCTACCCCATCACCGCTATCCAGAGCGGCGGTTACCGGCTGGAGGCGGATGGCGATGTGCTCTCGTCCCACGAGATACAGCGCCGCCGCAGGGGCCATTATCTGGGTGCTACTGCTTTTTATAGAGATGAGGTGCCCTCTACCAATTCGGCACTGCGCGCGCTGGCCGGTACCGGTGATCTTTCCGACGGCTGTCTGCTGGTGGCGGGCCATCAAACTGCTGGCCGGGGACGGCAGGGCCGCAGCTTTTACTCGCCGGCCAGCAGCGGGCTCTACTTTTCCTTTGCCATCTGCCGCCCGCTGTCACTGCAGGCACTGCGTTTTTTAACGATGGCGGTGGCCTTGGGTACCAGTGCCGGTATTGGAGCTCTGTGCGGCGTATCGCCGTCCATCAAGTGGCCCAACGATCTGCTGCTGGCGGGCAAAAAGTGCTGTGGTATCCTCACTGAGTGCAGCTTGGTAGCCGAGACCGGCTCGCTGGACTACGCGGTGGTAGGGGTGGGTATCAATGTAAAAGAGACTGCTTTTCCCCCCGAATTGGTGTCGGTAGCCACTGCGCTGGTCGGCTCTGCGGGGCGCGATATATCCCGGTCAGATCTGCTCGATGCGGTGCTCACCGGGATCGAGCAGCAGTTGGAACAGCTATTTCAAGAGAATTGGGCGCAGATCATACAGGATTACCGCCAGCAGATGCTGTATCGCGGGCAGCAGGTCTCGCTGCACCTGCCGCAGGGGCAACGGGTGCAGGCCCAGCTGCTGGATATCGCCGAAGACGGCGGGCTGCTCATTGCCAGAGAGGGGCGGCAGGAGGTGCTGTATTCCGGCGACATTTTTCCCGTGGGCCAGCAGTAATATCGCTTTAGCCGGAAGGGAAGAGTGACCGGCTATTTTACGTAGATCGGCGGCGGACCGCTGCCATTAGAGAGGTTGATTTGATGAACAAGACCGGCTTTTTCCCCGGCGACCTGTACATCCCCAAAAAAGAAGTGGATCTGCAAAAGTGGTGTGTCGTGGCCTGCGACCAGTACACCTCTCAGCCCGAATACTGGGAGCAGGTGCGGCAGCAGGTGGGGGAAGCCCCGTCAACACTGCATATGATCATCCCCGAATGTGATCTGGAAAAAGACGATATCGACAAGCGGATAAAGAGCGCCGGCGCCGCCATGGAGGACTACCTGCAGCGCGATCTGCTGGAGCCGTTTTCCGATTTTTTATATCTGCGGCGAACACTGCGCGACGGCGGTATCCGCCGCGGCCTGCTGGGCATCATTGATCTGGAGTGCTATGACTTCGCCCCTGGCTCCCAGTCGTTGGTGCGGGCCACCGAGGGAACTGTGCTCGAACGCATACCGCCCCGGGTACGGGTGCGGCAGCAGGCTGCACTGGAGTGCCCCCACGTGATGCTGCTCATCGACGACCGGGCGCACACCGTTATCGAGCCCATTGAGCAGCGGGTGGAGCAGCTGGAACAGGTGTACGATACTCCGCTCATGCAAGACAGTGGCCGCGCCGTGGGGTATCTGTGCGATGGGGCCGAGAACTGGCGTATCATGCAGGCGCTGTCAGAGCTGGCCGATACCGACGGCTTTAATCGCCGCTGCGGCACGCAGAGCCAAGCCCCGCTGCTTTTTGCGGTGGGCGACGGCAACCACTCGTTGGCCACCGCCAAGACCTGTTATGAGCAGATCAAAAAGCAGCTCTCCCCCCAGCAAGCCCTTATGCACCCGGCCCGCTATGCGCTGGTGGAGGTGGTCAACCTGCACGACGAGTCGCTGGTGTTCGAGCCTATTCACCGGGTGGCCTTTGGCGTGCAGCCCCAACAGCTGCTGGAGGCCTTATCGGCGCAGTGTGGTGCAGTACCGGCGAGCTCTGAATCAGCTGGTCAGCAGATAAAAGTTCAAATAGGCGACTGTGTGCAGGACTACTGCTTAAAAACGCCCACCTCCAATCTGCCGGTGGGGACCCTGCAAAACTTTTTAGACAGCTATCTGGCGCAGTGTGGCGGCCGGGTCGACTATATCCACGGCGAGCAGGCAGTGGCTGCACTTACGGCGCAGCCCAATACGGTGGGCTTTTTGCTGCCGGCTATGCAAAAAGAAGATCTGTTTCGCACAGTGGTGCTCGACGGCGCCTTGCCGCGCAAGACCTTTTCGATGGGCCATGCCTGGGATAAGCGCTTTTACCTGGAGTGCCGGCGCATTCGCTGACTAGAATAAGATCATAAAAAAGCGCCAGCGGCAGAGCTCTGCCGCTGGCGCTTTTTTTGCTGCTGAGAAATGCTTGCATGACCGGTCCTACATCCATCTGCTATTTTGTGCTGCCTTGGGCGGGATCTGAAAAAGGGTGGCACTGTCATCTTATGGGGCAGCCGGTGGCGCTTCTACAGCCATCCGTTCCACCAGGCCAGTCCCACTACAGCTGCCCACATCAGGCATAAGAGCGGCACGCCCACATAAAATTTGGGGTGGCGGGTCTTGTGGTGGCAGGCTTTCATTCCCAGGTACAGGCCAAAGCAGCCACCCAGAGCCGCGACCGACATCAGGGTGTGTTCCGGTATGCGCCAGCGCCCCTTTTTGGCCCGGTATTTGTCAGTGGCGCACAGCAGTAGACCGGCCAGATTTACCGCGACCAGATATGCGGTCAAAACAGTTTGCATCGGCGTGCCTCCTCAAATTCTATTCTATAGCGCGGCTTTTCAGGCCGAAAAGAACGGATATAAAAAAGGCCGCGCATCAAACGCGGCCTTTTTAAAGCAGGCATACCTTACTTGTTCAGGTTGGCCTCCAGTTTATTCAGCTCGTCCATCATCTCGGTGGGCAGTCTGTCGCCAAATTTGCCGTAGAACTCGCGGATGCCTTTGGCCTCTTCTTTCCACAGATCTTTGTCGACATTCAGCAGGCCTTTGAGGGTGTCCAGAGACAGGTCCAGCCCCTCCAGGTTGATGTCCTCGGCTTTGGGCTCGTAGCCGATCGGGGTCTCAACGGCGTCAGCTTTGCCTTCGCAGCGGTTGATGATCCACTCCAGAACACGCATGTTATCGCCGAAACCGGGCCAGATGAAGTGGCCTTCGTCGTCGGTTCTAAACCAGTTGACGTTGAAGATCTTCGGCGCTTTGTCGCCCAGCTTCTTGCCCATCTCCAGCCAGTGTTTCCAGTAGTCGCCCATGTGGTAGCCGCAGAAAGGCAGCATAGCCATGGGGTCACGGCGGACCACACCAACAGCGCCGGTAGCGGCAGCGGTGGTCTCAGAGGCCATGATCGAACCTACGAACACGCCGTTCTGCCAATCTCTTGCCTGGTAGACCAGCGGAGCGGTCTTGGCGCGGCGGCCACCAAACACGATAGCCGAGATCGGCACGCCTTTCGGGTTGTCAAACTCGGGGCTGACGCAGGGGCAATTCTTGGCGGGGGCGGTGAAACGGCTGTTGGGGTGTGCGCCTTTTACGCCGCTCTCGGGGTCCCACTTGTTGCCTTTCCAGTCAACAGCATTCTTCGGCGGGTTCTTATCCAGGCCCTCCCACCAAACAGTGTTGTCGTCCAGATTGTGGACCACGTTGGTGAAGATAGTGCCCTGCATGGTGGATTTCAGTGCGTTGGGGTTAGACTTCATGTTGGTGCCGGGGGCAACGCCGAAGAAACCGGCCTCGGGGTTGATGGCCCACAGTCTGCCGTCGTCGCCGATGCGCAGCCAGGCGATATCGTCGCCCACGGTCCATACTTTGTAGCCTTTCTCGGTGTAGACCTCAGGCGGAATGAGCATGGCCAGGTTGGTCTTGCCGCAGGCCGAGGGGAAAGCAGCGGTGACATATTTGACCTCGCCCTGGGGATTCTCGATACCCAGAATGAGCATATGCTCGGCCATCCAGCCCTCGTTTTTGCCCTGGAAAGAGGCGATGCGCAGCGCAAAGCACTTCTTGCCCAGCAGAACGTTGCCGCCGTAACCGGAGTTGATCGACCAAATCGTGTTGTCCTCGGGGAAGTGGCAGATGTAGCGGTTCTCCTCGTCGATGTCGGCTTTGGAGTGCAGGCCGCGCACAAAGTCGTTAGAGGTCTCGCCCAGCTGCTCAAAAGCGGCCTGACCCATTCTGGTCATGATGGCCATGTTCAGCACAACATAAGTAGAGTCGGTCAGCTCAACGCCGACTTTCGACAGCTTGGAGCCGATGGGGCCCATGCAGTAAGGAATCACGTACATGGTGCGGCCCTTCATCACACCGTCAAACATCTTGCCCAGTTTCTCGTACATGACTTTCGGGTCTTCCCAGTTGTTGGTAGGGCCGGCGTCTTTTTCATCTCTGGTGCAGATGAATGTTCTATGCTCGACACGGGCCACGTCGTTCTCTGCGGTTCTGTGCAGATAGCAGCCCGGCAGTTTCTCCTCGTTGAGTTTTTCCATCTCGCCGGTGGAGATAGACAGGTTCCGGATCTCGTCCAGCTGCTTCTCGCTGCCGTCGATCCAGACGACCTTGTCGGGTTTGCAGAGTGCTACCATCTCTTCGACCCAGTTCAAGACATTTTTATTGTTGGTCATTGGTCTTAACCCCTTTCAAAATAGTGGCGTTGTAAAAAACTACAACGTTCCCTAATTAGCATTATACGCAAAAAGTTGGTTGATTTCAACGGGTAAATACCGAAAAATTGAGCGTTTTTGCATAAACATCCCCAAATGAAATTATGTGTTTTGCTGAAAATGACAGGCATTGTCTAGTTTTTAACAAGTTCAAAATTTGTTTATTTCCTTTTCTGTCGCATTGTGCTAAGATAAAAGATATTTGATGCTTTTATAAAGGAGAAACTGCTGTGTTTGCCATACTGTTGGGCGTTTCCATGCTGGCTTTGGGCTACTGCACCCAAAAGAAGATCCTGACCCTGTTTATCACCTATTACGACCCCAAGCTCACCAACGAGCAGATGGAAGAGATCGAGGTCCAGCGCCAGTCTTTTTCACAGAAGAGCCTGTATATCATGGGCGCGGTGTCGGCTGTCTCCGGTATCTGCCAACTCATGGGCTACCTCATCTTTAAAGATCTGCTCATGGCGGTGTACCTGTTTTTGCTCATCCGCTTTATCGGCAAGACCTTTTTGCAAAAAGACGCCAAAAAAGGGCCGGGTAAAGTCTGCACCATCGCCGCAGTGCTGGTGAGCCTGCTCTACTTCGCCACCACCTTTACCTATTCGTTTGGTCCCAATAGCTTTAAAGTGACCGATGAGGCGCTCGCTATCTCCGGGCCCAGCCAGACCGAGATCGCCCTGACGGATATCCAGCTGCTCGAAGAGGTCGAGCGCATCCCCGAGCGCAAAGAAGCCGCCGGTCAGGTGGCCGAGTTCAACGGCACCTACCGGGGCAAGTACCACCTCAAAGGCGGCGAGACTGCCGTGCTCTACGACAACGGCGGCGCCAAGTCGCTGCGTATCACCACCAAAGACGGCACGCTCTATTACATAAATGGCGGCAACGACGACACTACCGATCAGCTCTACGACCAGCTCACCGAGCAGCTGTCAGAAAAATAGTACAAAATAAACTGTCAAAAGCGGCGTGAACCAGCATAGCTGTGTAGCACGCCGCTTTTTGGCGCACAACTGTGTTTCTGCCTAAAATATATCAGGCTTTTTCTCTGCAGACCTTTATTGTGTGAAAATGCAGAGAGCTGTATAATATTTACTATGGCTGCTGTGCAGTCGATACTTGCCAAAAACAGGCGAACACAGGGGAGGAACGGCCGTGAAACAGAGCGTGAAAGACAGGCTGACCGAGGCGGGAAAGAAACTGCCGATCTTTATTTTTGCACCGCTGCTCTCAGCACTGGGCATCAGCCTGTGTCTAAAAGCCGCACTGGGCCTCGACCCGATCTCGCTGTTTATCGAGGGGCTCTCCAAGGTGCTGGGTATGGCCTACTCCAACGCCTCGCTCCTGTATAACGGCAGTTTTATTTTGCTGGCCTGTATCCTGGCCTGGAAGAACATCTACATCGGCACCGTGCTCTCGGGCATGCTCATGGGGCCTTTTTTAAAGGTGTACGAGCATGTGCTGGCCTTCATCGACCCGGCCTCGCTGGTCCTGTGGCAGCGCTTCCTCTTCTTTGCTGTCGGTCAGGTCATCATGTGCCTGGGCATCTCGGTCAACGTGTCGCTGCGGTTTGGTCTCGGCTCCTCCGACGCGATCATCTTCAAGATCTGTTCGGTCACCGGCTGGCACTATAAATACCTGAAAATGACGTTTGACGCCACCTACCTGACTGTCGGTTTCCTCATGGGTGGTGTGCTGGGCGTGGGCACGGTGCTCAGCATGCTCACCACCGGCCCCATCGTCGAGGTGGGGGTAAAGTTTCTCAACCGCACACTGCTCAAAAAATTGGGGCTGCAAAATCCCCTCAACGAAATGAAGGCCAAAAAGAAGTCCCGTCCCGTGGCGGTACGCAAGCGCTGATATTGCCCGGGCGCTGGCGTCCGGGTCCCCAAAGATAGATCAAAACACCAAAAGAGAGAGGAAGAAACTGTATGAACGCCACTGTGAAAAGCAAACTGCTGGAGGCCTGTCACAAGCTGCCGGTCTTTATCTTCGGGCCTATGTTCTCGGCTCTGGGGGTGAGCCTGTGTCTTAAGGCGCGGCTGGGTATCGACCCCACCTCGCTGTTTATCGAGGGCATCTCCAAAGTACTGGGTATGGCCTACTCCAACGCCTCGCTCCTGTATAACGGCACCTTTATCGTGCTGGCCTGCATCATCGCCTGGCGCAACGTATATATCGGTACCGTGCTGGGCGGCATGTTGATGGGGCCGTTCTTAAAGCTGTACGAATTTTTGTTTGTCGGTATAGACCCTATGGTCCTCACCATGTGGCAGCGGGCGCTGTTTTTCATCCTGGGGCAGACCATCATGTGTGTGGGCATCTCGGTCACGGTGTCGCTGCGCTTTGGCCTGGGCTCTACCGATGCCATCATCTTTCGCATCATCGACTGGACCGGTTGGCACTACAAGTACCTCAAAATGGCTTTTGACGCCACCTACCTCATTCTGGGGTTCGTCATGGGCGGCGTGCTGGGTGTGGGCACCGTGCTCAGTGTGCTGTGCACCGGGCCGATGGTGGAGTTTGGGGTCAAGACCATGAACCGCACCGTGCTCAAAGCGCTGCACCTGCAAAATCCGCTCAACGAGATGCGATCTAAAAAAGAATAGCGGCTATCTTCTATATAAAAGAGGTGCCCGGCAGTACCAATGTACCGCCGGGCACCTCTTTTGGCGCAGCAGTCTGTGCTGCTCTCCCGCTAGCTGGTGTAGTCCTCCAACAGGCTCTTGAGCTCCCGCTGCGTGTATACCTCCACGCCTTCGCGCAGCCGCTGCTGCTCGGTCTGGGGCAGCGTGTCGATGTACACGTCATATAGTTGGGGCTCCTTTTCACCGGGGCTGTATACCGCCAGTTGCCCCTCCACCTGGGTTATGGTGTAGTGGGGGTAGGCGCCCGCCTGCATATCTCCCTTAGCTTGCAGCCATCCTACTGTCATAGAGAATAAAAGGCAGAAGAGCAAAAATGCCGCGGCGGTCACGCCGGTGAGGACCATAGTTTTTTTGCGCATAACGATCACCTCGCACTGGTAGTATTCTCTTAAATTTCCATGAATATGCTTCGGGGGCATTTAACAAACCCCGACAGATATGCTATAATGTAACCTGTTCTTGTATACCCAGGCCGCTCTGTACCCTTTGGCGCGGTCAACCAGTCCAGTGCCCAGATACTGGTCCGGCGGCGGCCGGGTATCCGGCGCTCGGTTTTTTGCGGTTTTTCCGCCGGGGACTGAGCGGCTGTAAAACAGCGAATTTGCGCTGCATATGTTGCGCCTTAACACAAGCAAGGAGGTCGGTTCTATGCCAGACAACAAGCACCTTTCTGGCCCGGACCCCAAAGACCGGGACGAGAAAAAAGCGCTTGCCGCGAATGGGAAGACCGATAAACAGTCGAAGAAAACCAAAAAGCCCAAAAAAGAGGTAAAGCTCAACAAAAAGGGGAAGAAACGGCTGCGCGACCGCACCTGGTTTCGGGTCGTGCTCTCGATCTTTATGGTCTGCGTGATCGTCGGCTCGGTGGCTGCCACATCTTTTGTGATGTACGTGTTCTCCACCATGAAAGACGACGACCAGCTGCTGGACCTCGACAAGGTCAAGCTGCCCTACACCACCATCATTTACGGCCAGGATGCCGCCGGCAACGAGGTGGAGCTCACCCGTCTCGAGAGCGAGTCCAATCGCATCTACGTGTCCATCGATCAGATCCCCAAGCACATGCAAAACGCGGTTATTGCCATCGAGGACGAGCGTTTCCGCAGCCATAAAGGCGTGGACTGGAAGCGCACTATTGCCGCTACCGTCAACGAGATCGTGCCGATCTTCTCCAACCGGCAGGGCGGTAGTACCATCACCCAGCAGCTCATCAAAAATATCACCAACGACCGTTCCACCAATGCGCTGGAGGGATATGCCCGAAAAGCGCGCGAGATCTTCCGCGCGCTCAATCTGGAGAAGACCTATTCCAAAGACCGCATTTTAGAGGCCTATCTCAACACCTTCCACCTGGGCAACGGTACCGACGGCGTGCAGGCGGCGGCCAACCTGTACTTTAATAAAGATATCTCGCAGGTATCCATTGCCGAGGCGGCCTGTCTGGCCGGTATCACCCAGGCGCCGTCGGCCTACGATCCGTTTACAAACCCCGAGGCCAATAAAAAGCGCCAGTTACAGGTGCTGGCTAAAATGTACGAGCTCGAGTTCATCACCAAAGAGGAGTACGAGGCAGCCAAGAACGAGGAACTGGTGTTCAATACTGCCGCTGCCAATCAGGGCACCAAGATCGAGAGCTACTATGTAGACTATGTGATCGAGCAGGTCTCCGACGATCTGGAAAAACTGGGCTATTCCGAAGAAGACGCCATCAGCCTCATCTACACCGGCGGCCTGCGCATCCACACGCCCATGGATACCTCGGTACAGAGTTATCTGGAGGCCTACTACCAGGACGACTCCAACTTCCCCTCCGACCCGGGCCGCAATTTGGGTGAAGAGCCCCAGTCGGCGGCGGTGGTCATGGATGTCAACGGCAACATCGTCGGTATGGTCGGCGGACGCGGAGTCAAAGAGACCAACCGCGGCTTTAACCGGGCAGTCAGTCCGCGCCCACCGGGATCTTCCATCAAGCCCATCGCCTCTTATGGGCCGGCTATCGACAGAGATCTTGTCAACTGGTCCACTATCTTAGAAGATCAGCCGGTGCGCGGAAACTGGCCCAAAAACTACTACAACGCCTACCGGGGCAAAATGACAGTAGAAGAAGGGCTGAAGAAGTCTGTCAATACCCTGGCTGTCCGTGTGCTGCAAAAGGTGGGTATCACCGAGTCATTTCAGCACCTGCGCGATAACCTGGGGGTCACCACGTTGGCGGAGGAAGATGACCCGTCTGGTGTGAGCGACTATACCGAGAGTTCGCTGGGCTTGGGTGGCATGGCCTACGGTATCTCGCCGCTGGAGATGGCTGCCGCCTATGTGCCGTTTACCACTGGCGGCGTGTACTATCAGCCCCGCTGCTACACCAAGGTGGAAGACCAGTTTGGCAACTCGCTGCTGGATAAGTCTAACCCGACCACCAAACAGGCCCTGTCGCCGGCCGGCGCCAAGGTCATGAACCAGATGTTGCAGCAGGTGCTGCGCGCTGGCGGCACCGCCTCGGGCTACGGTTTCGGCTATCAGCCCCAGGGCGGCAAGACCGGTACCAGTACCGATGAAGACGGCTATGCGCACGATATCTGGTTCGTCGGTTTCTCGCCATACTATGTCACCAGCGTGTGGTGGGGTTACGATTTCGACACCAATTTGAACGAGGATGGCTATGTGCCCGCTGGCGTCTGGCAGGATGTCATGGGCCACATCCACGAGGGGCTGGCCTATAAAGACTTCCCCTCGGCCAGCGGTGTCACCACCCGCACCTACTGCGTCAAGAGCGGCAAGCTCGCCAGCGACACCTGTAAGGAAAAGGCGACCGGTTGGTACAAGACATCTAATGTGCCCACCGAGACCTGCGACGGCACCGAGTGCCTGACCGATGAGGAGAAAAAGCAGAAAGAGGAAGAGGAGAAGAAGAAAAAGCAGGAGGAGGAAGAGGCCTCCCGCTCGGCCAGTATCTCCGCCTCCAAATCTGCCTCCATCTCCCGCGAGGAAGAGGAGAATAAGAATTCGTCCTCGGCCTCCTCATCCAATTCCTCCTCGGGCAGCACGCCGTCAAACGGATCTTCCAGCAGCTCTTCGTCAGGTACGACTACCAAAAATAAAACTGTCTCCTGACAGGGGTCAATCCGTCCAATATCAAAGTCCCGGACCGCACTATCTGCGGGTCCGGGACTTTTTCTATTTGACATAAGTATGCACCGCACTAGTTGCACAAAAAATATCACCGGAGAATAACGTTTTTTGCCAATAGAGAGAAGGTGACAGAATCGCTCTGATTTTGTCGCCGGTCAGTTGCAAAGGAATGGCAGAAGTGGTACTATTGTTTCTGTCAGAAAAACAATAGTATATGGGGGACGGACGAATGCGCGATTTGCCAAAGTTTTTGCTGGTAGAGACTACCGCCCTGCCGGGGGTATACCCCAAGGTGGTGGAGGCCAAAGAGCTGATCGCCCAGGGCGCGGTCAAGAGTTCTTCCGAGGCGGTCAAGCGGGTGGGCATCTCCCGCAGCGCCTTTTACAAGTACAAAGACCGGGTCTTTCGCCCGGCCAAAGACGCGCGGCAGCTGTGCACCTACTCTTTCTCGCTCAAAGACGAGCCGGGGGTGCTCTCTCAGCTCATCAACACAGTGACCGGCTGCGGGGTGAATATTCTCACCATCAACCAGTCCATCCCCATCGATTCAGTGGCGCCGGTGACCATTTCTTTTCGCATGGACGGCGAATCGGTCAGCTTAGAACAGCTGGAGCGGGAGATCGGCAAGCTCGGCGGCATCGTCGAGATCAAACGACTGTTAGGAGAGTGAACGCATTGGTACAGGTAGCGATCATCGGGTACGGCACGGTGGGCTCCGGCGTGGCAGAGGTCATAGAGCGCAACGCTGAGAGCATCGCCAAAAAGGCCGGCCAAAAAATAGAGGTCAAATACATCTGTGATATCCGCGACTTCACAGACGACCCCAATCAGGATAAGCTCATTAAAGACTTTTCTATCATCTTAAACGACCCCGATATCTCGGTGGTGGTGGAGTCTATCGGCGGCCTCAAGCCCGCCTATCAGTTTGTAAAAGACAGCCTGCTGGCACACAAGAGTGTCGTCACCTCCAACAAAGAGCTGGTGGCCACCAAGGGCTGGGAGCTTTTAAAGATCGCCAGAGAGCAGGGGGTCAACTTTCTGTTCGAGGCCAGCGTGGGCGGCGGTACCCCCATCATCCGCCCCATGCACCAGTGCCTGGCCGCCAACCAGTTCGACGAGATCGCCGGCATCTTAAACGGCACTACCAACTTCATGCTCACCAAAATGGCCAGAGAGGGCCTTTCCTTTGATGAGGCGCTGTCGCTGGCCCAGCAGCTGGGCTATGCAGAGACCATCGATCCCTCCGCCGACGTCGACGGTCACGACTGCTGCCGCAAGATCTGCATCTTGGCTTCGCTGGCCTTTGGGCGGCACATCTTCCCCGACCAGGTGCCCACCAGCGGCATCCGCACCGTCACCACCGAAGATATCGCCCTGGCTGGCCAGTTGGGCTATGCGATCAAACTCATCGGGCGGGCCAAAAAGCAGGAGGATGGCCGCGTGTTTATCGAGGTGTGCCCCGCTCTGGTCGACCGCGCCAGCCAGCTCTCCACGGTAGACGATGTGTTTAACGGCATATTGGTGCGCTCCGATATGCTGGGCGACGTGCTGTTTTACGGCCGCGGCGCCGGTAAACTGCCCACCGCCAGCGCAGTGGTGGCCGATATTATCGACACAGTGCGCAGCGAGAACATCCACCAGTCGCTGTACTGGGAAAAGGTGGACGAGGACTTCTTGCAGGACGCCGCGCAGGATGTGTGCGGCCACTATCTGCGGGTGGCCTGTGCCGACACCGCCAAGGTGCTGGAGGTAGCCGAGCTGGTGTTTGGCCAACTGGGTCGCTGCGAGAGCTGTGGGGCGTACACCGCCTTTGTCACCGCCGAGCAGTCGCAGCGCGATTTCGAGAACGCCCGCGACAAGCTGGCCGCGCTGCTTCCGGTAGAAAACTGTATGAAAGTCATGCCCTATTAGTCGGCAGTGCCGGCTGGGGCCACAAAACGCAAAAGGATATGATTTGATATGATAAAAGTCACCGTCCCCGCCACCAGTGCCAACATCGGCGCCGGGTTCGATTCGCTGGGTCTGGCGCTGGGCATGCACAACACCATCTATTTAAAAGAGGCGCAGGGCCCGGACATCGCCTCGCTGGATGGGGTGCGGGTGCCCACCGGCGAAAAAAATCTCATCTATCAAACGGTGAAAGATCTGTATAACAGGTGTGGTCGGTCCTTTCCCGGCCTGTACATCCGGCAGCAAAACACCATCCCCATGACCCGGGGCCTGGGCAGCTCCTCGGCCTGTATCGTCGGGGGCCTCCTGGGGGGCAATGCACTGCTGGGGCAGCCCTTTACCACCGATGAACTGGTGGATATGGCCGCGCACATGGAGGGCCACCCCGACAACTCCACCCCGGCCATACTGGGGGGGTTCGTGGCGGCGGTGCTGGAAGACGAGCACGTGTTCTATGTCAAAAAAGATCTGGACAGCAGCCTGCACTTCGTGGCCTTTATTCCCGACTTCGCCCTCAAAACAGAAGAGGCACGGGCAGCGCTGCCGGCCACAGTCAGCCACAAAGATGCGGTGTACAATCTGTCGCGGGCGGCGCTGATGGCCACGTCCATCTGCACCGGCAAGCTCGATAACATCCGGGTCGCCGCCGGCGACCGGCTGCACCAGCCCTACCGGCTGGGCCTCATTCCCGGCGGGGATGGCATCTTCGATGCCGCTTACAGTGAAGGGGCTCTGGCGGTATTCGTCAGCGGCGCCGGCCCCACTATTTTGGCACTGGTAGATGGCGGCGATACCGGCTTTTGCCAGCGGGTACAGGCGCGCATCAGCCAAAATGAACAGACGGCGCGCTTTGCCCTGACTCGGCTCACACCAGATAATCGGGGCGCCTATGTCCAGCAGCTGGATGATACCTTTTTACCGGCAGCGGAATAGAATGGATTGCAGTGTCTGCACGTTTGCCGCTCAGAAAAGCAGAAAATAGGGGGTTCTTTTATGGGTTTAGTAGTACAGAAGTTCGGCGGCAGCTCGGTCCGAGACGCCGAGCGGCTCAGAAATGTCGCCAACCTGGTGACCGATACATATAAGCAGGGCAACGATGTGGTGGTGGTGGTCTCTGCTCAGGGTGATACCACCGACGACCTCATCGCAAAGGCCGCCGAGATCAATCCCGACGCCTCCAAGCGCGAGATGGATATGCTGCTGGCTACCGGCGAGCAGATCAGCTGTTCGCTGCTGGCTATGGCCATCGAAAAGCTGGGATTCCCGGTGGTGTCGCTCACCGGCTGGCAGGCCGGCTTCCTCACCACCAGCGCCTACTCCAACGCCCGCATCCGCCGCATCAACACCGAGCGGCTGCAGACCGAGCTGGATAAGCGCAACATCGTTATCGTGGCGGGGTTCCAGGGCCTCAACCGGTACGACAACATCACCACCCTGGGCCGCGGCGGCTCCGACACTTCCGCCGTGGCACTGGCGGCGTCCCTCTCGGCCGATACCTGCCAGATCTACACCGATGTGGACGGCGTGTATACCGCCGATCCGCGCAAGGTGAAAAACGCCAAAAAATTAGACGAAATCTCCTTTGACGAGATGTTGGAGCTGGCCACCCTGGGTGCCCAGGTACTGCACAACCGTTCGGTGGAGATGGCGAAAAAATACGGGGTACAGATCGAGGTGCTCTCCAGTTTAGAGCGGGTACCGGGCACCATCGTTAAGGAGGATGTTGAAGTGGAAAAAATGCTCATCAAAGGCGTGGCCAAAGACGAAAACGTGGTGCGTGTCAGCGTAGTGGGGGTCAAAGACGAGCCGGGTATCGCCCACAAGATCTTCTCGCTGCTGGCCAAGCATAAAGTCAACGTCGACATCATCCTGCAGACCCCGCCGGTCGACGGCCTGCAGGCCATCAGCTTTACCGTCAGCGAAGACCAGAAAGAGGAGACGCTGGCCGTTTTACAGCGGCACAGCCACCGCTTCCCCGGCGCCGAGATCCGCTGCGAAGACGGCATCGCCAAGGTCTCTATCGTGGGGGCGGGCATGCAGTCGAACCCCGGCGTGGCCGCCACCATGTTCGAGGCGCTGGCCGAGGCCAATATCAACATCAAAATGATCTCCACCAGCGAGATCAAGATCTCGGTCATCATCGACGAGGACGACGCCGACCGGGCCGTCAGCGCCATCCACGGGGCTTTCTTCGACGAATAAATAACACCTTTTCAAAAAGACAGCGGCAGAAAAACTGCCGCTGTCTTTTGCCGCTCTTTTAACTGTGCCGCTTTTTTGCTATAATAACAGATAGCTGCCGCACAGCGCCGGTATACGTCCGGTGCCGCCGCGGGCAGAATACAGCAGATGTACGCTGTCGTGTGTCTGTCCGCAGATGCTCTGCAATGTGTAATGTGTACCGTGTGCCCAGCGTCCAGTGAAAAGGCCGGCAGCGCATACGGCACACAGTAGTCGGCCACGAAAATATATGCGGCGCCTACATCTGGGCCCGCCGAAAAGGAAGATCTATGGAACTGAAAACTGTCCATCTGTATGCGGGCATCGACCTGCATACCCTGCACGACAGCCGCCACGTATCGAACCGGCTGTCTATAAATCTCTGTGTGCCGCTGCAGGCCGACACCGTCACCCCCTATGCCCTGCTGGGGGAGATACTGGGCCGCAGCAGCCAAAAATACCCCACCTTTGCCGCTCTCAACCGCCGCCTGTACGATCTGTACGGCTCTTTTTACGACTGCCGTGTCTCCTCGCTGGGCGATTGCCAGGTGCTCACGCTCATGGTCCAGGGCATCGACGATCGCTTCTGTCTGGAAAAAGAGCCGCTGCTGACCCAGTTGGCCGACTTTCTGTGCGATATGTTGCTGTGCCCCTGCGCCGACCAAAACGGTTTTGACGCCCAGCTGGTAGAGGTCGAAAAGAAAAATCAGCGCGACGAGATCGCCGCTCAGCTCAACAACAAGCGCGCTTGGGCGCTGCAGCGCGCCCGCGAGCAGGTGTTTTGCGGTCAGCCGGCGGCTATTCCCCGCCTGGGCTGGGCCGAAACACTGGATGCCATCACGCCGGCTTCGCTGTATAGCAGCTACCGTCGCCTGCTGCGCGAGGCGAGCATCCATATCATCGTCTCGGGCAGCGGTGCGCTGTCGCAGGTAGAAGAGCCGCTGTGCCGTCGCCTGAGCGCTATCACTGCCGACCGCCGGCCGCTCTCTATTTGCCACCACAGCGTCCCCACCGCGCCAGAAAAGACCGAGCAGCTGGAAGAGATGCAGATGAATCAGACCAAACTGGTGTTCTGCCTGGCCCCTTGTCCGCCTTTTACCGCCCAGCAGTACGGCGCAGTGCGGGTGGCGATGGCCCTGCTCGGCAGCACGCCGTTTTCGCGCCTGTTTGTCAATGTGCGCGAAAAAGAGAGCTTGTGCTACTACTGCGACGGCCGCTATAACCGCCTCAACGGTCTCACCACCATCGATCTGGGCCTCGATTATAAAGACTGTGCCCGCGCCGAAAAAGCGGTGATGGAGCAGATACAGGCGCTGCAGGCCGGCGACTTTTCCGACAGCGAGATCGAGGATACCAAAAAATACCTGCTGGGCGGTTTTGCCAGTATGGGCGACTCGCTGGGCGAGCTCGACCCCTGGTATCTGGCCCAGATCATCGAGGGCCGCTGCCAGAGCCCCGAACAGGCGGCCGACCAGGTGCGCCGGGCCACTCGAGAAGAGATGGTGACCGTCTACCGCTCTTTAAAACCCATTTTGCGCTATACGCTGGCCGAAGAGCAGCACCCGGAAAAGGAGTAGACGAGCATGCGATACGACAGACAGATCATCACCCACCCCGCGCTGGGCAGCTATACCAAGGCGGTGCTGCCCTCGGGGCTAACGGTGCTTTTATATCCCACCAGCGGTCTCTCCACTACCCACTGTATCTTAGGCTGCAAGATCGGCTCGCTGGACAGCGGCTACTACAGCGGCGGCAAGCTGGTCAAGGTACCTGCCGGCACCGCCCATTTTCTCGAGCACAAGCTGTTCGAGAGCGAGGAGGGCGACCTGTTTTTGCAATTTGCCAAGACCGGCGCCAACGCCAACGCCTATACCAGCTTCGACCGCACCTGTTACCTGTTCTCCACCACCCAGCAGGTGCCGCAGTCGCTGCACATCCTGCTGCGGCAGATCCAAAATCCCTACCTCACCGATCAGAACGTCGAAAAGGAAAAAGGGATCATCGCCCAGGAGATCCGCATGTACGATGACGACCCCGACTGGCGCTCCACCACCGAGATCCTGGGCTGCCTGTACCAGCATCACCCGGTGCGGGTGGACATCGCCGGAACGGTAGAGTCCATTCAGGAGATTGACCGCGACACACTGCTGGCGGTACACGGTGCCTATTACGACCACCACAACATGGTGCTGTCTATCGCCGGCCCCATCGACCCGCAAGAGATGTTGGCGGTGTGCGAGGTCTACTGCGCCCAGCAGAGAGACTTTTCCCTCGAGCGGGTTCCCATCGACGAGCCGCGGCAGATCGATCACCCCCGCGCCGAATGCGCCCTGCAGGTCTCGGCACCGCTGGTCACACTGGGCTTTAAAGAGCAGCCGGTGGCCGATAGGTACTGGCGGCTGGTCGACAATGTACTGCTGGAGCTGCTGGTGGGCGAGACGACCGATTTCTACCGCCAACAGTACGACAGCGGGGTCATCGGCCCCACTTTCGGTTACGATGTGTTCAGCGGCGACAGCTACCACAGCCTGCTGTTCAGCTGCGAGACCCGTCAGACCGACGCCTTTGTCGACAGTCTGTACGCTCGCATCGAGCAGGCGCGGCGGCAAGGTCTGCGAGAGGACGATTTCCACCGGGTCAAAAAGGGCCTTTATGGCCGCTATGTCCGCAGCTTCGGCCGTCCCGAGGCCATCGCCACCGCCATGCTGGGGGCACAGATGCTCGGTGGGGGCCTGTTCGATACCTACGACCAGGTGCAGCAGCTCACCTTTGCCGACGTGTGCCGGCGGTTGGAGCAGGTGCTCGACCGCCGCTACAGCGCCGTGTCGGTGGTGTGGCCCAAGCAGTGAGCAGTGGCCGGCGCCCGCTCGGCCTATATCCAAACAATCGCTAATGCATGCCGCCCCGGTCTGCGGGCGGTCTACAGGGGGTATATCTATGCGCGTTTCCTTTCCCGGCCTGGGTCTCGATCTGCAGATCGGTCAGGTCGCTTTCAAGATCGGCAGTTTCGAGATCTACTGGTACGCTGTGGTCATCACGCTGGGCCTGGTGCTGGCGGTGCTCTACACCTACCGCCGCGCCAAGCTGTTTGGCGTCAACAGCGACAAACTGCTCGACGTGATCTTCTGGGGCTTTTTCGGCGGCGTCATCGGCGCCCGGCTCTACTATGTGGCCTATTCCTGGGATATGTTCAAAGACGATCCACTGCGTATCCTGAATTTCCGCACCGGCGGCATGGCCATCTACGGCGGTATCATCGGGGCGCTGCTGGTGGGCGTCACCGCCTGCAAACTCAAAAAAATGCGGGTGCTGCCGGTGCTCGACTTAGCCGGTATGGGCTTTTTGATCGGCCAGTCGCTGGGGCGCTGGGGCAACTTTTTTAACCAGGAGGCCTTTGGTGCCAACACCTCGCTTCCCTGGGGCATGTACAGCCAAAATACCCATGACTACCTGCAGCTGCACGCGGCCAACTTGGCCGATCTGGGGGTCGCCGTCGACCCCACCATGCCGGTACATCCCTGCTTTTTGTACGAGTCGCTGTGGTGTGCGCTGGGTCTGCTGCTCTTGCATCTCTACACCAGACACCGCAAATTCGACGGCGAGATGTTCCTCTTTTACATTGGCTGGTACGGTGCCGGCCGTTTCGTCATCGAGGGGCTGCGCACTGACAGTCTCATGATCGGCCGCATCCGCATCTCCCAACTGCTGGCCGCCCTGTGTGTCATCGCCACGGCAGTCATCTGGCTGGTGGTGCGCTCTAAAATAAAAAGCAGCCACCAGGAGGGCTATCTCACTCCTGTCGGCATGACCGAGGTCGGCCGGTTAGAGGCGCAGACGGCCCAGAACAAAAAGCAGCAGGAAAAAGAAAAAGCCGCCTCTCAAGATAGCGGAGAGACAGATATCTCCCCAATAGGCGAGACCGCCGAGCAGGCCGAGGCCGAAGCGGCAAAAGACGCCCAGCCGGTCGAGGCCGAGGAGCTGGGGATCATCGAGGAGGAGTAACGATGGCAGCACAGATCATCGACGGCAGAGCCGTCTCGAAAAAGGTGCGTCAGCGGGTGGCCCAGCAGGCCGCTCAACTGGCTGAGCGGGGCATCGTGCCCGGTCTGGCGGTGGTCATCGTGGGCGAAGACCCGGCCTCGCTGGTATACGTGCGCAACAAAAAGCGCGCCTGTGCCGAGGTAGGCTTTTACTCGGCAGAGTACGCGCTGCCCCAGCAAACCACCCAGGCCGAGCTCATCGAACTGGTGCGGAAGCTCAACAGAGACGAGCGGATCCACGGCATTCTGGTCCAGCTGCCGCTGCCGCCGCACATCGACCAAAAGGCGGTCATCGCCGCCATCGATCCGCACAAAGATGTCGACGCCTTCCACCCGGTCAACGTGGGCCGCATCATGATCGGCGACTACGCCTTTTTGCCCTGTACCCCCGCCGGAGTGATGGAGCTCATCGCCTCCACCGGCGTCGAGGTGGCAGGCAAGGAATGTGTGGTCATCGGCCGCTCCAACATTGTCGGCAAGCCCATGGCCATGCTCCTGCTGCACCAAAACGCCACCGTCACTATCTGCCACTCCCGCACCAGAGAGCTGGCGCAGGTGGTGCGCCGGGCCGATATCGTGATCTCGGCCGTCGGCCGGGTGGGCTTTGTCACCGCCGATATGGTAAAACCGGGGGCAGTGGTCATCGATGTGGGCATGAACCGCGACCAAAATGGCAAGCTCTGCGGCGACGTGGATTTTGCCGCCGTCTCACAGGTGGCCTCTCACATCACCCCGGTGCCCGGTGGGGTGGGCCCCATGACCATCAGCATGCTGCTGCAAAATACCCTAACGGCTGCAGGGCAGGCGAAAGACCCGCAAAAATAGCGGGTTTTGGACGGGAATTTATTGACAGTGGCCGCCTTTTTATGTTAAACTGGATAAGCCGCATGTTGCAGGCGGTACGACTTTGTCGTGCCATAAGTGGAAAACGCCCGCCTGCTGTACAGCGAGATTAATAGAGAAGGAGTACAAGGTATGTACGCTATTATTCAAACCGGCGGAAAACAGTACAAAGTTTCTCAGGGCGACGAGATCTATATCGAGAAACTGGACGCAGAAGACGGCTCGGAGGTCACCTTCGAGGAGGTCCTGGCGGTATCGGGCGACAACGGTCTCACCGTGGGCGATCCCGTTGTCAAAGGCGCTACCGTGAGCGGTAAGGTCATCAAGTCCGGTAAGGGCAAGAAGATCACTGTTTTCACCTATAAACCAAAAAAAGATTCCAAGCGCAAAATGGGCCACAGACAGCTGTACACCAAGGTAGCTATCGAGGCTATCAACGCCTAAGTACCGGCAGTGATTAAGGCCAGATTTTGCCGCCAAAACGGTCAGGTAGTGCAGTTTCGCTGCAGTGGCCACGCCGGCTACGCCGACCGCGGTCAGGATATCGTCTGTGCGGCGGTCACCTCTGCCGTGCAGATGATCGCCAATGCCCTGACCGAGTGTGCACACCTGCCGGCAGTCGTCACCGCTACCGAGGGCGAGATCGCCATAGAGTACACCGGCGGCGGCAAAACAGCGCAGATACTGTTTGACTCCCTGCACCTGCAGCTCACGCTGCTCATGCAGGACCATCCAAAACACATACAAGTCACCGATACGGAGGTGTAGAAACATGCTGAAAGTAAGTATCCAGTTTTTTGCTCATAAAAAAGGTGTTGGTTCTACCAGAAACGGCCGCGATTCCGAGGCCAAACGGCTGGGCGTAAAGCGCGGCGACGGTCAGTTCGTGCTGGCCGGCAACATTCTGGTCCGCCAGAGAGGCACCCACATCCATCCGGGCGAGAACGTCGGCCGTGGTTCCGACGACACCCTGTTTGCAATGGTTGATGGCAAAGTGAAATTCGAGCGCGTCGGCAGAGACCGCAAAAGAGTGAGCGTTTACAAGGCTGACTAGTAAACACACAGGCGATCCCGAGCGAAAGCTCGGGATTTGTTTTTGATGTTGTCGGGGTGCAGCTGCTGCCGCAAGAGCAGATTTTTGCCCTGGCCCTGTGCCCATACTAACTGTGCACAGGACACGCGCGGCGCACTTGGCGCCGCAGGGACAAAGCTGTGCCATATCTCTGGCGCAGCGGACAGGAGCACACCAATGTTTGTAGATATCGTAAAGATCAAAGTAAAAGCCGGCGACGGCGGCGACGGGGCGGTGGCTTTCCACCGCGAGAAGTACGTGGCGGCCGGCGGGCCCGACGGCGGTGACGGCGGCCGGGGCGGCAACGTGATATTCGTGGCCGACACCAACCTCTCCACCCTGGTCGATTTTAAGTACAAGCGCAAATTTGCCGCCGAGCGCGGGCAAAACGGTCAGGGCAAAAAGTGTAAGGGCCGCGACGGCAAAGACATCGTCATCAAGGTGCCGCTGGGCACCCTCATCAAAGAGGCCACTACCGGTCAGGTCATGGCCGACATGTCCGATAAGCAGCCGGTGGTGCTGGCTAAAGGCGGCAACGGCGGTTGGGGCAACACCCATTTTGCCACTGCCACCCGCCAGGTGCCGCGCTTTGCCAAACCGGGTCTGCCCGGCGAGGAGTTCGAGCTGGTGCTGGAACTCAAACTGCTGGCCGACGTGGGGCTGGTGGGCTTTCCCAATGTGGGCAAGTCCACCCTCATCTCCGCCGTCAGCGACGCCAAGCCCAAGATCGCCAACTACCACTTCACCACCCTCAGCCCGGTGCTGGGCGTGGTCAAGGTACCGGGCGGCGGCTCGTTCGTCATGGCCGATATCCCCGGCCTCATCGAGGGCGCCAGCGAAGGTGTGGGCCTGGGTCACCAGTTTTTGCGTCACGTCGATCGCTGCCGGCTCATCGTGCATATCGTCGACGTCTCAGGGCTGGAGGGCCGCGACCCCATTGAGGACTTTCAGGCCATCAACCGCGAGCTTTCAAATTTCAGTGCGCTGCTGGCAGACCGGCCTCAGCTGGTCTGCGGCAACAAGAGCGAGCTGGCCGACGAAGCTGCGGTCGAGCGCTTTCGCCAGTTTGTAGAGGGGCGGGGTTACCGCTACTTCACCATCTCCGCCGCCACCCGGCAGGGACTGGAAGAGTTGGTGTACGCTATCGCCCAGGAGCTGGAAAAGCTGCCCCCCATCTCCCGCTACGAGGCCGATTTCGTCAAGCCCGAGCGCCCCGAGACCGACTTTACCATCTTCACCATCCACCGCGCCGACGATGCGGCCTACGTGGTCGAGACCGACTGGGCCGATCAGCTGTTGGCCTCGGTCAATATGGACGACTATGAGTCGCTGCAGTACTTCCAGCGCATCCTGCGCCAGAGCGGCGTCATCGACCGGTTAGAAGAGATGGGCATCCAGGAAGGCGACACGGTGCGCGTGGGCGACTTCGAGTTTGAATTCGTATTCTGATCTCTTTCCAGTATCCTGTTCTGGATCGCGTGTATACTGTCGCTTGGGGTGCACACAGCCGGCAATGACCAGCGGCCGATCTGTAGCCGATCTTTTAACAGGGCAGGTCGGTCAGGTTTAAAGTGTATCGTCGGGTGCAGACAGCTGCACGCGCAACTATATTTTTAGAGAGGAGGGCTGTGTAATGCCCCAAAACCCCAAACAGATCAGCCCCCTCACGCTGGCCTTTCTCGGCGACGGGGTGTACGAGCTGATGGTCCGCGATCATCTGGTGCGCCAGCACGGCAGCATGCCGCCGGGCAAGCTGCACCAACTCTGTGTGCGCTATGTGCGGGCCGGCGCCCAGTACCGGGCCATGCAGCTTTTGTACGACAGCCTCACCGAGGAGGAGCAGACGATTTTTCGCCGCGGCCGCAACGCCAGCGGTATGTCGGTGCCCAAAAATGCCTGCCCCACCGAGTACCGCTATGCCACCGGGTTCGAGGCGCTGTGGGGCTATCTTTTCCTCAAGGGAGAACACCAGCGGCTGCAGCAGCTGTTTGCCCAACTGCTCACGCTGGATCTGGAGGGCCAGCCGCCGCCCACCGCCGAGTAGGGCAGGGGCCTTCGGCCCTCTGCTACATATAGGTACAGCCAGCAAGCGCGTTTCCCACAGCGGCCACACAGTCCGGCCGCTGCTCTGGGGGCCTGCGTATCTGCGCCCAGCGGCGCCCAACCATACACATACTTATGTTTGGAGGAGTTCACCATGTCGGGACATTCTAAGTGGAGCACCATCAAGAGGAAAAAAGAGAAGATCGACGGCAAACGCGCCAAGATCTTTACCAAGATCGGCCGCGAGATGGCGGTGGCGGTCAAAGAGGGAGGGGCCGACCCCACCACTAACGCCAAGCTGCGCGACTGCATCGCCAAGGCCAAAGCCAACAACGTCCCCAACGACAACATCGACCGCATCATCAAAAAGGCACAGGGCGAGGATCGCGACACCTACGAGGAGATCGTCTACGAGGGTTATGGCGTGGGCGGGGTAGCCGTCATGGTCGAGGCCCTCACCGACAATCGCAACCGCACCGCCGCCGATCTGCGCCACTATTTCGATAAGTTTGGCGCCGGGTTGGGCCAGTCCGGCTGTGTGTCCTATATGTTCACCCAAAAAGGTGTTATCGTACTGGATGCCGAAGGCGTAGACGAAGAGGCCTTTATGGAGCATGCGCTCGAGGCCGGGGTAGAGGACTACAGCTTTGAGGACGGGGCCATCGAGTGCTACACCCAGGTGCCCGATTTCAGCGATGCCCGCCAGTACCTCGAGGACCAGGGATTTACCTTCCTCTCGGCCGAGGTGGAATATGTCCCCTCCACCTATGTTGCCCTCACCGACGAGGAGCAGATCAAAAAAATGACTCTGCTCATCGACCAGCTGGAGGATAACGACGACGTACAGGCCATCTGGCACAACTGGGAAGAGACCGAGTGAGAATCTCCCCTTTGACCTTTGCAAAATGAGTGAGAGCGGCGCCGATCTGCCAATGGGCAGTACGGTTCCGCTCTCTTTTGCTAGCTGCCTGTTTCATCCAGATATTGCCGGCCAAAATGCTTGCAACACCGGGCAAAAAAAGGTATCATAAAAAATAACCACGATACAGCTCGCACGGATCACCATCCTACATAAAGAGCTGTGCCCCCTATACCGTATTTAAAAAAGTGTATACCCCTGTCATAGTGATAGGAAGTACTTGATCTGGGGTCTTACACGGGTACAAGCCAAAATCTCGTCCTGAAAAGTATATAAATACGCGATCTACATGTGCAGTCAGCCACCAGATAGATCCCCATTACTTATATAGGAGTTGCCCCTGTTCCCCACCTGTCGATCAGACGTAGATGCCGGCACATACAGCGGCGATACAGCTCTGATGCGGCGTGTATGGTGTTCCCCCGTATCGGGGGAGCCAGATGAAAAAGATGATATCTGCTGCCTTGCCGCTCGACCAGCGTACGGCAGCGCTTTTCGATAGATGACTGGGAGTGTAATCAGATGACCGAACAGAACATGCCCGCCCACCTGCCCGACAGCGACACCCGATACATAAGGGGCAGCGGCCGCTGCAGCCGCTGCATGCACATACTCAACGAAAAGGGGCAGTGCTCCAACTGTCACTTCGATCAGTCTATCCAAAACCCGGCCAATGCTCTGCCGGTAGGTACGGTAGTGGCCGAGCGTTTTTGGCTGGGCCAGGTGCTGCACCAAAACGGGGAGGGGATCACCTATATCGCCTACGACGGCGAAAAAGAGCAGCGGGTGGTACTGCGCGAGTTCTTCCCCCAAAATCTCTCGTACCGCGATCAAAACGGCCATATCCTGGTGGAGCAGGAGCACTTTATGCAGTTCAAAACGGTGCTCACCAGCTTTGTTGATCTGTTTCACAACATCAGCAAACTACAGAACGAATGTGAGGCGCTCTACCAGATCCACGGCGTCTTTAAAGACAACAGCACCGTCTATATCTGCCGCGAGTACTTCGAGGGCAAAAGTCTCAGCGCAGTGCTCTCGGGCACCATGGGCGAGATCGGCGGTGAGGACCTGCTCACCATTCTCAAGCCGTTTTTCAAGACTCTCTCCAAAATGCACCGTGAGGGAATGATCCACGGCGGCATCTGCCCCGACAACATCTTAGTCAGTACCGACGGGCAGGTGCGCCTGTGCGGCTTTGCCACTGCCGGCCTGCGCACTGCCGATGCCGAGCTCGACTGTGAGCTGTTCGAGGGGTACTCCGCCCCCGAGCAGTACAGCGTCACCGGTTGGCAGGGCAGCTGGACCGACCTATACGCCATGGGCGCCACCATGTACCGGTGCATCACCGGCACTCGGCCGCCACTGTCGGTCGATCGTCTGCAGCGCGATACGCTGGTGCCTGCCGCCGAGCTCAGTCCCAGTATCGATCGCCGTATCTCCAACGCAATCGCCGCCGCACTGGTGCTCAACAGCAAGCACCGGGTGCACACCGTCGAGCAGTTTGCCTCGATCCTGGCCAAGCCGGTGCCGCAGCCAGCCACAAAGAGCGAGCCGGTCGTGGACGAAGAACCCACGGTGGCTATCCCGCTGGAGGCCACCAATCGCTTTGCTCCCCCCCAACCTGATAAGCAGCAAAAAAGGGGAGACAACGGTACAAAAAAGAGCGGCAAGCGGCAGGTCAAAACCACCCGGCAGTTGGTGATGATGGTGGTAGCTATTGCCGCCGGTCTGGTCATATTGGGTTCGGTGATCGCCTTTTTCATGCTGCACGACAGCACGCCTGACGGCGGCAGCTCCTCGGCAAAGTCCTCCTCCAGTTCTTCCAGCAGCAGGTCCTCCTCCGGCAGTTCCTCGTCGTCTTCCAGCTCTGGCAGCTCTAAGGGCGAACCGCTCAAGGTCCCCGATCTGGAGGGGATGAATCTCTCGGATATCGAGGCTGATAGCGAGCTGCAGGCTACCTATACCTTTAAAGTAGTTGAGTCCTACAGCAGCGAATATGAAGCCGGTAAGGTCATCTCGGTCTCCCCGTCGGTGGGTGCCAGCATCGAGGAGGGAGATATCATCACCCTTACCGTGAGCAAAGGAAAAGAAAAGGTACCGGTGCCCGATCTCATTGGTGCGAGTCAGGCCGCCGCCGAGGCTAAGCTCAAAGAACTGGGCATCCAGTATACCATCATTCCCCGTCAGGCCGTAAGCGGCGAATCTTCTGGGGTGGTGGTCGAGACCGACCTGTCTGCCGGCACCGAGGTCACGCCGGGCGAAGAGACGTTGCTGGTATACGTGAGCCAGTGATCAGCTTACATGATTTTTATTTAATAAGTAGCCGTGCTTAAAAAAGAGACGCCCCCAGCGACATCTGCCGCTCGGGGGCGTCTCTTTTAACTGCTGTGCCCGTTGGTTGTTAGGTAGATATGACAACCAAAAAACGGCACGCGCCGTCAGCGCATGCCGTTTTATCGCTCGGTCACCAAAAACTCAGTCGTTGGTGTAGGGCAGCAGTGCCAGATGCCGGGCGCGCTTGATCGCAGTGGTCAGGGCGCGCTGATGAAAAGCACAGGTGCCGGTCACTCTTCTGGGAACGATCTTTGCCCGGTCAGACATAAATCTTCTCAGTTTGGCGATATCCTTGTAATCGATGGTCTCGGCCTTGTCTACGCAAAAAGCGCAAACCTTCCGGCGAGAGCGCTTGCCGCCACGAGGGCCGCCCTGTCTGCGCTCGCGGTTCTCGCGGGGGGCAGTATTGTTGCTGGCGCCAGCAGTGGTGCTGGCAGCCGTGTTGTTGGTCTCTTTCTCCACGGTAGTGTTCCTCCTTTACGTCTAGAATGGCAGATCGTCGTCCGACGCGATCTCTTCAAAATCACCTACACTGCCCGACTCAAACGACATCACATCGCTGTTTTGCTGGGCGGCAGGGGGCTGTGGCACTGCAAAGGTAGTGCTCTGCTGCGCCGAGGCCTTGCTCTCGCAGAAGTGCACATTGTCCGCCACGATCTCAAAAGCGGTGCGATTATTGCCGTTTTTGTCGACGTAATTGCGGGTCTGGATCGACCCGTTCACGGCAATCATCTGCCCCTTTTTAAAGTAGCGGCACACAAATTCAGCAGTGCTTCTCCAGGCAACTACATTGATAAAGTCAGTCTCGCGCTCGCCACCCTGGCGGACGTAAGAACGCCCAACAGCCACCGAAAACGAGGTGACCGATATGCCATTAGGTGTTTGGCGGAGCTCAGGATCGGCTGTGAGTCTTCCCATGATCGCTGCAATATTCAGCATGGTAACCCTTCCTCCCTTACTGCTCTTTCTTGATGATCAGTGTGCGCAGGATGCCGCTGGTGATCTTGTACACGCGGTCGAGTTCAGCGGGGAACTCGGGCTCGCTGGTGAAGTCGATCTGGACATAGTAGCCTTCGGTCTCGTCATCGATCTCGTAGGCCAGACGTCTTTTGCCCCACTCGTCGACGTTGTCGACAGTACCGTTCTGGGCGATCAGGTTCGAAAACTTCTCGATCAGAGCCTTGATACCCTCTTCGCCTTCCTTGGTGTTCAAAACCAAGACAGTCTCGTATTTCACATTAGCCATTTTCGTTGCACCTCCTTTTGGACTTTCGGCCCTCTCTCACTGAAAGAGAGCAAGGATGTTGCATAAAGCAACACTTTAATTATAACAAAAGAGCTGTGGGCTGTCAATCAAAACCAACAGCCAAACAGCTTTTTTTACTAAAAATTCTCTCTTCAGATCGGCATAAATACCAAAGCTATAACGTCTCGACAAAGGCCTTCAGGTAGCGGGTAAAGTCCTCGCCCACCTCGGCGTGTTTTACCCCCACCTCTACGATGGCCTGTAAAATACCCAGCTTGTTACCCATGTCATAGCGCTTGCCAACATAGTCGACGCCCACCATGCCCCGGTTCAGGGCCAGCTCTCTCATGGCGTCGGTCAGCTGGATCTCGCCGCCGGCGCCGGGGGCGGTGTGCTCCAGGATCTCAAAGATGTCCGGTGTCAGCACACAGCGGCCCAGGATCGAAAACAGCGACAACACCTCTTCAGGCGTCTGGGGCTTTTCCGTCATATTGTCGATGGCGTAGATATTCTCTTCCAGCGGCTGTACAGCCAGCGAGGAGTAGCGGCTGATGTCGCTGGCTGGCACCTCTTTAATGCCCACACAGGCCTTGCCGTATTTCTCGTAGGCGGCGATCAGCTGACCGCAGACCGGCTCCTCCGAAATGATCACGTCGTCGCCGTACAAAACAGCGAACGGCTCGTCGCCCACAAAATTTTTGGCACAGAGGATGGCGTGCCCCAACCCCTTTTGTTCCTTTTGGCGCACATAGGTGATGTTGGCCAGGTCGGCACTCTCGATCACCGCCCGGTACAGCTCCACCTTGCCGCTCTCCTGCAGCTTCTGTTCCAGCACCGGGGCGCGGTCAAAGTGGTCTTCCATAATGCTCTTGCCGCGGGAGGTGATGATGAGCACTTCCTCAATGCCGCTCTTAGCGGCCTCCTCTACAATGTACTGGATGGCCGGCTTGTCCACGATGGGCAGCATCTCTTTGGGCATGGCCTTCGAGGCCGGCAGCACCCGGGTGCCCATTCCCGCCGCGGGGATGACCGCTTTTCTCACACGTCTTTGCATCATGAATGTCGATCCTCTCTTTTTTCTATCAGTCAGGGGCCTGCGGCCCTCTGGTTTTCGGTCAGATATCCAGGGCAAGCACCATCAAAAAGCTGGCTGCCAGGTATATGCCCAGCAAGATCAGGATCGCCGCCCGGCTCACGCCGCCTTTTTTGCGGTACAGCGCCAAGGTCTCCTCTCGCGGCAGCCCTTTCTCCTGTATCTTGCGCATCTTGCTCACCACCGACCTGCGGTAGAAGTAGTTGGAAAACAGTCCAAACACCACTCGGTACACCATCATCAGCAGGGTAGAGATGTACGAGAAGGTCAAAAAGCGGTCGCTGTTGAGCATGTTCATCATGGTGTCCAAATTGCCGCCGCTCTCAAACAGCGAGATCAGGGTGGGCAGGTTCATCACCGTGGTAAACAGCAGACAGAGCACTGCCAACGGCCATATCTTGCGAAACAGCGTGTAGAGCGGACTGATAAAAAAGCCCGACCACGAAAACGACAGCTTTTTGCCGCTGATGTCCATACGCTTAAAGGCCTGCAGGTAATAGCCCGAGCTGGGCCCGATGAACTCGGCCATATCCGCCACCGGTATGCCGTCGATGGTGTCGGTAGGGCTCACCCCGCCGTAGCGGATGGCCTGCTGGTCAAATTGGAACCCGCCAAAGCCCACCCCCTGAAAGGCCGACTCCTGCTGGCTGCTCATGGGTTTGCCGCAGGAGATACAAAAGCTGGCCCCCTGGGGGTTTGCCGCCCCGCAGTGGGGGCAAGGGATCTGATAATTCTGGCTGGGGTCGCCGCCGGTAGCCGGCGAGTCCTGGGGCGCCTGCGCCCCGGGCTGCTCCTGTCCGGGCAGCTTCTCCGGTTCCCACACGTAGCCGTCGGCGTGCCGCGCCTCGTTGGCGCATCTGCCCTCTTTAAAATAGCAGGCCCGGTGGTGGGGCGTGCCGCACTCCGGGCACACGACGATCTGCTCGCTGTCACCAAATTTTTGGTGGCAGACCGGACATTCCTGTCCAACAAAGGATGCCAAAAGAACACCTCCTGATTTTTTCACAATAGAGCGGCCCGGCAGGTGTAGAGCGCGCAGACCCGATCTATCCGGGCCCGCGCAGCCGGCCGACAGGATACCATCTGGTGCCCGCGGTACTGGCCGCCTATAGCCGCCGCTATAAAAGGCGCCGGTCGTACCCGGCGCCGAAAACGGGGCGCGATACCGGCCCCAGCCCCTGTGCCGCCGCCCGCCGTGCAGCGGGCAGAAAAGCAGGGGGGATACTATAAGAGCATTATACCGTACAAATGCTAAAAATCAAATAAAATCTGTGAATGAATTGAAAAGGTTGTGACAAGATGATAGAATATTTTCATCCGTGTACCGGCACAAAACACCACCGCGATAAGGAGCATACCCCATGATTTTAATAGAAGAGCAAAAGCAGCGGGCCGAGGCGCTGCGCAGCGAGATAGAGGACCTGGGCCAGGCGCTGGCGCTGGAGGAGAAAAAGGAGCGGGCGGGCTTTTTAGAACTCAAATCCGGCGAGCCGGGCTTCTGGGACGACATGCAGAGCTCTCAGAAGATCCTCAAAGAGCTGCGGCAGCTGCAAAACACCATCCAGGACTATCAAAAATTGCAGACCGACTACGAGGACACGCTCACGCTCATCGATCTGGCCGCCGAAGAGAGCGACGAGAGCCTGGCCGAGGAGATCGCCGGTGCCATCGACGACATCGAGCAGGCGCTGCAAAATCAGCGGCTCTCCACGCTGCTCTCGGGCGAGTACGATGGCAGCAACGCCATCCTCACCTTCCACGCCGGTGCCGGCGGGACCGAGGCGCAAGATTGGGCGCAGATGCTCTACCGCATGTACACCCGATACGCCCAGCGCCACGGCTTTTCGGTCAAGGTGCTCGACTATCTCGACGGCGAAGAGGCCGGCCTCAAGAGCGCCTCGGTGCTCATCGAGGGCGAAAATGCCTACGGCTACTTGAAAGGTGAAAACGGGGTGCACCGCCTGGTGCGCATCTCGCCGTTCGACTCCTCCGGCCGCCGGCACACCTCTTTTGCCTCGCTGGAGGTGGTGCCCGAGATCGACGAGGACACCCAGGTCGAGATCCGGCCCGAAGACGTGAAGATGGACGTGTATCGGGCCAGCGGTGCCGGCGGCCAGCACGTCAACAAGACCTCCTCGGCGGTGCGTCTCACCCATCTGCCCACCGGCATCGTGGTGGCCTGCCAAAACGAGCGCAGCCAGCACCAGAACCGCGAGGTGGCCATGAAGATGCTCGTCAGCAAGCTGGTCAAGATCAAAGAGCAGGAGCACTACGACCGCATCGAGGACATCAAGGGGGACCAGCGCGAGATCGCCTGGGGCTCGCAGATCCGCTCCTACGTATTTATGCCCTATACGCTGGTCAAAGACCACCGCACCGGGTACGAGAGCGGCAACGTCAATGCGGTGATGGACGGCGATCTTGACGGTTTCGTCAACGCCTATCTGGGGGCCCTCAGCCGCGGCGAGATCGGCGCCCAGTAAAAATTTTAAATACAGCTGTATATGCGGCAGGCACAGGTTACCAACATTTACCTGTGCCTGTTTTCTACATTTTTTTACATTTGTACACAACCGTATGTTCATTTTCCTCTACAATTTTTCTTTATGGGCCGTTGGCCTGTAAAATACTGTAGTTGGAGGAATATGATGGAAAACAGGATTTTTGGCTATGTGCGCGTATCCACCAGAGAGCAAAACGAGGACCGTCAGCTCATTGCCCTGCGGGAGTTCGAACAGCCCATCCAGCGCATCTATATGGATAAGCTCAGCGGCAAAGACTTCAACCGCCCCGCCTACCGCCGCATGATGCGAGCCCTGCATCAGGGCGATCTGCTGGTGGTCAAATCCATCGACCGGCTGGGCCGCAATTACGACGAGATCCTCGATCAGTGGCGCATCATCACCAAAGAAAAACGGGCCGAGATCGTGGTGCTGGATATGCCGCTGCTCGACACCCGCGGCGGCCGCGACTTGACCGGCACGCTCATCGCCGATATCGTGCTGCAGCTGCTCTCCTACGTGGCCCAGACCGAGCGCGAGAACATCCGTCAGCGGCAGGCGGAGGGCATCGCCGCCGCCCGGGCCCGGGGCGTGCGGCTTGGTCGGCCGCCCAAACCGGTGCCGCCGCATTTTTTCAGCGTGCGCGACCTGTGGCTCACCCACCAGATCTCCTCGCGGGAGGCGGCGCGGCAGGTCGGGGTGGCACAAGACACCTTTTTGCGCTGGGCGCGCGAAAAAAAAGAGCCCGGTGCCCCCATCTGTAAAAAGCAGTAAAAAATTACCACCTAAGATTGTGGCAATCGGGTATAGACAAGCGGCGATAAATTGGTTATGCTTATTTCTGTACAAAAATTCGACAATATTCGACACAAATATACAAAAAAGTATAGATGTGTCCCGGCGTGCACCCCAGTGCTCTGCCGGGCCCGCAATACAGCCAAGCGCATTGGCAAAGGGGCGACTTGTGAGGAGGAATCGGGATGAGCGATAAGCTGTACCAAAAGATTTTCGATATCGTGCAGGACCAGCAGAAGGCCGAGGCCATCTTGCAGCTGTTACAGCAGGAGCAGGCCGACCAAAAACAGCAAAAGGCCAAGCTGCAGGCCGAGGGGATCGCCGCCGCCAAAGAGCGCGGGGTCAAGTTCGGCCGCCCGCAAAAGCCGGTGCCCAAAAATTTCGAGAAGGTGTATCGTCTCTACCGCAGCGGTGCGCTCACCGTGGGCGAGGCGATCGCCACCATGGGCATCAGTCGGGCGTCTTTTCACCGGCTGGTCAAGCGCTACGAGCAGCAAGAAGGCATTCAGCGGGATTAGTGTCCAAACACACAGCAGCAGCGCAAAACACAGCCCGGCATATCCTGCCGGGCTGTGTTTTTTATAATGGGCCGGCAGCCCCGTGCCGGTACCGGAAAAACTGCTCACCGCTGCCTTCCCTTAGCCAGCCGCACGTCGGTACCGGTAAAGCGCAGATCGATATACGCCCCGCCCAGGCGGGAGGTGATGCGGTCGCTGTAGGTCTCACCCAGCTGTGAAAAGGTCAGATTGGTACTGATGATGGTGGGGCGGCCGGTGTTCAGCCTGGTGTTTACGATGTTATACAGCAGCGCGGTCACAAACGGGGTCACGAACTCGCTGCCCACATCATCAAGGATCAGCAGATCACAGTCCAGCAGGGTAGAGAGGGTGTCGCCGCCGACCGTCGCCGCCTGGCCAAATTTCTCCCGCTCAATGGTGCCGGCAAAGTTGGCAAAACTGCCGTACAGCACCGCATATCCCTGGGCCACCACCGCATCGGCGATAGCCAGCGACAGGTGGGTCTTGCCCAGACCGGTGGGCCCCATCAGCAGCAGATTGTGCGAGGAGCGGGAGAACGTCTCGGCGTAGTCCCTGCAGTAGTAGAGCACCCCCTCCATCTGCTGCCGCTGCGGTCCGGACGGGTAGTAGTCCAGCGAAAAGCTGTCAAAGGTAGAGAGCTTCATCGACGAGATGGCGTTGATGCGCTGGGCCTCTACCTCCCGCAGCAGCTCGGTCAGGCAGTGGCAGCGCCGCCCGCTGGGCAGGTAGCCGGTATCCCGGCAGTCCCGGCAGGTGTACTGGGGCCGCAGGTGATTCTCGGGCAGGCCGTTCTGGCGCAGCAGCTGGGCCCGCTCCTCCGAGAGCGATACCCCCCGCAGCCGCAGCCCCTCCAGCAGCTGATGCGAGTCGCCCCCCTGGGTCAGCACCGCCTTGGCGATGCGGCTGCCCATGGTGCGCAGCTCGGCGTCTATCTGGCGCAGACGGGGTATCGCGGCAAAGGCCTGCTGTCTGTTTTTAGCCTGTATATCCACCGCCGCCCGCCGCCGGGCCGATAGTATCTGGTGGGCGCGGTCAAAGACCGATTTGTCGTAGGGCAATCGGGTCCACCTCCTAGTTGGTGTCGGTTCTGTGTCTCTTGGCGGCGCCGGTGCCGCGCCGCCATCGGCCGGCCGGTGCCGGCACTAACGCTACTTGCGCGCCGCGCCGGCCACCGGGGGCAGCGGGCGTATATCGGCATCCAGGTCCCGGGCCGAAAACGAAGATTGCTGGCGCTCTTTTTCACGCCGCTTCTCCACCTTCTCGCCGGCCCGTACTTCCTCCAAGGTGCGGTAGCCCTTTAGGTACCAGGCCCGCAATATCCCGCCGATATAGGGAAAATTCACCGTCCCTTTGGCATTCACCCCGATCTCGTAGGCCTCGGCGATGATATCGCTGGTAAAGCCGTACTCCTCCACCCAGGTGTAGCAGAGAGACTGCTCCTTGCGGGTGAGCGCGCGGTCGTAAATGCCAAACAGCTGCTTGATCTCCCCCTCCAGTTCCCGGGTGCGCAGTAGCTTTTGAATGTGCAGGTCGGCCTTTTCCACCGTGTCGATACCGGCGTTCAGCCAGCCCACGCCGGTCTTTTGAATGTAGGCCATGCCCGGTTTGCCGATGCACACACAGTACCGCACCAGCATTAAGATCACCGGCACCGGCAGGCAAAACAGCCGGTTCAGGCTCACCAACGTGCTCACCTCGGTGGGGGAGATGGGGCGCCCAAAGGCATTTTGGCACTCGGCCAGCAAAAACTGTATCTCCTCCGAGGTGGCGGCGATCTCGTTTACCTCCTGGCGCGACAGCTTTTGTGGGGTGGCCACCACCGCCTGCTTTTCCGGCTGTGCCGGCAGCGGCTCCTCTTTTTTGAGCAGCCCCTTTTCGCACCAAAAGCGCAGCGCCTTATCCACCTTTAAAATGGGCAGGTCCAGCGCTTCAGCCAGGCTGGCCGGGTGGATCGAGCCGGGCTTTTGCAGCAGGATATGTAAAAATATGCGGATGACCGCCTCGTCGTGGCAGGCCATCATCTGGCGCGCCGCCTCGGCCGGCAGCACCACCGTCTCGGCGTACTGGCTGTAGTCTATGGTGTACAAATAAGCGCCTCCCCAACTGGCCCCGGGGGCCGGTCTCTACCCTTATTATAAAGGCCCGGCCCCGGTTTGTACAGCCCGGTTTGCAGCACTGGCACAAGCTGGTCATGCAGGGCCTTTTTGGTCTGGATTTTAAAACAGGGCCGTGGTATAATGCATTATTAGAAACTGTCAGGAGGTGTTTACTACGACTGGAGACCTGCACTGCCACAGCCACTATTCCGACGGCGCCGCCACCATCAGCCAGCTCATCGGCCTGGCCAAACAGGCGGGGCTGGATGTGCTGGCCATCACCGATCACGAGACCTTTCGCGGCAACGACTGCGCGCAGATCCTGGCCGAAGGCACCGGCCTGCGTATCCTGAAAGGCATCGAGATGTCGGCCATGGACCCAGCCACCGGCCGCAGTGTGCACCTGCTGTGCTACAATCCCCAGCGGGTCGACGGCATCCGCGCCCTGTGCGCCGAGACTGCCGACGCCCGCTTTGCCGCCGGTGTCAAAATGGCCCGCCGCATCTGTCAAAAATACCCGGTGCACATGGAGCAGATCTTAAACTACGCCGCTGTCAGCGAAGGGCTGTACAAGACCCATATCATGCGGCCGCTGGTCGATCTGGGCCATACCGATACCTATTACGGCGGCCCGCTCTTTGGCCAGCTGCTGGGTCCCGGCGGCAGCTGTTTCGAGCCCATCGCCTACCCCAGTATCTACCGCGCGATCGAGGTCGCCCGCGCCTCCGGCGGCTGGGTGGTCATCGCCCACCCGTCGGTGTACCGCAGTATGGATCTGGTCGGTCAGCTGGCCGCACAGGGTCTCATCGACGGGGTCGAGGTCGACCATCCCCGCAACACCGAGGAGGACAAGCGCGCACTGCGGCAGCTGGCCGATCAGTACGGCCTGCTCATCACCGGCGGCACCGACTATCACGGCCACAATCCCCAAAAGGATCACCCACTGGGCACCGGTACCACCGGCGACGCAGTGCTGCAAAAACTGCTGTACAGCCACCCCCAAAAATGACCGCCGCACCCACTATAGGCGGTAAGATACAAGAGAAAGGAAGTACCCAATGAAACACACTTATAAACCCCACGGCGTATGTTCCCGCCAGATCACCGTCGACGTCGAGGACGGCGTCATCCGCAAAGTCGAGTTCGTGGGCGGCTGCATGGGCAACACCACCGGCGTGGCCAAGCTGTGTGAGGGCCGCAAGGTAGAAGAGGTCATCGAGCTGCTGCGCGGCACTCAGTGCGGCATCCGCGGCACCTCCTGCCCCGACCAGCTCTCCAAGGCGCTGGAGGAGACGCTGCAGACCGCCGGCGTCTAATGCCACCGTACCGTCAAGGCCCATGCCACGGCCGCTTTTTTGGCCGCTGTCAAAACGAGATCAAGAGAGAGCAGGCCCCTAAAAAGGGGTATCCGGCTCTCTCTTTTCATATGGTAAAAACAGGCTGTGCGCCCCGCCGCGGCAAAACTGCAGGAAGCACTCCCACCGTAAGCCGGCGAGCAACGAGCAATAAGCAGTGAGCTGCGAGCGGTGTGCACGATGGGCGGCCCCTCACCCACAGAGCCGCCCGGTGCGCCTGGCGCCCCAAAAAACAGTGCCGCATCGCGCCGCATGCCCCCGTGGCCGCTAAAGACAAAAAGGATCAAAAAACACGCGAAAAAAGTTTGACTTTTTCTGACTTTTGGGTATACTATAATACATAGGTCAGTAAAAGTCAGAGGAGTGATGGACTTGAAAATCAGCGACCTGATCACCCAGCGCATCCTACAGCTGATGGAGCAGACCGACGGCACCGCCGAGATCCAGCGCAACGATTTTGCCCAGCAGATCGGCTGTGTGCCCAGCCAGATCAACTACGTGCTCACCTCCCGCTTCACGCCGGAGCAGGGCTACGCCATCGAGAGCCGCCGCGGTGGCGGCGGGTACATCAAGATCACCCGCATCACCACCACCGGCCAAAATCTGCTCATGCACGTCATCAACACCATCGGCGACACGCTCGATGAAAACACCGCCCGCATTTTGCTGGAAAATCTCACCTACCAGCAGGTGCTCACTGCCAAAGCAGCGCAGCTCATCTTTGCCGCTGTGTCCGACAAATCGCTGCGTCAGGCCAAAGCCGATCTGCGCGACAGCCTGCGGGCCACCATCTTTAAAAATATGCTGCTTTGCGCCCAATAACGACATCAGAGGAGGAAAGCGCCGTGCTCTGTGCACTCTGTGGTAAAAATCCGGCTCAGATCACTTACACACAATTAAAAGACGGTCAGCCCCAAACACTGCATATCTGTGCGGCCTGTATGGCCAAAATAGAGGGGTACCTCTACACCGGCGCACTGCCCGGGGCCCTGTTTGATAAAGAGGAGACCCAGCGCCGCTGCCCCGGCTGCGGCAGTACCTACCGCGACATCGCCAAAGAGGGCAAACTGGGCTGTGCCCAGTGCTATCGCTTCTTCAAGCGCGAAAACCGCGCTATGCTGCAAAAGATCCACGGCAACGCCACCCATCAGGGCAAACGCCCGGTGCGCCTGGCCGGGGTGCGGGCGGTGCGGGTCAAAGACCGCCAGCTCACTCAGCTGCGGCAAAAGCTCGCCGGCCTTATCGAGGAGCAGGCCTTTGAGGAGGCCGCCCAGGTGCGCGACGAGATCAAAAAACTGGAGGCCGCCAATGACTGACAACGATCGCACACTGCCGGCCGGCGCCGCCGATCCGGCTGCCCCCCGCCCCTGGTACGCCCAGAGCGGCCCACAGGGCGACGTGGTGCTCTCCAGCCGGGTGCGGCTGGCCCGCAATCTGCAGGGCCTGCCTTTTCCCGGCCACATGAGCGCAGAACAGACGGTGCAGCTCTATCAGCGGGCCCAGCAGGCAGCCGACGGCGCCGCCTTTGGCCCGGGCCGGTCACTCACCTTCTACAATGTGGCCGACCTGGCCGACTGGCGCCGCATGGAGCTGGTCCAGCACCGGCTCATGAGCGTGCAGCTGGCCCAAAAAGGCGGCGGGCTGCTGCTCTCGGGCGACGAGCAGGTCAGCATCATGCTCTGCGAAGAAGACCACCTGCGCATCCAGGTGATGAACGCCGGTCTCTCTTTAAAAAAGTGTTGGCAGCAGGCCAACCTGCTCGACGACTACTTCGATTCCCGGCTCGAATTCTCTTTCGACGAAAAGCTGGGCTACCTCACCCACTGCCCCACCAACCTGGGCACCGGCATGCGGGCCTCGGTGCTCATGCACCTGCCGGCGCTGGAGCACACCGGCTACCTGCAGGAGCTGGTGGGGGTGGCGCATAAGCTGGGGCTCACCATCCGCGGCGCCTACGGCGAAGGCACCGGCGGCGAGCGCAGCATGTACCAGATCTCCAACCAGCACAGCTTGGGCCTCTCCGAGGGGCAGATACTCGAGAACCTGCAGGCGGTGGTAGAGCAGATCGCCGAGAGAGAGCGGGCCGAGCGCCAGCTCTACTGCAAAGACCAGCTGGCCTTCTGCGACCGGATATACCGCAGTCTGGGCGTGCTGCAGTATGCCCGCCTGCTCACCCACCAGGAGGTGATGGAGCACTGCGGGGTACTGCGCCTGGGCTGCAGCCTGGGCCTTTGCCCCGAGCTCACCCTCGAAACGCTATCCCACATCGAGGCGGCCACCGGCACCGGGGCCATCCTGCAAACGGCGCCCCAGGCTACCACCCACCGCCAGCAAGATAAACTGCGCGCCGACCTGGTGCGCCAGATCATCAGCGGATCTGCCGCCCGCCCCGCCGCACCCGGCGGCCGGGCCTGATCACAGACCCCACTCAGCCGCCCGCCTTGGCGGCGGCATATAGAACAGGAGGCGGAAATCATGTACGCATTCAGAGGATTTACCGAAAAAGCAAATCAGGCCCTCAACATGGCCATCGAGATCGCCCAGGTCCTGGGCCACACCTATATCGGCAGCGAGCACATCCTCGCCGGCCTGCTCAAAGAGGGTTCCGGCGTGGCCGGGCAGGTGCTCTCCCAGTCCGATATCACCTACTCCGACCTGGAGCAGAAGATCGTCGAGACCGTGGGCCGCGGCATCCACAGCAGCGTGGGCCCGGCCGACTTTACCCCCCGCGTCAAGCGCATCCTGGAGCTGTCCATCCTGCAGGCGCGCAAGCTGGGCCACAACTATGTGGGCACCGAGCACATCCTGCTGGCACTTCTGTCCGAACGCGACTCGGTGGCCGTCAGGCTGCTGGAGCAGTTCGGCGTCGACACCGAGCGGGTGTACGACGACTGTGTCGAGGCCGTCTCCTCCGACACTGCCCCGGCTGCCGGCGAGCAGTCCGGCGCCGCCAGCGGCAAAGGCGGCACCGCCACCCTCGACAAATACGGCAAAGATCTCACCCGCCAGGCCAAGGAGGGGCTCTTAGACCCGGTCATCGGCCGCAGTCAGGAGATCGAGCGGGTCTGCCAGATCCTCTCCCGCCGCACCAAAAACAACCCGGTGCTCATCGGCGAGCCCGGGGTGGGCAAAACGGCGGTGGTCGAGGGTCTGGCCCAAAAGATCACCGCCGGCGAGGTGCCCGAAACGCTCAAGGGCAAAAAGCTCATCACCTTAGATCTCACCGGTATGCTGGCCGGCACCAAGTACCGGGGCGACTTCGAGGAGCGGCTCAAAAACGCCATCACCGAGCTCACCGCCTCTAAAAACACCATCCTCTTTATCGACGAGCTGCACACCATCATGGGCGCCGGCGCCGCCGAGGGGGCAGTCGATGCCGCCAACATCTTAAAGCCGTCGCTGGCCCGCGGCGAGATACAGGTCATCGGCGCCACCACCTTAAACGAGTACCGCAAATACATCGAAAAAGACGCCGCTCTCGAGCGCCGCTTTCAGCCGGTCATGGTGGATGAGCCCAGCAAAGAGGACTCGATCGAGATCTTAAAGGGTCTGCGCGACAAGTACGAGGCCCACCATAAAATAAAGATCACCGACGAGGCCATCCGCGCCGCCGTCGACCTGTCCGCCCGCTACATCACCGACCGCTTTCTCCCCGATAAGGCCATCGACCTGGTCGACGAGGCCTGTTCCAAGGTGCGGCTGCACACCTACACCGCCCCCAAAGACCTGCACGATCTCGAGGAGCAGTTGGGCGCTCTGGCCGCCGAGAAAGAGGCCGCCGTCAACGCCCAGGATTTCGAGCGTGCGGCCACCATCCGCGACCGTGAGCGGGAACTGCGGGAGAAACTGGATCAGGAAAAAAACCAGTGGAAGAGCCAGAACACCCAAAAAGCCGACCAGATCGGCGCCGAAGATATCGCCCAGGTGGTTTCGCTGTGGACCAAGGTTCCCGTCAGCCAGCTGACTAAGGCCGAGAGCCAGCGCCTTCTGGACATGGAGCGCATCTTAAAAGAGCGGGTAGTGGGCCAAGACGAGGCAGTGGCGGTCATCTCCAAGGCCATCCGCCGCGGCCGCGCTGGCCTAAAAGACCCCCGCCGCCCCATCGGCTCGTTCATCTTCTTAGGGCCCACCGGTGTAGGCAAGACCGAGCTCACCAAAGCGGTGGCCCAGGCGCTGTTCGGCGACGAGAACGCCATGATCCGTCTCGACATGTCCGAGTACATGGAAAAGCACACCGTCTCCAAGCTCATCGGCTCGCCTCCGGGCTATGTCGGCTTTGAGGAGGGGGGGCAGCTCACCGAAAAGATCCGCCGCAACCCCTACAGCGTAGTGCTGTTCGACGAGATCGAAAAGGCCCACCCCGACGTGTTCAACATGCTGCTGCAGATCATGGAGGACGGCCAGCTGACCGACTCCCAGGGCCGCCGGGTCGACTTTAAAAACTGCGTCATCATCATGACCTCCAACGTGGGCGCCCGGCAGATCACCCAGCACAAAAAGAGCCTGGGCTTTGCCCCCGACGCCGGCGATGTCGATGGGCTCGAGAGCGGCGTCAAAGAGCGGGTGATGGAGGAGCTCAAACAGGCTTTCCGCCCTGAATTTTTAAACCGCGTCGACGACATCGTCGTCTTTAACAAGCTCTCCCGGCAGGATATCGAAAAAATAGCCGACGGCATGCTGCGCGACCTGGCCGCCCGTCTGCAGACCATGGAGATCACCATGTCCTGGCAGCCGGAAGTCACCGCCCAGCTGGCCTCGGTGGGCTTTGACCCGGTGTACGGCGCCCGCCCACTGCGCCGGGCCATCATCGCCCATATCGAAGATATGCTCTCCGAGGCGCTGCTGGCCGGCGAGCTTGACAGGGGTGATATGATCGTACTGGAATACACCGACAAATTCTCGTATCACAAGGTGCACGAGCAAGAGCAAGAGCACACCCCAGCACAGGAGGATTAGCATGTCAAACACCACCCACACAGTCAGCTGTACCGTCACCGCCGCCAAAACGGCCCTGTCTATGGGCAGCGGCAGCCTGGAGGTATTTGCCACCCCGGCCATGAGCGCCCTGATGGAAAAAGCCGCCGCCGAGCTGCTCCAGCAGCAGTTGCCCGACGGCGACACCTCGGTAGGCACCCAGATCGAGGTCTGGCACAATGCCGCCAGCCCGGTTGGCGTCACTGTCACCGCCACCGCCGAGCTGCTCTCATTCGACGGCAAAAAGGCCACCTTCACCCTGCGCGCGCAGGATGAGTTCGGCCCCATCGGCGAGGGAAGCCACACCCGCGCCGTCATCACCGCCAGCCGCTTTATGGACCGCCTGGCCCAGAAAAAACCGGTGCAAAAATAGCGTTGTCGTCTGCCTTTTTAAATAAAAGAAACTGCCAAGCGAGCCGCCGCCCCATCCGGACGGCGGCTCGCTCTCGTTTTGTCTGCAGCTGTTCCAAGCCGCCGCGGCCGGTACTTCCCGGCAAAATACACGGGATCGGCCGCTCCGGTTGCACTGGTTCGTACAATATGGTACAATGCGTTACAGTTGTATAAAGATTGGCGGCGTCGCGCCGCTATAAGGATCTGGAGGTGCTTTTTTGAAACAGAAAGACTTGACCAGGGGCCCTATCCTCAAACAGTTTGTCAGCTACCTGATACCCACCATGCTGGGGACTCTGTCGGTCTCGACCTTTGCCTTTGTCGATATGCTGTTTGTCGGCAAAGGGGTGGGCAGCGACGGGCTGGCGGTGCTCAGTCTGGCGCTGCCGTTCGTCATCGTGGGCGGTGCCGTGTCGCTGCTGCTGGGCATCGGCGGCTGCACCATCCTCGGCATCGAGATGGGCCGCAAAAACACCCGCGCCCAGACCGAGATATTCTCGGTCTGCATGACGGTGGGCCTCATCATCGGCGGCCTCATCACCGTGTTCGGCCTGCTGTTTTTAGATCCCATCACCCACTTTCTCGGCGCGTCCGAGGAACTGTTCGACGGCGTCAAGCAGTACCTCATCCCGCTCACCGCCACCCAGATGCTGTATATTGCCAACCAGATCATCGGCTTTTTCATCCGGGTCGACGGCGATCCCCGCACCGTCATGTATGCCACCATCGCCTCCAACGGCTTTAATATCCTGTTCGACTATATCCTGGTCATGGTGGTGCACTGGGGCGTGTTCGGCGCCTCGCTGGCCACCGGCCTGGCGCCGGGGGTGGGGCTGCTGGTAAACTGCAGTCATTTCTGGCGCAAAAAGAACAAGATCCACCTGCGGCCCTCCCGCAGCATGTTCCGCTGGCTGCCCCGGGTGTGTAAAAACGGCTTCGGCTCCTGCGTGTCCGAGGTGGCGTCCTCTTTCTCCATCTTCTGCTACAATTCTATCCTGCTAAAGATACCCGGCGGCGGGGCGCTGGCGGTGGCCGCCTACTCGGTCATCTCCAACATCGATTTTATCTCCTTCTCGCTGGCCAACTCCATCGGCCAGTCGGCCCAGCCCATGGTGGGGGTCAACTGCGGTGCCGGCAACACCGCCCGGGTCAAAAAGGCCATCAAGATCACTTACCTCTTTGCCGGTGCTTTTGGCCTGCTGCTGTTCGGCGTGTTCGAGCTCATCCCCAGCCAGGTCATCGGCGCCTTTGCCAAAGCCGGCGAGACCGGGCTCATCGCCATCGGCACCCACGGGTTGCGACTCTACAGCTTTGCCTTCATCACCATGGCGGTCAACCTGGCCACCATCGCCCTGCTGCAGGCTATGGAGTGCTCGGGCAGCGCCAACCTGCTGTCGGTCTGTAAAGGGGTCATCTTCATGCTGGCCAGCCTGTTCACTCTGCCGTTTGCCCTGGGTCTCGACGGCGTGTGGCTGGCTAAGCCGGTATCCGAACTGGCCACGCTGGTACTCTGCGCGGTGCTGCTGGTGCGGGTGCTGCCCGGTCGGCTGCTGCAAGTCGAGCAGGCCGGCCTGCAGCCGCCCAGTGAAAAACAGCAGCGGGATACGGGTAAAGCCTGATGTGCCTGTGCCCGCTCGGCGCCGGCACGCAAAGTCTCTGTTCGGCTGGGCCCGGCCCAGCCAATGTCAGCCACCACACCGTATAGCGATAGGGATAAGAGAGATCTTATCCCTATTTTTTTGCAGAGAAAACTTGGCGGAAATTCTTGACAAGTAAACTTGGCACAGTTACAATGGCTTTGACAAGAAAACTTGGTATAACAGGAGGACCTATCGATGGACAGAGAAGAGATCTTGCAAAAGAGCCGCCAGGAAAATGCCGACGAGGGTTTTCAGCACGCCGAGGACACAGGCCGCAAAATAGGCTTTCTCGCCTTTGCGGTGGTATTTATCCTGATCGTTCTTTTTAACCTGTTTCACGGAAAAGACAACTACGCCCCGTTTGCCATGTTCTGGGCGTTCACGGCGGCCGAGGCCTACCCCAAATACAAATTCACCCAGAATAAAGCCTATCTCATCACCGCGGTCTGCGGTGCCATCGCGTCGCTGGCATCGCTGCTCAGCTTTGTCCTCTCCTTTTTGAGGTAGCCGCATGAAGAGCGAACTGGTCTTAAAAAACAGGCTGAGAGCGGCGCGTACGGCGCTCGGTATCAGCCAGTCGCAGCTGGCCGACATGGTGGGCGTGTCGCGCAACACCATCAGTTCCATCGAGACCGGGCAGTTTAACCCCACCGCCAAATTGGCGCTGATCCTCTGTATCGCCCTAAATAAAAAGTTCGAGGAGCTCTTTTACTTCGACTAGATATCGGGGGCATAACACCGGGCGTGTCACGAACCTAAACCGGGCGGCAGAGCAGGATCGCGCTGTAAAAGCCGCCATACGCCAGCGCCGGCAAGCGGCGTATACACAGCCGTCGGGCCCTGCCGCTCTGCGCGCGCCCTGCAAAAACATCCGCTGACGGCACCACCAAAAAAGGAGGGATCTCCATGCGCACACCCGAACAGATGTACTACACCATCTTACAGTTTGCCCGCGACCGGGCCGATATCCGCGCCGTCTATCTCAACGGCTCCAGAGCCAATCCCAACGCCCCGCAGGACGATTTTATGGATTACGACGTGGTCTATGTCACCGATAAGATCGCCGCCTACCGGGGAGACACCAGCTGGATCGCCAACTTCGGCCAGATCGCCGTCATGCAGCAGCCCGACGACCCCGCCATCTTCCCCGACGGGCACGATCCCGATCAACGCTACGCCTTTTTGATGCAGTTTCGCGACGGGGTGCGCATCGATCTCACACTGCTGGCGCCCAGCCTGGTAAAGAGCCACTACACCGCCGACAAGATCGTGCGGCCGCTTTTAGATAAAGACGGCATCCTCCCGCCGCCTGCTCCCGCCACCGACCGCGACTACTGGGTAAAGCCCCCCACCGCTGCCGGCTACCACGGCTGCTGCAACGAGTTCTGGTGGGTCAGCACCTACGTCGCCAAAGGCCTGTGGCGGGGCGAGCTGCTCTACGCCATCGACCAGCTGAATCTCGGCGTGCGCCCCATGCTGCTGCGCATGCTCTGCTGGTGGGTCGGCCAGCGCACCGGTTTTAAAGCCAGCATGGGCAAGTGCTGTAAGTACCTGCCCGCAAACCTGCCGTCAGCGTGGCAAAAGCTGCTAGCGGGCACCTACCCGCCGCTGGACGAAGAGGCCATCTGGCAGGCGCTCTTTAACGCCGCCGAGCTGTTTTCCCAGGCGGCCGCCGCCGTGGCCGCCGCCCAGGGCTTTTCTTACGACAGCTGCCAGCAGCAGGGGGCGCTCGGCTACCTGCACGGCGTGCAAAACGGCGCTTTCGGCACCCGCCGCCAGTAACTTGTTGACGGCCCCTATCGCCCATGGTACAATGGCCTCTCGGTGCCCGGCCGGTATGAGACCCATGCCGACCGGGCAACCTATACGGTGAAAACGTGTAAAAAGGAGCGATCTCGATGAAAAGAGCACTACCCCTTTTGCTGGCGGCCCTGTGCTGCCTGTACCTGTTTGCCGGCTGCGGCCAAAGCGGTGCTGAAAGCCCTGCCAGCAGTTCCTCCGCGCCGTCTGCCGGCAGCTATGCCGGCGCCGACAGCCAGCTCAAAAAGGCCAGGGAGGCCGCGCGCCAGCTGCTGGGCGAAAACTATATCCCCAGCGCCGAGATACCGGCCGACCTGCTCGAAGAGCAGTACGGCCTGTCGCCGTCTCTGTACGACCATGTCTTGGCCGAGGGCCCGCTGATGAGCGCCCATGTCGACCTCTTTATCGGCGTACACGCCAGCGCCGGCCACACCCAACAGGTGTTGCAGGCGCTGCAGGCCTACCGGCAAAAAATGCTCGACAACACCATGAACTACCCCCAAAACGCGCTCAAGATCCCCGCCACCCAGGTATTCGCCCAGGGCGATTACGTCTTTTTGGTGCTGTTGGGGGCCTACCCGCCCGTCGAGCAGGAGATGGACGATGAGCAGACCACCGCCTATTTTGCCGCTCAAAATCAGCAGGCTGTCGACGCCATTAAGGCCAGCTTTCAGTAGAGCAGACAGCCGCCGCCCGCCATACCGCCTGTGAGGGGAGGAGATCGCCGTGGTATTCAGCAGCCTGGTATTTTTATACCGGTTCTTGCCGGCGGTGCTGCTCCTCTCTTTTTTGTGCCCTAAAAAACACCAAAATGCCCTGCTGCTGGCTGCCAGCCTATTTTTTTACGCCTGGGGCGAGCCGGTCTACCTGCCGCTCATGGCCGCCACCATCGGCCTGTGCTACCTGCAGGGGCGCTGGGTAGCGGCGCTGCTGCACCGCGGCCGGGCGCGGGCGGCCAAATGGGCGCTGGGGGCCTCGGTGGGGTGCGAGCTGGCGCTGCTGCTTGTCTTTAAATACGCTGCCTGGGCGGCCTCGCTGCTGCGCGGTGCCGGTCTGCCGGTGGCCGTGCCCCACCTCGCGCTGCCCATCGGCATCTCCTTTTACACCTTTCAGGCCTTGAGCTACGTGGTTGACGTGTACCGCCGTCAGGTACCAGCTCAAACTAATATCGTCGATCTGGGCGCCTATATCGCCCTGTTTCCCCAGCTCATCGCCGGCCCCATCGTGCGCTACCGCGACATAGCGCCTCAGCTCAAACACCGCACCGTCACCGCGGCCGGTCTCTCTGGCGGCTGTTGGCGCTTTTGTGTGGGCCTTGGCAAAAAGGTGCTGCTTGCCAACAGTCTGGGCCCGCTGTTTGGGCGCCTGTCGGCAGCAGGCGCCCCCACCGTGCTGGGCAGCTGGCTGGGGGCCGTCGCCTTTGGTCTGCAGCTGTATTTCGATTTTTCCGGTTACTCCGATATGGCCATCGGCCTGGGCGCCATGTTCGGCTTTACCTTTGCAGAAAATTTTAGACACCCCTATCTGGCCACCAGCATCACCCAGTTCTGGCGCCGCTGGCACATCTCGCTGGGCAGCTGGTTTCGCGACTATCTCTATATCCCGCTGGGCGGTTCCCGCTGCCGCCGGGCCCGTTGGCTGTTAAACATCGCCGCCGTGTGGCTGCTCACCGGCCTGTGGCACGGCGCCAGCCTCAATTTTCTGGTGTGGGGCGGCTATTTCGGCCTGCTGCTCATACTCGAAAAGCTGCTGCTCTTACCGCTTTTGCAGCGCTGCCCGGCACTGGGGCACCTCTATACGCTGGCGGCAGTGGCGGTCAGCTGGGCGCTGTTTGCCTTTGATGATATCGGCCGCGGGCTGCGCTGGGTGGCGGCTATGTTCGGTCTTTCCGGCTCGGCGCTGGCCGCCTCTGCCGACTGGTACTACCTCACCCAGTACGGCGCCGTCCTGCTGCTCGCGCTGCTCTGCTGCGCCCCGCTGCCGCGCCCGCTGGCCCGCTGGTGGGCGCGCCTGCGCCGGTGCCGCCCGGTCGGTGCCGGGGCACTACAGGGCGTCGGCTGTGTGGCGCTGCTGCTGCTCGGTACCGCCTACCTGGTCGGCGCCGGCTACAACCCGTTTTTGTACTTTCGCTTTTGACAGCGCAGAAGGGGAGAGACCTCCATGATCCACAAAAAAGCCGCCGCGCTGCCGGCGCTCTGTTTTATGGCGGCACTGCTTGCCATCACCGCCCTCGACCTGCTGCGCCCCGACCGCGCTTTCTCTGCCGAGCTAAAGCGCCCGCTGGCCCAGCGCCCCACGCTCAGCTGGCAGGGCTTGCAAAACGGCAGCTACACCCAGGCGTACCAGACCTATCTCGACGACCAGTTCATCGCCCGCCCGCTGCTGGTAGAGGTGAGCGGGCGCAGCCAGTACCTGCTGGGCAGCCGCGAGCTAAAAGGTGTCTATTTGGGCCGCCGGCAAACGCTGCTGCCAGTTCCGGCGGCGCCTGATGCCCAGCAGCTGCAAAAAAACAGCCGCCGGTTGGCTCAGTTTGCCGGGGCCATGTCCCAGCAGCTGGGCGCTGAGCGGGTGCGGGTGCTGCTGGCCCCCAGCGCGGTGCGGGTCTGGCCGCAGCGGCTGCCGGCTTTCGCCCCCGGTCCCCAGCAGGAAAAAGAGCTCTATCAGGCGCTCACCCGCGACCTGCCGCCCGGCCTGACTGTCGACGTCTGCCCCCAGCTCGTCGCCCACAGCGACCAGCCCGTCTACTACTATACCGACCACCACTGGACCACGCTGGGCGCCTATTACAGCTATACCGTCTGGGCCGAGAGCATGGGTCTTGCCCCGCTGTCAAAAGACCAGATCACCGTCACCCCGAGCCCGCACGATTTTTGGGGCTCCAGCTGGTCTAAGGTCCGCCTGGGCGGCCGCCCCGACAAAGTCGAGCTCTACACCCCCCGCGGCCTCGAGCGGTGCCCGGTCAGCGTCGATGGTGGCGCCAGCTGGCAGGTGGGCTTTTACGATCTCCAAAAACTCGGTTCCGGCGACGATTACGGCGTGTTTTTCGGCGGCAACTATCCATTGGTACAGGTAGAGACCGGCCTGGACAACGGCCGCCGCCTGCTCATCGTCAAAGACTCTTTTGCCAACTGTTTTGCCCCGCTGGCCGCCGCCCACTACCAGCAGCTGCACATGATCGACCTGCGCGCCTTTACCGGCTCGGTGCCCCAGTATGTCGCCGACCACCAGATCACCGACCTGCTGGTGCTCTACAGCACCACCGGCTTTGCCGACGACCGGGGCACGCTGGCCCTGGTGCGCTGATAGTCCCACCATCACCGTGGGGGGCGTTGGGGCATGTTATACCGGCTCTCTAGCTCCAAATATAACGGGCAATAAAAAAGGGGAGATACCGATCGAGCGGTATCTCCCTCTTTTTGCTTTTTGGTCAATTCGGTCAAGGTGCATATGCTGCCACAGGCCACAGGTACCTTTTTTACAAAAATACGCAGTTGCCTACAGGGGTATCGCTAATCATGCGCGGTCGCTTAAGCGATTTACAGGTCCAACACAGCATGCAGCGGCTTTGCCCTATCTGCCGTTACAGGCCGGCCGATCAACGCAGTACCGCTCTCTCGGGTAAAAAAGCTACCCCCAAAAAAAGCGTTTTCCCCCTTACGTGTTCGCAGTAAAGGCCGCTACCCGGTACCTTGTACAAAATAGTCCATCCCGGTACCGGGTACCTCAACAGCTGGCAGTGCTCTGCCGTGGAGCAGGAGACAACTCTTTAAACCGCACACATCTCCTACCAAAATAAAAAACAGCGTCACGGCGGCGACCACAGCGCTGTCCTCTATAAGCAGATCGCGATCTCTGTCCTGTTGAGCAGCCGTTTTTATGGGCGTGCGGCAGCGGCCCTGCAAGTCGCACCGGCTGGCCGCCCGTCGGCAGCAGCCGGCCGGTATCAGCCCCACTGATATGCAGACCCGCCGATACCTCTTCGCCACCGCGTACAAATCATGGCCGCGGGTGGCCGCTTTGTCGCTCATATAAAGCTCACCGGTATCCTATCAGCCGCTCAACAGCCCTGCCGCGGCCCTCGTCAGCGCCGGTACCGACGCCGGTAAACTGCCCGACAACTGGTCTCTCCACCAGGTGCGGCAGCAGCGGTGTGTGATCTCCAGCAGCTCTACCGCCCCACCGCAGCGGCAGTTTTTTTGGCGGTGCTCTTTTTGCCCGCCGCCTTTTTGGGGATATTTACCCCCACTTTTTTGCACAGGTCGGCCAACGGACAGCCCTCGCACTGGGGGCTGCGGGCGGTGCAGCGGTCGCGGCCAAAATACACCAACCGGTGGCAGAAGTCGTTCGATTCCTCCGGCGGCAGCAGCTTCCACAGGTCCATCTCCACCTTTACCGGCACCTTGCTGTCGGTCAGCCCAAAGCGGCCGCACAGCCGTATACAGTGGGTGTCGGTCACCACCGCCGGCTTGCCGTACACGTCGCCCACGATCAGGTTGGCCGTCTTGCGCCCCACCCCCGGCAACTTCAGCAGCTCTTCCAGGGTGTCGGGCACCTTGCCGTCGTACTGCTCCACCAACATCTTGCAGCAGGCCACAATGTCTTTGGCCTTCGAGCGGTACAGCCCGCAGGGGTGTACGATCTCGGCCACCTGGTCCACCGTGGCATCAGCCAGCGACTGCAGGGTGGGAAACTTCTGGAACAAAATAGGGGTCACCGTGTTCACCCGTGCGTCGGTGCACTGGGCGGCCAACCGCACCGCGATCAGCAGCCGGTAGGCCTCGTCGTACTCCAGCGAGCACTCCGACATGGGGTAGATCTCGATCAGGCGCTGTACGATCGCCAGCGCCCGCTGTTTTTTCGTCATAGTCGTCCACTCCTTTAGATCTATCTGCAAAACTTGTTTAAATTATACCAAAAAAGTACACTATAGTAAAGCCCCAGGTCTGTTTTTATCGCCTTTTTCGCCCTATTTTGCAGCCGGGCCACACCGTTTGGCGGCTGTACGGCAGTGGCCTTTTGTGCTATACTATCATAGATCAGCCGATCGGCGGCCGCCGTGCCGCCGGCTGTACCGGCCGGTATCAAACGCATAAAAAAGAGGGGGGGAGAGTCCTATGGCCAAACGGCGCAAACTGCTGGTGTGGGGCGGCGCGCTGGCGGTGTCGGCGGCGCTGGCACTGCTCATCGTCACCGGCCACTACCAGTGCCCCATCTACGCCACCTTTGGCGTGCCCTGTGCCGGCTGCGGCATGACCCGCGCCGGCTGGGCGCTGCTGCGGCTGGATTTTGGCGCCGCCTTTACCTTAAATCCCTCCATCTACCTGCTGCTGGCAGCGGGGGTGGTAGCCGGCATCTCGGCGCTGCGGGGCAAAAAGGGCCGCCGGCTGTACCGCGACATCCACTTCTACATGGCCGTCTGCATGGCTATCATCATCGTCTGGCTGGTGCGCATGTTCACCATGTTCCCCGACCAGTACCCCATGGTCGTCAACCAGCACAGCCTGCTGGTGCGCCTGCTGCGCGGCTAGAGCCGCCGCTTTTAGCCGCGCCGGTTTTGTGCTATACTTACAGGGCGGGGAGAGAGTGGGCCCAGTTTGCCCCACACACCTCTTGCTCCTGCAACAATCACACTTTATAGGAGGTACCCCAATGTTTGAAAACATGATGGACACCATCGGCTTTGTAGAAAAGACCGACCCCGAGGTGGGCCGCGCTATGGAGCAGGAGCTGGCCCGCCAGCGCCGCAACCTCGAGCTCATCGCCTCAGAAAATATCGTCTCCCCCGCGGTGATGGCAGCCATGGGCACCGTGCTCACCAACAAGTACGCCGAGGGGTACCCCTCCAAGCGCTATTACGGCGGCTGTGAATGCGTCGACGTGGTCGAGAACATCGCCCGCGACCGCGCCAAGCAGCTGTTTTCAGCCAAGTGGGCCAACGTGCAGCCCCACTCGGGCAGCCAGGCCAACATGGCCGTCTACTTCGCCCTGCTGCAGCACGGCGACACCGTTTTGGGCATGAGCCTGGCCGACGGCGGCCACCTCACCCACGGCAGCCCGGTCAACATCTCCGGCAAGTACTTCCGCTTTGTCTCCTACGGCGTCACCCGCGACGACAACCGCATCGACTACGACGAGGTTCGCCGCATAGCCCTGGAGGAAAAGCCCAAGATGATCGTGGCCGGTGCCAGCGCCTACCCCCGCATCATCGATTTTGAAAAGCTCTCCCACATCGCCAAAGAGGTCGGCGCTTACCTGATGGTCGACATGGCCCACATCGCCGGTCTGGTCGCCAGCGGCGACCACCCCTCGCCGGTTCCATTTGCCGACGTGGTCACCTCCACCACCCACAAGACCCTGCGCGGCCCCCGCGGCGGCCTCATCCTCTCTAACGACGAGGAGCTGGGCAAAAAGATCGATAAGGCCATCTTCCCCGGCATCCAGGGCGGCCCGCTCGAGCACATCATCGCCGCCAAAGCCGTCTGTTTCGGCGAGGCCCTCAGGCCCGAGTTCGCCCAGTACCAGCACCAGGTGGTCAAAAACGCCGCCGCGCTGGCTCAGGCGCTGCTAGATAAAGGCTTTCACCTGGTCTCCGGCGGGACCGACAACCACCTCATCCTGCTGGATCTGCAAAACTTCGATATCACCGGCAAGGAGTTCGAGAAACGGCTGGACGAGGTGTACATCACCGTCAACAAAAACGCCGTCCCCTTCGACCCCAAAAGCCCCTTTATCACCAGCGGCGTGCGCATCGGCACCCCGGCGGTCACCACCCGCGGCCTAAAAGAAGAGGACATGACCACCATCGCCGAGCTGATGTACCGCACCGCCACCGACTTTGCAAACAGCGCCGACGATATCCGCGCCCAGGTCGAGGCGCTGTGTAAAAAGTACCCCCTGTACCAGTAGCAGTACCGGGCACAGCACCGACCCGGCAGTAGCCGGCACTTTTAAGATGGGGGCTCGCACCGGCAACAGCCGGCCGCGCGCCTTTGGCACACCAGGCAAAAGGGTCCCCAGCCCCATAAAAACAGCCAAAAGGCGCGCAAAACACCGGTTTTGCCGCGCCTTTTTGGCGCCGCCGGGCCGCTGCCGGCAATATCCGCCATCCGCCCGGCGTCGACCCGCCACTGTACTTTAAAAAGCGCCCCGCACGTATTTTTTATAATAGCCGATCCAAGATTGCCAGATCTTGGGTGCGTCAGTACAGCTGGCAGTAGCCAGCTACCGGCGTTTTCAAAAAATATCCTGTATGGGCCCAGGGCTCCATACAGAGAGCGGCGCCAGCCGCGCCTAGTCGCAAAGCGGCTATTTTTCATAGGAGGGAGATACACCATGCCACTGGCCGACCGCATCCGCCCCACCACCCTCGACGAGGTGGTGGGCCAGCAGCACCTGCTCCAAAAGGGCTCGATGTTTCGCGGCATCGTCGAGTCGGGCGACATCCCCAACATGATCTTCTACGGCCCCTCCGGCGTGGGTAAGACCACCGTCGCCCGCATCATCGCCCAAAACACCCACAAGCGGCTGCACAAGCTCAACGGCACCACCGCCTCCACCGCCGATATCAAGGCCGTCATCGCCGAGCTCGACACCTTCTCCGGTATCGACGGCGTCATCCTGTACCTCGACGAGATCCAGTACCTCAACAAAAAGCAGCAGCAGACCCTGCTGGAGTTTTTGGAGGACGGCTCCATCACCCTCATCGCCTCCACCACCGAAAACCCCTATTTTTACGTCTACAACGCCATCCTCAGCCGCAGCACCATCTTCGAGTTTAAGCCCGTCGACCCGCCCGAGGTCAAGCGGGCGGTGCTGCGCGGCTTTTCGGTGCTGTCTGAGCAGCTGGGCTATCCGGTCCACTGCCCCGACGAGGTGGCCGACTACATCGCCGTCAGCTGCGGCGGCGACGTGCGCAAATCCATCAACGCGGTGGAGCTGCTGACCGCCGGCGCCGGTTTTGGCGATGACGGCAGCAAGACCATCACCCTCGAGCAGGCAGAGCAGGTGGCCCAGCGCAGCGCCATGCGCTACGACCGCGACGCCGACGTCCACTACGACGTGATGAGCGCCCTGCAAAAGTCCATCCGCGGCTCCGACCCCGATGCCGCCGTCCACTATCTGGCACGGCTGCTGGCCGGGGGCGACCTGCTCTCGGCCTGTCGGCGGCTGCTGGTCATCGCCAGCGAAGACGTGGGTCTGGCCTTCCCCCAGTGCATCACCATCGTCAAGGCCTGCGTCGACAGCGCCCTGCAGCTGGGCCTGCCCGAGGCCTCTATCCCTCTGTCGCAGGCGGCGCTGGTCATGGCCACCGCCCCCAAGTCAAACAGCGCCAATGCAGCCATCCAGGCCGCGTTGGCCGACGTGCGTGCCGGCCGCACCGGCGACATTCCCGCCCACATCCAAGACGCCCACTACAGCGGCGCCAAAAAAATGGGCCGCGGTCTCACCTACCAGTTCCCCCACGACTTCCCCGACCACTACGTGCCCCAGCAGTATCTGCCCGATGCGCTGCGCGGCACCACCTATTACCAGTACGGCGAGAACAAGGTCGAGCAGGCCGCCAAGGCCTACTGGGAGAGAATACGAAAAAACCGTGGGCAGAAGTAGGGGGGCTTTTCCATGCTGCACATCTTTAACCGCCGCGAACTGTGCGTCACCTTTTCCCAACAGGAGTACTGGCGGATACTGGATATCTTAAAGCAAAACAGCATCCCCTACACCGTGCGCATCCTGCAGCAAAACGGCCCCGACTTTACCAGCCGGGACTACCCCGGCGGCGAGCGGGGCGTCTACGTCCACAAAAACGACCTGGAGCGGGCCCGGGCCCTCATCGGCCGGGCGGGGGCGCGCTACTAAAAAAGCGTATCCGGCAGCTGCCGGATACGCTTTGCAGTAGGTGGCTATTTGCACTGGGTGCAGATGTAGGGCGGCACCTGGCGGTTTTGGGTCACTGCCTCGTAAAGGCGCCAGCCGCCGGCCAGGTTGTAGCAGGTAAAGCCGTGCCCCGCCAGCAGCCGGCAGGCGATATAGCTGCGCAGCCCACTGTGGCAGTGGACATATACCGGCTTGCCCGCCGGTAATTCGCCCAGCCGCTGGCGCAGGCTGTCCAGCGGGATGTGCGAAAAGCCGTCGATGTGTCCGCGGGCGCGCTCGGTGTCGGTGCGCACGTCCAGCAGCGTCACGCTGCCGTCGCGGGGCAGGTCGGCCACGTCGTGCCAAAAGAACTGTTTTACCTTGCTGGTGACGATGTTCTCGGCCACAAAACCCACCATGTTCACCGGGTCTTTGGCGCTGCCAAACGGCGGTGCGTAGCACAGCTCCAGCTCGGCTAGGTCGGTGACCTTGGCCCCCAGCCGCAGCGCGGTAGCCAGCACGTCCAGCCGCTTGTCCACGCCGTCAAAGCCCACGATCTGCGCCCCCAGCAGCCGCAGCGACCCTTTTTCCCACAGCACCTTGATCGACATACTGCTGCCGCCGGGGTAGTAGCCGGCATGGCTGGCCGAGTAGGTGTAGGTCTTGTCGTAGCAAAGCCCCGCCCTCTGGGCGGCAGTCTCGCTCAGGCCGGTGGTGGCCACCGTCATGTCAAACAGCTTTAACACCGCCGACCCCTGCGTCCCCCGGTAGCTGCTCGCAAGTCCGCAGATGTTGTCGGCGGCAATGCGCCCCTGCTTGTTGGCCGGCCCGGCCAGGGGGATGAATGCCGGCTCCCCGGTCACCAGGTCGGTCACCTGTACCGCGTCGCCCACCGCGTAGATATCCGGCAGGTTGGTGCGCATCGCCGCATCCACCACGATAGCGCCCCGCGCGTTTACGTCAATGCCGCAATCGGCCGCCAGCGCAGTGTCCGGCCGCACCCCCACCGAGAGGAGCAGCATATCCGCAGTCAGGCTGCCTTTGTCCAGCTCTATCTGCAGCTGGCTGCCGGTGTCGGCGATGTGCTTGACCGCCCGCCCCAAAAGCAGCTGCAGCCCCTTTGTTTCGGCGTAGGCGTGCACGTCGGCAGCCATGTCGAGGTCCAGCGGCGCGATCAGGTGGTCGGCCAGCTCAACAACAGTCACTTCCAGCCCGGCTCTCATCAGATTTTCGGCCATCTCCACACCGATGTAGCCGCCGCCCACCACCACCGCCCGGCGCGGCGCCCGCTCTTTGATGAACGATTGGATAGCCAGCGTGTCGGGGATGTTGCGCAGCGTAAACACCCGCGGCGACTCTACATCCCCCAGCGGCGGAATCAGCGGCGCCGCCCCGGGCGAGAGGATCAGCGCGTCATAGCGCTCCCGGTACTCGCTGCCGTCGGCCAGGTCGCGCACCCGCACCTCTTTGGCCGCGGGGTCTATGGCCACCGCCTCGCTCCTCACCCGCACGTCCACATGAAAGCGGGCCTTAAAGCTCTGGGGCGTCTGTAAGGTCAAAGCGCTCTGCTCGGTGATCTCCCCACCGATAAAATAGGGCAGACCGCAGTTGGCAAACGAGACGAAATCCCCCCGCTCCAGCACGACGATCTCGGCCTGCTCATCCAGCCGCCGCAGTCTGGCCGCCGCCGATGCGCCGCCGGCCACTCCGCCAATGATCACTGTTTTCATAATTTTTCCTCCATATCTGTCTGCCTGCCGCCCGCGGCGATACAGCCGCCCGGCAGGGTCCCTTTTTTCGCTTGCGGCCATACTCGCCGGCGCACCCGGCTGCTACCGGCTACCCGCGCCTAAAAAGTCTGTGCCATCTGCTTTATTTTAACACCAAAAGGGGAGTGAACACCTTGGAACACACCGCCTGTTATCAGCTCTTTGCCCGCACCTTTCCCTTCTGGGCCGGCCTGCCCGAGGCGGAAAAGCGCTTTCTCTGCCAGCACACCGCCACCGCCACCTACCAAAAGGGGCAAAACATCCACGGCGGCAGCGGCGAATGTACCGGCTGCATCGTGGTCAAAAGCGGCTGCGTGCGCGCCTACCTGCTCAGCGAAGAGGGGCGCGAGGTCACCCTCTACCGGCTGTACCCCGGCGACCTGTGCATGCTCTCGGCCTCCTGCGTCCTGCAGGCCATCACCTTCGACGTGCTCATCGACGCCGAGGAAGAGAGCTGCTGCCACATCATAGCCGGCGGCGCCTTTGCCCAACTGGCCGCGCGCCAGCTGGAGGTGGAGAATTTTGCCCTCGGCGTGGCCGTCTCCCGCTTTTCCGACGTCATGTGGGTCATGCAGCAGATCCTGTTCATGAGCTACGATAAGCGCCTGGCCATCTTCTTGTGGGATGAGATGGTCAAGACCGGCAGCACCCACCTGCCCCTCACCCAGGGGCAGGTCGCCAAATACACCGGCTCCGCGCGGGAGGTGGTGTCCCGCATGCTCAAGTACTTTGCGTCTGAGGGTATCGTCACCCACGGCCGCGGCGGCATCGATATCACCGACCGCGAAAAGCTGCGCTCACTTACCGTCTAACAGCGCCAGCACCGCCGCCTTGGGGCGAAAGCCCACCGCCTGCTGTGTCGTCTGCCCGTCTTTGATCACCGCCAGCGTGGGTATGCTCATCACGCCAAACTGGCTGGCCAGCTGGGGCTGTTCATCCACATTTATCTTGCACACCTTTACGTCCGGGCGCTCGGCGGCTACCTGCTCTATAATGGGTCCCAGCATCTGGCAGGGGCCACACCAGCTGGCCCAAAAGTCCACCAGTACCGGCCGGTCGGCCTGCAGTACCTCGCGCGCAAAATTTTCTCTCGTAACAGTTACAGCCATGTTGCTGCCTCCTTCTCTTGTCTCTGGGGTGGGGGCCGATCGCCCGCCACTGTCTACATTGTACCACTTTTTAAATGCCGCGCTGTGATCAGGTCACACACGCGTCCCTGTACCTCGGCCCGCATGTTTTTAGCCGGCACCCAAAAGGGGCGAGCGCATATTTTTGCGCTCGCCCCTTTTTTTCTGTCTGTTGCCCTGTGGCGGCGATCACCGCTTTTTGGGCGTCCGCCGGCGCAGCAGCCCCGCCGCTATCAGCGCCGCCCCCACCGCGCCGCCCACCAGCAAAATAAGCAGGTAGGTGTTGGCATTCACCAGCGCGTCGGTGTGCCAGTGCCACAGGTCGGCCTGCAGCAAAGTCAGCTCCCGCTCTCCGTACAGGATCCAAAAGATCACGTCCTGGATGGTGCTGCCAAATACCGCTACTGCCGCTGTACAGATGCCGGCCCGGGTAAGCCCGCTGGCCGGCAGGTAGCGGATGGCCAAAAACAGCAGCCAGGCAAACAGCGCGCACACGGTAGTGATGAGCAGCGCCGGCCGCCAGTAGCCCGCCGCCCCGCTGTAGGCCCCACACACCGCGATCACCGCGTACAAAAGAAGCGTGTCCACCGCCATCACCAAAAGTGCCCGGTGCCGCGCCGGTGCTCCGCGCAGCGGCAGCTGTCTTGCCACCATCGGCAAAAATACCGCCGCCAGTCCAAACAGCACCGGTACCGCCGCCACCCAAAACCAGTCGCCGCCGGCATACAGGCAGCAGCAAAGCAGCAGTACAAGCAGGCTGCAGGTAAAGCCGCAAAGCGTCCACAATCCCTTTTTTCGCACAGCCAGCAGCGGTACCGCCGTCAGCGAGGCAAATACCGCCATCGCCGCCAACACGATAAAAAACCAGTCCAGCGCATGGCCGGTGACAATGTTCACCACGAGGCAGGCCAGCAGCGGTACCAACAGCGCGCAGCCGCCGATCAGCACCGCCTTTTTTTTCAGGTGGTCGCCATAGTGCGCGATCACCTGCTCCCGCTCTCTTTGCAACTGGCCGCTGTAGGGGTCCTCGCCCATCGCCGCCAGCGTCTGGCGGCAGGCGGGGCAGGCGGCCAGGTGCTCCTCTACCGCCGCCCTGCTCGGCGCGCTGCAGGCGCCGTCGTAATACAGCGGCAGCAGGTCTTTTATCAGTTCACAGGAATATCTCATTCGCTCTCCATCCTCTCGCGCAGCTTCAGTCGGGCGCGGTGATAGGTCACCCGGGCCCAATTCTCGCTCTTTTCAAACAGAGCACCGATCTTTTTAAACGGCAGCTCGCCAAACACCCGCAGCCCAAACACCTCTTTATACGGTTCCTCCAGCTGGTGCAGTACCTGGTGGATGCGAAACGACAGTTCCTCGTCCGCCAGTGCCTCGGCCATGTCGCCGTCCGCCGCCACCTGCTCTGGCAGGTCGCCGTCCCGCCGTCGTTTGCGGCAAAAGTCCAGGTACAGATTTTTAGCTATAGCACACAGCCAGGTCAGCGTGGCCGCCGCACCGCGGTAGCCGTGCGCGGTGGTCATCACTTTAAAAAAAGTCTTTTGAGTGATCTCCTCGGCCAGCTGCCGGTCTTTGCCCAGGGTCATCACATAACTGTATACCTGCATGTAGTAGGTGTTGTAGAGCTGCTCAAACTCAGTATCCAAATCACCACCTCCTCTCCGGCCAGTCTCACCGGTTAGACGTCCCAGCGCCGCTTTCGTTACAGCTTTTGGCAATAATTTTTTTGCGGCCGCGCCCAGTATTTTTATACCCCCACATATCTGCTGTTTTCAGATCCTGCACACAGCAAAGTGGGCGCACTGCCGCTAGCTGCCCCCCACCCGGCCACTTTTGCCCGGGTATTTGCCCCGCCGGCCGCCGGCTATTGCCGCCCCCGCCACCATGAGGCGCAGCTTCCCCGGGTGTGGCACACCATATCTGCCCCGTCACTGTCACCGCCACCCGGCAGTAGGCGCTGTATATAAATAGGGGAGGGGAGACCACCCGGCCCCGCGGCCCGCAGTCCCCCCTCGGTATCCCGCCGTCAGCAGCGCTCACCGCTGCCGCGCCGTCGCCGGTTCTCCGGTCAGCGCCCGGGTATAGATGCGTATCAGCCCAATGGCTGCCACCGCCACCACCAGCTCGGTCACCGGCATGCATAGCCACAGCGCTGCCGGTCCAAACACCGCCGGCAAAACACAGATGAGCGCCCCGCTCACCGCCGCCCCCCGAGCTACCGATATCCAAAATGAGGCCCGCGGCCGCATCAGCGACTGAAAGTAGTAGGTCGAGAACACATTCAGCGGCAGCAGCAAAAACGAGATCCCGTAGCAGCGCATGATGCTCGGCGCAATCTGCAGCACCGCCGGGGTAGGGGCCATAAAAATGCGCACGAGACCGGTGGGAAAGAGCCACATCACCGCCGTCCACGCCAGTCCAAACACCGCTACTGTATACAGTGCGTAGCGCAGCACCTGCCGCATGCGCTGCCAATTGCCGGCGCCGTAATTGATCGAAAATATGGGCTGTGCCGCCTGGCCCACACTGTAGGCACAGCACTGCACGATGGTGCTGATATTCACGATCACCCCGTATACCGCCAGCGCATCCGCACCCAAATAGCGCATGATCTGGCGGTTAAAGAGCATGGTTAAAAAGCCCATGGCCACATCGATAAAAAAGGTCGAGAACCCGGTGGTGCCGATGCGGCGCAGCTTGTCCCCCAGCTGGCCGGTGCGCACCAGCCGCAGCGTGTTTTGGCGGGTAAAAAAGTGCACCGCCATCACCAGGGTAGTCAGCACCGCGCACAGCGCCGTAGCCAGGCCCGCACCCATTGCGCCCATGTCCAGCAAAAAGACAAAGGCGTAGTCGCCGACAACGTTTACCGCCCCGCCGGCCAGCACCGCCGCCGTGGCCAATCCCGGCGCTCCGTCGTTGCGCAAAAAGGCAGCCAGCATCTGGTTTACCATGTATAGCGGCACCACAAATTTAATGGGCAGCAGGTACTGCCGCGCAATGGGCAGTATCTCGCCGCTGGCGCCAAAAAGCTCAAGCAGCTGCCGGTCAAACAGCACCACTGCCGCCCAGCACACCGCCGCCAGTACCGCAGTGCCGATACAGGCGGCGGTAAAATACTCGTTTTCCCGCTCACCGTCGCGGCTCGCCCGCCCCTTGGCCGTGCCGTACAGCACCGACCCGCCGATCCCGGTCAGCAGGCCCAGGCTGTAGATGATGTTCCAGATGGGGGCCACCACCGCCAGCGCCGCTGTACCTATGGGCCCCTGGTACTGCCCCACCATCGCCATGTCCACCAGCCCGTAGATCGAGCCGATCATGGCGCTGCCAAAAGCGGCCGCCAGGTACTTTTTATAAATGTGTCTTACATCTTGGTGTAAAAGGTCCATCCTCGTCCTCCTCCCAATATCCCCGGTGCCATATGTCCTGTCCAGTGGCGCCGGGGCCGTGTTTGCCCTGCTGCTCTCCCGCCCATGGGCGTCAAAAAAGGCCGGGTAAAGCAGCAGGTATCTCAACCTGTCACCTTATCCAGCCTAACCGTTTCCTACGAACGGGCAGCCCTCCGCGTGAGCAATAGCTATCATAGCACACTGCTGCCGGGTTGGCAATATGTGTATTGTGAATAGATGCTTTTTTGTATCGGTCCTATTCCTGGCCGATCTCCCATTTCTCCAGTGCCGTGGTGTAAGCGCTCGAGCCCATGTATTTGCCGATAGCTTCGTTTACCGCCCCCATCAGGTCATCGTGGCCCTTCATGGCGATCACGTGGGTGCCCTCGGTGGCCATGATCTCCTCGATCTGCGCCAGATCGTCGTTGGCAGAAATATAGCCCTTGGCCACCTGGTCGTTGCAGGCCACCGCGTCGATGGCCCCGCTCTGCAGCGCTGCGAACATGATGTTGTAGTCGCCGGGGTTCGAGAACACACCTTCCGGCACCGCCTTCATGGCCGCCTCCTCACAGCTGGTGCCGGTACCGGCGCCGATCTTTTTGCCCGCCAGCTGCGACAACTGGGTAATGCCCGAGTTCTTGGTCACCACCATCACCTGGTCGGTCTCGATGTAGGGGTCGCTAAACAGTACGTCGCGGTCTGCCTTGTAGGCAAAAGCCGAAACACCAATATCCACCTGGCCCATCTGTACCGCCGTCACGATCTGCGAGAACTCCATCTGTTTGATCTCCAGTTCCAGCCCCATCAGTTCGGCCAGCTCTTTGGCCATGTCCACGTCAAAGCCCTCTATCTCACCACTGGCATTCAGCGACTCGTAGGGCGGGTAGTCGCTGCACATGCCCACCACCAGCTTGTCTTTGCTAATGAGCTGCTTCTGCCAGCTCTCCTGCGCACCGCTGTCGGCGGCGTTTTTGCCGTCGCCGCAGGCACAGAGCAGCACAGCTGCTGCCATGAGTAAAGTCAGTACTTTCAGCAAATGTTTTTTCACAGTTCTCTCTCCTCTATCTCTACAGCGCCGGGCCAGCTGCCCGGCTGCCGGCTCTCATTTTATACCCTACAGTCGCACAAAATGCCGTCTTCGCAGTCTCATAGCGGGGGCTCGGTCATATCTCGGTAGCGGATATCTTGCGCCCATGTTGGTATCACCGTGTATCGTCTTCAAAAAGGTGCCCTCCTCTGTGTGTTGGTATATGAATATATATACTATACAATTCATAATTTGTCAATAAAAATGCAAAAATATTTTAAATATACGAAATATTATACAATAGCGTATACATATGTACACCCGCTTTTGGCACGGGTGTCCCAAAGCACCTCCGACCGCCAGCCTCGCCAGTACCCAGCCCACACGTTGCAAAAAGCATCCGGGCGCACTCGAAAAAACATCTGCCACCCACCCCGTACCGCCACCGTGTACACTAAAAAATAAAGCTGGTCGCCTAAGTAGCAAAGCCCCGACCGCCATCTAGTCCCCATATACCAGCGGCCGTACCCCCGACCGTACCCAGCCCACACAGCAAAAAACGGCTATGAGCCCCCGACAAAATGCCTACTGCGCCCTCCGTACCGCCATCGTGTTAGATCAAAAGTAAAGCCGGTCGCCTAAGTGGCAAGGCCCGTCCGCCTTCTAGTCCCCCATATAGCCGCGGCCGCGCTACCCGGCCAGCAGTTTTTATCGTCGGGGAGGGCTATTTTATAAAAATCGCCTGTCATGGTATAAATACGTGTACGCCCGCCTTGGGTCACCGGTATTCCAAAGCGCTACCCCCGACCAGCAGCCCCGCCAGCACCCAACCCACACAGCAAAAAAACGGCTATGCGCATCCCGGCAAAACATCTGCCACTCACCCCGTACTGCCACTATGTTATACTAAAAAAGCTAGTCGCCCAAACACAAAAGCCCGTCTGCTGTCTCGATTGTCAGTCTCCACCGCCGGGGAAAACTGTAATACAGGACTATCCGGTATATGCGCACATTCGCATATGTGCACGCCTTTGGCCCCGGCACTTCAAAGCGCCACCCCCCGACCAGTAGCTCCCGCCAGTACCCAGCCCACACAGCAAAAAACGGCCATGCGCATCCCGATAAAACATCTGCCGCCCAACCCGTACCGCCACCGTGTTACACTTAAAAAATAAGGTCGGTCGCCCAAGTAGCAAGATCCGTCCACCGCCTGACTGCCATATACCCACTGCCGCGCCATTTAGCCGGTAGTTTCTACCGCCGAAAAAACTGTTTCATACAAGATTGTCCAGTAATACGTATATGTGCCTGATTCAGGTTACCAGTGCCCAAAGCATCACCCCGGCCGGCAGCTCCGCCACTACTCAGCCCGAACAGTAAAAAAGCATCCTGACGCGCCCGGCAAAACATCTGCCACTCACCCCGTACCGCCACCGTGTACACTAAAAAATAAAGCTGGTCGTCCAATCGCAAAGCATTGACCGCTGTCTAGTCACCCATATACCAGCGGCCGCACCCCCGACCGACAGTTTCCGCTGCCGGAAAAAACTGTTTTATACAGGATTATTCGCAATGCATATATACGCATGCCCGCCTTGAGTTACCGGTATTCCAAAGCGCTACCCCCGACCAGTAGCCCCCGCCAGTACCCAGCCCACACAGCAAAAAATGGCCATGCGCACCCGGCAAAATATCTGCCGCCCAACCCGTACCGCCACCGTGTTACACTTAAAAAATAAGGCCGGTCGCCTAAGTAGCAAGGCTTGTCCGCCATATACTTCCTGCCACACCTCTGATCAGTAGTCTCTACTGCCGGGGAAAACCGTTATACAAGACTATCCGGTATATGCGCACATTCGCATATGTGCGTGCCTTTGGACACCGGTATTCCAAAGCGCCACCCCTGACTGACAGCCCCGCCAGTACCCAGCTCGCACAGCAAAAAAGCATCCTGACGCGCCCGGCAAAACATCTGCCGCCCAACCCCACACCGCCACCGTGTTATACTTAAAAAAGGCAGATCGCCCAAGTAGCAAGGTCCGTCCACCGCCTGGCCGCCATATACCCACTGCCGCGACTCATCCGGCAGTATCCACCACCGGGAGGTATCGTATCATGTGTGAACTAATGCATTTTATCAGCCGTCAAGACTTCCGCCGTTGGCTCTCCGAGCACTGCCACTCGGGAACTGGTGTCTGGCTGCTGCTGGGCAAAGCAGGCGGCCCCAATACCATCAGTGCCAGCGATGCGCTGGAAGAGGCGCTCTGCTTTGGCTGGATCGACGGCCAGATGCAGCGCATCGACGATAAGCGCTATAAAAAGTATTTTGCCGAGCGCCGCAATAACAGTAAATGGTCGGCCAAAAACAGAGCGCTGGCCCAAAAGCTGCAAAAACAGGGCCTCATGACCCCAAGTGGCCTTGAAAAGATCCAGCTGGCCCAGCAAAATGGCCAGTGGAGCGCCCCGCCCCCACCGCCGGTCACCAGTGAGCAGATCGGTACCCTGTCCACTCTGTTACAGGCCTACCAGCCGGCGCACACCAACTTTTTGGCCATGTCTCCGTCGGTACAAAAAACATATGCCCGGGCGTATTTCAGCGCCAAGACCGCGTCTGGCCGCGCCCGGCGCCTGTCGTGGATGGTCGATCGGCTCAATAAAAATCTAAAGCCCATGTAAAGCTATCTCACCCAGCGCCTCGCTCACCGTCCCCTACTGCTGCCTGCTTTCCCGCAAACAGCAAACAGTAAGCGGTGAACAGCAAACAAAATAGCCTTTAACTGCCGTCAAAGTAAGTATTTACCAGCACCTTGTCCGCGGCAACTGCCCAATGCCCCTTAAAAAACAACGAGAGCAAAGGCGCTCCACCTCTGCTCTCCAGGTCCCTGTATCACCGTATAAGAACATTCTGTATCGCTGCCCGCAGCATATATGTCCAGATCTCTATCGTGCATACTTTTGCATCATTTGCTTTGTCGCCGGGTAGTTTTTTACTCCTTGCACGTCAAGTAATAACGGGTTTTACGCAACAAGCTAAACGGACAGTTTAGGTGATCCATCCCAGTCCCGAACATCCCCTTTATCCCAAAGTGTCCAACCGAGTTGTTTAAACATAAAATTGCTTTTTGCCGAATTGTGCGCCAACGAAGTTGTTGCCCAGATTTCTGGGGTGTTTTTCCTCCCAATAAACTGGAGCAGATGTAATCGATAGTCGGCTGATATTGCCAATCAGCTATATGACAGGCGTCCGTCTTCCAAGACGCCGGATACGAAAATGCATCTGGGATCAGTTCCAACATCACGCGCAATCGTCCCTGGGTCAGCAAGTGTTTTTCAGAGTCCCTGTCAATAGATCCATCTCTAGAAAATTATCCCTCATTCCTCTGATCGTATATTCCTGGCCCGCGGCCCTAACAGGGGTAAAGGAGTGCTTTTTGTCTATAGGCACCTTAGCAGCAGAGCGGTCCTATCATTTAAAGATCTGTCCGTCTGCAGCAGGCCTATCTGGTCATCACTCATAATATCTCCCCAAATTTCCCCACCAACACACCAATGAATAGTTTTTAGTACACTAAATAGCAGATATCGCATGGTTCAGGTGCAGCTTATATGTCGGCACACAACAGGGCCTTGGCTGTCGCCTGATATCCACCAGGTAGCTGCCATCTCCCACCCCGCCTCCATATCCGCCCCTTGTCACCACCCACCAGCCCGCCTATAATAGATGTGCAGGATCTTCGCTTTTGTATCTTATCAAATACTGTGTGTTCAGCAGCTTTTTTAAAAGAAAGGATAGGGAACACCCATGACCGAAAAAGAATTGCCCGCCTGCCCGGTCGAGACCACGCTCATGCTCATCAGCGACCGCTGGAAAGTACTCATCATTCGCGATCTGCTCGCCGGCACCAAGCGCTTTGGGCAGCTTAAAAAATCTATCGGCAAAATATCGCAGAAGGTGCTCACTGCCAACCTGCGGGCCATGGAGCAGAGCGGTCTGGTCAGCCGCAAAGTCTACGCCGAGGTCCCGCCCCGGGTCGAGTACACACTCACCGCTACCGGTTACAGCCTTAAACCGGTGCTGGATGCCATGGTCGATTGGGGCAGCAGCTATCAGCAAAAGGTGGCCACCCACCAAAAAGAGGGATTGCCATGCAGTTAACAGCGGGAAACAAGGTCGCGCTGGTGGCCTGCTCCAACGGCCTGCCTGTCGATCAGCAGCCAGAGGTGCAGCGGCTCATGCAGGTGCTGCGCGGCATGGGCCTTTGCCCGGTGTGCAGCGACTATCTGTACGCCGGGCCCACCGCTTTTGCCGGTACTGCCGCCCAACGGGCCGCGGCGCTGCAGCAGGCCTACGCCGACAGCCAAATCCGCGCGATCTTCGATATCTCCGGCGGCGATATGGCCAACCAGCTGCTCGATCTGCTCGATTACCGTCAGATCGCCGCCAGCCCCAAGCCATTTTTCGGTTACAGCGATCTCACGGTGCTGCTCAATGCCCTGTACACCAAGACCGGTGTGGTCTCCTATCTGTATCAGGTCAAAAATCTCATCTGGCAAAGCAGTGCTCAGCAACAGCCCGCCTTCGTCGCCAGCATGTTTTCCGGAGCAGACGACCTGTTCCGGGTGAAGTGGCACTTCCTGCGCGGAGAACGGATGTCCGGAACACTGCTGGGCGGAAATCTGCGCTGTCTGCTCAAACTGGCCGGCACACCCTACATGCCCGATCTCACCGGCAAGCTGCTGTTTATCGAGAGCCTTGGCGGCGGCGTACCGCAAATGGTCACCTACCTCTCCCAGCTGCGGCAGCTGGGTGTATTTAAACATATCTCCGGCCTGTTGCTGGGCACCTTCACCTATATGCAGCAGCACCGCCAACAGCCAAGCATGCACCAGCTGGTGTTACAGGAAACACAGGGCTGCGCCTTTCCCATCGCCTATACCAGCCAGGTGGGTCATGCCAACACCTCCCGCTGTCTGCCCATCGGCGGGCCTTATACAGTCCAATTGCCCTAAAATTGCCCGTTTTAACAATTTGGTAACATTTAAAAAGCAAAAAAGAGCAGGCGCCACCCGTGCGCCCGCTCTTTTTATGCTGTAGACCAGTAACCTATACCACCGCCACCCCGATCTCCACCCGGCAGTAGTCCGACTCCTCGTTCCACACCTGGTAGTCCTCAATGGTCGGTACCTCCCGCTGGCAGATCACCTGGCGGTCGATCAGCTCGCCGTGGATGTACTGCCAGCTCTTATACAGCACCCCGTCGGATATCTTGCCCTCGGCCTTTAACACCACCCAGTCCGAGGGGGGAAATGTGTAGAAGGCGTACCCCGGTACTTCCTCTGCCACCACAAAGCCCACCATATTGTCGTTGCGCCCTGTACCGTCAAAGCCAAAACACAGCCCCAGTGTCACTGGCTGCCCTTGGGCGTCCCGCTGCATCTGCTGCATGCGGCCGTCTTTTTTTATTATGTCCCACACACCGCCGGGTTGCTCGGTCACTGTCCGCACCCCGGCCACACTAAATGCCTCTTTAGCCACTACGCGGTATTTCACACAAAGCCCTCCCATCTTCTCGGCCCATCACGCCAGCGGCAGCAGCCGCAAACTTGTCCGATCGCTTTATTCTAGCACGGCACTGGTGGCTTTGGCCATCATTTCCAGCTAAACAGCTCTCCAACAGGTGTTTTCTGGCATAAAATCATGTTATTTCCGATAAAAATAGGGGATAAAAGTACGCGTTTGCACCAACTGCTACCCCACAAGAGCATGTCGGTCCATTAAAATATCAAGAAAAAAGCACCGTCCCAGCCCCGTCTTACAGAGCCTAAAGCGGTGCTTTTGGCGGAATTTTATCTACTGTACAGCCTGTAGCTGTGGCTCGGTCATCGATACCGGGTTTAATATGCGGTCCACCTCGTCGGCGCTCACAATGCCCATATCCACCACCATTTTTCGCACGGGAATGCCGGTTTTCAGCGATTGCTTGGCGATCTCGGCCGACCGCTTATAGCCTATTTTGGGGCACAGAGCAGTCACCATACCCACACTGTGTTCCAGCAGCTCTAGACAGTGCTCCCGGTTGGCGGTAATGCCCAGTACACAGTTGTCCACAAAGGTCTGTACCGCCCCCGTCAACGTCTCGATCGATTCAAACAGGTTGTAAAACAGCACCGGCTCAAACGCGTTGAGCTCCAGCTGACCCGCCTCAGCCGCCATCGTAATGGCAAAGTCGTTGCCAATCACGTTAAAGGCCACCTGCGACACCACTTCGGGGATAACGGGGTTTACCTTGCCCGGCATGATAGAGGAGCCGTTTTGCTTAGCTGGCAGATTGATCTCGGCCACGCCGGTCTTGGGCCCGCTCGAGAGCAGCCGCAGGTCGTTGGCCATTTTTGAGAGGTTCACCGCGCAGGTCTTGATAATGCCCGAAACGGTGACGAAACCGTCCAGGTTCTGGGTGGCATCGATCAGGTCCACCGCCTGTACCATCGGCAGACCGGTGACGTGGCGGATGTTGTCGGTGATGGTGGCCAAGTACCGGGGAGAGACGTTGATAGCGGTGCCGATAGCAGTGCCACCCATATTGATGGTGTGCATCTCTTCTTCGGCCAGCCGCAACCGCTCCAAATCCCGGCGCACTGCCTGGCTCAGCGCATAAAACGACTGCCCCAGGCGGATCGGCACTGCGTCCTGCAATTGGGTTCGCCCCATTTTAATAATGTCATCGAACTCCTCACCTTTTTGGCGCAGCGCCTCATACAGCCGCTCTAACTGGTGGGCGGCCAGCGGCAACAGCTGCAAAACGGTCAGCTTGCCAGCTGTGGGGAACACGTCGTTGGTGGATTGGGCCATATTCACATGGTCGTTGGGGTGCACCACTGCGTAATCGCCTTTTTGGCCGCCCAGCAACTCGATGGCCCGGTTGGCAATTACTTCGTTGGCGTTCATATTGGCCGAGGTGCCCGCCCCGCCCTGTATGGCGTCCACAATAAACTGATCGGCAAAGGCACCATCGATCACCTCGTCGCAGGCACTGATGATAGCCTGAGCAATATTGCCCGGCAGCGCACCTGCGTCCCGGTTTGAAATGGCGGCAGCCTTTTTGATGCAGGCCAGCGACCGGATCAGCAGCGGGTGCATCTTGCGTCCGGTAATGGGAAAGTTCTGGCTGGCGCGCAGCGCCTGTACACCGTAATAGGCCTCACTGGGGACCTCTAAGGTACCGATCGAATCTGCTTCCACTCTGGTAGTCATTGTGCACGCACACCTTTCTCAATCTACCTAGGCTGTCTGCCCAGGCAATATAAACACTTCTCTCTACCCACAGCATAGTGTGCCGGTGGCGTCTGGTAAAGCCTTTTAGGCAAACTAGAAAGAATGTTTGGTATTTTTTGTATGTACTTAAAATTGTTAAGCCAACCAGCCGGTTTGCTTTATTTTGATAAATTACCAAAACTGAGCGTTGCTCCTCTTTTAAACGCTTACCAGCCTGTGGTATAATCGTACTGGAAAACAGCTGCCCTCTGGCAGCAGGTGGGGGAATGGGCATGGACCGTGTAGACCAAAAGATCGTGGCGCTGCTGCAGCGAAATGCGCGCATGCCGCTCAAGCAGTTGGCTCAACAGGTCTATCTCTCCTCGCCGGCAGTGGCAGCGCGTATAGAGCGGCTGGAACGGCAGGGTATCATAACCGGGTACTGTGCCACAGTAGACGCAAAAAAAGCCGGATATGCCATCACCGCTTTTATCAATATGGTACTGTCTCACCAAAATCAGCCCGCTTTTCGCGACTTTATCAAAGAGCAAAAAAACGTGCTGGAGTGCTACCATGTTACCGGCGCCTTTTCCATGCTCTTAAAAGTCTGCTTTCCAGATACGGCCCAGCTCGATCTCTTTGTGGCCCAGCTGCAGCGCTTTGGCAACACCCAAACACAGATCGTATTTTCCCAGGTCATCGCACCCCGCCAGCTGGAATTTTCATCCGAACAGTAAGAGCATACACTCTGTCCACAATACAGCCGCATCACTGTCTGTGCAGTGCAAAAGTAGAGAGCCCACTGGCTTTAGCCGGCGGGCTCTCTTGGGCAAAAGATCTTTACTTCTGGTTTTCCTCGCTGTAGTCGCGCTCATTTTTTACTTCAAAGTCTGCTACTTGTGAGTGGATACTGTGCTGATTACCATCTTTGGAGCGGTAATCAGTGCCGGCTGTGGTCACGGTGGTGGGCGGTTCTTTTTTCATCTCTTTTAAAGTCGTGCGGTTTCCACGCGGTGCGATCATCTGTAGCGCCTCCTATTATACATTTAAATAGTCAGAGAATTTTTTGATAGCTGTTGCTTTTATTTTGCCACTATCAGCCGCGCACATACGTCAATGACTTCAATATCAGGAGTTAAAAATGGATCATTATTATATGTGTCTGAGCATGCTTGCTGATTGAAACTCAAAAAAGAGGTATCGCCATACGGCGATACCTCTTTTTTGAGTTTTATGGTTACTGTGCATCGGGCTCGCCGGAGGACGCTGTGTCGTCCTCATCACCGTCTTCAGCGTGCAGCACGATCTTGCCGTCCCGATATTCCACCTCGCCGTCTTCCACCTGAGTGTAGTACTCGTAGTCGTTGGTGTCACGGCGGCTGCCATCAGGCACGATATCCAAGTCGGAGTAGTCCATTTGGGCCTGCCGGCGTTTGGCTGCTGCCTGCCGTTCCTCTATAGCTTTTTTCTCGGCCTTTTTCTCTTTCGAGCCCTGGATGGCAAACCACACCATCAGCACAAAGAAGAAAATGAGCAGAATGTTGAGCACCAACATGATCCACTGCCACATTCCCCACTGATAGATGGGCAATTTCAGTAAAAAGGGGACGTTCGAGATGATCAAAACCAAAATAGTAAACGCTACAAAATAGGCCATACTGCGCTCCTTGATCGACTTGTAGTAGTGAGAAATAATATTCCCAGTCTCCGTTTCTCCACGGCCAAGCTGCAGTTATTATAGCATTTACGACCGCAAAAAACAAGTTGTACGAAACGCGCTATTTGCCGCTCTGCAGCTGCTGAGCCCGCCGCTCGCCTTTTTCAGTCAACTCGTAGCCGCCCCCAACAGCGCGCAGATAACCGCACTTAGGGCGACAGGCATCATAGATACAACCTTTGACCCGATCGACAGAGCTGTCTAGCTGATACCAGGCGGTATAGACCACATCGGCTGTGATGGTCCCACGAAAACCATACACATTGCGCAAATAGGCCATGATGGCGACCAGTGTATCAAAGCGGGTGCGCAGACGCTGGCCGCGCAAATAATCCGGCAAACTGATATGTCCGCCGTTTACCGATACATCCAGCCCATCTACAAGCTGTGGTTTTGCAGCCGCATGACTCTTTTTACGACCGTAAATAGGGGAGGAACTACCTTGTGGAGCCGTATCCAGCCCTGGTGATGGATCTTCCGTTATTGAAGAAGTGGAAGTATGGATTTCCGGGAAAAGAGCCGCGGGATCTTTTTGGTCAGGCAAATCATTCCCTGCTGCTGATATACCCGATGTATCACCATAAGTAGCTGCCTTTTCCAGCGCGCCAAGCCCGCTGGTGCGCAGGTCGTCTAGCACTGTCTGTACAAATTGATCCTCGCCTTCCATTCGGATACAGATCGTATCCGAAGAGATATCCAGTTGAAGTTTCGCTAACAAGATGGATTTCCCTCCTTTGTTCTTGCTAAATTTCCGGAATATATACTTTTTTATTCAGGATATCACATGTTCCGGGCATATACAATAAATATTTCCGATATTATTTAATATTACTGGAATAATTGCGACTTAAAAGTTGCCGGAACAGTTAGTTTTGTAATCAATATGAGTACGGAAACTATATGGCGATAAATTTATAGAAAAATAGAATTTGGGTGTTGCATTTTGAAAAGTGTCGTGCTATACTAAATAGGCACTTCCGGGTGTAGCGCAGTTTGGTAGCGCGCTTGAATGGGGTTCAAGAGGCCGCAGGTTCGACTCCTGTCACTCGGACCAAAGCCGCAGAATCATATGATTTCTGCGGCTTTTTATTTTTCTAACACATTGAACGGCATAAGCATAAAATTATGGGCGGGCAAATTCAACAAATTCTTGCAATTAGAGTATTTAGAGGCTATTATTATAATGTCTTATATCTACTCTACTAATGAGGTAATGATTATATGAGTTATGCCCTATCACAATTAGATAAGGATAATCTTCGATGGTTTTCTCATGATAAATCTCGTAATTCCTTAGTAGGCTTAGAAATTGATAACGGAAATATTCGAGGTGTTTTCCCCTGTAAAATAGATTTTACCTATCCAATTTCAGCTTTTGTCGGGGAGAATGGTTCTGGTAAATCAACCATTTTAGCACTAGCTGCATGTGCATTTCATAATGATGATACATTTCATCAGTTTGCGCGAAAAAAAAGTTATTTTACTTATGGAGATTTTTTCACCTTTTCTCCAGAAGAGACAGGCCTCCAGGGAATAGAAATAACCTATACAATTCGTCAGACGGATGGCGACATTCCCAATCTTCGAAAGAAAAAACCTAGCGGTAAATGGAATGACTTCAACACCAGAAAATCTAGGAACGTAATTTACTTAGGGATTAATAGAATTGTTCCTCCATCCGAGAGTTCAGCGCACCGCTCATATCGAAAAGCCTTTGAGACAGAAGCAATTCCCCCCATTATACTAGATCAAATTAAAACATTAGCGGGGCGGATTTTTGGAAAGAACTATTCTTCATTACGTATTTTTTCGCATAACTCATATAGGCTTTTTCTAGTGGAGAGAAATGAAATTTCCTACTCTGGATTTAACATGGGAGCGGGAGAAAATGCGGTAATATCAATTTTATTGGAATTGTTAATTGCAGGCTCCGGATCATTGCTAGTTATAGACGAAATTGAGCTCGGTTTGCACGCAAAAGCGCAACGAGAATTTATTAAAATATTAAAAGAAATATGTTATAAAAATAAATGTCAAGTTATATGTTCAACTCACTCTGACATCGTTTTAAGTTGTATTCCTCCTGAAGCAAGATTCTTCATCCAGAATCAAAATGCCCAAACTAATATTACCCAAGGGATTAGTGCAGAATATGCATTTGGGAAATTAGCTGGGCAAAACACCCATGAGTTAGACGTGTTTGTTGAGGATGAGGTTGGAAAATCTGTTATTATAAATCTTCTTCCTTTACACATACGAGAACGTTTAGAAGTATATGTTATTGGATCTGATCAGGCTATTTTAAAGCAAATGGCGGCTCGTTATCGAGAAGAAAAAATGAACTTCATTTCATTTTTAGATGGCGACAAACGGACAGCTCATGATGAACAAATTCGTCAAATTAGGAATCATTTGGAAACACGTATAGATGATGAAGGCACTTTCCAGAGAATTATTGGAGCTAAAATTTGTTATATACCAGGAGATACTTGGCCTGAGATGAGTATTCTTCAATATTTGTTAAAAGCTCCAAATTTAGAGGGTCTAGTTGAACGATGGGACATTTCTGCCGAAGATGTTACATCCTTCCTTGAACAAGCACTAGCTGTAGGAAAGCATAAAGAGTTTTTCCATCTAGCAAAACTATTGTCAATGGATGAATTTTCCGTTAGGAATGACTGTATTAAGTCCTTCAAATCTCAATACCCTGATGAGTGTAATATAGTCTGTGAACTCATTAGTGCAGCTATAAAAAGTCTTTGAGGTCAATATATTGGAGATCAAAAGGATAAAAGCCTCTTGCTTGCGGCCTGTAAACTGTTGATATGACTGGGTTTCTTTAAGTCCTATCATTACACTCGGACCATGAAGATTGTCGATATTATATCGGCAATCTTTTTGCTTATATTGATAAATTTTAGAAATACAACTGAAATTGGAGATATTCAGGGTGTAACACAGTGAAAACCAAGAAACAAAAGGAATTGATAGAGCTATATCTATCACAACTTGATTGTGAAAAGCAAGCGATATACCGTGAACTTATAATGTACCTTTCGGAGCTTGGTTACAATCCTAAATAAGAGAGGATGAGAATCTCTTTTAAGCACGATTTGCACAGCAAACAGATAGTCAAAATCGGTATAAGGCAAGCAGCCGAGACCGATTTTTATGTTTCGTTTTTTGCTTGCCAAAATTACGACAAACGATTTAAGAATATTGTAAAAACAGCAGTCAGCAAAAATAGTTATGAGGAATCGCGGTGTATACATAATCATTGTGATTGGTGTGCTGGAGAAGTTAAAACGCACGTTTATATTGATGAGTCGTTTGATGATACTTTAAAATTTCATAGCGAACGAGACCCCTTGACATTCCCGATGTCAAAACAGAGGATATTTTAGAGATAATGAAACTTGTGAATGATGAACATGACTATTTCGCTTTAAAATGAGGCAAGTATCAAAAAATAGAAAAGTAAATCTGGGGCTACGGGCAAGACCTTTTGAATACAATAGGCTCAATGGTTGGGCTGTTATTTAAGGATTATTCTCTTTTTTAGAAAATCAATCATGTGAAAAATTAGGATATACTGCATGTAGCATTTAAGATAATATTCTTTTTTCTTTCTAATGAGTGCCTTTTTTACAAACACTTACTAGTGCAAAAGCCATCGACAAAGTCGATGGCTTTTTTCTTTTTGCAATCTTAGTTCTCAGTTATACTATCTGATATGGATTGGGCTTATTTCCGAGATGAAAAATAGTAAAGTAGCCGCCACGTAGTGGCAGCTACTTTATGAAATATATGCTTACTCTGTAGGCCATGTTTACGGCCCAGTAAGATGTTTATTTTTAGTGCAATTCCTGCGGGGAGATAATATCGGCGGCCTCTGGCAGGCCTCGGGTAGCCACGAAATCGCGCACGAAGGTGAGAATGTGCCCATAGCAGGACGAGAGATGGGTGATAAACCCATTAGCATCTCCCTGCCGCAGAGCATCGAGAGCGGCGAAACTGATCTGAAAGAGCAGATTAGAGCTGGCTGGCCCTTCGCTGTAAAAGGAAAAATAATATCCCCAGTGCAGCAGCTTGTTTACCTCTAATAAAATAGTTCTGAACGGCGCTAGTGGCAGATGATCGGTGATACAAAAAAAGATCTTTTCCAGTGGGATCGCATTTTGGCTGCGGCACTGCTTTTGCAGATCGAGGACTACTTGCCGGTCTAGATGGGGGAGAGCCAGCATGGCTGCCGGCTTGATGGCGATGGCCATGAACTGCAGTCCGCTCAGGTAGAGCAGTGTATCGCGCCGGTAGGTCTTGTTTTTCATGCACTGCAGTACTTCGTCATCTTTTTGTAACAGTACTTGGGTACCTTTGGCATTAAAGGTCTGCCCAAAGCCCAATTCACCGAGCATAGCCATAGCTTTGCGTACGGTGGAGATACACACGCCGTATTGCTTGGCCAGCGCTGCCTCGGAGGGGAGAAATTCTCCTTCGCGGTATATACCCATGCCGATCTTATCGATGAGATCGCGGGTGATCTGGGTGTAGTAGTGGTCCCGGCCCCGCTCAGAGGTCCAGGTATAACCGGAATTGGGATCCTCCTGTGGAGGGGTCTTACAGGTCGCCAGCGCTTCATCGATCCACTTTTCCACGGCTATTGTCAGTGCTTGGAACATACTCTGAAATCGGGTGGTGATGAGTGCTCCATCTTTGGTGGGCAGAGACTCCATGGTCTGCATAGCGCTGTGAAAGGTACTGTGTGCCGCCACCCATTGGGCGTGACGGGGATGCTTTTGAAAATACGGTGTGCGAGCGTATATTTCCAGGCTGGCAAACATGTCCCGAAATAGGAGATTATGAGAGCGGTCTAGCAGTGTATAGAGCAGGGAAGAATAGGCCTGCCAGCAGACTGCCGGATCTTTTCCCTTGAGCCGGGCCAGATCACGCGACCACTGAACAAATGAGGCATCGCCAAACACCTGGGCTGAGAGCGCAAATACGGGTGGCATGATGATCGACATCGTGCGGTATACATCAATGATCGACGTGCGGCGTACCAGAACCGACTGCATAGCTGCATCTATTCCCTCAGTGACGGGCAACTGATACTGAACAGTAGTGGGCCGCCGTTCCTGCGTGGAGATATACCCCTCTTCTTTGAGTGCGCGCAAAACATCGCGCACGGTGCGGATACCGACATTATAGAGTTCGCACATCCTGCTGATAGAGGGGAGCTTATCGCCGTACTGCAGGCGTCCAGTCAGGATCTGTTCCCGCAAATCTCGGTACACGTGGTCAAATAAAGTCTGTTTATTTTGCATGATAGGCTCCTCTCGATCACAATTTGTCTTTATTGTACTGTAGATAATGACAAAACACAACATACTATATGTGTACGTACACAGATTGATTGTTGTCCCTGTAAAAAAAGCATGATAGCATGAGGATAGAGTAAATGAGGAGGTGTACGGGTGCGTGCGAAGTACGACCAGGCACAGAATAGATCGTCTGCTGGGCACGGGGTGCAGCTGGGCGTGATATCAGCTATTTTATTGCTGGTGATCGCCCTGATGTTGTGGAATACCTCAGGCCTAAAAAAGGCGTTGAAGGCCAGCACCGAGCAGTATGTGACCGATGTATCTGATCAGCTGGCCAGCGATATCTCTTCCCGTTTTCATATTTATCAGATGACATTGGCTGCTCTGTCGGAAGAACTGTCAAGTTTTTCAGGGCCGGATGAGACCCAGCAGCTCTTGGAGCGCCAAGCCGATATCCTGGATTTTGACGCGCTGTTCATCATAGAAAAAAATAAGCTCACGGACTTACCGGATCTTGGAGAAGTCGACCTGCAGAGTGTTCCGGGCATAAAAGACGCCTTTGCAGGCCAGCAGACGGTCACCTATATTGAAGACAGGCAAAATCTTTTATTTTTGACCCCCATCGAGCAGGATGGGCAGATCGATAGCGTGCTGGCAGGAGTGCGCAGTAAAGAGAATATGCAGCAGCTCATCCAGCCAAAGAGTTTTTCGGGGCACGGTCTCACCTGTATTATAGATGGTACCGGAAAGGTGGTGCTCTCACCTACCGACCTCAAGCCTTTTTTGCAGTTGGACAGTGTTTTTAAAGAGGGGGAGGACTTAGCTGCTGAGCAGGCGATCGCCCAGATGCAGCAAAATATAGCCCAGCAACAGGCCGGCGTATTTCAGTTTACCGCCACCGATGACAGCCAACTGGTCTTGTCTTATCGGCCGCTATATGTAAACGACTGGTTACTGCTGACACTGGTGCCGGCCGGGCTGATATCTGGCAGTGCCGACGCCTATATGTTGCGCGCTTTTTTGATCGTCGGCGGTATCGTGGCGGTACTGACGGTATTTTTGTTGCTACAGCTGCGCTATTACCGCACCAGTAGGAAATACCTGGAGCAGGTGGCATTTACCGACCAACTGACCGGAGGTATGAATCAGGCTGCTTTTCGTTTGGCATACGAAAAGCTCATATCGTTGGGTATGGACCCCGGCGCCTATACGGTAATCTTTTTAAATGTACGGGGCTTTAAGCTCATCAACGAAAATTTTGGTGTAGAGGCTGGCAACGATACGCTGCGCCACATCTATGTGTCGCTCAAAAGGCATATCCAAGCCGATGAGATCGCTGCCAGAGGAGCAGCTGATCAGTTTTTTCTGTGCTTGCACACCGGAGATAAAGAGACTATTCAAAAGCGTTTAGACCAGCTGATGGCCGATATCAACAGCTTTTCTCAACACACCGACATCCGGTATTATCTGACCATTTTACAGGGGGCCTGTGTGGTAGAAGATCCCGCTGCCGACGTGACTATTTGGCAAGACCGGGCCCGCATGGCCTGCAAGCTACAGGGCGAGAAGGGGAAATGTGCCTTTTACAGTGCCGAGATGCTGGAACAGATGAAGAAAGAGCAGGAGTTGGGCGCGCTGTTTGAGGCGTCGCTAAAGAATCACGACTTTCAGGTCTATCTACAGCCCAAGGTGAGATTGACGGATGGCCGCTTAGCCGGAGCTGAGGCGCTGGTGCGGTGGGTACACCCCCAGCGGGGGACCATCTTTCCATCCGATTTTATCCCGCTGTTTGAAAAGACGGGGGATATCTGCAAGCTGGACCTCTATGTGTTTGAAGAGGTGTGTATCTTGCTGGACAGGTGGAGGCGGGAGGGTCGCGAATTGGTTCCCATATCGGTGAACATGTCCCGTGCGCACTTTAAAAATCTCAATTTTTTGCGGCCGTTTACCGCTCTGAAAGAGCGCTACCACATCCCCGATACAATGATCGAGATCGAGCTGACCGAGTCGACATTTTTTGATGAGCAGCAGCGTAAGTTGGTGCAAAATTCGGTGGAAGAGATGCACCGCAATGGTTTTCTTTGCTCGCTGGATGACTTTGGAGTGGGATTTTCTTCGCTGGCACTGCTCAAAGAATTTGATGTGGACACCATTAAGCTGGATCGGCAATTTTTTGATGACATCGCCAGCGAAAAAGCGCAGAAGGTGATCGCCAGCTTTGTCCAGCTGGCTGCAAAATTGCACATCCACACGGTGGCGGAGGGGATAGAGACCCAATCGCAGCTGGCCTTTTTGCGCGCTGTAGGCTGCGACATGATACAGGGATACGTCTTTTCTAAGCCGCTATCTATCTCCGATTTTGAGCGGTGGGCTCCCCCGGCAATAGAGGGATGATGTGCAGCTTTCTCACCAGAGAGTGGCTGGCGCGGCAAGCTGGCCCGTACAAAACAAAGTGACGGTATGACTTGACAGGTAAATATTGATAATTTCTGGCCCGATAGCCGCCCCACCGGCTGATCGGGCTTTTGTTATGCCCGTAAATAGAGAAGAAAACGATTGACAGAAAATATAACGCATGTTATTATAACAAGTGTTTTAATAACATGCGTTATATTGAAGAGAGGAAGTATGCTATGCCGGCCAAAAAGAAGGTGACCCGTGCAGCTATGCTGCAGGCGGCGGTAGAAATATTGCGCAAAGAAGGCCATGACCATCTCAATGCCCGCAGTGTGGCACAAAAGCTGGGCTGCTCAACTCAACCTATCTACACAGAATTTGGCAGTATGGAAGCGCTGAAAGCAGAGATGAAGAGAGAGGCTGAGCGACTTTACGTACAGGCAGTTGCGCACTATACGGCGCAGAGCAAGTACCCGCCATATATGGCCTTTGGCCTGGGGTTTATCCGCTTTGCCAAACAGGAAAAAGAGATGTTTCGCTATCTGTACATGCGCGATCGCCACGGTAATGGGCGGGCGATCGATGATATCAACGCGCCCAATATCATGCAGACTCTGACACAGCGCTACAATATGGCCGCCGATCAGGCAAAACAGCTGCACTACGATATGATGATCTACGCCTATGGGCTGGCAGTTATGGTAAACGCCAATTATCTGGATATAGACGAAGACGAGATATGCCGCCGTCTGCGGCTGGAGTTTGTGGCTTTAGCCCGTGTTTACGGCGCGCAGGAGGATGCATTGGCGGCCGAGGACAGCAAGATGGGCAAGGTGTGACCGGGTGATATAAAGTCGGCGAGAAGGGATACATTATGAAAAATACCGTCATCAAGACCGAGAGGCTCTGCAAGTATTTTGGCACCGGAGCGCAGCAACAGCAGGTGCTCAAGGACCTGGATATCGAGATATATCAGGACGATTTTACCGTGATCATGGGTTCATCGGGGGCGGGCAAGTCTACGCTGCTGTATGCACTGTCGGGCATGGACCAGCCCACCAGCGGCCAGATCCACTTTTTTGACACCGAGATCGAGCAGATGGACAATGACAAGCTGGCGATCTTTCGCCGTGAGCACTGTGGCTTTGTATTCCAGCAGATGTTTTTGCTGGACAATATGAGTATCCTGGACAATATATTGGCCGCCGGCCTGCTGACTGGAAAAGACAAGAGAGCGATCGTGACCTATGCCAAAGAACTGCTGGGTAAAGTGGGCTTGACCGAGAAGATCTGGCGCAAATTCCCCGCCCAGCTCTCGGGTGGAGAAAATCAGCGGGCTGCAATCGTACGGGCGCTGGTCAACCGGCCGCAGGTCGTGTTTGCCGATGAGCCCACAGGTGCGCTGAACTCGGCATCGGGCCGGGCTGTGCTAGACGTGCTGACCGAGGTGCACCAGAGCGGGCAGAGCATCATTATGGTCACCCACGATCTGGTGTCGGCCCGACGGGGCAACCGTATCCTCTATATCCGAGACGGGGTGATCGGCGGTGTGTGCGAACTGGGAAAATACGTGAGCGGCGACCGGCAGCGGCACGACAAACTGCTCTCTTTCTTAGCCGAGATGGGGTGGTGAGATGTACAAACTGTGGATGCACGCCCGTGCGAATATCAAAAAGACGAAGTCGGTGTCGGCCACTCTGGTGGTGATGTTCCTCATCGCCGCGCTACTGCTTAATGTGGGGCTTTTGGTGGCTATTCGGTACGGCAGCTTTTTTGGCCAACTGAAAGAGGAACTGGCGCCGGCCGATGCCTATTTTGCTCTGCCCCAAGCAGTGTACACCCAACAGGTACAGGACTATATCAGCCAAAATGAACACGTAAAAAAGGTCCAGACCAACGAGGCTCTCGCTCTGGGGGCGGAGATCACCCAGAAAGGCAAGAAAAGATCGTATACGGTACTGCTGCAGAATATGGATGAAAAACGGGAGATCTCCAAGTGGAAATATGTGGGAGAACACCATCCGGCCACCGAGATGTCAGTTTATGTGCCAGATATCTTTAAAGCGGTTGGCGGTTACCAGCTGGGCGATAAAATGACACTGCACTACACCGACCAGACGACGGGCGAAAAGCGGCAGCTGACCTTTACCGTACAGGGCTACACAGAGGATATCTTTTTTAGCTCTACCGACACGGGGATGATGGGTTTTTATCTGCCGCAGGAGACCTACCGCCAGGTGGCTGATATCCTACAGGGACCGTCTTACCGGATGCACCTGGTGCACACCCGCTTAGACGAAGTGAAAAGTGCCTCGGCAGTAGAGGCGGGTATTCGGCAGACCCTGGGGCTCGACAGCTCCTCGCTGATGGCCGGTGACAGCGACGCGATGCTGATCGCGCTGGATATCGAACTTATCGAGCTGTCCCGCTGTATGATGGCCACAATGATAGCGGCTATGATGGTGCTGTTTGCGCTGATCATCGTTGTGGTGTGCCTGCTGGTGGTGCGCTTTCGCATCGTCAACAGCATTGAAGACGACCTGATGAAGATCGGTTCGCTCAAGGCTATCGGCTATACCGGCCGGCAGATACGCCTGTCGCTGCTGATCCAGTATCTGCTCATCGCCGGGCTGGGCAGTGTGCTGGGGATCGGCGCGTCTTACGGACTGCTGCCATCGATCTCGATGATCTTTGAGCAGCAGTCGGGCCTGAAGTGGGAGCAGGGATTTGATGTGGGCATCAGTGCGTCTGCGCTGCTGGTGCTGCTGGCCGTTGTGGTGCTGGTCGTGGTGCTGGCCACCAGGCGGGTCAACCATCTGAGCCCCATCAGAGCACTGCGGGGCGAGAGCACAATACACAAGTACCGGCACAATATGCTGCCCCTAGAGCGGGCCCATGGGCCATTATCGGTCACTTTAGCCGGCAAGTCGATCCTGCAAAATATCAAGCAGAATATCATGGTGGTCATGATCATGATCGCTGTCACATTTGCCGGTGCCTACGGTATCATCATGTACTACAATACTGCCATCGACACCAAGGCTTTTGCCGAGGTGCCGGGCATGGAGATAACCAACGTCATCGCCGCGCTCAACGCAAAAGAGGACCAGAGCAGCACGGTGGCCGCCATAAAAGATATGGAACATGTGCGGCTGGTGCAGTACCTGGATGAGGTAAAGCTGGAGGTAGACGGCACCCAGGTATCTTCTTACGTGATGGGAGATTACGCCGGCAAACAGACGCGGTTGGTCTATGAGGGCCGCTATCCTCAAAAAGATGGGGAGATCGTACTGGCCGGCATTTTGGCTGACCGCATCGGCAAAGAAGTAGGCGATCTTGTTGCGGTGCGCTGGGGTGACAGCGAGGAGACCTTTCGGGTCACGGGCCTGTCTAACGGCTCATCTATGGGCGGACTCAACACCTCTATCCGCACCGCCGATATGCGGCGGCTGAACGCCGATTTTAAACCGCAGATACTGTACATCTATCTGGATACAGGGACAGACAGCGCCAGCTTTATCGAGCGGCTAAATGATACCTTCGACAGCCAGACTCTGCTCAGTGTCACCAACTTTGACAAGGGGTTGGCGGAAGGGATGGCCTCGTATCAAAATATCGTAGCGGCCATGGGGCTGGCAATGCTGGTCATCACGCTGGCTGTGGTGACTCTGGTGCTTTATTTTATGATCAGCTCCTCGGTCATCCGTCAAAAACGGGATCTGGGCGTCCAGAAGGCGATAGGTTTTACCACGTTTCAGCTGATGAATCAGCTGTCGCTCACCTACGTGGCACCGGTGGCGGTGGGCGCGGCGGCCGGCAGTTTGCTGGGGGCACTGTACACCAACCCCATGATGTCGGTGGCCATGCGCGGCGTTGGGATCATGAAGGCCGGCTTTTTAGTAGACCCACTATGGGTGGTGGCTTTTGGGCTGGGAACGGTGGTGTTCTCTTACCTGCTGTCACTGCTCACCACCTGGCGTATCCGCAAGATATCTGCCTATGCGCTGGTGACAGAGTAGTCACTGATATCGGTGTATAAAAGGCGCGTACTGCTCCGTTACCGGGCAGTGCGCGCCTTTTTTAGCGGATAAAAAAATGGAGTGGTCATCCGCTCGCACCGCCCGGCAGCCGGCGGCATAAGATGAGGTATCCCCAAACAGAGAGGAGGGATACCCGATGCAAGAAAACGAGCGCGATCTGACCGAGCAGGAGCTGGCGGCCCGTGCTGTTGCCGACTGCCCTGCTGTTGGCTACCAGCAGGTCGACGTGTGCGTGCCGGTAGCAGTAACTCCCTACGCCCAGGTGAGCGAGCCCATCACCCGCTGTTGCGGCGCGCCGATCGTCACCCCGGGCAACGACCACTGCCCCGGCGAGATAAACGGCCAGTGCAACTTCACCATCAGCCAGACCATCTGCATTGAAGTGCCAGTGGAATTTGGCGCTTCGGCCATCGTCGGTGACACATATGTCGACTGTCAGGGGGCCACGGCCACCAATGTAAGCAGTAATTGTATAGGAGGTGCGTAAATATGGCGCCAAGCCGTGATAAGAAACGAGACGGGTGTGAGAACCGGCCCGACACCAAAAGACCGGGCTGCGCAAGGACTACCTGCACGTATACGCAGGTGGAACTGCCCATCTCGATCCAGCCGGCTGCCCAGGTGGGCGACATCCGTTTGACCTGCTGTGGAGAGCCATCTGTGTGTTGCCGCCGGACCTGTGACGGCAGCTGTCTGCTGACTTTTACCCAACAGTTGCGGGTAGAGGTGCCGGTGACCTACAGCGCCACTGTAGAGGCCGGCACCATCGACCTGTGTCTCCCACCTAAGGACTGTACCGGCAAGTAGAGCGGTTTGGCCCTGTTTGGCACCTTTTGTTTTAGAGCGGCGAGCCGTCTGCACAGTGCAGGCGGAGAGCCGCTCTTTTTTGATGGCCGGCTAATATCGAGCCGATCGCGGTGACAATGCGCATGTCGGTATCTGCGCGCTGCGGCCCAGTCATATTTATATAGAAGAAATACACTTCAAAACAGCCGATCAGACCAAAAAAGTGGGTCTGCAGTGGCTTTTATGTGATGCTGAGTAAGAGTTTCTCTACACATGTTGACAAAGGACTACAAAAGCCTTATAGTTGAGTGGTATCTCATTGTGCAGTTATCTGTACGCCACAGCGTATGCCCACTAAGCCGGGATGCCGGTTTAAAAACCTTTTGCGGGGTGGAGTCAAAAGCTGTAGCGCGCAAGCCGGGAGGCGAACTGCAAAAATTCCGCAAAGGGGATGTGATGTTATTGGAAAATTGTATCATCAAGCTCAAAGACCTCGTGGTGGATTACGATGACGAGCGCGTCATCGACGGCTTGGACCTGGAGATCCGCGACAAGGAATTTGTGACTCTACTGGGACCATCTGGTTGCGGGAAGACAACGACGCTACGCGTAATTGGCGGCTTTGTCGAACCCAGCGCGGGAGAGGTCTTTTTTGATGGGAAAGATATCAAAGATCTGCCCCCTCATAAAAGGCAGGTCAACACCGTGTTCCAGCGCTACGCACTGTTCACGCACCTGAATGTGTACGAGAATGTGGCCTTTGGGCTGCGCATTCAAAAGCTGTCGGAAGATGAGATCCGCCAGCGGGTGACCGAGATGCTGCGCATCGTAAACCTCTCCGGGTATGAGCGCCGCAGCATCGATCAGCTCTCGGGCGGTCAGCAGCAGCGGGTGGCTATCGCCCGGGCGCTGGTCAACCAGCCCAGAGTGCTGCTGCTCGACGAGCCGCTGGGCGCTTTGGATCTGAAACTGCGCAAAGACATGCAGATCGAGCTCAAGCGCATACAAAAAGAGACCGAGATCACCTTCATCTACGTCACGCACGACCAGGAAGAGGCGCTGACCATGTCAGACACGGTGGTGGTGATGAATCAGGGGGTCATCCAGCAGATCGGTTCGCCCGAGGACATTTATAACGAGCCCAAAAATGCTTTTGTGGCTGATTTTATCGGCGAGTCGAATATCCTCCCCGGTATTATGAAGCGCGACTTTTTGGTGGAGTTTGGCGGCCATGAGTTCACCTGTGTCGACAAGGGGTTTGCCCCCAACGAACAGGTAGACGTGGTGGTGCGCCCGGAAGATGTGAAGATCGTCCCCCAGATCGCCGGCCAACTGACCGGCGTGGTGGAATCCATCATATTTAAAGGGGTGCATTTCGAGATATCCATCGACGCGATGGGTCACCGCTGGATCGTCCACTCCACCCAGAGTGAGGAGGTGGGCGCAGTGGTGGGCATGAGCCTCACCCCCGACGACATCCACATCATGAAGAAAATGGAGGAGTAGCCATGAAGTCGAAACTCCCTGCGCTGCCATACCTGATATGGATGGCGCTGTTCATCGTGGTGCCGTTGGGGCTGGTGGTGTACTTTGCCTTTACCACGGCCGACGGGCAGTTTACGATTGCCAATATCTCGCAGGTGGGGCAGTACACCGGTGTGCTGCTGCGCTCTATCTGGCTGGCGGCAGTGGCCACGGTACTGTGTCTGCTCATCGCCTATCCGCTGGCGTTTTTTCTCTCCAGAGCCAACTACTCGGTACAGCGGACCCTCATCATGCTGGTCATGCTGCCCATGTGGATGAACTTTTTGCTGCGCACCTATGCCTGGATGACGCTGCTGGAGACATCTGGTCTGATCAACAAGCTGTTGGGTCTGATCGGTCTGGGACCGGTGCAGATGATCAATACCCCCGGGGCGGTGGTACTGGGCATGGTGTATAACTACCTGCCCTTTATGATCCTGCCGCTGCACTCCATCATGACCAAGATCGAAAACACCACGTTGGAGGCCGCCCAAGACCTGGGCGCCAACTGGTGGCAGAGCTTTCGCCGGGTGGTGCTGCCGCTGAGCATCCCCGGCATCATGACCGGGGTGACGATGGTGTTTGTGCCGTCTATCTCTACTTTTATCATCTCGCGTATGCTGGGCGGCGGCGGCAATATCCTCATCGGTGACCTCATCGAGCTGCAGTTTATCGGCAGCAGCTACAACCCCAACTTGGGGTCGGCTATCTCGCTGGTGATGATGGTCATCGTGCTCCTGTGCATGAGCCTCTTTAATCAGTTTGACAAGTCTGAGAGGGAGGGGATATACGGATGAAAAAGAGAAGCTCCCTCTTTTCAAAAGTCTATATTGCCGTGGTGCTGGCCTTTTTGTATCTGCCCATCATGGTATTGGTGGTATTTTCGTTTAACCAGTCTAAGAGCAGGGCGGTGTTTACCGGCTTTACGCTGGATTGGTACCAGAAGCTGTTCCACAACGAGGCGATCATGTCTGCCCTGCTCAACAGCCTGATCGTGGCGGTCATCTCGTCGGTGGTGGCCACGGTGCTGGGTACGCTGGCAGCGGTGGGCATCCACGCCATGAACCGGCGTATGCGCAGCATGGTAATGAATCTGACCAATATCCCGGTCATCAACCCCGAGATCGTCACCGGTGTCTCGCTGATGCTGATGTTCGTATTTTTAAAGATGGGGTTTGGTCTCACTACGCTGGTGGTGGCCCACACCACCTTTAATGTGCCTTACGTCATCTTATCAGTGATGCCCAAACTGCGGCAGATGGACGTGTTTCAGGTGGAGGCCGCCCAGGACCTGGGCTGCAACCCCACCCAGGCGTTTTTTAAGGTGGTCATCCCCGAGATCATGCCGGGCATCATGTCGGGCTTCCTCATCTCACTTACCTACTCCTTCGACGACTTCATCATCAGCCACTTTGTGGCCGGGCCCACCGCCCAAACACTGCCGCTGGCTATTTTCTCGATGACCCGCAAAAAGGTGAGCCCCGAGATCAATGCGCTCTCCACCATCATGTTCGTGGCGATCCTGGCGGTACTGCTGCTCATCAACATCGCCGACATCCGCCGTGAGAGCAAGAAAAAAAGGGGGGTGCAGCGCCGTTGAAAAAACGCGTACTCAGCCTGATACTGGCCCTGTGCACAGTTTTTTCGGTCTGCTTTGCCAGCCTGCCCGCTGCGGCGGCTGCCGGCAGCAGTAAAACGAAATACAGCTTTGATAAGAGCGGGATAGACTACCAGAAGTTTAAAGGCAAAGGCGTCTCGATAAACGTCTACAACTGGGGCCTCTACATCGCCGAAGGCGAAGACGGCGGTATGAACGTTGTTAAGGAATTTGAAGAGCTCACCGGTATCAAGGTCAATTACACCATGTACGCCACCAACGAGGAGATGTACGCCAAGCTCAAGAGCGGCGGTGCCAAGTACGATGTGATCTTCCCCTCCGACTACATGGTGGGGCGGATGATCGAGGAGGATATGATCCTGCCGCTGGACTTTGACAATATCCCCAACTACGACCGCTATATCGACGACTCGTTTAAAAATCTGGAGTACGACCCACAAAACCTGTATTCGGTCCCCTATACTTGGGGTATCGTGGGCATCCTCTACAACGCCGATCTGGTCAAGAAACCAGTGGATAGCTGGGACATTTTGTGGGATCCCGACTATACCGGCGATATCCTGATGTTCAACAATTCCCGCGACGCATTCGGTATCGCCCTCAAACGGTTGGGCTATTCGATGAATACCACCGATAAAAAACAGTTACAGGAAGCTGCCGAGAGCTTAAAAAAGCAGAAGACAGTGGTACAGGCTTACGTTATGGATGAGATCTTCGATAAACTGGGCGCCGGCGAGGCGGCGATCGCCCCCTACTATGCCGGAGACTACCCGCTGATCAAGGCCGATAACCCCGCCATCGAGTTCGCCGTGCCCAAAGAGGGAACCAACCGCTTTGTAGATGCCGTCTGTATCCCGAAAGACTGCAACAACAAAGAGGCGGCGGAGCTGTTTATCAATTTTTTGTGTGATCCGGTCGTCGGGTACGAAAACTTTCTGACTATCGGCTATTCCTCGCCCAACAAAGGCACCTACGATATGTTGCCCGATATGTATAAAAAGAACGAGGCACTGTACCCCGACCAGCAGGTCTTGGACAATGCCGAGGGCTTTATCAATCTGGATACCGAGACTAACGAGTATACCCAGCAGCTGTGGACCGAGGTGCTCAGCGACGATCAACATGTGAACAAATGGCTGATCCCTATTTTTATCACGGCTGCACTGGGTGCGTCGCTGTATATAAATATCAGCCGCACTGTAAAGAAACGCCGCGGTACCTATAAGTAAATATGCTCTGCCGGTCAGTGTGATCGGTCTATGGCGCGCTGTCACGTTGGTGACGGCGCGCTTTTTTGTACTGCACCTATAGACGATATATGGCCGGGAATGCAGATCTTTCCCCAAGCATACATTTCGCCCATAAATAACTCGGGATGTGCAACAATAAGGAGAAGTTGTGTCGATATATGTCGAAATTATAAAAAGAGTGATAAAATGGAGAAAGCTGGAAGTATGGCACCGATGACAGATCGGTGCAGTTTCGAGGTGGCGTATGCGTATAAAGTGTCGGCCGATCGGTTTGTTTTTGGCATTTCTATTTTGTCTGCAGTTAGCTTTTGGTTGCTGGCAGGTCTTTGCCCAGCCGGTGTCTGCTGCCCCAACGCCCCAACCGGTAGAACTGCCCGGTGATGGCCCGGTTGTGGTACAGGCATCTCTCTCGCAGAGAGCCGCTGCCCCCGGTAAGGCGCCTATACAGATAGATGTGGCACTGACCGACGGCACTGCGGCTGGCGCACAGATCGATTCGGTCGAGATACAGCTGGCGGCGCAGGGGAGCAGCAGCGGCCTGCAGTGGACGCGCCCCGATCTGAACGATCCCCAAATATACGAACAGGAGGTGGCCTCCAACAGCCATTTGCCGTCAGCATACACCGATGAAGGAATGTTTATCGATGGTGGCGGTGGCGTGCCCGACCGCACCTTTGCCGGCTATTTTTCCTCGCCGCTGCCCGGGGGGCCGGTCGCGATCTGCGGCTTTACCTTAACAGCCAAGCTGGGTACACAAGATGTGCAGGAGAGCTATACGCTCACTGTGATGCTCGGCGATACGAGCGGGGATACCTATACCTACCAAACAGTATTTTCTCTTTCGGCGCTGGTAAAAAAGCCGGTTATCCAGCTCAATAAAGCGGCGCCGGCAGCAGAGTATACCGGCAGTGTGACCGTAACTTTTGATAAGGGCAGCGGTGTCCTGAAAAAAGACGGCGGTGTACAGGCCGATATAGTCAGCGGCACAGTACTCGACCAACCGGGCAGCTATCAGCTCACCGTTACCGATGCGGCGCAAAACCAGGCGGTGGCTGTTTTCACTATACAGCAGACCGTACAGCTGCCCCGTGAGATCGCCATGCAGGCGCTGCCTCAAAAAACGGTGTATGCAGCAGGAGAACTGCTGGAGGTCGATGGCGGCAGCATCCTCTGTACCTACCCCGACGGCGACCAGCAGACGGTGCCGCTCGCTCTGGATATGTGCAGTCCCACTGGGCCGTTTGCGGCCAATACCACCCAACAGATCGCGGTCTACTATCAGGGTCAGTCCACGCAGTTTTCGGTGCAGGTAGGGGAGCGGACACTGACCGGAATCGAGATCGCGGAAGAACCCAAAACATCGTATATAGAAGGAGAGATATTCACAGCTGTTGGCGGCAAGCTTTTGTGCCGGTACAGCGACGGCAGTGCCCAGCAGCTGGATATCGATCCCGCCTGGTGCAGCGGCTATCGGGCCGATGTAATCGGCCCGGCGGCGATAACAGTGACGTATGGCGGCCACACGGTCAGCTACGATATCACCGTGCGGCAAAAACAGCTGCAAAAGCTGGCATTCTCTGCATTGCCGAGCAAACTGCAGTACACGCAAGGCCAACCGCTTGACCTCACTGGTGGAGAGCTGCAGCTCACCTACGATAATGGGGAGACCGACCGGCTGCCGCTACTTTTTTCTTACTGTACCGGTTATGATCCACAGCAGTTGGGCCAGCAACAGATCACTGTTACCTATGATGGCCGACAGCTGTCGTTTTCGGTGTTGGTACTCGCTCCGCGACCGACGGGGATCGAGTTGACTGCCCCTTACAAGAGCGATTATTTTCCCGGTCAGCCGCTCGACGTCACCGGCGGTAAAGTCACGCTGCTCTATCCCGATGGCAAAAGAGAAACAGTAGATCTGACTGCCGCTATGTGCACGGGCTTTACGAGCAGTCATCCGGGGACGTGCACGGTAACGGTACAGTGGGGCGGTCTGCAGACCAGCTTTACTGTGCGGGTGAAGGTGGCGGCGGTGTTGGCGATCGCTGTACATACACCGCCGCAAAAGCAGACGTATATCCAGGGTCAGCCGCTTTTACTATCTGGCGCCCAGCTTACCGTGTACTATGAAGGCGGTCGCAGTGAGCAGGTCCCCATCACTTCAGATATGGTCAGCGGCTATCGCCCCCAGCTGCTGGGCAGCCAAAAGCTCACTGTTTGCTTTGGCGGCAATAGCGCCAGCTTTTGGGTGCAGGTGCGCAGTCGACGACCGGCCTCAGCCCACCTGGTGGCCGGCGCGCCGACAGTATTTTTGCAGGGGCAGGCTTTTACTGCTCCCAATGCCCGCATACAGGTGCAGTTTGACAGCGGTGATACCCAGGTCTATCCACTGACAGCACTGGCAGTAGCAGGTTATCGCAGCGACCTGCCCGGCCGGCAGACCATCACCGCCACTTACTCGGAAGGGGGAGGCAGCACCAGCGTCAGCTTTTTAGTAGAGGTGCTCTCGCGCAGCCGGGCGGACGAGCTCACCGGGCTGCTAGAGGCACTGCCGCTGGGCCGGCTCACCCGCCGCGACACAGGGCGGGTAGAGCGGTTGCAATACCAATATGACGCACTGACAGCACTAGAGCGCACCGCCGTTTACAATGCCGGCCGGTTGCCACTGGCCCAGCGCGAGCTGTATCTACTGGATTTTCCGGCTGTCCATCGCTACTGTCTACAGGGAGAGGTGATCTTAGACCTAGCTGCCGGCGAGATGTCTGAAGGTGGAGATATTCAGATGCAGAGAATGGAGCTGGAAGATGTTCAGCTGACGCCTGCTGTAGGGTATCAGCAGATGATGGTATTGGGCTATCAGCTGAGCTATACCGGCGCTGCCGGGCAGAAAGACGCGACTTTACCGCAACTGCAGGGGAGATTTTGGCTCTATGGCCTACAGGATGACGGCGGGCAGGTGCAGCTGTGGTATCGAGACACCGCAGAAAATTGTTGGCGGCAACTGCCCACAGCAGTAGATACAGAGGGCTATGCTGTAGCCACGTTACCGGGTACCGGGCGCTATGCACTGCAGTTTACGACCCAAATACCGGCGCAGACCTTGCGGCCCGACCAGTGGCGGCGCACCGACATTGCTTTTGCGCCCAAGACGCTGGAAAATGATGCAGACCTGGTGCTGGATGGCAGTACGGTCCCCGCTACGGGCAGTGATAGCCTGCTGCTTTGGTGGTCGGTACTCTGTGTGGGCGCCGGCAGTGCAGCTCTGCTATGGGCCATGCGACACCCGTGAAAGAGATAGGCGACGAGAGATAAGCGATTGCGACAGGAGTTGTGGGGAACAGACCCACAACTCCTTTTTTGTGCTGCAAAAAGAACTAGGTTGTACCCCGATACCTGCGGTACAATGCCCCATACAGCGTATATTGCTGTGCCGGAAGTGGAAAAAACAGGAAGTACATGCATATGGGGCTAGCGGTTAGCCCAAACTCCCTACCAGTGAGAGGAGGAGACGCAATGCGCTTTCGGCGCTTTTTTGCAGCGGCACTGCTGACGGTGGCGACCGCAGATATCGCTCTGCTGGGCGGCATGACCGCCACCCAAAAGCCGCTGGTACAGCATCAAGTGGTGTACCAGCCGGTGGAGGTCAGTGCCCCGGTGGTGCTGCCCACCCAAAAGCCAGACCTGCCCTTTACCGCCCAGTATCAGGGCGAGTTTGAAGTGTTTGCCTACTGTACTGAGCAGTATCCGCATATCTGTGGTGGCAATCCCACCACCTACAGCGGCAACCCGGTGATGCCCGGCTTTACAGTGGCGGTAGACCCCAGCGTCATCCCTCTGGGCAGTATGCTCTATATCGAGGGGATCGGGGTGCGCTTTGCCCACGATACCGGCTCGGCAATCAACGGCAGCCGCATCGATATGGCAGTGGCCCAGCATCAACAGGCGATCGATATGGGGGTGCGCCAGTGCCGGGTATGGGTGCTCAGCACGCCCACATAGCGGTTACCTTGCTGTCAACTGCTGCAGATCGCCACCTGCAAAAAGAGCTGTGCTACAGTATGTAGCACAGCTCTTTTTGTAAAGTGAGGAAGAAAACCTATTTGGTGTAGTTGTCAAAATAATTTTGTACCAGTACCACCGGGGTACCTTTGTCACCAGAACCCGAGGTCAGATCGCACAGCGAGCCGATCAGATCGGTCAGGCGGCGAGGAGTCGTGCCCTGGGCGGCCATATCGCCGACCATCTGCTCTTTTTTATGGCTGATACGCTCGCTCACCGCTTTTTTGAGTTCCTCGCCCGAGAGATCGGCAAAATCGTTGTCGGCCAGGTACTTCAGTTTCAGTTCGTTGGGGGTACCGACGAGACCAGCCGTATGCGCGGGTGAGACCACCGGGTCGGCCAGCTCCCAAATGTTGCCCACCGGGTCTTTAAAAGCGCCGTCGCCGTAGACCATGACTTCAATTGATTTCCCGGTCTTCTCGCGCAGCAGCTCGGCTACCCGGTTGACAAATACATCGCAGTTCTGCGGGAACAGCTTTACGGTATCTTCGGTCGATTTGTTCGAACCCAGCAGGCCGTAGTTCTGATTAAAGCCACTGCCGTTGTGTGGGGCCTTGAGGATATCGGTCAGGTCGTATACCTTTTCGGCTCCGGACTGACGCAGCTTTTGACAGGTGCGCTGGCGGGTATGGATATCACAGGCCAGCACATTGCGGGTGTACTCTAAGATGGCGGCCGGGCGGTTGGCCAAAATGATCTGGCACTCGGCGCCGGCAGACTCTACCACATCGGTGTAGTACTGGATGTAGTCGACCCCGGTAAAGGGGTGGATGATCGAGCCGAACAGCTCTTTAAACTGGGCGGCGGTGAGCACGTCATCCCAGGGGCTGATGCCTTTTTCATCCAGACTGTCTACATCGATGAGGTGGTTGCCGACCTCGTCGGAGGGGTAGCTCAGCTGGATGACGACCTTTTTAACAGCTTTGGCAATACCTTTTAAACAGATGGCAAACCGGTTGCGGCTGAGGATGGGGAAGACCAGCCCCACACAGTCGGGACCAAATTTTTCGCGCACGCCTGCGGCAATATCATCCACAGTGGCGTAGTTGCCCTGGGTGCGCGCTACGACCGACTCGGTCACGGCCACCACATCGCGGTCCTGCAGAGAGAAATCCTCGCTCTGGGCGGCGTCCAGCAGCGACTGCACAACGATATCAGCCAGATCATCGCCTTCCTTGACGATGGGCAATTTGATCCCGCGGGAGATGGTTCCAACCAGTTTGCTCATGTTTATTAACTCCTTTTGTCCCGGGCGGTAGCCGCCCGGCGATCACGGTCTGCCATCACACTGGAAGGCAGGCCTTTACAGCCTGTTACCCGTACAGTATACTATAGTTAGATTTATAAGTAAAATAGATATTACTAATATTTTATATAAGTAAATCTAATGTAAGGAGGGCCTATGGACGTCAAATTAGAACTGTACCGAACCTTTCGCGAAGTGGCTCGCCGGGGCAGCTTTTCCGCTGCTGCCGAGGCGCTGTTCATCTCTCAGTCGGCGGTGAGCCAGTCGATCAAAAACCTTGAGAGCCAACTGGGGGTAGCGCTGTTTGACCGCCGCGGCAAGCAGATCGCGCTCACGCCGGAGGGACGGCTGTTATACGGGTACATCGATGAGGGGCTTAAAAGTATCCGTCAGGGGGAGGAGCAGCTGGGCCAGTATGCCAAACTGGAAAAAGGAGAGCTGAAGATCGGGGTATCCGATACGATTTCCCGCTTCGTCATCTTAAACCAGCTCGACAGCTTTCACCGCATCTACCCCTATATCCACCTCTCCATTATCAACGGCACCTCGATTGAAGCGGTACAAATGCTCAAGAGCCGCGACGTGGACATTGCCTTTGTCAACTCACCAGTTAAGGACGCTGCGCTGGAGGAACATCCCTTTTTTAAAGTGCATGACGTGTTCGTGGCCGGTGATGAGTACCGGCACTTAGCTGGCAGACCGCTCACCGCCCGGCAGTTGGCAGACCTGCCGCTCATCTTGCTCGAGCGCAAATCTAACGCCCGCCGGCGCATCGACCGCTTATTTGCCCAGCAGGGTATTCAAATTGCGCCGGAGATCGAGCTGGGCTCTCACGACCTGCTGCTAGACTTGGCCCGTATCAACTTGGGAGTATCCTGTGTCATCGAGGAATTTGCCGCCCACTATTTAAAGTGGAACCTGGTATTTAAATTGCAGACCGAATTTGCCGTACCCGCCCGGTGGGTCTCATGGTGCAAGCTGAAAAGCAGTGCGCTGTCGCCCAGCGGCCAGATATTTGCCGATCTGATCGGCACTGCCCCCACTGTATTGCAATAGCATCTGCCGGCCCTTATAATAGAGGGGTAGAGAAACCACGCTCCGCCGCCCGGCAGGGCAGAAAGGGACCATTTTATGAGAGTGGACAAACTGTTTGTAAACGGAAATTTTTATAACAGCTATTTTAAGAGGTTTTTTGCCGGCTATGCCGCGGTGCTGGATGGGCGCTTTTTACATGTGGGTGTAGGCGAAAAAGATGTAGAGCAATTCGAGGCTGATGAAAGAGTCGACCTGGGGGGACGCTACGTCATTCCCGGCCTGATCGATATCCACATGCATATCGAGAGCTCGATGTCGGCGCCCATGCCGTTTTGCGATTATCTGGTAAAGTATGGGGTGACCACCATCGTCAGTGAGCCCCATGAGATCGCCAACGCCTTTGGGATTGAGGGCATACAGGCGATGATCGATGCCTGCGATCCGCAGAAGATGGACGTGTATTACGGAATATCCAGCTCGGTACCCTCTACCAGCGAAGAACTCGAGACGACCGGCGGCATCATCGGTATGGATGAGTTAAAAGCGCTGATGGATGCGCCGGGTATCCTGTGTCTGGGGGAGGTGATGGACACCCGTGGAGTCTTAAACGACCCCGACAGCCGTCCCAATCAATTTGTGCGCTACCTGCGCCAACACAAACCGGATATGCCGTTAGAGGGTCATTGTCCCCGTATCAAAGGCGTTGAACTGTCGCGCTATATCTATACCGGTATCGATTCAGACCACACCGAGCACGATCTGGAAGAGGTGCAGCACCGCTATTTTAAAGGGATGTTCTTTGAGCTGCAAAATAAGATGCTCAAAAAAGAAGTGATCGATTTTATCTGTGAAAATCAGCTGTTCGAGCACACTGCTTTTGTCACCGACGACACGATGGCCGATGTGCTGGTGCATAAGGGCCACCTCAACACCGTGGCTGCCGGTGCGGTGGAGCTGGGTATGCGGGTGGAGGATGCTGTTTATTGTGCCACTTATACCGCCGCTCGCCGTATGCGCCTGTTCGACCGCGGCGCTATCGCACCGGGCCGTATCGCCGATATGGTGGTGATGGAGGACCTGCCGGGCTTTGTGGCCCACAGCACATATAAAAACGGCCGCTTGGTATACGACAGTCAGATAGGTATCGAGCCGGTGGGGCGGCCCGGCGCTTTCCCCAAAAAGTTTTATCACAGCGTGCAGGTCAAGCCGGTCACCGCCGACACCTTTGCCCTTAAAGCCAGCGGCGACAGTGTCACCGTGCGGGCTATGCAGGTACACCCCGACCGCACCCAGACCAGCGAGCAGCACTTTACGCTGCCCGTAGCAAACGGGCAGGTCCAGTGGGAGAGCGGCCCTGCTGCCCTGACAGCTGTGTTTGAGCGCTACGGCAAAAATGGCGGGATAGGCTGGGGCTTTACCAGCGGCGGCACCATAAAGCGCGGCGCAGTGGCCACGACCTATGCCCATGATCACCACAATCTGATGGTGGTGGGCCGCAGTGCCACCGATATGGCTCTGGCGGTCAACCAGCTCATCGAGATGCAGGGCGGTATGTGCGTGGTAGAAAACGGTAAGGTACTGGCCACCATCCATCTGCCGGTAGCGGGGCTGCTCAGCGAGGAGCCCATGGAGGAGACCGGCCGTCAGTTGGCGGAGGTACAGGACGCCATGCGCGCACTGGGGTATGAGCACTACGAGCCGGTGATGAGTTTTTGTACTACCAGTTTGCCGGTCAGCCCAGAGCTGAAGATCACCGATAAAGGTCTGGTAGAAGTGAAGACCGGCAAGCTGTTGAGCTGGCGAGTTGATTAGTAGTTCCGGCACAGTGGCCCCCAGTAATGTGTGCAGGTGCTGGTAGAGTGCCGTTAAAATGAGATCTTTTCCTACCGGGGGAGAATAGGTCCCGGCGGCCCGGCAGCCGTTGGCGGCGATCTGCACGAGTACCGTAAATATATAAAAGGCAGAGCATTTTAGATGCTCTGCCTTTTTATATACAAATGTGCTTGTTCTGCGCTTGTTCGATATGCCCACTGCTGCCGTCAGCTGACAGAATATGAGTCACAGAGAAGAGACATCGGCTCGACCCGCTATCGATTGTGTGATCAGGCAACTTGTGTTAGAATAGACACATGAATAACTGGGCAAAGGCAGCCGGCTTTTGCCGGGGAACGGCGGGCTGATGAAATGAGCTGGAACATCGCACCAGAGTGTATCTCTCTGGTCATACTGGGGATCATTTGGGTGTATGCCCGCAAAGGCAGCCATCTGCCCACCCTGAAAAATCGGGTGTTTCAGGGCTGTTTACTGGTCACTTTCTGTGCCATGGCCAGCAATATTCTGTCGACGCTTTTGCTGTATAAAAGTCAGGTGGCACCACTCTGGCTCACCAATATAGTGACCACGGTGTACTATCTGCTCACCCCGTTGATGGGGCTGGCCTATTTTCTGTATGCCGTCTCGGTCATCTACCCCGAAGGGCGACAGCTGCGCCGTATCGTTTTGCTGGGAGTGGTGCCAGCTGTCGGCTACGCTGTGTTGGTGCTCATAAACCCATTTACCGGGCTGCTGTTTTACCTGGACCGACAAATGGGATACGTCCGCGGCCCGTGGGTGATGGTCACCTACCTGCTTTTTTATCTGTACTGTGTGGCCAGTATCGCCGTCACGGTGTTGGAGAGGCGGCGCGTGCCCCCATCGGTTTACCGGATCTTAGCAGCTTTTCCGGTGTTGGCGGTGTTGGTCATCGTGGTGCAGCAGGTCTATCCCAATATCATCCTGTCGGGTTCGGCGGCGACCTGTGCCATGCTCATCATCTACCTGCACCTGCAAAACAAGCAGATCTCGCAGGATTATCTTACCGGTGTGCCCAATCGGCAGGAGCTACTGGACATGTTGGAGTTGATCGTAAAGCGCCAGCCAGGTATCAGCTTTACGCTCGTGGTCGTATCGCTGCGGGATTTTCGCCAGATAAACAGCGCCTATGGCCAACAGCGGGGCGATGAGCTGTTGTGTGCTGTCTGCCGCTTTTTGAGCCGGGTAGGCCCGCGGGAGAATGTGTATCGCTTTAGCGGTGACGAGTTTGCCCTGCTCTTTTACGGTGACGGTGAACGGCAGGCGCGCGGCTGTGTAGAAGCTGTCCAGCAGCGCATGACTGAGACCTGGATGGTGGGTGATCTGAGCTTTATGCTGCCGGCGGTGATGGGGATCATGCGCCGCCAAGACGACAGCATGACGCTGGAAAACATCATCAGTGCGGTAGAATATGCTGTAGCCAGGGCCAAAACAGGGCGGTATGGGAAGATATGCTACTGCGACCAGGCTATGCTCGCCGAGCTGGAGCGCCGCCGCAGCATTGTGAATATCCTCAAAGAGCGCCTGCAAAAGCGGGAGGTCGAGCTCTATTACCAGCCTATTTACTCGGTCGAGGACGGCAGCTTTCGCTATGCCGAGTCGCTCATGCGCATTCCCGATTCATCAATCGGCCCTATTTACCCGTCTGAGTTCATCCCCATTGCCGAGGAGACCGGGCTCATCGTCGAGATGACCTATCTGGTGCTCGACAAGGTGTGCAAGTTTGTAAATCGCCTGCTCGCCCAGTCGCTCGATATCGGCGCCGTACATGTCAACTTTTCGGCTCTGCAGTTTTCCCAGCCCGATCTGGCCGATCGGGTGCTGGATATCATACATCAAAACGGCACGCCGCTGTCGGCTATCAAGATCGAATTTACCGAGAGCACGCTGGCCGAGAGTACAGAAGTGGTGGCCAGTTTTGCACGGGAGATGGAGCGACACGGCCTGCTCATCGGGCTGGATGACTTTGGTACCGGCTATTCGAACATCGCCACCGTTATCAGTATCCCTTTTGATACGCTCAAATTTGACAAGAGCTTGGTATGGGCCTCTATCGACAGTGAAAAGTCGGCGCGAACGGTGAAAAACCTGGTGCACACCTTTAAAGATCTGGGGATGGTAGTCGTGGCTGAAGGCGTAGAGGACTTGGCGCAGAGCCAGCTGGTTGAGAACTTTGGCGTAGACCAGATACAGGGGTTTTACTATGCCAGGCCCATGCCGGCCAAGCGGACGGAGCAATTTTTAAGCGAGCACGTGAGTGCCGCAACGGGTGCCGGCAGACATACGACTGCCTAGGGGCAGCTGGCGATCTCCTCAACTCAGAATAAATGAAAAGAGCAGTTTCTCTGGTGATCGGAGAGACTGCTCTTTTTGCGTGGGCAGAAGTTGGTGTTCCCGCCCTGTGCATGCTGGTGCAGACACAGGGCGGTGAGACACAACACAGCGGGTCCTTACCAGATATTTACCGGTAGATGATCGCAGTTTACCGGCTCTTTGCAGAGAGGCGCGCGCTCTTTACACAGATCCCGTTTTGCATATCCACTCTTTACACAGGCTTTGCAGCCCCTCTATTGGGTCACGCTTTGTGCAAGTTATAATAATAGAGGACCTAAAACAAGGTAAAACAAACAAAGATCTGGAGGGAATACATGTTGCGACCGATCACCTTTGCGCACATCTCAGATACCCATATTCGAAAGAGCTATCAGGATACCGGCATGGATGCTATCTTTGCCGCAGCACCCAGCCCGGCTGAAAACCTGCGCCGTGCACTGACCTGCATCGCCGCCGCCAAGCCCAGTTTTGTGCTCATCACCGGCGATCTGATCCACGAGGGGCAGACAGAGGACTACGCGCTGCTGGCCGATATTTTAAGGGAGGAGATCCCCGAGATACCGGCTGTCTGTTGTTTGGGTAATCACGACCGCAAAGCGGCGTTTCGTCAGGGCTATTTAAAAGAGGCTCCCAGCAGTGAGCCCTATCTGGCGGTGACCGAGATCGATGGCCTGCGCGTGATCTGCCTGGACTCAGCTATCGAGGGCAAAGAAAACGGTGCTATCAGCGAGTCTCAGCTTGACTGGCTGGCCCGGCAGGTACAGCAGCCGGCACCGCGCGGGAGCGTACTCTGCTTTCACCACCCCGTCATGGACGAAGGTGGCATGGTACCGGGCGTCGAGGTGTCTCCCCGCCTGCAGCAGATCGTAAAAGAGAGCGATATCGCGGCGATCTTCTGTGGGCATACCCACCAGAACAGTTTGTCGCTGGTGGGCGGCAAACCGCAATTGGTGGCTGATTCGCTGGCCTTTGGCTTTTCTGTGGATGGGACGGGCCTGCATTTTACCACCCAGACCTGCTACAGTTTGGTAACGGTCAGCCAGAACGGAGTAAAAAGCGAGGTACACCCCAACACGCCGGTAGCCGCCAGCGTGGCCGATATCAGCATACAGCAGCTGCAGGCCATGATGAAAGATTAGATGTTGCGGACAAAGAGCGATCTATCAGAAGAAGAGGAGAGAACATATGAAAAAGATCTTTGCCAAAAGAGCAGCTGCCGCGCTGCTGGCCGGCACATTGGCTCTGTCGGTTTTTACCGGCTGCGGCGACAGCAAAGATACCGGTGGCAACACCGGCAGTGAGCTGGACCCTGAAAACCCCACCAAAGTCACCTTCTACTCGTACAGTCTCACCTATCCCAGTATGAAACCGGGCATGGAACACCTCATCCAGGAATTTAACGACACGGTCGGCAAAGAAAAAGGGGTGATCGTCGAGGGCGTGCCCGATGCCAACATGTCCAAGTATAAATCTGATATCCAGGCCGGCCAACAGGTAGACATCGTCCAGCACGGCTGGAACAGTTTAGACGACTCGAAAGAGAATATGGGTATCAAGGCCTATGAGGATGTGTTTCCCAAAGACGAGCTGGAAGAACACTTTTCCGGCATGGAGCAAAACGCCGTAAAGCTCGGCCAGATCGACGGCAAGACCTATGGGCTGGCCTTTACTTTCAGTACTCCTATCCTCTACATAAACGGCACGCTGTTCGAGCAGGCCGGGCTTGACCCTAACGACCCGCCCAAGACCTGGGACGAGGTGCTGGCCGCCGCCAAGCAGATCAAAGAAAAGACCGGTAAAGACGGTTTTGGCCTGAGCCCACAAAATGGCTGGGTCACCGAAGGGGTCATTTTCTCTAACGGCGGCAGCATGCTAAACAGCGACCGCACGAAGGCCACCTTTGCCTCTAAAGAAGGGGTAGAGGCCATCTCCAAGTGGAAAGAGTTCTTTACTTCTGGGGTAGCGGCGCTGGGAACCGACAGCGAAGTGTCGCAGGCTTTTATGGCCGGCAATGTGGGCATGCACATCCAGTCAACCTCGCTGCTGTCGGGCATTCTGTCCTCGGCTGAGGCCGGTGGATGGAAAGTCTACGGCGCAGCAATGCCATCGTTTGGCGAAAAGACGCCGGCACCGGTCAACTCCGGTTCCTGCCTGGCGGTTCGTCCCGACAGCGACTTAAAAGCCAAGGCGATCTGGGAGTTTATCAAATACGTCACCGGCGATGAAGGCTATACCATCATCACCTCAGAGATCGGTTATCTGCCCCTGCGCACCTACCTGGCCGATGATGAGAAATACCTCAAATCGTTCGTAGATGAAAATCCTCTGGTGCGGGTAAATATAGACCAGCTCAAAAATGTAAAGCCGGTCACGATCTGGCCCGCCGGTACTGCTACTGAGTGCTTTACCATCTTTACCGACGCGATCACTAGATCGCTCACCACCGATGCCGATGTGGAAGAGACGTTAAAAGAGGCTCAGTCTCAGATCGACAAGATCTTGGCCCAACAGTAAGGGAGGCAGACAGATGAAAACTGCCGCTATGACCGCCCCGCCGGGGGCGGTTTCCCATAAAAAGATCTCACTGGCCAAATTAAAGCCCTACCTGTTCATGTTGCCGGCGGTGGCGCTCATCGGCTTTTGGGTGTACAAACCGCTGTGCCAAACACTGGGGCTTGCCGGGTATAAGTGGTCTATGGTGCCCGGCACCACCCCGGAATTTGTGGGGCTGCAAAACTTTACCAAATTGTTTTCTAACAAAGACTTTTGGCCGGCGGTAAAAAACACGCTGTTTTACACGCTGGGGCTGCTCCCCTTTTCGATCGTGCTGCCGCTGTTTATCGCCGCCGCCACCCAAACGGTGCGCGGCCGGGCGCAGAAGGTATATCGGGCGCTGTTTTTTGTTCCTATGATCATGGCCCCGGTAGCTGTGAGCGTCATCTTTCAGTGGCTGCTGCACCCCACCAACGGCCTGGTCAACAAGCTGCTCATCGATCTGGGTGTCATCGAGCAGGGCATCGCCTTTTTCTCTAACGAGACCTTTTCGCGCCTGATGATCCTGCTCATTACCGGCTGGAAGATGATCGGTTTTTCTACGCTCATGTTTTCGGCGGCGATCTCCGGCGTCAACCGGGAGTACTACGAGTCGGCCAAGCTGGACGGTGCCAGCAATATCCGCCAATTTTTTACTATTACACTGCCGCTGCTCTCGCCAACGGTCATGTTGATGGTGATGATGAGCGTGCTGTTTGCCAGTCAGTGGACTTTTGCTTATATCGATGTGCTCAGTCAAGGTGGCCCGTACGGCACCTCGACCAATATCTACTATATGATGTACAAATTTGGGTTTAGCGATATGAATGTAGGCCTGTCGGCGGCCGCAGCAGCTCTGTTTTTCATTGTGTTTGGTCTCATCGCGCTGGTAATGATGAGACTGTCGAAAAAATATGCCTTTTACGATAACTAGAGAGGAGGGAACCCCTGTGTATACACTGCGCAAAAAATGTGGCAGCATAGGCAAACACGGCCTTTTGGTACTGCTCTCGCTGTTGGCGGTGTTTCCGCTGTACTGGATGGTGGTCTCCTCCTTTAAAAATCAGGGAGAGATCTTTGGCACAGCCTTTTGGCCGGCTGCCCCCACGCTGGAAAATTACACCTACGCCTTTGAGCAAATGCCTATCAGCCGCATGCTGCTCAATTCCTTTATCATAGCCATCGCCATGACGGCGCTACAGCTGCTCACCTCTATTCTGGCCGCTTACGCCCTGACCAGGTGGCAATTTAAAGGACGGGGCATTCTCTACACGATGCTCACCCTCACCTGGCTCATCCCCGCTCAGGCCACCATGATTCCCAACTACATCCAGGTAAACGAGTGGGGCCTGCAGGGGAACCCTCTGGCCATCGTGCTGCCGTTTGCCGCCTCGGCATTTGCCGTCATCTCGATGTATCAGGGCTTTAACCAGTTCCCGCGGGCACTGATCGATGCCGCCCGACTCGATGGGGCGGGGGAGTGGCAGATCCTCACTCGAGTGGTGTTACCGCCTATGAAAGCGACCATCTCCTCGCTGGGTATCCTGTTATTCATAAATTCCTGGAACGAGTATCTCTGGCCCATGCTGGTGACTAAAAAGCTGGAGAGCGCACCTATTCAGATCGGCATCAAGTCGTTTGTCAGCAGTGACGTGAATATGTGGGGCTCACTGATGGCTGCCACCACCATCTCCTGTCTGCCTATCCTCATCATCTACATCATTCTACAGCGCCACATTGTAGACAGTTTTATGAAATGGGGGATCAAATAGTGATCACAAAAAATACTTTGGCAGTTTCACGGCCTCTACCCTTACAGGGGGCAAAAAACGTCCGTGACCTGGGGGGCTATATCGGTACCGGCGGTGTAGCGACACGCAGAGGTGCTTTTCTGCGGGCCGACAGTTTGGGCCGCCTCTCGGAACAAGATCGTCAGGCACTGTACCAGTACGGAGTGCGCTGTGTCATCGACCTGCGCTCAGAACAGGAGCTGCAGCGCGAGCCCAACCGGTTAAAGGGGTACTGCGATATCGAGTATGAAAACATCTCGATATCAGACGGGGTGCAGTCCAGTGGGCTGCAGGGGAATGATTTTCCCCCCACTATGGCCGACCTGTATATCGGCCTGCTCGACAGCGCCGGCCCGAGCATCTACCAGGTGATGCAGACGGCACTGCGCCACCCCCGTGAGACGGTGCTGTTTCACTGTTCGGCCGGCAAAGACCGCACCGGTACCGTCGCCATGCTGCTGCTGGAGCTGTGCGGTGTGAGCGAAGAGGCCATCATCGCCGACTACGCCGCTACTGAGATCTATATGAAAGACCTGTTTGCCAGCCAAAAGGCGCAGATGGAGGCGTTGGGTATGCATGTGCCCGACTACCTGCTGCAGGCAAAGCCGCAGGATATGGCCCGCACGCTGCAGCACCTGCACCACCGCTACCGCAGCGCCGCCGGTTACCTGGCTGAGATCGGACTGTCGTCGGAAGAGATACAGGCACTGCAGCGCAAATTGATAGGGGAGTGATACTTTGGGCGCCATAACGATACAACACATCGTCAAAAATTTTTCGAGAGATATCCAGGTGTTAAAAGACCTGGAGCTCCAGATAGAGGACGGCTCTTTTACCGTACTGTTGGGGCCCTCTGGCTGTGGCAAATCCACCTTGCTGCGCATCATCGCCGGGCTCGAGACACCCACTTCGGGTCGGGTACTGCTGGACGGGCAGGACATCACCGATACCGAGCCGGGGCAGAGACAGCTGGCTATGGTCTTTCAAAACTATGCGCTGTACCCGCACATGACCGCCGAACAGAACGTGGAATACGGTCTAAAGATCAAAAAAGTGCCCAAAGAAGAGCGCCGGCGGCGGGTGCAGGACGCGCTGGCTATGGTAGAGTTGGGCGACCAGGCACAAAAACGGCCGGCGCAGATGTCGGGCGGCCAACGGCAGCGGGTGGCGCTGGCTCGGGCACTGGTCAAAAGCCCCAAGGTGTTTTTGATGGATGAGCCGCTGTCAAATCTGGATGCTAAGCTGCGCAACCAGATGCGGGTAAAGATCTCGCAGCTGTACCGCCAGCTGGGCAGCACCTTTTTATACGTCACCCACGATCAGGTCGAGGCCATGAGTATGGGTACCGATATCGTTATTTTAAATCAGGGTAAGATCATGCAGCGGGGTACCCCGCAGCAGATCTATACCGACCCGCAAAACACCTTTGTGGCCGGCTTTATCGGTTCCCCGCCCTGCAATATTCTACCCTGGAACAGGGGCTCGGTAGCCATCCGTCCCGAAGAGGTACGCACCGCGGGCACCGGCGAGCCGGGGCTCACGATGCCTGCCAAGATCCTCTCGACCGAACAGCTGGGCGATGACAGCATCTATCTGCTCTCGACCCCACTGGGGCAGATGAAGATGAAGCGGCCCTGTAACTGGCAGCAGCAGGAAGAGGAGATACGCATTCTGTTGCCGGCAGAAAAACTCTATTTCTTTGATGAGCAGGGCGACCGCATCCCCGACACCGATACTCTGCGGCAGGATTTTTCTCTCTACCTGGGCCACTGTAATATGGCCAGCCGCGCCGTCGCCGACTGAGCGATTGCTGCCGGGTGTGCGCTCTGATCCGATCAGAGAACTGTCGCCGAATACATGTTTTTTGGTGATACCTGGCAGCGCGCTGCGATCGCCCCGCAACAAAAAAAGGACCGGTACGGATCACCGGTCCCTTTTTTGATTGTTAGATCAAGATCGATCGCGTTTTTGACGGCGGTAAAACAATGGGATAGCCGCTAGCAGAGAGACCGGGACCAACCACCAGAACAGGGGCGTAGAACTGCTGTCTCCCGTGTGAGCAGTGCCGCCGTGGGCACTGTCGCCGGGCCGGTCGGTTATCGGTGCTTGGGGCTGATAGGTGTTGGTGATGGTAAAGGTATCATCGCTGTAGCTGGCCATGTAACCGGCGGGGCAGTCGATCTCCTGCGCAGTGTAGCGAAGGGGCTTGCCGCCGCTGTTTTGCGGCAGCTGCGGCCAGGTGTACGACCAGCCGCTCTGCGCATCCAACTGCACCGGCTCCCCGACAGCTTGCCCATCGGCCAGCAGCTGTACGGTGATGGTATCGGGCCGGGCAGCAGCCTGATCGCCGTCGTCTGACCAGTGCTTAGTCACCGAGCGCTGGGTCTGATGGGGCTGATGCGTGTTGGTGATGAGAAGGTTACCGGCGCTGTAGTGGACCGTATACCCCGTGGGCACTGCTATTTCCTGCACCGAGTAGACGATCTCGCGGCCGCCGTGGGCGTAGAGCAGGTCGGACCAGGTATAGGTCCAGCCATTTTGGCTGGTCACCTGTACCGGGTCGCCTAACGGCGTGCCGTCGGCCAGCAGCTGCACAGTCACTGCGGCCGGCCGCAAGCCGTCGCGGTCACCATCGTCGTCCCACCGCTTTTCAACCGTTTTTGAGACATGGACAAGCCCGTTTTGCACCTGCAGCTGTACCGGCTGTCCCTTGGTATGATCGGTCACAGTAAAGGTGCACAGCGGGTCGCCGGATGGGGCGCTAAAGCCGAAAGGCACCACAGTCTCCCGCAGGGCGTATGTACCGGTGAGCAGCATCAGCTGCCCATCGGGCTGCAGCTGCCAGTACTGATCGCCGTAGGCATTTTGTGCGGTGGCGGCAGCGCCGCGCATGCTGGTCGACGAGAGCCGGTAACTGCCCGGCACTGCGGGGTCTTCCAGCAAATAGGCGGCCGGATGGTCTTGTCCATCGGCATATATGGTGAATTCGGCCCCCGAAACCGGTATATCGGCACTTTCTGACTGCGTTTTACGCAGTGATACATCGCCTACGGTATAGGTATTAATAACGGTGTAACCGCTGTCCGGGTCTCCGGTCAGGCCGCTGGTTCCCGACATGGTAAACTGGTACCCGGCAGCGGTGTCGTACTGCACCGTCACCTCGTAACTGGGGGCAGTGGCAAACCCGCTGGGGCACTGCTCGTCCAACGTGTATTGGCCGGGGTCGACATGGTCAAAATGAACGAGTCCGCTGCGGCCGCTTGTGGCCTGCTGGTCGACAGTTTTGCCGCTCTTGTCGTGCAGGGTGAACACGGCACCTGGCAGAGGCTGGCCGGTCTCGGTCTGCTTGGTAAGCCAGACCGACCCCTGCTGCTGGCTGCCGCCGGTCTGAGGCTGGTTTTCTACGGTGATACTGGCACCGTGCTCGCTGCCGTCGATAACGGTGGTGCCGGCGGGGTATGCTGCCGTTGGCTCTTTCGTTTGAAACACTACATAGCTGGGGGCTGTATCGGCCGAATAACCAGCCGGGGCGCTCGTCTCTACCAGCTGGTAGAGCGTGTCGCGCTGCAGGAACAAAAACAGGGCAGTGCCGCTGGTTTGTGCGGTGGTGCGGGTCTTGGTCAGGCCGCTGGGGTCGGGCGCCCAGCCGCTGCTGCTATAAGTAAGCGGTACCAGCGTGAACTCGGCGCCGCCGAGAGCAAACAGCGGCCGCCCATCGGCGGTGAAACCGGCGTTGTTGGTGCTGGTCTTATCGATCTGCAAGTAGGGGACCGACAGAGCTGTGGCGTAGCGGCCCACATCAAAGGCGGCCGCCCCACTGGCCTGTACCTGGGCAGTAGCTGCTTCACGGCCGTCATTCCAGCGAAGCGAGACGCCGTTTTTCATGTTTCCGGCGCTGGTGCTGTCTACCAGCAGCGTATCAAAGGTGATGATGAGCGGTGTGCGGGCCAACTGCGTGGGCACGGCAAAGTTAAAGCCGTCATAGGCGGCGGTGAGCCCCTCGGTGATGGCGGCCGCCCTGGGCTTGACCGTAGCTTTGCCGTCGGCATCTATCGCCGCCTCGCGAATATCGACCGAGGAGGGGTCGAGCTCGAACCAGCTGGGCAGCTGGTCCACCAGCGACGCACCGGCCATATCGATCTGATCGGCGTTCATCACTACTTTCCAGCTGGCATAATCGACTTTTCCCAGATCGCCGTACTGGGTATTGGCGTGATATTGACCGGATTTGTCTGCCGGTGGTGCTTTAAAGGTCTGGGTGGCGCTGGCACTGGCCGATAGAGGGGAAAGAGCCCCATCTACTATGTCGGCCACGCTGCCGGTGAGGACTGCGTTATTGACCAGCTTTTGTTGCTGCATACTGACAAAAGCCTGGTCGCGGTAGTCCTGATCCACCGAGGTGCAAAAGGTGAAAGTATACTGGTCGGCGGTCGTGTTGCCGCCGGATGGCCGCAACGTAAAGGTGGCGGTATCAGCCGAAAAACCGGAATCGTTTGTCGCCAGATCGTGTGAGAGCTCTACTGCGCTGCCGTCGGTAAAGGTTACTGTACCTGCCCCATCGACGAGACTGCTGATATCGCCGTCGCTTACGCCGCCCGCTGCGGTGGTGCGCCTAACGGACAGCAGCGCTTTAAAAGAGGTGCCGACGGGCAGCGTGTCGGTGAGTACACCGTCGACGAGGGGGATGTGGTGGGGGTTGACGGTGACCTGCCAGTTTACCGCATGGGCCTGATAGTCGTACTGAGAGCCCTCGGTGCTGCCGTCGCGCTTGATCGCCTTTTTGGTGAGGAGCGTGTTGGGCAGCTTTTTGCCGGCGTCAAGAGCGGATACCTGCGGTGCGCCGCCGACATTGGCGTAGATAGTGGCAGTGTTTTGGATGGCCGGATCGACGGCACTACCCTGGGTGGCCAAAAAGGCGGCGTCTACGACCTCGGTATCTAAAGATAAGGTATACAGCTGATCGGCGGGGATATTCCCCAGATGGATCGTGAGAGAAGTGGCGCCGCTGTCGGTGGCTTTTTGGTAGTAGGGAGCAGCCGGTGCCGTGCCCGTGCCGTCCCAGTAAGGAACATCCTGGGCGGCGCCGCCGTTTACCTGCCAGCGCAGTGCGGCAAACCGCTGGCTATGATCGCTTAACACGTCGGTGATGCACACGTCGCCCATCTCTTTACCGCACTGATTGACATCGAATTGCCAGGTGAGCAGCCGTGTGTCCTGGTCGTATTTGGAATAGGTTTTTTCGCCCAGATTGTAGTGGGCGGTGGTCTCTTTTTGCAGGGAGAACGAGAAGGCCGGCAGCTCTCCGGGCCCCGGGCCATAGCCGACGGCGCTCCACAGCATGGTGGCGTCGTTTTTTAGCACCTTGTTCTGGTAGTCCTGCTCGCTCTGCTCCACCACCTGCGTACAGTATTTTAAGGTGAGCGGACCGCTGAGCTGGGCTCCGGTCAGGGGGATGATGAGCACGGCTTCGTCGTCGATACCGTTGTGATCGGTGTCGCAGGTGTAGTAAAAAGGGGCGTTTTGGCCGCTGTTTTGCAGAATATCGGCAGTGAGCGCGCTATAAGACGTAGAAAAACTACTGTCGCGGGCTGCCGTATAGCTGCTGCCGTTGAGCTGGTAGGAGAGGCTGCCGCCACTCAGCTCGTACATGTGGGCGGTATCGATGTGCTGGATGCGGTCGACCAGCCACACCTGCCCGCCGGTAAAATAGGTCTGTGCGGTCACTGTCCAATGGTAGCGCCTGCCGTTAGAGCCGACCTGTTGGCCCTCTGATTTGGCAAAAAAGGCGCCTTTCAAGTCAGATGTGACCGGGTCGGAGATGGCCAGTGACTTGGGCGAGTCGGCTCGGTGCAACACGGCCGTATTTTGAAATGCGCGCTCCTGGCCTTCGAGAAAAGCCTGGTAGGTAGCCAGGTCGGCCTGAGTATTTACGGTGACGACAGCACTGGTCACTGGGGCGCTGCCCACAGCGGGGATGGTGACGGATAAGGTGCCGTCGGTGATGGTATAGCCGCTTACATCCTCTAGCGCGGTACCGTCGAGCTCGACACCGGTGACGGTGAGACCCTGGGGGATCGGATCGGAAAATACCAGCCCGGCCAGTGTGGCGTCGGCCGGGGCATCGGGCTTGAGCCCGGCGGCGAGCGTATAGGTGATGTGCGGGTCGGTGTCGCTGCGGGGCAAAGCGGATTTTTGCAGGGTGTAGTTGCTGTTGGGTTGGCCGCTGCCGCCGCCACTGGTCTTAAATTCTACCGCCACCTGCAGTTGGCCGTTTTTGGGCTCCACTGAAAACTCGGGGTCGCTGTCGCCCTGCGGGTCGACGTTTAGTTCCATGCTGTGGCGGCCGGCGACAGAGGTGCGGGCGTAGACAGATTTGTCAAAGCTGCCGGTGACAAGGAGCGAGCCGCCGGACAGAGAGATGGCGTAGTTGCCGATGTTTTCGCCCTCGACCTGAATGGGGAAGGCGCCCAACTGTGCGCTCTCTACGGAAATGTTGTCAGATAGGATACAGGAAAACTGAAATCCGATCGGCGGCAGGTCGTCATCGCTGGCGGCCAGGTAGTCGTCGGCGGTGGGCACGCGTGTTTGCTGCTCGAAAAATTTGGTGGCGAAGGCGCTGCCGGTCTGCTGGATATAGCTGGTGTCACCGACCGAGTCGAGCGACCAATCGAACCACAGGTTGGCTTTTTCGCCCTGCTCGTCGGTGCTGCCGCCCACCGCCATGGCGGTAAAGGCGGCAGACGGCGTGAGGGCGGTGGGCAGCTGGGTGACCAGGTCTACCCGGTCGGCAGCCCGCACCGGCAGCACAGTGGGCAGAGCAGTACAAAGCAATGCCACCGACAGCAGTACGGACAGCAGTTTTTTAGTGTATTTCATGGCGTTCCTCCGCAAAAATAGGGCCTAAATGGAGACGGAAATACCCCATGGCCACTTTCCTGTATTTTTGAGAAGTATAGCATAATTTTCCATAGAACTAAAGTTTTCTTAATGAAGTTTACCCTAAAATATGCAAAAAACGGAAAATATAGGTCGAAACATCGAAAAAGTATCAAATAAAACTTTAAATATTAATAAATTGTAAAAACTGTGACTGTTTGCACAGAGTTTGGCTGAAATTATGAAAATTAAAGTGATTTGCCTTGGGGCGGCGGGGAGATGTGGGATATGTGTGCTGGTATTAGTGTAAGTGCTAGTGTTGGGCACAAAAAGTTTTGAGACCCTGGATAAAGGCTTTTAAATTTGTTGGCCACAAGAAAAAGCGGCAGACGAAAGTGGTCTTATACATATTTTTTGGGACGGGAGATATGCGGGGGAGGCGTAAAGTGGAGCTGACTGCTTAGACCGGATAACACGGGCCGGAACAGACTGCAGACCGTTTTTAAGGAAAGCCGGTCCAGCTGTTTGCAGTGGATAAAAAAGAGGAGAGCTTTTGCTCTCCTCTTTTTTTAGATAAGACGGGGTACTGTAACGCCCTGACGGCCAGTACACCCCCAATAGGCTAGGCGCGTTTGCGGCAGCGGATATCGCGGCGGCACTTCCAGGCGGTGGGGCTAAACAGCAGCAACATAGGGAAGATCTCGAGGCGGCCCAGCAACATATCGGCAGTGAGCACCAGCTTGCTGAAGTTGGAAAAGTGGCCGAAGTTGCCGGTTGGCCCTACCAGTTCCAGCCCGGGGCCGATGTTATTGAGACAGCTGAGCACCGCCGTCAGGTTGGTGATCATATCAAAATCGTCCAGCGAGACCAGCAAAAACGAGACACCCATCACGCAGAAATACACCGCCATGAACACGTTTACACCTTTGATGATGCGGTCCTCCAGTGGTTTGCCGTTCATCTGCACCGTCTGCACTGCCCGCGGGTGCAGCATGCGCCGTATCTCTTTGCGCACCGACTTGAATAAGATCACGATACGGGCCGACTTGATGCCGCCGCCGGTAGAGCCGGCACTGGCACCCAGGATCATCAGCAGCACCAGGATGGTCTTGGACAGCTGGGGCCAGGCATTAAAGTCGGTGGTGGCGTAGCCGGTAGTGGTCATGACCGAGGACACCTGAAAAGCGGCGTGGTGCAGGGCCTCGAACCAGGTCTTGTAATGGGGCAGCACGTTGATGGTGATCAGCGCGATGGACCCCAGCATGATACCGAGGTAGCAGCGCAGCTCCTCGTCGTGCAGGGCCTGTGAGAACTCGCGGATGAGCAGCAGGTAGAAGATGGTGAAGTTGACCCCGAACAGGGCCATAAAGACGGTGACCACCCCCTGCAGGTAAAAGCTGGGGTAGGCGGCCATGCTGGCGTTTTTGATGGAGAAGCCGCCGGTGCCGGCAGTGCCGAACATGTTGCACAGACTATCGAACAGCGGCATACCGCCGGCCAGCAGCAGTACCGTCTCGAGTACACTCATGCCGATGTAGATGGCGTACAGGATCTTGGCGCTCTGGCGGATCTTGGAGGTGAGCTTGTCCACCGCCGGGCCGGGGCTCTCGGCCCGCATCAGGTACAGGTCGTGCCCCTCGCCGCTCTTGTGGCCGGGCGCTACCGCCAGCAAAAATACCAGCACGCCCATGCCGCCCAGCCAGTGGGTGAAGCTGCGCCAGAAGAGGATGCCTTTGGGCAGCACCTCCACGTCGCTTAAAATGCTGGCTCCGGTGGTGGTAAAGCCGGAGACGATCTCGAAAAAGCAGTCGAACGGATTGGTGATCGCACCGCTGAAGAAAAACGGCAGCCCCCCAAAAAAGGAGAGAAGGACCCAGCCCAGGGCGGTGACCACAAACCCCTCGGCCGAGTAGATGGCCTTGTTTTGGGGTTTGAGGCGCAGCAGTGCCAGACCGCCGGCGGCCACCAGCAGGATGGTGTATAAAAAGGCCCGTACTGCGTGCCACTCCCCGCAGTACATCGAGATAAACATCGGCGGTATCAGCACCAGCAGTTCTACCAGCATCAGCTGGCCCAAAAGGTAGCCGACCATACGGCGATTCATAACAAAACTCCTCTGTATGACAGTTTTTTGGCGCGGACGGGGGACGAGCTACTGGAAGATGTCGTTGAGGTCGCTGACCTGCATCTCGGAGGTGGTGACGAGGATGACGGTGTCGCCGTCCTGGATGCAGTCGTTGCCGGTGGCGATGATGACTTTTTGCCGCCGCAGGATACAGGCGATGAGCACCCCGCTGCGCACCGGTGCGTCTTTAAAGGGGACATTTAAGTATTTGGTGGCGGGGGAGGCGGTAAATTCCAGCGCCTCGACCCGGCCGCCCACCAGCTGGTACATGGTATTAAAGGAGCTGCCGCTGGAGGCGGTCATGGCCCGCACATAGCGCAGCACGTGGTTGCAGATGAGCCTTTTGGGGCTGATAAAGGTCTGCACATCCATCTTTTTAAAGATGTTCATATAGTCGATGCGGTCGATCTTGGCGATGACTTTTGGCAGCCCCTGCTGCATGGCGTACATCGAGACGATCGCGTTGGTCTCGTCGAAGTTCATCAGGCTCACCAGCGCGTCGGCGTCGCGCAGGCCCTCCTCGTCGAGCAGCACTTTTTGGGTGGCGTCGCCGTGGATGATGAGCGCCCCGGGCAGCAGCTGCGACAGGTGGCGGCAGGTCTCGTACTCTTTTTCGATGATCTTGACCCGCACACCGGTGCTCATGAGCCGGGTGGCCAGGTAGTAGGCGATGCGGCTGCCGCCCAGGATGGTGACTGCCTGGATGCGGGGCGTTTTGATGCCCAGGTAGCGCAGCAGCACAGCCATATCCTGCGGCTGGGCGGTGACGTGGATGTTGTCGCCGGCAGCCACCACAAAGTCGCCGGAGGGGATGACCACCTCGTCGCCACGGGTGACGGCGCAGATGAGCACCTTGGCCCCCGACTTTTTATACAGCTTTGACAGCGGCTGCCCGACGATAGCGCTGTTTTGGGGGATGTGCAGCTCGACGAGCTCCACCTTGCCGCCGGCGAAAAAGTCGCGGTTGACCGATGAGGGGGCCCGCAGGATGTGGTAGATCTCCCGCGCGGCGGTGCGCTCGGGGTTGATGGTCATGCTCAGGCCCAGCTCGTCTTTGAGCAGATCCAGCTGCTGGGCGTAGTCGGTGTTGCGCACCCGGGCTATAGTGCTGGCACTGCCCATTTTGCTGGCGGTGATGCAGCACAGGAGGTTGATCTCGTCGGCCGAGGTGGCGGCTATGAGCAGGTCGGCTTCGCCGGCGCCGGCCTCTTCCAGGGCACCCATGGCGGCGCCGTTGCCGCAGACACAGCGCACGTCGTATGTCTCTTGCAGGCTCTGCAGGGCCTGGGGCCGGCGGTCGATCACCGTCAGGTCGTGGCCCTCTTTAGACAGCTGTTCGGTCAGGGTGGCGCCCACTTTGCCGTCGCCCACGATAATGATCTTCATCTGTTTCCTCCGGGCGGTCTTGCCGCGTAATATTTATACCTTGTATAAAGATAACATAAAGTAAAGAACATCTGTCAGTATAGCAATTTATGCTGGCAGTGACAAGACGAGTATCGCCACGTAACCGTCAGATTTCCCGGAAAATCGGCGAAAATCGAGCTAAAAGCAGGGGCTGAGAGCGGCTATAGTCCGGTATCACACGATAACTTTGATTTTGAGCGGCACGGTATAAAGCCGTATAGAAACGGAAGATTTAATGATATCTTAATATTAAATGGAAGATCTTTATGTGTTCTTGCCGGGAGAGAGACCGCCCCCTGCAGATAGGCGCGCACGAAAAAAAGAGCAAGGGCTGTGGCTCTCGCTCTTTTTATAAAGCTATGTAAAAGGGATGTGCGATAGTCAGGGCTGGCGCTTGCCGCGGCAGGTATCGCGCAGATGGCGGTGCATATTTTCGCTGAGCTGGCCAAGGAGCGCCGCCGCCTGGGCGATCTCCTGCTGGCTGAGACCCTGATATAAGATCTCGTACATCTGGCTGTAGATATCCATCACCTGCTGACGTATGGCCAGCCCCTGCTCGGTGAGGTGGATGCGGCGAACCCGCTTGTCGACCTCGTCGGGCACACGGCAGATGAGAGACAGCTCCTCCAGCCGGGCCAGCGCCCGGGCGGCGGTGCCTTTATCGATGCCCACCCCGGCGGCGATACCGTCCTGGGTGATGCCCGGGTGCCAGTAGGTGTGCAGCAGGGCCGGCAGCTGGCCGGCCTCTACCGGCAGACCCTCCTCGGCCAGTTTGCGCGATAGATAGCGCTGCATACGCCGGTACAGGGTAGAGACCGGATAGCTGATGCGGGGCATATCGCCCAGTTCACTCATTTTGCTGTTTCCTCCGCGGGGGACATGGTCTCGGTCTCGGGGTCGTAGCCGGGCTGCAGGTACATCTGCTGCTTGAGCTCCCGCAGGACGCTCACCGTCAGTGGGACGGCCAACAGGAAGGTGCACACATCGGCGATGGGCTGACTGATCTGCACGCCCAGCAGGCCGATGGTGTGGGGCAGCACCAGGATGAGGGGCAGGAAGAAGATGCCCTGCCGGGCCATGGCCAGGATCGAGGCCTTGGTGCCTTTGCCGATGGCCTGCAGCAGCATGTTACACATGGTGACCCAGGCCGAGAGCGGGAACACGACCGCCTGCCAGCGCATGGCCACCACCCCGATGGCCACCACTTCGGCGTCGCCTTTTCTAAAGAGCTCGACCAGCTGAGGGGCAAAGATCACCCCGCCCACCGCCAGTACGGCCAGCAGGATAACGCCTACCTTGACGCAGAACCAGAAGGCGCGCAGCACCCGGTCGTAGCGCTGGGCACCGTAGTTGAAGCCGCACACCGGCTGAAAGCCCTGCCCGAAGCCCAGCAGGATGGAGAAGGCGAACATGAACACCTTGCCGACGATGCTCATAGCGGCGATGGCGGCGTCGCCGAAGGGGCCGGCGCCCAAATTGAGGCAGATGGTGGAGATGCTGGCCAGGCCCTGCCGGTAGAAGGAGGGCAGACCGCCGCGCAGGATCTCTTTATAGATAGACCAGCAGGGCTTAAAGGAAGTAAAGCGCACCTTGATGCCGCCGCCTTTGCCCTGACAGTTGTAAAACAGGATGAGGAAGCTGACGAACTGGCTGATGATGGTGGCCAGCGCCGCGCCGCCGGTGCCCATACCCAGCCCGAAGATGAAGATGGGGTCGAGGATGATGTTGAGCACGCCGCCGGCGGTGAGGCCCACCATGGCGTAGATGGCGTTACCCTGAAAGCGCAGGATGTTGTTGAGCACGAAGGAGGCGGCCATGTACGGCGCGCCGATGAGGATGTACTGGGCATAGGCCCGGGCGTGGGGGAGAATCGTCTCGGTGGCGCCGAGCATGCGCACCAGCGGATCGATGAAGATAAGCCCCAGCACCGCCACCACCGCGCCCACGATAAGGGCGGTGACAAAGCCGGTGGAGGCCACCTGCTGGGCGCGCTCATGGTCGCGCTGGCCCAGCAGGCGCGAGATGTAGTTGCCCGAGCCCATGCCCAGCGTAAAGCCGATGGCCTGGATGATGGCCATCAGCGAGAATACCACGCCGACCGCGCCGGTGGCGCTGGTGCCGATCTGGCCCACGAAAAAGGTATCGGCCATGTTGTAGATAGAGGTGACCATCATGCTGATGATGGTGGGCACCGCCAGAGACACCACCAGTTTGGGGATGGGGGTCTCTACCATTTTTTTGTATTTTGCTTCCTGTGCGGCCGTATCGGACATGCTGCATCACACCTTTCATTGCTCTCTCTTTTCATATTTTAGTATACGACGGTGCAAAATAGTTGTCAACACAACTATTTTGCGGGCAGCAGCGCGGCAGGATGGAAAGTGGTGGACGGCGTGCGGCGACCGCCCGCCGTCGCCGCCGATATCGTATATTGGGTGGGGGAAAAATAAAATTTTTTGCCGCCGCTCTTGACCTTGACACAGTGCCAAGGTCTATGCTGTAAGTGCGGACCGGAACGCATGTATGAGAGAGGAGAACTTTGTATGTTTAAGATCGGCGAATTTTCACGGCTGGCCCAGGTCTCGGCGCGGATGCTGCGCTATTACGACCAGTGCGGGCTGCTGCACCCGGACCGGGTAGACCACTTTACCGGTTACCGGCTGTACAGCGCCGCCCAGCTGACCGACCTGGCGCGCATCGTGGCGCTGCGGGACATGGGCTTTGGCGTAGAGGAGATCGCGGCGCTGCTGCCCTGTTTTGGCGACGCGGCGGCCATGGGCGCCGCACTGCGAAAAAAGGAGCGGGCGGTGCGGGCGACGATCGCCGACGAACAGACAAAGCTGGAGCGGATCGCCGCCTTTTGCGGCGCGCTAGAAAAGGAGCGCAGAGATATGACCTATGAGGTAAAACTGACCAGCTTGCCGGCCGAGACCGTGCTGTCGCTGCGGGACACGCTGCCCGATTACCAGCGGGAGGGAGAGCTGTGGCACCGGCTGTGCCGCTACATGGCGGAGGTGGGCGTTGCCTGCGATCAGGGTGGATACTCGATCTACCACGACGAGGAATTTCGCGACCAGGATGTGGATGTGGAGGTGGCGGTGCCGCTGGCGGCGCCCGTAGAGGCGCCACCCCCCTACAGCTGCCACACGCTGCCGGCGATACCGCTGGCGGCCGCGGTGGAGTTTGCCGGACCCTACGACGGCTATGCTGCCGCCACCCAGGCGCTGGCCACCTGGGTAGAGGAAAACGGCTACCGCATGACCGGACCCATTCGGGGCAAAGCGATCGCCTCGCCGGCCGACGTACATTCGCCGGCCGACTACCGCACCCAACTGCAGGTGCCGGTACAGAAGCTGCACGAGCACGGCGAGAAAATAGAGAGCTAGGCGCTGAGCGCCGGGGTGGGGTTGGGCGGGGCCGAGCAGGGCGATGAGCCGCTGGCCCTGCCTTTTTGGCGCCCGCGGCCGGATGTGCGCACCGGTGGCAGAACACAACGGCGAAAAAAGGAGATGGCAACCGGTGTGGAGCGAGGAGCAGATGGAGGGCATGCCGCCCGACCGGTGGATTTTGTGGGGAAAACGCGGTAGGCCCCTTGTCACAAATGGACAAAACGGGTATAATATCAGCGAGGTCAGTGGGCGGACGCCCGCCGGACCCGTGTACGCCGTATCGGCGCCTGTACAGGCGCTACCATATATTGTGACAATAGAAAGGAAGATCTTACCATGACCATCACCAAAGACACCGTCATCGGCGATATCCTCGATTATAACGACCAGCTGGCCCCCTATTTTTTAGAGATCGGCATGCACTGCCTGGGGTGCCCCATGTCTCGCGGCGAGACCGTTGAGCAGGCCTGTGCCGTACATGGCACCGACTGCGCGGCGCTGGTGCAGAAGCTAAACGACGCCATCGCACAGGGCGAGTAGCGAACACAGCCAAGGGCGGCCACCAGGTGGCCGCTTTTGTACTTTGACAGGGGCGGGACAATTGTCCCGGCCGCCGGCGGCACGGCGGTCGGACGGCGATACCGCCCCGTTTCACCACCGTTGAGAGGGGCTTTTAGAGTTGGCAGAACAGTTCACCACATCCGACCGTATCAAGCAGTTTTTGGGTATCCAAGACGTATCGAGCAAGTTTTTACAGGTGCTGCAGGTCAACATCTGTTATCAGATCTTTATGAACCTGCACTCCATCTTCGTCAACACGCTGTTTTTAAAGCTGACCGGCGACAACACTGCCGTCATGCAGTACAACACCATCATGATGGTGCTCTCGCCGGTGATGAGCATTCTCTGCGTGCCCATGATGCGACGCTTTTCGGGCAAGACGACGTTTACCATCGCCATCGTCGACAGTTTGGCGATGTACGTCACCTTTTTTGTGGTGATGAGCCGACTGGACCAGTTCGTGGTGCTCATTGCGCTGCTGGCGGCTATTGGACAGGGCTTTTTCTCGATGACCTACCTCAACTCGGTGGCCCAGTTCTCCAGCCAGGGCAACGCCGGGCAGACGGTGGCCTTTATGGGGGTGACCAACGGCGTCATCAGTTTGGGGATGCCGTTTTTATCCGGCCTGCTCATCTCGCGCTTTGAGGGGCTGGCGGGCTACTACGTGGTGTTTGGCATCTCGACGCTGGTGGCGCTGGTGGCGCTGTACAAGGCGCTGCGGCTGCCGCAGATCACCTTCAACTCGAAAAAGGCGCAGTTTGGCAAGATGCTGTCCATCGCCTTTCACTCGGTCACCTGGCGCAGCTTTATCCTCAGCGAGACCATCAAGGGCTTTCGCTCGGGAGTGATGAAGTTCTTTCTCAACGTGCTCATCTACCAGATCGTTCAGAGCGAGGCGCTGGTGGGCACCAACAACCTGCTGGTGGGGCTGGCGGCCATTTTGGCCAACTGGGTGTGCGGCCGCGTGATGCGCGACAAAAACCGCGTAAAGCTGCTCTACAGCTCGGTCACGGCACTGGCAATGGCCACGGCGCTGCTGTACTTTGGCCTCAACGTCACCACCATTATGTTCTTTGCGGTGATCAACAGCTTTTTGGGCTGTGTGATGGATACCGGCTACACCACCATGTTCTACCTGTCGGTGGACAAGGTGCCGGGCGCCAAACCCCTGAGCGCCGAGTTCATCGTGTTCAGCCAGGTGTGTATCGGCATTGGCGGTGCCCTGGGCACGGTGATGATGGCGGTGCTGCCCAACACCACTTTCATGGTGGTGACCGGTATGCTGGTGCTGGTGCTGACCCAGTATATCTCCTCGTTTATCATGCATGTACAGGAAAAAGACTTTGCCCGGATAGACCGGGAGAAAGCGAGCGCGAAAGATGCCCAGGTCACTCGATAAACGGCTGCAGATGGTAGCGGACATGGTGCCCGCCGGCGGCAGCGCCGCCGATGTGGGCTGCGACCACGGCCTGCTGATGGCCTACTTGCTGCAGCAGAACAAGGTGGAGCGGGGCCTTTGCTGCGATGTGTCGCTGCCGTCTTTACAAAAGGCGCAGCGGCTGGCCGAGCGGGCCGACCTGCCCATCACCTGCATCCACACCGACGGGCTCGACGGGGTGCCGCCGGTGGACACCGTTATCATCGCCGGAATGGGCGGACACACCATCTGCGGCATCATCGACCGCTGCGACTGGCTGCGCCAGCCGCAGTGCACGTTGGTGCTGCAGCCCATGACCCACGCTGGAGTGCTGCGGATATTTTTGGGCAAGCAGGGCTTTGCGGTGGTCAAGGAGCGGGTGGTGTGCGAGCGGGGCAAGGTATACACAGTGATGCTGGTGTGCTATACCGGGGAAAAGGAGCGCATATCGCCGCTGCAGAGCCTGGTGGGCATGGTGCCGTTTTGTGCCGATGAGCAGAAGGCCGCCTATTACGACGGGGTGCTCAAGATGCTCTATGACCGCAAAGCCGGGCTGCTGGCCCAGCAGAAAGATACCGGCCACATCGACAGGTTGATCGTCGACGTGCAAAAGCTCTACTAGCCGGTAACCGGGCACACGACCCGGTGCAGCGGCACCGAGCCCCCGGCACTGCCCGCGACCGGACCGATCGCGGGCATTTTTGCACCGCCGACGGGGATGTAGCCGCCTGCCGATGACATTTACACAGAGAGGGATCTGCTATGCGCATTTTAGATATACTGGCACGATTAGAAGAACACTACCCCACCGCTTTGGCCTGCGAGTGGGATAACGTGGGACTGCTGGCCGGCGACGGTGAGGCGGCGTGTACCGGCATCCAGCTGGCGCTGGACGTGACCGATGCGGCCATCGACCAGGCGGGGCGAAACGGGGCCAACCTCATCGTCACCCACCACCCGGTGATCTTTCGCCCCATAAAGGCGCTGACCCCGCTGCAGCCGGTGTACCGGGCGGTACAGAGGGGGCTGGCGATCATCAGCTTTCACACCAACCTGGATATTGCCACCGGCGGTGTGAACGACTGCCTGGCCGCGGCGGTGGGGGTGACCGGATGCGCGCCGCTGTGCGCCGACGGGCTGGGCCGGGTGGGGACGCCCCACCGGGTGTGCGGCCCGGCCGACTATGCCCGGCATGTTCGCCAGTGCCTGGGCGCCGGCGGGGTGCGCTGCGCGCCGGGCAGCCGCACAGTACAGCGGGTGGCCATCTGCTCGGGCGCGGGGGGAGACCTGGTGGACGCCGCCGTGGCCGCCGGGGCGGACACGCTATTGGTGGGCGAGGCCAAGTACAGCGAATTTTTGTATGCCCGGCAGCGGGACGTGACGCTGATCGCCGCCGGCCACTACGCCACCGAGGTGGTGGTGCTGCCGGCCCTGAAAGAGGTGCTGGCCGGTACGGTGCCCATTTTTTTGACCGATGAACAGGACGTGGAGGTGTTTTTGTAATGGCGCTGGATGCACTGAGCCTGCACTTTGTGTGCCGCGAGATCGAGCAGGCGGCGCTGGGCGGCCGCATCACCAAGGTACACCAGCTCTCGAAAGAGGAACTGGTGCTGACGATGAGCGGTGCGGGGGTGGGCTGCAAGCTGTTTTTGTCGGCCCGTGCCGACGCGCCGCGGCTGCATGTGACCCGGCAGAGCTACCAGAACCCCCAGGTGCCGCCCATGTTTTGCATGCTGCTGCGCAAGCACCTGACCGGCGGCAAGCTGCTGGCGGTGCGCCAGCCCGACAGCGAGCGCATCGTGTTTTTGGACTTTGCCTGCACCTCAGAGATCGGCGACCCGGTGCAGCTGACGCTGGCCTGCGAGATCATGGGCCGCCACTCCAACATCATCCTCATCGGTGAAAAGGGGCGCATCATCGACTCGGTAAAGCGGGTGGATCTGTCGATGTCCTCGGTGCGGCAGGTGTTGCCGGGCATGCAGTATCAGCTGCCGCCGGCCCAGAACAAGCTGAGCCTGTTTACCGCCAGCCGCGAGGAGGCGGCGCAGGCAGTGGCCGACAAATTTGACGGCGACCTGCACCGGGCAGCTATGAAGGCGCTGGCGGGTATCTCGCCGGTGGTGGCCGGCGAGATCGAGCACTATGTGTGCCACTGGCAAAAGCTGGATGCGCTGGAAAAGGACCAGATGGACCGGTTGCGCTTTTTTATCGGCAACCTGCAGGCGGTGCTGCAGCAGGGCACACCCGCCCCGACAATGGTGCTCGACGGCGAGAAAGCGCCCAAGGACCTGTCGTTTTTAGACCTGGCCCAGTTTGGCTACCCCTATGAGACCCGCCACTTTGAGACGATGGGGCAGCTGCTGGACAGCTACTACGCCGAGCGCGACACCTACCACCGCATGAAGCAGAAGAGCGGCGACCTGTTTGGCCTGATCCTGCAAAAGACCGAGCGCATCCAGCGCAAGCTGGCGGCGCAGCGGCAGGAGCTGCTGGACTGTGCCGACCGCGACCGATACCGGGTGTGGGGGGACCTGCTCTCGAGCAGCCTGTACCAGCTGCAAAAGGGGCAGAAGTCGGTGCAGCTGCAAAACTATTACAGCCCGGCGCTGGAGGAGGTGGAGATCCCGCTGGACCCCCGCCTGACCCCGGCGCAAAATGCCCAGCACTGCTACAAGAAATACAAAAAACTGGACACGGCTGAGAAGAAGCTGCGCGGACTCATCGAGCAGGGGCAGCAGGAGCTCGATTACCTGGAGAGCGTGTTTGACAGCCTGACCCGCGCCACCGGCGAGGACGACTTGGCGCAGATCCGGCAGGAGCTGGCCGGGCAGGGCTATGTGAAACGGCTGCACGCCAAGGTAAAGACCCGCCCCCGCGACCCGCTGAAATTTGTGCTGGACGACGGCTACACCGTGCTGGTGGGCCGCAACAACCTGCAAAACGACCAGCTGACACTGCGCACCGCCGAGAGGTGGGACATCTGGTTTCACACCAAGTCGATCCCCGGCAGCCATGTGATCCTGCTGACGGGGGGAGAGGATTTTGACGCGATCCCCGAGCGGGCCTTTACCCAGGCGGCCATCATTGCCGCCACCCACTCCAAAGCCGGGCCGGCTGCGCAGGTGACGGTGGACTACACGCTGGTAAAGAACATCAAAAAGCCGCCGGCGGCCAAGCCGGGGATGGTGATCTTTGACCAGAACTACTCGGCTTATGTAACGCCGGACCGGGCGCTGTGCGACCGGTTGGCCGCCAACACCTAAAAAGGGGGATACCGACTTGCAGTTGCCAGAGCAGCTGATGGCCGACATGGCCGCCGGCAAGACTTTTAACGACTTTGACCCCCGGCTGCAGGCCCGGCGGGGCGAGGTGGCAGCACTGGCCGAGCGATATACCGCCTGCCAAAAAAGCGGCGACAACGCCGGTATGACCGCCATCTTAAAAGAGCTGCTGGGCCACTGTGGGCCCGGCGCCTTTATCCTGCCGCCGTTTTCTGTGCAGCTGGGGTCGTTCATATCGCTGGGCAAAGACAGCTTTATCAACCAGGGCAGTATTTTTATGGACTGCGCGCCAGTGGTCATCGGCGAGCGGGTGCTCATCGGGCCGCGGGTGTGCTTTTACACCACCACCCACGCGCTACTGCCGCAGGAGCGGGCCGCCGGGCTTATAACCGCCCGCCCCATCACCGTAGAGGACGACGTGTGGATCGGCGGCGGCGCTATCCTCATGGGCGGAGTGACGGTTGGGGCTGGCTCGGTAGTGGGGGCCGGCAGCGTGGTGACCCGCGATATCGAACCGGGCGTGGTGGCGGTAGGCAACCCCTGCCGGGTGCTGCGGCCCATCACCGAAAAAGACAGTTTGCAGCAGCTGCTTTAGGCAGGCCCTGTGCGGCGGTGTGATCGATCGGTACATGGATCACATCGGCCGGCACGTTGGGCCGCGGTGCGACAGAAGGAAGGGGTGCGGGAATGGGGTTTTTATTGCTGCTCCCATTTTTTGGTGTGCGCTTTGGGCTGCTGGGTCGATACGGCCGGGAGTCGGTGCTGCGCGCGGCCCATTTTGCCCCCATACAGGGGGGCGAGAGAGTGGCCTACTGGCTGTACCAGCTGACTAGTGTGGCGATCATCGTCTACATCGGCGTATCGCAGATACAGACCCGGCCGGCGTGGCTGTTTGCCGGTGGGCTGGCGGTGTATATTGCCGGGCTGGCGCTGCTGGCGGCAGCGGTGGTGGCTTTTGCCGCCACGCCGCCTGGGAAGATGAGCGTGAAGGGGCTGTACCGGCTGTCGCGCAACCCCATGTATGTGGCGTATCTCGCGATCTTTGCCGGCTGTGCGCTGCTGGTGCAGTCGTGGCTTTTGGCGGCGCTGGTGGCGGTGTTTCAGGTGTCGGCGCACTGGATCATCCGCGCGGAAGAGCGCTGGTGCCAGCGGCAGTTTGGCGACGACTACCGCCGGTATATGCAGCGGGTGCGGCGGTATTTTTGAAAAGGCCGGTGGCGTGTAGCTGCCGGCTTTTTTGCTGGCGTGCGGGAGCGGGGAGATCGCGTTTTGCCGGGGCGCAGCGGCATGGATGGCCGATGGGGAGACTATGGAGACCTGTGGGATCGGGGCACTTTAATGGTGGAAAAGCGGAAGCTACCCGATGTGTGCTTTAAGAGGCAATTGTCCTTGACGGGACCTGAGTCAGCTTATACAGTGGTGGTAGAGAGACGTTTGCCGCCGGGACCGGAGCGGACGGGGAGAGGAGAGCTTGCGATGCGCGAACACCGGCAACTTTTAGAGGATATGGCTGCGGGGCGGCCCTACGACGACTTTGACCCATGGCTGGCTGATCGCCGTAAGCAGGCGGCGGCCGCTATAGCCCGCTACACCCAGTGCTACGGGCAGCAGAATGAGACGGGTATGCAGCGCGCCCTGGATGAGCTGCTGCACGACCGGGGAGAAGGGGCGCATATCGTGCCGCCGTTTTCGATGGAGTTTGGCTTTTTCGTCACCTTGGGGGCGGGCAGCTTTGTCAATCAGGGGAGCATTTGGCTGGACTGTGCACCGGTGACCATTGGCCGGGAGGTGATGATGGGGCCGCGGGTGTGCTTTTTCACCTCGGACCACGCGCTGCTGGCCGACGAGCGGCTGGCCGGCGATATCGTGGCCCGGCCCATTACGGTGGGCGACCGGGTGTGGATTGGCGGCAATACCACCATTTTGGGCGGCGTGCACATCGGCGACGAGGCGGTCATCGGCGCCGGCAGTGTGGTCACCCGCGATATTCCTCCTAAAGTGGTGGCGGTGGGCAACCCCTGCCGGGTGCTGCGGCCCATTACCGAGAAAGACCGTTTGCGCCGGTAGAGATACTGCCCCGGTGTATGCTTATAGACAGCAGAAGGAAAAGCACCCTACAGGCACACGATATCGTGTGCCTGTAGGGTGCTTTTGTGCAGGGAAGACGGGCTAGGGGAGCTCCCACTGGGGGTCCATCTCGCGGGCCAGAGATAGCAGGGCTGGCCGGTCGGCGATGCGGTAGCCGCCTTCGTCTTTGGCGATGTAGCCCAGGCGCACGAAATCGGCCAGCACATACAGCAGATGCCGATACGATACGCCCAGATACTCGGCGGCGTGGCCGTGCTTTTCGCGGTACCAGCCCTCGGGGGCGGCGATCAATAAAAACTGCGCCAGCCGGTTTTCCAGCGGAAAACCTTTATTTTGCGATAGGGAGAGCACTGTACGGTAGTTTTTACTGCCCAGGTAATCGCACAGGCGGCGCAGAAAGCGGGCGTCTTGCAGCAGCTGCTGGCGGCAGCGGTCTACCGGCAGGGCCAGGCAGTAGCAGGGCACCAGCGCCTGTACCGCCCGCGACTGCCGCTGGATGCCAAGCAGTTCCATCTCCCCTACAAAGCAGGGGGCTTTAAAGAAGTCGATCAGCGACACCTTGCCGTTGGGCAGCGTGAGGTACAGCTTGGCCCGCCCTGCTACCAGGTAAAACAGGTGGTGCAGCTGCGCGCCTTCACTGACGATATAGTCGGTCGCTTCGGCGTGGTACAGCTGGGTATAGGGGGCAGCGTCGAAAGAAAAGCACTGTAAAAAGTCGGATCGCTGCAAAAAATGGGCGCGCAGTTTGGCATCGTTTATCTGCTGCATCGGTATCCCTCCCGAAATATGAGAAATCTCATATACAGTATAGCACGGCCACTGCTATACTACAAACAACGAAATACACCTTGTGCCCCAACACGGGGCGGCCATAGAGGGAGAGGTATATCATGGACAGACAGAAGATCATTCTCGACTGCGACCCGGGTCACGACGACGCTATCGCCATTATGCTGGCGGCCAAGCACCCGGCCATCGACCTGCTGGGCATCACGGTGGTGGCCGGCAACCAGACGCTGGACAAGACGCTGCCCAACGCGCTGCACATCTGCCAGACCCTGGAGCTGGATGTGCCGGTGTATGCCGGCATGCCGCTGCCGCTGGTCCGCCAGCAGGTGGTGGCGGCCAATATCCACGGCGAGAGCGGACTGGACGGCCCGGTATTTGAGCCGCTGACCCGCTGCGAGGAGAAGATCGGTGCGGTGCAGTTCATCATCGACACACTGATGGCCTCTGACGGCGATATCACCCTGGTGCCGGTAGGCCCGCTGACCAACATCGCTGTGGCCATGCGCGCCCAGCCGGCCATTGTGCCCAAGATCAAACAGATCGTACTTATGGGCGGGGCCTATGGGCTGGGGAACACCACCCCGGCCGCCGAGTTTAACATCTACGCCGACCCCGAAGCCGCTCACGTGGTGTTCTCCTCTGGTGTGCCGCTGGTGATGATGGGGCTGGACCTGACCAATCAGACTGCCTGCACCATGGCGGTGATCGAGCGCATGGAGGCCATAGGCAACCGCGCCGGCAAGCTGTTTGGCGACATCATGCGCTTTACCCACAAGACCCAGCACGACGCCTACGGCCTGGATGGCGGCCCGGTACACGACGTCACCTGTGTGGCCTACCTCATCGACCCCACCATCTTCACCGTGCAGGATATGTACGCCGAGGTGGATATCACCGGTGGGCCCAGTTATGGCCGCACTCTGTGCGACTACTACCACGTGTACGGCGATAAGGCGCCCAACTGCAAAGTGGGCATTACACTGGATCAGGAGCGCTTTTGGGACCTGGTGGCCGAGAGCGTAGAGCAGTACAGCTAAAGCGATGCTGCCGATATGCAAATAAATAGGGGCGGGACAGCACAGCTGCTGTCCCGCCCCTATTTTGGTACCGGTGACTATGCCGGAACACCTATGTACAAAAGATGGTGCAAAAGAGATTATTTGGTGCCGAAGATACGGTCGCCGGCATCGCCCAGACCGGGGACGATGTACTTGTGGTCGTTGAGGTGATCGTCGAGCGCACCGACGTAGATCTCGACGTCGGGGTGTGCCTCTTCCAGCGCGGCCAGCCCTTCGGGGGCGGCGATGATGCACATGAATTTGATCGAGCGGGGATTATAGCTCTTGACCAGGCCGATGGCGTCGATGGCGCTGCCGCCGGTGGCCAGCATGGGATCGAGGACCACTACGTCGCGCTCGCCGATATCGGTGGGCATTTTGCAGTAGTACTCGACCGGCTTCATGGTCTCGGGGTCGCGGTACAGGCCCACGTGGCCGATCTTGGCCGAGGGCACCAGGTTGAGGATGCCCTCCACCATGCCCAGACCGGCGCGCAGGATGGGCACGAAGGCGATCTTGCGGCCCGAGATGATCTGCGCTTTGGCGGTGGCGACAGGAGTCTCGATCTCCACCTCTTTTAAGGGCAGGTCGCGGGTCGCCTCGTAGCACATCAGCATGGCGATCTCAGAGACCAGCTCTCTGAACTCTTTGGTGCTGGTGTGTTTGTCGCGCAGCAGCGAGATCTTGTGTTTGATCAGCGGATGGTCCATGATAAAGGTCTTTTTGGCCATAGTCAATTCCCTCTCTTTACTTTACACGTCCCGGCGGGGGAGTTATCTCTCGTTGTCCAGCTCGGTGAGCATATCGATACGGCGCTGGTGGCGGCCGCCCTCATACTCGGTCTCGAGGTACACGTCGACCAGTTCACAGGCAGCGCCCGGGCCCAGCACCCGACCGCCCATACACAGCACGTTGGCGTTGTTGTGCATTTTGGTGTATTTGGCGCTGTAGTAATCTGAGCAGCAGGCGGCGCGAATGCCCTTGACCTTATTGGCTGCCATCGAGATACCGATGCCGGTGCCGCAGAACAGCAGACCGCACTCGCATTCGCCGGAGACGATGTGGGAGCAGACCTCTTTGGCGATGACCGGATAGTCCACGCTCTCGCCGTGGCAGCCACAGTCGATGTAGGCGATACCTTTTTCGTCCAGGTGCTTGAGCACCGCTTCTTTCAGCTCGTAGCCGCCGTGGTCACAACCAACTGACAATTTCATAGTAAACAGCTCCATTCTGCCGCTGCGCCCGGCGCATTTCACAGTATCTGCCCGCCGTGCGCAGTGCTGGCGGGCTGCGATCAGAGGTAAGTACCTATCAGTCAGCCCCACTCGGCGCCGACTGCTGGCGTTGGGCCAATTCCCGCTGGGCCTGCGACAGCCGGATATAGGAGATACCCAGGTCGCGGGCGGGGCCGGCCTCGCCTTTTTGTATGTGTGCGGCCGCGCATTGGGCAACTGCCCCGGCGCGGGTAAAGAGCAGGTGGGCCGGCGCCAAGCGCACCCGGCTGTCTGCCCCTACAGTATTATAGCACAAGCTGGCTCCGTCGCCTAGTAAATATACCGGTAAATTTTCGTCGCTGCAGGCCGTCAGTACGCCGGCGGCATCGGCGGCACAGTCATCGGTGAGGCGGCGGATACCGCTCTCATCGCACAAAAAGGCGGCGGTGTATACCTGGCCGCGTCGGGCGTCCATGGCCGGCACGATATAGCCGTGCCAGCCCAGCAGGTTATAGGCGGTGGCCTCGAGGCTGGAGACGCCCACACAGGGCCGCTGCAACCCAGCACACAGCCCCTTGACTGCCGCGGTGCCGATGCGCAGCCCGGTAAATGAGCCCGGCCCGTGGGTGAGGGCCAGATAGTCGGTATCGCCAAGTTGCAGCTTGGCATTTTGCAATGTGCTGTGCAGCATGGGCATCAGCGTTTCGCTGTGGGTGAGCCTGGTGTTTATAAAACTCTCGGCCAACAGCACATCGTTTTCCCACACTGCACAGGAGGCCGATTTGGCCGAGGTATCCAGTGCCAGTATCCGCATCGGTCAGGCGCCCCTCTCAAGATTTTCTACCACGATGCGCCGCCGGTCTTCACTCAGCGGCTGGATGGTGATGTAGATGGTGTGTTCCGGCAGGGCCGGCTGGATGTTCTCGCTCCACTCGATGGCCAGTACGCTGTCGCCGGCATCCAGATAGTCGTAGTAGCCGGTAGTCTCCAGGTCGTCGAGATCCAGGATGCGGTACATGTCGAAGTGATAGAGCGGCAGCGGGCCCGGGTACTCGTTGACGATGGCAAAGGTGGGGCTGGACACCTCGCCGGTGGCGCCCAGGCCGGCGGCCAACCCGCGGGTAAAGGCAGTTTTGCCCGCCCCCATGCCGCCGCGGTAGGCCACCACGTCGCCCGGGCGCAGCCGGCGAGCCAGCTTTTTGGCCAGCGCCTCGGTCTGCTGTGTGCTCTCGGTGATAAATTCCATACTAAAACAACCCCGTGATATTGCCCTCGTCGTCGATATCGATACTCTCGGCCGCCGGGACTTTGGGCAGGCCGGGCATGGTCATGATGTCGCCGGCCAGCGCCACCACGAACCCGGCCCCGGCCGAGAGGCGCACCTCTTTTACCTGCAGGCGAAAGCCGGTAGGCCGGCCCAGTTTGGCCGGGTCATCCGACAGCGAGTACTGGGTCTTGGCGATACAGACCGGCGTTTTGCCGTACCCCAGTGCCGCGATCTGGGCGATCTGCTTTTGGGCGGCGGCGGAGTAGTCCACCCCGTCGGCGCCGTAGATCTTTTGGGCGATGGCCGCGATCTTCTCCTCGATGGGCAGCTGTTCGCTGTAGATGGGGGAGAAGTGGCTGGGCTGCCGGCAGGCCTCTAAAATGAGCCGGCACACATCGGTGCCGCCATCGCCGCCGCGGGCGAACACATCGGATACCGCCCAGGGCACGCCCAGCTCGTCGAGACAGGCGCCCACGGCGGCGATCTCGGCCCCGGTATCGGCGTAGAAGTGGTTGAGAGCCACCACCACCGGCACCCCGTACTGCTGCATATTCTGCACGTGGGCCACCAGATTGGGCAGACCGCGCTGCAGCGCTGCCAGATCCTCTTGCTGCAGTGCATCTTTTTTGACGCCGCCGTTATACTTGAGCGCCCGCACCGTGGCCACCACCACGATGGCACTGGGGGCAAGGCCCGCCTGGCGGCACTTGATATCTAAAAATTTCTCGGCCCCCAGGTCGGAGCCGAAGCCCGCCTCGGTAAAGCAGTAGTCGCCCAGCTTGAGTGCCAGACGAGTGGCCCGCACCGAGTTACAGCCGTGGGCGATGTTGGCAAACGGGCCGCCGTGTAAAATGGCCGGCGTTCCCTCCAGCGTCTGCACCAGATTGGGTTTTATGGCGTCTTTGAGCAGCGCGGTGACCGCGCCGCTTATATGCAGGTCGCGCACGTAAACCGGCTGGCGGCCGAAAGTATAGCCCAGCAGAATGTTCCCCACCCGCTGTTTTAAATCGTGCAGATCGTCGGCCAGACAGAGGATGGCCATGATCTCGCTGGCTACCGAGATGAGAAATCCATCCTGCCGAGGTATGCCGCTCAAAGGACCGCCCATCCCCACCACGATCTGCCGCAGGGCCCGGTCGTTCATGTCCATGGCGCGCTTAAATACCACCCGCCGCGGATCGATCCCCAGCTGATTTCCCTGCTGCAGGTGGTTATCGAGGCAGGCGCAGATGAGATTGTTGGCGGCGGTGATGGCGTGCATGTCGCCGGTGAAGTGGAGATTGATATCCTCCATGGGCACCACCTGGGCGTAGCCGCCGCCGGCAGCCCCACCCTTTACCCCGAACACCGGCCCCAGCGACGGCTCGCGCAGGGCGATGACACAGTTTTCTCCCAGTTTTTGCATGGCTTGCCCCAGCCCTACGGTGGTGGTGGTCTTCCCCTCGCCGGCGGGGGTGGGGTTGACGGCGGTCACCAGCACCAGCTTGCCGTCGGGACGGCCGCGCAGCCGGTCGAAGAGCGGCTGGGTCAGTTTGGCTTTGTAGTGGCCGTACGGCTCGTACTCGGACTCGTCGATGCCCAGCTGGGCGGCAACTTCTTTTATGGGCCGCATGCGGCACTGGCTGGCGATCTCAATATCGGTCAGCATATCCTCACCCCTGTATCAAAGTCGTCCGGCGATGCCCCTGGCTGCGCCGGCATGTAAACAATTGGTGAACGGCGGCACATAAATGCGGCCCTAAAAGGGCCGTTTTGCCCGCCGTAGCAGGGGCCGTGCCGCAGGTATCAAAAATAAGTATAGCATATTCAGCCAGCGAATTAAACTGCGCATTTCCTTGAATAACCCCGGTTTTTTTAGTACAATGAACCTATTCTATCTGCGGGTTGCCGCGCGGCGGCCCGGCTGATCGCGTAAGAGGTGTTTTTCGGGCGGCGTTGCCGTCCCGTTTTCAAGAGAGGTCCATATTTATGTTAAAAAAATTGACCGCCTCGGTGGCCGACTATTTTCGGCGCACCGACAAGGTGCTGTGGCTGCTGTGCTTTACCTGTAGCGGCATGTCTCTCGTGCTGCTTTCGTCGCAGGTGTTCTACGAATTTTTGAGTATTCGGGTGGTGATGACCCAGGCTATCGCCACGGCTATCGGGGTCGTGGCGGCGGTGATCATCTCGAAACTGGACTTTCATGTGGGGTTTACCTTTTGGAAGTACCACGTGGTGATCTGCTGGGCGCTGGTGCTGGCTACTTTTGTATTTGGTATCCAAAACCCAGGCGCCGACGACAAAGCCTGGCTGCCGATGCCTTTTGGTATGACTTTTCAGCCCACCGAGCTGGCCAAGCTCTCGTTCATCTTTACCTTTGCCATGCACCTGAATGCAGTGGGGGACAACATCAATCAGTATAAAAATGTGCTCATGCTCTGTCTGCACGGGGCGGCGCCTATTTTGCTGATCCATCTGCAGGGCGACGACGGCACGGCACTGGCTTTTGCGGTGATCTTTGTGGCGATGCTGTTCGCCGCCGGTATCTCGTGGCGGTATGTGCTGGCCGGGCTGGCACTGGCGGCGGCGGCAGTGCCGGTGTTTTGGAATTTCATCCTCTCCAGCCACCAGAAAAAGCGGTTTTTGACCATATTTAACCCCGAACTGGACCCGCAGGGGGTGGGCTTTCAGCCGTTACAGAGCAAGATCGCCATCGGCAGCGGCAAGATATTTGGCCTGGGGCTGTTTGGCGACAATGTGCCGCGGGAAGTGCCCTACATGCGCAACGACTTTATTTTTAGCTATGTGGGACAGACGATGGGCTTTATCGGCTGCCTGCTGGTAGTGGGGCTGCTGCTGGCGGTGGCGGGCAAAACGCTGTTTGTGGCCCGGCGCTCGGCGGACAAGCAGGGCTACTTTGTGTGTGTGGGCATTTTTGCCGTACTGCTGTTTCAAATACTGGCCAATGTGGGCATGTGCATCGGTGTGATGCCGGTCATCGGCCTGACGCTGCCGTTTTTTAGCGCTGGGGGCACCTCGGTGATGGTCTTGTACCTGGCTATCGGCATCGTGATGAGCGTGTATATGAACTCGAAGACCGAGCTGTTTACCTGAGCCGCTACGGTCTGGTCTCAAAATGACCGCTGCTGGCAGAGCGCTGCCGGCGGCGGTTTTTAGCGGGATAAAACGGGCGGTGGCAGTTGAAATAGAGAACCTGATACAGTATACTGTTACTAAATAGAAAGAGGAGGTAATCTATCTATGTACGACGCACAGACCGGTGCCTGGATCGGCACCGAGCAAAATGTGAAGACCCCGCTGTACAGACATGTAGCCAAGACATACCTGTGGATGTTTATTGCTCTGGCCATCACCTTTGCCACTTCTTATGGGCTGTACGCCACCGGTGCAGTGCTGGCGCTGTTCGTGACCCCGTGGATGCCGCTGGCCCTGCTGATAGGCAAGCTGGTGTTGGTGGTGGTACTCACCGCCCGCCTGCAGAAGATGTCGCTGACGGCGGCCCGTATTACCTTTATCGCTTATGCGGTGACCACCGGTATCGTCTTCTCCACCCTATTTTTGATGTATGACGTGACGGCTACCATCTTTGTTTTTGGCGTCACCTCGCTGTACTTTGGGGTGATGGCGGCGGTGGGCCTCATCACCAAGCGCGACCTGTCGGGCTTTGGCCCCATGATCGGTATGGGGCTTATCGCCCTGATCATCATGGGACTGGTGAGCATGTTTTTTAATTTTTACATGCTCGACACGGTAGTCTGCTTCGTGGGCCTGATCCTGTTTTTGGGCATCACCACCTACGATTCCAAAAAAGTAAAGGACTACTACTACAGCTTCCAGGGCGACCCGGCTATGCTGGATAAGATCTCGATCTATTCGGCTTTAAACTTGTACCTGGACTTTATCAATATCTTTTTGTACCTGCTGCGCCTGCTGGGCAAACGCAAGTAGAAATGCAAAAGAGCGCCCGGCCGGGCGCTCTTTTTATATGCTGAGAAGGGAAGGTGCGCTGTGCCTACGCTGTTTATGGTCGGCGGCCCTATGGGGGTAGGCAAGACCACTACGTGCCAGGAGCTGAAACGGCTGCTGCCAAACTGTGTGTTTTTAGACGGAGATTGGTGTTGGGATATGGACCCGTTTGTGGTAAACGAGCAGACCAAGGCGCTGGTGCTGCAAAATATCACTACACTGCTGCAGAATTTTTTGCGCTGCGGTCAGTTTATGAACGTGGTGTTTTGCTGGGTGCTGCACGAGGAGCAGATATGGCGGCAGCTGCTGGACCGGCTGGACTTACTCGGTTGGGAACTGTGCCAGGTGGCACTGGTATGCAGTGAAGAGCAGCTGGTGTACCGGTTGCAGAGCGATGTGGCGCGCGGTCTGCGCACCGCAGATGTCATCGATCGCAGCAGGCAGCGGCTGGCGTCTTTTGCCAAACTGCCGGTGCCGCTGCTGGATACCACCGACCGCACGGCCAGACAGGCGGCGGAAGAGATCGCGCAGCTGGCGGACAGGGGAGAGATAGCGGGGCGCTGGTAGATAGAGTAAGATGTGGGTGTTTTGACTGTGGATTACAGGGCTGAGAACGGGGCGATCGCGGAGCTGCCGGCGCAGTCAATTTGGCATGAATAGCGGTAGGTGGCGAGAAGACTGTGGTTTGACTGTAGGGGATCACTTAGGTCCATGGAGCCGGCATTTTGATGTTGGTAAAGTTGGATTCTGGGGCAATAAGGAAACGGGAGAGAAATAGTGTGGTGGTACAATGTGCTTGATTGTATTTTAAAATATACAAATATATAAGGAAAAATGGTACTGATCAAAAGAAAATAACAAAAAGCAGCCGTTGTAAATTGATTTACAACGGCTGCTTTTTGTTGATCTTCTTATAGACTGCCATTTTTACTACCGGCAACTTAGCTAAGGTCTGGCTTTGATTTTTAAGTAAAACGAAAAAAATACAAAATTCTATTTACATACAAATATGATAAGTGCATTATGTATATATGATCATAGTAATAAAACAAGTTGTGATAGGTGGGTAGAATTATGTCGAATGGAAAAGAGATCATGGATCGAGTGCTATATGAAATTAAAAAGGCGGTGGTGGGGAAAGAAGAGGTGGCTGGGAAAATCTTGATGGCTCTGACTGCCGGCGGACATGTGCTGCTAGACGATATCCCCGGTGTGGGCAAGACTACGTTGGCTCTCTCTTTCTCCAAAGCTCTGTCACTGGATTATAAGCGGTTACAATTCACGCCCGACGTCACTCCATCGGATATCACCGGATTTATGATGTACAACAAAAAGAGCGGTGAGTTTGAATACAATACCGGCGCCATCCTCTGTAATCTGTTTTTGGCTGATGAGATCAACCGTACCAGCGCCAAGACCCAGTCAGCCCTGCTGGAGGTCATGGAGGAGGGACGTTTTACTGTGGAGGGGGAGACCCGTCAGGTGCCACAGCCCTTTATCGTCATCGCTACACAGAACCCCATAGGCTCTATTGGCACGCAGCAGCTGCCTGAGAGCCAATTGGACCGCTTTATGATCTGCCTATCTATGGGTTATCCTACCCCGGAAGAACTATCTGTGATCATGAAGCAGAGACGAGTCGATAATCCCTTAGACAAGATCAACTCGATCTTGTCTAAGGAAGACATTTTAAATATGCGCAAAGAGGCAGCGGAAATTTTTGTACACGATGCGATTTATGATTATGTGTCGGCTCTGTCGACCAAGTCGAGGGAATTTGATATGGTCTCCTTAGGACTGAGTCCCCGTGGATCGATGGCACTTATCCGTATGACCAAGGCGAGAGCATATCTGAGCGGGCGCGATTTTGCCATCCCTGACGATGTGCAGAATTGTTTTGGTGACGTGGCGGTCCATCGCCTGCTATTGAGCACCAAGGCCAAAGTAGGGGGTGTCACCGCGGCTCAGATAGCCAAAGACATCTTATCTCAGGTTGAGGTACCCCAGATATCGGAAGAATTGCTGATGGGAGAACATGTAGAAAGCTGAGGTGAGGAATATGCGGAGGAGCCGTATACTATATGGGTTCTTATGCTTTTGCGCGCTGGCATTCGCCAGTGTTTATTGGGATTACCTCTCCTTTTTGATCTTTGTCAGTTGCCTTATATTTCCTCTTTTTCTCTATCTGCAACTTCGGCTTGTGGCTAAAAAAATGAAGCTGCAATTCTCCTTTTCCCCTGATACACTACATAAACAAGAGACACTGTCGCTGGTATTTACCGTAGAAAACAAATCCCGCATTCCCGCAGCACAGGTGGGGATTTGTTATCAGTTAAAAAACGAGTTATACCCTCAACTTACCGACCACTATGTATATCTACTGGGCTATGCGAAAAATCGGCAGTCAGTTTCGATTGCCGTACAGCCCCAGCATGTGGGCTACCACAAGTTAGTGGTAAAGGAGGCACTGGCATACGACTTCTTGCGGCTATTTAAAGTGAAGATTCCCATAGAAAATGATAATGGTGAAATTGCAGTGTTGCCGCGCATTTTAGACAGCAGTGCACAGCTGGGAGAACGGTATTTTTTTGAGGCGGATGACAGTGATCTGTTTTCTAAAACTCGTATGGGTAATGACCCGTCGGAGATATTGAAGTTGCGCCCCTACCAGCCGGGTGACAGGCTCAACCGCGTTCACTGGAAACTGACGGCTAAAGGGGACGATTTCGTCGTAAAAGAACCGGGCATGCCCATCCGCAGCGATACCTATCTTATTTTGGAGCTCTATTCACCCATGGGACAAAACAAAGCAAACATCGATGGTATTATTGAGTCCCTGTGCATTTTGTCCATGCTATTTTTGCAAGAAGGGGTGGAGCACACAGTATTTTGGTATGATGACACGGCAACACAGATGCAGCGGCAACCCATTTTTACCATGGATGATCTGTACGTTGCTATAGAACGTGTTTTACGCACCGATGTGTATGCCGGTAATCTGTACGCAATGGAGACCTATAGTGCCCAGTATGATGTGCTGTTTGCAGAATGCAGCAAAGTGTTTTACTTGGGACCGCAACTGCCCAAACAGCGGCTCAATTTGCTATCTCCACAAAAAAGCAGTAAACTCACAGTTTTTTGGGTAGACGATTTTAGTGAGGTTGAGAAGGTGGATATTGACTGGTCCAGCGCCTCCGTTCAACTTGTAGACTGCAAAAACCCAATTACCGCTTTTAATGAGATGGTTCTATAACAGGAGGGGCGAAGATGAAAAAACTAAAAGCAGCCCTCTCTCGCTGGCGGAGAAAAACAGGTGATAGTTCTGTCATCGCAAATGATGATTTTGTCTTTCTATCTGATATGAAAACACATAGCGATAAAGATTTGCCGAAACAGCGGCTAAGTATCGCGCTGGGATTGTACATTTTGAGTTCCGCCAGCTTTTTAGTGACATTTTTCACACTCTATGATTTTCCAGATTGGAATGTCTCCCCTTGGTGGTTGGGCATTTTAGTAGTTTCTGGGGCTATATTTTACAGTATTCCTCCCATTCGGCACAGTAAGAAAATAGGGTGGATCTCCCTGGGCATAGGTGCTTTGGCGGTGGGATTTCTCGCCTGGTTTGGAAATGAATCTATCCTGTGGGGCGCCAAAGCGATTATCAATGATGTGATAGATCGAATAAATCTCATCACCAGATACTTTATCCCCCCGCTGCGGGTCCCGGCACAGTACGACACGGTAGAAAATATACACACCTGTCTAATCCTTGTTTTGGGAATATGTGTTTTCTGTACGGCTTATGCAGTGATCTGCTCTCCCAATATTGCTGTTTTTTTACTGCCGACTGGTGCAACTATTTTTACCGGATTAGCCTACGAGTTAGTGCCGAACTATTTCTCCTTTATTTTGTTATTGATCTGCTATGTTGTGATCGCTTTTTTGCAGGTCTCTACTTGGAAAAGCCGCCGAAAGAATGATTTTACTACATATTTCTCCGAACAAAAAAGCAGAGGTACATTTCAGAATGTATTTGTCAGCAATTATGCACGGCGTGAGGTACGCTTTGGGTTTGGAATAACCTGCAGCCTTTTTTTACTGGCGACATTTTTGATCTCTGCCGCAATAGGAGTGGCCGTATTTTCTCCCGCCGTCTACCAGAGTAAGCCGGTCGTCGCTGTGCGAAAAGAACTGAGTAATATCTTTATAAAGAAAAGGCACATAGATAGATGGCTAGAGCTTTATAATGGCCAGGTCAGCATGACCCCCAATTTTGTACAGATCTTTGCTATTCCCTCCAAAGATTTAAAAGTGCAGTCTGCAGATCTGGGGCAGACGCTTTATTTGAAAGGATTTGTGGGAGCTAGTTATGAGGGGGATCGCTGGGAGAGTATTGATAAAGACCGTGAGACGATTCAGAGCCAAAGTTTTAGTGAGAGAAGTCGTCATGTACAAAATATCCCTGCCGATTATATTGCACTTAATGCCTCTGTAATTAAAAATCCGAATCTTGATATAGCATACGAAACCCAAACAGACATACTGCTTTACGACGCTTTAGCATATGCGCATAAGCGCTTTACATACATCCCTTACCAGGCAAAATATCCTGATGCCACGGCAATTTCTGTTGGTAAGGATGACACGACCGGGCAGGAGATCTTTACAGACGTGCCCACTGAGATATACGGTGACAGTACGATGTTCCCCCGTTTAGATCGATTTGCCGGGAATTACGAATTTTCGTATTTTGCCACGCAGTCGCTGTTGGATACAGATATGCTCTCTTACTTGGAGACAGCGGCAAAAGAGTCTTCCGAAGCGGCACTGCTGTTGCAGGACGAACAGACCTACCGCAGCTTTGTACACGATTACTACACTCGTTTGCCAGAGAATAAATTTGACCAGCTCAAAGCACAGTATACACCGCAAGCTAGGATCGATTCAGGAAGCTTATCAGGCTTTGTGGAACAGGTAAAAGCAGATCTGGCTGCCACCGCCACGTTCTCCCTGAACGGGAATCCTGCCCCGGCCAAAGGAGAGGACTTTATAGAGCACTTCTTGTACACCGGTAAGCAGGGGCACTCTTCGCATTTTGCCTCTGCAGCTGCAATCATGTTCCGCTCTGCGGGTATCCCAGCCCGTTATGTGGAAGGATACCGCATCGATCCAGAAGAGGATATAAAAAAAGGCGATCCCGATTTTGTTACCACGATCACCAATTTGGGGAATGGCGAACAGCAGAGCGCGGTTGGCTACACGTATTGGCTGACCGGAAAAAATATGCATGCCTGGGTAGAGATCTACTTAGATGGATTTGGCTGGGTGCCAGTGGAGGTCACTCCGGGCTTTTCACAACAAACAGAGTTTGACCCGGCTTTGTATCAGGGCGAAAAACTGCCAGAAAAAGAGAATGATTTTGTACCTCCAAGCGAGAGCGGCAATGTCACCTCTGGCGGAATAGCACCCAGCATCGGCCTAGCGGAAGCAAAATATAGTACCCTCAAGTCACGGGTATTTAATATCAGCTTTTTAACGGTGAAAAAGATCCTGTTTTTTACAATCACTATTGTCATCTGCGCGGCGCTCATGTTTTTGGTACTGCGGCGGTATGTGTGTCTACAGAGAGAAAAACGGCGTTTTTACACAGATGACATTCGGCGCAATACGATCAACCTATACCGATATTTAAAAAAGGTGCTGGCATTTTTTGACGTTTCTGTTGAGAAGAGCGCCTCATATGAGAGTTATCGCCAGGCATTTTCAGAGAAAATACCGGCTAAACATCCCGAGATCGAGCAGGATTTTGCCAATGTCTTTTCCACTGCCGTGAAAGTCGGATTCGGCGATAAGGTCATAGACGCTGAACAGATGAAAAAGTGTCTGTCTAAGGTGCAGAATATTTTAAATGTTATGTCCGGTACGTTGGGACCGTTACGGCGGTGTAAGCTCATTTTCCTCCGGGCAATTTGGTAGAGGGGAGAGAATAGCTTGTGAAACGATTACTTGCACTATGTGTGTGTGCTGCACTGCTGTTTTCTGGCTGTGGTGCTGCAGGAAAACAAGCCCATATCTCCACTGCTCTGACACAGCGTACGCCTATTCTGATCGATAGCGACGGCAATATCTCGGACTTCTATGCGCTGGCGTATGTAAATACCTGTGATAAGCTAGACCTGCGCGCTATCACCTGCAGCTATGGGGCAGTATCGCTGGAGCAGGCAGGCATCAATCTCCTCTCATCAGCAGAACTCTATGGCTTTTCCTGTCCGGTCGCGTTGGGGGCGCGCTATCCCACGTCTTCGTTTGTGATCTACAACAGTCAAACGGATGGGAAGAATGGGCTGGGAGACGTGATATTACCTACCCCTAAAAAACAGTTTGACAGCCGTCCAGCGTGGCAGGTGATGTATGAAACTGCCAAGGAGGAGGGGGGTAAGTTACAGATTATCTGTATGGGCCCCTTGACCAATGTGGCACGGGCAATTACAGAGTATCCGGATTTTAAAGACTATGTTGCGGGTGTCACCACCACTGCCGGGGGCGGCAGTGTAGAGGATCTGGCGTCTGATGGAACCAGACTCACCGGCCCGGTCATGCCTGAACAGAGCGATCTGCTCAACGACACAGGGGCACTGGAAACGCTCACTACGAGTGGTATTCCTGTTACTTTGATCGGCACGTATGTATCTCCCGGTTATTTTTTAGGCTATTCCCCTGAAAAGGGAGCAGAAAACACATTGGATGTGTGGCTTGCTCCTGAAAGCACCTATAGCGAGTACTTCCTTGCTGTGCGCGAGCACTTTAAGGCTTCGGGAAAATTTCAAGATATCGCCGCTTTTCCCAGTGTGATGGCGATATTGAGCGTCATTGATCCGACCTTACTCACATATTCCCCATTGAAGAGCGCCGTGTGCAGGGAGAGCACCTTAGAGATCATGCAGATGCCTATGCAGGATCGGGACAGCAGTACTATCCAAATCGCCACAAGCATCTCCGACCTCGATCAGTATGACGAGATGTTTATGTTTATGCCCATCTATTATAGGGCACAAGAGTAGGAGGCTTTATATGAAACGCTTTACCGCCTTAGCTCTCTGTATGCTATTTATACTTGCTGCATTTTGTGGCTGTGACGACTCCGATTTAGGGGAGGATCCCGTGCGGACGACATTAACAGAGAATACGCCTATTATTATCGACAGTGATGGCAATATATCTGATTTTTATGCAATGGGTATCGTTAATACCAGTGACAAGTTACAATTAAAAGCGCTCACAGCTACCTACGGCGCTGTCTCCGCAGAGCAGGCGGGTAAAAATCTGCTGGGGATGGCAGAGCTTTATGGTTTTGACTGCCCTATTTCTATGGGTAAAACCGAGCCGCTGGTAAAGCTCTTTAAAGCTACGGGTATTGCTGACGGCAAATATGGCCTGGGTGGAGTTGTGCTGCCAACGGGGAAAAAGAAGCTTTCCGATAAACCGGCATGGGAAGTAATGTACGAAGTGGCAAAAGAGTCGGACGGCAAACTGCAAATCATCTGTATGGGGCCGCTGACGAATGTGGCTATGGCAGTCAATACCTACCCGGATTTTGCCCAGATGGTGGCAGGCGTCACTACCAATGCCGGAGTGAGCAATTTGGATAAGGCACTGCAAGAGGGAAATGATGTAGTAGCGATAATTGAGAATGGCGAGGTCGACCTTCTCTCTGACCCCGATGCATTTCTTACGGTTGCAAACAGCGGTATTCCCCTGCGCTGTATCGGTGATAAGCTCGCCAATCGACTCCGTTTTACCTACAATGGCCAGGAACACGAGAGCGAATTAGACCTGTGGCTAAAACCCAAAAGCAAGTATTCCGACTATTTTATGCAGGTGCGCAAACATTATGAAAAAGAAGATAAAGAACTTGAAAGCGCTTCGTTCCCCAGCGCGGTATCTTTGGCCAGCGTTATCAGCGATGATATCGTAGGTTTTGATGCTTTTTCTACTGTTTCAATAGAAAGTGATTCTCTCCGTCTTACGAAACCTGGGGAAGAGAGTGAGGGGACCATTCAAATCGCTGTCAATTATAAAGACTACCCCACTGTTGTAGATAATCCCAACGACCAGAGTGAAAATGGTCTCACCCGGTATTCAGACATTATTTGGCAGATGCCTGCGTATTATAGCAAGCACAAGTAAGCCCCCTACTATGTAAAATTCCCACAATATTGGAGGGTCCTCTATGAAACTACTGAAAAGGCCCCACTCCCCGCGCAGAGTGGTGATCCAATGTACCGCTGCGGTGCTTGTCTTGGCATTCCTTTTAGCCACTGCCGCATATGCTGGGGTCAAGAGTGTGAGAGAGACTCCCGAATATACCACCAAGGCCGGTATCTTGAGAATAAATTCTGTAGTGGTATCCCATGCTGGGAAGGGCTATATTATCCTGCGCCAAGAATACCAAAATCCATTTTTTAAAAATTTTAAAGATATCGAGTATGCCTCTATGCAGCTAGCTGCAAATGCGAGCAAGGTAAGTGCCGTAGCTAAGATCGGTGCGACTACATATTTAGGTGACAGCACCTCCTACAAAGTGTTTTATGGGGGGCAAAACGGTGCATTTTATACCTACTACACGGTTGCCCTACAGGGAGATATACCTACTGACGCCCAGGAGATTACTGTTGACATTGAGGGAATGGGTGAAAAGACACTGCCCCTGTTTCGCTTGGACACACAGCAGCCATCTCAAAAAGTGTGGCAGCTGCCAGACGGCCAGGTAACGACTCAGTTTTATCCGCTGACGCCAGAAAGAGATGAGATACTTGTTCGCTGTGTGAGCAGTAACCCACAGAAACTGCACAGTCCGGGGATCGATCTGGTACAGATGGGTGGCGAAGACAATAGTTTACAGAGTGTACTGGAACTGCCTATTGAGATATCCCCTGAGGAGACACTGGTATTATACCGCCGTGAAAAGAAGCGGGAGAGTCTCAGCATGTTTGAGCGGACCCCCAAAATAAATGACTTGCTCTACCAAGGGCTTACGTTCTCCTATTATCCGACCTCAGCAGTAAAATTGGAGTTTCCGGTTCCTACAGAAAAAGAAATACCCGTACTGTTTGAGGATCAAAAAGTAGAGTTTTCCCCTGAGCTTCGGGCGCCATTAGTCGGCATGATCAAGCAGACGAGCAATGATATATGGTTGCTGCTCGATATTCCCCAAGTATCAGATTATTTAAAAGTGTGGGAATTTGAGTGCAACATCCCCAACGTGTCAGAGGATAAGAGCGTTACAAAACTGGGGGGGATCAGTACTGATGATATGTCTGAGTACCCTATAATTTGCCCGATTTCATCCGATCAGGAGACCTTTTCTTGTGAGATCGTTCGTCTGAGTTATTTTTATCCGGTAATTGGTTGGGCTTTTGGACAAGGTGAGTAATTATAGTTGCTTTTAGATGGGAAAGTGATGTATCGTATAATTAAGATAGTGTCGAAAAGTTCAGATAAGATAGATGCTGTCTGTAAGGTAAGAGGATATACCCGCTACCTTTCCTGTAGATAAGTGAAATTTTGAGACATGATAAGAGAAGGAAACGATCTGCTTTATAGCAGATCGTTTCCTTCTCTTTAATTTTCTTTGGTGATGTGATCTGTATTTAAAAGAAGAGATGGATCAAGCGGTGTATCGTGTGCGCTGACGCCCGGCTATTACTTGGTTTGATGCCCGAGATAAGCAAAGAAGATTACTGGCCACTAACACTGCCGCAGTATATTACTGCCCTTACAGAAATGCAGATAATAAAGACCGAGGACAACATAAACATACAATAAGTGTAACCCCCGCCCTTATTTAGCACGGTGATATGCGTATCGGTCAGCGGTGGTGGGCTAAAAACAGATCAGAGAGATCTTTTTGCATATCGGTGGGCAACATGGCCGTCTGCGATAGGCGGGCTGCACAGCGGTCGCCGGCGGCTCCGTGCAGCCAAACGCCACACACCGCCGCCAGATAAGGCGAAAGCCCTTGAGCCAACAGACCGCCAATGATACCCGAGAGCAGGTCGCCACTGCCGGCTTTGGACATGCCTGGGTTGCCGGTGGGGTTGATAACCACCGGACAGCCGGGGGAGAATACCAGCGTATGAGCCCCTTTGAGCACCAAAGTGACCGGGTACTTCTCTATGAACTGGCGGCCGTACTGCAACTTGTTGGCCACCAGCTGCCCGGTGGAGATACCAAGCAAGCGGGCCATCTCTCCGGGGTGGGGGGTGAGCACCAGCGGCGCTTTGACCCCGTTTAGCCAATCTGGAGACTGTGAGAGTATGCCCAACGCATCGGCATCCAGCAGTAGGGGACAGGCGGCGTGCTGCAACAGGTACTGCAGCAGTTGGGCTGGTCCCTGACCGGTACCCATACCGCAGCCAACGACGCAGGCAGTGCTGTCGGCTAGAGCTTTTTCCAGCACTGGAGCAGCCCCCGGCGCGGCGGACCCATCTTCACTTTGTGGCAGTGGCAGGTAGACCGCCTCGGGCAGGTGGGGGGCATACTGTGCCACCAGTGGCCGGGGTATGGCGACCCGTACCAGGCCGGTACCAACCCGCAGCGCACCGGCTGTGCAGATCTGCCCGGCGCCGGGCATGTCGCCGCTGGATACCACTGCCAGCAGCTTGCCAAAATCACCTTTGTGGGTATCTTGCTGGCGCGGCGGCAGCGCGGTGAACACCTGCTGAGCATCGGTGACGTGAAAGGCGGGCTGTACGGGGTCGCAGCTGGCGGGGATACCGATATCAGCCAAAACCAACTGGCCGCTGTGCCCGGCGGCGGGGTAGACCAGATGGGCTGGCTTGTAGCTGTGCAGTGCCACTGTAAAGTTGGCCTGCACGGCACCGGGGTCGATGTGGCCGCTGTCGCCAGCGACTCCGCTGGGTACGTCGACAGCCCACACGGTGCCGGGGGCGCTGTTCATCAGCGCGGCGGCCTGCCGGCCCCGATCATCCATCTCGCCGTGAAAGCCGGTTCCGTACACCGCGTCGATGAGCACGTCGGCCTCAGCCGCCAGCTGATCGACGGCGGCTTCCCCCAGCTGGTATATGGGGATCGACCGACCGCGCAGCAGCTGCAGGTTGGCAGCGCTGTGAGCCGGTACCGGCTGGCCCTGACACAGTACGACTACCACGGCCATACCAGCCGCCGACAGATGGCGGGCCATCACCAGTCCGTCGCCGCCGTTTCCGCCTTTGCCACAGAATATGGCCACCCGCATCACCGGCTGCGCCGGGTGGGACTGGCGCCACCAGTGCAGCAAGATCGCCGTGGCCCGCCAGCCGGCATTCTCCATCATCTGCCGATAGCTGAGCCCGCCGGCATCGGCACGCTGCTCGATCTGCCGCATTTCGTCACAGGTATATACGCGCATGGAAGTACACATCCTCTCGGTTCTTTATGCTGGCCAGTATACCACGATTTTGCGAACAAATTGTGAAAAGCGGGTGGAAAAGTGAGAGGACAACACGGTGTGTTGCCCTCAAAAGATCGCCTTAGAATATACCTCTGGCAGTAATGGAACGAGCGCCCCATTACCCCAACTTGGCGCCGGGATCGATAGCCGTGGGGGTCACCCCTTGTGGGATAGGCGGGATGTAGTGACCGCCTTCCAGCCGTTCGGCCAGCTCCTTTTTGGCGGCGGCCACCACTTCGGGGCGGTGCAGCAGGTCGATGGCGGAGCCGGCCAGGACTTTGGCTGCGTAGAGCATGCCTTTATGGGCCAGACTGCTCTTACCCTGACTGACCAGCTGCCAGGAGTGGCCCGGAGTACCGGCGGCCATGGTGCAGACCGATATCTGGGCAGTAGGGCACACCCAGCTCACATCACCCACGTCGGTCGAGCCGGGCATGACCGGCTCGGCTCCGGTGAGTGGACTGATAAAATCGCCCAGCGGCTGGCCTGCGTGCTGCTTGGCCACGGCAATAGCCTGTGGGCCAAACATAGCTGCCGACTCCGCAAGGCTGGAGCCGCCGTTTTCAAAGGTGGCCTGCATGGCGGCGGCATACTGCCGCTCCCGCTCGCTATAAGTGGGGAGCGGCTGGTCTTCCATATTTTGCTGTAGCAGTGCTGCCAGCGCGCTGTTGGGCACCAGGTTTGAGCAGGCCTTGATGAACTGGCGCTCTACTCTGGTCCCGCTCATCAGAGCAGCACCTTTGGCGATATCTTCTACCCATTCGTAGATCTGCTGTACCTGGGTAGTCTTGGGCGCACGAATGAGGTACAATACCTCGGCAAACGGCTGCACTACATTGGGAGAAAAGCCGCCTGTATTGGTGATGGCATAGTGGACCCGTGCATCGGGGATGATGTGCTCACGCAAAAATTGCACCCCGATATTGAGGAGCTCCACTCCATCGAGCGCGCTGCGCCCCTTGTGCGGGCAGGCAGCGGCATGGGCGCTGACCCCGTAAAAGCGGTAGCAGATCTGATAGTTGGCCAAGCTGCTGGCGGTGTTGACGGCGTTCATATCGCCGGGATGCCAGGTGAGCGCACAATCGAGCTCGTCAAACACCCCGTCGCGGGCCATGAATGCCTTGCCCGATCCGCCTTCTTCGCCGGGGCAGCCATAATAGACGACTCGGCCAGGCAGACCAGTCTGCTGTAGATAGTTTTTTACCGCTACAGCTGCCGCCAGCGCCCCGGCGCCCAACAGATTGTGGCCACAGCCGTGCCCCGGTGCCCCGTCGACTACCGGGCTTTTTTCGGTGTAGTCGGCCTGCTGGCTGAGGCCGGACAGCGCATCGAATTCCCCCAGCAGGCCGATCACAGGGCTGCCCTGCCCATAGCTGGCGCAAAAGGCGGTGGCGATACCGGCTACGTTTTGTTCTACCTCAAAGCCGTTTTGCTGCAGCGCCTGACAGAGTGCAGCGGCAGAGCGGGTCTCGGTAAAGGCGGTCTCGGGGGTATCCCAGATCGCATCGCTCAGCTCATAAAACGAAGGCGCCAAGGCGTCGAGCGCATCCAGTGCTTTTTGTTTGTCCACAGTTCTCGCTTCCTTTATCATACAGATTTAGAGACGGATGGGCTTTTTATCGGGCAGCCCAGCCCATCAAATAGAGCCGGTACCATTATAGCACGGCCGCCAACGACAAAGAAGAGCTGCAGGGGGCAGCTCTTCTTATATGCTTAGTTATCCTGGTTCACCAGTGCCCGCTCAGCTTGGAGCAGGTGGCTGTCGTACCCCTCGATCTTGGTATCCAGGCGAGCCAGCACGCCCTGCATCTCACTGATGCGCTGGGCCAGCTTTTGCCGCTGCTCGATAAGCAGCAGCTTGCGGGCGGGGATGGTCTTATCCCCCTGCACGAAGAGCGCCACATATTCCACCAGCGACTCGATGGGCAGGCCGGCCCCGCGCATACATTTGATGAACTCCACCCAGTTGCAGTCGCTCTCGCTGTAGTCGCGGATACCGCTTTTGGTGCGCCCCACAGCGGGTATCAGGCCAATGCGCTCGTAGTAGCGCAGCGTGTCGGGCGAGAGCTGGTAGCGGCGGCTCACCTCTGCTATCGTCATAAGAACTCTTCCTCTCGATCAGCAGCCAAAGATATCGGCCGCTCGGTTCATGTTTTGGATGACTGGCACCCCAAAGGGGCAGCGCCTTTCACAGGCCCCGCAGGCGATACAGTCGCCCCCGCGATGGGGGAGTGCCAGGTAGTGCTCCCGTACGGTCTCGGGCAGCGTTTTTTGAGCTAGAGCCAGATTTAAGAACTTGGTGACAGCAGCTACCTCGATGCCCTGCGGGCAAGGGGCACAGTGGCCGCAGTACATCATACAGTGACCCTGCCAGCTGATCTGGGGAAAGGCGGACAGGGCAGCCGCATAGTCGCGCTGGGCGGCGCTGGCTCGCTCGTAGGCCAAGCTATGGTGCAGCTGCTCCACCGTGTGGGCCCCCACCAGTACCGAGGCGACCCCTGGCCGGGTGAGCGCATAGTGGATACACTGACTGGAGGTGAGCGCTTTGCCGGCGGGGGAGAGCTGCTCATCGAGCAGGTCGCCGCCGCCAAAGGCCTTCATCACCGTGATGCCCACCCCAGTGCGCGCGCAGAGCTCGTACAGCTGTTGGCGCAGAGGGTCCATGTTGGTCAACTGCCCGGCATAGCTCTCGTCGGCCCACAGATCTTCGCAGTGTTCGCTGGGGGGCTGCAGGTCGTAGCAGGGGTTGATGCTGAACATCAGCACCTCGATAAGGCCGCTCTGCACCGCCTCGATAGCCACGGCGGGGTTGTGGCTGCTCAGGCCGATATGCCCGATCTTACCGGCGTCTTGCAGCTCTTTGGCGTAGGCCATCACCGGGCCCTGAGCTACTTGGTGCCAGTCGTCAAGCGAGTCGACATAGTGGATCATGCCGATCTCGACATGATCAGTTTGTAGCCGCGCAAATAAGTCTTCGAACCCGGCACGCACCTCATCGATCTGGCGCGTGCGCTTGTACTGGCCATTTTTCCAGATGGTGCACAGGTGCGCCTGTAGGATGAATTTTTCTCTTCGCCCCTGTAGGGCGATGCCCAGCCGGTCACGCATGTCGGCGTTGGGGGTATACAGGTCGATGCAGTTGACACCCGCCCGTTCGGCGGCATCCAGCAGTGGGCCAATCATCGCACCGTCATGGTCGACGAACCCCTCACAGCCCATGCCGATCTCGCTCACCTGTAGGCCGGTGCGGCCCAGTTGTCGGTAGTTCATGGCTCTCTCCTCCTCACAGCATATCGGTAATGCTGTATCTGTATATATCTTAACACCTGGAGTGCACTCTAAGTCAAGGGCTGCGCAGTCGAAATAGACGGAGAAAATACAATTTGCGGGCTCAGAGAAGCCCTGCGAGTGGGACTCATGATAGACGTATGCGGTGGCTTTTCTGCGCAGATGGGGGATAGAAGTTGGTGTAAAAAAGAGCCTTTACGAACCTGCTACATGGCAGTTCGTAAAGGCTCTTTTGGCTGCTGTTATTCCCACTCAATCGTTGCCGGGGGCTTGGTAGTGATATCGTACACCATGCGGCCGATGCCCTGGACCTCGCCGATGATGCGGGAGGAGATCTTCTCCAGCACATCGTAGGGGATGCGGGCAAAATCGGCGGTCATGAAGTCGTCGGTGGTCACTGCGCGCAGGGCGAGCGTATAGTCATAGGTCCTGAAATCGCCTACCACACCCACCGAGCGCTGATTGGTCAGCACGGCAAAGTACTGGCTGAGACCCTTGTCGACACCGGCTTTGGCCAGCTCCTCGCGATAGATAAAATCTGCTTTTTGCAGCAGCGCCACCTTTTCGGGGGTGACTTCGCCCATGACCCGAATGCCTAAACCGGGGCCGGGGAAGGGCTGACGCCACACCAAAAAGTCGGGCAGGCCCAGCAGGGTGCCCAGCCGGCGGGTCTCGTCTTTAAACAGCAGATTTAAGGGCTCCACGATATCTTCAAAGTCGACATGATCGGGCAGACCGCCGACATTGTGGTGGCTCTTGATGACGGCGCTCTGCCCGCCAAGACCTGATTCCACCACGTCGGGATAGATGGTGCCCTGCGCCAAAAAGTCGACTTTGCCCACCTTCTTGGCCTCTTCCTCGAACACGCGGATAAATTCCTCGCCGATGATCTTGCGCTTTTGCTCGGGGTCGGTGACGCCCTTCAGCTTGGCAAAGTAGCGGTCCTGGGCGTTGACGCGGCGGAAATTCACGTCCATATTGCCGAAGATTTCCTCGATCTCGTCGCCTTCCTTATAGCGCATGAGACCGTGATCGACGAAGATGCAGTAGAGCTGCCTGCCCACGGCTTTAGACAGCAGCGCCGCGCACACCGAGGAGTCCACCCCGCCCGACAGGGCTAACAATACCTTTTTGTCGCCGATCTTTTGCCGCAGCTGCTCGATGGCTATCTCGCAGTAGTTCTCCATGCTCCAGTCGCCCACGCAGCCACACACCTGATAGAGGAAGTTTTTGAGCATGTCGTTGCCGTTTTGGGTGTGGTTGACCTCCAGGTGAAACTGCACCGCGTAGAGTTTGCGGCTCTCGTCCTGCATAGCGGCCACGGGGCAATTATCGGTGTGGGCGGTGATAGTGAAGCCCTGGGGCACCTGTGAGATATAGTCTACATGGCTCATCCACACGATGTTTTCGGCCGGCAGGCCGGCAAACATGGGGGCAGAGGTATCAAAATAAGTAGTTGTCTTGCCAAACTCACCCACCGGCGCCGCCTCTACCGTGCCGCCGAACATATGGGCCATTAGCTGGGCGCCGTAGCAGATGCCCAGGACAGGCACGCCCAGCTCGTATACAGCCGGGTCGATCTTGGGAGACTCGGGCAGGTAGGCGCTGTTGGGGCCGCCGGTGAAGATGATGCCCACCGGGTTTTTAGCGCGGATCTCCTCGATGGGAGTGGTGGAGGAGATCACCTCGCAGAACACGCCCAGATCCCGCACTCGGCGGGCGATGAGCTGGTTGTACTGGCCACCGAAGTCGATGACCAAAACCAATTGGTTTTCCATAATATAGTAGCCTCCTCTTGTAAAAAAGGCGGTGCGTTCCCGACTACCTCGCTATAAAACGGCCGGAACATGTCACACACAGCACAAAAACGAAGAATATTCCTCATCTATTTTGCCATGAAACAGCGGTGAATGCAACCTGTTTGCTAGACCCGCAAAAACTTTTGGGTGTATTCCCAATTTTCGGTGGGGATGTGGGGCAGACAACCGGTGAAAGCGGCAAAGGCGGTGCGTTCGATCTGCTCGTAGCGGGTGCCTTTGGCGCCGGCCAGATTGGTGAGCACCGGCAACTGGGCTCTTTTGAGCAGAGCCAGCCCGCGGCTGTTAGCCCCCAGCACGTGCAGGTATTGGACCGGTGCTAAAACATCTTGTTGGGTGACGCCAAGATAGAGGCACCACACCGCCCGGCGTATGCGGGCGGCTGTGTGTTGGGGAGAGGTGCCGGCAGCCACCAGACCAGCCAGCGTGCTCTGCCCGGCAGCTGCGGCCTGCAGCCGATTGGCCAACCCGGTATCGACAAACGGCAGCGCTGTCAGCTGCTGCTGACTGGCCATCTGTACCTTTTGGCACAGCGCCCGGTCGAGATAGCGGCTGTCAGCCATTTCGTCGGGGCCCGGCAGTGTGCCGGGGGGAACCAGCTGCCTGGCGCGCGGGCTGTGGGGATCAGCCTGCAGCAGTGTGCGCAGTGCGGTGGCACTGGCGATGGGGCTATCGGTACTTGTGCTGTGGTGGCCGGCTGTGTTGCGGGGCAGGCACAGTGGGCGGATACCGGTGCCCTCTAGGGCGCGCAGATACTCCAGCGCCAGCGTATCGTTGGGGGACTGCAGTGCGGCGCTGTGATCGCCCAACTGCGCCGCCGCCTGCTGCCTGGCCCGGGGGTAGGAGAGACCCTGCCGCCGCAGCTGCAAAAAAAGCGCCTGGAAGCTGCTGCTCTCTACCAGCCGTACAGTCTGCTGCAGAGCGGCCAGATCGCCGCATTCGCTGCCGAAAAACAGCTTGTCCACACCGATCGCGGCGAGCACCGCCACGCCCCCCTCGGCAAAAAATTGAGCGGAGGAGAGACAGCGGGGAGTGGGGATGCGCAGCACCAGGTCGGCCCCGTTTTGCAGCGCCGCCCGGGCCCGGTACCGCCAGTGGCAGAGCGCCGGCGCACCGCGCTGTACAAAGTTGCCGCTCATGGCGCAGACGACGGTATCGGCACCCAGTTCGCGGGCCTTTTTTAGCTGCCAGCAGTGGCCCAGGTGCAGCGGATTGTACTCGCAGATGACGCCGAAAACGCCCATATGGCCCCTCCCACTGCCAAAAACCGGCACAAATAGCCGGGTTTTTGGCTTTTTACTTGAATTATCATACGAATTATACTAAACTAGAACTGTTAAAAACACAAGACTAACAGGGGGATAGTATTCAATGAAAGTATTGGTTATCAACGCCGGCAGCTCATCGCTCAAGTACCAGCTCATCGACATGACCGACGAGAGCGTGCTGGCCAAAGGCAACTGCGAGCGCATCGGTATCGGCGGTCTGATCACCCACAGCCCGACGGGCAAGGACGAGATCCAGCAAGAGATGGATTTCCCCACCCACAAAGAGGCGTTTATGGCTGTGGTGGAGATGCTCACCTCCGGCGCGGGCAAAGTCATCGACTCGGTGTCTGAGATCTCGGCGGTCGGCCACCGGGTGCTGCACGGCAGTGAAAAATACAAGACCTCCACTCTGGTCACCGACCAGGTCATCCAGGATATCTTTGACTTCTCTGAGCTGGGCCCGCTGCACAACCCGCCCCAGGCCACCGCGATGAAGGCCTGCCAGGAGGTGTTTGGCAAAGATACCCCGATGGTGGCGGTGTTCGATACCTCTTTCCACCAGACAATGCCCCAGAAGGCTTACATGTTTGGTATCCCCTATGAGTACTACGAGAAATATCACATCCGCCGCTATGGTTTCCACGGCACCAGCCACCGCTACGTGACCGCCCGCTACGGCAAGATCAAGGGCGGCTTAGAGGGCACCAAGATCATCACCTGCCACCTGGGTAACGGCAGCTCCATCGCCGCGGTAAAAGACGGTAAGGTCGTCGACACCACCATGGGCTTTACCCCGCTGGATGGCTTTATCATGGGTACCCGCTCGGGCGGCATCGACCCCTCTGTAGTCACCTACCTGATGAACAAAGAGGGCTTTACCCCCGATGAGATGAGCGACCTGCTCAACAAAAAGTCGGGATTTGTGGGTCTGTCGGGCGTTTCAAGCGATTGCCGCGACCTGCGCCACGCCGCCAATGAGGGCAACAAGCGCGCCATTATGACGCTGGAGATCGTGGTGTACCAGATCAAGAAGTTCATCGGCTCTTACATTGCCGCCATGAACGGGGTGGACGCCATTATCTTTACCGGCGGTATCGGTGAGAACGACGCTGTGTTCCGCGGCGAGGTGTGCGCCGACATGGAGGGCCTGGGCCTGGAGATCACCCAGGAGCTGTGCGAGGCGGCTTCGCGCAAAGACTGCAAGTTCTCCACCGAGAACTCCAAGATCGAGGCTTGGGTCATCCCCACCAACGAGGAGAAAATGATCGCCCGCGATACCGTGGAGCTCATCAGCAGATAAAAGAGACTTTAGAAAAAGCAGCCGGGGCTGGCCCCGGCTGCTTTTTTGTTTTGTAGGTGTTTGCAGGTGGTGGGGGAGGACAGACAGTTTCTGAAAACCCGATGACTCTATCCTCTGTCAGTCGGCTGCAGCTCTAAAGCCATACCGCACAAAAAAGGCCGGCCGCTGAGAGCGCGGCCGGCCGGATCGATAGATCATGAAAGATGTAAAAACAGTAGTGCCGCAATGCGGCAGGGGCTACTGGTGCTCGGCCAACCACTGCATGGCGCAGCCGGCATACAGGGCGGCGCCTTTGTAGAATACCGACTCGTCGATCATCATTGCCGGGTTGTGCGCCGAGAGAGTATACCCCTCACCGATGCTGCCGGCGCCCAGCATAAAGTAGCAGGCGGGTACATGGGCGGCAATGTCGGTAAAGTCCTCGGTGCCGGCTACCGGCGGGACCTGCTGCACGTCTTGCGGCGGCAGGATAGAAGCGCTGTAGCGGGCCATATCGGCGGTGACCTGCTCGTCGTTGACCAGCGGAGGCATGCCGTACACGTACTCTACCTCGGCCTTGGCGCGGTACACGGCGGCGGTACCTTCGGCCACCTCTTTGATACGGCGCTTTAAAAAGTCGCGGCTTTCATAGCTGGTGGCGCGGATGGAGCACTCCATCTCACAGGAGCCGGAAACGGTGTTGCAGGTGCTGCCGCCGTGGATGGTACCCACGATGAGCACCGAGCCGTCGGTAGAGGGGACCTCGCGGGCGATGATCTCCTCCAGCGCCACCACGATATGAGCGGCGGCACTGATGGCGTCGACCCCCAGGTAGGGGGTGGAGCCGTGGGCGCCCACGCCGGTGACGGTGATCTTGACTGCGTCGCCGGAGTTCATGGCGGTACCGGGCACGTACTGCAGGCAACCGACGGTGCTGTCTTCGCGGCCAACGGCGGTGTGCAGGGCCATAGCGGCATCTACTTTGGGGTTTTCCAGCACGCCGGCTCTGATCATGGCAGTGGCGCCGGCCAGCTGCTCTTCCGCCGGCTGGAACATCAGCTTAACGGTGCCTTTCAGCTCGCTCTCGTGGGTCTTTAAGAGCTTGGCCGCGGCCAACAGCATCGCGGTGTGGGCGTCGTGCCCACAGGAGTGGCAGGCCCCGTTTTGAGCGGCAAAGGGCAGCCCGGTCTCTTCGGCCATGGGCAGCGCATCCATGTCGCACCGCAGGAGCAGTACCTTGCCGCCGCTGCCCAGCTGGCAGGTGATGCCGGGGCCGCAGTCGACCGGTACGAGACCGAACTCGGTGAGTTTTTGGCGGACGAAAGCGGTGGTCTGGGGCAGGTCGAGCCCGACCTCGGCAAAAGTATGTATCGTGCGGCGCATGGCGACGATCTCGTCCTGTAGCGCCTTGGCCTCGAGCAGGATATCAGACATATGACAAGAACTCCTTTGGCGATGGGGCGGCCGCAGCGGGGGCCCCGGTATCGATCAAATAGCTGCCGGCAGGTGTTGCGGCAGGAAAAAGCTACGTCCACAGTATAGCACAATCCCCCGGCGGGCGCATTATTTTTTGACAGCAGGGCAAAAAGACCGGCACACCCCACAACGCAGTGCAGCGGGTGTACCGGCCTTTTTTGTGTAGATACACAGCAGACCTTTATTCAGATACGTCCAGAGCGCGGCTGTCTTTGAAGAGCAGCGCGATGCACCAGATACCTGCAATGCCCACCAAGGTGTAGATCACCCGGCTGGCGATAGCCGCCATCCCGCCAAACAGGTAGGCCACCAGATCAAACGAGAAGATGCCGATGAGCCCCCAGTTGAGCGCGCCGATGATGACTAAGATCAGTGCGATCTTGGTTGTGATTCCCATATCTGCTTCAAACCCTTTCTCGGGCGGCAGACAGAGGCGCTGCCGCCGCTTAAAGATGATGTGGATACAGGTATAGTATGGGAGCTTATCGCCGGGATATTCAGCTTTTTATACGGTTGGGCCTCGAGTGATAAAAAATTTTATAAAAAGTGCCGGCGGCGGCACAATTACTGAAAGCGGATATTGCCGGCGACTTCGACCGAGGAGATGCACAGCCGGAGCGTTTTCCCAACTGACTTTTTTGCCAGCTGATCTCTACTCGATCGGTGCGGGACTCGGCGTAAAAGAGAAAGTCGTCGTATATCGCGGTACCGCTATGATCGGAAATACTACCGCTGAGCTGGTCAAACACCTTTTTTTGATGACCGAGCTCAAAGGCGTGCAGGCTGGTGATCTGACCGTACGGGGTGCTGCGGTCGACGGTCAGGGGCACTTTGTCACCCTGGTTTTTAAGCTGACCAGCTGCACAGGCACCCCGCTGACAGAGTAGGTCTGATTTAGCAAAGTAGTCTGCCCTTCGGCGGGAATATCCAGGACGGTGACGGGGGTATCGGCTAAACAGGTGGGGAACACGTATAGCTGGATCTCATCAAAGCGGAAGCTGTACAGCTCGTACTCATCCGGCGGCTCGGCAGCGGCCTCATAGAAATATATCGGCCCATCTCGACCGGGCACTGTGAGCGCATCGGCCGAGACGATATCGGGCCAATCGCGTGTTCAAAAGCGGGTGCCGCCCAGTGATAGGCTGTAGTTTTGTGCGGATAAGCCCTGCACCTGTGGCAACACCGCCACCAGGCGGCCGTCACTTCGCAGCTGTACCAATGCACAGCCCACTTTACCGCTGATCTGTTGCTGCACCTCTTCTAACCGGATGGATTTGGATGGCTCGAGCTCGGCAGTCATGGTGCAGCAGCCGGCTTGTAGTACCACCTGTTCCAGCGGCTGCTCACAGGCGGCCGAGAGATGAAAATAATGCTGGCATGGTCCCGGGTGCCGTCGGCGTTCATGTAGGGCGCCCCGGTGCCGCTTATGTTCTTTTGTATGGGGAGGGACCTTCCAGCGGCCTGTAGGGAGAAATCTATCTGCACAAAGCGCTGGATCAGCTCGCTGGTGATCGGGCGTCGCTGGCATAGGGGGGGCAGCTGCTGCAGCTCTTCTGGGGACAGCTGGTACATCACCACCAGCCGAATGTCGCCGCTCTCGGTCTGGATGGCCTGTCTGAGTTCATAGCTGCCGCCGCCAGTACGGTGCGGTAGTTAGCCGCGCCCAGTACCAGCATAAAGCAGGCCGCTATGGCTGCGATACGCCGCCACCAGCGGCGGGGCGGCCGACCGTGAAAGAGCTGTTCGCTCATCTTCAGCACTGTATCATCGTCTAACATGTCGGCGATATAGCGATCAAATTGTTCGTCTTCCATTTACAGCTCGCCTCCTTTTGGCTCCTGCAGCAGTTTTAGCTTGTCGCGCAACCGGGGTACTCGGGTGGTGACGGCGTTTTGACTGATACCGAAATAGCGGGCCGTCTCGCGGGGTGGAATAGCCGTATAAAAAACGCATGGTAAACAGCTGTTTTTCCTGTGCTGGCAGTGCTCTGATCGCGGCACTGAGCCGCTCGCGGCCCCCCAGTGAGCGGGTCTAATCGGGCGGGGAGGTGCGGCGGGGTCTCTTGCTGCTGTAGGGTCACCAGCCGGTTCCGGGCGCGGCTGCGGGCGATGACCGCCACATAGCTTTTGATGCTGGCGCGATTGCTGTCGTACTTTTGGGGAGCTGTGAGAACCTGCTGATGGCATCGCTGGCGATCTCCTCGGCGTCGCGGGGATCGTGCAGGATGCGCAGAGCCACCGTGTAGGCCAGGCGCTGGTATTTTTGGTAAATAAGCAGCTGCTGATCCGGCAGCTGACCGGGAATTTCGTCGCATGACACAGGGCCCCACCTCCCCCTACCTTACTCCGCGCACTCAAAATAAGACCACTCCAACTAGATAGTACCGTAAAAAACAGCCCTTTGTTACTGGAAATGTTTGTTTTTTTGTGTACGGCTTTGCAGGGGCTGGCAGCAGCTTTGGCACAGGGCCGAAAAAGTAACACGGAGCAGGCGAGAAGAGATGTTCGCATATGGAAAAAAGCTCTGCCGTCTGTTGAGAGATGGCAGAGCTTTTTACGATTGCTCGATCGGTGCTATTCTTCTTTGGCGCGCTCTTTTTGGGCTTTGATGACCTTTAAGCGGGAAAATTCCTCGCGGTCTTTTTCCTCCAGCGCCTCGGTGATGGCCTTTTCGGTAGCTTTCAGGTTGGGGATGATGATGTGCTCCAGGGCGTTGGCGCGCTTTTGCGTTTTGCGGATGGCGCCGGCCAGCCGGTACACGCTGTTTTCCACCTCGGCCAGACGCACGCACAGTTCTTTTACCTTTTGAAACTTGCGAAAGGCGTCGTCGAACTTGGAGTTGGACATCTCGAACCCATAGACCGGGCCGGGGTCCTGCCCGGCGTAGGTGACGTGGGGGATCTCGACGCCCATCACCGAGCGGGAGGTGAGCGCCACCGACTCGTCGATGGGGATAGAGCCCACCAGGTTCTCTACCACGCCCAGCGACATATTGGCCTGCTGCAGGGCGAAATAGGCCTGGTTAAAGGTGGTGGCCACCTCGTCTTTGAGAGCCTTGGCGTCGTCTACCCGCTGCATCAGCTCGCGGATGAGCACATTGCGCTTGCGGTCGAGCAGGTCAAAGCCCAAACTGGAGAGGTCCAGCGTTTTGCGGGTGGCCAGGAGGTTAGACTTGGTCGCGAATACCTGTTGATTTGGCACGGATCATCACCCCCTGTTAAACTCCTCGAACACCTGCTCGCGGTAGTGTTTTTCGATGAGACTGCCCTCGATGCGGTCGAGGTCCTGCTTGGGCAGGATGCTCAGCAGCTCCCAGGCCAGGTCCAGCGTCTCCTCGATAGTGCGGTTTTGGCTGTCGCCCTGATTTAAGAAACGCTTTTCGAACTCGCGCCCGAATACCATCAATTTCTTGTCGCTGTCGGACAGCTCCTCCTCGCCGATGACCGAGGCCAAGCTGCGGGCATCCTGCACCTGGGCGTAGCTGGCAAACAGCTGGTTGGCTACCGGGGAGTGGTCTTCGCGGGTGTACTCGGCGCCGATGCCGTCTTTCATTAAACGCGACAGCGACGGCAGCACCGCTACCGGCGGGAAGATGCCCTGGTTGTCCAGCGCGCGGTCCAGCACGATCTGCCCCTCGGTGATGTAACCGGTCAGGTCGGGCACCGGGTGGGTGATATCGTCGTTGGGCATGGTGAGGATGGGTATCTGGGTGACCGAGGCGTTTTTGCCTTTGATGATGCCGGCCCGCTCGTACAGCGAGGCCAGATCGGAGTACAGGTAGCCAGGGAAACCCTTTCTGGCCGGGATCTCGCCTTTGGATGACGAGAATTCGCGCACCGCCTCACAGTAGGAGGTCATATCGGTCATGATGACCAGCACGTGTTTGCCCAGCTCGTAGGCCAGGTACTCGGCGGCGGTGAGCGCGCAGCGGGGGGTGAGGATGCGCTCGACGATGGGGTCGGAGGCCAGGTTCAGGTACATGACCACGTTGGACATGACGCCCGCCTCCTCGAAGGAGCGCTTGAAGTAATCGGCCACGTCGTTTTGCACGCCCATGGCGGCAAACACGATACAGAAATCCTCGCCGTCGCCGATCTTGGCCTGTTTGACGATCTGCACCGCCAGCTTGTTGTGGCTCATGCCCGAACCGGAGAAGATGGGCAGCTTCTGGCCGCGGATAAGGGTGGCCAGGCAGTCGATAGAGCTGATGCCGGTGGAGATGTAGTTTCTGGGGTACACGCGGGACACCGGGTTGATGGGGCGGCCGTTGATGTCCTCGAACTTGGTGGCATGTATCTCGCCCAGGTTGTCGATGGGGCGGCCGGCGCCGGAGAATACCCGCCCCAGTATCTGGGGGGAGAGGGCTATCTCGAGCGAGTGGCCGGTGAGCTGGGTCTTGGTGTTTTGCAGGCTCAGGCCCTCGGTGCCCTCGAACACCTGGATGACCGCCTTTTCGCCGTGTATCTCGACGATGCGGCCGGTGCGGACCTCGCCGGAGTCCAGACGGATCTCGACCACCTCGTCGTAGCTGGCGTTTTTGACTTTATCCAGCACGACTAGAGGGCCGTTTATCTCTTTTAGTCCTACATATTGTAAGCTCATAAAAACGCTCCCCCCTTAATCCATGGCTGCCAGAGTCTGGTCGATCTCTTGGCGCAGGGCATCGAACTTATCCAGCCGGTCGTTCTCTATGTCGTATTTCATCTTGTTGATCTTGTCGAACAGCCCGGTCTTGGCGATGGCCGTTACCGGGATGTGCCGCTCGTTTACCACCAGCAGCGCTTTTTTGTACAGGTACCAGATGCAGCGCATCATCTCCAGCTGCTTTTCCAGCGGCACGTAGGTGTCCTCTTTGTGGAAGGCGTTCTGCTGTAAAAAGCCGGTGCGGATGAGCTTGGCGATCTCGATGATGAGTTTCTGATCGTCCGGCAGTACGTCGGCGCCGATGAGCTTTACGATCTCCAGCAGCTGGGCCTCTTCCTGCAGCAGCGTGACGATGCGGGCGCGATAGCGCAAAAAGCGCTCGCCCAGGTTGGCGTTGTACCAGTCGCGCAGGTCGTCTAAGTACTCGCTGTAGCTGGTGGTCCAGTTGATGGCCGGGTAGTGGCGGGCGTAGGCTAAGCTCTTATCCAGCGCCCAGAAGCAGCGCACGAAGCGCTTGGTGTTTTGGGTGACCGGCTCGGACAGGTCGCCGCCCTGAGGCGATACGGCGCCGATGATGGTGATCGAGCCCTCGGTATCGTTTAGGTTGACCATGTAGCCGGCGCGCTCGTAGAAGGTGGCGATGCGGCTGGGCAGGTAGGCGGGGAAGCCCTCCTCGGCGGGCATCTCCTCCAACCGGCCGGAGATCTCGCGCAGGGCTTCGGCCCAGCGGGAAGTGGAGTCGGCCATGATGGCCACGTGGTAGCCCATGTCGCGGTAGTACTCGGCCAGGGTGATGCCGGTGTAGATAGACGCCTCGCGGGCGGCCACCGGCATGTTGGAGGTGTTGGCGATGAGCACGGTGCGGTCGGTCAGCGGGCGGCCGGTCTTGGGATCGACCAGCGAGCCGAACTCCTCCAGCACCTGAGTCATCTCGTTGCCGCGCTCGCCGCAGCCGATGTAGATGATGAGATCGGCATCGCACCATTTGGCGATCTGGTGCTGGGTCATGGTCTTGCCGGTGCCAAAGCCGCCGGGCACCGCCGCCGCACCGCCTTTGGCGATGGGGAACATGGTGTCGAGGATGCGCTGGCCGGTGATGAGCGGGCGGCTGATGGGCAACCGCGACTTGCTGGGCCGGGGGGTGCGGATGGGCCACTTCTGGGTGAGGCCGATGGGGTGCTCCTGGCCCTTTTCATCGATCAGGGTGAGCAGGGTATCGCGGATGGTATATTTGCCGCTGGGGGCCACTTTGCCGGCTTTGCCCGACAGAGTGGGGGGCACCATGATCTTGTGGACGATGGAGGAAGTCTCGGGGCAGGTGGCGATGATCTGGCCGGGGACGAGCTCGTCGCCTTCGTGCACCAGAACCGTCACGTCCCACTCTTTGTCGGCCGGCAGGGGAGAGACCTCCAGCCCGTTGGCGATAAAGGCACCCGAGATCTGCTCGATGTCGCCCAGGGGGCGCTGTACGCCGTCGTAGATATTAGAGATGATGCCGGGGCCCAGCGTCAAGCTGATAGGCGAGCCGGTGGAGATGACCTCCTCGCCGGGAAAGAGGCCGGAGGTCTCTTCGTAGACCTGGATGGTGGTCTCTTTGTCGCTGATGGAAATGACTTCGCCCATCAGCCGCTTTTTGCCCACATACACCATCTCGCCCATGGAAAAAGTCTTGGTATTTAGGACTTTGACCACCGGGCCGTTAATGGAAAAAATCGTGTTCAAAGCAGTTACCCCTTTCTAGAGTGATACTGGGGGCCGCCTGTGAAAAAGGCGGGAAAGCCGGTAAATGAACCGGGTGTTTTAAATGGATGGCCGCGTACAGCACCGTAAATGCAGTGCCGGACCAGCAGAAATATTGTGAACAAACTGTAAAAACCAGCAAATTAGGCACTGTTTTTGCAGATTTAGAACTGCAAAAACATAGTAGGTATAAAAATGTATCGCTGGAACCATTAGATATGCCGGACGAACGCCCGGCGCCTATCACTAATCCAAAATAGCGGTTTGGCCGCTGTTTTGGATTAGTGGGGGGAATCCCCAAGAAGAGGGCCAGTCTCTGCTGTGCAGAGCCCGGTAAAGATCGCTGTCGGGGCAGAGCCCCTCCTGCCGCTATGCGGTACCGCGATCTTCTGGCAGAGGAGGGCGACAGCCCGTGCGATTGCCACCCTTCTTTGGGTGGTAGAACCTACGTTTTACTAGATCGCCTGGATGGTGAGTCCCGAGTTGCTGTAGAACCAGCTCTTTTGCTCGGACAGCGCATTTTGCAGCGTCTCGTCGCAGGCAAAACCCTCGGTCCGGTTCTCGGCGATAAAGCCGCCCAGGTGATTTTCGGGGTCGATCTCGATCACGCAGGGGGCCGAGAAAGCCTTGCTGTATAGCTCTTTGAGCGGCTCATCCTGGGGGGCGATGCGCAGATACACCGTGTCGAACTGGTAGTTTTTCGCCACCTGGGCCAGCCGCTTTTGGATGTAGGCGGTGTAGGCCTCGCTGGCGGCAAACGCGCTCAGCTCTTTTTGGGCGGCGGCAAATATCTCCTGTGCGTAGGCCTCGCTCTTTTGCAGCAGCTGGGTGCGGTACTGCAGCGTGGCGCGGGAGACGGCAGTGGTCTCGCGGGTCTTGGCGTCGCGTTTGGCCTTCTCGACCATCAGCGCGGCCTCCTCGTTGGCTTTGGCCTCTGCGTCGGACAGGCGGGAGATGCGCTTTTTCTGTACTTTATCTAAGATCGCCCCCACCATCTCTTCGGTGGTCTGGTCGATCTCCTGTTTGATCATGCGGAGTTTTTCATCGTTGGAATACATGGCGCTTCACCTCAAATCTTAACGCCGATCGCGTCTTTGATGTACTGGGACAGAGCATCTTCCAGGTGGGAGGAACCGTGGCGGTCGGGGATCTCGGCGATCAGTGTGCCGCGGGCGCGCAGCTTGTAGTCCTGCACCACCTCTTCGCACAGCGAGACCAGCTGTTGGGTCATGAGCACGACGCCGATCTCGGGGTCTTCCACCGCTTTTTGCAGGGCGGCGACCGTCTCGTCGTACTCGTGGACCACAACTCCTTCCATACCGGCAAGGCGCATCCCGATATATGTGTCGTTGTTGTCACTGATGACAAAAAATTTCATGGCTATACGCTCCCTCCCGCGCGGGGCAGGAGCCCCGGCGGATCGTGGAATGGGGGGCTTTGGAGCCCCGGTGACCCGCTAACGGGTCAAAAAATGCGGCGTGCGCCGCACCTTTTTTAATCAGACTTTGTTGAGGATCATGATGGAGATGAGCAGGCCGTAGATGGCGACGCCTTCGCCCATGGCCACGAAGATCAGCGCTTTACCGAAGGATTTGTCGTTCTCGCTGACGGCGCCGATGGCGGCGGGAGCGGCGGCGGCGACGGCGATACCACAGCCGATGCAGGCCAGACCCGTTACCAGAGCGGCGCCCAGATAGGCCATGCCGGCGCCGGAGGAGGCGGCAGCGGTGGTGGCGGGCTCAGCGGCGCCGGCAATGACCGGCATGAGCACCGAGCCCAGGGTAACACCGCCGAAAGCGCACAGCTGGCGTTTGATCATGGAGATCTTTTTCTCTTTGGTGTAGCCGTTTTTATAGGCTTTAAACAGGGGCACGGCCAGGGCCGCGATAGCAGCAGTAGCGATCAGGAGCATAACGATATCCATAGTAAGTACCTCCAAAGAATAGTTTTAGGATGGGAGCCGGAGAGCCGATCAGGCCGCGGCGTTTTCGTGTACGATGGCCGAGATGGGGGTAAAGGGGACCCCGTCGCCGGAGTAGTAGCGGCCGAACATCTCATAAAATTCCAGACGCAGGACCTGGATGCCGACGATGAGGCCCTCCAGGCCGATGACGAACAGGTTGCCCACGATGGTGACGATGATGTTGCCCGCACCGGTAAACATACCGGCCAGCGTGAACACCACGCTCATCATACCGGCGTGGCTGAGGATAAAGCCGCCCACGCGCAGGAAAGACATGGTATTGGCCACGAAGGAGATGGCGATCTCGAGCATCTCGAATATGCTCTCGAGGATGTAGCCGCCGACGCCTTCAGGGAAGGCCTTGGTCTTTTGGCACAGGTGGCCCAGGGGCTCTTTTAAGAAGATGCAGAAACCGGGCACCACCAGGCACAGCAGGATGATGGGGGCATTGAGACTGAAGGAGACCCCCAGGATGGGCAGGCCGATGGCCGCGATGACGGTGGCGTACAGCACGAAGCCGGCCACCCCGTTTTGTGAAAACAGCGCCTTGGTGTAGTCGCGGTTTTTGAGGCCGATATAGATGTTTAAGAGCATGGAGCCCAAAATGAGCACCACACCGATGGCCACCGCTACCACCAGCAGCACGTTGATGGTGGCGGCATTCATGACCTCTACCGGCTTTTCGGCGAAGCCCAGCGCATGATACAGGCCGTCGAGGGCGTGCTCGAACCCGAACACCGAGCCGTAGACAAAGCCGAACAGGGTGGAGCAGATACCCATGCGCATGATGATCTCGCCCAGGCGGCTCTTTTTCCACTTGGCGAACAGGTAGCCCAAAATGGCCACCACGACGCCCTGACCCACGTCGCCGAACATGATGCCGAACAGCAGCGTGTAGGTGACGGCGACGAACGGGGTGGGGTCGATCTCGGAGTGGGAGGGGACGCCGTACATCTCGACGTACATCTCGAACGGGCGGGAGAACCAGCCGTTTTTGAGCTTGGTGGGCCGCTCGGCGCGCACACCGGTATCGTGGGCCCGCTTGCTCGACACGGTGATGAGGCCGGGCAGCATGGGCACGGCGCCGTCGTCGCCGCGGTCGACGCTGACGGTGACGTCTTTGATGTCGCCGAACAGAGACTCAAAGTCGCTCTCGCGGTCTTTGGGCACATAGCCGACGAACTCGAAGTACTCGCCCAGAGCGAACTTGTCGTAAGAGGTGCCCACGTAGCGGCGCACCGAGTAGGTCTCGCTGAGGAACTTGACCGTCTTGTACAGATCGGTGAGCTTTTGCTGGTTCTCGCTGCGCATGCCGTCGATCTTCTGCTGGCAGCTCTGCAGCTGAGCGGTCTCTTTTTTGAGGATGTCCTCGAGGTAGGCAGCGGCGTCGTCGGGCGAGCCGTGCAGGTAGTCGGGGATGCGCACCCGCTCGAAGAACAGCGCGTCCATGATGGAGTCGGCCTCGGCGCTGTGGCGCTCATCGGTGAGGTACAGGCACCACTGGTAGGCCTTGTCGTGGGCGAATGGAAACACGAAGAACAGCCGGTCGTCGTAGTGGGCCAGTTTGGGCATGCTGTCTAGCGGCAGCTTGCCAAAGCGCACCTTTAAGAACTTGGACGAGAACAGCTCGTCGAAGCTGGTGTTGAGACTGTGCAGCATTTCCAGGTGGGACTTGCTCATCTGGTGGTCCTGCACGTTTTGCTGTACCTTGTCGCGCAGAGCCACCGCTTTTTTGTAGGTGTCTTTGTAGCTGCGGATATAGGTCTTGGCCGCCTCCAGGTCGAAGTCGTGGGTGTTGGTGGCGGGGCGGTCGCTGCGGATGCCGGAAAGATCGATACCGGCCATGGCACACACCGAGCGCACATCGTCCAGCGGCTCGGAGTAGGGGTTCTCGCCCGACGCCTCTTTAAATGAGGTGCCGTCCTTGGTGGTGATCTTCTCGGGGTGGAAGTAGTCCAGAGTCGATAATTTCAAAACTACGTCGTCCAGGCTCTCAAGGCGACCGATCAGGCTGACCAGGGTCGTCTTTTGAATAGCCATGATAAAAACCTCCTCTCTTGGTTGGCGGCCGCACGCCGCCGGGGGACTGTTTTTTATAGTAGCGCGGGCGGGGAGCACAGGCCCCCCTGCCGGTGTGGGCGGAACCGAGAGCTCTGCCAGAGCGGCGGCGCGGGCCCAGAACGCGCGTTTTTTAGATGATGAGCAGTTTTTGGATATCCTCGGGGGCCACGCCGTAGCGGATGCCCTCGATGATGTGGGTGAGGTTTTCACCCTCGATACCGCCCAGGATCAAAAAGGCCAAAAAGGCGGTGGGCGCCTTGGTGGCAAAGCTGATGTGGCGCCGGTTGAGATTGTACTTGATGTAGCTGGTGTGGTACTCGATGTACAAAAAGTCGTTTTGGTCGAAGTAGTTTTTGTACTTGCTCTGGGAGATGAGCTGGGTGAAACGGTCGCCGTCGGGCGCCTGGATGAGTGCCTCCATGAACCGCTCGGAGATGCGGCTGCCGGGATTTTTTATGAGCAGCGGGCGGATCTTCTCGGGCTCGTAGTGGAAAAACACCTTGAGGCGGTAGATATTGGTGATGTTAAACAGCTCGACGTTGGTGGAGATGATGTCGCGCATCTCCTGCCGGGTGCGGCCCTTGTACTCGCTGTCGATGCCGGCAAACAGGTTGTCGTAGTACTGCTGGCGCAGCGCGCGGGTACAGCCGGCCACATCGAACTCCTTGTTTTCGGACTGCACGAACGGCTCGACCGTCTTATAGTAGGGGCCGCCCTCCAGCAGCGAGAGCAGCTGGCGCGGGGTCTCGACGGTGGCCAGGGCCATCACGTCAAACGACAGCAGCGGGATGAGAAAGCCGGGGATGTCGCTGACCAGCTCGGTCTCGCCCTCGAGGTCGAACTGGCCCACACACATGACCAGCTGCTCGATCTCGAGCTGACCGACGAAAAACTGCATGTACTGCTCGCGCTTGCCGGGCAGATACCTGCCCAGCCGCAAAATGGACTGGTAGAGATCCTTTTTGATGATGGTCTCGAGCTGGCCGCGGTGGATGGTGGCGGTGTTCACGCTCTCCATCACGTCGCGGTAGTGGGTGTTGTTCTTTAAATAGGAAGCCAGCTCGGGGATGGAGAGCTTGTGCAGCATGTCGTTATACTGGGCGGGGGTGATGCGCTTTCCGTACATGGCCTTGATCTTGGCCAGGATGGCATTTTGCGAAAACGAGCTCAGCATCTACTCACCGCCTATACAGCGCGCCACGATGGCCTTTACCAGCTGCTCTTTTTTCTCGGCGTAGCTGGCGTCGAGTGCGGCCACCGCCTGCTGGTAGCGCAGTTGCAGCTCCTCGATGCGCTTTTTTGCTCTGGCGTCGCTCTCGCGCATGAGCGAGTCGACCTGCGCGGTGGCTTCGGCCAGCACTTCGTCGCTGGCGGCGGCCGCCTCGTCCTCCAGCGCGTCGAGGATCTGCTTTTCCTGCAGCCGGGCCTGTTCCAGCCGGGCTTTGGCGCCCTGATCGATTTCCAAAAGGTTCGTGATCAAATCTTCCACAAAACCTGCCTCCTTTCGGTTGGCGCGGGGGCGCTTTTGGGCGCAATACCCCGCTTTTGCCAAACTCAATACTACTCCTTTTCCCGGGGTTGTGCAATGTGTAACCACCTGAATTTGGGGGAGAGGGACCGGCCTTTTTTGGGCGTATTCCATAACGAAACGGTAAAAAAACTGTACAGATATTTTAAAGGGGGAGGGCTGTATTGGCCTTGTAGAGCCATAAAAAACTGATTGCAAATGAATGGGTATAGAAGTATACTTTTTTTAAATGGAAGTTTTGGCAGGAGATGGGCGGTGTAATCGGCGCTTTTGCGGATCTTGCAGGCATTTTTCTGCCTGGTGCGCTGCCGCTTTTTTAGAGGAAGAGAGCCGAAGGAGGGACCGGGATGGAAGACACGGTTTGCACGCGCTGCGGGGCGGTGATGCGTTATGATGGCCGGGAGGAGGTGCTGCGCTGCGATTTTTGCGGCAACTGGCAGCCGTGTAAACGACAGCCGGTAAGACGGCAGGCGGCCAGAGAGGAGCCATTTAGGCAGGAGTCGTACAGAGATGAGCTGTTTCGAGAGGAGCCGGTGAGAAGGCGGCCGATCGAGCGGCGCCCCCCAGAGCCGGCAGAGACCGCCTACGTGCCCGAGCGATATACCTATGCCCCGTCGCCGGTACAGATCTACACGGCGCCGGCGGCCCCTACCCGCCAGCAGGTGGGGGAGGAGCACCGCCGGGCGCTGCGCCGCTGCCAGATAAGCCTGATCGCGCTGGCGACTGCACTGGCGCTGCCGGCTCTGCTTTTTATCATCGCAGTGGTGCTGGAGCTGTTTGCATCCCACCAGGCGTCGGAAATGCTGCTGCTCATTGTGGCGATATGGGCCGTGATCGCGGTGCCGCTGTCCCTTTTGGCGGGCCTGCCGATATTTATTTTTAACGCGCTGCGGGTGCGAAAACTGCGTCGGCAGCTGGCCTCGCTTTAGAGGGCTGTCGGCCGCCGGCTGTGTTGCAGAGTGAATTTGTCACAAAAAGTGCTGTCTGCTTGTGGCAGGATATCTAAAATATGACGGCGATCATTGAATGCCGTGGTAGAAGGTGCTATACTCGAATGTATAGAGCTCTCTTGGCTTGGCGGCTGTGTGTGCAGCCTTTATGCCGAAAACAGGTCTGCTTGGGGCAGACCTGTTTTTTACAGCGATCAAAAAAATACCCGCTCTTTACTGTTTGACGGTGGCCCGGCGGGAGAGCAGAGACCTGCGCGGCGGCGCTGCCGCGCGCAAAATCGACAGTAGAGGAGCAGGAAGATGAAAAGTATCAAGACCAGACTACTGGCCGGGCTCACCGCAGCGGTGCTGCTGGCGAGCGTGTTTGCCGCGGCGGTACCGGCTTATGCCGAGGAGCCGACGCCGCCGGCCCAGGAGGTAAAGACCGAGGGCGACTTTCAGTATGTGGAAAAAAGTGATGCCGTAGTCACGCTGGTGGGATATACCGGCAGCGAGACCCATCTGGTAATACCGGAGAAACTGGGCGAAAAAAGGGTGACGCATATAAACTTTGCCACGCCCAACGATCAGGTGACCGCGTTGACGCTCAACCGGCAGGGCGGTACCGGCTTTGATGAGGGGATCCGCACCATCTCGAACAACCTGCAGAGCATAGAGGTACAGGAGGGGAGCAGCCTGTACCTGAGCATCGACGGCGTGCTGTACCTGAGTGGCCATGATGACGAGACGAAGCCAGAACAGCTGGTTTATTACCCGCCTAAAAAGGCCGATAAGAGCTTTGCGATACCACAGACCGTTACGAGCATCTACGAGAGAGCCTTTACCGGCGCCTGCTACTTGGAGGAAGTGACCATTCCCGCCGGGATAGAGTACATAGAGACCTCGGAGAATGATAAAAACGGTTACTTTGACGGCTGCAGCAGCCTAAAAGCCATTCATGTGGATAAAGGCAATGCCTGCTATCTCGATGTGGACGGCGTACTGTACAGAAAAAGTGGCGGCGAGAGTGCGATACTGCTGCGCTACCCGGCTAAAAAGCCCGGGACCGAGCTGCGACTGCCGGACAAGACAGAGGTGATCATGCCGGAGGCGCTGAAAGGCAGCGCGGTGACCGATATCTACGTGACCAATATGGCGATGAAAATTTTTATGCCGCAGACGGTGACCGACCAGCCGGCGGTGACCGTTTACGCACCGGAGGGTTCGATCGTGGCGCAAAAGGCCGCTATCTATATTGTAGCGCCGCACAAGTTTGTGCTGATCGCCGGCGAAGTTCCCGACCCGGACCCCACGCCGGACCCGGACCCGCAGCCACAACCCGATCCCCAGCCGCAGCCTGACCCCCAGCCGCAGCCTGACCCGGCGCCCAGCACCGAGCCGGTGCAGCAGACGCTGATGGCGGACAGCGAGATCATGTACATGTATATAGAGGCCAACGTGCCGATGGGGACCAAGGCCCAGCTGCGTGCGGTGCAGCAGGGGCCGGATTACGAGCGGATGTTGGCGATGAGCAGGGATCTGGACGCCAAGCTGGCCCTGGTGGATCTCTCGTTTGACCTAAACGGCAGCAAGATCCAGCCGACGGGCAGCACCACCTTAAAGATCCCGCTGGCTGAAGAGGCGGTTGCCTATCACTACCTGGTGTACCGCATAGACGAAGACGGGCAGCTGGTGCAGGTGCCCTGCGCGGTAAAAGACGGCCACCTGGTCATCACGGCGGACCACTTTAGCCTGTACGCAGTGCTGTATGCCGACCACGCACTGACCGGCGGCGACAGCCCCGAGACCGGCGACGGCAGCGCCCCGCTGGTGCAGCTGCTGGTGGGCGGCTCGGTGGCGCTGTGCCTGCTGGCGGCCGGGGCCGTTAAACGGCGTCAGCGGGTGTAGATACCCGATAAAATGATGGTGAAAGAGCAAAAAGAGGCGGATATCCGCCTCTTTTTTTCGTATAAAATGGACCGCGTACAGACTGTGTGCTGACCGTGTGCAGACTTTGTGCTGACCGTGTGCGAGCAGACGCCGGCTACAAGGGGCGGGGCGGCCGCCTGCCGCCACTGGGGTAAGCTACAGGCGGTACGGCTGTCGGCAGATACCTGCCGGCACGGGCGCGGGGAGGAGTGTGGGGCTGGCAGTGGATAACTGGTGGCCGGTGGAGGGCGGATGTTGGAGGGCCTATTGCAGCGGCGCCAGCTTATACAGCATATCTACCTGGCGGGCCACGGCGGGGGAGTGAGTGACGATGATGACGCACTTATTTTCGCGGTGGGCCAGCTGGGTGAGGATGGCCATGACCTGATCCTGCGTTGTCTCGTCCAGATTGCCGGTGGGCTCGTCGGCCAAAATGACAGCCGGATCGTAAGAGAGCGCCCGGGCGATGGCTACCCGCTGCTGCTCGCCGCCCGAGAGGTGCAGCACCCGGCGGTCGGCTTTTTCGCGCTCGATGCCCACCTTTTGCAGCAGCTTTAGGGCGTGGCCGCGGTAGTCGCGGTACTGTTTGCCGGAGATGTGCATCGAGAGCACGATATTTTCGGTGGCGGTGAGGCTGGGCAGCAGGTTGAAGCTCTGGAACACCACCCCCACATCGCGGCTGCGATAGCGGTAGCGGTCGCAGGCGGCCAGGTCGCGCCCATCAAACAGCACCCGCCCGCTGGTGGGCAGAGTGAGCCCCGACAGCAGCGACAGCAGCGTGGTCTTGCCGGCGCCGGAGCGGCCGACGATCCCGTAGACCGACCCGGGAGAGAACTGGTAGCTGATATCGCGCAGCACCTGCACCCGCTGCCGGATACCGGTATAGCTGTAGCCCACCTGATCGAGTTGTAGTATGCTCATATGTCGTATCGCGCCGCCGCAGATGTGGCGGCGCGCCTCCTTTCGCGGTAGAGTAGTGCCCCGGCGGGGGCGGTGACTAGCGGTCGGCCAGTATCTGCAGCGGCTCGTAGCGCATGATGAACACGACGCCCACCGCCGACGAGACGATCGAGAGGGCTATGCCCAGCCCCAACAGCTGCAGCAGTACCTGCAGGTCGAGCGAGGCGTTTACCTGGTCGACGTAGTCGGCGGCCCCCTGTACCATGCCGCCAAAGCCGCCGGGCGCCCCGCCGGGCATATCGCCGCTGGCGGCCGCTGTGTTTTTGTCCGCGCCGCGGCCGCCCATATCACCGGGCTGCTGTATGCTCTGGCTGGCACTGCTCTGCTGGGCCGAGAGCAGCGCATTGCCCACCGGCACCGAGGCGACGGCGCCGATACCGGTGCCGATGATGAAGCTGGCCACGGTGACGCAGAACATCTCCAGCACGAACTGCAGCGCCACCTTGCTCTTTTTCATGCCGATGGCGGTGAGTACCCCCACCTCGTATTTGCGCTCGCGGATGGTGAAGATGCCGAACACCACCAGAATGACGGCGCCGATGGCCAGCACCACCAGCAAAAACCAGCCGGCAAAGTTAGAGAGGTTTTCCAGCGGGGTCAGGCTCTGCTCGAAGCGGCTGATATCGGACGACTGCACAGTGTAGTCGTCCGGCAGGCCCAGCGCCCGGACCTGTTCCTCGAACTGCTCGTAGTGGGCGACGTCGGCAAAGTAGTAGGTGCCGGCAGTTTGGCTGCGCAGGGCGGAGGTGGAGGTGATGCCGGTGTCGGCGTCGGTAGAGGTGGTGGCCCGGCTCGCGGAGTCGGTACAGATCTGCTGCAGCGTGGCAAAAGAGGTGATGATCTGGTTGGCCGGGTCGGACGCGGTGGAGAACATGGGGCCCATCTGGCCGCTGTCGCTGCTGCTGTTTTGGTAGATGCCGGTCACGGTGAGCGCATAGGTCTCGCTGTCGGCGCTGGGGTTTTTGAGCGTGATGGTATCGCCCACGGCCAAGCCGTTGAGGGTGGCCAGCTCGCTGGAGATGAGACAGCTGTTGTCGCCGGCGCTAAAGTCGGGCAGCTGGCCGCTGGTGAGCGCCAGCGTGCCTTGCTGGTAGCCGGAGATATCGCCGGCGTCGGTGTAGCCGGAGACGGTGAAGTCGCCCTGGACCCCCATCTGGCCGCGGCCGCCCATCCCGCCGGGCATATCGCCGCCCTGCCCGCTGCCGGACTGTTCGGCGGCGCTGTCGGTGGAGAACGGCTCCAGCTCACCCGCGGCCGAGAGCGAGCTGGAGATGGTATAGGTGAAGCGCTGCACACATTCGGCGGTGGCGTACAGCTCGAGCTGCTCTAAGGATAGATCCTGTGCACCGGAGAGCGCCTGGCGCATATCTTCCCCGGACTGCTGGCTCCTCTCCATCATGCCCTGACGGTCGACGCTGATCTGGGCGGTGATGGCGAGGTCGGCCAGGCCGTCCTCTTTGGCGGTGACGGCGGCCTGTCGGATGCACAGGGCGATACAGCAGGCCACGGCGATGACCCCGGTGATGATGCCGATGAGGATGCTGCGCCCCTTGTAGCGGGTGATGTTGCGCATGGCGTTATGAAAAATATACATAGACGGGGGTTCCTCCTTGTATAGTCGATACAAAGAGCATAGCCCGGCCAGTTGACCGCATTTTGTATAGCAGGTGATGGACGGGTGAACGCCGTGCTTATTTTGCATGGGAGAGCGCGGGTCGGCACCGCCGGTGGGCGGTAAGCGGCGTTTCGGCGGCGCCGGGGTGCGGGGCGGTATGGCGGGTACCGCTCGCGGCGGCGCGGGTGGTCAGGGGCGGGGGGAGCACTTTACAGCGTCGTTGAGGGCACAAGCAGGACAGCGGGCAGTAGGCGCCGTAGCGGGGAAAAAGAGGACGGGTACAGGGCTGCTGATGGGGGTGTTGGGGAGATGTTGGGGGAGTTGGAGGGGTGAAGGCGGGGGTGGGAGACCGCGCGGTGCGGGCGACAGACGGCGGCTGGGTGGGGCCTTGCCGCCGGATGGCGATAGATAGCGCATGGGCCGGCAACGCGCGCGGTAATAACGGGGCAGCGGCGCGGGCAAACAGGGCCGCTGGGGACAAGAGCCCATGGCCGGGGGAGCAAAAAAAGGGCCCGACCGCTCTCGGTCGGGCCCAGGGGCGCGGTAGTGGGCAGCTAGGCCGGCGCCACCGCGACGGTGACCCGGGTGACATACTGGCTCATATCGGCGATGGCCAGCTCGTTGAGGCCCAGTTCACAGGCGTATCCTGTCAGCTTGAGGTGGTTTTCCCGGGAAAACTGCAACATCTTATCGTAGAGGCGCGGCAGGCCATCCCAGTCGCCCACCCAGTAGCCGCAGAGGTAGTCGCCGGCGGGCAGCACCAGCCGCCGACTGCTGCGATAGCTGGCGGGCACCGGCACGAACAGCCCGTCGTAGACCGAAAAATCGCCCCGGTATACCTTGTCGGCGCTGATATAGCTGCCGAACCCGGTCTGATACTCGTCGGCCTGCCACAGCTGCCCCAGGATGGCGGCCGCCTGGTGGGAGTCGTCACCGGGCATGGGGGCGGTGAGCAGATAGGTGGCGGGGCACTGGACCAGCTCGACCTGGCCGCTCTGTACCCGGCGGCAGGTGTGGAGCATCTCTTTTTTCTGCTGTAAGATCTTTTTGGCGCGGCGCAGCTTTTTGAGCTCCTCATCGATCTGCTGCAGGCGGGCGTCGGCCACCTGTAAAAAGGCGTCGGCGCTGGGGTGCTGACGGTAGGTCCTGATCTCGCTCAGCTGTACGCCCAGCTCTTTGAGCATGCGGATGTGCCCCAGCTCGATGGTCTGCTGGGCGTCGTAGTAGCGGTAGCCGTTCTCCCCCTTATAGCTGGGGGAGAACAGGCCGATCTGGTCGTAGTAATGCAGTGTGCGGCGGCAGAGACCGTGCAGGTCGGCAAATTGAGCGGTCGTCAGCCGCACCGGATATTTTTTCATGAAAATTCTCCTTGACTTTACAGCTACTGTATACTTTATGCTCCTAGTATACCCCAGAAAGGGGTAATAGAAAAGGAGCGATACCATGCGACAAGAAGTAATACTGCGGGCGCTGCAAAAAAGCGATCTGGGCGCCATAGAAGATATCATCCGCCGCGCCTGGCACTACGACGACCTGGCCGGCCCCGACACTGCCCGGCAGCTGGCAGCGGTGTTTTTGCGCAGCTGCCTAAAAAACCAGACCTTTGTGCGGGTGGCGGCGGTGGACGGCGTGCCGGTGGGGGTGATCATGGGGCGCAGCGACCGGTCGTACCGCTGGCGGCTGCGCGAAGCGGCGGGGCAGGCAGCGGCAATTCTGCGGCTGCTGGCAAGCCGGGAGGGGCGCGCGGTGTCGCGCATCTTTCGCAGTGTGGACAGCATCGACCGGCAGTTGCTGGCCCCGCGGCGGGCGATGTTTCAGGGCGAGCTGTCGTTTTTTGCCGTGCGGGAAGACTGCCGCGGCCTGGGCGTGGGACAAAAGCTGTTTGACGCGCTGCGGACATACATGAGCCGGGAGGACGTGCAGCGGTTTTACCTGTTTACCGACACCAGCTGCAACTACGGCTTTTACGAGCACCAAGGTATGCGGCGATGCGCCCGGCAGGACCACATTTTTGACATGGGTGGCCGCCGGGAGGAGATGCACTTTTTTCTGTACAGCTCGCCGCCGGCAGAGCAGTGGGAAAAAGCGGATGAAAAAGCTGGTGCGCGGTAGGCGCGGCGGCCGCAGTAGAGCGCACAAAGCCACATAGGGGACAGGCGGGACTTACCGGATAAGACCTTTAAAAAGAGCGGACGGCAGGAGCGCTGTATGTCGCCCTGACCCGCCGCGGGGCGGATCGCACCGGCACAAAGCAGCAGGCCCGAGCGGTGCGCTGTGCCGGGGATGCCGGGCGGATAGAGGGAGGCTGCCGGCACGGCGGGCAATACCGGCGGCAAACCGACCGCCTACCGGCCAGCCGACGGGCTAAAACGAGTTTTAAAAATGTGTTTGCAAAACATTTTATAGGGTGGTAGTCTCAGCTTATCCCATGTGAAAAGGAGTGCAGACATGAAAACATTTATAGAGGAGCTGCCCGCCCAGCCGGTGGTGTACATGCGCCGTACCGGCCCCTACGGGGAGGAGAACCGGGCGCTTATGCAGGCCATGAAGGCGTGGCTGCACGACCGTGGGCTCTGGTGTGCGGGCGGGGTGCTGTATGCTGTGGCCCGGGACGACCCCGCCGTTACCCCACCGAAAAAGTGCCGCTACGACGTGTGCTATGTCGCCCGGAGTGAACTGGCGGATGTGGCGGTGCGCCGCGGCACTTTGCCGGCGGGGCGATACTTGGTCTGTGAAATTGCGCATACCGCCGCTGCGGTGGGGCAGTTTTGGGGGCAGGTCGGCACTGCCGCGGCGGCTGTGGGGGAACAGCTCGATGGGAGCCGGCCGATCTTGGAGCGGTACCCGATCGCGCTGGTCGAGGAGGGGAGGTGCCAGTTCTGCCTACCTGTGTTTGCCCGCGGCACCGGAGATAGAGGGTAGGGGCGCTCTGCCGGGCATACCGCTGCTGCCGACGGTGGAAAAACGGGTGACGATTTGAGACTTGAGTGTACAGGTGTGAAAAGCGGCTTTCCGTATAGCACCTGTCCAACAGGGACATTTGAAAAAGGATATTTTTGGGCGTATTCGGCTGTGGGACCGAGTGCAGAGGATAGCCGATGGGTAAGGACGGATTTTACTTATACCTAAATACAGCATACAGCCACCCCGCGAACTGTTGGAGTTTGTGGGGTGGCCTGCTTGTGGAGACCGCTCGGTCATGCCTGGCCGCTCTTGTAGGCGCATATTGCTTTTTACAGTGCCCAGTTCAGTGCTCAGTTACTCTGTCAGGTCAGAGGAAAGGTGACCCTCCAGTTTCCTTTTGTCATCCTATTAGAAGTTATAAAGTCACCATGTAACGTGTACTTTGAAATTTCACTTTGCGGGATATCGAAAACATAGTTGTAATAGTCGATCCGCTCGCCTCCATCGTCGTGATCGACAAAATTGAAACTGTAGTTGCAATCTATTTGATCGCCAGTACTGTCTTTTAAATAAAAGGACCCATAATTGCCTTTGTTCAGATTGTCGACAACCGCTGTTTGAATATGAAGTTTTCCCTCAATGTAGCCAATACCTGTTAGATCAATGCCATCTACAGGAAATTCTTTCATGGGCGAAGACGGGATCAGGGCGGCGGGGTCTTCTTCATCAAATTGCCCGCAATCCACTTTGCCACTTCCGGTGATATTTGAGACGTTTTGAGTGGCTTGTGCGGCGGTAACAGATGAGAGAGATACAGGGATTTTGATCTCATCATATACTTGTTTGTGACTCAGAAATTCCTTTACTGTAAAGGTGATCTTGTCACCCGTAATGTCTCTGTTTTCCGCTCCCTCAATAGTAATTAAAAATGTTGCTGTTTTTGTGCGGTCATCATACCCGATACGCTCACAATGTGCGGAGCTGTCGAATGGACAGTTTATGGAATAGCTATCAAATAAATCTGTGGTCGCATCGATGCGGTCTCCTGTTCGGTCTTGCATGGTTATGTAGATCTCTGCCACATGACCATGTATATAGGCTGACACCACTTCCATTTTTATACCGCTGTCCTCGTCTGATCTTTGGACAGGCATAAAAAACTGTGCGATAGTCGGGGAGACAGCATACATGAGTTCATATACCGGTTCTACCGCTGCAGCTAAAGCTGGCATTGCAAGTGACAGACACAGACAGACCGAAACCAGTGCTACTACTGGTTTGCGGATCGCATAAAGTGTATGGTGAGATCTTTGCTCTATTTTTTTAGCCTCACGGATCGTGCTCTGCAGCAAACTTTTATCGGGGCGCACCTGCTCGTTGAGTTGACGATACTGCTCTCTAAACACAATCTTCCTCCTTCATGGATTTTTTTAACATAGCTCTTGCTCTGGTGAGCTGCATTCTCACAGCCGAATTTTTGCGATGCAGAATAGCACTGATTTTTTTAAGTGGCATATTTTCGTAATAGAATAGATGGACGACTTCACGATATTTTGGTGGCAATCGATTCAGTTCGGTGTGGAGATCGATGCTTTCTCTGGTTTCAAATACGATCTCATCGCAGAGCTCCTGTGTGTTTTTATTCCACAGGGAGCTCCAAAAACTGTTGGAACAATTTATCGTCACTCGTATGAGCCATGCTTTTCGATGTTCTTCATCTCTAAAAACCGGTCTCTTTTTCACATAGCGGAAAAAGACTTCTTGAAAGACATCATCGGCATCGTGCTTTGTTCCTGTTCGAGCAAAAGCAAGTCGATATACCATATCGGAATACTGCTTAATTACTTTTTCAGTGCAATCATTCGTACGCAATGATCGCTGTTCCATACATGTACCCCCCCTTCTACTGATAACACCGGTGAGAGTTTTAAAATGCTACACAAAAATAAGAAAAATAGTATTAGTTTTTATGCTGACCAAAAGCCTTGAACTGTGAAAACTCCTGCAATTACATGATTTTTCATCTATTAGGACACTTATAAAAGTAATAATTTTGACGCTTTGATGCCCAAATGGTGCTCAGATTTCTTATAGAGATATAAAACGATAGGGGCAGCTGTAAAAAATATCGCACTATGCGGGGGCGAAAGCACTCGTTGCTTTTATCCTCTTGGTTACCATATAAGCAGGGGCAGACGAACTTGTCAGCCGAAAATTATAGAAAAGTCAAAATACAGGTGATATAATGCAAGCATATAAATTTTGATCGGCAGGCAGGATGGATTGATGAATAAGCAACAAATATACGATTATTTAAGACAAGAAAATATTTGGCATGAGATAACAGAACACGAAGCAGTTTATAATATGGCTGAACTATCAAATATTGAGGTACCTTATCCAGAATATGATGCGAAAAATCTCTTTGTCCGTGATGATAAGAAAAGAAATTATTATCTTATTACCGTTAAAGGAGATAAGCGAGTAGATTTGAAAGAGTTTCGTAAAAGCAACAACACAAGAGCATTATCTTTTGCATCGGCTGATGATTTAATGGATATTATGGGATTGATACCTGGAGCAGTAACGCCTCTTGGGTTGTTGAATGATTCCGAATGTAAGGTGACACTATTTTTAGATAATGACTTTATGGATGATTCGGGTTTGATAGGTGTTCACCCAAATGATAATACGGCAACAGTTTGGCTTAAAGCAAAAGACTTAATGAAACTTATTCAGAAACACGGAAACACGGTAAATACCGTGCAGATACAAGCCACAGACAAATTGTAATTTGCACGATGGTTTGGGGTATTCCCAGTAAGCAAAAATCACTTTTACCGTCGCATACGAGATAGTGATTTCTATGGAAAGGATACCCTTTTTCTATGCTTGCTACGAAATTTTTCACCAAGGAATGGAAGGGAAAGGACAACTATTTAATAAAAATGTTACGCAGATAGAAGGTGTTTTCGTAAGAAAAGCCATAAACACCTTGTCCTATCAGTTTCGATGTCTGTAAAGCCTTTGTTCACAAAGTGTTGGCGGGTTTTAACCGCTTGCCATCTATATCAAATACATAATTCATGCCTTCTGTACTGCTGTGACAAACGCCGGAAATTATTTCCATACCGGTATAGCGCATCACCGCCGACCTGAAGGAGCAGTTTGATCGGTGCCGACCTGTATTGGCGAAAATGAGATGTAGAGATATGCGCGGGGGAGATCGCCCAAACGGATGGCGCGCCCGAAAAGTTGGCGAGGTGACAAAAAAGCGAGGTATCCCTATTTCAGGGAGACCTCGCTTTTGCCGTTTTTTACTGTCTGCCGTACCGGCAGAGGCTTTTTGTTTTGGGACTCGGCCGCTATGGGGCGGCCAAAACAGTTTTGGAGAGAGATCAGTTTTTTAAGCTCTGCAGCGGGGCGGGGATACGGCCGCCGCGGGCGATCATCTTCTCGGCTGATTTACTGCCCACCGGCATGACCGGGCCGCTGCCAAGCAGGCCGCCAAATTCCAGCTCCTCGCCCACCTTTTTGCCGATGGCGGGGATGATGCGCACGGCGGTGGTCTTGGAGTTGACCATGCCGATGGCCGCCTCGTCGGCGATGATGGCGCTGATGGTGGCCGGGGTGATATCGCCGGGCACCACGATCATGTCAAGCCCCACCGAGCACACGGCGGTCATAGCTTCCAGCTTTTCCAGCGTTAGGGTGCCGGCCTTGGCCGCGGCGATCATGCCGGCGTCTTCCGATACCGGGATAAAGGCGCCGGAGAGCCCGCCCACATTGGAGGAAGCCATGACGCCGCCCTTTTTCACCGCGTCGTTGAGCATGGCCAGCGCGGCGGTAGTGCCGTGGGTGCCGCACTGCTCGAGACCGATCTCCTCTAAGATGTGGGCCACACTGTCGCCGATGGCCGGAGTGGGCGCCAGCGACAGATCGACGATGCCGAAGGGAACGCCCAGCGCTTCTGCCGCCTCGGCCCCCACCAGCTGGCCCATGCGGGTGATCTTAAAGGCGGTCTTTTTGATGAGATCGGCCACGTCGGTGAGGTCGCCGCCCTGCATTTTGGCCAGGGCCGCCCGCACCACTCCGGGGCCGGATACGCCCACGTTGATGACGCAGTCGGGCTCGCCCACGCCGTGGAAGGCGCCGGCCATAAAAGGGTTGTCCTCCACCGCATTGCAAAACACCACCAGCTTGGCCGGGCCGATGCAGTTTTTGTCGGCGGTGACCTCGGCGCTCTTCTTGACGATCTCGCCCATCATCTTCACCGCGTCCATATTGATGCCGGTGCGGGTGGAGCCCACATTGACCGAGGCGCAGATGTGCTCGGTCTGGCGCAGCGCCTCGGGGATGGCCTCTATCAGCTCCATGTCGCCGGGAGCGAAGCCCTTTTGCACCAGCGCCGAGAAGCCGCCCAAAAAGTTGACGCCCACCGTGCCGGCCGCCCGCTCCAGCGTGAGGGCATATTTGACCGGATCACCGCCGGACACCGCCAACACGTGGGAGATGGGGGTGACGGAGATGCGCTTGTTGACGATGGGGATGCCGTACTTGTCCTCGATCTGCTGGCCGACTTTTACCAGGTCTTTGGCGCGGGTGGTGATCTTCTGGTAGATCTTTTCGCAGGCGCGGTCGATATCGGCGTCGGCGCAGTCCAGCAGGGAGATGCCCATGGTGATGGTGCGGATGTCCAGGTTCTCCTGCTGGATCATCTGTATGGTCTCTAGTATCTCGCTCGTACTCAGCATGGTCGGCCCTCCCTATATGCGGTGCATCGAGTTGAAGATATCCTCGTGCATCAGGTGGATCTGCAGATTCCGATCCTGCCCCAGGGCAGTCAGCTGGGTGCGCAGGTCAGACAGGTCTACGTTGCATTTGGAGATATCCACCACCATGATCATGGCGAAGTACCCCCCCAGCACCGACTGGGTCACGTCTTGCACATTGGCGTTTACCTGGGCGCACAGCCCGCTGACGGCGGCCAGAATGCCCACCGTGTCTTTACCGATTACAGAGATGACAGCGTTCACAGTATGTTCCTCCTATTTTCCTATCTGTTTTATAGTGGATAAGGCGGGGCGGCAGCGGGTGCTAGAGTTCCTCTACCGCGTGTAAAAACAGCTTGGCGCTCATGTCGCCGGGCATTTGAAACTGCAGCGTGTGCAGGCACACCTCGGTGAGGATGGCGCTCTCGGGCGCGGCGGCGCGCTTAAACTGGCTGGCGAAAAAGCGCCGGTAGAAGAGCTGCAGCTTTTCTTTGATGTAGTCGGCGCTGTAGTTTTGCGAAAAGGCCACACAGGCGTAGTAGTACAGTTTTTGCGGGTGCATGCCGTACTTTAAGTGGTAGTAGAGGATAAAGTCGAGCAGGTCGTACTCGCCCAATATCTCCTCGGTCTTCTGGCTGGCCTCGCCGGTCTCGTCGGGGGGCAGCAGTTCGGGGCTGACGGGGGTGTCTAAAATGTCCTGCACCACTTCGCCGGCGCCGTAAAAGCGGTCTTTTACCCGGCCGGCCACCTGCCGCACCACCGTTTTGGGCAGGCAGATGTTGACATTGAAGTTGGCCAGCGCATCGCCGCCAAAGGTGCAAAAGCCCAGCGCCGCCTCGGACAGATCGCCGGTGCCCACCACGAAACCGCCGACAGTGTTGGCGATGTCCAGCGCGATCTGGGTGCGCTCGCGGGCCTGAGCGTTTTCGTAGGTGATATCTTTTTTCTGCCCGTCGTGGCCGATGGCGGTGAAGTGCACCTGCACGCTGTCTTTGATGGGGATCTCGCGCAGCGCACAGCCCAGGGCCGAAATCAGCGCCTTGGCGTTTTGGTAGGTGCGGCCAGTGGTGCCAAAACCGGGCATGGTGATGGCGGTGATGTGCTCGTGGCCCAGCCCCAGCCGATCGCAGGCGCCGGCGCACACCAGCAGCGCCAGAGTAGAATCCAGCCCGCCGGAGACGGCGATGACCAGGTTTTTGATGCCGGTGTTCTCCATGCGCACCGCCAAACTCTTTACCTGCAGCGCAAACAGCTCGTCGAGCTGCTCGGGGCGCAGGATGTAGGGGTTTTGGCGCAAGGGGCGCATCAGCGTGCGCTGCCCCTCTACCGGCTGAGTGTGGCAGGCGGCCTCGAACGAGGCGGGGGCGCTGCCGGCGGCCAGTATATCGAGGTCGATATCGACACAGCTCACCGGTGGGCCGTCGATCTCGCGGCCAAAGTCGAGCAGCTGGCCGCTCTCGAACACCGCCGTCTGGGGCTCGAACACCCAGGGGGACGACGAGCCGCCCAGCCCGCCCTGACACAGCGCGACACAGATGCCCAGCGCCGCCGAGACCTCTTTTATCTGGCGCAGCACCCGGTCACTGTAGCCCAGGATACAGGGCTGGCAGGCAGGCAGCAGCAGGATCTGGGCGCCGCTGCGGGCGATATCGCCGGCGTGGCGCACCAGCTGAGCGGGGTCGCAAAACAGCACCGCCGCCCGGCTGCCGGCCAGCGTAAAGGTGAACAGGCCCGCCGCGCTGTCGGCGCGAAATTGGCCCAGCAGCTGCCCCGCCTGGCAGATGTAGCAGCTCTCGCCGCCGCCGTCGGGCAGAGTAAAGAGCACGGCGCTTTTGATCATGGCGGTCTTTGACAGCAGGTAGGGCAGCAGCTGCTGGCCCTGCTCGGCGATGAGACCATTTTGGAAGACAGAGCCCAAACTGCCGCCGGTAAAGCTGTGGTGGGGCAAAAAGATCAAATCGGGGCAGTGCTGCTGCGCCAGCTCGGCGATGCGCTCTGCCGCCTGCTGTGCGCCCAGCCCCAGATCCGACTGGTCGATGGGGGCTGACAGAGCACAGATACGGACATTGTTTTGCACGGTACAAGGTCCTCCTGACATCTTGATATGGCCGCCGGGCCAAAGCGCGGCGGCGCTGCGCGGGGGGCCAGCCGATACCGGCCACAACGGCCGCAGCTGCCCTGCGCTACAGATAGTTTATTATAGCATATTTTCACAGCGCACTGAAAGAAAAACCGCGTTTTTGCCCCTGCTTGCCAGAATATGGCGATTTGCATAAAACCCCGCCCCAAACAGCCGGACCGGTACCACAGCTTGGCGGAGACGGCACCGTCTGGCGCGCGGCGGGCGGCGCCCCCGGCACAGTGGGCAGCGGCGGGCGGCAGTTGGCAGCAGCTGGCAGCAGTGGACACTTGTATATGACTTTACTTTTGTTTATAATGGTAAGAACCGGCGGCCCGGAGCCGTGGGCCCGGCGGCCGGCAAAAACAAAAAATACAGAGTTGAAAGGAGCGTTTTGCATGGACAAACTTTTGCGGCTGCTGCGCAAAGAGGGCGCGATGGAACCGGCCCAACTGGCCATTTTACTGGGGGAAGAGGAGGCGGCCGTGGCCGCGCGTCTTCGCGAGCTAGAGGATCAGGGCGTCATTATGGGCTACCGGGCGATCCTGGATTTTGAGAAGACCGGCGAGGACCATGTGGAAGCGCTGATCGACTTAAAAGTGACCCCCCGCAAAGACTGCGGCTTTGACTACGTGGCCAACAAGATCGCCCAGATGAAAGAGGTGGAGTCGCTCTACCTGATGAGCGGCGGGTACGACCTGTCGGTCAAGGTGGTGGGCAAGACCTTTCAGGACATCGCCATGATGGTGGCCCGCAAGCTCTCGACCATCGAGGGGGTCACCGGCACCAAGACCCATTTCGTGCTCAAGAAATACAAGGAGGAGAACGTCCTCTTTAGCACCGAGAAAATCGACGAGAGGGGACTGACGAACCTGTGATAAGCTACGACCAGATACTCTCGGACAAGGTGAAGATGGTAAAGCCCTCGGGCATCCGCAAATTTTTTGACCTGGCCAGCGAGATGGAGGGGGTCATCAGCCTGGGGGTGGGGGAGCCGGACTTCGACACCCCCTACTCGGTGCGGCAGGCCGGTATCCGCTCGCTGGAGCAGGGGCGCACCTACTACACCGCCAACAACGGTCTGATGGAGCTCAGGGAGGGCATCTCCCGCTACCTGCAGCGCCGCTTTTCGCTCTCCTACGCGCCCAAAGACGAGATCCTCGTCACGGTGGGCGGGTCGGAGGCCATCGACATCGGCGTGCGGGCGCTGGTGAACCCCGGCGACGAGGTCATTATCCCCCAGCCCAGCTTTGTCTGCTACGAGCCCATCGTGCAGCTGTGCGGCGGGGTGCCGGTGATCATCGAGACCAAGGTGGAGGACGAGTTTCGCCTGACGGCCAAGGACTTAAAAGAGAAGATCACGAGCAAGACCAAGCTGCTCATTTTGCCGTTTCCCAACAACCCCACCGGGGCCATCATGCGCCGCGAGGACCTGGAGGAGATCGCCCAGGTGCTGCGGGGGACCGATATCTGCGTGCTCTCGGACGAGATCTACGCCGAGCTGACCTACGGCGGCGTCAAGCACACCTCCATCGCCCAGCTCGACGATATGTGGGAGCGAACCCTGCTGGTGGGCGGCTTTTCCAAATCCTACGCCATGACCGGCTGGCGGCTGGGCTATGTGTGCGCGCCGGCGCCCATTGTCGCCCAGATCAAAAAGATCCACCAGTTCGCCATCATGTGCGCCCCCACCACCAGCCAGTACGCGGCCATCGAGGCCATCAACAACTGCGACGAGGAGATCGAGGCCATGCGCGACGAGTACGATGCCCGCCGCCGCTTCATCGTCGACGCCTTTAACAAGATGGGGCTCGACTGCTTTTCGCCCCGGGGGGCGTTTTACGTGTTCCCCTGCATCAAGTCTACCGGCCTGAGCTCGGCCGCGTTTTGCGAGCAGCTGCTGCAGGCCAAAAAGATCGCCGTGGTGCCGGGCGACGCCTTTGGCGCCTGCGGTGAGGGGTACTTGCGGGTGAGCTATTGCTACTCGATCAAGCACCTGAAAAAAGCAGTGGAAAAGATCGGTGAATTCATCCGCGAACTGGGCTGAGCCCGGCGGGGGATAGGCCCGGCAGGCCGGTGCGGTGGCACCGGCTTTGTTTGTGTAGCAGAAGAGGTAGAGGGAGGCCCTATGGACAAGAGAGATACGGTGGCGGTGCTGCCCTGCCCGCAGTACGAGCGGGCGGCGGTAGGTGAGACGGTGGAGCGGCTGCTCGGCCTGTTGCCGCGCGACGGGCGGCTGGGGCCCCACAGCCGGGTGACCGTAAAGCCCAACTTGCTGATGAAGCGCGCGCCGGACGCGTACACCACCACCCATCCGGAGGTGGTGTACGCGGTGATATGCTGGCTAAAACAGCAGGGCGTGCGCCACATCACCATCGCCGACAGCCCCGGCGGCCCCTATACGAAACAGGCGCTTATGGCCATCTACCGGGCCAGCGGCATGGAGCGGGTGGCCGCCGAGACCGGCGCGGTGCTCAACCTCGACCTCGGCTCGCGGGAGATAAAGAGCGCCGGCAGCGGCCCGGTGGGCAGCTTTACGGTGATAGAGCCGCTGTGCCCGCGGGAAAAAGACAGCGGCTGCGACTACATCGTGGACATCTGCAAGCTCAAGACCCACTGTATGACCACCTTGTCGGGGGCGGTGAAAAACATGTTTGGCAGCATACCCGGGCTGCTCAAGCCGCGGATGCACTACCGCTACCCCCAGGTGGAGGACTTTGCGGGGATGCTGGTGGACCTCTGCCAGACGGTGACGCCGCACCTGGTGGTGGTAGACGCCATCGAGACCATGGAGGGGGACGGCCCCTCCAGCGGAGACAAGCGGCAGCTGGGCCTGCTGCTGGCCGGCGTGAGCCCCTTTGCGGTGGATGTGGCGCTGTGCCGGCTGGCCGGGTTTGCGCCCGAGCAGGTGCCCACGGTGCGCCTGGCCGCCGCGCGGGGGCTGTGCGGCGATGATATCGAGGTGGTGGGCCAGCCGCAGCTGCTGTGTGACCGGCAGCTGAAACTGCCCCGGTCGGCATCGGTAGACTTTACCGGCCGGCTGCCGGGCTTTTTGCGACCGATGGCCGGCAAGGTGCTGACGGCGCTGTTTGCCCCCCGCCCCAGGATCGATGTGCGGCGCTGTATCGGCTGCGGCAAATGCGCCGAGAGCTGCCCGCCCCAGACCATCCGGCTGGTGCCCAGCAGCAGGGGGCGGGGCAAAGAGGTGGCGGTGATCGGCCGCAAAGACTGTATCCGCTGCTACTGCTGCCACGAGATGTGCCCGGTGTCGGCCATCTCGGTCTCGAAAAACCTGCTCACACGGCACTGATGGCACTAGGAGGAGAGAGCGATGGACAAGACCCTGCGTTTGCGCGCTTACGCCAAGATAAACCTGGCCCTGGATATCGTGGGCCGGCGGGAGGACGGCTATCACCTGATGGATATGGTGATGCAGTCGGTCTCGCTCTTCGACGAGGTAGCGGTAGAGCGCACCGGCGGCAGCATCGTGCTGGCCGGCGACGAGACCGCTATGCCGCTGGACGGGCGCAACATCGCCCACCGGGCGGCGGCGGCCTTTTTCGCCGCCACCGGCCAGCCGGTAGGCTGTCGTATCGAGATCGAAAAACACGTGCCGTCGCAGGCCGGCCTGGGCGGCGGCAGCGGCGACGGGGCGGCGGTGCTGGTGGCGCTGGATACGCTGTGCGGCACCCATCTGGGCACCGAGGAGCTGCGGCGTATCGGCGCCGGGGTGGGGGCAGATATCCCCTTTATGGTGGGTGGCGGCACCGCCCGGGTGGGCGGCATCGGCGAGCAGATCGAGCCGCTGCCGGCCATGCCGGCGTGCTACATCCTCATCGCCAAGCCGCAGGTGGACGTGCCCACCGGCTCTGCCTTTGCCGCCTTTGACGCGGCGCGCGACCCGCAGCGGCCGGATACCGGGCGCTGTGCGGCGGCGGTGCGCCGGGGCAGCTACCAGCAGCTGTGCCGGTCGCTGGGCAACGCTATGGCCGGCGACTGGCTGCCGCCGATCATTGAGGAGACTCGCAGGAGGCTGCTCTACCTGGGCGCCGACGCCGCCTGTATGACCGGCAGCGGGGCGGCGGTGTTCGGCCTGTTCGAGCGGCGGGGTCTGGCCCAGCTGGCGCTGCGGCAGCTGTGTGACGCCGGGGTGCGCAGCTGGCTGTGCCGACCGGTGGCGCAGGGGGTTGAGCCGGCAGCGGGCGGCCGATAAAAAGAAAATGAGCGGTACTGCACAGGGGAGACCCTGAGCGGTGCCGCTTTTTTGAGTGTGGAGCGTGCGGGGCCCCATCCCGCCGGGATGGGCCGGGCGGGATGGGGCGCCCGGTGCGGCTGCTGCCGCCCTGTCGGCTTTTGAGCGGGCCGGTAGAGACCGGTGCCGGGAGAGAGGACTGCCCGGCTATTCCCGCTTTTGTATGGCGTAGGATTGCAGGCTTTTTTGACAGCCGTTTTTTTGGTAAAAAGCCTCGGCCTGCGGCTGCGCACCGAAGTAGAGCATGGTGGGCGTGTGCGCCTTGGCCAGCTGCAGCAGCCGGCTGCCGATGCCCCGCTTTTGGTAGGCCGGCAGAACGAGCAGTTCGGTGATGGTCCCGAAAAAGTAGCCGTCTGATAAAATGCGCAGACAGCCCACCAGCGCCTCGCCGTCGCGGGCGGTCAGGTTGATCGTTTTGCGCAGCGCCGCCCGGGTCAGCTGCAGGTCGTACTCCCCGGGCCAGACCTGGTTTACAAAAGAGATGAAATCCGCGGCACACAGCGCGCGGTCGTCCGCCTGGTAGGTGATCATCTTCGGTACCTCCCCCTAAAAAGCAGGAGCTCTACAAGCCGGGACCGCTACTGGCGCTCACACACCCAGAGCTCGTGGTAGATATCCCGGCCTTCAGCCCACTCGTTAAAAAATTCGCTCTCTATCTTGTGAAAACCAAATTTTGCGTACAGGTGTCGGGCCGGCTTTAGGATATCGAGTGTGCCGAGCGAGATGTGGGTATACCCCTTTTCACGGCAAAAGTCCATCGCCGTTTTGAGCAGTCTGCTGCCCAGCCCCTGACCCTGCACATGTGTGTCCACCCCAAACCAGCGCAGCTGTGCCCGGTCTGTTCCTCTTTTGATCATGGCAATATCTCCGACGATCTGCCCGTTTAGTTCGGCTATCCACATCTGGCTGTGGCCAGCGGTAGCCTCTATTTGCCAAACACCGTATTTTAGATAAGGTTGCTACCGCTGTGGCTGCCAGAGCGGGTATTTTTCCCGGTCGGCCGGCGTGATGGGCCGCAGCACCCGGCAGGGGCTCCCCACGGCGATCACCCCCGAGGGCAGGTCCCGGCTCACCACGCTGCCTGCCCCGACGACGGTGTCGTCGCCGATACACACCCCGGGCAAAACGGCCACGTTGGCGCCAAACCACACGTTGTTGCCCACGGTGATGGGCCGCGCGATCTCCAGCCCGCTGCTGCGCTGCTGGGCGTCTAAGGCGTGGCCGGCCGTTGAGAATACACAGTTGGGGCCGATAAACACGTTGTCGCCAAAGGTGACCGGCGCGCCGTCCAGGATGGTGCAGTTGTGATTGGTGTAAAAGTTTTCCCCCACGGTGATGTGAAAGCCGTAATCGCAGTAAAAAGGCGCGGTGGCGACCGGCTCCCCCTTGACCGACCCCAGTATCTCACGCAGCAGCTTGGCCTGCGTCTGGGTGTCGGAGGGGCGGCAGCAGTTAAAGGCGTGGCACAGGTCTGCGCATTTGGTCCGCGCCGCGATGATCTCGGCGTCGTGGTTGGCGTCGTACAGATAGCCGCTCTGGGCTTTTTCCCACTCGGTCATATCGTCTCCTTTACTCGCTTGAGCGCCGCTCGGGCGCCATAGATGAAGTACGCCTATTTTACCACAGCCCGGCCGATGGCGCCACCACTTTTGCCCCCGATCGCCGGGCTGTGCGCGACCGGCGGCCGCCCCTCTGAGAGGTCGGTGGGGGCCGGCTTTTGGCTCAATGGAGGACTGCCCGCGACCCGGTTGCTGGCAACCTGCCGGTGCCGATATCCGGCAGACACCGGCGCACAAAAATAGCCCCGGCAGCACACTGGGCGCCTTGCCGGGACCGCTTGTATCAGGTGTTGGCAGATGGCTCTGTAGATGGCTGAGGCGGCAGCGGGCCGCCGGCTCTCAGCGCCCGCCAGCAGGCGGCGGCGCGGACGGCCAGCCGGTGGCCGGTATCGCGGTCCAGCGGCATGACCCGCCCGTGATAGGGGTAGTACAGCAGCATAGACCACAGCACCTCGTATCCGCCGCGATCGTACTCGGCGGCGTCGGGCAGGTAGCCAGAGCAGCCGCCGGTGTAGCCGCCGAAAAACAGCAGTTCATCATCGGCCAGCTCGGCTGCCTCCAGCGCCAGCTCACACATGGCCTCACAGATGGTGCCGCACAGGCAGCCGCCGTCTATCTGCAAAAACTGCAGTTCTACCGGGGTGTGCTGCACGGCGACCCCCGACCGGCGCAGCCGGGCGATCTCGGCGCGCCAGCCCGCGGCCGGCACCTGGCCCATCGTCCAGGCCTCGTCGGCGATAGCGCGCTCCTGCTGTGGGTCGGGCACCGGCGAGGTACAGTCGAGCCAGTCCGAGACCATGCGCACCACCTGCAGCGGGCGCAGCGGCAGCGCGGTCACTGCCGGCGCCAGCGCCGCGGCCACCGCAGCAGCCATCCGTTCCAGAGCCGCCAGCGAATCGCGCTCGATCTCCAGCATCAGCTGTGGGGTGCGGGCCAGCGCCGCTTTTTGCAGCGGGTGGGTCTCGAGATAGTTTGCCCGATGCCAGCGAAAAGCGGGGCGGATATTGCCGGCCGCCCCCTGGGTGACGAGAACCTCGGCGCCCAGCTGTGTCCCCAGCTGCCGCCGCACAGCGCCAAAATAGTCCGGCGAGATGCGCCGATTCTCCCAGGTGAGCACGTTGGGGTGGGCGGTGAGGCGTATGAGCAGCAGGTCGGGGCGGCCGGGGCGCGCCAGCTTGAGCGCCCCAATGCGGTCGTCGACGGGGCCGTCACCGCGCCGGTTTTGGCCGATAGCCGCCCGCACCACCGCCCAGGCGCCGGCGGCGGGGGCCAAGTCTTGCAGCGCCGCCCGGGCGGCGCCGGATACCTGGCGGCACAAAAAGCGGTAGTAGGCGGGCGCGGCGGCACAGTCGGGGCCGGAATGGGTGTGGCTGCAGCAGAGCATCACCTGACTGCGCGCGCAGCACAGCAGCTGGGCCAGCTCGTCGCGCAGGCGGTCGCCCAGCTGCTGGGTGAGCCCCAGCAGGTCCAGCGTTACCAGGCAGCAGCGGTCGCCGTCCTGGTCAAACAGCAGCACCTGGGCGACCAGGGGTTCCAACACGCCGCGGGAAGTATCGTCCTCCCGGGCAAAGCCGATGAGCTGTACCGGCATAGTGGGGGTGATATCGGCGGCGGCATAACCCACCTGCACGGCGCCGGTAGGGGTGTGGGCAGTCATCAAAAGTACCTCCTGTCATGTGCTGAGACCAGTATAGCACTGCCGGTGGCCCTGCGGGCTGCACCGTTTGCCGCGGCAGTATTTGGTGCACAAAAGAGCAGGCGGGGCCGCACTAACCCCGCCTGCTCTTTTGATACGATCTGAAAGAATGCCGCTCAGCGCCCGCCGCGGGGCTGACCGGCGCGCTCCAGCGCCCGGTATACCGCCCGCACCGACAGCGCGTACTGCGCCGCCAATGCCCGCACCGAAGTGCCTTGCCGGTACAGCGCCGCCAGCTGCCGGTCCCGTGCCGCCAGCAGCGCCCGGGTGTTGGTCCCGCTGCCCCAGGGGCGGCGGCCGGTGGCGGGCACGTACAGGTACCCGCCCTGTATATACTGCTGCAGCGCCGCCAACAGCGGCGGCGGCAGCACATCTTTGGCGTTTTGATAAGCTCTCATATTTTGCGCGCTCCCTGCCTATTGCGTGGATATCGGATCTGGCAGGGGCCGACGCCGGGCGGCAGTTACTCCACACAGACGCCGCCCGGCGCTGTCCCCGTGTGGAGGTAGCTGCTGTTGTCGCGCTTTTTGTTGTCCTCTGGCCGCATGGGTCGTCTCCTTTTGGCGGGGCCGCCGGGCGGCCGCTGATGGGGCGGCACCGGGCCGCCTGTCTACCACTTCTATTATACGGTGATCCGGCGGCGCTGCCAAGGGGGTAGAGGGGTCGCGCCACATGCCATATTTTTCCACACATAAACTGCATACGCCGGGGAATGGCCGCCCATACTCGTGGTACGACGAGATCAAAAAAGGAGCGATTTCCCATGAAAAGAAGACCGGGTAAAATAGAGTGGGTGCTGGCCCTGACGCTGGTACTGTGTTGCCTGTACAGCGCGGTGTACGCCCAGTCGGGCGCCGAGCAGAACATCCGCCAGAACACGGTGCGGCTGCACATCTTGGCAAACTCCGACAGCGAGCGCGACCAGGCCCTGAAGCTGGCGGTGCGCGACGAGCTGCTGGCCCGCTCGGACGAGTGGTTTGACGGTGCCGCCAGCAAAGAGCAGGCCCTGCAGGCGCTGCGGCAAAAGCTGCCCCAGATCGAGCAGATCGCCGGCGAGGTGCTGCGGCAAAACGGCTGTGACCTGCCGGTGCAGGCCAAGATCGTAGAGATGGATTTTGCCGCCAAGGAGTACGAGGACACCGCCACACTGCCCGCCGGCACCTACGACGCGCTGCGGGTGATCATTGGGGACGGGGCGGGCCACAACTGGTGGTGCGTGATGTTCCCGCCGCTGTGCGTGCCCACCGCCAGCGAGCAGACCACCCTGACCGTATACGGCGAGGACGGCGCCAAAGAGGTGGCCCCCGGCGGCACCATCCAGGTAAAATTCAAACTGGCCGAGTGGTGGCAAAAGCTCACCGGCCAGGAGGAGCGCTGATCCCCGGCGCACAGCCTTGTAAACCTTTGCTTAAAATATAGTTGACAATACCGGCGGCAACAGCTATACTAGCCTTGTTTACCAGATGTAAAATTTAGGTTGACAGGAGCGAGAGAAATGACTTCTGCGAGAAGAGGTTCTGTACAAAAACTGGTGCTCTGCGCCATGATGGCCGCCATTACCGCCGTGTGCGCCCAGGTGGCTGTCCCCATCGGGCCGGTGCCCATCAATCTGGCCATGCTGCCGGTGTTCGTGGCCGGCGGCCTGTTGGGGGCCGGCGCCGGCGCCGTGAGCCAAACGGTGTACCTGCTGGTGGGCCTGCTGGGGGTGCCGGTATTCTCGGGCTTTTCGGGCGGGCCGGGCGTGGTGGTGGGCCCCACCGGCGGCTACATCGTGGGCTATATCGCCGCCGCCTGGCTCACCGGGCTGCTCGTCGGCCACCTGGCCGTGAGAGAAAACGGCAAGCTGCGGGTGCCGGTGGTGGTGCTCGCTATGGCAGCTGGGCTCGCCACCTGCTATGCGCTGGGCACCGCCTGGTTCTTGGTGGTCACCGGCGCCGGGCTGTGGTACGCACTGACAGTCTGCGTCATCCCGTTTTTGGCCGGCGACGCGCTGAAGATCGCCGTGGCCACCCTGCTCGTCTGCCGGCTGCGGCCGCTGCTGGCCCGCACCGGACAGTGAGCGGTCACCCCCGGTGCCCGATCGTAAAAAGAGAGCTGCGGCCCATGCCGCGGCTCTCTTTTTTTCGCTCTATCTCGGGTATTGGCGGCGGTCAATCTTTTATGTGTATCATGGCCGGCACCTGGTCCCACTTTACAGCATAGCCGGCGCCTTTGGCACAGAAGATCGAGTCGGAGGTGTTCTCGGTATCGCGCACCTTGTCGTAGCCGATGGCGTCGATGATGGGGCCGGGCTCGGGCACCGGGCGGTAACTGTCTACCTGCAAGCTCATGCTGCCCTGGCCGCCGGTGTAGGCCGCCAGCTGCGGCGGGTAATCCATAAACCCGGCCACCGGGCACAGCCCCTGTACCTGCGCGTCGCCGCCGGCGGTCTCGGGCGGCAAAAAGCTGCCCCCCACCTTTTGCACGTCGGCCAGCAGGCGGCCCAGGTGTGCGGCCGGCAGCTGGGCGGTAAAGCGGTATACCGGCTCCAGCAGAACGCTCTCGGCCTGCTCCAGCCCCTGGCGGATAGCCCGGTAGGTGGCCTCGCGAAAATCGCCCCCCTCGGTGTGCTTGAGGTGGGCCCGCCCCCGCAGCAAGGTGATATGCACGTCGCACAGCGGCGAGCCGGTGAGCACGCCTTTGTGGGTGCGCTCAAAAACGTGGGTGCGCACCAGGTTCTGGTAGTTTTTGTCCAGCAGATCCAGCGGGCAGGCGCTCTCGAAGGTGATCCCGCTGCCCGGCGCCCCGGGGGCCAGGCGCAGGTGTACCTCGGCGTAGTGGCGCAGCGGCTCAAAGTGGCCGTAGCCGACCACCGTGTTTTTTATGGTCTCGCGGTACAGTACCCGGCAGGGGCCAAACGCCACCCGGGCGCCAAAGCGCGTGCTGAGCTGCCCGGCCAGCACCTCCAGCTGGATGGGGCCCATGATCTGCAGCTGCAGCTGTTCCAGCTGGGGGCTGTACTGCACCCCCAGCAGCGGGTCCTCCCGTTCCAGCAGGCGGCACAGCTCGGCGGCTCTTACCAGCGGCAGCCCGTCTTGCGGCAGCACCGCTACCTGCAGCGCCGGGGTCACGGTGGGGGCCAACGTGTCGGCCACCCAGCCGACACCGTCGCCCGGCCCGGCCCGGTGCAGGCCGGTCACCGCCACCAGCTGCCCGGCGGTGGCCTGCGGTACACTGTGCGACTTTTCGCCGCTGAATAGCCGCAGCTCTCCGCATTTTTCCTCGAACTCGCCGTGGGCGGTGTGCAGGTACAGGGGCTGCCGGGGCCGCAGCGTGCCGCTCAAGAGCTTGATGAAGGTCAGCTGGCCGCGGGTGGGGTCGCAGCGCACCTTTTGCACCCGGCCGCCCAGCGGGGCGCTCTCGTCGTGGCTGGTGGCAAACAGCAGCGCCAGCCCATGCAGCAGCGGCTCGATACCCGTGCCCTGCAGCGCGCTGCCGCAAAAGCAGGGCCGCAGCGCCCGGCTCTCTGCCAGCTGCCGGGCGGCGCACAAAAAGTCGTCTCCGGTGGCGGTGCCGTCAAAGTAGCGCTCCATCAGCTGTTCATCCAGCGCCGCCAGCTCCTCGCGGGCAGTCTCGCTCAGCGCGCCGTCGGCGGCCAGGCTGGTGCAGTCGACCACCGCCCCGCCAAAGGCCTGCTGCAGCGCCGCCCGCACCGCCTGGGGGTCGGCCCCCGGCCGGTCGCACTTGTTTAAAAAGTAAAAGGTGGGCAGCCGGTATTTTTGCAGCAGCCGGCACAGCGTGCGGGTGTGCCCCTGAATGCCGGCGGTGCAGTCGACGAGCACCACCGCGCAGTCGAGCACCGCCAGCGCCCGCTCGGTCTCGGCGGCAAAGTCGGTGTGGCCGGGGGTGTCGACCAGCGTGAAGTGCTGGCCCTGCCACGAAAACTGGGCCTGGCCGGAAAATATGGTGATACCGCGCCGGCGCTCCTGCTCATCGCAGTCTAAAAAGGCGTTTTGGTGGTCCACCCGGCCGCGCCGGCGCAGCGCCCCGGCGGCGTAGAGCAGCCCCTCACACAGGGTGGTCTTGCCCGCGTCGACATGGGCCAGCACCCCCACCACTTTTTCCATCATGCAGCGCCACTCCTCCCATCCCGCCGGCGCCCGGCCGGCAGGGTAAAATGCTGCAAGTATTATACTGCTTTTGGGTCAAAATCACAAATCTGTAAAAATCGCAGTGGGGATGATTGACAAAAACTGTATGCGTGTTATGCTGAAACTGTTCAGTTTGTATGACTTTTTGTGAGGAGGATACTGGGGATGGAGCGGCAGAAATATGTGTTCGCCATGGGCGGCACCACCATCGACAATTACTATATGGTAGATAACTGGATCCAGCTGGGGGACAAGATCAGCTGCCAGTTCGTAGAGCGCATTTTGGGCGGGCCACAGCTCAATATGTCCTCGGTGCTGGCGGGGTACGGCGATAAGGTATACTTTATGGACGCTATCCCCCGCAATGCCGACGGCGAATTCGTGATGCAGTCGCTGGCCGAGCGCGGGGTGGATACCAGCTGTGTGGTGCGGCAGGAGAACTGCAAAAACAGCGAGGGGATCCTGTTCGTCTCGAAGAGGGAGGGAGACCGGGCCATCTTTTTGGAGCAGAGCTACTGCGACCCTATCGAGCCGTCGGGCCAGATGCTGGAGCGCATCGAAAACGCCACCTATTTTTACACCATGAACCGCTATATCGGCGACGTGCTGCGCTCTACCGACTGCATCAAAAGAGCCCGCGCCGCCGGCTGCAAGCTGGTCATCGACGGCGAGGGCCACTACGAGGACCAGAGCAACCTGGAGCTCTTGCATATGGCCGATATCGTGCTCATCAACGACACCTCTTACGGGCGGTTAAAGGCCTGCATCGGCGCCGATCCGGCCGCCTCGCTGCTGGCCGACGCCGCCCAGGTGGTGGTGATGACCAAGGGCCCCGACGGCTGCGAGGTGTTTACCCGCGAGGAGCACTTTGCGGCCCCGGGCATCCCGGTCAAGGCCATCGACACCACCGGCGCCGGCGACACCTTTGCCGCCTCGTTTTTGCACTGCCTGCTGCAGGGCAAAGACCTGCGCTATGCGGCCACCTTCGCCAACGGCGCCGCCGCCCGTCTGTGCACCATCCTGGGCGGTGGCGGCGGTATCGCCCCCGAAGAAGAGGTGCTCGCCTTTATCCGCGACCACGGGGTGGCGCTGTAGAGGAGCCGGCCTGGTAGCCGGTAAAAGATCGCGAGATGGGAGGCGCGGCATTTGCGCATCGATTTTAACGGGATAGAGGCGCGTAGGATACCCGCCATGAACGGCGGTACGGGGGAGATGACAGCCAAGCTCTTTGCGGATGAGCGCGGCAAGATTACCCCTGTAAGATCCATGTGGGCGGGTCGATAGGCCCGCACCGGCACGATACGAGCGACGATGTGAGCTATGTTCTTTCGGGCACGGGCAAAGCGGTGTGCGACGGGCGGGAGGAGCTGCTGGCAGCGGGCGTGTGCCACATATGCCCAAAAGGTTCTGTGCACAGTATCGCCAACACCGGTGACAGCGATCTGGTACTGCTGACGGTGGTGGTGGAGCGCTGATTATCGGTCCATCCGGTGTGCCGGCCCTCTGTCTGCTGGGCTGCACCCAGCTGGGTGCAGCCGGCGCTGCTGCCCGGCAGTCGGAGGCGTTTGGCCGGCATCCAATGTCTGGCATGCGATATTCGATACCCGGCGCGTTTGCTGCCGGTCTTTTGCGGCCGGCGGCTTCTCCTGACCGTGCGTGATCGCCGACCGGCATCAGTATGTATTCGGCAGGTATAATGAAAAGAGAGACAGGGGCCCACGCCGGGTCGCTGTCTCTCTTTGTATTTTAGGGCCCTGCCGGTGCCTTTGACTGCCGCGATCTTTAAGCGCTGGGGCCATAGCTGCCGGTTGCGCAGACAGCGGCGCTCGTGGTATGCTACTGTAGATAGATCACCGGCTCTGCCGCCGGCGCGACACGGGTGCGCCGACTGGCCGCAGAGCCGCATTGCCGCTGCCGCCGGGCGGCGGCACAGGACGAAAAGGGGAGGGATGACCGTGCTGAAACTGCTGCTGGGCCGGGCCAGATCGGGCAAGAGCGCCGAGCTGTTAGCGCGGGTAAAACAGCAGGTAGCCGCCGGGCGCCAGGTGATCTATCTGGTGCCGGAGCAGGCCTCGTACCAGACCGAGAGCGCACTGTTTTCCTCTCTCACCCGCGCCGAGTTTTCGCGGGTATCGGTCTGTTCATTCACCCGCCTGTGCGCCCAGATCTTTGCCAAAAACGGCGGTTTGGCCCTGCCGGACCTGACCGATGTGGGCGGTGCGGCGCTGATGAGCGTGAGTTTTGACGAGGTAAAAGACCAGCTGCACTACTACGACAGCCAGTCGATGGGGGAGGGGTTCCTCTCGGCGCTGCTCTCCGCCCGGCAGGAGCTCTATAATCTGGGCCTCACCCCCAAGCTGATGGAGGAAACCGCTCAGCTGGTGTCCGCCCCGGCCCTGCAGCAAAAGCTCGGCGATCTGGCGGCGGTATACACTGCTTTCGACAGCCTTATCGACAGCGCCTACGCCGACGAGACCGAAAAGCTGTATCGCGCCGTCGAGCGCCGCGGCGACTTCTTTGCCGGCAAAGCGGTGTTTGTGGAGGAGTTTACCGGTTTTACCAAGCCCCAGACCGATCTGCTCACCGCAATTTTGCGCGATTGCGACAGCCTGACGGTAGCCCTTACCTGCGATGAGCTGTACCCCCGCCGCGCCGCCGGCAAAGACGCCTTGTCCCCCTTTTGGCCGGCGGTGCAGACCGGGCGGCGGCTGCTGGCTGTGGCCAGAAAGTGGGGCGTGCCGGCCGAAAAGCCCAAGGTGATGCGCGCCGACGGCTTTGTCGGCGACGGCCCGCGGCAGATGGAGCGGGCGCTGGCCGGCCACCGCCCGGCGGCGGTGCGCGACGGCACGCTCACGGTGATGTCTGCCGCCACCGTGTTTGAGGAGTGCGAGGCGGTGGCCGCCAAGATCGCCCAGCTGGTGCGCCAGGGCTACCGCTACCGCGACATCGCGGTGATGGCCCGCAGTGCGCAGGACTATGCCGTCCCCATCCGCCAGACCTTCGCCGCCCGCGAAATCCCCTACTTTTTAGATGAGAACCAGCAGGTGTATGCCAAGCCCACGGTCACGCTGTGCCTGCATCTGCTCAGCTGTGCGGTGCGCGGACTCACGCCCGAGGACATCTGTGCGATCGCCCGCGAAGGGGTGCTGGGCGCCACCGAGGAGACGATCTGCGACTTCGAGGATTACCTCTACACCTGGGACCTGCGCGGCAGCGCCCTCAAAGAGCCCTTTACCCGCAGCCCCGGCGGCTTTGGCGGGCAGATGACCGCGGCCGAAAAGCAGCAGCTGGCCCGCATCGAGGCGCTGCGGGCACAGGTGGTGGGGGCGGTGCAGACCTTTGCCGGCGCCTGCCGCCGGGCCACCGGCGGCGACATCGTCAAGGCGCTGTTTGCCGCCTTTGGGGCGCTGGGCACCGGCGAGCTGGGCCAGCAGAAGATCGAGCAGCTCGAGGAGCTGGGCGAAACCCAGCTGGCCGACGACTTTGTGGCCCAGTGGGATGCGGTGATGGGGGTGCTCGACGAGCTGTACCTCACGCTGCGCCGCACCCCCATGAGCGTCGAGCGCTTTTTAGAGGTGCTGCGGCTGTCGCTGCAAAAATGTGATTTTGGCACGCTGCCCCGCAGCCTGGACGAGGTGTTGGTGGGCAGCGCCGACAAGACCCGTCCGGCCGGCATCAGGGTGTGTTTTGTGGTGGGGGCGGTGTTCGGCTCTTTTCCGCTGCAGGAAAAAGATACCGGCCTGCTCAGCCAAAAAGAGAAAAACGCGCTGGTGGCCGCCGGGGTCGATTTTCTGCCCGATACCGAGCAGGATATCAGCATCGAGCTGGGCCACTGCTACAGTGCGGCCACCGCCCCTGCAGAGGTGCTGTACATCAGCTATTACACCGGCAGCCTAGCCGGGGAGGAGAGCCGCCCCAGCGAACTCGTCGAGACTGCCCGGCGCATCCCCGGCGCCGGTGCCGCCACCGCCCGCCAGGTGCTGCAGGAGGCCCCCCACAGCCCCCATACCGCCTTTATGGCCCTGTGCCAGAGCGCGGACCAGCCGGCGGTGCAGGCGGCGCTGCAGCAGGCGTTGGGGCCCGGCTATACCGGCCGCATCGACCGGGTGCTGGGCGCGCCGCAGCAGTTCTCGTTTCACCTGGACCCCGCCGAGAGCCGGTTGCTGTTCGGCAGCCGGCTGGGCCTGTCGCCCACCGGGCTGGAGCAGTTTGAAAACTGCCGCTTTTCCTTTTTTTTGCGGCGGGGCCTGCACATTGCCCCCCCGCCCAAAGGGGAGATCTCGCCGCTGGAGACCGGCAGCTTTATCCACTACCTGCTCGAGCAGGTGCTCTCTCGCTTTGGCCGCGGCTTCCCCGCCGCCGGCACCGACGAGATCGCCGCCTGCGCGCGGCAGGTGGCCGACGAGTACGTGGCCCAGAGCCTGGGGCGCGAAAACCTGACGGCCCGGCAGCAGTATCTGCTGCAGAAGATACAAAAGAACACGCTGCTGCTGTTGGGGCACCTGCAAAAAGAGCTGGCCCAGTCGCTGTTTTTTCCCCAGGGGTTCGAGGTGCCCATCGGCGCCGGCAGCGACATACCGCCGCTGCGGGTGAGTGCCGGTGACGGCACCGTGGTGGAGGTGTCGGGCACCGTGGACCGGGTCGACAGCTGCCAGCTGGACGACCGGGAGTACCTGCGGGTCATCGACTACAAGTCCGGCGGCAAAGCCTTTGCGCTGGAGGATGTGTACAGCGGTCTCAACATGCAGATGCTCATCTACCTGTTCGCCCTGTGCGAGCACAGTGGGCAGCAGCCGGCCGGTGTGCTGTACATGCCCGCCTCGGTCGACTACACCAGCCTGGAGCGCGAGCCGTCGCCAAAAGACGACCAGCTCTTTGGGAGCACGCTGCAGCAAAAAGGGCTGGTGCTCTCTGACCCGGCGGTCATCACCGCTATGGAGCGGGAGGTGGCCGGCCGCTATATCCCGGTCACCGCCAAAAAAGACGGCAGCTTCAGCCAGTACTCCCGCACCGCCAGCGCCGAGGAGTTCTCGCTCATCCGCGGCCATATCGAGCACACACTGCGCCAGCTGGCCGACACGCTGCACCGGGGCGATATCGCCGCGCTGCCGCTGCGCCACGGCCAGTTTTTGCTCTGCGACTACTGCGACTACCGCCGCGTGTGCATGCGCGAGGATGACGACCCGGCGCGCAGCTGCCCCAAAATAAAGACCGATAAACTGTTTTTCGAGCGCCTGCGAGAGGAGGAGACCGATGGCCGCTAAGCGCAGATTTACCCCCGCCCAGCAGGCGGCTGTAGACGACCGGGGCGGCACGCTGCTCATCTCGGCGGCCGCCGGCTCGGGCAAGACCTCGGTGCTCACCGCGCGGGTGGTGGCGCTGCTCTGCGACGAGCAGTGCCCCCGCGACCCGCAGAGCATGCTCATCGTCACCTTTACCCACGCCGCCGCCGCCGAGATGAAACAGCGCATCTATCAGGGCCTGGCCGACAAGATCGCCAAAGACCCGCAAAACGCCTTTTTGCGGCGGCAGCAGGCGCTGGTGGGGCGGGCGGATATCTGCACCATCCACGCCTTTTGCCTGCGGCTCATCCGCGAGCAGTTTTCTTCTCTGGGCCTGCGGCGCGATTTTTCCCTCTGCGACGACGCCCAGGCCAGATTGCTCAAAAAAGAGACGGTGGCCCGGCTGCTCGACGAGAAGTACGAGCGCGCCGAACCCGGCTTTTTGGCGCTGAGCGAGCAGATCGACGCCCAGCGCAGCGACCACAAGCTGGGCGAGGTGGTGCTCGGCCTGCACGACTTTTTCGTCTCCCACCCCTACCCCGAACACTGGTGCCGCCAGATGCTCGCCGCCTTTGCCGCCAGCGGGGAGGACTTCTCTGCCAGCCCCTGGGGCATACAGCTTTGCCAGAGTGCGGCGGCGCTGTGCGAGGACCTCTTGCAGACCGTCGACCGCATGCGCCGGCAGAGCGCCGAGGACGGGGTGCTCTACGCCGCGCTCGACGACCTGTTTTCGCAGGATGCCGCCCAGGTGCGCACCGTGTGGCAGGCGGCCCGCTCCGGCGACGTAGAGGCGCTGCGGCAGAGCCTGCTGCAGCTGGGTTTTGCCCGCTTTACCGCCCCCAAGGGCTACGCCGACGACCCGCTCAAAAAACAGCTGCAGCAAGACCGGGACAAGCTCAAAAAGGCGCTCAAAGACTTTTTGCAAAAGCGGCTGCCCCGCTCGCTTGAGCAGCACGCCCAGGATGTAGAGGCCCAGCTGCCGGTGCTGCGCCAGATGTACGATCTGGTGCTGGAGTTCGACGCCCAGCTCACCGCTGAAAAGCGCGCCCAGAACCTGCTGGAATTTTCTGACCTGGAGCAGATGGCCCTGCGGCTGTGCACGGTGCGCGACGGCGACACCATCCGCCAGAGCGACTGGGGAGAAAAGCTGGCCGCCGACATCGACTTCATCATGGTCGACGAGTACCAGGATACCAACGACGCCCAGGACGCGCTGTTTTTGGCCCTCTCAAAAAACGGCGGCAACCTGTTTATGGTGGGGGATGTAAAGCAGTCGATCTACCGCTTTCGCCAGGCCCGACCCGAGATCTTCATGCAGAAAAAACGGGCCTTCTCGCCCTACGACGGCGTCCACTACCCGGCGCTCATCAATCTCGACCGCAACTTTCGCAGCAGCCGCGACGTGACCGAGACGGTCAACTTCTTTTTCTCGCGCCTGATGAGCCTTCAGGTGGGCGAGGTGGACTACCGCGACGGCGAGGCACTGGTGTGTGCCGGCGGCTACGACAAATTCGACCTGGATACCGCCACCGAGGTGGCGCTGATCGACTGCTCCGACCCCGCCGCCCCAAAACCGGTGGCCGGCCAGGCCCAGCAGTCGCTGTTCGGTGCGCCCCCAAAAGAGGACCCGCCCCCCTGCGAGGAGACCCGCACCCCCGATGAGCAGGAGGCCGACTGGGTGGCCGCCAGGATCGCCCAGATGGTACAGGACGGCTTTTTGGTGCGCGACGGCGACGAGGTGCGCCCGGCCCGCTACGGCGACTTTGCGGTGCTGCTGCGCTCGGTCAAGGGCAAGGCGGGCACCTATATCCGCCGCATGAAGCTGGCCGGAGTGCCGGCGGCGGGGGAGGGATCACAGGGGTTTTTGACTCAAAAAGAGGTGGTGATGGTCAAAAACCTGCTGGGGGTGCTCAAAAACCCCAAAAACGATCTGGCTCTCACCGGCTGTATGCTCAGCCCCATTTTCGGTTTTACCCCCGGCGAGCTGGCGGCTATCCGCGCCGGTGCGCCCCCGGCGCCTGAGGGCGCCCGCCAGAGCTTTTACAGCATGGTGCTTTGCTGCCGGGGCCAAAAAAAGGTGGATGATTTTCTCTCGCTCACCGAGCATTTCCGCCGCCTGAGCGATCTGCTCTCGGCCCGCGAGCTCATCGAGCGCATCTACGACGCCACCGACCTGCCGGCCATCGTGGGGCAGCTGTCCCAGGGCCGGGTGCGGCAGGAGAACTTAAAGCTGCTGCTCACCTACGCCCAGCAGTTTGGCCAGTCGGGCTCGGCGCGCGATTTTCTCGCCTATCTCGAGCGTATCGAGGAGCAAAAAGGCGACCTCAAAGGCGCACAGGGCCCCGGCGGGGAAGACGCGGTGTCGGTGCTGAGCATCCACCGCTCCAAAGGGCTGGAGTTCCCGGTGTGCTTCGTCTGTGACCTGGGGCACCTCTACAATTTGAGCGATATCCAGGGGCGGTGGCTGCTGTCGCCGGCGCTGGGCTTTTCGCTGTACCGTCGGCGCGAGCACTTTTTACAGCACAGCACTCTGTGCCACGAGGCGGCCCGCCTGCAGCAAAAGGCATCCACCATCAGCGAGGAGATGCGCATTTTATACGTGGCCATGACCAGGGCCAAGCAAAAGCTCATCCTCACCATGCACAGCACCGACCCCCAAAACTGGCTGCTGCGGCGCCACCGGGCCGGCACCTCGCCCTACGCGGTGTCCGAGAGCCGCTGCTTTGGCGACTGCGTGCTCTCGGCGCTGGCCGACTGCAGCGGTGCCGACAGCCTGTTTGCCGGGCTGGGGGTGGTGTCCCAGTGGCAAAAGCGGTGCGGTTTTGGGCTGGTGGCAAACAGCTGCCGCGCCCCCCAGCCGCTGCAGCCGGCATCGGCGCCGCATCAGGCACAGCCGGCCGCGCCCGATGCGGCGCTGGTCGCGCAGCTCAAACAGCAGCTGGCCTACCGCTACCCGCTGGCGGCGCTGGGGCAGGTGCCGGCCAAGGTGTCGGTATCGCAGCTGGCCAAGGGGCGCAGCACCCGCCTCAACACCCGTCCGGTATTTACCTATCAGGGCGGGCTCACGCCGGTGCAGCGGGGTAACGCGCTGCACAAGTTCATGCAGTACTGCTGCTACCACCGCGCCGCCGCCGACCCCGCCGCCGAGATCGCCAGGCTCAGGGCCGAGGCCTACCTGCACCCGCAGGAGGCCGACAGCATAGAGCCCGCCAGTGTGGCCGCCTTTTTTGCCAGCGACATCGGCGCCGAGATACTGGCCTGCCAAACGCTGTACCGCGAGCTCGACTTTTTCACCGCCGTAGACAGCGGCGAGATCGACCCGGCCAGCGCCGGACTGGGGGCGCAGGTGCTCATTCAGGGCGTGGCCGACTGTGTGCTCGACCGCGGCGACGGGCTGTGGATCATCGACTATAAGACCGACCGGGTAAAGGCCGCCGACCAGCTGGCCGAGCGCTACCGCACCCAGCTGGAGGTGTACACCCGCGGCATCGGCGAGCTGCTGGGCAAGCCGGTCACGCGGCGGGTGCTCTACTCTTTTTACCTGGGGCAGAGCGTCGACGTGTGAGGCGTTGCCGGCTGTGTTTTGAAAGGACTGTATCATGACTGTATTTTGCTGCCCCCACTGTGGCGGGGCGCTCACCACTGCCGGCGGCAGCGCCCGCTGTGCGGCCGGCCACAGCTTCGACTTTGCCGGCAGCGGCTACTTAAACCTGCTGCCGCCCACCCGCCGCCACTCCAAAGACCCCGGCGACAACCGGCAGATGGTGGCGGCGCGGGCCCGTTTTTTGGCCGGCGGCAGCTACGATGTACTGGCTGATGCGGTGGTAAAACAGCTGGCCGACCTGGTGCCCGCCGGCGGTGCAGTGCTCGACGCCGGCTGCGGCGAGGGCTACTTTACCGCCGCCGTGCGCGCCGGGCTGCCGGGTGCCGGCTGGGTGGGGGGCGTCGATATCTCCAAAAGCGCGGTGGACCGCGCCGCCCGCCGCCACAAGGGCTGCCGCTTCGCGGTGGCGGGGGTGCACGCGCTGCCGGTGGCAGATGGGAGCCTGGCGGCGGTGACCAACCTGTTTGCCCCCCACGACGAGCGCGAGTTCTGGCGGGTGCTGCAGCCGGGGGGCCATCTGCTGGTGGCCGCCCCCGGCCCCCGGCACCTGTGGGGCCTCAAACAGACCCTCTACGAAACCCCTTACCAAAACCCGCCTTTTGCCTACCGGCCCGCCGGCTTTTCGCTGTGCCGGCAGACGGCGGTGACCGCGCAGCTGCAGCTTTCTGCCCCCCAGCAGATCGCCGACCTGTTCGCCATGACCCCGTATTGCTACCGCACGCCGCCCCAAAAGGCAGAGGAGCTGCTGGGGCGGCAGCAGCTGGATACCCCCATCGAGTTCGTGCTGGCGCTGTACCAAAAGCTGCCGCCCGAGGCGGAAAACGGCGGCTGTCTTTAAATACAGGGATTGACATTTTTCGCCCGGTGCGGTATCCTCGACCGGTACCCGCTTTTTTGAGCCGCCCATCCGGCGGTGCCCGGCGGGGGCCCGCCCGCGCGTCCAAAGCGAAAAAAGCACTTGACAGGCCGCTGATAGTCTGTTACACTAGTTTGGAAAACAAAGTAGAACAACATCTGCCGTTCTCACCCATGGCTAACGGGTCATGTGGTCAATAGTCGAGAAAGCCCCACAGCGGGTGTATCTTTGCGATTTGGCGCGGCAACACGGTGTTGTCGCGCTTTTGTAATTTTGTGCTTTGGAGGTGTATGAGCATAGCTAAAAAAGAACTGCTCATCAACGGGAGTATTCGTGAAAAAGAAGTCAGGACCATCGATTCCGACGGCAGCCAGTTGGGCGTTTTGCCCACCAGGCAGGCGCTGTCCATGGCCTACGACAAGGACATGGACCTGGTGATGATCTCGCCGGGCGCCCAGCCCCCGGTCTGCAAGATCATGGACTACGGCAAGTATCGCTTCGAGCAGTCCAAGCGGGACAAAGAGGCCAAGAAAAAGCAGAAAGTCATCGAGAACAAAGAAGTCCGCATGGGCCTGAATATCGACACCCACGATCTCGAGACCAAAGTCGGCCAGGCGACCAAGTTTTTGTCGGCGGGCAATAAAGTCAAGGTATCCATCCGCTTTCGCGGCCGCGAGCTGGCCCACAAAAACCTGGGTTTCGAGCTGATGGAGCGCTTCACCGCCCTGTGTGAAGAGGTGGGCACCATCGACAAACCGCCCAAAATGGAAGGCCGCAGTCTGGTGGCATTCTTTTCCGCCAAAGCAGCAAAGTAAAATTTTTAGGAGGACGTATCATGCCTAAGTTAAAAACTCATACCGGTGCCAAAAAGCGCTTTAAACTCACCAAAAACGGTAAGGTGAAACGCGGTCACGCTTTCAGATCCCACATCCTCACCAAAAAAGATACCAAGAGAAAACGCGGTCTGCGCAAAGCGGCCTACGCCGACGAGACCAACGCCAAGATCATCAAAAAGTTACTGCCCTACAGCTAAGCGCCGGCGCTTAGAAAAAGGGATCGCCACGGCTACGGGCACGGTGCTGCCTGGGCTGGGGTTTTTGCGCGTCGGCACTGCCGGCCATCTACAGACATAACGCAGGAGGTTTTCAATATGGCTCGTATCAAGAGAGCGACGATGACACATAAAAGACGCAAAAAGGTGCTGAAACTGGCCAAGGGTTACTTTGGCGGCAAGAGCAAGCTGTTTAAAACTGCCAAGCAGGCAGTCATGAAGTCCGGCCAGTACGCCTACATCGGCCGCAAGCAGAAAAAGCGCGACTTCAGAAGACTGTGGATCACCCGCATCTCGGCCGGCTGCAAGGCAAACGGCATGAACTACTCCACCTTCGTAAATGGTCTCAAAAAGGCCGGTATCTCCCTCAACCGCAAAATGCTGTCGGAGCTGGCCATCCACGACCCCGCCGCTTTCACCTCGCTGTGCGAGAAGGCCAAGGCCGCTATCTAAAAAAGCTACTTTTACGCCCGGTCTTTGGACTGGGCGTTTAGCTTATCGCGCAGTAACCCACTGCTTTCAAGATAAATGGGTGGGTATGGGCGCCTGAGGAAGTGGCGCGATAAGCGATGAAAGAATCTCTGTTCGGGCCGCCGGCCCTCCTATCGCCCCTAAGGGCGATAACGCGATTCTTTCTGCTGGGTATCATCTGATGGCCTAGCGGTGACCCGCTGATCTCTGATAAATGAACGAGTGCCGGCACCTGGGGAAGTGGCACGATAAGCGATGAAAGAATCTCTGTTCGGGCCACCGGCCCTCCTATCGCCCTAGGGGCGATAACGCGATTCTTTCTGCTGGGTATCTGATCGCCTGACGGTGACTCGCTGATCTCCTATAAATGGACGGGTGCCGGCACCTGGGGAAGTGGCACGATAAGCGATGAAAGAACCTCTGTTCGGGGCGCCGGCCCTCCCGCCGATCTTATCGCACCGTTACCCATTTATATGGTACCAAGCCGGAGGGTATCAGCACCTGGGGCAGCAGTGCGATAAGCGATGAAAGAATACCTCTCGGGCCACCGGCCCTCCCGCCGAGCTTATCGCACCGTTACCCATTTATATGATATCAAGCCGGGGGTATCAGCACCTAGGGCAGCAGTGCGATAAGCGATGAAAGAATACCTCTCGGGCCACCGGCTCTCCCGCCGAGCTTATCGCACCGTTACCCATTTATATGGTATCAAGCCGGGGGGTATCAGCACCTAGGGCAGCAGTGTGATAGGCGATGAAAGAATACCTCTCGGGCCACCGGCCCTTCCGCCGCGGAGCGGCAACGGCATTCTTTCCGTCCTCGGTGTGTTGAGGCGTCCGCAGGGCTCGCTGATAGTCCGGGGAGAGCTTTGGCGCGAACTGTTACGGCGAGAGCGGCAGCGAGGTTCATTCCAGCCAAAACCGGCCCACGCGTCTTTATGTAAACGGCCGCCCCGCTCCCGGCGCTTCATTTTGACTGTTCTTTATGTATTGTGTATACGGTGCTGCCTCTGGCGGCCACACTCTGTTAGGAGGCGTCACCTTTGCCCGAGATTGTCCACATTACCAGCCGCCAAAACCCTCTGGTCAAAGAGGTGCAGAAACTCCGCGCCAAGCCGGCTTACCGGCGGCAGCAGGGGGTGTTTTTGGCCGAGGGCCACAAGCTCTGCGCCGACGCGGCCGATGCCGGGGCCCAGATCCTCTGGGCGGTGTGCTCGGATCAGGCACAGCAGCGCTACCCCGAGGCCTGCCGGCTGGTGCTGTCGGCGGCGGCGCGCAGCTACACCGCCACCGACGAGGTGTTTTTAAAACTCAGCGGTCAAAAGGCGCCCCAGGGGGTGCTGTGCGGCGTAGCCGAGCAGAGCGTGCTCGCCCCGCTCGACCAGCTCGATGTAAACAGGAGCTATCTGCTGCTGGAGCAGGTGTCCGACCCGGGCAACGTGGGCACCATCCTGCGCACGGCGGCGGCGCTGGGGCTGGGGGGCATTTTGCTCGACAGCGGCTGTGCCGACTGCCTGGGAGATAAGGCGGTGCGCGCCAGCATGGGCAGCATTTTTAAGCTGCCGGTCTACCGGGTAGACAGCGCACCCGACACCGTCGCCTGGCTCAAGCGGCAGGGCCTGCCGGTATACGGTTCTACTCTTTCCTGCCGCAGCGTAGATATCGGCCAGGTAGACCTGCGCGCCCCCTGCGCCGTGGTCATCGGCAACGAGGGCCGCGGCATCACCGAGCCGACCGCTGCCGCCTGTGACCAGCTGGTGCACATCCCCATCACCCCGGCGGCCGAGTCGCTCAACGCGGCGGCGGCGGCAGCCATCTTCAGCTGGGAGATGATGCGGTGAACAGCGCCGATATGGCCGCTTGGCAGCAGCTGCAGGCGCTGCTGGGGCCGGGCAGCCACCGGCTGCGGCCGGTACTGCGCCACTTTGGCAGCCCACAGAATGTGTGGCGGCAGGGGGCAGACAGCGACTTTTTGACCGGTGAGGAGCGCCGCCGACTGGCAAACCTGCGGCAAAATTTTGTCCCGTTCACAGATTTGCCAAAAAACTGTGGTATGGTAGCATTCGGCACGCCCGGTTACCCCGCGGCGCTGGATGATCTGGCAAACCCACCAGCCCTGCTCTATTTCCAGGGCGATCTGTCGCTGCTGCAGCGCCCGGTCACCGCGGTGGTGGGCAGCCGCCGCATCGACGGCTACGGTCGGCAGGTGTGCGGCCATTATGCGGCAGCTCTGGCCCAGGCGGGCCGGGTCGTGCTCAGCGGCACCGCCCTGGGCGCCGACAGCTGTGCCCACCGGGCCGCGCTGGCGGCGGGCGGCAAAACAGTGGCGGTGCTGCCGGGCGGCTTTTTTCACCCGGCGCCGGTACGATCGGCGGCCCTGTTGCGGGATATCGCTGCTGCTGGCGGCCTTATTTTGTCTGAGTACCGGCCCGACTGCCCGGTGCAAAAAGCCGGTTACTACCAGCGCAACCGGCTGCTGGCCGCTCTCGGCCGGCAGCTGTTTATCCCCCAGTGCGGTGCAGCCGGTGGCGCCCAGATGACCGCCGACTACGCGCTAAAGCTGGGCCGGCCGGTATATGCCGCCGCCGGCGACATCTTTTCCGAGCACGCCCAGGGCCTTACCGCACTGCTGCAAAAAGGCGCTAGAGCCACCGCCAGTCCGGCGGATATGGGCCTGGCGCCGGCCGTGCCATCCGCGGCGCCGCCACCGCCCGGATCAGAGCCCGACTCGCCGCTGTGGCCGCTGTTTGCCGGCGGTCGGGCGCTGCTGCTCGAAGAGGTGCTGGCCGCCGGCGGTATGTCCCCCGGCGCGGCCATGCAGGCGCTCTCGCGGTTAGAGCTCGAGGGCCTGCTTTTGCGCCGCAGCGACGGGCGCTACGCCAAAACGAAAAAATAAGGGGCTCGGCCCCTTTTATCCATACGCGGCAGGTCTGCCCTGCCAGCATCTTGCGCCCCGGTGGGCGCAGATAGAAAGGCGCGATCATACCTATGTCAAAACTGGTGATAGTGGAGTCCCCCGCCAAGGCCAAGACCATCAAAAAATACCTGGGCCGCGGCTACGAGGTGATCGCCTCCATGGGCCACGTGCGGGACCTGCCGAAAACCAAGATGGGGGTGGATATCGAGCACGATTTCGAGCCCCAGTACATCAACATCAAGGGCAAAGGCGGGCTCATCAAAGAGCTCAAGGCCGCCGCCAAAAAGTGCGATACCGTCTACCTGGCCGCCGACCCGGACAGAGAGGGGGAGGCCATCTCCTGGCATCTGGCCCACATTTTGGGGCTGGACGTGTCGGCGCCCAACCGGGTCTCTTTCAACGAGATCACCAAATCCGGCATCCAAAACGGCATGAAACACCCCCGCACCATCGATATCGACCTCTTTAACGCCCAGCAGACCCGCCGCATCCTCGACCGTATCGTCGGCTACAAGCTCAGCCCGTTTTTGTGGCGCAAGGTGCGCAAAGGGCTGTCGGCCGGGCGCGTGCAGTCGGTGGCGGTGCGGCTCATCGTCGACCGCGAGCTGGAGATACGCGCCTTTGTCCCCAAGGAGTACTGGAGCATCGAGGCCCACCACCGCATCCAGGGCAGTCAGGGCAGGTTCGTCTCCAAACTGGTGGGCAAAGACGGCAAAAAACTCGAGATCACCGACAAGCAGCAGGCCGACGCGGTGCTGGCCGATCTCAAGGGCCAGCAGTTTCTCATCGACTCCATCAAGCGCGGCAGCCGCAAGCGCAACCCGGCGCCGCCCTTTACCACCTCCACCCTCCAGCAGGAGGCCTCGCGCAAGCTGGGCTTCCAGTCGCGGCGCACCATGCAGGCCGCCCAGCAGCTGTACGAAGGTGTGGATGTAGAAGATCTGGGCGCTGTGGGCCTTATCACCTACATGCGTACCGACTCGCTGCGCATCTCGCAGGACGCGCAGGACGAGGCCACCGCCTACATCAAAGACCACTACGGCGACAGCTACCTGCCCGAAAAGCCCCGCCACTACGCCCAGAAAAAGAGCGCCAACACCCAGGACGCCCACGAGGCCATCCGCCCCACCATGCCGTCGCTTACCCCCATGCAGATCAAAGACTCGCTGACGGCCGACCAGTTTAAGCTCTATAACCTCATCTGGAAGCGCTTTATCGCCAGCCAGATGGCCTCCTCGCTGCTGGATACCGTAACCGTCAACCTAAAGGCCGCCGGCTACGACTTCAGGGCCACCGGCTTTACCGTCAAGTTCGACGGCTTTACCAAGGTGTATATCGAGGGCAAAGACACCCAGGAGGAGGACGAGAAGTCGCTGCCGCCCATCAAGGAGGACTCGGCGATCCTCACCGACAAGGTGCAGGGTGCCCAGCACTTTACCGAGCCGCCGCCGCGCTACACCGAGGCCACCCTCATCAAGGCCATGGAGGAAAACGGCATCGGCCGCCCCAGCACCTACGCCCCCACCATCACCACGATCTTGAGCCGCGGCTACGTGGAGCGCCAGGCCAAGGCGCTGGCCCCCACCCAGCTGGGCGAGATCACCACCGAGCTGCTCAAAGAGCACTTCGACAGCATCGTGGATGTGGGCTTTACCGCCGGGCTGGAGGATGACCTGGACAAGATCGAGGAGGGAAAAGCCGATTGGGTGGCCACCCTGCACCACTTCTACGACCAGTTTGACCGCACGCTGCAAAACGCCGAAAAGGCGATGGAGGGCACCCGGATCAAGATCCCCGACGAGGAGACCGACATCGTCTGCGAGCTGTGCGGCCGCAAGATGGTCATCAAGACCGGCCGCTACGGCAAATTCTTGGCCTGCCCGGGCTTTCCCGAGTGCAAAAACACCAAGGCCATCACCGTCGAGACCCCCGGCAAGTGCCCGGTCTGCGGCGGCAAGATGCTCGAGAAAAAGTCAAAACGGGGCCGCAAATTTTTCGGCTGTGAAAAAAACCCCACCTGCTCGTTCATGACCTGGGACGAGCCGCTGGCCGAGATCTGCCCCCAGTGCGGCAGCACGTTGTTTAAAAAGACCGGCAAAGACGCCATGATCCACTGCCTCAAAGAGGGCTGTGGCTACGTAAAATAGACAGGGGCGCGCACTGCCGCGCACCCGATCTCCACTGAAGCGACCCGAGTATCGGCAGGAGGACCATGTCACCAAAATCTACTGTAAAAGTGATCGGCGCCGGGCTGGCCGGGTGCGAGGCGGCGCTGCAGATCGCCGGCCGCGGCATCCCCGTCGCGCTGTACGAGCAAAAACCGGCCCAGTATAGCCCCGCCCACCACTACCCCGGCTTTGCCGAGCTGGTCTGCTCCAACTCGCTCAAGGCCGACCGGCTGGAGAGCGCCGCCGGCCTGCTCAAAGAGGAGATGCGCCAGTTCGGCTCGGTGGTCTGTCAGGCCGCCCGGGCCACCCAGGTGCCCGCCGGCGGCGCGCTGGCGGTGGACAGAGAACAGTTTTCCGACTACATCACCCGCCGGGTGCGCGCGCACCCATACATCACCGTGCGGGAAGAGGAGGTCACCTCCATCGACCCCGACGAGATCACGGTGGTGGCCACCGGCCCGCTGACCAGCGACCGGCTGTCGGCGGCTATCGGGGCGCTGCTGGGGGAGGAGTACCTCAGCTTTTTCGACGCCGCGGCCCCCATCGTGGCCGCCGACAGCTTAGACTACAGCCGGGTGTTTGCCGCCGCCCGCTACGGCCGGGGCGACGCCGACTACCTGAACTGCCCCATGAATAAGCCCGAGTACGAGGCCTTTGTGCAGGCGCTGCTCACCGCCGAGCGCGCCCCCCAGCACGACTTTGACGGCCGCCAGGTATACGAGGGCTGTATGCCGGTAGAGGTGATGGCTGCCCGCGGCCCCGACACGCTGCGCTTTGGCCCCCTAAAACCGGTGGGCCTGCGCGACCCGGCCACCGGCCACCGCCCCTGGGCGGTGGTGCAGCTGCGCAAAGAAAACCGCGCCGGCACCCTCTACAACCTGGTGGGCTTTCAGACCAACTTAAAGTTCGGCGAGCAAAAGCGGGTGTTCTCGCTGATCCCCGGCCTGCAGAGCGCCCGCTTTATGCGCTATGGGGTCATGCACCGCAACACCTTTTTAAACGCCCCCAAGCTGCTCGGGCCCACCCTAAACCTGCGCGCGTATCCCAAGGTGTTTTTTGCCGGGCAGATCACCGGCACCGAGGGCTATATCGAGAGCGCTGCCGGCGGCATTTTGGCCGGGCAAAACGCCGCCCGGCTGGCCGCCGGGCAGCCGCTCCTCACTCTGCCCCGCGACACCATGCTGGGGGCGCTGGTGGGCTATATCAGCGACCCCTACACCAGCGACTTTCAGCCCATGGGCAGCAATATGGGCGTGCTGCCGCCGCTGGCAGAGCGCATAAAGGGCAAAAAGGAGCGCTACCTGGCGCTGGCCCAAAAGGCGCTTGACAGCCTGCACCGCTATCTGTACCAAAATGGGTGGTGAGCCCGGGCCTACCGGCCGGCCACTGCTTTTCGTTTAGAAAGAGAGGGTTTTGACCTATGCGCATACTCTTTGACGCCTACGGCGGCGACAACACCCCAGACGAGGCCATCAAGGCCGCCAGACTGGCCAAAGACCAGTACCCCATCGAGCTCACGCTGGTGGGCGACAGTGAGGCCATCGCCCACCGGGCCGGCCAGCTGGGGGTTTCGCTGGATGGCATCGACCTGCACCACGCCCCCACCGCCATCACCATGGAAGACGAGCCTACCGACGTGCTCAAGCGCCTGAGCGACTGCTCTATGGCCGAGGGGCTGCGCCTTTTACATCAGGGGGAAGGCGACGCCTTCGTCTCCGGCGGCAACACCGGCGCGCTGGTGGTGGGCGCCACCATGATCGTCAAGCGCATCAAGGGGGTCAAGCGGGCGGCGCTGACCGCCCTCATCCCCAGCGCCACCGGCAACTACCTGCTTTTGGATGTGGGCGCCAACGCCGACTGCCGGCCCGAGATGCTGGCCCAGTTCGCGGTGATGGGCAGCGCCTATATGGAGAAGATCGTGGGGGTCAAAGAGCCCCGGGTGGGCATTGCCAACATCGGCACCGAGGAGCACAAAGGCACCGACCTGCAGCGCCAGGCGCTGGCGCTGCTCAAAGACGCGCCCATAAACTTTATCGGCAACGCCGAGGTGCGCGATGTGCCGCTGGGCTGTGCCGACGTGGTGGTCTGCGACGGCTTTACCGGCAACGTCATGCTCAAGCTCACCGAGGGGCTGGCCAAAATGTTCGTCGGCGAGCTCAAGCAGGTGCTGTTTAAAAACCTGCTCACCAAGATGGGGGCGCTCACCTTGTCGGGCAGCCTAAAGAGCTTTAAGCAAAAGCTCGACTACAAAAAGTCCGGCGGCGCACCGCTGCTGGGCCTCATGAGACCGGTCATCAAGGCCCACGGCAGCTCCGACGCCGAGGCCTTCCAAAACGCCATCCGCCAGGCGGTATCCATGGTGGAGAACCGAGTGGTCGAGACCACCGAACAGGCTATGACGCAGCTCAACAGCCAATTAAAACAGCGCGCCGGCGCCCAAGAACAGTAGCACGGGGAGAAGTGAATAAAAAGACATGGAGAGTTTAGAAAAGAGCCTGCACTACAGCTTTAAAGACCGCGACCTGCTGCACACCGCCCTGACCCACTCGTCGTTTGCCAACGAGCGGGGCGGCAAGGTGCCCTACAACGAGCGGCTGGAATTTTTGGGCGACGCGGTGCTTTCGATCGTGGTGTCCGACTACATCTTCAAAAACCTGCAGGACCTGCCCGAGGGGGAGCTCACCCGCATCCGCGCCACTCTGGTGTGCGAGAAGTCGCTGTGCGATCTGGCCCGGGCCATCCACCTGGGCAATTTCCTCTACCTGGGCCGGGGCGAGGACCTGTCCGGCGGCCGCGACCGGCCCTCTATTCTGGCCGACGCCTTCGAGGCGGTCATCGCCGCCATCTATCTCGACGGCGGCATGGAGGCGGCCTCCGCCTTTATCCTGCGCAACATGGGCAGCCTCATCAACAACCGGCAGTACAAGCCCTTTGTCGACTACAAGACCCAGCTGCAGGAGATCGTGCAGCAAAACCCCGAGGAGCAGCTGCAGTACGTGCTGGCCGGCGAGGAGGGCCCCGACCACGCCAAGGTGTTCACCGTACAGGTGCACCTCAATTCCAACGTGTTCTCCACCGCCACCGGCCGCAGCAAAAAGGTGGCCGAGCAAAACGCCGCCAAAGAGGCGCTGCGCCTTATGGGGTACGAGGTGTGAAACACGGCAACGTCGCCGTGTTCATCCCCCACCTGGGCTGCCCGCAGCAGTGCTCCTTTTGCAACCAGCGGTCCATCTCCGGCCACCAGAGCGCCCCGTCCCCCGCACAGGTGGGCGCGCTGCTGCAGGCCGCCTCCGGGCAGGCTGGTAGGCCCGACCGCAGCTGTGAGATCGCCTTTTTCGGCGGCAGCTTCACCGCCATCGACCCGCTCTACCGCGAGCAGCTGCTAGACGCCGCCCAGCCCTTTTTGCAGAGCGGCGCCTTTACCGGCATCCGCATCTCTACCCGGCCCGACTGTCTCGACGAGTCCCTCTGCCGCCACCTCAAAGAGCGGGGAGTCACCGCCATCGAGCTGGGGGCCCAGTGTATGGACGACGAGGTGCTGGCAAAAAACCGCCGCGGCCACACCGCCGCCCAGGTAAAAAAGGCCAGTGCCACCATCAAAAAGGCGGGCCTGCAGCTGGGGCTACAGATGATGACCGGCCTTTACGGCAGCAGCGCGCAAAAGGATTTGCAAACCGCACAGAGTTTTTGTAAAATAGAGCCAGATACGGTGCGCGTTTACCCCACCATCGTCATGGCGGGCACCGCCCTGTGCGACCTGTACCGCCGCGGCGACTACCTGCCCCCCAGTCTCGAGCAGGCGGTGGAGCAGGTGTCGCAGCTGCTACAGCTGTTTTACGCCCGGCACATACCGGTCATCCGCGTGGGCCTGCACCGGGACGAAGGGCTGCTCAGCGGCATGGTCGCCGGCCCTTGGCACCCGGCTTTTCGCGAGCTCTGCGAGAGCCGCATCTACGCCCGCGCGCTGGGGCGCGCTCTAAAAGACGTGCCGCCGGGCCGGGTGGTGGTGGCGGTGCACCCGTCGCAGATATCCAGGCTGTGCGGCCACGGGGGGCAAAACCGCGCCTTTTTTGCCGCACAGGGCTGGCAGCTGCGCCCGGTGCCCGACCCCGGCGTGCCCCCCTTTACCCTCAAACTCGTAAGGACGTGACAGCTTGTTTTTAAAAGCACTGGAGATATACGGCTTTAAATCGTTTCCCGACAAGACCCGGCTCACCTTTGAGCGGGGTCTTACGGCGGTAGTGGGCCCCAACGGCTCGGGCAAATCAAACATCTCCGACGCCATGCGCTGGGTGCTGGGCGAGCAGTCCACCAAAAGCCTGCGCAGCAGCAAGATGCAGGACGTCATCTTCGGCGGCACCCAGCAGCGGGGAGCTATGGGCTTTGCCCAGGTGTCGCTGGTCATCGACAACCAGGAGGGCGAGCTGGCCGGCATCCAGGCGCCGGAGGTCACCGTCACCCGCAAGCTGTACCGCTCCGGCGAGAGTGAGTACCGCATAAACGGCGCCATGGTTCGCCTAAAAGACATCCACGAGATGTTTATGGACACCGGCCTGGGCAAAGATGGCTACTCCATTATCGGCCAGGGCCGCATCGCCGAGATCGTGGCCGCCAAGAGCGACGAGCGCCGCGAGATCTTCGAGGAGGCCGCCGGCATCGCCAAATACCGCTACAAAAAGACCGAGGCCGAGCGCAAACTGGCCCGGGCCGAGGAGAATCTCACCCGGTTGCAGGATATCGTCGACGAGATCGAGTCGCGCTTAGAGCCGCTGCACCGCCAGAGCGAAAAGGCCAGCGAGTACCTGAATCTGGCCGCCCGCCGCCGCCAGATCGAGATATCGCTGTGGGTGCATACTCTGAACAAATCCCGCCAGCTGCTGCGCCAGCAGGAGGACAAGCTGCTCATCTGTCAAAACGACCTGCAGCGGCTCGACGGCGAGATCGCGCAGATCGACCGGGCCGCCGAGGATGCCTTTATGCAAAAGGGGGCCATCAGCCGCCGGATCGACGATATCAACGGGCAGATCGCCGCCATTCGCGAGCAGATGAGTCAAAACGAGGCCAGCGCGCTGGTGTTGCAAAACGAGAAAAAGCACGTGGCCGAGAGCATCGAGCGCTACCGGGCGCAGATGGGGGATATCGGCGTGCAGAGCGCCCAGAAAGACCGCCAGATCGCCGACCAGCAGGCGCTCATCGAGAAGAGCCGGCAGATGGCCGCCGAGCGCGAGCAGCAGGTGGCAAAAAAGGAGCAGGCGCTGCAGGCGCTCATGAGCGACAACGCCACCGTGCAGTCCGAGATCCAGCAGATGGCCGACCAGCTCTCCCAGTACGCGCTGCAGCTGGGGGAGTACAGGGTGAAACTGCACGCGGCCGAGGACAACCGCGCCCGCAGTGCCAGCCAGCTCGAGCAGCTGCAAAAAAACCGCGAGCAGCTGCAAAAAGACCGCCAGCTGGCCGTCGAGGAGCTCGAGCAGGTGCGCCGCCAGCTGACCGAGACCGAAGAGGCGCTGCAGTCGGCCCAAAACGCCGGCGAGGGCTACGCCATGAAACTGCGCAGCCGCAGCGATAAGCACCAAAAGCTGGTGCAGGAGCTGGCCGAGCTGCGCGCCGCCGGCACCGATATGCAAAACAAGATCAAAGTGCTGCGCGACTTAAAAGACAATATGGAGGGCTTTGCCTACAGCGTAAAAAAGGTGAGCATGGCCGCCAAAGAGGGCAAGCTGCGGGGCATTTTGGGCCCGGTGGCGCAGCTGCTCTCGGTCGACAGCCAGTACGCCACCGCCATCGAGGTGGCGCTGGGCGGCGCCGCCCAGCACATCGTCTGCACCGACGAGGCCGCCGCCAAGGCCGGTATCCGCTTTTTAAAAGAGACCCGGGGCGGCCGGGCCACCTTTTTGCCCCAGACCACCATCCGCCCCCGCAGCTTAAACGAGCGGGGCGTCGAGGAGGCAGACGGCTTTGTGGGCATAGCCAGCGCGCTGGTGCGCTGCGAGGCAGATATCGCCCCCATCGCCCAGAATATTCTGGGCAAAACGGTGGTGGCCGAGGATCTGGACGCCGCGGCGGCGATGGCCAAGCGCTTTGGCTACCGCTTTCGCATCGTCACCCTCGACGGACAGGTGGTCAACGCCGGCGGCAGCTTTACCGGCGGCCACCTGTCTAAGTCCGCCGGGGTGTTTTCCCGCCAGAGCGAGCTGGACAAGCTCAGCCAAAGGCTGCAGCAGACGGCCGAGAGCTACCGCCAAAAAGCCGCCGAGGAGAAAGCGCTGGGCGAAGAGGTGGCCAAGCTCACCGCTATCGTCGACGGCGCCGGCAGCGAAAAGATCACCTTCACCCAGGACAAGATCCGCTGTGAGGGAGAACTGGCCAAGATCGAGCAGTACCTGCAGACGGCCGACCGCCAGCTGGCGTCCATAAAGGACGACGGTGACCGCGCCGCCGCCTACCGGCAGCAGCTCGAGAGCGAGATCAGCGAGCTCGGCGCCCAGCAGCACGAGACCAGACAGCTGCACGACGAGCTCGACGAAAAGCTGGCTAGTCTGTCGGGAGAGGCCAAGGCCTATACCGACCGCCGCCAGCAGATCATCGACGAGATCACCGAGCTGAAAGTACAGATCTCCGGCCTGCAAAAAGACATTCTGGTGGCCGGCCAGGAGATGGTGGCTTTAAGCGAGCAGAAACTGGCCGGCGGCCGCCAAAAAGAGCAGCTGCAGCAGCAGATAGAGAGCGCCGAGGCGCAGCTGGGCGAGCTGGAGGAGCAGGCGCAGGCCCTGGTCGGGCAGAATAATGGCCTGCAGGCCTCGGTGGAGCAGTGCAGGCTGGATATACAGGCCCAGGTGGAGGCCCGGCAGGCGCTGGAGCAAAAAGAGACCGCCGACCGCCAGCACCAGCGCCAGCTGCAGACCCAAAAAGAGGAGCTGGCGCGGGAGCTGGCCCGCCTGGAAGAGCGGGGCCGCACCATGCAGCAGCAGTACGACCAGATCATCGCCGACTTGTACGACCAGTACGAGCTCAGCCGCTCCCAGGCCGAAGAGGAGGCCCGCCCGGTCACCGACGAGCGGGAGCAAAACCGCCAGCTGGCCAGCCTAAAGGCCAAGATGCGCGCGCTGGGCGCGGTCAACGTGGAGGCCATCGAGGAGTACCGGGCCGAAAAAGAGCGCTACGACTTTATGACCGGCCAGATGACCGACGTGCAGGAGAGCAAAGAGAAACTGCGCCAGATGATCGGCTCGCTCACCAAAGAGATGATCGCCATCTTCTCGGACAACTTCAAAAAAATAGGCGACAACTTCTCCCGCATCTTTGTCGACCTGTTCGGCGGCGGCAGCGCCGGTCTGGTGCTCACCGAGCCGGACAACGTGCTGGAGTCGGGCATCGAGATCCAGGTCTCGCCCCCGGGCAAGCTGGTCAAGAGCCTGCAGGCGCTCTCCGGCGGCGAGCAGGCCTTTGTGGCCATCGCCATCTACTTTGCCATCCTCACCGTGCACCCGTCGCCGTTTTGCATCCTCGACGAGATCGAGGCCGCTCTAGACGACGTCAACGTCGCCAAATACGCCAGCTACCTGCGCACCATGAACGACCGCACCCAGTTCATCCTCATCACCCACCGCCGCGGCACCATGGAGGAATCCGACGTGCTCTACGGCGTCACTATGCAGGAAAAAGGGGTGTCGAAGCTGCTCAAGCTGGATGTCAGCGAGATCGGCTCCGAATACAAATAGAGATGGGCCGTAAGGCCCCGCCGGCCGCGGCCGGCAGCACACCGACTACACGGATCAGAAAGAGGAGGCAGCAAGTTGGGCTTTTTTGAAAAACTCAAGCAGGGACTTAAAAAGACCCGCGATTCTTTTGCCGGGGCCATCAGCGGCATCGCCGCCAGCTTTACCAAGATCGACGAGGAGCTGTTCGAGGAGATTGAGGAGACCCTCATCATGGCCGACGTGGGGGTCGATACCGCCCTCAAGGTGGTCGAGAACCTGCGCGCGGCCATCAAGCGCGACCGGGTCACCGACCCCGCCCAGGTCAAGAGCTACCTGAAAGACGCACTGTACGAGATACTGGCCGGCGACACCGCCCTGCAGCTGCCCACCAAGCCCACCATCCTGCTCGTCATCGGGGTAAACGGGGTGGGCAAAACCACCACCATCGGCAAAATAGCCGCCGACCTGCGCGGTAAGGGAAACAAGGTGCTGCTGGCGGCAGCCGATACGTTCCGCGCCGCGGCCATCGATCAGCTGCAGGTGTGGGGCCAACGCGCCGGGTGCGACGTTATCGCCCACCAGGAGGGCTCCGACCCGGCGGCGGTGGTGTTCGACGCGGTGCAGGCGGCCAAGGCCCGCGGCGCCGATGTGCTCATCTGCGACACTGCCGGCCGGCTGCACAACAAGAAAAACCTCATGGCCGAGCTCGAGAAGATCGGCCGGGTCATCGACCGCGAGGCGGCCGGCTGCAAAAAAGAGACCTTTTTGGTGCTCGACGCCACCACCGGCCAAAACGGCGTCAACCAGGCCAAACAGTTTATGGAAGTCACCGACCTCACCGGCATCGTGCTCACCAAGCTCGACGGCACCGCCAAAGGCGGGGTGGTGGTGGCCATCAAAGATCAGCTGGGCCTGCCGGTGCGCTATATCGGCGTGGGCGAGCAGGTCGACGACCTGCAGCCGTTTGACGCCAGAGAGTTTATCGAGGCGCTGTTTAGCGAAGAACAGTAGCGACTGCGGTTAGAGCGGAAAACGGTAGTGACTGCGTTCAAAAGGCGGATGCCAATCGCTGCGGACTCGCTGCGCTCGCCTTGCTCTGTTATCCTCCTCTTTGCAATCCTCTGGCACCGCCCCAAAATCACGGCCGGGCCGCAATTTTTAGGCGGTGGAAGGTATCGGCCGTCCGGCCGATGAAATCTAAATGGTCTTATCAAAACGCCGGTCGTGCCAAACGGGAGGTGCCGGGGCCAATCGCCGATATATTGTTTTGTGGCTCCCGGCGCTGCCGGCTCGCACCAGGTTGAGCTGCTGCGGTTTCGTTAAGAAGTTAGCTTTCATTTCCTACCACGCTACTGCCTAGCCGCCGATATGTGGCTTTGTGGCTCCCGGCGTTGCCGGCTCGCACCGTGTCGTCACTTTACAATGTCGTCGTAAGGCAGGTCAGCCCAAAGGGGTGCTATTTGCCGCCTGATTTCCTGTTTTAAGTCCGAATTTACAATTTATTAACATTTTCCCAAGGCCTGCCAAGGCCCCGTCTGCCTGCACAAAGGAGAGCGACCATGCGCTTTATCATCGCCACCAACAATCAAAAAAAGCTCAAGGAGTTCCGCCGCATTCTCGACAGCTACGGTATCGAGGCGGTCTCTTTAAAAGAGGCCGACATCGAGACCGAGATCGAGGAGACCGGCACCACTTTTGAAGAAAATTCCTTTATCAAGGCCAAAGCCATCTGCGACCTGAGCGGCCAGCCGGCTATTGCCGACGACTCCGGTCTGGCGGTGGATGCGCTGGGCGGGGCGCCGGGGGTGTACTCGGCCCGCTACAGCGGCGAGGGGGCCACCGACGAGAAGAACAACCAAAAGCTGCTGGCGGCGCTGGAGGGCGTACCGGCTGAAGAGCGCGGGGCCAAATTTGTCAGCGTCATCACCTGCGTGTTCCCCGACGGCCGCAGCTTTCACACCCGCGGCGAGTGTCCGGGGGTCATCGGTCTGGCGCCCAAAGGCGACAGCGGCTTTGGCTACGACCCGCTGTTTTACGTGGGGGAGGACAAGACCTTCGCCAGCATCGGGTCGGATGAAAAGGATGCTATCAGCCACCGGGGTAAGGCGCTGGCCGACTTTGCACCCCTATTACAGCAATATCTAAAGGAGAGATAATTATGCTCAGCAGCAAACAGAGGGCCCGTCTGCGGGCCGCTGCCAATTCCCTCGACACCATCCTGCAGGTGGGCAAAGGCGGGCTGGACGACGCAGTAGTCACCCAGGTAAAAGACGCTTTGGCCGCCCGCGAGCTCATCAAGATGCGGGTACTGGAAAACAGCCTCTATACCGCCAAGGAGGCGGCCGCCGAGCTGGCCGAGTACACCGGCGCCGAGGTGGTGCAGGTCATCGGCACCCGCTTTGTGCTCTTCCGCGGCAAGAAAAAAGACAGCAAGTACCAGGAGCTGCTCAAGTAGCTGCTTCCGGCACACCGGCGGCGAAGCGCCGCCGGTGCAAAAAAAGCTCTTAAAAGGCAGGTGACGGCAATGTCTATGGCGGTGTTCGGCGGCACTTTCGACCCGCCCCACAAAGGCCACACCAAACTGGTGTCGGCGGTGTGCAGTCAGCTGGGGCTCGGGCGGTGTCTCATCATCCCCACCAACATCCCGCCGCACAAGCGGCAGGCTACCGGCGGGGCCAGCGCCGCCGACCGGCTGGCCATGGCCGCCCTGTGCGACTGGGGCGTGCCGGCCCAGGTGTCGGATATAGAGCTCGCCCGCACCGGCAAGAGCTACACCTACGACACGCTGGTGCAGCTGCGCGCGCTCTACCCCGGCGAAAAGTTCTACTTTCTGCTGGGCAGCGACATGCTCTACTACTTTAAAAAGTGGCACCGCTGGCAGGAGCTGCTGGGGCTGGCCACTTTTTGCGCCGCCGCCCGCAACGCCGCGGACCGGGCGGGCCTGCAGGCCTTTGCCGACGAGCTGACCGCACAGGCGGGGGGAGAGATCCTGCTGTTTGACTTTCCGCCGGTGGAGATCTCCTCCAGCGCGCTGCGGCAGAGCCTGGCCGCCGGGGCCGCCGTCGGCGCCTATCTCGACCCGGCGGTGGCAAGCTACATAAATACCCATCACCTCTACAGACAGGGGGCATCTGTTTGACTGGTACCGATATCGATCTCGCCGCCCTGCGCCAGCTGGCCAAAGAGCGGCTCTCGAAAAAGCGCTTTCGCCACGTGCTGGCGGTAGAAAAAATGGCGGTGGACCTGGCGCGCACCCACGGGGCAGATATCTGGCGCTGTCAGGCGGCGGCGCTGCTGCACGACCTGATGAAAGAGTCCCCGCTGCCCGAATTATTGCATTGGTGCCGGGGTTTTGCTATAATAGAGCATATTCGCCTGCCGTATCAGCAAAAAGTCGTCTGTACCCGGGCTCTCTTACACGGCCCGGCCGCCAGCGCTTACGCCCAAAAGGAATTGGGCATTGCCGATCGGGAGATACTAGACGCTGTGTACTACCATACCACCGGCCGCCCGGCCATGACCGGGGCCGAAAAGGTGGTATTTTTAGCGGACATGGTGGGGCTGGACCGCGATTTTCACGGGGTGGACAAGCTGCGAAAACTGTGCTTTGCCAGTTTAAACCGCGGCATGGCCGCCGCTTTAAGAAACAATATCCTCTACCTGGCCAAAGAGCAAAAGCCCATTTACGAGGACACGGTCTCGGCCTATAACTACTACCAACTTCTGGGAGATGATTGATTTTGGCAAATAGACCCAACAACAATAGCAACGGTGGCGGCGATCAGCGCGGCCGCGGCCCGGCTGGTAACAGTAAGCGCCTGCGCGTAAAAAAGCCGGTCAACAAGAAAAAGCGGCTCACCATCATCCTGTCCAGCGTGCTGGCGGTGGTCATCCTGCTGTGCGGGGTGGGCTATGCGCTGCTGCACACCAACCTGTTCGGCGGCGCCGACATCACCGAGTACTCCAGCCCCAAAAAGATCCAGGACAAGTCGGTGAACATCCTGGTCTGCGGCATCGATAACGACTCCGACCCGGCGGCCGAGCACACCGAAAACGAGCTCACCGACGTCATCATGATCGTCAACTTCAATTTCGAGAAGAGCGAGGCCACCATTCTGCAGGTCCCCCGCGACACCTATATCGGCAGCGACTACCCCTCCGGCAAGGTGAACGCCGTCTACGCCCACGGCGACAACCAGAAAGAGAAGATCAAAAATCTGGTGGGCCTGCTCAACGACCAGTTTGCCCTGCCCATCGACCACTACGTCACCATCACCATGGAGACTTTCCGCGAGGCCATCGACGCCATAGGCGGCATCGATATGAACGTCCCCTACCAGATCGACTACTGTGCGCCCGAGGGCAAGATCATCCCCGCCGGCCAGCAGAAGCTCACCGGCCAGCAGGCCGAGTGGTTCGTGCGCTGGCGCGACGGCTATGCCGAGGGCGATATCGGCCGCGTCAAGGCCCAGCGGCTGTTTATCTCGGCGGCCATGGAGGAGCTCACCACCCTCAACAGCAGCCAGATGATCAAGTTAGTCAAGCTCTGCTACGACAAGGTCGAGACCGACCTCACCATGGCCGATATCCTGGCTTATGCCCAGGAGGCCTCTAAGCTCGACCTGGCCAAGGTCGAGATGTATATGGTCCCCGGCGAGCCCACCTATTCCGACGATGGGCTGTCTATCTACGGCATCCACAAAGACGAGCTGGCCGACCTGCTCAACCAGAAATTCAGGCCCCACACCGACGACGTGCTGGCCGAGAATCTAAATGTCATAGAGGTCAGCCACGAGTACGACTACTACGACCAAAACGGCAACTCTATCCAAGACCTGCTGGACGGCCACACCCCCGGCAAAGACAGTCTCAGCGATAGAGAAGATACCACCAGCGGCACCGGTGACGGCAGCGGAGAAGACAGCTCCGGCACCGGCTCCGATACCGGCGAGGAGTAGAGCCACACAGAGGAGTGAACGCATGGACGCAAAACAAAAATATCTCTTGGCAGCCAAAGCCTTAGACGATAAAAAAGCCACCGATATCAAAGTGCTCAAGATCGCCAAGATCTCCACTCTGGGCGACTACTTCGTCCTCTGTGAGGGCGGCAGCACCACCCAGGTCAAGGCGCTGGCCGACAACGTGGAGTTTCTCCTCAAGCAGCAGGGAGCCGAGCCGCTGCGGGTCGAGGGGTACCAGTCGGCAAACTGGATCTTGCTGGATTACGGCGACGTGATGGTGCACGTGTTTTTGCACGAGACCCGGGAGTTTTACGACCTGGAGCGGCTGTGGGCCGACGGTGAGCTGGTAGATTGGGAGAGTGAAGCATGAACTACGACTTTAAGCAGATCGAAAAAAAATGGCAGGACCGGTGGGATGAGGACAAGACCTTTGCCGCCACCACCGACTACTCAAAACCCAAGTTCTACCCGCTGGTAGAGTTTCCCTACCCCTCTGGTCAGGGCCTGCACGTGGGGCACCCCCGCTCCTATACCGCCCTCGACATCGTGGCCAGAAAGCGCCGCCTCGAGGGGTACAACGTGCTCTACCCCATGGGATGGGACGCCTTTGGCCTGCCCACCGAGAACTACGCCATCAAAAACCACATCCACCCCGAGATCGTCACCAGGCAGAACGTGGCCCGCTTTAAGAGCCAGCTGAAGTCGCTGGGTCTGTCGTTTGACTGGGACCGGGAAGTAAATACCACCGACCCCTCCTATTACAAGTGGACCCAGTGGATCTTCTTGCAGCTGTTCAAAAAGGGGCTGGCTTATAAAAAAGAGATGGCCGTCAACTTCTGCACCTCCTGCAAAGTGGTGCTGGCCAACGAGGAAGTCGTCGGCGGCGTGTGCGAGCGCTGCGGCGGCGAAGTGGTGCGCAAAGTCAAGAGCCAGTGGATGCTTGGGATCACCGAGTACGCCCAGCGCCTTATCGACGACCTCGACGAGGTCAACTTTATCGACCGGGTCAAGACCTCGCAGATCAACTGGATCGGCCGCTCCACCGGAGCCGAGGTGGATTTCTCCACCACCGAGGGGGACAAGCTCACCGTCTACACCACCCGCCCCGACACGCTGTTCGGCGTCACCTACATGGTGCTCTCGCCCGAGCACCCCTACATAGACCAGTGGGGGCAGGCGGGCAAGGTGCACAACCTGGATGCACTGCTCTCCTACCGCGAGCAGGCCGCCCGCAAGAGCGACTTCGAGCGCACCGAGCTGGTCAAAGAAAAGACCGGCGTGTGCATCGACGGCGTGCGCGCCGTCAACCCGGTCAACGGCAAAGAGATCCCCATCTTCGTGTCCGACTACGTGCTCATGAGCTACGGCACCGGGGCCATCATGGCGGTGCCCGGCCACGATACCCGCGACTGGGAGTTCGCCAAGGCATTCTCGCTGCCCATCATCGAGGTCGTGGCCGGCGGCAACGTGGAAAAAGAGGCCTATACCGACTGCGGTACCGGCACTATGGTCAACTCCGGCTTTTTAGACGGCCTAACGGTCGACGAGGCCAAAAAGGCGATCGTCGAGTGGCTGGACAAAGAGAAAAAAGGTCACCCCAAAGTCAATTTCAAGCTGCGCGACTGGGTGTTCTCCCGCCAGCGCTACTGGGGCGAGCCCATCCCCATCGTGCACTGCGATAAGTGCGGTTTCGTGCCAATCCCCGAGGATCAGCTGCCGCTTAAGCTGCCCGAGATCGAGGACTTCGAGCAGACCGAGGACGGCCAGTCCCCGCTGGCCAAGCTCGACAGCTGGGTCAATACCACCTGCCCCCACTGCGGCGGCCCCGCCAAACGCGAGACCGACACTATGCCCCAGTGGGCCGGCTCGTCCTGGTATTTCCTGCGCTACTGCGACCCCCACAACGACAAGGAGCTGGCCAGCAAAGAGGCGCTGGAGTACTGGATGCCGGTCGACTGGTACAACGGCGGCATGGAGCACACCACCCTGCACCTGCTGTACTCCCGTTTCTGGCACAAGTTCCTCTACGATATCGGCGTGGTGCCCACCAAAGAGCCCTATAATAAGCGCACCAGCCACGGCATGATCCTGGGCGAGAACGGCGAGAAGATGTCCAAGTCCCGCGGCAACGTGGTCAACCCCGACGATATCGTCGAACAGTACGGCGCCGACACGCTGCGCCTTTACGAGATGTTCATCGGCGACTTCGAGAAAGCCGCCCCCTGGAGCGCCGACTCCATCAAGGGCTGCTGCCGCTTTTTAGAGCGCACCTGGGGCCTGGGCAAGCTGCTGGTACCCGGCGAGGGCTACTCCGCCGCGCTGGAGACCAGCTTCCACAAGACCATCAAAAAGGTGACCGAGGATATCGAGAACCTCAAATTCAACACCGCGATCGCCGCCATGATGGCCCTCATCAACGAGATCTATGCCCAGAAAGCGGTCACCCGCGACGAGCTGCGCGATTTTCTCATCATGCTCAACCCGTTTGCCCCCCACATCACCGAGGAGATGTTCGAGAAATACGGCCTGGGCAAAGGGATGCTCTCCCACCAGAAATGGGTGCAGTACGACGAGAGCAAATGCGTCGACGCCACCGTCGAGCTGGCCGTGCAGGTAAACGGCAAGGTAAAGGCCCGCATCGTGGTGCCGGCCAACTGCGACAAAGAAACGGCTATCCGGCTGGCCAAAGACCACGCGGCCATCGCCGCCGAGCTCACCGGCAAAATGCCCATCAAAGAGGTGTATGTGCCGGGCCGTCTGGTCAATATCGTTATCAAGTAGACCTGAGCGGGCAGCTGCTCTGCGCAGATTTACCAGAGAGCAGATACATTTTCTCTTGACACCGTATAGGCAAAAGATGTATAATAATCTCTGTTCTACTAATATGGTTTGGTTATAGTTTTTGCCTTGGCAATGATTATAAACTCCTGCCCCATGGCGGAGGGAGGGGAAGTAAGTGTCAGAAGTTCGTATCAAAGACAACGAGTCTTTGGACAGCGCCTTGAGAAGATTTAAAAGACAGTGCGCCAGAGCGGGCGTCCTCCAAGAGGTCCGTAAGAGGGAGCACTACGAGAAACCTTCTGTCAAGCGCAAGAAAAAGTCTGAAGCAGCGCGTAAACGCAAATTTAAAAAGAGATAATTTGCGCTTTGCCGGTGTGTGACAAATGTGCAAAAAGCGGACAACTTAGGTTGTCCGCTTTTTTTGTCTGCCAAAATACCACTGCCTCCCCACACTGCCCTCATTATGTATCGTGCGGTCATATTTTCGACATCAAAACGCTTTTGCCGCCGATTTGTTTGACATTTCTGGCGTTTCCTCTTATAATAGGAGGCAAAAGCTGGGAATATTTTGCAACATCTGCCAGGGATATCCATTTCCACCCAGGGGCAGACGGGCAAAAAACGGCATGATAGCGGCGTTTGATCGGTCTGCCCGTCGGTGGCAGGTCCCCGTGGCGGCGCGCTGCCTTTTCAGCAAAGTATGGTTTTTCGTTCTTTTGCAAAATTGGATATACCTGGTATTTATGGCCGGTCTGCACGCTGCAGACCGGCCTTTTTGCGCGTCTGTAGCTAGGAGCGGCCGGTGAACGAAAAACCATAATTTCCAGTGCAAAACATAGCTGGGCCGCGAGAGCCGGTCGGCGGTGGCGCGCTCGCTCTGTGTGCAGAGCACCGCCTGCCGGCACCGCCGCGCTGAACCCGGCACCTGCAGAGAGGAGGATGCATATAAGTTTTGCACCGGCAGTGAAAAAGTGGGGGAGTGCTCGCCTACGGGCGGGCGCACCAGAATGTGTAAAGAAGAAGGAGCACACATCGATGAAGAAAAAGATCATATCCTCGGTACTGGCACTCATGCTGGTCGTGGGATGTCTGCCGCTGGCGGCACTGGCCGCCCAAAACGACATCGACGCCGCCCAAGCGCCTACCTATAACGAGTCGACTAACGAGTTTTTTGCAGGTGGCACGCCCATCACCATCGAAGATACCGATGAGGCCGGCAAAGCAGCCCTCATCAAGTGGGATGGTGGCCAGCAGCTCATCGCTGCCGATGCAGCTGTATACGGCGGCAGCGATACCGTGTCCTCTAACATCCACCTGCGCAGCACCTCCATCACCATGAACGGCGGCCAGGTAAAAGATCTGGTCGGCGGCAACAAGACCAAAAACGAAAAGAACGGCTGCGATTACAGCCTGATCGACACCGTCACGCTGGATATCAACGGCGGCACCATCACCCGGGGCCTGCACGGTATCGACAACCAGCACACTGCCTTTGGCGCCGACGTGCGCAAAGAGCAAAACGGCAAGTCCTATAAAAACTATGCCATCGGCGACCTGAACGTCACCATCGACGGGGCCACCGTCAACGATTTCCGCGGCGTCACCTCTTACGCCTACGCCGAAAATGTCGATGTGGTGGTGGGCAGAGATGCGGCCGCACAGCTCAAGGGCTTTATGTGGGGCACCAACGGCATCATCGGCAACGCCACCTTCACCATGTACAGCGGCAGCACCGATATCGGCCAGTCCATCCTGCGCTGCTCCATCCTCGGCAAAATGACCTACAACATCCTCGGCGGCCAGATCGGCGATATCTACGCCGGTTCTTACTACCCCGCCGAGGAGACCGCTGCCGGTTCTAACAACTGGGACGGCTGGGGCTTTGGCGGCGTCGATTACGGCTTTGTGGGCAGCACCGAGATCAATGTCGGGGCCGACGCCAAATATAACGACATCATCTCCGGCTTCCAGTACCGCGAAGACGTAGAGATCTTTAAAAACAAATACGCCGATGCCAGCTGGTGTATCAAAGAGATCGACACCACTGCCCCCATCGTGCTCAACCTGTCTGCTCGCCCCAGCGCCGAAAAGCTGGACGCCTTCTCGGTCATCGGCAGCGACGCCAGCTACGTGACCACCAACTGGAAAGCCACCGGTATCACCCTGGACCAGAACGAGCTGCTGCTGAACGCCGGCGGCCGAGCCGTACAGCTCAACGCCAGCGTACTGCCCGAGTACAACACCGACGGCATCGTCTGGACCACCTCCGCCCCCGAAGTCGCCGAGGTGCTGGATGGCCGGGTGGACCCGCGTTCTGCCGGCACAGCTATCATCACCGCCACTGCCGGTGACGTATCGGCCCAGTGTGAAGTTACCGTTTACGAGGTAGAGGAGCCCCAGATCCCCACCATCGACCCCTCCAAACCGGTCGACAAAGTCGAGGTCGGTTCCACCTCCAATACCCATGTCGTCATCTCCAGCTCCGCCAACCAGCTAGTCACCGAGGTCCTGGCCGGCAAAGCAGTAGACGCGGTAGACGAGGCCACCAAAGAGGCGGTCAAACAGGCCGCCGAGAGCGGCAAAGCCATCACGGCGGCCGTCTCGGTCGAGCTGATGGACGAGAGCCAGGTGGCCGAGGCCGATAAAGCGCTCATCAAAGAGAGTGCCGATAAAGTGGCCAGCGGCGCGGTCGTGGCCCAGTACCTCGACTTAAAGGTGCTGCTCACTGCCGACGGCGTCGAGCTCGGCACCCTCAATAAGCTCAACTCCGCGGCCAGCTTCACCATCGCCGTCCCCGAAGAGCTGAAAGCCGACGGGCGCATTTTCCATATCGCCCGCCTGCACGACGGCAAAGTCGACCTGCTCGAGACCGTCCAAAATGAAGACGGCACGCTCACCTTCTCCACCGACCGCTTCTCCACCTATGCGCTGGTCTATCTTGATGGGTCCAGCGGCGGAAACGGCAACAACGGCGGCGAGACCACCACGCCCGGCGGCGACAGCACCACCGATACCGGTAAAGGCAGTGACAGCGCCAACACCGGCGACGTGCTGCCCATCGCGGTACTGGGCGCGGCTCTGGCCGTATCCGCCGGCGCAGTACTCACCCTGCGGGGCAAACAGAGCAAATTCCGCCACATGAAATAAACTGCATCTTCCTCTTTTCATAAAAAGGGCTCCCGATCTATCGGGGCCCTTTTTTGCTGTGGCGGCGGCCGTACCCCCCACACCGGTCCCACTGCCGGGCAGCACTGTCCGCCCGGGTGGCAGATAATTTGTGTCACGGGCCGTTTACCTGTAGAAATAAAGGCGCAAAATTGCTATACTATGGAAGAAGCCGCCGGCGCGCTGCCGCCGGCCACCACACCAAAGCTTTTAACAGGAGAACACCATGCTGAGACCCGGTTATATGTTCAGGAGCGTCGCCGACGTGACCATAAATTTTTTAAAACAAAATAATATCCGCGGCCTGATCATCGATATCGATAACACGCTGGCCAAGCACGACCACCCGGTCCCCGCCGAAGGGGTGGAGGCGTGGATGGACAAGCTGCACCAAAACGGCATACAAACGGTCATCATCTCCAACAACGGCTACGACCGGGTGCGCCCCTTTGCCGAGATCTTTGGGGTAGATTACATCTGCGACGCCAAAAAACCGCTGCCCGGCAGCTACAAAAAGGCGGTGGCCAAAATGGGGCTGCCCAAAAGTCAGGTGGCTATGGTCGGCGACCAGCTGTTTACCGACACGCTGGGCGGCAACCTGGCCGGGGTCAAGACCATCCTGGTAAACCCCATCGACTCCTCTGAGCTGCGCCAGATACGCTTTAAGCGCAAGCTGGAGGACCTGATCGTCAAGCGGGTGGACGACTGACCGCCGCACCGCCCATACCCCACCGGGAAGGAGAGCTATTATACCATGCCAGATACCGCCATATTCGGCCCGGCCGGCAATTCCAACAGCTTTAAAGAGCAGGGCTACAAGACCACCCTGCAGGCCCCGGGCTATGTAGAGAAGATGGGCCTCGACTGCTACGAGTACCAGTGCGGCCGCGGCGTGCGGGTAAACCCCGACACGGCCGAGAAGTTTCGCCGCAAAGCGGCAGAGCACCGTGTCGCCGTGTCGCTGCACGCGCCGTACTACATCTCGCTGTCCTCGGTTGAGGAGGAAAAGCGGCAGAAGTCGGTCGACTACATCCTGCAGAGCGCCCGCGCCGCCGATATGCTGGGTGCCAGCCGCATCGTGGTGCACACCGGCTCCTGCGCCAAAATATCCCGGGCCGAGGCGCTGGAGCTGGCCAAAGACACCATACAGACTGCGCTGGATGCCCTCGACGCCGCCGGGCTGGGCCACATCCACATCTGCCCCGAGACCATGGGCAAATTAAACCAGCTGGGCACGCTGGAGGAGGTGCTGGCGCTCTGCCAGCTCGACAGCCGTCTCATCCCCTGTATCGACTTCGGTCACCTGTACGCCCGCACGCTGGGCGGCATAGCCGGCAAAGACGACTTCCGCCGCATTTTAGATGCCATCGGCAGCGTATTGGGGGAGGAGAGACTGCGCGACTTTCACGCCCACTACTCGATGATCGAGTACACCGAAAACGGCGGCGAAAAGCGCCACCTCACCTTTGCCGACGGCCTGTTCGGCCCCGACTTTCACCCGCTGATGGAGCTGCTGGCCGAATACGGCAGCTGCCCCACCATCATCTGCGAGTCGGCCGGCACCCAGGCCGAAGACGCCTTGGCCATGAAGATCTACTATCACCAGCAGCTGGCAAAAGAGTAGGGGGGACCGGCATGCGTGCCACAGGGGCAGATATTGGCCGTGTCAAGCGCACGGACAGAGAACTGGGGGCCGTCACCTCGCTGGGAGCACTCATGGACTGCTGGCGCCGGGAGCACCGAGCGGAGCAGCCGCATCATTACCGCCTGTATGCAAACGTGCAGGTAAACAGCTGCTCTTTTGTAAAGGACGGTATCCTCTCACCCCGCCGCTACACGGCGCTGCAGGCACCGGCCAAGCGGTATCTCTTTATTTCTAAAGAGGCAAATATCTCGACGGATGGCGAGGAGAGCTGGTGCGGAAAAGGCTTTTGGCTGCGCGAGGTGGCCGCCGGCAGCTGTCCACAGACAAACTTCTCCCGGCGGCTGGGCATGCTCTACAGCGCCGCCGTCAGCGGTGACTTCGCGCGCCCCGACAAGAGCGGCAGCCTCCTCCCCGAGATCGCTTTCATGAACCTCAACAAGCGGGGCGGGGCCAGCCGGTGCTGCTGGCACACGCTGCGCTGCTACACCCAAAAATACGCCGGTTACATCCGCCGCGAGATCGAGCTGATCGGCCCGCAGGTCATCGTCTGCTGTGGGGGCGGCGTCCAGAATTTGCTCGAGCAGTATGTGGGGGCCGACGCGCTGCGGCCCTATACGGTGCTCAGCGTGTACCACCCCAGCTACCGCTGTGCCGACGAAAAACACCTGGCAAAGCTGCACGACCGGCTGCTGGCGCGGGGGCTGTACCGGTAGACGACTACCCACTCTATTGTAAAAAAAGGGGGACTTTTTATGCGCGGGACCATCGCCATCGTCAACGGGCCCAACCTCGACCTGTTGGGCGTGCGGGAACCGGCCCACTACGGCCGGCAAACGCTGCAGTCCATCGAGGAGGCCTGTATCGAAAAATGCCGCCAGCTGGGATTTGACTGTATCACCTTTCAGTCAAACAGCGAGGGGGACCTCATCGACTTTATCCACCGGGGCCTGGGCCCCGACGGCGCCCCCGGCGAATTCGACGCCATCGTCATCAACCCCGGCGCCTACACCCATTACAGCTATGCCATCCGCGACGCGCTGGCCGCGGTCTCGCTGCCGGCTGTCGAGGTGCACATCTCCAACGTGCACCGGCGCGAGGAGTTTCGCCACCAGTCGGTGACGGCGGCGGTGTGTGTCGGCCAGATCGTGGGCCTGGGCTCTATGGGCTATCTGCTGGCCATCGAGGCGCTGGCCCAGCGCCTGAAAGAGGGGGAATAGAGATATGCGCATCTGTGATAAACTGCCGCAAGGCGTAGACGCCGCCATCATCAGCGACGAGAAGAACCGCCAGTACCTGACCGGGGTGCGCTCCTCGGCGGGCACGGTGGTCGTCACCCGCGACGAGACCTATCTCATCATCGACTTCCGCTATATCGAGATGGCCCGCCAAACAGCTGTCGACTGCCAGGTGCTCCTGCAGGGCCGGCTGTACCAGCAGATCGGCGAGCTGTTTGCAGCCCACGGGGTCAAAACCTGGGGCCTGTGCGACAGCCTCACCGATCTGGCCCAGCTGCGGCGCTACCAAAAACAGCTGCCCGGCGCCTTTTTAGAAGACAGCGGGGTAGACGGCCTGCTGCAGCAGCTGCGCATGTGCAAGTCAGAGGTGGAGCTGGGCTTTATCCGCCAGGCCCAGCAGCTCACCGACGACTGCTTTTCCTACATCACCCAGCGCATCGCCGCCGGCCGCAGCGAGCGCGACATCGCCCTGGATATGGAGTTCTACATCCGCCGTCAGGGGGCCCAAGGGGTCAGCTTCGACTTCATCGTGGTGTCGGGCGAAAATTCCTCCAAGCCCCACGGGGTGCCCGGCGAGCGGCTGGTGCAGCCGGGCGACTTCATCACCATGGATTTCGGCTGCACCGTCGGCGGCTACTGCTCCGACATGACCCGCACCGTGGCGGTGGGGCAGGTGACAGACGAGCAGCGGCAGGTCTACGATATCGTGCTGCAGGCCAACCGCCTGGGGGTACAGTTGGCCGGCCCGGGCGTCGCCTGCGACTGGGTGGACGCCCAGGTGCGCGCGCTCATCGCCGACGCCGGCTACGGCGAATGCTTCGGCCACGGTCTGGGCCACGGGGTGGGGCTGGATATCCACGAGGAACCGGCTTTTTCCCCCTCCTGCGGCACGCTCACCCGGCCGGGCATGGTCATCACCGTCGAGCCGGGCATCTACCTGCCGGGCAGGTTTGGGGTCCGCATCGAGGACATGGTCGTCATCACCCGGGACGGCTGCACCGACATCACCCGCTCCCCCAAAGAGCTGCTGGCGCTATAGCGGTGCTGCCTGTCCGCCCACTGCGGACACATCGGCCGCCCGGGCCCCGAAAAGTGGCCTGTTTATGCGCTTATCCACAAACTCGGGGTTGAAAAAGCGACCGAGATAGGATAGAATTAGATAGAACTATGAGTATGGAGGTCAACAATGATATCTGCGGGAGATTTTAGAAACGGCGTGACATTCGAGATGGACGGCAACGTGATGCAGGTCATCGAGTTCCAGCACGTAAAGCCGGGCAAAGGCGCCGCGTTCGTGCGCACCAAAGTCAAAAACGTCATCACCGGTGGCGTGGTCGAGAAGACCTTTAACCCCACCGAGAAATACCCCACCGCCTACATCGAGCGCCGCGACATGCAGTATTTGTACAGCGACGGCGATCTGTACTACTTTATGGACAACGAGAACTACGAGCAGCTGCCGATCAACAAGTCGGTGCTCAGCGACAACTTCAAGTTCGTCAAAGAGAACACCGACGTGAAGGTGCTCTCCTACAAAGGCAACGTGTTTGGCGTAGAGCCCCCGTTCTTCGTCGATCTCGAGATCACCAAGACCGATCCGGGCTTTAAGGGCAACACGGCCACCAACACCACCAAACCCGCCATTCTGGAGACCGGTGCCGAGATCCGCGTGCCCCTGTTCCTCGACGAGGGCGACAAGATCCGCATCGATACCCGCACTGGCGAGTATATGGAGCGCGCATAAGCCCCATACTCTATACTGGTTACTGGATACTGGTTACTGGGGAGTAAGCGCATCCAAATTTATAAGGACAGGAGAGATTGCAGTGACAATAAACGAAAAAGTGTCCTACCTGAAAGGCCTGATGGAGGGCCTGGAACTGGACAAAGGCAAAAAAGAAGTCAAAGTGATTTCGGCAATGGTGGACATCATTGAAGATTTGGCGCTGACTGTCGACGACATCGAGGAAGATCTGGACGAAGTGATGGATCTGGTCGAGGAGATCGACGAGGACCTGTCCGATGTGGAGGACGACCTCTACGGCGAAGACGAGGACGGCTGCGACTGCGGCTGTGAAGACTTCGATGAGGGCGAGCTGTACGAAGTGACCTGCCCCAGTTGCGGCGAAGTGGTCTGCGTGGACGAGGACATGCTGGACCTGGGCAGCATCCCCTGCCCCAACTGCGGCGAGGAGCTGGAGTTCGATATGGATTTCGTCTACGATGAGGACGAGCCCGAGGGCGGCTGCGACTGCCACGAAGAGGGCTGCGACTGCAAGTAGTCCGCCGCCACGAAAATAGCGAGATCGCGCACAGAGAGGACCGGTATACCGGTCCTCTCTTTCTGCTGTACCGCCCCGGCGGTGCAGCCCGCAATGGGAGGTCATACGATATGCCATCACCAAAGATAGAGCGCAGCGACGCCGAGCTGGCCCAGGTCACCGTGGGGGAGCGGGTCCCCCACAACAGCACCATCTTTTTGCAGGAATACGACCCCCAGTGGCCCCGGCTGTACGCCGCCGAGCGGCAGCGCATACAGGCCGCGCTGGGCGCAGGCGCCCGGCAGATCGAGCACGTGGGCTCCACCTCGGTGCCGGGCCTGTGCGCCAAGCCCATCATCGATATGCTGTTGCTGGTGGCCGACTCGGCCGATGAGTCCGCCTATCTGCCCGCTATGCAAAAGGCCGGCTACACGCTGCGCATCCGCGAGCCGGACTGGTATCAGCACCGCATGTTTAAAGGCCCCGGGACCGACTGCAACATCCACGTGTTCACCGTCGGGTCAGAGGAGGCGCAGCGCATGCTGCTGTTTCGCGACTGGCTGCGCGCCCACCCCGAAGACCGCGACCTGTACGCCGCTGCAAAGCGCCGGCTGGCCGCCCGGGTGTGGCGCCACGTGCAGCACTACGCCGACGCCAAGACCGCGGTGGTGCAGCAGATCATGCAGCGGGCGCTGGCCTCCGCCGGCAGCGCCCGGTAGCCGCCGACAGGTCGGCGCAGCAGCTGCCGCCACCTGCCGCCCAGGCCGCCGGCAGTCCTGCAGCAGGGCAGAGGAGGCGCGTTACCGGCACGCCGCCGGTAGCGGCTGCGATTTGACAACCGCTGCCGGCGGTGGTACAATGCCAGTCAACGCGACAGTATTCGACATCTCAAACCCGGCCCACCAGCCGGGCGCTGACAGGGGGGCTGCTGGTGAAAAAGCTGGCTGCCAAAGTATTTGGCGACATTAAAAACGATCTGCCCCGCTTTGTGCGCTACGTGTTCTGGGGGGCCATCACCGCCTTTTTCAATTTGGGCGTGTACCTGCTGCTGACCAACGCCTTGGGGCTACACTACCTCGTCAGCAATACCGTCGCCTGGGTCCTGTACGTGGTCGCGGCCTTCTTTACCAACAAGCTGTACGTCTTTGGCACCCGCGGGCAGACCGGCAAACAGGTCGCAGCCGACCTGGCCCGCTTTGCAGGCAGCCGTCTGGCCACCTGCCTGCTCGAAAATGTCATGCTCTTTGTGTTCGTCACCCTGCTGCACGGCAACAAAAACCTGACCAAGATCATCGCCAGCGCCACCTCGGCCATCCTCAACTACCTGGTCAGCTGCCTCATCATATTTTCCAAGAAAAACAGCGCCGGCGAGCGCCGGTGATATAGACCAGCAAAATAAAAAGAGCGCTCGTCAGGGCGCTCTTTTTTATCGTACCGCCGCCTTTGTTTACCGGCACGGGCTGCCAAAGCGCGCATGAGCGCCCGGGCCGGCTTGTGCCCCCGCCAACATGCCCAGTGCCGCTCTGCCGCCGTTTTTCTCCATATACCCGATCCCCACCGGCCCGCCATCGTCGCTGCCGAACAGCTTTCCAGTCGCTGCCCACTCGCCACCCACCCGGTCCCCGTCTAAAACATACCCACTGCTCGCCGCCCGCCTGATCCTCCACCCCCAACATGCCCGTCCGATCCCCCGCACTAAACCCGCTCGCTCACTGCCGTCCGGTTAAACCCCGCACCCAACCCGCCCGCTCACTGCTGTCCGGTTAAGCCCCGCACCCAACCCACCCGTTCACCGCCACCCGGTCAAGTCCCGTGCCAACCCGTCCGCTGCTCGCCGCCACCCGGCAGGTCTCCCGCACTAAACCTGCCCGCTCACCGCCACCCGGTCAAGCCTCGTGCCAACCCGTCCGCTGCCCGCCGCCACCCGGCAGGTCCCCCGTCTCCAACACACCCATTGCTTGCCACCCGCCCGATCCTCCGCACCCAACCCACCCGTTCACCGCCACCCGGTCAAGTCCCGTGCCAACCCGTCCGCTGCCCGCCGCCACCCGGCAGGTCCCCCGTCTCCAACACACCCACTGCTTGCCGCCCGCCCGATCCTCCCCCCCCAACCTGCCCGCCCGCTCGCCACCCGGCCGGTCCCCCCCCCCACCCAACCCGCCCGCTCACCGCAGCCCGGTCAAGTCCCGTACCAACTCGTCCGCTGCTCGCCGCCACCCGGCAGGTCTCCCGCACTAAACCTGCCCGCTCACCGCCGTCCGGTTAACCCCGCACCCAACCTGCCCGCTCACCGCCGTCCGGTTAACCCCGCACCCAACCTGCCCGCTCACCGCCGTCCGGTTAACCCCACATCCAACCTGCCCGCTCACCGCCGTCCGGTTAACCCCCCACCCAACCTGCCCGCTCACTGCCGTCCGGTTAAACCCCACACCCAACCCGTCCGCTGCTCGCCACCGCCCGGTTAGGTCCCCCGCCCCCAACCCGCTCGCCGCCCACCCAAAACTGAGAGTTGGCCCCAGTTCTTCCAGCACTTTGCAGTGACAAAGCGATGTGGCAACTTTTTTTACCAAAAAACAACAAAAATTGCTAAAACAGCGGTTTTCCACCATGTGGTCTGTGCACATTGACGAACCAGGTCTATCTCCGCTGGAAGATCTGCCGGTAGTCCTGTCACGGACGAAAGTGTTTTCTATACAAACACAAAAGTGCGGTATAAGGCAAATGTGTGCGCATATAAAACACATTACATTGTCAAACCGTTATCAATTTATGAATAAACTTTGAAAATACGTGATTTTTACCGCCGATTTTACTGGTTGAAAGTGATGAATTGACACATGTGACGAAATCGGACTAAAAGTGGTGACAACGAAAAATGCGCGTGCTATACTATGGAAAAATGACGGGCAAAGCCGGTCATTCTCAAAAAGAGTAGGAGGATCCTTATGCAAAGCTTATGGACGCCGCTATTCTCGTTTGCCGTATTCGTGATCGTTTTCGCGTTCGGCGACCTGGTAGCAGAGAAAACAAAAGGTCTGGTCTCATCCATCATCATCGGCGCTGCCGTGTATCTGGTTGGTTTCTGGACCAAGATCATCCCCGCTTCTTCCCTGACCGACACCACCCTGCCGGCTATGATGAGCGCCTTTGGTATCGCTATTTTGCTGGTACACGTAGGCACCATCATCAACCTGGAGGACCTGTTAAAAGAGTGGAAGACCGTCCTGATCGCCCTGATCGGTCTGGTCGGCTTGGCGGCCATCAGCTTTACGCTTTCGACCATGCTCTTCGGCCGTGAGTACGCCCTGAGCGCTGCTTCGCCCATTGCCGGCGGCGTTATCGCCGGTGTCATCACCAACGAGTCGGCAGTCGCTGCCGGCAAACCCGAGCTGGGCGGTTTCGCCATGCTGGTGGTGGCCTTCCAGATGTTCATCGGTATGCCCATCGCCTCTTTCCTGCTGAAAAAAGAGGCCAACAAGCTGGTCAAATCCGGCACGCTGGACCTGAGCGGCGACAGCGCAGACAAGAAAAAGAAGATCAATCTGCGCTTCATCCCCCCCATGCCCAAGAGCCTGAGCACCTCCAGCTGGATCATCGGCCGCGTGGCCATCGTGGCCGCTATTGCCGCCATCCTGGCCAACTTCACCGCCATACCCGGCTCCAACCCCACCAACTACATCTTAAACCCCAACATCGCCTATCTGCTGTTCGGCATCCTGTTCTGCGAGTTCGGTTTCCTCGAGAAGAACGCCCTGAACAAGGCCAACGCCTACGGCTTTGTGGGTATCGCCCTGATGAGCATCGTCCCCGGCAGTTTCGCCTCCATCTCGTTTAAGGCGTTCCTGGGCATGATCTATCCCCTCATCGGCACCCTGATCCTGGGCTCCATCGGCATCGCCGTATTCGCGGCCATCGCCGGCAAACTGCTGGGCTACTCCCCGGCCATGTCCATCACCATCGGCCTCACCGCCCTGATCGGCTACCCCGGCACCCAGGTCATCACCAACGAGGTCACCAACGGCCTCGACGCCTCCGACGAGGAGAAAGCAGCTGTCTCCGAGATCCTGCTGCCCAAAATGCTGGTCGGCGGTTTCACCACCGTCACCATCGCCTCGGTCGTGTTCGCCGGCATCATCGCCCCCATGATCTTCAAATAAAAACTGCCTGAGCAATGCGCGCAGCGCGCATATTGCCCGACAGTGCGCAGTTTGAAAAGCATATAAGTCGTGCCGCCCGCGCTCTGCCGCTGGCGGCACAACTTCGTTTTAGCCCTTTAAAGGATCAAGGATCGCTGTATCGGGCCGCAGCCGCGGCCCTGCCATACACACAGTACTGTAAAACTGTAAAGGAGTGTTTGAGATGAAAAAAGTAATCAAATGCGGCAAGCTCTTTACCGCCACCGACGAGCGCGTACAGGAGAACATGGCTGTTGTCATCGAGGACAACAAGATCGTGGAAGTCGCCCCCGCGGCGGCAGTGGACTGCGCCGGCTGTGAGGTCATCGACCTGTCGGATAAATTTGTTATGCCCGGCCTGATCGACACCCATCTGCACACCGCTTTCGACGGCCGCCCCGGCTGCATGGAGACCCAGATCACCTGGACCGCCGGCGACTTTGCCTTCGCCAGCATGAAAAACGCCGAGAAAGACCTGATGGCCGGCTTTACCACCGTGCGCGACGAGGGTTCTTACGGCTTTGTCGACGTGGCGCTGAGAAATGCCATCAACCGCGGCGACGTGGTGGGCCCCCGCATGATGGTCTCCGGCCGTCCCTTGGGCACCACCGGCGGCCACTCCGACTCCCACTATAACCCCGACATCCACGGCGAGACCACCATGGGCCTCATCTCCGACGGCCCCGACGGCGCCCGTCATGCCGCCCGCTACACCCTGAAATACGGCGCTGACCAGATCAAACTCATGGCCACCGGCGGCGTCATGTCCATCGGCGACGAGCCCGGCGCCCCCGACTTCACCTTCGAAGAGATGAAGGCGGCGCTGGATGTGGCCAACAGCCGCGGCCACATCTCCTCGGCTCATGCACACGGCGCAGTGGGCATCAAAAACGCCATCAGGGCCGGTATCACCTCCATCGAGCACGGCATGATGATGGACGACGAGTGCATCGACATGATGGCCGAGCACGGCACCTACCTGGTCCCCACCATCGTAGCGGCCTACAAGATCGTCGAGAACGGCGACTCCCTGCCCGCCGAGGCGGTCGAGAAAGCCACCCGCTGCCTGGTCAACCACGGCAAGAACCTGGAAAAATGCCGCGCCAAAGGCGTAAAGATCGCCTTCGGCACCGACGCCGGCACCTACTATAACTACCACGGTACCCAGACCTGCGAGTTTGCCCTCATGCAGAAATACGGCAACTTCGGCGTGGCCGAGAGCCTGCTGTCGGCCACCAAAGTCGCCTCTGAGCTCATGCGCATGAACGACAGGGTCGGCTCCATCGAGGCCGGCAAACTGGCCGATATCACCGCCTTCGACGTCAGCCCCTTCGACGATATCCACACCATGGAAAACTGCACCTTCGTCATGAAAGACGGCGTCGTGTATAAGGGCTAACCCCCAGCTTTAAACCGCCAGAGTGGCCGCCTGCAAGCGGCCACTTTTTTGGCTGTATGCCCCTTGGGGCCCACCGCTAAAAAAAGCGTGCGGGCGCCGCTTATCGAAAAGGTGACCGGCGCTCCGCCGATAGAAAGAGGTCTAAAATATGAAACTCGCCTATATGCTCATGGGCCACTTCGACAGCCGCCGCGACCGCGCCGACATGCACGGCGGCGGTGTGCAGGTCGTCGGCGTATCCAGTATCGAAGACGCCTGCCAAACAGCGCAGCAGCTGGCAGCCGACGGGGTGCGCTGCATCGAGCTGTGCGGCGCCTTTGAGGAGGCGGGGGCCCGCGCCGTCATCGCCGCCACCGGCGGCAAAGTGGCGGTGAGCTATGCGGTGCACCTGCCCGAACAGGACGCTCTGTTCGAAGAGATATTTGGTTAGAGCTCTTCCCAGCGGCGACGGACTGCCGGCTGGGCAAACGAGCCGATACTTTATAAAGTAGAGAAGGAGAAGCGCTTATGGATAAGATCGTGCTTTTGTGCGGCAAGCTGTTTTGCAGCACGACCGGTACCGTCAAAGAAAAGGTGGCCGTCACCGTTGAGGGCGAAAAGATCACCGCCGTCTGCCCGGTCGAGCAGGCCGATACCGCCGGCTGCACCGTTTACGACCTGGGCGACAAGTTCGTCACCCCCGGCCTCATCGACGCCCACGTCCACACCATTTGGGACGGTGAGGTGGAGTTTATGGACTGCATCAACAAGGGCACCATCGGCGACCTCACCATCCGCTCCATGCTGCTGGCGAAAAAAGACCTGATGGCCGGTTTCACCACCATCCGCGACGAGGGCTCTTACGGCTTTGCCGATATCGCCGTGCGAAACGCCATCGACCGGGGCGAGATAGACGGCCCGCGCATGTTCGTCAGCGGCGAGGCCATCTCCTCCACCGGCGGCCATTCCGACGGCTGGCTGGCGCCGCAGATCACCGGTAAATGCCAGTCGGGGGTCATTATCGACGGGCCGGATGCCGGCCGCCGCGCCGCCCGCTACAACCTCAAATACGGCGCCGACCAGATCAAGATCATGGCCACCGGCGGGGTGGGCAACCCCGGCGAACCCGGCGCCATCGAGCTCACCTTTGAGGAGATGAAAGCCATTTTAGACGTGGCCAACAGCCGCGGCCGCATCTCCTCGGCCCACGCCCACGGCGCGCAGGGCATCAAAAACGCCATCCGTGCCGGCATCACCTCCATCGAGCACGGCATGCTCATGGACGATGAATGTGTAGAGCTGATGGCCCGGCACGGCACCTACCTGGTGCCCACCATCATCGCCGGCCAGCGCATCAACGAAAACGGCGTGGCTGCCGGCCTGCCGGCCGAGGTGGTCGAAAAATCGGTCCGCTGCCTGCAGGGCCACCGCGAAAACCTGCGCAAGTGCCGCCAGGCGGGGGTAAAGATCTGCTTTGGCACCGATGCCGGCACCTCCTTTAACTACCACGGCAAACAGGCCTACGAGTTTAGTCTCATGGTAGATTTCGGCTTTACTGTGGCCCAGGTGCTGCAGGCGGCCACCGCCACCAACGCCCAGCTGCTGGGCTGGCAGGATAAAGTCGGCAGCGTAGAGCCGGGCAAGCTGGCCGATATCGCCGCCTTTGACGGCGATCCCTTCGCCGATATCTCGTCTATGCAGCGCTGCAGCTTCGTCATGAAAGGCGGCAAGGTCTATAAGGCCTAAGCTGCCAGCGCTCCCGCGCAAAACGCAACAAAAGAGGTGCCGCCCCGCGGCACCTCTTTTGTATCGCCCGGCGGGTAGGGGGGCCACCGCGGACCACCACCGCTAAAAATCGTTGACAGAGAGACGATACGCCGCTATACTGTATCCATAGAAACAAAAAGGAGCGGGTAGTGTGGAACTGTTACAGCTGTTGGCCCAGTTTTTAGAGCGGCAAGACCTGCTCTCTAAACTCACCGAGAGCGAGCGCCTGCACGGCTACGGCTATTCAGATGTACATGCTATCGCCGCCATTGCCGCCATCGATCACGCCAACGTCACCAAGATCGCCGCCCACCTGCACATGACCCGCGGCGCCGTGAGCAAGATCGCCAAGCGCCTGCGGCACAGCGGCTGCATCACCCCCTACACCGAGCCGGGCAACAAAAAAGAGGTGTACTACCACCTCACCAAAAAAGGGGCGGCGCTCTGTGCCGAACACGATGCGCGCCACCGGCAGTGGCAGCAGCGTGATCAGGCCTTTTTGCGGCGCTGCGACCAGCGGCAGCTGCAGGCCGTGACTCGCTTTATGCGGGACTATAACGCGTATTTACAAGAGCAGATACAGCAGTTGGGAGGAAGATAGATGTTACAGGATCTGACCGTACAGGTCACCCCAGAGATGGTACAAAATGCCCGGGGGAACGAGGAAAAAGCGCTGGTGGGTCACCTGGGCACCCACTTCGACGTGATGGACAAGCAGTTCCCGCTCGCATACACCCGCCGCCGGGCGGTGGTATTCGATGTGCGCCAGGTGGCCGGCCGCGATATCGACTGCGGCGATATCGATCTGGAACAGGTGCAAAATGAGATGTTCGTGGCTTTTTATACCGGCTTTATCGAGCGGGAGGGCTACGGTAGCAAGACCTATTTTTCACAGCATCCACAGCTGTCCCACGCGCTTATCGACGCGCTGCTCGACCGGGGTGTCTCGCTCATCGGCGTCGACTTCGCCGGTGTGCGCCGCGGCCGCGAGCACACCCCCAAAGACCAGTACTGCGCCGACCGCGGCGTGTTCATCATCGAGAACCTGTGTCACCTGGGCCCGGTGGCGGCGGCCGGTCCCAGCTTTACCGCCCACACCTACCCGGTCAACTACACCGGCATGACCGGGCTGCCCTGCCGGGTGGTAGCCGAGTTTTAACGCTGCCGCCCGCCTGCCCCCGTATACCGCATAAGAGAAAGGAAAGAGCAGAGATGTTTCGAGAGATGCGCCGCAAAAAACAGGCTCTGTCGGCGTCGGCGTGCGCCGCGGTGTTAAAGCGCGGTACGGCCGGTGTGCTGGCGGTGCTGGGCGACGGCGGCTACCCCTATGCCGTGCCGCTGAGCTACGCCTACGACGAGAGCGCTCAAAAACTGTACTTTCACTGCGCCCGCACCGGCCACAAGCTCGATGCCATCGCCCGCCACAGTCAGGTGTCGTTTTGCGTGGTGGATAAAGACCAGGTGATGCCGCAGCAGTACACCACCTATTTTCGCAGCGTGGTGGTGTTTGGCCGGGCCCGGGTGCTGCAAGATGTCGGCCAAAAGCGGGCCGCCCTCGAGCTGCTGGCGGCCGGATATGCGCCGGACGACGAGCCCGGCCGCCGACAGGACTCGGCCGCCCCGCCAAACAGCACTGAGTATAATGTTATAGACGAAAGAGAGCGGAGCCAAAGTGGCCCCGCTCTTTTTTGATCTCAGCATTATAGTAAAGGGAAATTCCTTTACTGATTGGCGCCGCCAACGAGCCTATCTCTTCGTTCTTGGCTCCTCTAGCGCTGCCAGCAACAGCTGTGCACCCAGCGAAAATCCGCGACAAAAGGTGTGGTACAGCTCTATTTGGCTGCACTCGGTGGCCGCGCTCTGCAACAGCCGCACCCGTCGATATGCTTCTGGCGGCAGGTTTTCTCGGCACCACCGGTCCTGTCTCTCGGATTCCCGGTTGGCGGCGCGATAGTCGCTGCCCAGTGGCCCAATTTGGTCGGCTGGGCAGAGGTTGCCGTAATATAGCGCCTGTAATATATCCTGCATCTGCTCACTCCTCTCTTTTATCTCCCATACACCATACCATATGTTTGGGGTCTCTGTTAGGGTAAAAGGGACCTATTTATATCTGAAAAGCTATTTTACTTTACAGGCTGCGGCGACTCAAACTTTGAAAGGTGAAAAGACCAGGAGTGATCGAAGGCCTGTTCTGCCCCGCCCAGTCGCTCAAATGTCCTATTTTTGGCGAGGTAGATACAACTTATCCAATTACTGGCAGATTATTCTGTGGTATCGCACAAACTCCGCCGTTTTCTGATTTCCCACCAAATCCATCCCTAAATCGACAAACTCCACAGCGTGTACAAGCTATAATCAAGTCAACACAAGGGACAATGTGCCAACCGGTGCCACAATGCGCGGGTGCGCTACGGTCCCGTCTCGCCATAAATAAAGATAAACCAACTGCCTATCCACTCTTACACGTTATAAGGAGGACGTTCAAATGGACTTCGAGACTGCATTCTCGCAATTTTTAGAGAGCAACCAATACGACCAATTCGAGGGCATGCTTTTCTGCATGGTGCGCGAGGCCTTTATGGCCGGCTACCAAATGGCCGGGGGCGATCTCTCGCAAATGCCCCCCATCCTGCGGGTGATCACCGAAAAGCGCCACAAATAAACAGGCCTGCGCACGGGCCCGCCCCGCAGATCGGCAGCGCGCCGGTTTTGATAAAATACATTTTCCGACGGCGCAATATGTGTTATACTGATTGTGTACATAACCTGTCTGCATATATTGAAAGACGCGCCGCTGCACGCCTTACCGGCACGATCCTGCCTGGTGGCGCAGCTGCGGTGCGCCCGCTTAAAGGAGTGTTTTGATCATGGCCCTACCTCTGCGTGACGAACTCAAACAGTACCTGCAAAACAGCCAGCAGCAGCTCACCGAACTGCTGCTGGCCCTCTGCCAAATACCCGCCCCTTCTCACCACGAGGAGCAGCGCGCCGCCTTTTGTAAGCAGTGGCTCGAGCGTCAGGGCGCCAAAGGCGTCTATATCGACGAGGCCCTCAACGTGGTGTACCCCCACCGCTGCCGCGAAGAAGAGCCGGTCACCGTGTTCATGGCCCACACCGACACCGTATTTCCCGACACCGAGCCCTTTGTCCCCCAGCAAAAAGACGGCAGGCTCTACTGCCCCGGCGTGGGCGACGACACCGCCAACCTGGCCGTGCTCATGCTGCTGGCCAAATACGTCATCCAAAACGATTGCCCGGTGAAAAACGGGCTGCTGTTCGTCTGCAACTCCTGCGAGGAGGGGCTGGGCAACTTAAAGGGCAGCCGCCAGATCATGGCCGACTACGCCGGCCGGGTGCACGAGCTCATCTCGCTGGACGGCTACTACCTGGGCCTGTGCGATATGCCGGTGGGCTCTATGCGCTACCGGGTCACCCTGCGCACCGAGGGGGGCCACTCCTACGGCGATTTCGGCAACCGCAACGCCATCGAAAAGCTCTCCAGCATGATCCAGACGCTGTACACGGTGCGGGTGCCCCAGGCCGGCAAGACCACCTACAATGTGGGCGAGATCAGCGGCGGCACTTCGGTGAATACGATCGCCCAGTCCGCCAGCATGCTCTACGAGTTCCGCAGCGATTCCCGTGAGGGGCTCTCTTTCATGAAGCGCTTTTTCACCAGCGTGGTCGAGAGCTACCGCAATATGGATCTCGAGGTAGAAGTCGAGCTTCTGGGCGAGCGCCCCTGCATGGGCGATGTCGACCCGGTGGCGCAAAAAGTGCTGGCCGACCTGTGCGCCGACGCCATCGAGCAGCACGCCGGCAAACAGCCCATGCGCATGCCCGGCTCTACCGACTGTAATATCCCCCTGTCGCTGGGCGTGCCCGCCTGCTGCTTTGGCGTGTGCCTGGGCGGCGGCGCCCACACCCGCGGCGAGTATATCGAGCTCGACTCGCTGCCGGTGGGGGCGGCCATCGCCGCCACCGTGCTGCAAAACTGGCTGGCGTAGAGCCCGCCGCTCACGGCGCAAAATGCCACCTGCCCCCGGCTGGCCCTGCATGGCCGGCCCGGCAGTTTTGGCGCATATTAAAAAGTAAAAACGGCCGCCTCTGCCGGGGACCGTCTGCCCCTGGCAGAGGCGGCGCTATCTGTACCACCAAAAAGTAAAGAGCAAAAAAGAGCGCGCCCGTTCCGGCGAGAGCGCGCTCTTTTTTTGCGGGCAACGACTGCCGCCACGAGGGAGGAGATGACCCATGACCGTTGTTTCACTGCGCACGCTGGGCATGTGCAGCTTATGTGTAGACGGCGAATACGTAGAGGAGCTGGCGCGCTCGCGACAACTGACCAGCCTGCTGGTCTACCTGCTTGTCAATCCGGGGCGCGAGCTGCCCAACAAAGAGCTGGTAGAGGTGCTGTGGCCCGAGCGCGAGCCCGATGCCAAGACCGAGCACGCCCTGAAAAACCTCATGTACCGCGCCCGAGCCATGCTGCGCCGCAGCGGGGCCGACGGGCTGGCCGATGCGCTGGCCAGCCAAAAAGGCGGCTACTGCTTTGTAGAGCGGGAGGTCGACTTCAGCAGCGACATCCGCCGTTTCACCGAGCTGTGCCACCATTTAGAGCGCCAAGAGGTGTATGTCGAAGAGGGCTATGCCCTGTTTTCCGAGCTCGTCGGCCTGTACCGGGGCCGCTTTTTGCAGGAGCTCTCGCCGGTAGAGTGGATACGCAACTACCAGCAAAAGCTGCACGACATGTACCTGCGCGCCTGCCGCCAGATCGTCGACTACCTGATCCGGTGGAGCTACTACCAGGAGATCCCCACGCTCTGCAGCCGGGTGCTCGAGATCGACCCCAACAGCACCACCTTCCAGCGCCTGCACATCTGGTCGCTGCTGCAGGTAGGTGACTGGAAGCAGGCCCGGGCGGTGAGCGAGCGCACCATCGCCAAGATCAAGTCCCGGGGCCTGCCGGTGCCCGAGGAGCTGCAAAAAATGCAGCGGCAGGTGCTCAGCTGGCCCAAACGGGTAGAAAAGCGGGTACATATGCTGGCCAACATGATGGCCGAGCCCCGCGGCCACGAAGGGGCCTACCAGTGTGAGTACGCCTCTTTTTGCCAAATAAGCCAGGTGCTGCAGCGCATTTTGCAGCGCCATCAGCTGCACTGCTGCCTGGGCGTGTTCACCGTAGAGCGGGCCGACGGCGGCGCGCTGGCCGAGCACCACTGCCGCGCCGCCATGACCGACCTGCTCACGGTGCTGCAGCTGGGGCTGCGGCGGGGCGACGTGTTCTGCCGCTACAGCGACTGCCAGTTTTTGGTGCTGCTCACGGTACAGCTGCACCGCCACGGCGCCCAGGCTATGCGGCGCATGGTCGAGCAGTTCGGCGAGCTGTGCCGGGTGCCGGGCATCGCACTGGATTTCGACGTGATGCCCCTGCCCGACCCCGATATCCGCGACTGAGCGCCCGCGCCGCCGCCGGCAGGCAGCGGGCGGGGGAGCCGCAGCAAGGTCCGCATTTTCTCTGACAAGGCCCGGCTGCCGCTCATTTGCCGGCGGCCCGCAGGGCCTTTTTTGGCGGCAGCGTCTGTAGCCGCGGCAACGGGGCGCAAATAGCAGAAAAAACAGCCGTTTTTACAGTTTGTTCACAATTGCCCGGCCGCCGCCCACTGGTTGATGGGAGCTGGTTGCTGGGGCCCGGCGGCCACAAAAAAGGCAGCAGCTCATTTTAGAGCCGCTGCCTTTTATTTTGATGTGCGCAGATAAAATATGCCCACATGCGCTCATGGGCGCTCACCACAGCGAGGCAAAACCCAAAAACAGCCCAAACCCCAGCAGGGAAAACAGGATGCTCAGCACTACCCGCCCCACCAGGATCACCAGCGCCGCGCCGCTGAGCAGCTTGCCGGTGGTATCGGACTGGCCGTTTTTGCTGTTTTGAATACTCATGACCAGCCCGATAACGGCGCACACACAGCCCACGATGGGCACAAAAAAGGCGCAGATGATGCCCACGATGCCCAGCACCAGCGTGGCGGTGTTATTTTGCTGTTGGCAGCGGGGACCGGCGGGCTGATAAGGTGGGGTATAGCCGCCCTGCGTATAGCTGATCGGCTGCTGGGCCCCGCAGTGGGGGCAGTAACCGGCCGCCAGATCGATAGAAGCACCGCAGCGGGTGCAGCGTTTGTTTTGCATAACAGGTCCTTTCCGGGGCGGCGGATAGAGCCCGCCGCCCACCTGGCAATTCTCTACGACCATTATAGAGTACCGGCGGGCAGGATACAAGTTGGCAGCGCAAATACTCGACAGAAAATTGGCGTTTTTACTAGGTTTTGTCGGCCGGGTATGGTAAAATAGGAAAGGTCTGCCCGCCTTGGCGGGCAGCTGCAGGGTAGATATGCGGGCCTGCCCGCTGTAACATACAGGAGGAACTATGATCACAGTACAGGAACTGAGCCTGGCCTTCAACGGCCAGAACTTGTTTAAAGGGGTCAATTTAAAATTTACCCCCGAAAACTGCTACGGCATCATCGGTGCCAACGGGGCGGGCAAATCCACCTTTTTAAAAATACTCTCGGGCGAACTCGAGCCCAGCACCGGCGAGGTCATCATCCCCGAAAAGACCCGCATGTCGGTGTTGGGGCAGGACCACTTTGCCTATGATGACTTTAACGTGCTGGATACCATCGTGCAGGGCAACCCCCGCCTGTACGAGATCATCGGCCAAAAAGAGGCGCTGTACGCCAAAGAGGACTTTTCAGAGGAGGACGGCATTCTGGCCTCGGAGCTGGAGGCCGAGTTTGCCGAGCTGGGCGGCTGGGAGATCGACACCGAGGCCGGCCGCCTGCTGGAGGGCCTGGGCGTGGGGGTAGACCTGCTGTACGCCGAGATGGCCGGCCTGCCCGAAAAGCTAAAGGTAAAGGTGCTGCTGGCGCAGGCCCTGTTTGGCCAGCCCGATATCATTTTGCTCGACGAGCCCACCAACGGCCTGGATATCGCCGCCATCGAGTGGCTGGAGGAGTTTTTGGTAAACTTCCCCGGCACGGTCATCGTGGTCTCGCACGACCGGCACTTTCTCAACATGGTCTGCACCCATATCGTGGATATCGACTTCACCAAGATCCGCATGTATGTGGGCAACTACGACTTCTGGTATCAGTCCAGCCTGCTGATGCAGCGGGTGCTGGGCGACCAGAAGAAAAAGCGCGAGGACAAGATCCGCGAGCTGCAGAGCTTTATCTCGCGCTTTTCGGCCAACAAGTCAAAGGCCAAGCAGGCCACCAGCCGCAAAAAGCTGCTGGACAAGCTCACGGTGGAGGAGCTGCCGGCCAGCTCGCGCAAATACCCTTATGTGGGCTTTACCATGAACCGCGAGCCGGGCAAAGAGATCTTACAGGTCAGCGGCCTGTCCAAGACCATCGACGGCGTGCAGGTGCTAAACGACGTCAGCTTTACCGTCAACCGCGGCGACAAGATCGCCTTTTTGAGCGAGAACGACCTGGCGGTGACCACCCTGTTTCGCATCTTGACCGAGGAGATCGAGCCGGACAGCGGCAGCTTCAAGTGGGGCGTGAGCACCAGCCAGAGCTATTTTCCCCAGGACAACACCGCCTTTTTCAGCGGCGCGGCGGGGGAGATGAGCATCTTAGAGTGGCTGGGTCAGTATGCCCAGGACGAGAACACCGAGACCTATCTGCGGGGCTTTTTGGGCCGCATGCTGTTTAGCGGCGAAGACGTGTACAAGCAGGTAAAGGTGCTGTCGGGCGGCGAAAAGGTGCGCTGTATGCTGTCGCGGATGATGATGTACGGCTCAAATGTGCTGGTGCTCGACCAGCCCACCAGCCACCTGGATCTGGAGTCGATCACCGCGGTGCAAAACGGGCTGTGCGACTTTGGCTCCAACGTGCTGTTTACCTCGCACGACCACGAGTTCGTGCAGAACATCGCCAACCGCATCATCGAGCTGCGCGAGGTCGGCACCATCGACCGCATGAGCACCTTCGACGAGTTTATCGAGTACAAAAAAGAGATGGGCCAGTAGCCTGTTTTGAGCGGCGCCGCGCTCCCCCCGGGGAGGCGGCGCTTTTGCGTGTGCGGCGGCGGATTGACAGCACACCTAAAATAGACTAAAATAGTAGAAAATAGCGTGCTGGTGGCCCGGCGTCTGCCGCAGCCGTGGGCCCGGCCCATTTTACGCCCGCGGCGCCAGCCGGTAGGGGCCGCCGCAGGGCATGATGAAAAGAGACCGCTGGGCGGCGCCGAGAGACGCCGTATATCGAGATAGCAGGAGGGATTGGATGAAGATCGTCACCTGGAACGTGAACGGGCTGCGCGCCTGTTTAAATAAGGGGTTTATGGATTTTTTTGCGCAGGTGGGGGCAGATATCTTCTGTGTCCAAGAGACCAAGATGCAGCCCGACCAGGCGCAGGTAGAGACGCCGGGCTACCACCAGTACTGGCACAGCGCCGAGAAAAAGGGCTATTCCGGCACGGCGGTGTTTTCAAAACAGCAGCCGCTGTCGGTGCGGCGGGATTTTGGCGTTGAGCAGCACAGCCACGAGGGGCGGGTGCTCACCTTGGAATACCCGGATTTTTACCTGGTCAACGTCTACAGCCCCAACTCGCAGGACAAGCTGGCCCGTCTCGATTACCGGCTGGAGTGGGAGGACGCCTTTCGCGCCTATCTGCTGGAGCTGGATGCGCAAAAACCGGTGGTGGTGTGCGGCGATATGAACGTGGCCCACTGCGAGATCGACCTGAAGAACCCCAAGACCAATCGCAAAAACGCCGGTTTTTCTGACGAGGAGCGGCAGAGCTTTGGCAAGACGCTGGCGAGCGGCTTTACCGACGTGTTTCGCGCTCTGAACCCCGATCTGACCGGCGCCTATACCTGGTGGAGCTACCGCTTTAATGCCCGCAAAAACAACGCCGGGTGGCGGATCGACTACTTTTTGGTATCGCAGCGACTGTTCGAGCAGGTGCAGGGCTGCACCATTTTTAGCGACGTGCTGGGCAGCGACCACTGCCCGGTACTGCTGGAGCTGTAGCCGCAGCGCCCGGCTTTGAGTGGGAGGTGAGCGGCGGTGCAGCTGCAACTGCCGGCAGATATCATAGCGGCGCTGCGGCGGCTGGAATGCGCCGGCTACGCCGCCTACTGCGTGGGCGGCTGCGTGCGTGACGGCCTGCTCGGCCGCCAAACAGCCGATTACGACATCGCCACCGCCGCGCTGCCCCAGCAGGTAAAAACGGTGTTTGCCGGCTGCCGCACCGCCGATACCGGTATCGCCCACGGCACGGTAACGGTGCTGTGGCGCGGCCGTGCGCTGGAGATCACCACTTTTCGCCGCGAGGCGACGTACAGCGACGGCCGCCATCCCGATCGGGTGGCTTTTGGCGGCACCATCAAGACCGATCTTGCCCGGCGCGACTTTACCGTCAACGCGATGGCCTGCGGGGCTGACGGGCGTATCCTCGACCCGTTTGGCGGCCGGGCCGACTTGGCCGCCAAACAGCTGCGCTGCGTGGGCGATCCGGCTGTCCGCTTTAAGGAGGACGCGCTGCGCATCTTGCGGGCGGTGCGCTTTGTGGGGGTGCTGGGCTTTGCCGTCGAGCCGGTCACCGCCGCCGCGATGGCCGCGCAGGCCCCGGGCCTGGGGCGCATTTCGGCCGAGCGCATAGGGGCCGAGTTCGTGCGGTGCATTGCCGGCCGCTACGCCCGGCAGGCCCTGCAGGGGTACCCGGCTGTCTTTGCCCAGTTTATGCCGCCCTACGGCGATTTTTCCTGTACCGACAGCCATCTCCCAGTGCGGCTGGCACTGCTGTTTGGCAGCTGCCGGCACCCGGCCCGGGCCGCCCAAACGCTGGTGCTGCTGCGGCAGCCGGGCGCGCTGTGCCGTACGGTGCGATTTTTGGTGCAGAACCGGTCCTGGCCCGCCACTGCCGACCGGCGGCAGCTGCGGGTGCTGACCCACCGCTGGGGCAGCGACCGCCTACAGCTGCTGTGCCGCCTAAAAGTGCAGATGGGCAGCCCGGTAGCGGCCCGGGCGCTGGCGGTGGCGGCCGATATACAGGCGCAGGGAGACTGCACCGCGCTGTCTCAGCTGGCCGTCAGCGGCCGCGATCTGCAGCAGGTGGGCCTTGCGCCCGGCCGCCGGCTGGGGGCCTGCCTTGACTGGCTGCTGGGCGAGGTGATGGCTGACCGCCTGCCCAACCGGCGCGCCGCGCTGCTGGCCGCCGCCCAAAACTGGAGCGCCGGCAACAGCGGCGCCGTATAGAAAAAATTATACAGCCGCCCGGCTCACAAGAGCCGGGCGCTTTTTTATAAAGAGGGGTGCAGGCCCACCTTTTTGCGGCTGCCGCCGCCCGGCACAATGTGCAAAGAACACCGGCTACTTTTGTAGCTCTGTCAGTAGATGTTTGGGGCGGCAGGTGGTAAAGTAAAGGTAGCCGACAACGACCTTTAAAAAGGAGGGCGACATGTGTACCTTTAGCTGCCAGCGCCACCACGCGCTGCTGGCCGCCCTGCTCTACCGCGAGATCGAGCGGGTCTGCCCGGCCGACTGCCGCCGGCTGACCGAGCGGGTGGTGACCGACTACGGCCTCGACCGGGGCCGCATTGCCAGAGAGAACACGCTGAAAATGGGCGACAGCCTGGACATACACAACTATAAGGCCTACAAGTCGCTGCGCACCACCGACGACGAGTTTGTGGAAGAGGTGCTCAGCTACGGCCCAGACCTGACGACCGAGGTGAGCCGGTGCTGCTGGATCGACGTGTGGCGGCAGTACGGTCTGCTCGAATATGGCAAGCGCTACTGCCTGTACTGCGATAAGGCGATGATGCGGGGGTATAACCCGGCCATCACCTTAGAGATACCGGCCCTCATGGGGCGGGATGGCTCGACGGTTTGCCGCTTCGTGTGGCCCGGCGTAACGCTTTGCCCCGAACGGGTGGCGGCCAAAAAGGAGCAGCTGCAGGGCCGCTTTGTGATGAGCTGGGGCCAGCTGACCGACCATTTGCTGCACTGCGCCAAGCAGAGCCTCAACAGCGAGGAGCCGGGCCTGGGCGACGTGGTGGCCGCCCGAGCGCTGCGGGCCTTTGTCGAGATAGAAAATAGTCGCCCGTATGAAAAAGGCGGTTTTATCAATGACAGCGGGGATAGATGAGAGAAGAGCAGATCACGATCCGCAAAACCGTCGCAGCTGATGCAAAAAACGAAAAGGATCTCAGCAAGAGAGTACCGGCGAAAAGAAGTTACTTCGTATGCAAATTTAGTTTAGAAGCACCACCCAATTTTAAGCTGTTTTTGTGGGACTTAGAGATAGCGGCAAAGCACGCAAATGAGAGCAGTGCCCGAATGGATGAGGCGGTATAAAGCTGGCACATATCTGCTGCTCGCTGCGCGCAGTGATCGGCTGCCTGCCGCGAGAGCAGAGAGAAAATTGTGGGGATAAAGCGCATCTGAAATATGTTTGGGAGCAAATGAGACATTTGGTATGTGCTGACGATCTCGGTAGAGGTGCATTTTTGGTTATTTGGGGGAATGCGGGCTGTACCGGACCGGTCAAGCTATTTCCATTATAAACCCTGTTTATATACCGAAAATGGCTTTGTGCGGATGCAGCTAATACAATAAAGAGCCGGGCGCTTTTAAGCGCCCGGCTCTTTGCTATCTGCGTTCGAAATACGCTGTCAATCCCCCAAGCTGATCCCCAGCAGGCGGGCCGTCTTGACCTCCTGGCAGTCGACGGGGACCGTTTTGAGCTTGCCGGCCACTTCGCACAGGGGCACCGGCACCACCTTGTTATCCCGCAGGCCCACCATGTAGCCGTACTGCTCTTTGATGATGAGCTTGCCGGCCGCGGCGCCAAAGCGGGTCGAGAGCATCTTGTCAAAGGCACAGGGGCTGCCGCCGCGCTGGAAGTGGCCGGGGATGGTCACCCGGATCTCCTGCCCGGTGCGGCTGGCCAGCTCACCGGCCAGCCGGTACGAGATAGAGGGCTCGGTCATCTTGGCCCGGGCCGCCTTAAACTCTTTCTTCGAGAGCTTGGCCTCCTCTTTCGAGAGCGCCCCTTCCGCCACCGCCAGGATGGAGAAGCGTTTGCCCATCTCGTTGCGGCGGCTGAGCACCTTGGCGATCTTGTCCACATCGTAGGGGATCTCCGGCAGCAAGATCACGTCGGCGCCGCCGGCGATGCCCGCGTGCAGCGTGAGCCAGCCCACCTTGTGGCCCATCACCTCGACGATGAACACCCGGCCGTGGCTGGTGGCGGTGGTGTGGATGCAGTCGAGCACGTTGGTGGCGATATCGACGGCGCTCTGAAAGCCAAAGGTCATGTCGGTGCCCCACAGGTCGTTGTCGATGGTCTTGGGCAAAGTCACCACGTGCAGCCCCTCCTGCGACAGCAGGTTGGCGGTCTTGTGGGTGCCGTTGCCGCCCAGGATCACCAGACAGTCGAGCTTCATCTTGTTATAGGTCTCTTTCATCCGGGCCACTTTGTCGACGCCGTTTTCCTCCACCTGCATTTTTTTAAAGGGCTGCCGGGAGGTGCCGAGGATGGTGCCCCCCTGCACCAAAATGCCGGAGAAATCGGCCGGAGCCATAGGGTGATAGTCCCCCTCGATAAGGCCGCGATAGCCGTCGCGGATGCCGAATATCTGCACGTCGCTGCCGTAGTGCTGGTACAGGGTCTTGGCCACGCCCCGCAGCGCCGCATTGAGGCCCTGACAGTCGCCGCCGGATGTGAGCATGCCGATGCGTTTCATGATGTATCCCCCTTTAAGGTGTGTTGGTCCGCCGCCGCTCAGGGCGGCACCGTGCGCAGTCTATCTGTACCTTTTAGTATAGGACAAATAGGCAGAAAATACAAGAAACTACAGCAGGCAGCGGTATTTTTGGTATAACTGGTCCGCCATATCTGTCGCCTCGGCGGTGAGCGCGGGGCCAAACTGCGGCCAGGGGCCGTACTGGCGCAGGTTGTAGCTGGAGGCCACGTTGCCCATGATCCCGGTCATCACCGGGTCGTTTTTCTCGCACCAGGCATAACAGCAGGCGGCGGTGGAGGCGTTGCCGCAGCCGGTGGTGTCCACCACCGCTGTCCCCGGCGGCAGCGGCGCCGAAGGCAGCAGATAGGCCCTGCCGCCGGCGATGGTGTACATGCCGCGGCTGCCCACCCGCAGCAGCACCAGCTCGGGGCCCAGCCGCTTTAAAAAGTCCAGCAGCTCGGCCTCGCCGGCCAGCCCAAAGATCCGGCACCCCTCCACCAGGTTGAACGAGGCCATGTCCACCTTTTGGCAGAGCTCTACCGTGGCGGCCCGGTCGGCGGCGAAGGTGTGCGAGCCGTTGGGCTCCCACATGATCTGAAAGTGGTATTTTTCCCGCAGAGAGAAGAGCTCCGCCCAGCTGGGGGAGGGTTGCGGTGGCCCACAGAGACACACGCCCCGGGTGTCGGGGCCAATGTGCCGGCGGTAGTCCTCGGGCTGGGGTCGCCAAAAATCGGAATCGGCCCAGTCGCGGGTAAAAAACCAGGTGTCCTGCACCGTCTCGTCGGCCCGGTACTGGATAGCGCAGTACGGCGTCTTGTCCGAGACGAACCGCAGCCCCTGCCGGGGGACGCCGTTTTGCGAGAACCAGGGGTCGTAGATATCAAAAAAGTCGTTGCCGACCCGCGCCAGGTAGAGGACGTCGTCGGTGAACACCCGCATGCCGCAGTAACCGTACAGCGGCACCCCGCCCAATTTGGGGGGCAGCGCCTGCCCTGCGGGGGTGATGATCTGGTCGAGCATATTGAGGCCGGTGGCCAGGTAGCGCATGGCTGTCATCTCCTTTTGCCGCCGGCGCTCAAAACGGGCGCGACAGGCGGAGCATCTCTACCAGCAGCGCGGCGGGGATGAGCTGCGACAGCGGGGTGACCCAGCTGTAGCGCGAGGCGGGCAGCGCCAGCGCCAGCGGGTCGTGGTCGTCCATGTCGGTGACGGTCACCACCTGGCGGCCCAGCTCTTTGGCAAAGGCGATGGTCCGCAGGGTGCGGTCCATCGACGAGTTGGCGCCCGACACGAAAAACAGCGTGAGAAAGCGGTGCGGGTCCAGCGCCAGCATGTTGACGTGCAGCCAGTCCTCGCTCTCCTCCAGCGTCACCACTTGGCCCAGCCGGCGGTAGCACAGCATGCGCGCCAGGTAGCCGGCCGGGTAGTCGCGGCCGCTGGCGATGATGTCGATGTCGGCGGCGTCGGCGCAGCTCTCGGCCACCTGCCGGGCCCGGGCGCACAGGTCCTCGGCCTGCTGGCTGACCGTGTCGATGTGATCGGCGATCTCGTCGAGCAGCTCGCCGGCCTTTTTGTCGCACAGCTTGCCGCTGGCAAGACCCATGGCGCGCCCCAACAGCAAAAGCGCCAGGTAGCTCACAAAAAAGTGCTCGGTCTCGGGCAGCAGCGGCGCGCCGGCCGCCGGCAGCGATAGCAGCCAGTCGCACAGCGCGGCGGCGGGGCAGTCGGCCCGGGCGGTCAGCAGCAGCACCTTGGCGCCGGTGCTCTGCGCCTCGCGCACGGCGTGGGGCAGCTGGCCGTCGTCGCCGGCACAGTCGATGGCGATGACGAAAGCGCTGCCCAGCTGCAGCTTTTCGCGCTCGATAAAGTGGCGCAGCGCGGTGGGGGTGAGCGCCTCTACCCACTCGGCGGGGTAGGAAGACAGCGACGAGAACACCGACCGCCCGGCCAGCGCGGCCGCGTAGTCTTCACCGCTGCCCACCAGCAGTATGCGGCCGGTGTTCTTGAGACAGTCGCCGGGGAACAGGTTTTCTATCTGGCGGCACAGGGTCGGCAGCAGCGCGGCGGTGACTGTGCTGTAGTGCCGGATCAGCGGGGGCAGAGCCGCAGCTGAAGCCGAAGTGATATCTTGAGCGTTCATAAAGACCTCCTTTTTAACTGGAAAAACGGGCCGGCAAAGCGGCGTGTGGCGCATCCGCCCCCGTCAGGGGACGATGAGCAGCGGCTCGTTCGAGATGGGGTCGCCGCCCATGCGGGCCATCGTCTCGCGCACGAACGGCTCGTGGTCGCCGTAGCGGTAAAAGCTGCTGCCGCGCATTTTGCTGATGTAGCCCAGCAGGTTGCCCAGGGGCGAGTACTGCATCAGCGGTTTGGCCCAGCGGTAGGGGGTAGAGGGTATCTCAAACACCTCGGCCCCGGCGGGGAAGGCGCCGGCGTCGGCGTCGGTGATGACGATGGTGGGCCGCCCCAGCGCCACCATCTGCCCGATCACCTCCACGCTCAGGTCAAAGGCCTCGTTTTCGCGGTCTAAGATCACCACCGTGCCGATGCTCTGGGGGTCTTTGGCATAGGGGCCGGTGGCGGGCCAGTTCTCGGTGTTTTCGTAGGTGGCCAGATCGCCGTAGGCCTCGACGAATTTGGCGGCGCCGAACCAGGCGTTGGGGTACTCCGGCCCACAGGCCACCACCTCGTAGTGGTGAAAGTTTACCCAGGTCTGGGCCAGCTGCCACATGCGGTCGTCGTTTTGGTCGACCAGCTCGCGGGTGAACGAGGCGGCGTAGTCGATCATCCCCTGCCGGTAGGCCTCGGCCTGCCGGGCACAGTAGTGGCCCCGCACCTCGCCCATGCGCACGGCCAGCAGCATCATGGTGAACATGGTGCTGAAGTACGAGCGCTGGCAAGGCGCGTGCTCGGTATAGGGGCCGCACTCGAACTTGGGCATCTGGATGAGCAGCAGCTCGTCGGCGGCGTCGACCAGTGGCGACTCGGGAAAGTTGACGATGGCCACCGCGGTGGTGTTTTTGCCCAGCTTTTTCACCCGCTGGGTGGCCTCGACGACGCGGGAGGTCTTGCCCCGGCTGGAGATGGAGAAGAGCAGCGTGTCGTCCAGGTCCTGGCCGCTGTAGTGGCGCGACAGCTCGATGGCGGGCATGCCTTCCATGGGCACCTGAGCCAGCTGCAAAAAGGCCTGTTTGGCACAGGCGGCGGCGCAGAACGAGTCGCCGCAGCCGCAGGCCAGCACCTTTTTGGCCAGCAGGTACTCCGGGGTGGTGACGGCGTCGAGTATCTTCTGGTGGTTGAGCTGGTACAGCTGACCGGCAAACGTAGCCAGATCATAGCTCTCCAGCCGCATGGAATTGTTGTAATCCTCTTTTTTTAAGCGAGACATCAGTAAGATCACCTTCCTCACAACATGTGGATATGTAACGGCGTGAACATGCGGCGGCAGTGCCTGCCGGCACGTTTCGGCGTTTTTAAAACAGCTTTTTCTGCCGGGCGGCGGCAAAGCCTTTGGCCGGGTGAAAAACGGGGTTTTGGGCGCCGCTTTTCACCGGCGGGGAAGCTTTTTCTTTAGGGGCGGCGGCAAAAGCAGCCCGTGCGGCCGCCTTTCTCTGAGAGAAATACCTACTGTTCCCCCCAATACGGGTCTTCCAGCAGCAGCTCGTTTAGCTTTTTGTAGATGTCGGGCCGGTAGTCGGGCCTGCCGCTGAAGGGGTTGCGGTTAAAGATCATGCGGGAGCCGACCGACAGATCCACGGTGGCGATGAGCAGCTCGGGCTCGCACAGGTCGATATCGCCGCAGTACACGTGTACCTTATCAGGCCCGATCCCCGGCCCCAACACCATGCTGGCGCCGGTAAAGTAGGCCGGGTCCGGCCGCGGGCAAAAGGGGCGGCAAAACTGCCGTCCGGGGGAATCGGGCTCCAGCAGCGCGTCGGTCTGGTTGCAAAAATCCTCGTCCACGATATCATAGCCCACCAGATTTGAGCTGGCCACGAAAAAGTCGTTGGCGATGACCGCCTGGCGCAGCCCCTCGTAGTAGCAGGTCTTCCAGTCGAAGTGGGGGGCCTCGGCCATAGCGGTGGGGTTTAAGTACACCTTGGCCCCGGTGGCGGCGTGGTAGCGCAGGATCTCGTGGAATGAGTAGGTGTCGTAGCAGATGCCCACGGCGATCTTGCCCCACGGGGTCTCAAACGAGAAGGGGTCGCTGCCGCGGTCGCACCAGCAGCTCTCGGCCATGGCCGGGTGGATCTTGCGGTAGCGGCCGATATACCCCTGGGGCCCGCAGGCCACCGCCGTGTTGTAGATGGTGTCGGGGCGGTCCTCATCGCGCTCGGGCATGCCAAAAACGGCGTATATCTCCATCTGGCGGCACACCTTGGCCACCGCCGCCACCGCGGGGCCGCTCACCGGCTCGGCCAGCTGCACCTGCATCTTCTCCTCCTTGGGGACGCCGGTCTGGTTTTCATAGCCGGTGAGGGCCAGCTCGGGAAAACAGACGATGTCGGCCCCGCGGCGGGCGGCGGCGCGGATATAGCTGATGATGCGGGCCAGATTGCGCTGCTTTTGGCCCCACACAGCGCGAAAGTTGACGACGGCCAGGTTGAGGATCTCTTCCTGTGGGATGATGTTGGGCACGGTCTTACCTCCTTTTACGGCAAAAGTGATCGGGCATATCCATTTTCTACTATCCTATATCATACGCCCCGCCGGCGGGCGGAGGATAGGACAGGTGTCCCAGTTTATATAGAAATTGCAGGCCGTATTTTGGCAGATTTACACCACGGCGACTCGGCGCGCGCGACCGGCGGCGGACGGCCCCTTTTTCTTTGGCGGGCGCTTTTCAATCGCCTGGTGAAATGTTATAATGATAGCCTGTAAGAATTAGAAAAAATACCGCAGAGCGGCGGCTGCCAGCGGGGCCGCAGCGGTAGCTTTGGAGTGGACTGACATGAACTTATCGACCCTGTATGAGCAGAAAAAATGTGTGCTGTCTTTTGAGGTGTTCCCGCCCAAAAAGACCGACGATGTGCGGGGGCTGTACCGCACGCTGGAGGGGCTGCACGATCTGGCGCCCGACTATATCAGCGTCACCTACGGCGCCGGCGGCAGCGGCGAGCAGCGCCAGCAGACGGTGCACCTGGCCGATACCATCAAGCGCGAGTACGGCATCGAGCCGCTGCCCCACCTCACCTGCATCAACTCCACCAGAGAGACGGTGCTGGCGCTGCTCGACGAGCTGGCCGCGCTGGGCATCGACAACGTGCTGGCGCTGCGGGGAGACAGGGTAGAGGGGGCGCTGCCCGGCGCCTTTCACTACGCCAGCGAGCTGGTAGAGCTGATCAAGAGCCGCGGCGGCTTTTCGGTGGCCGGCGCCTGCTACCCCGAGGGGCACACCGAGGCGCCCAGCTTGGAGGAGGACATCGTCCACCTGCGCCGCAAGGTAGACGCCGGGGTGAGCCACCTGGCCAGCCAGCTGTTTTTTGACAACGCCGCCTTTTACAGCTTTGAAAAAAAGGCCCGGGCCATGGGCATCACCGTGCCCATCGCCGCCGGCATCATGCCGGTGACCAACAAGAGCCAGATCGAGCGCATGGTGTCGCTCTGCGGGGCCAGCCTACCCGACAAGCTGGCCGGCATCATCGATAAATGGGGCCACAACAAGGCGGCGCTGCGGGATGCGGGTATCGCCTACGCCGTCGACCAGATCGTAGACCTGATGGCCAGCGGTGTGCAGGGCATCCACCTGTACACCATGAACAGCCCCTACGTGGCCAAAAAAGTGGTGGGCAGCGTGCAGAAGCTGCTCTGCGACCTGAACTGCACGGAGGCCTAGCGCGGTGGCGCTGTACCGCGCGCAGGGGGCGGTGGACCCGGCCGACCTGGTGCTGGACCGGGCGGAGATACTGCGCTACCTGGGCCATCGCGGCAGCGTTATCCCGCCCGAGATAGACGCGCTGATAGACCGGTCGGTGCAGGCGGTGCAGGCGGCGGCGACGCCCCGCTATGTGTGCCGCGAATTTTTGCTGGGCGCCCCCCAGCCGCAGGGCATCCCCCTGCTGGATACCGACTTTTACCTGCCGGGGGAAGACATTTTGCAGCTGCTGGCGGGCTGCGACAGCTGCGTTTTGATGGCCGCCACGCTGGGGGCGGGCGTCGACGCGCTGCTGCGCCGGCAGCAGGTGGCCGACATGGCCGCCGCCGTGGTCTGCGACAGCGCCGCCGTCACCGCCATCGAGGCGGTCTGCGACCGTGTGAACGCGCTGATAAAAGGCGCCTGCGGCCAGCGGGGGCAGCGCTGTACCTGGCGCTTTTCGCCGGGGTACGGCGACATGCCCATCACCTGCCAGCCCCAGGTGGCGCGGCTGCTGGATACCGGGCGGCAGATCGGGCTGGCGGTGTCCTCCAGCTGCCTGCTGACCCCGTCTAAATCGGTGACGGCGATCATCGGCGTGGGAGAGCGCGCCACACAGGATAAAAAGAGCGGCTGCACCCACTGCAGCCTGCGCGAAAACTGCACATTCAGACGGGGAGGAAAGCGCTGTGGCGACTTTTGATTTTACGCATACCTTTACCCTGCTCGACGGGGCTATGGGCACCATGCTGCAGGCGGCCGGCCTGCCCGCCGGCGGCCGCCCCGAGAGCTATAACATCACCCACCCCCAGATCATCGAGGACATCCACCGCGCTTACATCGGCGCCGGCAGCCAGGTGATCTACACCAACACCTTTGGCGCCAACGCCCACAAGCTGGCCGGCAGCGGCTACACCGTCGAGCAGGTGGTGGACGCGGCGGTGCGCATCGCCCGCCGGGCGGCGGCCGGTACCGGCTGTAAGGTGGCGCTGGACCTGGGGCCTATCGGCGAGCTGCTGGAGCCGGGCGGCAGCCTGCAGATGGAGGAGGCCATAGAGCTGTTTGCCCGGCAGGTGCGGCAGGGGGCCGCCAGCGGCGCCGACCTGGTGGTGTGCGAGACCATGACCGACTTAGCCGAGGTAAAGGCGGCGGTGCTGGCCGTGAAGGAGAACTGCGACCTGCCGGTGTGGTGCTCGATGAGCTTTGAAAAGACCGGCCGCACCTTTACCGGCACCAGCATACCGGCCATGGCCCTGACTTTGTCGGGGCTGGGGGCCGAGGCCATCGGCATCAACTGCTCGCTGGGGCCCGACGATATCTACCCGCTGGCCAAAGAGCTGGCCGCCTGCTGCGACCGCCCGATCTTTATCAAAGCCAACGCCGGCCTGCCCAACCTGCAGACCGGCAGCTACGATATCGACCCCGCCGCCTACGCCGGCTACCTGCGCGGCTATATCGAACTGGGCATCACCGTGTTTGGCGGCTGCTGCGGCACCTCGCCGGCCTATATCCAGAAGATCGGCGAGATGCTGGCGGGCCGGGCGCCGTCGCCGCGGCCCCGGCAGCGGCGCAGCGCCTTGTGCTCCCCCTCGAGGGTAGTCGAGATCGACGGCCCCAAGATCATCGGCGAGCGCATCAACCCCACCGGCAAAAAGCTGTTTAAGCAGGCGCTGATAAACGGCGATATCGACTATGTGCTGGCGCAGGGGCTGTCGCAGGTCGAGGCGGGGGCCGACATCTTAGACGTGAACGTGGGCCTGCCCCAGATCGACGAGCGCCAGATGATGAGCAGGGTGGTGCGGCGGCTGCAGGCGGTGGTGGATGCGCCGCTGCAGATCGACACCACCGACCCGGCCGCCCTGGAAGCGGCGCTGCGGGTGTACAGCGGCAAGCCGCTCATCAACTCGGTAAACGGCGAGGAGAAGAGCCTTCATACCGTGCTGCCGCTGGCCAAAAAGTACGGGGCGGCGGTGGTGGGCCTCACGCTGGACGAAAACGGCATCCCAAACCGGGCCGAGGACCGGCTGGCGGTGGCCGAAAAGATATTGGCGGCGGCGCTGGCGGCGGGCATCCCCCGGGAAGACGTGTACATCGACTGTCTGGTGCTCACCGCCTCGGTGCAGCAGGCCGAGGTGGTCGAGACGCTCAAGGCGGTGCGCATGGTCAAAGAGCAGCTGGGGCTAAAGACTGTGCTGGGCGTGTCGAACATCTCGTTTGGGCTGCCGGCCAGAGAGCAGATCAACCGCAGCTTTTTGACGCTGGCGCTGGCCGCCGGGCTGGACCTGCCCATCTTAAACCCCAACCTGGAGGCCATGCGGCAGACGGTAGACAGCTTTCGCGTGCTCTTTAACATCGATAAAAACGCCGCTTATTACGTGCAGACCTACGGCAGCCAGCCGGCGGCGGGCCCGGCTGCCGGCCCGGCGGCGCCCACCGGCGCGGCGGCTGACCCGCAAAAAGAGATACCGGCCGCCATCCACCGGGGCCTGGCCGACCGGGCGGCAGAGATGACCGAGGCGCTGCTGGCTAAAAAAGACCCGCTGCAGGTGGTGCAGCAGGTGCTCATCCCGGCCCTCGACCAGGTGGGCGCCGACTTTGAAAAAGGGACCATCTTTTTGCCGCAGCTGATGCAGTCGGCCAACGCGGCGGGGGCGGCTTTTGACCGGGTAAAGGCCCACATCGCCGCCAGCGGCGGCGAGCAGGCCGGCGGCGACAAGATCATTCTGGCCACCGTCAAGGGGGACATCCACGATATCGGCAAAAATATCGTCAAGGTTATTTTGGAAAACTACGGTTTTACCGTGCTGGACCTGGGCCGCGACGTGCCGCCGGAAGAGGTGGTGCGCACCGCAGTGGAGCAGGACGTGCAGCTGGTGGGCCTGAGCGCGCTGATGACGACCACGCTCTGCAGCATGGAGGAGACCATCCGCCAGCTCAGAGCGGCCAAACCCGGCTGCCGGATCATGGTGGGCGGCGCCGTGCTCACCGAGGACTACGCCCTGCAGATCGGGGCCGACTACTACGCCAAAGACGCCAAGATGTCGGCGGATATCGCCAAAAAGATCTTTAAATAGCCGCCGCTTTGGCGCGGGCGCCTGTTTGGGGCGGCAAAAATAAGAGAGGTAGTGTTTTTTGATGGAGCGACCAGTTATAGGGATCAGCACCGGGCCGATCGTGCACACCGATCCCATGTTTTTTGGGCGGGTGAGCGACGGTATCAACGGGAATTATGCCGCGTCGGTGGCGGCGGGCGGCAGTATACCGGTGCTGCTGCCCACCGTAGAGAGCGAGGAGCTGGCGTCCGCCATGATCGACCGCGTCGACGGGCTGCTGCTCTCGGGCGGGCACGATATCGACCCGGCCATCTACGGGCAGCAGCCGCGCCAGGCGCTGGCCGAGGTGTGCGCCCCGCGCGACACCTGCGAGCTGCTTTTGCTGCGAGCGGCGCTGGCGGCGGGCAAGCCGGTGCTGGGCATCTGCCGGGGGCACCAGCTGCTCAACTGCGCGCTGGGCGGCACGCTGTATCAGGACCTGGGCGAGATCAGCGGCAGCGACATCCAGCACCGGCAGCTGGGCGACCCCTGCCGCCCCAGCCACGAGGTGTTTATCGACAGCCAGTCGGTGCTGTACCCGCTGCTGGGCGAGCGGTACCGGGTAAACTCGCTGCACCATCAGACGGTGGACCAGATCGCGCCGGGCTTTTTTGCCGCCGCGGTCGACGCCGACGGCAACATAGAGGCCATACAGCGGGCCGAGGGAAGCCTGGTGCTGGGCATCCAGTGGCACCCGGAAATGATGGCCGCACAGGACGAGAAGATGCTCGGCGTGTTTAAAATGTTCACCGCCTGCTGCCAGAAGTAGCGCCCCGCCAGTTTGGGGCAGACCGCATAAAAAAGAGAGCGGGCACAGATGTTCTATGCATCTGTGCCCGCTCTTTATTGCTTGCGGCGGCGCGGCCCGGGCGGCCCTGGGGGCGGCAGCCCCGGTCACAGGTCGATGTGCTGCCCGACAGTGATGGGGAACACCCGCCCCGGCAGCAGGTGCTGCAGCTGGGCCAGCGCCACCGGCCCGGTACAGTGGCCGGTGTACAGGGTACAGCCGGCCTGTTTGACGGCGTGGGCCACGGCGGCGATGCGGCCGGGCTCCTCGCTGGTGTGGGTGTGGGGGTCGCTCAGGTGCAGGCCGCCCACTACCACCTGCGGGTAGTGGCCGCACAGCAGGCGGCACCGGCGCAGGATGGCGGCAATGCCCGTGTGCCCGCAGCCGCACACCAGCACCCGCCGCCCGCCCCGCTCTATGAGCAGGTGCTGCTCGTGGGCAAACGCATCGGGCTGCCGCCGCCCGTTTAGCAGCAGCCGGTTGTAGGTGGGAAGCAGCGCGTCGCGCGGCACCCCGGCAAACAGCAGCAGCCCATCGCCCAGCGGGTGGGTGCTGCCGGTGTAGACGAGCCGGTCGCCAGCTGTTAGCGGCGGCACCGAGATATCGCCCAGGCCGTGCAGCCGCCGCGAAAAGTGGGGGTCCAGAGCCCCGGGGCGCAGGTAGATGGGGGCGCTTTGGTTTAGCGCCAAAAAGGTCGGCAGCCCGCCGCCGTGGTCGCGGTGGCCGTGGGTGAGGACGGCGGTGTCGACGGCGGCCAGGTCGATCCCCAGCTTTTGCGCGTTGCGCGCAAACAGCGCGCTGCCGCCGGCATCCACCAGCAGCCGGCGCCGCCCGACCCGCAGGTACAGGCTCAGCCCGTGCTCGGCCTCAAAGCCGGGCCGGGCGGTGTTTTCGGCAAGTACAGACAGCTGCATGAGATAGGCCCCTTTCTGCCGCCCATCGGCGCAGTGTGCGCTCCGGCCGGTAGGCGGTAACTGATTATAGATTATAACACGGCGCTTTTTCAGTTGACAAGGTGCAGTCGGTGTGGTATATTGATTTTACTAAATTAGTAATTTAGTAAAACAGTAAACGTAAAAACGAAGTTTTACCGCAGAGGAGGAAACGCGATGAAGATCCCCACCACCCTAAAACACAAACCGGTCATCACCGTCGAGAATTACGAGCAGGTCGACGGCCACAAGGCCTACCAGTCCGACGCCAAGGGCCTGTCGCTGGGGCTGGCCCAGTGGAACGACCGGGGCAGGGTAGAGGTGTCGGCCAAGGTGTGGCGCTACACCGGTGAAAAGTGGTCGCGCCAGTCTGAGGAGCTGCCCCTGCACCGGGTGCTCGACCTGGCCATCCTCATCTGCCGCGCCAAGCAGTACATGGCCGAGAGTTACCGCTACCCCAAGCTGTACGACCCGCAGCAGCCGCAGATCGACCGCATCGGCCTGCAGGGCGACGCCATGACGGTGGCCGTGTGCCGGGACAACCCCATGATCGACGAGGATATCAAGCTGTTTGGCCAGGCGCTGTCGGAGGAGGACGAGTTTTTGAGCGAGCGGCTGCACACCCTGAGCCGCATGCTGCGCGAGGCCGGTTACTGAGCGCCAATAGAGCGCCGGCCCGGCAGCGCGCACTGCCCAGTATAGAGTATAGAGTATACAGTACACAGGCGTTCAGCATGCAGCACACAGCATACAGTGTGCTGTGTGCTGTGTGCTGCATGCGTGGGGCGGTGAGCAGCGCCCGGCAGGCGCCGGTCGCAAACGGGTGCAAAACAGAAAAAACAGCGCTGTCTCAGCCAAAAAGACAGCGCTGTTTTCAGTTTGTTTACAATTTTAGCCTAGAAAGAGCGCGTTGGATTTGGGCTCCTGGCAGGCTTTTTTGAGTTTTTGACCGGCCGCCAGCAGCGCCGCGCGGTTTACTTTGCGCGCCCCCGCCGGGCACACCGCGATACAGCGCATGCAGGAGATACACAGCGCCTTGTCGGTGCTGGCGGGGTCGCCGGCGGGGATGGCCGCCACCGGGCAGCCGGCGGCACAGCGGCCGCAGCGGGTGCAGCTCTTGCCGGCTTTAGGCACAAAGGGAACGCCGCCGTAGTCGCGGTAGGGCACGTTTCCCGGCAGCCGCAGGCCGGGCGCCAGCGCCTTTTGGGCGATGGCCCGCCTGATCTCCTGCCCAAAGGCGCGCAGCTGCCGGGCGTCTTCGGCGTCGGGGCGGCCGGTGGCGAACTGGCGCATGATCGAGTGCTCGGCCACGGCGGCGATGCCGGCGATACAGGTAAAACCGCCCGCCTCCAGCACGTCTTGCAGCTCGCGCAGCGTGTCGTCGTAATGGCGGTTGCCGTAGACGGCGATCGCCACGGCCATAGCTCCGCCGCCGCGGACGGCCGCCAGCCGCTCTGCGGCGACGGCGGGCACCCGCCCGCCAAAGCTGGGCACCGCCACCAGGCAGATGTCGCCGCTCTGCAGAGAGAGACCGGCGCACCCGCCTTGGGGTGCCGACAGGTCTACCGCGGTGGCCGGCTCGCCCCAGTCGGCAGCGAGGATATCCACCACCTTTTGCGTGCCGCCGGTAGGGCTGAAACAGATGGTATAGAGTGACAAATCGAGGGCCCCTTTCTGTTGTGGGCGCCGCGCCGGCCCCAGAGCGCCGGCCGGTGCGCCTTAAAAATCTTCCAGCGGGGTGACCGCCAGCTGCTCGGGGGTGGTGATGCCGCCGTAGAGCAACCGGGTGTGCCGGCCGGTGTGCAGGTAGTGGGCGAGCATCTGCCCGGCAGTCAGCGGCATGGGCAGCGCGGCGATCTCGCCGAGCGAAAACCAGCGCAGCTGCCCCTCGCTGCTGGTGGCGGGCACGGTGCTGCCGGGCCGCAGGCGGGCAAAGAAAAAGTAGTTCTGCCGGGTCTCGCCGTTTTTTTGGCACAGGGTGATGTAGCGCAGCCGCAGATCGAGGAGATCGCCTTCGCCGAGGCCGCTCTCCTCCTCGAGCTCCCGCAGCGCGCAGGCGCGGGCGTCACCCAGCTCCTCTGGCATAAAATGGCCGCCGATCCCGCACCAGCTGGGCGACACCACCCGTGAGCCAACGCGGTAGAGCAGCAGGATGCGGTCGCCGTCGAGGATGTAGACCGAGGTCATGTTGCGCAGTTTACCGTCCACCAAAACACCTCCCTTTTTAAAAAACAGTGTACTACTTTTGCCGGGCGCATGCAAACCGGCCACACCCAAAAGTTTTTAGCGGCCGCCGATCCCCTAAAAAATCTTTGGGGGGCCTTGTAAAAACCAGTCAATGCCGTAGAATGGAGATTGACCGGTTTGGTCACACATCCGAGAGAGGAGGCGCCCGCAATGCGCCAGACCTTTGATGAGCTGCCGCCAAAACGGCAGCTGCAGATCGTCAACGCCGCCATGGAGGTGTTTGGCAAAAACAGCTATAAGCACGCCTCGACCGAGGAGATCGCCTACCGGGCGGGCATCTCGAAGGGGCTGTTGTTTTACTATTTTAAGAGCAAGCAGGCGCTGTACGAGTATGTGTACCACTACTGCGATAAGCAGGTGCAGCAGACGGTGGCGGCCGACCTGCAGCAGGGCTGCGACGACTTTTTTGAGCTGATGGACCGCGGGGCAGACGCCAAGGCGGACCTGATCCGCCGGCACCCGGCCATTATGGACTTTATGATGCGGGTGTGGGCCGAGCAGGGGCAGCAGCACGCCGAGCAGATCACCAGTCAGCTGCAAAAAGCCATGCGCCAGAATTACGGCCAGTATTTTGCCGGGGTGCGGCTGGACCGCTTTCGCGACGACGTGGACCCGGTGCGGCTGCACCGCATGCTGCTGTTTATGGTGCAGGGCTATGTGGCCGAGATGCAGCGCCTGGGGCTCGCGCCGGATGTGGACGAGATGATGGCCGAGTGGCACTGCTGGCTGCGCGATCTTCGCCGCCTGACTTATAAGGAGGAGTATCAGTGAGCGTGATAGAGATACAAAATATCACCAAGGACTACGGGAAGGGGCGCGGGGTGTTCGATGTGTCGTTTGCCGTGGAGCGGGGCGAAGTGGTGGGCTTTTTGGGCCCCAACGGAGCCGGTAAAACAACGACTATCCGCCAGCTGATGGGCTTTATTCGCCCCGACCGGGGGCGCGCCGAGGTGCTGGGGATGGACTGCTTTGCCCAGCGCGACCAGGTGCAGGCCCGGCTGGGCTACCTGCCGGGCGAGATCGCCTTTATGGAGGACATGACCGGCACGGCGTTTATCCGCTTTATCGCCCAGATGAAAGGCATGGGCGACTTGGCGCGGGCCCGGCAGCTGATGGAATTTTTAGAGCTGGACGGCCGGGGCCGCATCCGGCGCATGTCTAAAGGGATGAAGCAGAAGATCGGGCTGGTGATCGCCTTTATGCAGGACCCGGATGTTCTGGTGCTGGATGAGCCCACCAGCGGCCTGGACCCGCTGATGCAGGGCAAATTCGTGCAGCTGATCAGCCGGGCCAAGAAGGCGGGCAAAACGGTGCTGATGTCCTCCCACATGTTTGAGGAGGTGGAGCAGACCTGCGACCGGGTGGTGATCATCAAAGAGGGCCGCGTGATCGCCGCCGAGGAGATGCAGCACCTGCGCCAGAGCCGCACCAAGGTGTTTTTGATCGACTTTGCCACCGCCGCCGAGGCCGAGCGGTTCTGTGCCGGCGGCGCCGGCCGCCAGCTGGACGGCTGCCGGGTGGTGCTGCGCACCAGCGGGCGGGCCGACGCGCTGATCAAAGAGCTGGCCGGGTACACCGTGACAGAGCTGGCCACCCGCACCCAATCGCTGGAGGAACTGTTTATGCACTACTATGGGAGGGGATCGAAATGACCGGCCCGCTGTTTAAAAGAGAGGCCCGCGCCAACTACAAGCTGGTGCTTTTATTTATGGGGATACTGACGGTGTACGGCGCGCTGATCGTGGCCATGTACGACCCGGAGCTGGGTAAGAGCCTGCAGATGATGGCCGAGAGCATGCCGGAGCTGTTTTCGGCTTTTCAGATGCAGAGCCCCGGCAACACGCTGCTGGAGTTCGTGGGCAACTACCTGTACGGCTTCATCCTCATCGTGATACCGCTTTTGTTCATCGTGCTGATGGCCAGCCGCCTGGTGGCGCGCTATATCGACCGGGGGTCGATGGCCTACCTGCTGGCCACCCCGCACAAGCGGCGCAGCATTATAGCCACGCAGGGGGTATTTATGGCGCTGGGCACGCTGCTTCTGGTGGTGTACGTGACGGTGCTGGTGCTGTTTTGCGGCGGGGCGATGTTTGACGAGCAGCTGGATGTAGGGCGGTTTTTGCTGCTGAACGCGGGGCTCTACGGCCTGCTTTTGTTCATGGCCGGCCTGTGCTTTTTATCGGTGTGCTGCTTTGACCAGACCAAGCTGAGCTGCGGCCTGGGCGCCGGCTCGTGCATCGCCTTTATCCTGCTGCAGATGCTGTCGCAGGTGGGGGACAAGATGGATTGGCTCAAGTACCTGACCCCGCTGACCCTGTTTGACGCCGGTGGCCTGATCGCTGGTGAGAGCGGCGCTGTCGCCGGCTTTTTGGTGCTCTATGCGCTGGGGACCCTGCTCTTTTTGGCCGGTGGCGCGATCTTTTGCCGCCGCGATCTGCCCCTGTAGATATCTTAAAAAAGAAGTGCCGCCAACAGACGAGAGGCGCCGGCCGTGCAAACCGCACACGGCCGGCGCCTTTTTGGGCGTATTGGAGCATGTCTTGGGCATGTTTTGAGCATGTTTTGGGCATGAAAAAAGCCCACGGACAGGTGGGCGGCGGGAGAGCAGCGCTACCGGCTCTCTTTATTCAAATAGTCGATCGCGGCTTGCGCGCTTAAAAACTGCTGCTCGTTGCCGGTGATGTAAGAGACCGCGTCGCTCCACTCGCGGGGCGAGAAATCGCCCTGAGAGAGCGTTTGGGCCGCCTTTAACACGGCGGCGCGCAGCCCGGGCCGGTGCAGGTCTGAGAGGTAGGTGCAGTGGGTCGCCTGGGCCAACTGCTCTAAAAGCGATAACTGCTCTGCCATGACTTGCCCCCCTTTTTAAACGGAATAGAAACTGGTATAAAAAACCATTTTTGTCATAAATTACTAGAAATTGTGACGGTAATTAGACTTAGAGTAACAGCCGCCAAACTGGTGAAAAACCGCTTAAAATGTGTAAAAAACACAAAAATTCGCCAGTAAAACTATTATACGATGATGGTCACAAAATGTCTACCCTCTGGCGCAAATAATTTTGGGGGGCAAAAGGGGCGCTCACCGCGCCGGTTTTTCGGCGGCGGGCCGTTCCTGCTGCGCCTGGCGGCAGCGGCGCAAAAAGGTCTGGTAGCTGACGCCCAGCAGCTTGCCCGCCTGGCGGGAGGAGATCTCGCCCCGCTGCCAGCGGCGGCGCAACTCCTCAAACTGGGGCGGCATGGGGATGGGGGGATGCCCGAAGCGGACCCCCCGGGCCTTGGCGGCGGCAATGCCTTCCGCCTGCCGCTGGCGGATGTTCTCGCGCTCGGTCTGGGCCACATAAGAGAGCAGCTGCAGCACGATATCGGCGATCAGGGTACCGGTGAGGTCGCGCCCCTGGCGGGTGTCGAGCAGGGGCATGTCGAGCACCACGATGGCCGCCTGCTTTTCTTTGGTGATGTGGCGCCACTGCTCGAGGATCTCGTCGTAGTTGCGGCCCAGCCGGTCGATGGATTTGACCACCAGCACATCGCCGGGGCGCAGGCGCCGCACCAGGCGCTGGTAGGCGGGGCGGCAGAAGTCTTTGCCGCTGAGCTTATCCAGGTACCGGTTTTTGTGCGGCACGCCAAACTGGTCCATGGCGATGTGCTGGCGCTCCTCATTCTGGTCTCTGCTGGAGACGCGAATGTAGCCAAACACTCTGCTGACAGTAGTGCTATCGGTAGTGCGGTCGGTGGTGCTGTCCATTTTTTATCCCTCCGTAATAAAATTTGTCGTGTGTATCGAGGTGTATAAAAACAGCGGCTTTACTCTTTACCCTGTATTCTGTACAGGGCGCGGATCGAGCTGGCGGCGCCCGCGCGGGCAGGCAGGTGGCGGCCCTGCCAAAAAACAGGCCGTTTCCACTACAGAAAAAGCGGCACGAATGTGCCGCTTTGGTACACGTATATTTTACAGCTAAACAGGGTCGCCGCATACTGGAAAATGTTTCCCGGGCCGCGGGCCGGTCACCGCCGCTGCCGGGAGAGCACGGCGGCCACCGGGGCGCTGATCAGGGCGGTGATGACGCCGGCGACCAGCGCCTCCAGCGTGCCGTTGAGACCGATGACCCCCATGATGATCCCGCCCAGGGCGCTGTAGGGGACATTTTTGACCTGCTGGGCGTACACCGGGCCAAACAGCAGCCAAATGCCCCCCATCACCAGCAGCGTGTTCACAAACGAGCCCACCACACCGCACAGACCGCTGGCAAAGGTCTGCCGGGCGCGGCTTTTTTGGCACAGGGACGAGAGGCCCCGGTACAGCCAGCCGGCGGCCACCCCGATGAGAATGCGGGGCAAAAAGCAGATGAGCAGGCTGTACAGCGCGTTTTTGGCGCCGCCCATGCCGATGGAAGCGGCGTAAAACGGGGAGAACACGAACGATGAGGGGCCGGGGCGCACCGTGTTGATGAGCAGGCTGGACAGACCGAACACCCCGCCCAAAAAGCCGCCGGCGGCCGGCCCCAGCCAGATGGCCCCCAAAATGACGGGGATGTGGATGGTGGTGGCGTTGATGGGCCCCAGCGGGATAAAGCCCAGCGGAGTGAGGGCCAGCACAAAGATGATGGCCGAGAGCAGAGCCAGCTGGACCGTGCGGACAGTGCCCCTTTGGTGGATGGCGGATGATTTCATAGCGATACCTCCTGCTGCCGCTCCCCAGCAGTGGGGATGCAGCGCATTATTAGCGGGTATCTCGGTGCGCTCGTTGGCGCCTGCGGGGCGCGCACAGCGGCGGCTGGTACCGGTCCGGCGCAAAAGTGCTGCCGGCCGGCCCCACCGCGATAATGTGCATTTTGCCGCCGGCGCCCGGGGCTTTTAGCGGCGGTTTTTGCAGTAGATCTGCCGCAGCCCGCGCAGGAGCAGATGGGCGTCTTGCACCAGCGGGGTGCGGCAGCAGGGGGCGATCAGCGGCGCGAACTCGCCGGTGGCGACGACCGTGGGCGCCTGCCCCAACAGCTGTGTGTAGCGGGCGACCATACCGTCGACCATGCTGGCGGCGCCGTAGACGATGCCGGTCTGCATGGCCTCGGCAGTGTTTTTGCCCAGAACGCTGGCCGGCGCCTTTAGCGCCACCTGCGGCAGCTGAGCGGCGCGGTCGGCAAGCGCCTGCGCGCCCACCTCTACCCCCGGCGCTATACAGCCCCCCAGGTACTGGCCGCCATCGCCGATACAGCAGATGGTGGTGGCGGTGCCGAAATTGCAGACCAGCGCCGGCAGCGGGTAGGCGCTGGCAGCGGCCACCGCCCCGCACACCCGGTCGCTGCCCAGAGCGGCGGGGGCGTCGAGCCGGATGTCCAGCCCGGTCTTTACCCCCGGCCCCACACAGACGGCCGCGCAGCCGCAGAGCTGTTTTACAGCCGCCGTGAGCGCCGGGTACAGGCCCGGCACCACCGAGGAGATGGCCGCGCCGTCAAAGCTGTTTGGCGCGCAGCCGTACAGCGCCAGCAGCTGGCCCAGCATGAGCGCGTGCTCATCGGGCAGCGGCGTGTGGCGGGTGGCGGTGCGGGCGGTGAATACCAGCTCGTCGCCGCGAAAGGCGCCCAGCGTGGTGGTGGCGTTGCCCACCTCTAAGACCAGCAGCACGGTAAGACCTCCCTTTTTTATAACTACTGCAAGAGAGCAGCCGCCTATAGGCTGTGCCGCTCTGGCGGGCTGTACCGAGTGCCGAGCTACGAGCTACAAGCAATAAGCAATGAGCGCACCGACCTCCCGCAGTGGCAGTATACCAGAAATACCGCCCGCTGTAAACGCCGGCCACGCGTGCGGGCCGGCGCGGTCGCGCCCGGAAAAACGGCGATCGGCCGAGCGGCGTACGGCGCGCGGCGGAATTTATAAAATCGGCGGCCCCGGTGCGCGGCAGTGACAGTATTGCACAGAGAACGAGACGCGAAATCGGCAAAATGAGAGAAATTTAGGGGGGTATATTTGGCCCGGTGTGTCGATATGGTATACTGTTTAAAGATACAGGGTGCGCGCTGTGTGGACCCGCTTTGTGGCGGTGCGCAGAATGCGCCGCAGTTTCGCGGCCCTGCAGCAGAGGTGTTTGGTAAGCCCTGCGCAAGAGGAGGAACAGCTCATGAAAAAATGCAGCCAATGTGGCAATGAATTTGAGGGCAATTTTTGCACGGAATGCGGCGCGCCGGCCCCGGCCGACGCGCCGGTACAGAGCGCTGCGGACAAGAGCGCCGCGGCGCCCCGCCGCTGCCGGAACTGCGGCAAAGAATTAAGCGGGAACTTCTGCATGTTCTGCGGCACCCCGGCCGACCAGCCGCAGCCCGCGCCGGTACCGCCCACCCCGGCAGACCCCGCCGCCGGGACAGCGGGCGACAGCCAGCCCGTGCCGGTACCGCCCACCCCGGCAGACCCCGCCGCCGGGGCAGCGGGCGACAGCCAACCCGCGCCGGTGCCGCCCACCCCGGCAGACCCCGCCGCCGGGACAGCGGGCGATAGCCAGCCCGCGCCGGTGCCGCCCACCCCGGCAGACCCCGCCGCCGGGGCAGTGGGCGACAGCCAGCCCGCGCCGGTGCCGCCCGCCGCGGCAGACCCCGCCGCCGGGGCAGCGGGCGACAGCCAATCCGCGCCGGTGCCGCCCGCCCCGGGCAGCATCAGCTGGGGGGCGCCGCCGAGCGGCCAAAACCCGGCCTCGGTCTACACCACGGGACAGCTGCACCCCCAGCCGGCCGCCGGTGGGGCCAAAAAGCAGAACAAGAAAAAGACCTTTATCATCATTGGGGCGGTCGTCGGCGCGCTGCTTTTGCTGCTGGTGGTGGCGGGCGTGCTGCTGGCGCTGGGCGGCAGCGACGACGAGCGGCCGGGCAGCTCGTCGGGCGCGGTGCAGAGCGACGACGTCAAGATAGAGTCGGCGCTGTTTAAAATGGACCCCGACGAGTTCGTAGAGCGCTATAACCAGTACAAAAAAGGCGGCGTGGCCGATATCTCCAAGCTGACGGCCGGCGACGGCGGCGCGTACTACGCCGATATGGGCAGCGGCAGCCAGATGGTGATCGTGGTCGATGGCAGCGACGTGCAGTATATCGGCATCCGCCACGCCGCCACCGGCAGCACCGACCGCTTTGAGGACAGCTGTGAGAGCGCGGTGCTCGCCGTGAACCCCTCTATCCGCGAAAAGGACCTGGACAACGTCATGGACCTGCTCGACGAGGTGATCGACGGCGAGCGCGACAGCGGCACCCAGGCCCGCAATAAGGTCGTGTACGCGATATCGACAGACGGCGATCAGGTGGTGTTTTTGATCGCGCCGGTCGGCGCGCCCAACAGCGGCGTGGAGCTGCCCTGGGATACGGCGCCGGCGGGCGGCAGCTCGGGCTCGTCCTCGCAGAGCGCCTCCAGCGGCACGCCGAGCAAGACGGTCAACTGGCACAAAGAAGGCATGTACAAGGTCGGCACCGACATCCCGGCCGGCGAGTACGTGGTGCAGAACACCAGCGATCTGTCCTGCTACATCGAGGTTTCATCCGACTCGTCCGGCGAGTTCGACAGCATCATCACCAACGACAACCTGGACACCTTCGGCTACATCACCCTGCAGGACGGCCAGTACTTCACCGTCAACCGCGGCCGTTTCGCCGCTGAGGCGGAGGTGCAGATCACCAGCAAAAACGGCGTGTACAGCGAAGGCATGTACAAGGTGGGCAAAGACCTGCCGGCCGGCGAGTACAAGGTGACCTGCAACAGCGAGTACTCCTGCTATATCGAGGTATCTTCCGACAGCACCGGCAACTTCGACAGCATCATCACCAACGACAACTTCGATGGTGAAAAGTATGTGACGGTATCGGAGGGGCAGTACCTCACCGTTACCCGCGGCACCTTTACCGCAGCCTGAGCAGTGGGCAGCAAGCCGGACCGGTAGAGCGCCTGTTATCCTTAAAAAAGAGGCCTGTGGTCACAGTGGAGACCACAGGCCTTTATTTTGAGGAAAAGTGGAGACATTTTGTGCTTTTTTGCAAAATTTGCGCCTAAAAGTGGAGAAACGAGGAGCCGGATATGCCGAAAATTTGCCCTGCCGGCGCTGCTGTGTTATAATGTACGCTGTATGAGGAAAAGAATAGAGAGAATAGGCCCCACCAGGGGAATATCGGTTTGCGGGGCGGCGGTGCGCTTTTGGTGCACCTGTACCCAGCGGCAGTCGCCCGGCAAACAGAAGAGAAGATGTGGGGTGAAGATATGCCCAAGTGCCTGAAATGCGGCAGAGAATATGCGGGCGACAGCTGCCCCTGCTGCCAGCGGCCTGCGCAGTGGCAAGAGGAAGAAAAGGAAGACCGGGCAGACGGGGCGGGACCTCTGCCCGAGCCGGCGGAGGAGACGCCGCGCCCCGGCAAGGTGCCAGTGGTGCAGGAGGTGCCGGCCGACCAGGTACTGCTGGCAAGCGAGGCGGCGCCGCGGCAAAAAGGGCGGCGCAACTGGCTGGCGCTGGGTGCCGCGCTGCTGGCCGTACTGGTGCTGGTGTTGGTGGCGGCGATGGTGCTGGGCCTGTTTCGCAGCAGCACCAGCGGCAAAAAGAGCGCTGCGGCCCGGCCCGATACGGCGGCGACACAGAATAAAGAAGCGGAGACGACCGCCGACGTGCCGATCAAAAACGGGCGCTTTGACGTAAAGCCCGACCAGCTGCGGGAGCGGATGAACAGCTGGCTCACCGGGCAAAAAGCGGTGGGGAAATTTACCGTGCAGGACACCGGCGGGTACACCTTTTTTACCGCCAAGTTGGGCGGTAAGGTGCAGCTGGTGCTGACCTGCCCGGAAGGGGAGAGCCGCATCAGCTCGATCATGACCGAGATGCCTATCGACGGCGGCGACACCCGGGTGTACAGCGGCTACCTGACTGCGCTGGTGCAGTGCATGCAGCCCTCGACAGCCCAGCAGGACTGCCCGCTGGTTCTGCAAAAATTAGAGGAGATCGGGCTGGGCTCGGGCAAGGCAGAGACGGCGTCTTTACAGCGCAGTGGGATCTTGTACCTGTTTACAGCCGACAGAGAGGCCAAGACGCTGGGCGTGTCGCTGGTTCCGGATACGGCCAACACGCTGGTCATCGAAGACACCCAGTGAGCTGGCAGCGCTGCCGCTCCAGAGCCGGATAAAACGAAATAGAACCGGCCATGCATAAGCCGAAAAAAGCCCACCTGCCAACTGCGGGTGGGCTTTTTTGCCGGATAAAATGCGGCGTGTGGTGGTGTGGGATGCAGTGCGCAAAAATAGCGGTGCGGCGGGCGGTACAGGCAGCGGCGTAGATAGCAGACAGTAAACTGTAAACAGCAAACAGGACACGAGACCTCGGCGGCACCGCGCAGACGGCAGATGGCAGACGACAGACGACAGACGACGGACAGCGATAGCAGGCAGCAGAAGGCACACGGCAAATGGCAGACGACGGACGGCATACAGCAGACGGCAGATGGCAGACGAGACGGACGGCATACAGCAGACGACAGACAGCAGGTGGCAGACGATAAACGCGACACACAGCAGACGGTAGATGAGACACACAGCAGACGGTAGATGAGACACACGGCAGACGGTAGATGAGACAAACAGCAGACGGCAGAAGGCACACGGCAAATGGCAGACGACGGACGGCATACAGCAGACGACAGACAGCAGGTGGCAGACAGCACACAGCAGAAGGCACATGGCAGACGACGGACGGTATACAGTAGACGGCAGATAGCAGACGGTAGACAGCACACAGCGGACGGCAAACAGCGCCCGCCGCAGTGCGGTGCGGCATACAATACAGACGGGCGGCCGAGGACCCTGGTGGGGACCGGTCGCCCGCTTTTTATAGATAGATCACTGCAGGCGGCCCTCTGCCCGGTAGAGATCGATGGCTTTGCAGATGAAGTGCTGGGGAAGACCCAGCTCCTCGGCCAGTTGCCAGCACTCGCCGCCGCTGCCCAGCGCCTTTTGCAGGCGCTCGGGGGGGAGGAGCTGATGGATGGCCCAGCGGTCGGCGCGGTACTCGTGCCGCTCGATCAGGTCGTAGGGGCTGGCCACAGCGTGGGTGGCGCCGGTGTGGACATGGCCGCATTCGTGGGCCAGCGCACAGAGCTCATCGGCGGCGGTGCCGAACTGCTCATCGTCGATAAATACCGCGTAGCGGCCGTTCATCTCGATGGTGGCGGCCCCCAGATCCCCCACCGGGTAGCGGCTAAAAACTGAGATACCGTCGGCGTAGGCCTGACAGTACAGTTCGACCAGCAGCGAGGTGGCATCCATTTACTTTCCTTCCTTCTCCTGTTGCTGCTTAAAAAAGCGGGCCATCTCCAGCAGCTTTTGGCGATTTTCTTCGGTCAGGTCGCGGGTCTCGCCGTATAGGGCATAGGTGAAACTGTCAAAGGTGATGTCGCCGTTATCGGTGTCGTCGCCGGGTGCGGCATCGCCCAGCAGATAGTCGACGCGTACGGCAAAATAGTCGGCAATACGGCGCAACATATCCAGGTTGGGCTGCCGGCCGCCGTTCTCCCAATTCGATACGGTGTTCTGCGCGACTTGCAAGTCGCGGGCAAAAGCCTGCTGGGTGATCTTCCGCTCTCTGCGCAGCTGGCGCAATCTCTCGCCGAACATGGTGTTCCTCCTTATTGTGAGACTGCCGGCCGCTCGCTAAAAGATACCGGCAAACTGAGATGTATGTACTCAGCATATCACAAAACGGGATGGTTTGTAAAGAGATTTTGCACCTTTAGGGGCGAGAAATACCTGTTCCTACCGCTGTTATGGACTGCTCTACGGCACAGTTCAGCGCAAAAAGAGATAAATACAAAGAAAAATATCTCAAAATGAGTTGACTGCTGGGGCGTTACATGGTAATATCTCATTACAGGATAATTTGGCAAGCGGCCAGAAGGGAGATATCAAGATGAGAAATTACTTAAAAGAGATGCGCGAGGACAGAGGCCTTTTGCAGTGTGAGGTGGCCAGGCGCGTGGGCATCAGCCAGAATTACTACTGCATGATCGAGCGGGGCAGCCGGCAAAAGCGCATGCAGGTGGATATGGCCTACCGGCTGGCAAAAGCGCTGCGGGTGCGGCCGGAGCAGATCCTGCGCCACGAGCAGACCGGCAAGATGTAGAGCTCTTACCCTGTTAACAGTATAGCAGGAGATATGTACGATAAAACGGACTTTTGAGACAGGAGGAAAGAAAAATGGACAGAGGTATAGAGACCCCGTACGACGCGCGGCTGCGCGAGACCCGCGAGCTGCTGGAGCTGTATGGCCGGGCGGACGCCAGAGAGATCAAACGGGCGCTTTTAGAGGCGCTGACCGAGCGGGAGCAGGCACTGCAGAGACGGGCGGCAGATCACTGCCGCCGCTGTGGGGGGCAGCGCTGATAGCGGCCCCGACCAAGGCGCGGCTGGAGTATTACGCCCGGGACATCGGCCTGGAACGCGACCGCAAATTCAGGCGTCCCCGGCTGCAGCACGGGGCGGTGGTGGTGCTGGTGTACGAGCTGCTCTTAGACCTGATATACGGCGATCAGGGCTACTTTTTGTACTACGGCAGCACTGACCAAAAAGAGGACGTGCACTGGGCGATACAGACGGGGCTGCAGGGCAAAGACCAGCCCGTGGTAGACAAGATCAGCAAGATGGTGGCGTCGCTTATCGACAGCGGGCTTTTTGAGCCCCGGCTGGCCGAACAGGGGATACTGACGTCGCACCGCATCCAGCGCACCTACTACCGGGCCACGGTGGAGCGGCGCGAAGTGCAGATACAGCCCGCCTACTGGCTGCTCTCGCCCGAGGAGATGCAGCTCTTATCGCGCAAGAGCGCGATCCTGCGCCAATTCGACCGGGGAGAAAACGGCGTTTATGGGGCGAATAACGGTGAAGATCCCCCGCGTGAAGCGCAAAGTAAAGAAAAGGACAGTACCCGCAGCGGCGGCGGCCCGCGAGCATTGGATATATACGTAGAGGACGTGCTGGATACCGACGAGGGCCAACAGCTGCGGCCAGACTACCCCCAGCTGTTTGGGGGCATCGGCCAGCATCGGGTGCTGCTCACCGACGCCCAGATCGACAGCTTGATGATCCAGATCGGCCACGAGGCCTTTGACTATTACGTGGAAAAGCTGGCGGATTACATCGGCCATAAGGGGCGTTTTGTCAAGGACCACTACCGGACCATTTTAAAGTGGGCCAGAGAGGACGGGAAGGTATGAGCAGACACAGCGGCATGACGGTCCGGGAACTGGCGCACCTGGGCCATCTGCAGCGGGAGATAGAGCTCGACCGCCGCCGCTTGCGGGAGCTGGAGGCGGCCGCGACCGACACCTCATCGCGGGTGACGGGCCCATTCTGGTTTGTGATCAGCGGTGTGTGCAACTGTTGATCTGCCCAGAGAACGCGGCTGATATTTAGCAGCAGTTTGCGCTGGAAACTTGAAAGAGCCGATTGTGTACATCCCCTACATACTGTATAATAGATTACAGAGATTGGAGGGTTCTATATGAAAAAGGTATTGGCGATGATACTGTGCCTGTGTGTGGCGCTGGGGGTATTTGCGGGGTGTGGGAAGAAACATAGTTTTGGTGTTGACTATGAGGATTTTGAGAGCGACTTGCAGACAGAGGCGCTATCTTTAGGGGTGCGACTGACATTTGAAAAAGAAGAGTCTGACATTGAAGGGGAAATTGAAAGTATATACTCTGCATCAAGTTCGAATGAAAAGCCGTCGGCTGAAATTTCGGACGAGTCCGTTAGCATCTATATTACACGTAACGAAAAAAAAGGCGACGTGAAGAGCGTGGTCATCGTTGCTTTTGGCGCTCCTCGGGGGGCGAAGACCAGAAGACTGACCCCCCAATTGTACAGGGCGATCATTCCGCTACTCGACAAGGAGTCAGACGATGCAGCGATAGAGGATATTGTTGGTAAACTGCACGTAGATGACTTTACAGAATATGGGGAAAATACCACTTCGGCAAACGGCGTAAAATATGGTTTTGATGTTCAGAAATGCGACTGCCAAGCGAATATAGTGACTCATCAATATCATGTCGTAGCAACTTTTTACCCGGAATAAATTGAATAGAACGGCTCGGTCAATGTTGGCGGGGCAACTAAAAAGGCACATCTCTCGATGTGCCTTTTTTATACGAGAGACATGGAGACTGGTAAAAGAGAGGTAGCGCGCAAGCCATGTAAACCATATTGGAAGTATACTGGCAGCCACTGACCGCGTTTTGCGTATGCGATAAAAGCGGTGTAAAGTTCGACTTTTTGGGGGCCATTGGGGACCAGATGCCCCCGAAGCGCCTCAAAAATGCTCCGTACCGCTGCTTGCATAAACGACGGGCGACAGCGCTTGCCAGAAGATCATACATGCGCGCGGCGTTTGCTGTAACGCTGGCAAAGATATCCGGTGTGCTGGTAGTCCGCCGCCAGCCCCAAAGATACCGGCTCCCAGTCTCGGCGGGCGGCGCTTGGCGCGCCTGCGGAATACGCGCTGTGTGTGGGTACTGGTCTGGCGGCTGTTTCCGGGGGCACAAGGCAGCTGCCGGCCACCACCTCCACGGCTGCCGGCGGCAGCGGATCACCTCGATAGGTGGCGCTGCCACCGCCCGATGGAGCAGCCCCACTGCTTAGGCGCTTGGCGGTGCCGACCACCTTACAGACGACCGGAAGAGGTGCGCATTTTTAGGCTGGAACAATAGCCATAGGCACGATGGTTCCTGATATTTTAGGCGCTTTTTATGATCTGTTCGCGCCTAGTAGACAAAAATGCCGAAAAAGCTCGGTTTTGCTGCGAAAAGTCGTTGGGACACGGACAGAACACGACTTGTCCAAGCCTCAACTGTATAACATGCACAGAAATGTTGCAAGTAAAATAGGCGTGTGATATGATTGTTACATAATTTGGATAAAAATGGTTTTTATATAGAGTGCGCCGCCTGTGTCACCAGGTGGATACAGGCCCCTGCGAGGCGGCCGGGAAAGGACCACTATGCAGCAAGACGCAACGAACATCCTCGACGATCTGGGCAATGTGGCGGTGTATGTGATCAGCCGTGAGGACCACCGGATCCTGTACTACAATCGGCGAGTAGAGCGGGTGAGCCCCCAGGTGCGGGTGGGGATGATCTGCCACCAGGTGTGGCCGGAGGGGTGCCAAAACTGCCCGCTCCACACCATCGGCGACGCCGAGACCAGCACATCGATCAGCAGCGGCGACGCCTTTGGCGAAGTGGTCGATATCTCGGCCACCAAAACTGTTTGGGAGGACGGAACACCGGCCTACATCATCACCGTGGCCCCCCACCAATTCACCGAGATCGAACAGCAGGCCATCTTAGACCGCGAGCTCCTCATGCGGGGCATCCTGCAGATCTACGACTCGGTCGTGTCGGTCGATCTGTCACAGGACAGCTATACCTTCCTCTCGCAGTACCGCGGCCCGGGCAAACAGCCCTTTGGCAGGACCGGGACGTACTCCGAGCTGATCGGCGGCGTGGCCGACAGGTTAGAGGAGCCGGAGCGGCAGGCCTACCTGAGCGCCTTTATGCCTGCGGCGGCCAGGCAGGTGTGGCGAAACACCGCCAAAGACCCCTACTTGCAGCACCGCTGGCGGGACGCGCTGGAGGAGGAGCCGCGCTGGTATGAGACGTGGCTGGTGCGGGTGCAGGACCCGTTTGGCCAGCGGCAGCTGGCGGTGCTGCTCAGCCGCTGTATCCAGCAGCAAAAAGAGGATGAGCAGCGCCTGCAGGAGGCGCTGGAGATAGACAACCAGAACCTGCGGGGGGTGTGCGGCAAATACATCGTGCGCGACCAGAACGTGTACCTCCTGCAGGGCAGCGACCGCTACTTTCAGCTGCTGGATACCTCGCCGTCCGATTACCGCGACGGCATTTTTCCGGGCATGGACCCCCGCCAGCGCCGCCGCTACATCTGCATGATGGTGGAGAAGTCGGCGCTGCACGAGCCCATCTCGCTGGAGTTTGCGCGCCAAAAAAAAGACGGCAGCACCCAGTGGCTCCAGGTGCAGTTCATCTACACCGGCCAGCGCGGCAACGCCCCCCTGTACTACGGGATACTGGTCGATATCACGGCGCGCAAAATGCTGGAAAAAGAGCACCACGAGCTCTTTGAGCAGCTGCCGGTAGGGGTGGCCAAGCTGCTTTTAGACAGAGACCTGAGCCTGCTGGAAGCCAACCGCGCCTATCTGGACATCCTGGGCTGCGAGATGGCGGACATGATCGACGGGGCGCTGGCCTGGGTGCACCCGGACGACCGCGACCAGGTGCAAAGAGAGGTGGAGGCGGCCCGCGGCGGCGCGCCTTTGGATATGGAGATGCGGGTGCGGCGGCGCGACGGCACCGTGGTGTGGGTGCAGGTGCAGGGCCGCCCGGCCGGAGAGCTGGACGGCGTGCCGGTGACCCAGGTGGTGGTGCGCGAAAAGACCGACCGCCACCGCATGCGGCAGGAGCTGGAGGACCTGCGCGCCCGCTACCGCCAGGTCATCGAGGGCGGGGAGTGCCGCCCCACGCTGTACGATGGGGCGACCGGGCAGTTTATAAAGCCGCCGGAGCAGCAGCCCGGCAGCCTGAGCGGCAGCGTCGTTTTCGACTACGACCTCAAAGAGGACCAGCTCACCTTTTCCGAGCCGTTTCTGGCCTATTTTGGCGGCGAGCAGCGGGTGTTTACCAAAGCCCGGCGGCTGCTGGCACACACCAGACTGATACACCCCGACGACCGGGCCGCGCTGCGCGCGGTGCTGGAGTACTGCCGGCGCGAGCGCGGCCCGGTGCGCTGCTATCTGCGGTTTCATACGCTGGCTCGGGGCATGCAGCGGTTTTCTGTCTCGATAAGCTCGCTCTGGGACCAGAGCGGCAGCCGCGTGCTGGGGCTGGTGGGTAAGATCGTACACGATGTAGAGCAGCCGGCGGAGGAGAGCAGCCCGCGCCGCGACGCGCTGACCGGGCTGTACGACCGGCAGGCGCTGGTGCGGCAGGTCGAGACCTACCTGCGCTTTGGGCAGCAAAAGCTGGGGCTGATCCTGGTGGATATCGACGACTTTTCCGGCGTCAATGCCGAGCTGGGGCACGTGGCCGGCGATGCGCTGCTGCGCAACATCGCCGGGCGGCTGCGCCGCAGCGTGGACAGACACGACATCGTGGCCCGCAGCGGCGGCGACCAGTTCGCACTGCTGCTCAAGGGGCTGGACGGCCGCGAGGACCTGGAGGAGCGGCTGCAGCAGGTGCTGGCAAAGCTGTACCAGCCGTTTTCAGCGCCGCACGCCGCCCGCGGCCTCAAGATGAGCATCGGGGTCTGCTGTGCGCCGGATGAGGCGGCCACCTGCCGCCAGCTGCTGGCGCGGGCCGAAGAAGCCGTGCAGAGGGCCAAGAAACTGGGCGGCGGCCGCTGCGTTTTGTACGGGGAGATGTAGCCCGCCCGCCGGGTGATAAAAACGGTGACTTGCGGGGGCCGGTATGGTACAATGAGAGCTAGACAACAGGCGCCGGGGTCTGCGCGGGCTGCAGTGGGGCAGACAGGAGAAGACCGGGCGCGAGGAGCGTATTTATGGATAGAGAGCACGCGCGTGCAGAGGCCTTTTTAAAGGCCTTTTGCACCGCTTATTTAAAAGACCGCGACGTCCCCAAGACCCTGACCTTTTTTGCGCCCGGCGCCTTTGGCATCGGCGTGGGCAGCCGCGCGTGGGCGCCCGATGACCGCCACCTGACCGAGCTGCTCGACCGGGAGCTGCAGGGGGTGAGCGCCCCCGACGACATGTGCTGGCAGGAGCTGCAGGTGAGCGGCGACGGCGACGGCTTTTTAGCCATGGCCCGGCTGTACCTGCGGTACGGCGACCGCGGCACCGAGCTGCGCATCAGCGCCAAGATCGAGCAGCTGAGCGGCGGCCGTCTGGGCCTGCAGGCGGTGCACGTGTCGACGCCCATGCAAAACAAGTTGGGGCAGCTGCTGCCGCTGGAGCTCTCTTTTAAGGGCGGGCAGGCGGTGGAGCTTGAGCTGCAGCTGGATATTTTGGCCCAGCTCGGCGAGGCGGTGGCGGCGGGCATCGCCGGCGCCCGGTACCAGGAGGGGGCGCCGCTGCGCTTTGTCAACCAGCAGCTGCTGCACATGCTGGGCTACAGCTACGAGGAGTTCGAGCGCGCCACCGGCGGGCTGCTCATCGGCGCCCTGCACCCCGACGACCGGCAGCCGACTGTGGAGGCCATCACCGGCCAGCTGGCGGTGGGGAACACCTTCGAGGCCGAATTTCGCCTGCTCAAAAAAGACGGCGGCAGCGTGTGGGTGCTCGACCGCGGCCGGCGGCTGTTTGAGGGGCAGGACGAGATCCTGGTGGGCGTTTTCGTCGACATCACCGAGCGGGCGCTGCTCAACCAGAAGCTGGCCAGCACCGCCGCCGATCTGCTGAAGAAAAACCGCGAGCTGGAAGACTTTTCCGACAACCTGCCCGGCGGTATCTGCCGCGTGCGCATGGATGAGGACTTTACGCTGCTGTATGGCAGCCCCAGCTTTTTTCGCCTGTACGGCTACACCGCCCAGCAGATGCGCGACAAGCTGGGAAACCGCCTCATCGCCGCCATCATCCCCGAGGATGTGCCCAACATCATGCAGGTGACCGGCGCCGCCTACGCCGACCAAAAGCGCAATTTTGAGTTTGAAAAGCGGGTGACCCGCGGCGACGGAAAGCTGACCTGGATCTTGACCAGGGGCAGTTTTGGCGGCGAGGACCACGGCGTGCCCTACATGAACTGTGTGGTGCTCGACATCTCCGACCGCAAAAAGGTGGAGGAGGAGCTGCGCCAGAGCGAGGAGCGCTTTCGCATCGCCATGGACCAGACCGGGGGCGCGGTGTTCGACTACCACATCGACGGCGGCTACAACGTATACACCAGCCGCGCCGCCGAGATCTACGGCCTGCCGCAGCGGGTGGACGACGTGCCCCAGTCCCTGATCGACCGGGGGATCATCCACCCCGACTACATAGAGCCCTACCTGCAGGCCTACCGGGATATACAGCGCGGCGCACCGCGGGTGAGCACCGTGATCAAGGCCCGCAATGTGCACGGCAAATACATCTGGGACCGCCTCTCGATGACCGCCGTGCCCGGCCCGGCCGGCACGCCCCGGCGGGCCGTTGGCCTGGTGGAGGATATCACCCACCAAAAAGAGACCGAGTACGCCTTTATCAAAGAGGAGAAATATCGGCAGGCCATGCTGGCCGACGTGCTCTCTTACGCCGAGGTGGACCTGAGCGCCAACACGGTGGACGAAGCCACCGGCCAGTGGGCCGAGCTCATCGGCCCCGGCCGCCAGCAAAATTACGAGCACAGCCTGCAGCTGCTCATGCGCCGCCGCCTGCACCCGGAGGAGCGGGCCGATTTCGAGCGCTGCTTTGGCCGCGGACAGCTGCTTGAGCGGTACGGCGAAGGTCAGGCCGAGGTGAGCATGGAGTACCGCCAGATCGGGATGGGCGAGCGCCTGCGCTGGGTGCGCATGACCGCCCACATCATCAAAGACCCGGTCTCTGACGCGGTGAAGATGCTCTGCTATGTAAAGGATATCGACAAGCAAAAGAGAGAGGAGCTCTCGCTGCAGTACCAGTCGCGGCGCGACTCGCTGACGGGGCTATACAACAAAGGCGTATCCGAGACGCTGATACGCGACTTTTTGGCCGAGGTGCCCGCCGGGGGCATGCACGCCTTTTTGATCATCGACGTAGACGATTTTAAAAAGATAAACGACAGCTTTGGCCACATGTACGGCGACCGGGTACTATCTCAGATGGCCGGCAAGCTGCAGGCCGGCTTTCGCGCCGACGACGTGGTGGGCCGCATGGGCGGCGACGAGTTCATCATCTTTATGAAAAACATTGCCGACAGCGACATCGCCGAGAAAAAAGCCGCCCAGATCTGCGCCAGCTTTCGCCGCAGCTTCGAGGGGCTCAGCTGCTCGGTGGGTATATCGCTGTGCCCGGCCTGCGGCGACACCTTCCCCGAGCTGTACCAAAAGGCGGATATCGCGCTGTATCAGGCCAAGCAGCGCGGCCGCGACCGGTATGTGTTCTACACCGACGACATGTGCATAAAGGGGCGCTCGCAGCGGGTAGTCACCCAGATCGACCAGCCCACCGTCGAGCCCGAAGAGCGGGCCGAGCCCGGCAGTATGCCAACGGCCAAAGACTCGCTGATAGACGAGTTTGACGACGTGCTCTACATCAGCGACCCGGTCACCTACCAGCTGCTGTATATAAACCCCACCGGCGCCGAGAACCTGGGCTTTGTGGGCCAGGAGTACCTGGGCCAAAAGTGCTATAAGGCGCTGCAGGGGCTGGATGCCCCCTGCGCCTTCTGCACCAACCACCTGCTCCGCTTCGACCGCCCCTACGTGTGGGAGCACGCCAACAACCTGTTGCAGCGCGACTATATCATCAAAGACAAGCTCATCAACTACCAGGGCCGCCCGGCCCGCATGGAGGTGGCCGTCGACATCACCGACTTGTCGGATGTGTCGCACGCACAGGCTGTGCAGACCGATGTAAAGGTGCTTTTAAAAGAGCTGGAGGACTGCCCCGACCGCCAGCGGGCCATAGATATCGCCGGTGCGGCGGTGGCGGCCCACTACGGCGCCGGCGAGGTGCTGTGGCTGGAGTACGACGCCGGCGCCGACCTGCTCAGGTTCTACCCCCTGTGGCGCGATGAACTGCGCACCGAACAGGCCAGAAACTGGGAGAGCGTGCGTCTCACCGGCCAGGTGGCCGAACTGATGGGAGAGCAGCGCAAGCTCGAGATAGAGGATATCCAGCTGCTCAAACACAGCAGCGTGGTGCTGTACCAGCTGTTTTCTAAATTGGGGGTGTACAATCTGTTTGCCGCCCCGTTTATGCCCATGGGTCAAAAGCGGCAAAAACAGTACTACCTGTGCATGGTCAACTGCCGCCACAGCTACTACCGGCAGAGCTTTTTCGAGATCGCCGTCGCCCTGCTCTACGCCGCCTTCCAGCGGCTGGAGCAGCAGCGCAGCATCGACTTTCTGCGCGAGCACGACCCGCTCACCGGCCTGCAGGGCCGCCGGCGCTATGTGGCGTACCTGACCGGCATCGACGAGCAGAGCTTTGCCAGCCTGGGCGTTCTGGTCGCCGATATCAACGGCCTAAAGCAGATAAACGACCAGTACGGCTACGCCGAGGGCGACAAGGTGGTGCGGCAGACGGCCCGCTGCATCTGCGACCGCTTTGGCGACGAACGGGTGTTTTTGCCCGGCGGCGACGAGTTTTTGGTGTTCTGTCAGGATATCGGGCAGCAGGACTTTGAGGGGGCGGTATCGGCCCTGCGGCAAGACCTGTTCGGAGTCACCTCCAACGGGGTGGCGCTGGGCACCAGCTGGACCGACGACGAGCCGGAGCTGCAGGCCCAGCTGGAGCACGCCCGCGAGCAGATGCTGGTGGAAAAACAGCGCTATTACAGCGACCGGCAGACGGTGAGCAAGCACAACCGGCCCCAGGTGCTGCAGCAGCTGCTGGCCGACCTGCGCGGCGGCGTTTACCAGATGTATCTGCAGCCCAAAGTGGATATCGCCACCGGCCGGGTGGTGGGGGCCGAGGCGCTGGTGCGCAGCGTCGACCCGCAGACGAAAAAGGTGCTGCCGCCGGCCAGGTTCATCCCGTTTTTCGAGCGGCTGCGGCTGATCCGCTACATCGATTTCTTTATTTTCGAAGAGGTGTGCAAGTTCCAGAGCCGGCGCGCGGCGCAGGGCCTCGAGCCGCTGATCATCTCGCTCAACTTCTCGCGCATCACGCTGCTGGAGACCGACCTGACCCAGATGCTGCAACAGCTGCTGGCGCAGTACCGGGTAGACAGCCACACCATCGAGATCGAGATCACCGAGACTGTCGGCGAGGTGGGCAAAGAGACGGTGGCGGCCATCAGCGAAAAGCTGAAAGGCGAACACTTCCTGATCTCGCTGGACGACTTCGGCACCAAGTACACCAACCTGTCCATGCTCACCGGCATGGATGTGGACGTGGTAAAGCTCGACCGCAGCCTGGTCACCCAGATCGGCCAGAACGAGCGCACCAGGGCCGTGGTGGCCCACACGGTGCAGATGTGCCGGGAGATGGGCATCGCCACCATCGCCGAGGGAGTGGAAGACGAGACCCAGCTACAGCTGCTGGCACAGCTGGGCTGCGACTGCGCCCAGGGCTACCTGTTCAGCCGGCCCATGCCGGCCGATGACTTTAAGCGCTACCTGTCGGCCCAGGACCGGCCGACAGGCGGCGCATAGAAGGTGAGAGACTTTGCTGCAAAAAACACATAAACTGCACCTGCATGTGCAAGATCGGGTGGGGGTGCTCGACCAGATATCCATCCTCATCCGGCGCTCGGGGCTCAACATCAGCGAGATACACGCCAGCCCGCAGTACGACGGGCAGACCACCCGGCTGCTCATCACGGTGCAGGGGCGGGGCGATATGCGGCTGCTGCTCGGCCAGCTGGACCGGCTCGACTGTATCCTGTCGCTCGCCGCCGACACGTGCGCCCAGGGCCGGGAGCTGGCGCTGGCGTCTTTTGACAAAGAGGCCCCCGAAGAGGAGCTGCGGCAGTTGGGAGCCGCCCCGCTGCCGGGGCAAAAAAACACCTGGCAGCTCTGCGCCGCACCGGCGGCCGTCGATGCGTTTTTGGCGCTCTGCGGCGCTGCCGGCGCGCGCACGATCCGCACCGGCGAGGTGTGGCTGTAAAACTTACTCTGCCCGCCCGCCGACCGGCACGGGCAGCCGGCGGGCCCAAACCAAGGAGGAGGTGCGCGGTGCGCGCATATTATATCCTGGCGATCAATCCGGGCTCTACCACCACCAAGATCGCCGTGTATAAAGACCAGCAATGTGTGCTGGAGAGGGCCCTGACCCACGACCGCGACGAGCTGGACCGCTGCGGCAGCGTGATGGGGCAAAAGCCGCTGCGCCAGCAGATGGTGATGCAGGCCCTGCGGGAGGCCGGGCAGGGTCAGGAGCAGGAGCACATCGTGCTGGATGCGGTGGTCGGCCGCTGCGGCATGGTAAAGCCGCTGGATTCGGGCACCTACCGCATCGGCGACAAGATGGTGGAGGATCTGTCCAGCGGCGAGGCCAGCCTGCACGCCTCCTCGCTGGGCGGGCTCATCGCCCGGGATATCGGCGACGCGCTGGGCATACCGGCCTTTACCGTTGACCCGGTGGTGACCGACGAGCTGGTGCCCCAGGCCAAGCTCACCGGCATGCCCGGTATCGAGCGGCGCAGCATCTTCCACGCGCTCAACGCCAAAGCTATGGCCCGCCGGGCCTGTGCAGAGCTGGGCAAGAGCTATCAAAACAGCCGGCTCATCGTGGCCCACATGGGCGGCGGCATCACCGTCGGCGCCCACCATTACGGGCGGGTCATCGACGTCAACGACGCCATGATGGGGGAGGGCCCCTTCACCCCCGAGCGCAGCGGGGCGCTGCCGCTGGTACCGGTCATCGACATGTGCTTTTCGGGCCAGTACTCCCGGCAGGAGATGGTGGATCTCATCACCAACCAGAGCGGCATGCAGGCGCTGCTGGGCACCAACGATCTGCGGGTATGTGAGAAGATGATCAAAAACGGCGACTCGTTTGCGGCGCTGGTGCTGGAGAGCATGGCCTACCAGGTGTCCAAACAGATCGGCGCTATGGTGGCGGTGCTCTGCGGCCGGGTCGACGGCATCGTGCTCACCGGCGGTATGGCCTACAGCGACCGCTTCACCGGCCAGATAAAAGAGCGCGTAGACCTGATCGCCCCGGTGTTCGTCTACCCCGGGGAGAGCGAGATGCTGGCTATGGCCCAAGGGGCGCTGGCGGCGTTACAGGGCAGCTGCCGCATACTGGAGTACGAGTAGGCCCCCGGCGCTGAGGGCCTTGAGGCAGAAGGGGGGAGCTGTGGTGCAGGAGCGGGTAGAGCTGTTGGCCCCCTGCGGGGTGTACTGCGGCCTGTGCAGCCGTTACCTGGCGGCCAAAAAGCCCTGTGGCGGCTGCCGGGGGCCGGCGGCGCAGCTTGCGGTGTCGTGCCAAAAATGTGCCATACGCGGCTGTGTGCAGGCGCGCGGGGCCGGCGGGTGTTTGACCTGTGCGAGCTGGCCCTGCAAAAAGCTGCTGCCGCTCTATAAAAATTACCGCCGCCGCTATCAGGTCGATCTGCCGGCGTTTGTAGCCCACATAAAAACAGTGGGCAAACCGCGGGCGCTGGCGGCGCTGCAAGAGAGCCACCGCTGCCCCGCCTGTGGCCGCCTTTTTTCTCTGCAGGACGGCTGTTGTCTGCACTGTCTAAAAAAAGAGTAGCTGTGCGGCTCCCCGACCCGGGGCCCGCGCAATAAAACAGAGCGCCGGGTACGGTATGCGTATCCGGCGCTCTGTTTTATTTTTGGGGTTCAGGCCAGGCTGGGGCGGTCGCTCTCACTCAAATAGCCGTATTTTACCATCGCGTCCAGCACCTCTTCCTGCCGCTGGCGCCCCTGGTCGGGGTTGTCGGCAAAATAACTGGGCGCCTGGGGGAGACCGGCCAAAAAGGTGGCCTCCTCCAGAGTGAGGTCGGCCGGCGCTTTTTGGTAGTAGTAGGCGCTGGCCTGCCCGATGCCGTAGCAGTTGTTGCCAAAGTAGGCGTCGTTGCAGTACAGCTCCAGTATCTCGTCTTTAGAGAGCTCTTTTTCCACCTCCAGGGCAAAAAACACCTCGGTTATTTTGCGGGTAATGGTCTGCTCCTGGCTCAGGTAGATGTTTTTGCACAGCTGTTGGGTGATGGTGCTGCCGCCGCCCACGATGTGCCCGGCGCGCACGCTGTCAAAGAAGATGCGCACCAGTGCCAGCGGGTCGATGCCGCCGTGGTCGTAAAAGCGGTGGTCCTCCACGGCCACCACCGCCTCCAGGTAGTAGTCGCTCATCTCCTCCAGCGGCACATAGCCCTCTTTTTGTTTGAGCGCGGCCACCTTTTGCGCCACCGGTTCCTTTTCGATGATCTGCGCATACTGGTGATGGCAGTACAGGGTAAGAGCGGTGCCGCCGACGATAAGCAGCAAGAGCAGGCAGCAGACGATGCGGCCCAGCCACTTAAAAAAGGTCTTCACAGGCACACCTCCTTTGTTGTAGCGGGCGGCTGTGTGCGCCCGCCGGTCTCTTTTTTCAGTATAGCGAAACAGGCGGTAAAAATCTAGCGCTGTTTCTTACAGACGCATTACGGTTTTGTGACGATTTCTTCTCGGCGCCGGCGGGAAAAGCAGTGCCGGCCCGGCCGTTAAAGAGCTTTTACACCGGCGCCCAGATTTGGTATAATGCAGACAGACGGGCGAGCAGCACACCGGCCGTATGGCCGGACCAGAGAAAGGAAGGTTTTATCTATGGTAAAGCATATCGTTATGTGGAATTTGGCAGAAGAGGCCGACGGCCGCACCCGGGCGGAGAACGCCGCCATCATGAAACAAAAGCTGGAGGCGCTAGTGGGCAAAGTCCCCGGGCTGCTAATGGCCCAGGTGGGGCTCAATTTCACCCCCGGCGGGGCCGATGTCTGCCTGTATGCAGAGCTTTGTGACCGCCAGGCGCTGGCGGTATATCAAGATCACCCCGAGCACGTCAAGGTGAAGGCGTTCGTCCATCAGGTCGTGACCGGCCGCAGCGCCGCCGACTTCGAGGTGTAGTTAAAAAGGCGCGCTGCCGCGGTGCCGCCCGGGCGGTATGCCCGGCCAAGCGGCCCCATCCATCCGCAGATAAAAGACCGGGCTGTCCTTACACGGACAGCCCGGTCTTTTGCCTTTCTCGGCCGCGCTATTTTACTTGCTGTGTTTGGGGCGATAGCCCCAGCGCCGCCGGTATAACAGCAGCAGCGACCCCGCCGCCACCGCGGATATGAGCAGCAGCACCGCCGATACGCTCCCGCCGGTAGCGGGGGAGCCGGGAGAGCCGGTCTCGGTCTCGGCGGGCGGTCTCGGCGTCTGGCTGTCGCGCCAGTTGGTAAATACCGCCGTGCTCATCTGCCCGGCGGCGATCGCGCCGCTGTCGCCGGTGGCGGTGGTGCGGTAGCCGTCCTCATCGGCCTCGGCCTCGGTCACCCGGTAGGTGGTGCCGGCGGGCAGGCCGGTGGCGGTACACCGCTGCCCGTGCCTGAGCGTGAACTGCGCCTTACCGCCGGTAAACAGCATCTCTCCGTATACGCCCGAAACGGCGGTGTCGCTCAGCTGCACCACAAAGGTAAAATCGCGGTCGGTCTCGCCGCCGGTGCCGGCTACCGTTTTTTCCACCGTGAGCGAGCCGGTGGCGGTGGGCAGCGGTGTGTTGGTGATGGTGATCGAGATGGTCTTGGCGTCTTCATCCACCACCGCCTGCGAGTAGCTGGGGGCAAAGCCGTCGGGCACCGGCGTCTCGAGCACCTGTACCTGCAGCTCCCCCAGTGTTGCGGGGTCTGGCAGTTGGGTAAAGGTGGCCTGCCAGCTGTTTTTCTGTTCCAGCACCACGGTATCCAGCTGATAGTCGCCGATCTGCAGGGCCACGGTCACCGCCGCCTGCGCCGCCGGCAAAACACCGTCGGGCCACACCTTGCGCACCTGTAGTGTGTACTCCTGCTGCGGTGTGCCGATGATCACGCTGCCGTTCGAGCCAACGCCGCCGCCGCGCGGGGCGCGGTTGCCGGTGATGTAGAGCTTGGCCCGGCTTTGGGCCAGCTGCTGTGCCGCCGGCGAAACCACCGCCTTCAGGGCATGCCCCTGGGTGCTGTTTTGGATGTCGGTCAGCCGCTGACCGGGGTCTTGGGGGTCAAATCGTGCTGTCTGGTCGGGCTGGCCCAGCTGGTCGCCGTCGAGTAGCTCGACACCGCCGTCGCGGTACCAGCTGACCGCGCCGCCGCCGAGCATGCGGTCGGCCAGGTTGGTGGTGTAGAGCTTGCCGGTCTGCGGCACGGCGACAAAATCGTCGCCGGCCCCACCGGCCCGGTTGCCGTAGATGGCGCCGCCGTTGGTCACTGCATTGGTGGCGTCACCGGTGGGGCAAAACCACAGCCCACCGCCCAGCAGCTCGGCGGTATTGTCGGTGATCAGCGCGTCGTACACGTGCAGCACATAGGGCACACAGCCCACATACACGCCGCCGCCCTGACGGCCGGCGCTGTTGTCGGTAATGCTGCCGCCGCTTAGCGTCACCTGATTCGAGGCGATGTATATGCCGCCGCCGCAGCCCTCATCGCCGGTGCCGCCGCCGATGGCCCGGTTGCCGGATATCTCGCCGCCGTTTAGGCGAAAGGCGCCGGGGATGTTGTATTTCTCTATCCACAGCTCCTGGTACGACCAGCCGGCGGCATAGGCGCCAGACTCGACAAAACCGTCGGTCACACACACGCCAGCCCCCATCTTGCCGGTGTTTTGCAGGATCTGGCCGCCGTTCATGGTAAAGTCGGCGTGGTAGTACACCATGACCCCGCCGCCGTAGTTTTTGGTGTAGCCCCCGAACCCCTGGGCGGTGTTGCGGGCAATGAGCCCGCCATCCATCTGGCAGACCGCCAGCCCCAGGTCGCTCCACAGAGAGGAGGCATTGGAGTTGCCCAGCAGTACGCCGCCGTTATAGGCGACGTTGTCGGTGATCTGGGCGTCGCCGCTGATATACAGGTGCGAATCTACCTCTTTGTCGGTACCGCCAAACACCACGACCGCCGCAGAGATGCTGGCCTCCAGCGTGTTTTGGGTGATCTGCCCGCCAGACAGCTCGATCGTGGCCCCATCTACAGCCATAACTGCGCCGATATGCTGATTGCTGCGCGGCTGGGTGTAGGTGTTATCCCGTATCTGGCCGCCGGTCATGGTAAAGGTGGCGTCGAGGCCCACGACACTGACTGCGCTGCGCTGGTAATTTGAGGAGCCGCCGAGACAGTGGATACCCTGCAGGGCCCCGGTGTTGAGCGCCACTGCGCCGTAGCTGCAGATCAGGCCGTTGGAGCTGGCCGCCAGGCCCCGCCCGTCGAGCGTGATGCCGTCGATATTCAGTGCACCGCCCTTTTGGACAAGAAAGAACAGGCCGGTGTAGCGGGCATCTCGGGCCAGCGTGCCGCCGCCCTGCAGCGTGACTGCGGTGCCCGCCGGTATCGTGAGCAGCTCTTCCATGTAGATCTCACCGGATAGAGAGAGCACCGCCGAGCTGCCGGCTGCAGCGTCGATGGCGCTTTTGAGCTGGGTAAAGGTGGTGATCTCGGTCTGTGCCGGAATGACAGACTGCGCCGGGCTGGCGGGCTGCTCTGCCGGTGCCGGGCCGTCGGCGGGGGCCGAAGCGGTGCCGGAGGGCAGCGGTGCCGCCGCGCCCGCACCGGTCTCGGGCGGCGCGCTTTCGCCGGCTGGGGGCGCATGCTCGTCTTCACCGGCGGGCAGCGACTGGCAGGTGGGGCAAACAAAGGTGCAGGGCTGGTCGGGGTATTCTGATCGGTAGCCGCAGCTCTCGGTGTGGGTGGGGTGATGGGGGCAGCAAACACTGGTATCTGCATCCAGCGCTAAGGCAGAGCCGGTGTGCAAAAGCAGGGCCATAACGGCAAAAGCAGCGCCGATCCGCTTGGCTGCTCTCATAAGTATCCTCCTCTCAAAAAGGTGCAAACAGGGTTTGTTTGCGCGTTGATCTTGGCTGTTTAGGACGTGTAAAAAGAGGTTTGAGAGCCGTTGGGCGCGGATTTCTGTACTTTTCCGTTCAAAATAGAGATGCAGTTTTCTACTGCTTTTTTAGTTTTTAAGACGAGCCTGCTCAATGTGGGCTTGTCTTTTTCTGTTTTAAAAAATACTTTTTGGTGTGAACGAAAAGGTACACGAAGTGGTTCTGGGGCGGTGTGCACCTGCCGCGGATCAGCGCAAAAAGGCGCCGGATATAGCGGGGGGTGGTTTCTTTGGGCTATCTTGGGCTGTCTTGGGCTCTCAAAATTATTACTGATTTTAACATCAGCTATTTGCATATACAAGATGATATTTGTGCACTTAAACGCAGAGTGAGGGCGGCCACAGGCTGATTTTTTGCTTGTACGGCGGTGAAGTCGCAGAGAAAAGCTATACATTTTTGACAAATTTTAAATTGTTACCAAATTGTAAAAACGGGCCTTTTTGGGGCGATTGGGGACAAGATCGACCGAAAAGGCGGCTGTTGGAGCAAAAAGCGCCGGCGCCCGCCGACCGTATATCTGCCAAGGAACACTTTAGAGCGGGCCCGCCCGGCGCACGCGATGTTGCCGCTAAAAAATGCGCTGCCGGGCCACCGGCCAGAGAGCAGCTTTGCGCCCGGCCTCCCAGATGATAAAGACGCGCGGAGAGAGGACAAAAGCTACACGATAACGATGCCTGCCCCGCCCGGTGCGGAGGATCTGCCCCGCCCGGCGCGTAAACGCAGGCAGAGAGGTGCCGGACCATATTGGCGGGGAAATAAAAGCAGATATCTTTTGGCGGAGAAAAACGGGGTGGCAGCGCATATTCTGGGTGCAATATTAGGGACGGCTTTTTTTGCCGTGAGAGAAAATGCGCGGCGCCGCCGATGAGATACTGGTGAAGTGTTGGAGAGGTATTGGTGAGGTGTTGGGGGGATGTGGGGGTATCGCTGCGAGTTGAGGGGCGGAAACATGGCAGCTAGGCGGTAAAACGACTTGTTTGCACAGACATAACAGGCGTGCGACTGGGGCGGAGGAGCAGAACCGTAGGGGAGCAGAGCAGTAGAACAGTAGAGCAGCAGGGGCGCGTTTTTACAGAGCGGGCAACAGGCGCTGGGGGCGGCGTTATTTGGCGTGGGGAGACGGGGGAACGCCAGATCTTTTAAGTGAGATGCCGGTGGGTGCTTGGGGGGCCGGCCGCGGCCGGGCGGCGGTCCCGAGCGGGAGACGGGAAACAGATATTTTTAGGGCAGGCGCGAGAGCGGTCGGTGGCACGGGTGGGGGGGCGAGAGCACTGATGGAGTGGTGATGGGAGAGGTGTTATCGGCTGAGCGGGGGGCATTGGGGATGGCGGCAATATGGGGGGAGAGGTGTGGTGCGAAAGCGGATCTTTTTTCTAAAAAGGCTGTGGGCGGCAGCGCCGGTGGGGCACTGCGGCTTAAAAGGAGTGGCGGCAGAGCAGTGGTGCAGTGGAGTGGTGGAGTGGTAGAGTAGTGGTGTGATGCGTTGGGGTGCCACGGATGGCAGAGGGCTGCTACCCGGTTGTACCAAAAGCTGGGCGGCGATACTGCCGGTAGGGAGCTGCCGGGTAATTACGGGGCCTTTTGGGGGCAAAATGCCTGGGCGGCAGCGCCGGCGGGGCACTGCGGCTTAAAAGGAGTGGCGGCAGAGCAGTGGTGCAGTGGTAGAGTAGTGGTGTGATGCGTTGGGGTGCCACGGATGGCAGAGGACTGCTACCCGGCTGGGCCAAAAGCTGGGTGGCGGTACTGCCGGTAGGGAGCTGCCGGGTAATTACGGGGCCTTTTGGGGGCAAAATGCCGGGGTGGCAGCGCCGGTGGGGCGCAATTTGGCGGTTGGCGGCATGAATTGGGCGTTGGGCGGGGCGTGTGGGATGCGGAGAGCGGCGATGGGGCACAAAAAAGGCAGCTGACGGCGGTGCGTCAGCTGCCTTTTTAAGATCACGGGGCGGACAGAGCGGCTATTTGATGGCCAGGATCTCTAAGAGCATTTTGGCAAATTTGTCGCGGTCGGCGTTGAGGGCCATGTAGGCGTTGGGCTCGTGAGCCTCCTGGGTGGTGAAGTTTATCTCGCAGATGGTCTGGCCGTCGGCGTTGCCGCCCGAGAAGTCGACATCCACATAGGTGTGGTGTACCTCGGTGAGGATGGTGGGGTCGATGACCGCCAGCACGGCCAGCGGGTCGTGGATGGGGGCCTGGCCGTTGTGCTGGGTGGGGTCCCAGTTGTGGTAGGCCCAGATGCGCTTGGCGATGAACTTGGCGCACATCTCACCGGCTCTGGTGCCCAGCTTGGCCATCTGCTCGCACTCTTCATTGGTGATGTTGGCCCCCTGATGGGTGCTGTCGAGGGTACAGGCGGTGACCTTTACACCGCTGGAAAAGACGATCTTGGCCGCCTCGGGGTCGGCCCAGATGTTCATCTCGGCCACCGGCGAGCGGTTGCCGAACTTGTAGCCGCCGCCCATGAGCACGATCTCCTGGATCTTGTCTTTGATGCGCGGCTCGATGCGCAGGGCCGTGGCGATGTTGGTGAGCGGGCCCACCGGCACCAGGGTGATGTCGCCGTCGGAATGCATGAGGCAGTCGACGATAAAGGAGACGGCGTTGAGATCCTGCTCTTTGATGGTGGGGGCGGGGATGTCGAGGTGATCGCCGTGCACATCGCCATCTTTGGGGCGGGAGCTCACATAGTAGGGCATACCGGGCTTGCGGCGGGGGTCCAGCGTGGCGGCGATGGGGTGTGCGCAGCCGCGGTATACCGGTACGTCGGCGCCCAGATACTCCACCACCTGCAGGGTGTTATAGGTGGTGTATTCCACATTGCGGTTGCCGTTGACGGTAGTGAGGGCGATGAGATCGATATCGGGCGAGTTGATGGCCGCGGCGATGGCCACGGCGTCGTCTGTACCGGTGTCTACGTCTAAGATGATCTTTCTGGGCATGTCTAGTACCTCCTGTTTTTGTTGTGGCCGCGGCAGAGACCGCCGGGCGCGATGGGTGTAAAAGGCGCTGACGGGGCAAAAATCGCCCCCAAATGAGCGCAATACCCCCACTACACAGACCCCAGGGAGGGGCCCCTGCAGTGAGGGGTATCTCTTACTTATAGAGTATAGCAAAGTGGCGGGGAGAGAAAAAAGGACAATTGTCCTACCGGCGTATTTTCGTGTTTTGTGTACATTCTGCATGGAGAAAATGTGCAGGCTATATAAATCACACCGCCAATGATCGGCAGCCGCCGCCGGAACTGATTGCCACTATTTGACAAATGTCTAGCCCCAGGCGGTCTATCATCAGAAGTACCGAGAGCTGCTTTGAGCAGCTTTTAAATACTTTGAGCAGGAGAGGGGGAGATGCGGTGACGGTGTACGTGGACGTGTTGGTGGTGATAAACCTGGTGCTCAATTACCTGCTGTTGTCGGCCACCACCTACTTTACCCACCAGCCCACCAGCCGGCTGCGGCTGCTGGGGGCCAGCGCGCTGTCGGGGGTATTGTCGGTATTTATTCTGGTGCCGGGGCTCAATAGCCTGTGGCTGAAGGTGGCGCTGTGCTTAGCGACGGTGGTGTTGGGGCTGCCGTTTGCCGGCTGGCGGGGCCTGCTTAAAAATACGCTGTACTTTTTGGCGGTAAACTTTTTGTTTGCCGGGCTGATGGTGGGGCTGGAGATGGCTTTTTCGCCGGGCAAGCTGGCCTACATAAACGGCGTTTTGTACTTTGACCTGCCCATTACGGTGCTGGTGGCGCTGGCCGGCATCGCCTATCTGCTGGTGGAGTGCGTGAGCTTTTTGCTGGGGCGCTTTCAAAACCGCAAGGTGCGGGTGCGGGTACAAAAAGGATCAGCCAGCGCCCAGGGGACCGGCTTTGTGGATACCGGCAACAGCCTGCAGGACCCGTTTCGCATGGTGCCGGTGGTGCTGGCCGACCGCGCCAGCGTGGAGGACCTGCTGACCCCCGAGCAGCGCCGGTACCTGCAGCACCCCCGCGAAGAGAGCCCGGCCGGGCTGCTGCTCATTCCTTACCACACGGTGTCGGGCGGGGGGCTGCTGCCCATTTTTTACCCGGACAGCCTGCAGATATTTGAGGGCGATCAGTGTGTAAAACAGACCGACCGGGTGGCGGTGGGCATTGTGGGGCACGCTATAGGGCAGGAGGGGTGCAGCTTTTTGCTGAGCCCACAGATCGTGGCGCCGTGACAGAGAGACGATAGAGAGCGGCCGGACCGGCGGGCGCCCGCACAGAGAAAAGAGCGGCCCCGGCGGCGGATACCGGCTGCGGGAGCGCACACGGAAAAAACAGAGACCGGCCGTGTGAGATGAGAGCGAGGGAGGAAAAAGATGCATGCACTGATACGACTGCTGCAAAAGATATTTTTGGGCAGACATGTACACTACATAAACGGGCCGGAGGTGCTGCCGGCCCCGCTGCAAAAGAGCGAGGAAGGGCCGGTATTTGCCGCCCTGGAGCGGGGGGAGGAGTGGGCCCGCGAGAAGCTGATCGTCCACAACCTGCGGCTGGTGGTGTACATCGCCAAGAAGTTCGAGTCGACCGGGGTGGGGGTGGAGGACCTGATATCGATCGGGACCATCGGCCTGATCAAGGCGGTGGGCACCTTTAAGCCGGACAAAAATATCAAGCTGGCCACCTATGCCTCCCGCTGTATCGAAAACGAGATCCTGATGTTTTTGCGCAAGGCGTCGAACAAGCACCAGGATCTCTCGATCGACGAGCCGCTGAATGTGGACTGGGACGGCAACGAGCTGCTGCTCTCGGACATACTGGGCACCGAGCCCGACTGTGTGGGCCGCGGCATCGAGCAGGCCACCGAGCGGGGCGTGCTGGTGGAGGCGGTACAGCGGCTGCCGGAGCGGGAGCGCATCATCATGCAGATGCGCTTTGGGCTGGGCGGCTACAAGGAGCACACCCAAAAAGAGGTGGCGGCGATGATCGGCATCTCGCAGTCGTACATCTCGCGGCTGGAAAAGCGCATCATCAAGCGGTTGCGGGGAGAGCTGGAGAAGGTGATCTGATCGCGGGCGGTACAGGGCTGGGCGGCACACGGGGCCGCGCCGGCCCTGTTTTGGCGTGCCGAGCCGGCAGCAAAACCGACCAGCCCGCTGCAAAGAGGGGGGCCGGGTGGCGCGGCGGGCTTTAGCGGGGCGCCGGATGGGGCATATTGTGAAGGGGAGATCGGCGGGGACGGGCGGCGGAGGTGCCGTTTGACGGCCGGCGGCCCGATGCGCTACAATGGGCACACAGAAGTTGGGGGAGATGAGCGCGCTGTGAAGAGATCGTGGGCAGAGGCGCGGCAGGTGCTTTCGATCGCGCTGCGCGGCGGGAGCACGCTGCTGCTGTTTGAGGTGCTCTATAAGCTGCTGGGGTTTGCAGTGGTGCTGCCGGCCCTGAACGCGCTGCTGCGGCGGGCTATACGGGTATCGGGGCTCACCTTTTTGGGGCAGCAGACGCTGGGGCAGCTGCTGCACAGCCCGGCGGCGGTGGCCCTGCTGCTGGCGGCGGGGCTGCTGCTGGGGCTGTACCTGCTGTTTGAGATGGTGTGGCAGCTGTGCTATTGCCAGGCCGGCTGGCAGCGGCAGCGCACCGCCGTGTGGAGCCTGTGCGGCCGGGCGGCGGTGCGCACCATGCGGCTGTTTTTGCCCCGCAACATCGGCATTTTGCTGGTGCTGCCGCTGTTTGCCCTGACTGCCTGGCCACTGGCCGGCGGGATACTGCCCCAGGTGCAGCTGCCGGAGTTCATCACCGATTTTATCTGGCAGAGCAAGGCGCTCACGGCGGCGTATATCGCGCTGGTGGCGCTGAGCTGCGCGCTGCTGTTTTTTTACCTGCTGGGGATGCCGGCCATGGTGCTGGGAGAGGAGCACTTTTTTTCCTCGATCAAGACCAGCTGGCGCCTGCTGCGGGGCAACATGCGCCGGGCACTGGGGCGCATACTGCTGACGACGGTGCTGTTTTGGCTGGCAGCCGGCGCGCTGTTGGCCGCGGCGGTAGGCGGGTTGGCGGCTTACACCAAGCTGCGCTACAGCGGCAGCGCCGCGCGCTATGCGTTTCGCAGCCTCTACGGCAGCGGGGCCAGTTTTGTGCGGATGGCGCTGCCGGTGTTTGCCACGGTGGTGCTGGTGGCGGCGGTAGTGGCTTTTTACTACCGCTGTATGGGCGCCGAGCGGCCGCCCTACCGCCGCCCCCGCCGCCGCTGGTACGTGCTGGGCCGCCAGGCGGTGGCGGTGCTGTGCAGCTTGCTGGCGGTGGGGCTGTTTGGCGAGAGCGAGATGGCCGGTTACCTGCCCGCCCCGGCCGGGTACGACCCCTATATCGTGGCCCACCGGGCCGGCAGCCTGTTTGCCCCCGAGAACACGGTGGCCGCCCTGGACCGGGCGGTGGCCGACGGGGCGGACATGGCCGAGATCGATGTGCAGCAGACCGCCGACGGGGCGCTGGTGATCCTGCACGACACCAGCTTTGCCCGCACGGCGGGGGTGGACCGGCCGGTATGGGCGGTGACCTGGGAGCAGGTGCAGCGCTACGACGCCGGCAGCTATTTTGGCGCCGAATACGCCGGCGAGCCGGTGCCCAGCTTGCCGCAGATGCTAAAGGCGGCCAAGGGGCGCATAGACTTGATGATCGAGCTCAAGAGCACCGGCCACGACCGGGAGCTGGTGGCCAGGACCATAGCGGCCATCAAAGACGCCGACATGATGCGGCAATGCGTTTTGGCCTCGATGGACCTGGACCTGCTCAGGCAGGTAAAGGAGCTGCAGCCGGGCTTGCCCACGGTGTACATCTCGGCTTTGCTGGTGGCCGACCGCTACGACATGCAGTGGATCGACGCCTTTAGCGTGGAGACCAGCATGCTGACCGGCGAGATGGTAGCTGCCGCCCACCTGGAACACAAGCGGGTGTTTGCCTGGACCACCAACTCGGAGGGGACGATACAAAAGGCTTTTTCCTGCGGGGCGGACGGCATCATCACCGACAACGTGCCCATGGCCCACTACACCCAGGACCTGCAGGGCAGAGACCTGCTGCTGGACGAGCTGACCCAGTGGCTATTTGGCAAATAGTGCCGCCGGAGAGAGGGGAAAAAGAGAGATGAGCCCAGATAGAGAGACACCGGCTGCCGACGCGCAGCCGCTTGTTGACCGGATGCTGTGTATCGGCGCGGGACTGCTGGAACACGGGGCCGAGGTGTACCGGGTGGAGGAGGCGCTGCGCCGGCTGGGGCGGGCGTACGGCGCCAGCGAGTTCTCGGCTTTTGTGATCCCGTCGGCGATCATTTTGACGCTGTCGCTGCCGGGGGCGCCCTCGGTGAGCAAGATGCGCCAGACCAGAGTGGGCGACACCAACCTGGACCTGGTGGACCAGTATAACCAGCTGGTGCGCGACCTGTGCGCCGCGCCCGGCGATACGCGGCAGATAGACCGGCGGCTGGCGGCGATCGCGGCCCGGCCCGGTTACCCGCGCTGGCTGCAGATACTGGTGTACGGCACCGGCGCCGCCTCGTTTGCGCTGTTTTTTGGCGGCAGCTGGCAGGACGCGGTGGTGGCCGGGCTGATCGGCGCGCTGCTGCGGGGTATGGGGATGGCGCTGCGGGGCATACGCCAAAACGCCTTTTTTGTAAACCTGCTGTGCGCGGCGGCGGGCTCGGCCATCGCCCAGCTGACGGCTGCCTGGCTGCCGGGGGCGGCGGCGGACAAGATCACCATCGGCATGCTGATGACGCTGGTGCCGGGCATCGTTTTCACCAATGCACTGCGCGACTTTATGGCCGGCGATGCGCTGGCGGGCACCATTAAGGTGACCGAGGCGCTGCTCATCGGCGCCGGTATCGCGGTGGGCGTTTCGGTGATGCTGGCGGTGCTGCAGCCGGTACTGGGGGTGGTGTAGATGGCGGATGTGTGGGCCTGCGTATTTGTGTTTGCCGCCTGCCTGAGCTTTGGGGTGGCTTTTTCGCTGCGGGGCAAAAAGATCCTGTTTGCCGCGCTGGGGGGCAGCCTGAGCTGGGCGGTGTACCTGGCGGTAGTGGGGCTTTTGCCCCAGGGAGATATTTTGGCCAACTTTGTGGCGGCAGCCGCAGTGACTTTATACAGTGAGCTGATGGCCCGCCGACACAAGACGCCGGCGTCGGTATACCTGGTGGTGTCGTTTTTGCCGCTGGTGCCGGGCAGTGGCATCTACTATACCATGGAGTACGGGATGGCCGGAGACACCGCCGCCTTTTTGGCTACCGGCCTGCACACGGTGCAGGTGGCCGGAGCCATTGTGGTGGGCATTGTGGTGGCGGGCAGCTTTGTGCGGGTGTACTACCGGGTAAAGGAGCGGGTGCAGCGCGCATGGGCGGGCAGCCGGTAGCCCAGGGGCCCGGCGCGTTTTCGGGGGCCCGGCGGGCGGCCGCAGTGGTCGCGGCAGCGGGGCTATGGAGGCAGGACAGAAAAAGAAGCGGATCATAAACGGAGCGTGAGCGCTGCAGCGGATGGCTGCGGCGCTTTTTTTGACGGGCCGAAAGGCGCCGGCAAGTATGGATAGCGACTTTAGAGGTGTGAAAAAACGCCTTATAAGCATAAGTTGATGTTATGCCCCTATAAAAAGGCGTGATATTCTGCTTTTAGAGCGTCAAAAACGGGGTATGGCCGCAAAAAGGGGCGGGGCGCAGCAGAGTGGTAAAAAGGTAGTGGAGCGGTGAACAACTGAAAATGTTGCATAAAATCATAGATTAATGAGTGGAGTATCGTAGAATAACCACTAGCATAGTGACATGCAGTGACAATTGGTATTGTCAACCCCCAATCATCGGTTGATTTATGCAATAGTAGACATAAAATCCTAGTGATAGGAGGTATTTTATGTCTGTAAATGTTGAATTTTCTCGACAGGTGTTCCGCTATCGAGACGCCAGCGGTCTGACCCAAGAACAGATGGCTGAGCTGTGTGGCATTTCGATCAAGTACTATCAGCGGCTGGAGATGGGTCAGGTCAATCCCGGATTGAGTATCGTTGTTCATATTGCCAAAGTTTTGAACATTGACTTAGACGCGTTGAAAAGTAAGGATACCTTTGTGGACCAGACCTGCCGCCGGGTGAGAGAACGGGACCGGTAGCAGACCGATGGGCCGGGGGGGACCGGCTATATTTGCGGGCGAGGTGAGAGGCAGCTGCCGGGACGGCAGCTTGGCTTTTCGCCCTGTTTGCCGTGGGCGGGCGGCCGGTAGAGACGGGCAGAGATGTGTTGAGGTGTGTTGAGGTGGGGAGAGACGCCCCTCTATAAATAGAAGGGGCGGACGGGTCTGCTGGCCGGTGGCGCAGTGAAAAAGTGGTCGGGCTGGTTGGGTTGGCTGTGGCCGGTTGCAGCCAGTTATGGCTGATCATGGGGGCGGTGATCTGGGCATTCTATCTGTATAAGACATGGGCACCGCTAAAGGGGGATAGGCGGGTGTGTTGTGCAGATGAGGGACGGCACTGCTGTAAGCGGTCGGACGGTGGAAGTTTATGGAGATCTGTAGGGGCGTTTGCCGTGCGGTGAGCGCGCCGCCGGAGCAGAGACGGCTGGCAGTGGAGGGAGCGGCACGGGGCGCCGGCGGGCACGGACGGGTGCTGGCTTGTTTTGGAGTGTGCTGGTGGGTGCTGGCAGTGTTTTGTCTTTTCTTTAGAGATCGAAAATTCATGTTGTGAAAAAGTGGTCGGGCTGGTTGGGCTGGCTGTAGCCGGTTATGGCTGGTCATGGGGGCAGTGATCTGGGCATTCTATCTGTATAAGACATGGGCACCGCTAGGGGGGATAGGCGGCAAGTTGTGTGGATGAGGGATGGCACTGCCGTAAGCGGCCGGGCGGTGGAAGTTTATGGAGATCTGTAGGGGCGTTTGCCGTGCGGTGAGCGCGCCGCCGGAGCAGAGACGGCTGGCAGTGGGGGGAGCGACACGGGGCGCCGGCGGGCACGGACGGGTGCTGGCTTGTTTTGGGGTGTGCTGGGGTGTACTGACGGTGCGCTGACGAATACTGACTTGTGCCGGTGGACGCTGGCGGTGTTTTTGCTTTTCTTGTGAGATCGAAAATTCATACAGAGCGCACAGGCGCAAAAAGTATCTGGGGTGGGGATAAGATCCGTGCTGTGCGGAGCAGACGGACTGCCGGGCGGGCTGATGAGCCGCTGACTGGTAAGGCGGTGGGCAAAACAGGCTGGTGTTGGGTTGGTGCTGGGCTGATGTTGGACTGGTGTAAAGAGATCTGCGGGCGATCATCATTTAAAAAACAGCCATCTCGTACAGGCGGCGGCGCGCTTACCAGGTGCGCCGCCGCTGATGGAGCGGGCAGTATAACAATCTTTGCCAGAGGCCGGCAGTGCATGTTCGCACCGGGCCGCGGCCATACTTCTCACTGTAAAACAGTGAAAAGGGGTTGCGGCAGTTGTACCAAAACAAGGTGGAGATCTGTGGGGTGAATACCGCAGAGTTAAAGGTGCTCACCGAGGCCCAGAACCAGGCGCTCATTCTGCGGCTGCGGGAAAAGCGGGACATGGTCGCCCGCGAGCAGCTGATCGCGGGGAACCTGCGGCTGGTGCTCAGCGTGATCAAGCGCTTTGCCAGCCGGGGCGAGAACCTGGATGATCTGTTCCAGGTGGGGTGTATCGGCCTGATCAAGGCCATCGACAATTTCGACCCCATCCACAAGGTGCGCTTTTCGACCTACGCGGTGCCGATGATCATCGGCGAGATACGGCGCTACCTGCGCGACAACAACCCCATACGGGTATCGCGCTCGCTGCGGGACACCGCCTATAAAGCCATGAAGGCCAAGGAGGCCTTTACCGCCGCCCACCGCCGTGAGCCCACCACCACCGAGCTGGCCGGTGAGCTGGACCTGCCGGTGAGCGACGTGGTCATTGCCCTGGAGGCCATTGTGGACCCGGTCTCGCTCTACGAGCCCATGTATGCCGACGGCGGCGACGTGCTGTATGTCATCGACCAGGTGGGGGACAGCTCGGACGACCGGGACTGGCAGAGCGAGCTGTCGATGAAGACGGCCATCAGTAATCTGGACGAGCGGGAGAAACGCATCATCTCGCTGCGGTTTTTGGGCGGCAAGACCCAGATGGAGGTGGCGCGGGAGATCGGCATCTCGCAGGCGCAGATATCGCGGCTGGAAAAAGGGGCGCTGGAAAAGATCAAGCGGGAGCTGTAGCGGGGCGTAGAGCCCGGCTGGATGCAAAGTGAGAGATGGGGGCACGCGGCCGTTGGCCGGCGTGCCTTTTTTGTTTTGCCGCTGCGGTGCACCGGCAGCGAGGGCCGGGTGTTGGGGCGCCCGGCTGCTGCCGCCGGTACCGGCGGGATATTGCCGGGGAAAAAGGGAGGCGGGATGGCGGGAGATAGAGCGCAGACGGTGGGCTGAGGTCGGCGCGCCGGCGGATGGCGAAAGAGGTGCAGGGGCGCGATTTTGACATTTTCTGGCTTTTTTGTTAATATGATAGTAACTGGGTAGGAAATGGGCGGCGGCCGCCGCCTGTGTGCACACCTCTTTGCCGAACACACACACCTCCATAGTGGGGGCAGACAGGGAAGGAGCACTGTTTGATGGGGATCTATACAGCTTTATTACTGGTGGCCGTGGTGCTGCTCATCTGCATCGGCTCCAGCCGGTTATCCTACCGGCTGGGGGTGCCGGTGCTGTTTTTATTTATCGTGCTGGGGATGATCTTCGGCTCGGACGGGGTGTTTGGGCTGCCGTTTGACAACTACCAGCTCACCGAACAGGTGTGCTCGGTGGCGCTGGTGTTCATCATGTTTTACGGCGGATTTGGCACCAGCTGGAAAGAGGCCCGGCCGGTGGCCGCCCAGGCGATCCTGCTGGCCAGCCTGGGCGTGGTGCTGACGGCGGGCATCACGGCGCTGTTTTGCTTTGGCGTGTTGGGGCTCTCGGTATACGAGAGCCTGCTCATCGGCTCGGTGATCAGCTCTACCGACGCCGCCTCGGTGTTTTCGATCCTGCGCTCGAAGAAGCTGTCGCTCAAGCACGGGCTGGCCTCGCTGCTGGAGCTGGAGAGCGGCAGCAACGACCCCACCTCGTACATGCTCACGGCGATCGTGCTGGCGGCCATGGGCGGCCGGGGGCAGAAAAATGTGCCGCTGCAGCTGCTCTCGCAGGTGCTGTTTGGGCTGGCGGTGGGGGCGCTGGTAGCGGTGCTGGCCACGGCGGTGCTCACGCGGGTGAGTTTTGAGCAAAAAGGGCTGCACACCACCTTTTTGGTGGCGGTGGCGCTGGGCTGCTATGCGCTGGCTCAGCTGCTGGGCGGTAACGGCTACCTGGCGGTGTATGTGGCCGGCATCGTGCTGGGCAACAGCCGCATTTTACACAAGGTGGAGCTGGTCCACTTTTTTGACGGTATCACCTGGCTGGCGCAGGTGCTGATCTTTTTTGTGCTGGGGCTGCTTGCCTTTCCGTCGCAGATACCGGCGCTGCTGGGTACCGCGGTGGCGATCACCGCCTTTTTGTCGCTGGTGGCGCGGCCGGCGGCCACGCTGGCCATTTTGAGCTGGTTCAAGGTGCCGCTGCGGCAGCAGTTTTTCGTGTCGATGGCGGGTATCCGGGGGGCGGCCTCCATCGTGTTTGCGGTGATGGCCATGAACGCCGGCGTGCCCATGCGGCTGGACATCTTTCACATCGTTTTCTGTGTGGCGCTGTTTTCGGTGGCGGTGCAGGGGACGCTGCTGCCGGTGCTGGCCCGCAAGCTCGGCCTGGTGGGCGACCAGGAGGGCGGCGGCGTGTGGAAGACCTTTACCGACTACCAGGACCAGGAGAAGGTGCAGCTCATCGAGCTGCCGGTGGTGCAGGGAGATTTTTGGTGCGGCAAAGCGGTGCGGGACCTGGGGCTGCCGCCGGAGCTGCTCATCACCATGATCGTGCGGGGGGAGGAGACGGTGATCCCCAAGGGGGGAACGGTGATCGCCGGCGGCGACCTGCTGGTGCTGGGCGGGCTGGGGCGGGCCCAGATGCAGGCGCTGCTGGCCCAGTGCTGCAGCGACCCCCAAAAGAAATGACGCCCGCGCCTGCAACAGGGCGGCTGCCATCCGTCAAAAACGGGCGGCGGCCGCTTTTTTTAGCGGATGCAAAATGGCTGTGGACGGGCTGAGAGGCAGAGCTGTGAAGAGCTGTGAGCAAAATATTTTGCATAATGAGAGAGCGGTATTTGCAGTTTTTTGGCAAATACAGTATAATAAAATACTGTGTGCTGGCAGTGCCCGGCGGCCGCCCCGGTAAAGACGGGGCGCGGGGCACTGCCGGCTGCGGGCAGAGGAGCGCGGCGCTGTGCGGCCCCACTGCGGTGAGCAGCGGCGTGAAAAATATGAGCAAAAGAGGAGGAGATGCGCGTGCAGACCAACTTATCTGTACTCATCACATTCATCCTGTACCTGGCGCTGATGCTGGGTATCGGCATTTTCTTTTTCAGCAAGTCGAGCAACTTGTCGGACTACTTTTTGGGCGGCAGGGGCCTTGGCAGCTGGGTGACGGCCATCAGCGCCCAGGCCTCGGACATGAGCGGCTGGCTGCTGATGGGCCTGCCGGCGGCGGCCTACATATCGGGGCTGAGCGCCTCGTGGATCGCCATCGGGCTGGGGCTGGGCACCTATCTAAACTGGAAGATCGTGGCGGGGCGGCTGCGCAGCTTTACCGAGATCTCGGGCGATTCTATCACCATCCCCCAGTACCTGCAAAACCGGTTCATGAGCAAGTCGAAGCTGGTGCGCTGCATCTGTGCGATCATCATCTTCGTGTTCTTTTTGGTGTACACCGCCTCGGCCTTTAACGCCGGCGCCAAGCTGGTGATGTATGTGCTGGGCATGGACGACTATGTGCTGGCGCTGGCCATCGGCGCCATCGTCATCGTGGCCTACACCTTTTTGGGCGGCTTTTTGGCGGTGTGCTGGACCGATCTGATCCAGGGCATCCTGATGTTCTGCGCCATCGTCATCGTGCCGGTGCTGGCGGTGCTGCGCACCCCCGACTTCTCGCTGGCCACGCTGTCGGCGCTGGAGGGCGGCACGTTCACCAACCTGTTTAAAAATGCCTCCGGCCCGCTGGGCTGGGTGGCGATCATCTCGAGTTTGGCCTGGGGCCTGGGCTACTTTGGCATGCCCCACATCCTGACCCGTTTCATGGCTATCCGCGAGAAGCGGCTGATCAAAAAATCGCGACTGATCGCCATGATCTGGGTGGTCATCAGCCTGGGGGCTTCGGTCATCATCGGCATGGTGGGGCGGACCTACCTGTCGGGTCAGGGGATCCAGTACACCGACACCGCCAGCGCCGAGGTGGTATTTATGCAGATGGTGGGCCGGCTGGCCCCGGGTCTGATCGCCGGGGTGCTGCTGTCGGCCATTTTGGCGGCGGTGATGAGCACTGCCGACAGCCAGCTGCTGGTGACGGCGTCGGCGGTATCCAACGACTTTTACAAGCCGCTGTTCCGCCCCGGCGCCAGCGACAGGGAACTGATGTGGGTGAGCCGCGGCTCGGTCATCGCCATCTCGGTGCTGGCCTTCATCATGGCGCTGGACCCCAACAGCTCGGTGATGGGGCTGGTGTCGTACGCCTGGGCGGGCTTTGGCGCCGCTTTTGGCCCGGTGATCCTGCTGTCGCTGTTCTGGCGGCGGATGACGCTGAAAGGCGCGATCGCCGGCATGGTAGTGGGCGGTGCGACCATTTTGATATGGGAGAACGTGCCCCTGCTGTCGGGGACCGGCCTGTACTCGCTGGTGCCGGGCTTTGCCTTGGCGCTGGTGGCTGTGATCGTGGCGTCGCTTTTGGATAAGGCGCCCGACAAAGAGGTGCTCGACCAGTTTGAGCGCTCGCTACAGGCAAAATAGATCAGGGATCAACGAGAATACAGATAAAAGGAGTGGGTACCGAGCTGGTACCCACTCCTTTATTATGTTTCGTTTGGGGCCGGGCGATCACAGACCTCTTTTGGCTTTGTCTTTCTCCAAAACATCCATCACCCAGTTGTAGAACACGTCTTTGTCGGCGCCCAGGGCAAAGTAGCAGTTCTTCGGCTCGGGGTTGACGCGTACGCGGCGGTCGATGATGGTCTGGCCGTAGGCGAAACCGCGGGAGATATCGGTGTGGCAGTTGACGTGCAGCACATCTTTTAAGCACTCGGGGTGCAAGACGGCGCACAGCGCCAGCGCATCGTGGATGGGGGCGGCGTTGAGGGCCTTCATCTCGGCGTCGTTGACGCCGTAGCCGGCGGTGCGGGACTCGACCAGGTCGGCCACCAGCTGTGCGGGTTTGGTGCCGATAGCGCGGATCTTCTGGGCCTCGTCGACGGTGATGTAGGCCTGGTGGGTGGCGTCGAGCGGGACCATAGTGATCTTGCAGCCGGACTGCAGCACGATCTCCATCGCCTCGGGGTCGGCCCAGATGTTAAACTCGGCCGCGGGAGAGGAGTTGTTGACCAGGTGGCCGCCGCCCATGATGAAGATCTCTTTGATCTTGGGGATGATGCGGGGATCGGCGCGCATGGCGACTGCGACGTTGGTCAGCGGGCCGACCGGGACCAGCGTGATCTCGCCGTCTTCGGAGTCGAGCAGGGTGTTGATGAGCCAGACGACGGCGCTGTCGCGCTCTTCTTTGATGGTGGGGGCGGGCAGGGGCAGATGGTCGCCGTGGACCACTGTTTGGCCTTCGCGGGTGCCCTCACGGGTGGGGAAGGGGCGCAGGGACTGGGCAGTCCAGGGCATGAGGGTAGAGGCGATGGGCAGATCGCAGCCCTTATACACCTTGACCTGACCCTGCTTGTCGCAGCACTCGACCACGCGCAGCGAGTTGTCGGTGGTGAGCTTGACCTCTACGTTGCCGTTGACGGAGCAGATGCCCAGGCAGTCGAAGTCTTCGCAGAGCATGGCCATGACCAGCGCGATCGCGTCGTCAGAACCGGTATCTACGTCCATGATGATCTTTCTTTTGGTATCCATAGTCGCATCTCCTTTTTGGCTGTTGGTGTAGGACTTTGTTTCTGCCTTTATTGTAAGAGCGCGACCGGCCAAATGATAGGACATATGTCCTGAAACTGTGCCAAATATTTTGCGTAAAATCACGCAGAGTGCACAGTTGCAGTGCAAAAAGAGTACCGCACCGGCGGAGCCGACAGGCATATCGTACCGGAAGGCGACGGCTGCCGCTGTTCTTTTACAGGGGTGGGTCTGTATATCTTTGGCTAAAAAGAGGTGCAGTGTGTTTGGATAATATGTATAAAAATTATGACAGACCTGTAAGGAAACTTGTTCTTGTGGTGCGGCAGGTATATAATAAGACAATAAATAGCGGATAGAAAGGGGCTTCTTTTATGAAATACAACCAGCGCGCCGAAAAGATCATGCAGGCGGTGGGACATGCGGTGGTGGGCAAAGACGATGCGGTCGCCAAGATACTGATGGCCATTTTGGCCAAGGGACATATCCTGCTCGACGATATACCCGGCGTGGGTAAGACCACCACTGCGCTGGCGTTTTCCAAGGCGATGCAGCTGGAATTTTCCCGCCTGCAGTTTACGCCCGATGTGCTGCCCACCGATGTAGTGGGCTTTTCTATGTACGACAAGGAGAGCGGGGAGTTTCGCTTTCAGCCCGGCGCGGCGTTTTGCAACCTGTTTTTGGCCGACGAGATCAACCGCACCAGCTCCAAGACCCAGTCGGCGCTGCTGGAGGTGATGGAGGAGGGCAGGATCACCGTGGAGGGGGTGACGAGACCCATGCCCAGCCCCTACGTGGTCATCGCCACTCAGAACCCGGTGGGCTCTATCGGCACCCAGATGCTGCCGGAGAGCCAGCTGGACCGCTTTATCATCCGCTTGAACATGGGCTACCCCGACCGCGCGGGCGAGATCGAGATACTCAAGCGCCGCCACGACCACAACCCGCTGGACACGCTGGAGCCGGCGGTGCAGATCGCCGACATTTTGCAGATGCAAAAAGAGGTGGAGGCGGTGCACGTGGACGACGCCATCTACGCCTACATAGCCGACCTGGCCGCCGCCACCCGCGAGCACCCGCGCATTGAGTTGGGGCTGTCGCCCCGCGGCTCGATCGCCCTGATCCGCATGGCCAAGGCGGCGGCGTATGTGTACGGCCGCAGCTACGTGACCCCCGACGACGTGCAGGACGTGTTCACCGATGTGGCCGCCCACCGCGTGGTGCTCTCGTCGCGGGCCAAGGTAAATAACCTGACGGTAGAACAGGTGCTGGCCGACGCGGTGGGGCAGGTGGATGTGCCGCCGGTGGTAAAGCCCAGCGAGGCGCCGTGAGCGCACCACGGCAGCGATAGAGCATTTATGGGAATAGAGAGGGGGGCGGCCGGATGAGGCGTTCCAGGATCACCTACGGCGTGCTGTGCCTGGTGATGGTGTGGTTTTTTATCATGTACCAAAACTACGTGTCCTTTTTGGGGCTGGGGTTTTGCCTGGTGCTGCCCCTGGGCCTGTTTTTGTATGTGAACGCGCTGCGGGAGCAGGTGCGGGTTTGGCTGGACACCCGCGACGTTTTGGGCAACCGGGGCAGAGACATCCCCATCAAGCTGCAGGTGTCTAACGACTCGAAGATGGCGATGCCGTTTGTGGAGATCACCCTGCAGATCAAGTACGGCTTTTACGCCGAGGAGAAGACGCTGCTGCTGGAGGTGCCGCTAAAGCCCAAGGAAAAGCGCATTTTGCAGGTGGACCTGCAGCCCATGCACGTGGGCAACCTGCAGCTGAAGGTGGGCCGTATACGGGTGCTGGACTTTTTTCGCCTGACGGCGGGGCGCGCGCGGAAAACGCTTGTCAACACGGTGACGGTACTGCCCTACGTACCCGACAGCCTGGGCATGCACCTGAGCGACGATTTTTTGCGCTCCAGCGACGACGTGACCCATTTTTCGCCCTATAAGCCGGGCGATGACGCCTCGGAGACGTTTGTCATCCGCGAGTACCGGCCGGGGGACAAGATGCACCGCATCCACTGGAAGCTGAGCGCCAAGACGAGCGATGTGATGGTGCGGCAGGCCAGCTTTCCCATCGAGAACTCGGTGGCGATTTACACCGAGCTGTACTGTCCGGCGCGCTACACCCCCGACGACAAGAGTTGCGTGGACGGGGTGCTGGAGACCACCTATATGATGTCGCTGTTTTTGCTGCAGTCGGGCATCGAGCACCAGCTGCACTGGTTTGACCACGCCGGCGGCGGGCCCTGCAGCGCCGAGATAGCCGATGAGGGGGACCTGTTTGCCGCCATGTCGGAGATGTTTACCGGCAGCCTGTACTGGGAGACCCCGCTCATGGCCAAAGAGATGGTAAAGGACCCGGCGCGCGTGCAGGCCAACCGGGTGCTGTACATCACCCCCAAGCTGTTTGAGGAGCTGGACAACCTGCCTTACTCGCTGCAGCGCAAGACGGTGATGTTCTACTGCCACGTGGGGCAGCCGGAGGACTCGCCCGTTTGGGACCGGTACCGCATTATCGAGATAGACGCCGCCGACCCGCAGCCGGACTTTATGGACCTGGTGCTGTGAGCGGGTGGGCGCTTAGCCGAGAGAAAAAAGAGGAGGTGGGCAGATGATACGGCAGTTGTGGCGGCGACTGAAAAAGAAAAAAGAGGAGCCGCAGTTCTTTATTGAGGACCGCGATTTTCGGCTGAAGCTGCCCCCCCGCTACCCGCAGCCCCAGCCGCCCAAGCGGTTGGGGTGGCTGTGGTATATGCTGTGGGCGCTGTGCTGCGTGGCGGCGTTTTGGTTTGCGCTGACCGGGCTGTACGGCGATATGGGCGTGGATACGCTGCTGCTCTACCCCATCGTGGGGGCGGGCACGGCGCTGTTTGTGCTGGCGGCCTATAAAAAGCCCAAGCTGCTGGCGATACTGGGCGGCGCGCTGCTGGCGGCGGCGCTGGTGATGGGGCAGAGCATCTACTACGGGATGCTGTATACGATCTCGCAGATCGTGGAGAAGATCAACACCGTATCGGCCCAGCTGGTGCTGGGGCCCACGATATCGCCGCAGATGACCCTGCCGCAGTACACCTTTCAGTTTGCCGTGGTGCTCATGCTGGCGGTGGGGTATTTGGTGGCGGTGTGCAGCGTGTGGCGGCGCAACTTTTACCTGTATTTTGCCGCCACTTTTCCGCTGCTGGCTATCGGCATGTATTTTGGTCTGCCGCCCAGCGGCTTTTGGATGGCTGTGCTGGCGGTGACCTATTTGGCCGTTGCCGGGATGCACGTGTTTGCCGGCTGGCGGCCGGGCAGCAAAAAGAGCGACTTTGCCGCCAGACAGGTGAAAAAGCGCTATGTGTGGCAGGTGCGCTACCAAAACGGGGCGGGCCGGCGGGCCATGTCGCTGCCGGCCGGCACACTGCTGGTGTTGGTGGCCGGCATCTGCGCGGCGGTGAGCTTTTTGGTGTTCTCGCCCACGCTGTATAACAAGGACTCGTTTGTGGAGTTTCGCACCACGCTGAACCACTTTATGGTAAAGCTGCTGGAGAAGAGAGAATATGCGGTGCCCACCTTTAATTCTGGCGACCTGACCCACATGGACACCTTTGAGAAAAAGGGCAAGGTGGACATGGAGGTGACCACCTTTAACTGGGGCAACACGATGTATCTAAAGGGCTACACCGGCAGCACCTATACCGGTACCCAGTGGGGGCCGATCACCGACAAGGAGGAGCGCCAGCTGCGCGCCTCGCTCTCGAAGTCGTTTTACGACCCGGGCTATTACCCGCAGAACCTGGCCGGCGAGTTTTTGAAGTACGAGACCCAAAAGCAGGTGAATAAGCAGCCGGTATACCAGTCGACGATGATCGTGAAGCACAAAGAGATACGCAAAAAGACCACCCGGCGCCTGAACTATATGCCGTATTACCCCGCTTACCCCGACGGCAGCGGCGGTATGGTCCCGCTTTTGGATCTGGACGCCGACGCGGGGGTGATCTTGCCGTGGTTTGGGCTGATGAATACCTACGAGCAGGATTTTTACACCACCGGCAAGCTGGAGGGGCTAAATACCGAGATCCCCTACGTCAGAGAGGGAAAAGAGGGGGCCAATGAGGACGCCCAGACCCGCTTTTTTATGCAGCGGCAACCGCTCTACCAGAAAGAGGCGCAAAAGCTCTACACCAAGCTGCCCGAGAGCGGGCTGGAGGACATAAAGGCCCAGTTTACCCCCGAGCTGTACGCACAGCTGGGCAGCCTGGACCGGTTTACCAGCTATGTGCAAGCCTATATGCAGAGCCACTACACCTATGATGAGCAGCCGGGCGAGGTGCCGGAGGGAGAGGACTTTATCGAGTACTTTATCGGCACCAACAAAAAGGGCTTTTCGGCGCATTTTGCCTCGGCTGCGGTGATGATGTACCGCGCGGCCGGTATACCCGCCCGCTATGCGGAGGGATATGTCATAGCGCCCACCGACTTTTTTAAGGACTACCAAAAGGGCAGCGCGACCCTGCACGATCTGGCTTCGGGGCAGTCGCTGACGGCGGTGAGATACGAGCTGCCGGTGACCGATGCGGCCCAGCACGCCTGGGTAGAGGTGTATGTAGATGGGATCGGCTGGCAGCCGGTAGAGGTGACCCCCGGCTACGAAAACGTACAGGACAATTTGCCGGAGGTCCGCCAGAGCAGTGCAAATTTGGACGTTGAGAGCCTGCCGGTGCGGGTGACCCGCTATAAGAGCGGCGGCAGCTCTGCCGAGGTAGAGCCGCCCACCCGGCTGCAGCTGCTGGCCCAGCGGCTGGACCGGCGCATGGCTATCGATCTGCTGCTGGTGGCGGCGGCGCTGTTTGTGGTGGCGTTGGTGCTGTGGGTGCTGTACCGCCGCTTTGCGCGGCTGCAGGCCATACGACGGGCGGTGCACAGCGGCGATTACAGCGACTGTGTGCGCTATTTGTACTGGTATGTGACCACCCTGTTTGGCTTTGCCGGTGTGCGGCACCCGCGGGGAAAGAAGTACAGCTGGTACGCCAAAAGTGTGCCCAACCGCCTGCTGGGGATCGATTACGAGGAGCTGCGGGAATTTCAGGAATACGCGGTGCAGGCCAAATTCAGCGCCGAGCCTTTGGATGAGGCCGCTTACGAGCGCTGCCTGGCGCTGGCCGACAAGATGGCCGGCGAAGTGGTGAGCCGGCTGGAGCCCAGCCGGCGGCGGATGCTGCGGCTGCGCAAATGGCTGTGGTAAACAGCCGCTGATGCCGGCCTGCGCACGCGGCGCGAACACGCAAAAAAGGGGGCGAAGAAATGAGGGGAAAACGGACTGCATCGACGCTGGTGGCAGCGGTGCTTTTTTGCCTGTGCGCGGCCGCTGCGGCAGCCCCCCAAAAAGAGGGGACGGCGGCGGTGACTTGGCAGCGGGACAAGGTGCCGGTGTTTATCGACTGCGACCCCGGCATCGACGATACCTTTGCCTTGGCCCTGGCAAAAAAGAGCCCCGCGCTGCAGGTGTTGGGCATTGGCGCCGTACAGGGGAACGTGGGGCTGGGGCGCACCGGGGCCAACGCTCTGAGCATTGCCAGCTATATTGGGCTGGGGTGCCCGGTGGCGCTGGGCGCCACCTACCCCCTGCAGGGGGTGCCCATGGGGGCCGCTTACGCCCACGGCAGCGACGGCATGGGCGGGGTGGCGCTGCCCACGCCCGACCGCACCTTTGACCGGCGCCCGGCCTGGAAGCTGTTATACGACACGGCCAAGGCCTGTGGCGGACAGCTGCAGGTGATCGCCATCGGGCCGCTGACGAACATCGCCAAGGCGCTGGAACTGTACCCCGATTTAAAAGATATGCTGGCCGGTATCACGGTGATGGGGGGCTCGCCCACCGGGCTGGGCAACATGACCCCCAGCGCCGAGTTCAACGCCTTTAACGACCCCTGGGCGATGGAGGCGGTGCTGGAGAGCGGCGTGGACATTACGGTGATTGGCTATGACGTGACATCGCAGGCGGTGGTGCAGGGGGATGAGCTGGAGGCCATGATCGGCGACAGCCGCATACCGCTGCTCTTAAATGGGATGCGCCGGACCTTTGTGGGGGAGGAGAGCGACAGCAAGATCCTCAACGATGTGCTGGCGGTGATGGCCCTGACAGATCCCCAGGTGCTGACGATAGAACAGGGCTCGCTGCGCTGCCTGACCGGGCGCGCGGACCGCGGCACTACGGTGCTGACTGATGACGGCAGCCCGGTGCGCTACGCGGTGGGGCTTGACCGGGAAAAGATGCTGGATGTGCTGCGCCGGATGTGCGCAGATTACCAGAAGTAAGGGAGGTGGCGGCATGCTGAAACTGCCGGAGCGGCTGCGCCGGGCAGCCGGCAACAAAAAGGTGCGCCGAGCGGCCAAGGCTACGACGGTGATCGCGGCAGCGGCGTTGGGCGTGCTGCTGGGCATTTTTTTGCTGACCTATAACTTTGTGACGATACGGGCGGACTACACCTACAGCACGGCCCGCACCACGTTTGGCGAGGGGGCCAGCCGCCACAGTGTGGTGGCGGTGTACCAGAATAAGAGCGAGACGCTGGTGTCGGTGGAGTCGAGCTACAAGGTGGTGGACGGCAAGGATTTTTTACTGGAGGACTATCTGCGCTACGACGGGGAGACCGGCAAGCTGCTGGAGGACCGGACCGATGAGCTGCCCACCCCGCAGGTGACTTTAGAGATGCACATGAGCGACAAGGTGTACACGGCCACAGCGCTGGGGAGCGGTATCTCGGGTATTGGCGAGTACGAGTACACGGTGACCACCGACTTTCGCTTTGCCGACACGCGCCGGCAGGAGGCGGTGTACCTTTCGGTCAACGGGGAGGGACTCAAGCGCATTGCGCTGCAGTACACCGCCGGGCAGGAGCCGGTGAAAAAACAGGTGCAGCTGGCCGGCGGGGAAGAGACCGAGGTGGTGATCACACCGCTCTCTAACGATGGGCAGGACTTTGTGGTGGAGTATGCGCAGCCCCAACAGGAGGGGTGGGAGGACCTGTACCTGACCGACCTGTTTGCCGTGAGCGAGGACTATGCGGCGGCGCAGCCGACGGCCAGACGTCTCTGCTTTTCGGATGGGGCTATGCGCTGGGCCTATCACCTGCAGGATGCTGAGACCGGCCGGCTGGTGACCCGCCTGGACTACGGCGGCTATTCGGTGGCGGCCCGGGCCGAAAAACCGCGGGAGACCACCCTGCCCAACCCGGAAGATGGGCAGACGATACAGCTGGATGATCGCGAGCTGGCTGTTGGCCCGGCCAGCGTACGTTTGCAGAGCGTGTACCGCGAGGGGCCGTATGTGTACATCAAATTGCAGGGCGAGAGTGACTGGGGGCCGGTGACCGGCTTGATAGCGGCCGAAAAGACGGCCGACGACGCGCTTTACCAGAAGCTGCAGGAGGGCCAGATCCTGACTGCCGGTGAGCGCGGGCTGCTGAGCCGGGGCTACATCTCTGATTTTGACACCATGACCTACGCCGTGCGGGCCGAGCCGGGGGAGCAGCTGACCCTGCTCATCGACACGGCGCTGGTGCAGAGGACCTGCCCGGGCTGGATAGAGATAGCGGCCGCGCGTTCGGCAGAGCAGTAGGCGGGCAAAAAGAGAACGCGGTACTCGCTACCGGAAAAGAGAGGACAGACTGTATGAGATGGGTCTTATGCAGTCTGTTTTTTTTAGTGGGGGCGGGAAGCCTGGAGGATCTTCCGGCGTGAAAAGGCGGGATAGGACCAGGTGGCCGGTTTGACAGATCGCGGGGCGGGGGATAGAATGAAGAAAACCTGGGGTCCGGGCGCCGGCCGGCGCGGACCTATCCCCGCGGGGCTGGTGTGTCGGTGTGCTGGTATGCTGGTGTGCGGGTGATGGCGGGGACCCAGCGCGGCTGGCGGACTGACCCGGCCTAGGTGCAGTGGCGGGCGTGGCGGGGATGCCCCAGCGCGGCTGGCGGAGCTTGGGGAGCAGATCTTTAAAAGGCGCCTGGCCAGAGCTGACCTATATGTGTGCTCCATGGATCTTTGGGCGGAAAGGCCTGTCTGTGCGGTAAAAATGGCCCTGTGACAGCTGCCGATGTTCATCGCCCCGAAAAGAAGATGCGGGGTATGCGCCTTGAGCGGGAAATGGATATAGACCGTGCGGGGACACACTGCTGTTGGACAGCGCAAAACACTGGGACGGCGGCTATTTATTGGCAACACAGGGCAGCTGGCGGATAGGTCTGCGCGGCGCTGACGGACCTTTGAGCGCGGTGGGCGGATAGCCTGCCCTGTGCCCGAGACTATGTGTTTGCGAGAGCGGGAGCACGGCTGCTGAAAACGGCGGTGACACCTTGGCCCCGATGGCGGGCACCCCGGTGCCGGGCTGGTGGACGGTACGGTGTACCTGCCGCCATGGACCAGCGGCGAGCGGTACCTGTATAAAGCTTATAATCGATAAAGGAGAGCGAAGATGACCTATAAGAACCCCCTGATCGCGGTAGCGGATATGCAAAAGAGCCTGGACTTTTATCACCGGGTGTTGGGCCTGACGGTAGAGCAGGATTTTGGCACCAACCAGGTGCTCACGGGCGGTGTTTCTCTGCAGACGCTGGAGAGCTGGGCCGGATTTTTGGGCTGTGACGAGCGGGATATCCGGTTTGGCGGCAAGAGTGCCGAGCTGTATTTTGAAGAGACCGATTTTGACGCTTTTGCCGCGCGGCTGGCGGCGATGGAAGATATCTCTTACGTGCATCCGGTAATAGAGCACCGCTGGGGGCAGCGGGCGGTGCGCATATACGACCCCGACCGACATATCATCGAGATAGGGGAGCCGCTGCCGGCGGTAGCGCGCCGTTTTGCCGGGCAGGGAATGGATGTAGAGCAGATCGCCCGGCGCATGGATGTCGGGGCGGACTTCGCCGCTCAGCTGTTGGCGGAGTGAGCGGCTCCGCGCAGGTCCTGCCGCTGCTTTGCGGCGGCTTCGCGGTGGAGTACTAGTAGGCGGGCATACCACTTTGGCCTGCGCCGCTCGCGGGTGTTAGGAGGGGGACCACTGTGGTGGACGGGCCTGCCGAGAGATAGACCGGCGGGGCAGTGCTGCTGCGTGGCAAGATGTGTCCCCAAAAGAGCGATCCCCCTGTGTACGCGGTCTGTACACGGGGGGATCGCTCTTTTGAGATCGGGAAGTTGGGTCTACTGCTTTTGATGAGAGATAGACGGAGACGGTCTTACCGGGGCGACCGAATGTGCCGAGGATCAGCTATTTCGCTGGATCCAGCCGAACTGCTCCAGCTGCAGCTGGATCTCGGTGACGGCGACCGGCATCTCTTTCCCGGACCAGTTTTTCCACTTGAAGAGAAAGTGGGGGTCGGTACTCACATCCATGAGCTCAAAAGAGGTGCGGGAGGAGACATCCTGATCGTCGGGCTGGGCCATGGAGAGCTTGGTGATGACCCCGACACTGGACATGGGCGGCAGCCGCAGCGCGGTGTCTTCGCCGTCTTGCAGCGCGGTGACGGCGGGCAGCGTAAAGCTGCCGCAGGTGACTGGCTGCGCGATCTCCCGGCTCTCGCCGTCCTGTAAGATAGGGGCAGTAAAGGTGGCGCTGCGCTGGCCACTAAAGGTGACGAGCAGATTGCTGTACGAGAGGTAGGAGACCGCGGGGGAACCTTTGCGCTCGATGCGGTCGTCCTGCAGGCGGTAGAGCGTATAGTCGCCAAGCTGCTGGGCGGCGGCGCTGTACATGCGCCCGTCGCTGGCGCCGATTGTAAGGGTGGGGACGACACTGGTAAGGCTGGGATCGTCTTTGGGGAGGACGACCTTTTGCAGTACGCTGCCACTGCCGCTCTGCAGAAAGCGGGTCTCGATCTGGACGGTGTGACCGGTGAGCAGCTGGATCTGCTCGGTCTGCGTTTGCAGGGCAGACAGCTGCTGGACGTCGATGTCGCGCCGTTTATAGTTGGCGGTGACCACCGCCGTGTCGCCGGCTTCGCGCACGCCGTCGATGCGGGCCAGATAGTAGCAGTAAAACCGGCCGCCGGAGACGCTATAGCTGCGCTGAATCTGGTCTTCGCCTACCTGATAGCGCTTGCCGCCGGTGCTTACTTCTAATGTGACGACTGCGCTGTTGAGTTTGGCGTCGGCCTCGAGATACCCCTGTTCCTGGATGGAGAAGCCCTCTAACTTGTCGGAGTAGGTGATCTGCGACAACAGGAGATAGGCGGTCTGGCCGTCGAGGATCAGGTCTTCTACCAGCAGCTCCTGCTTGTCGTCCTGCAGGATCTCGCTCTTGCGGGCGTGCTGCACGGTGAGGGTGGCGGCCGCCGCGGTGAGCGCCACCATGACTGCAGCCAGCGCGATAGCGATACCCTGTACCGCCCGCTTGGGGAGCGGCTTTTTATAGAGCTTCATAGGGGTAACCTGCCTTTCTGGTAGGATGGAGGGGCAAGCTCTACCGGTAGGAATTGACCATTTGCCGGATGGCCTGCCGGTAGAGCGTGCGGTCGATATCGACCAGCAGAGAGACCTCGGCGCCGAGATCTTCATCTGACTTTTCTGCATCTTGAGCGGAGGTGAAAACGACCGTCCCGGTCTTTTCGCCGGTGGTGATGATGTTGACCCAGCATTTGTCGTACCGGCACAGGTCGCTGCCGCCGCTTATCACGCTGAGCAGCGGCGCCATGCTGGGCATGGCCCGGCAGTTGAGGGAGGTAGTTTGGTCGTTGGTCTTCCAGTTGTCGTCGGTGTACTGCTGTACCCCGACCAGGAAGCTCTGGACCGGGCTCTTGTCGGATACCAGATCAGACCAGTAGTCTGGAGCTCCGCTTCCCCACAGGGCCGTATTGCCGTCGCCATCGGCCACGGGGCAGGGGTTAATAAGCCGGGTGGCCAAATAGGCGCGGTCGCGGGGTACGACGGTCAGTGGAACCCCACAGCGCAGCACGACATCCAGCGCCTGCGGGTCGCAGGAGGTGTTGAATTCGACGGCGGGAGAATCGAAGTTGCCGGCCATAAAAGTGATACCGGCCAGCTTTTGAGCCAGGTCGGGATATTGCTGCAGGGCGGTGGCGACGTTGGTGAGCGGGCCCAGGCAGATGAGCTGCAGCTTGCCGTTTTGGGCGACTGCCTCGTCGTAGATGAGCTGCCAGGCGGGGCGCTCGTCGAGCTTTTGGGCGGGGACCGGCAGCGCCACACTGCACAGGCCGCCGACCCCGTTGTTTTCGGAGCTGGGGCGCAGCGAGCGCACCAGTGGTGTGGCGGCTCCGACAGAGACCGGACAGCCAAGCCCGATATAGTCGGTGAGGGACAGCGCGTTTTGGGTGGTGGCGCCGATGGAGAGCGCACCGTAAACGGTGGTGATACCGCGCACATCCAGATTATCGGTGCCCCCGGCCATGACCAGAGCATAGCCGTCGTCGGTGCCGGGATCGCAGTCGATGATGACGGGGACAGCCTCTTTATAGGCGGGGATGACCGGCTCCTGTACCAGCGCGGCGACGATGCAGCCGACGGCCGAGACGGCAGCTAAAATACAGAGCACCCATTTGGTGCTCTTTTTCATCTTTTTCTTTTCAAAAGGGTTGGGATTGTACCGCGTGCTCATCTGCCGCCTCCCCCGCGCAGAGCTGCTCTGCTCTGGTCGTCCTATACAACAAAAATGCCGATAAAATATGAATGGTGCATACAATGTGCACCGAATATTTATGAGGTTTTGTACAGTATAGCACGATGAGGGGCGAAATTCAAGAAACAGCCCCGAGTTGTGAGACTTTTGTAACAAATAGAGCGGCGGGTATGGGCGGCCCTGTATATGTACGGGCTGGGCAGCAGGATACAGAAGGACATCAAGCAGTGGCCGGAAGTACCCGGCATACTGCGAGCAGCCGGTGCGGCCGCTGCCGGCAATACCGGCTGCTCGCCTGCCCGGCTAGCGGTAGCTCTCGACCATGTCGCGCAGGAGCTGGATATAGATCTCGCTGTCCAGGCCGGTGAGCACGGTTACCCGACAGCCGGCGGGGTGGGCGGCTATCGCCGGTTGGTCGGTGAGCGGATAAAAGGCGGTTGTGCCGCACTGCTCTGACTGGGTGCCGACTGACATGTAGGCGGTGCGCTTTTGGCAGATAGAGGGGGCGATCACTGCGATGACCGCTGCCAGATCGGGCAGACCGCGGCCATTTGGGTCGAGGGCGGATGCCTCTACCCGCCACTGCTCATCGGTGTATCGCTGTACACCGGCAAGCAGCGCGTGCACGCGGCTTGAGGGGGAGACGATCTCGCCCCAGTAGGTATCTGTGTTGGCAGTGGGGCTGGGATTAGAGAGATAGGTGCAGTCGTAGGCGGTATCGCGGGGGACGATCTGCAGCTCGATGCCACTTTGCAGCACCAGCTGCAGCGCGTGCGGGTCGGCACTGGCGTTTGGCTCGCGCGCGGAGAGCGAGACATTTCCGCACAGCAGGGTGATCTTGTCGATCTTGCCGGCCAGGTCGGGGTAGAGCTGCAGGGCGGTGGCGATGTTGGTGAGCGGGCCCAGGCAGATGAGCTGCAGCTTGCCGTTTTGGGCGACTGCCTCGTCGTAGATGAGCTGCCAGGCGGGACGGGCATCCAGCTGGCGGGTGGGCACCGGCAGAGCGACACCGCATAGACCACCGGCACCGCTGCCGGCAGCGCTGGGCTGTAGGGAGCGTTTGAGTGGGACTGCAGCCCCGGCTGCCACCGGGCACCGCAGGCCGATATAGTCGGCCAATGCACACGCGTTTTGGGCACAGGCACCCAGCGGCAGACTGCCATAGACCGCAGTGACGGCGCGGATGTCCAGGCCGGCAGCGCAGCCGGCCAGAACCAGAGCATAGCCATCGTCAGCGCCGGGATCGCAGTCGATGATGACCGGGATAGGGGAGGGACCGGAGAGATAATCGGGCTGATCGAGCAACTGCCCGAGCCCACTAAGCACCCCACACACCAGTATAGTGGTGGCGAGAAGAAAGACCGGCCGCCGGCCGCGTTTTTTGGAGGGCGAAACGGCTGTGGGGCCGTTAGTGATCAGTTTTTTCATCCGTGTTCTCCTGCCCAAAGAGGGTCTCATGATGGGTGTAGGAGGTGGACATGCCGGTAGAGGGAGAACGCAGCGCATATGATTGCGCGCATTTTAGGTGCATTCTGCGCCGACAGCCATCCAGACGGCTGATGTGCCGATCTCCTGGCAAAAGACCTGACAAAAACTTGGTGTTCGGGCGCGGCAGACGAATGCTGATGTGCTTGCCGGTCTTAGCCTTTGGGGGAGGACCGCTGTGGGCAGCTGCAGGGCGGTGGCGGCACCTCCCGATGAAAACAGCGGTAAAGGCGTGGGACCATGCCCGTGGCGCAACCGTTCCGGGGCGAAAAAGGCGCTGAGGCAGCGCGATGGATATGGCTCAGGTATAGGCGCGGGACATATTTTCGACCGCCTGCAGGTAGCGGGTGCGGTCGGTTCTGGTGACGACGGTGGCCTTGACGCCCGATTTATCGCGATATTCGGAGAAGGTGACGAAACCGATGTCATCACCGGTGGTGGAGACCGACACCCAGCGATTGACCTTTGAGCAGATGCTGCCCCGGCCGGCGGTAGCCAGTACCGGTACCATACTGGCAAAAGTAAGACCGTTGGCGGTATCTCGGTCACCTTCTATTTTCCACTGCCAGTCGGTGTACTGCTGCACGCCGGCTAAAAAGTCGTACACGTCGCTTTTGGGGGTGAGCAGATCGGACCAGTAGAGTTGTTCGCCGGAGGACTCTGCGGGCGCGCGGCCGGTCTTTTGCGCTTTTTCCTGTATCTTTTTTTCCGCCTCCTGCTTTTCTTTTTCTGACAGCTGTGCGGTGGGCAGATGGATGGTACCGGGCTCTTGCCCGCTGGCGACAGGACAGGGGTTTAAAAGGATGGTGTCGCTGGCCGCAGCGCTAAAGGGGACGATGAGCAGCGGCACGCCGCTGTGCAGCACGGCGTCGAGGGCATGTGGGTCGTAGAGCGCGTTGGCATCGGCTGTACCGGCCTCCAGCTCGCCGGCCAAAAGGGTGATGCCGGCCAGCTTTTGAGCCAGGTCGGGATACTGTTGCAGGGCGGTGGCCACGTTGGTGAGCGGGCCCAAACAGATGAGCTGCAGCTTGCCGTTTTGGGCGACTGCCTCGTCGTAGATGAGCTGCCAGGCGGGGCGCTCGTCGAGCTTTTGGGCGGGCACCGGCAGAGCCACATTACACAGGCCGACGGCGCCGCTGGCGGTGGTGCTGGAGATCCGTGCCCGCCGCAGGGGAGAGGTAGCCCCGGTGGCTACCGGACAGCCGAGCCCGATATAGTCGACCAGCGACAAGGTGTTTTGGCTGGCGGCCCCGGCCGGCAGATCGCCGTATACAGTGGTGACGCCCCGCACATCGAGACCGCGGACGCTGCCGGCCAGTACGAGCGCATAGCCGTCTTGAGCCGTACCGGTGCAGTCGATGATGACGGGGATGACGTTACCGGAGGAGGAGAGCGGATCGGGCGGGGTCTCGAGCGCGGTGTTTATGCAGGTAACGACCAGAAAGACAGCGAGGATAGCCATGGGCCACCGGACGCGCTTAGAGTTAGAGAGTTTGTGCCAGAGAGCGGGCACCGATCGAAAACGCCGCATGAAAAGTACCTCCCAACAAAGAGCACCGGCGCACAGCCGGTCTGTTCTTACGACCAGTATACAGCATCTTTACTATATGCACAATAATAATCTTCATATAGATAAAATATATAGATCAATCGTTATGTTATCTGGAAGAGCTCTGCTGTATTCGACTTTGAAAAAGTGCAGAAAGCAAAGAGGAGCGGATCAGAGAAAGCAGGGCATGCTGGGTGGCGTGGTGGCAAAATTTGTGGTATGATAGCGCTATATGACAGTTTGAGGACAGTTTTGAGGAGTAGGGTTTTATGAACAACAAGAAAGTATGGCTGTTTTGGGGCATTGTGCTCATTGCCTGCAACCTGCGCGCGCCCATCACGTCGGTGGGCTCGCTGGTATCGATGATACAGGGCGATACGGGCATGTCGAGTGCTCTGGCGGGCTTTATCACCACGCTGCCGCTGCTGGCTTTTGCCGTGGTGTCGCCGTTCGTCTCGACGATGATGGACAAGCTGGGCATGGAGTGGACCATGCTGCTGGGGCTTTTGAGCATGATCGCCGGTGTGCTGACCCGCTCGTTTTGCGGGGTGCCGGGTATTTTTATCGGTACCACGCTGCTGGGTGTGGGCATTGCAGTGGGAAACATTTTGCTGCCCAGCATCATCAAGGAGCGCTTTCCCTTAAAGGTGGGTTTTATGACCAGCCTGTTCACCACTTCCATGTCGACTTTTTCGGCTATCGGCTCGGGCATCAGTGTACCGGCGGCCGAGGCTGGGCTGGGGTGGCGGGGCTCGCTGGCGATGTGGCTGGCCACGCTGGCGCTGGCCGCGCTGGTCTGGTCGCGGCAGCTGGGCCGCGGGGAAGAGGGCGGCCCCCGCGGGCGGGAGGTCAAGGGCAGACCCTCCCCGGCCCGCCGGGTGATGAGCAGCCCTTTGAGCTGGCGGATCGCCCTGTATATGGGCTGTCAGTCGTTTTTGTTCTACTCGCTGGTATCCTGGCTGGCAACGATCCTACAGAGCCGGGGCATATCGGCGGCAGACGCCGGTTTTTTGGTGCTGGTATTCCAGCTCTCCAGCATCCCGGCCTCGTTCATCTTCCCCATCTGGGCGGCTAAAAAGCGCGACCAGCGGCTGGTCACCTTTGTCGACTCGGCGCTGTTTACCGTTGGGGTGGCCGGGGTGATGTTTGCCGGTGACAACCTGTTTATCCTCATCCCGTCGCTGATCTGTGCCGGACTGGGCACTGCCGGCAGCTTGGCGCTGGCGCTGATCTTCATGTCGTACCGGTGTAAGAGCGTACAGCAGACGGCGACTTTGTCGGGGATGGCCCAGTCGATCGGTTATCTGCTGGCAGCGGTGGGGCCCATCCTCATCGGGGCGCTGTACGATGTGATCGGCTCGTGGATGGTGCCGCTGGGCGTGCTGGTGGGGGTACTGGTGCTGCTGACACTGTTTGGTGTGGGCGCCGCCCGCGACCGCTATATCTTAGACGAGGAGTAAGCGCCGGTATTGTCGTCTGTTTGGGGGGCGGCCAGATGGCGGCGTATGCACATATAAGCGGATAAAAAAGAGAGGACAGCGCACTCGCTGTCCTCTCTTTTTTTGCCGTTGAGCTGATCGGTAAGACCGCGGGCAGCGCAGAACTGCCGGCGGTGTGGGCGGGTTTAAGCAAGCAGTTCAGCCGTGGCTACATGTGTACAAAATAGCGGATAGCGGGGCCACTGTAGAAAGACGGGACGGAGATCCTCGTCTTATACTGGGCTATACCGGTGTATGCGCACGTGTGGAGCGGGGCTGCGAGCTTGCCGCCGGAGGGCCTAAAAAACCGGACCGGAGCCGATTTAGACGCTGGCACCTGGTTTTTGCACCCGGTACTTTGGCCCGGTATTGTGCGCCGGGCTTTTTAGCTGACAGAGACGTGCAGCCGGTCGCGGTACTGGCGGTACTCCTCGTCGGTGACCTCTTCTTTGGGCTTTTGGCCGATGGGGTCGGGGTTTTGGAGCGCATTTTGCAGCAGAGCGACCAACTGGCCGCTCTCGATATCGGCTGGGCGCAGGTTCTCGACACGGATGGTGGGGCCGTTTTCAGCGAAGGAGGAGAGGTGGTAGCACTGCACCGCTACCCCGGCGTCCAGACAGCGCTGGTGCACCTGGGTAAAGAGCGCCGCCAGCTGCTGGCAGGACATGTCGCCCAGGTCGACGAACAGCTGCAGCTGTAGCGGCAGTTGCTGGCGGGGGTCGAACGGCATATCCAGCTGCAGATACGGGGAGAGGTCCTCGTAGGCGGTCGCGGTGAATTCGACCCTCGAGTCTACCTGCTTTAGCCCCTCTATTTGGGCTAAGTGGGGCTGTAGATAGCTGCCGAAGGACTCCTCCAGACGAAGAGCGGTGTTGTGCAGCGCCGTGACACTGGTGTCGTAGCTGTCGTAACAGACGCTGCCGCCTAAAAAGTGGGGCTTCCACTCGACGGAAAAATGCGCGTCGACATGGCCGGGGTCCTGCACCTGGACGGTATAGCGGCCGAGCTTGAAATTGTAGACCGGCTTTTTTACCTGCAGCTGGCTGTGGGGGTACTGCTGCCGCAGATAGCGGTCTATCCCTTTTTGGGCGATGGCCGCCGAGACGGGATCGCCCAGAAAGGAGGCGGCGACACCGGCGATAGCGGCGATGAGCAGCAGGGCGGCGAGCAATGCCCCCAGCTTGAGCAGACGCTTTTTGGCGGTCATGGCGTATCCTCCTTTTTAAAGGCGAAGTGCAGCAGAAAACCGATGAGGCAGCCCACTGCGGCGAGAGCGGCATAGAGGACCGCCATGGGCACTGCGGCGATCAGCGCGGCGACTGGGCCGCTGTGGTCGAAAAGGAGCAGTTTGCAGAGCACCCCGACGAGAGAGCACAGCCCGGCCCCGGCCACCGACCAGTACCACTGCCGCCGCAACACCAGGTAGCCAGCGGCGCCGATGGCCGGCATGATGAGCAGGTTGTAGAACATGTCTATGGAGTAGGTGAGCAGGCTGCCGCCCAGCACGCCCACCAGCAGGATGAGCAGCGCGCCGGTGAGCAGCTGCCGCCGCAGACGGCGCACGGTGAGCAGTTCTGGCGCCGGGGCGACGGGCGGCACCGAAGAGCTGCCCGCTGCCAGCAGCGCCCGACACTGGGGGCACTGGGCGGTGTGGCCGGCCACCAGTTGCCGGCTCTCGGTGCTGGCCACCCCGTCTTGTACCAGCGGTATCAGGTCTTGGCAGGCGCCACAGCCGATGTGCGGTTGCCGTTCACTCATAAGTACCCCTCCTTTTGCAGCTGCTCGCGCAGCCACTTTTTGGTGCGAAATTCGATGACCCGGGCCGAATTGGGTGAGATGTGCAGCGCGGCGGCGATCTCGTCGTAGCTGTGGCCCAGCGCCCGCAGATAGATGGTGCGCCGCGGGGCTTCACCTTTTTCTGAGAGCAGCTGGGCGATGCGGTCGACTGCCTGCCGGGCGATGAGCTGGGACTCGGGGCCCGGGCCGCACAGATAGGCGCCCAGCAACGCGCTGTCGCCGGTGAGGGGCGGGGGAGACCGCAGCTGGCGCAGCCACAGGTGGCGGGCGATGCCCAGCAGCCAGGTCTTTACGCTGCTGTCGCCGCGAAAGCGGCCGATGGCGCACAGGGCCTGCAAAAATGTCTCGGAGGTGAGGTCTTCGGCCTGGGTGGGGTCGCCGGTGAGCGACAGCAGGTAGAGGTATACATCCCGCTGAAAAGCGCGGTACAGCTGCTCGACCCGGTGCATGCCATCATCTCCTCTCACCTATCTGTCGCCGCAAAACAGATTTTGTTACAAAAAACCTGAAAAAGAGGCGTTTTTTCTTTTTTGACCGCTTCATAAGTGCCTTGACAGGAAAACAGGCCCACCGGGCCGGGAGCGGCGGCGGTGGACCTGCGGACAGCTGAAAGGCGTTACTTGATGATGCGGGATACGCCCCGTAAAATGGGCTTAAAGTTGCACAGCAGCATGACGAGCACCAGTGCGATCTGGCAGGGGATCCAGTAGGGAATCTCGGTGATCATGATGACGGCCTGCAGAATGAGGATCGCGGTGTTAAAAAGCATTTTGGGGAACTGGAAGTTGATCTTTATATACTTGCGGGAGTTGGCGGCGCGAATGAGGTAGATGACAAAATAGCTGGCCAGCGTGGCGATGGCCGCCCCGTTGACCCCCACCCGCGGGATGAGCGCCAGATTGAGCACGATGTTGATGAGCGCGCCCGAGATGACGGTACCCAGGATGAGCGTAGTCTTTTTTTCGACCAGGTAGACGCTGCCGATGAAGGTGGCAAAGCAGTTAAACAGCGTGGCGATGACCAGCACCGGGATGTAGCGCCAGGAGTCGTAGAAGGTTTGGGAGACCAGGATGGAGGTGATGAACTTGGCCATCATGATGAGGCCGGAAGAGCCCAGAAACAGGAGCGACTGGAAGGAGGAAAAGACATTGGAAAAAAAGGCGGAGCGCTTTTTGCTGTCGGCCGACTCGACGGCGGAGATCTGCCAGGCGTCGGAGAAGATGGTGGAGAGCAGCACGATGGCGGTGGGCACCTTGTAGCTGGCGGCGTACAGGCCGTTGGCCCCTTCACCCAGGTAGTAGGTGACCATGTACCGGTCGGAGACGTTGGTGATCCACCAGAACACCGCCGAGGGGATCATGGGGATGCAGTAGCGCATCATCGAGCCCCACAGGCCGGGGCGCCAGTGGCCCAGCTTGATGTACCGGTGCAGCCCGGCGATGGTGAACAAAAACAGGGTACACAGTGTATCGGCCACGATGGTGGCCAGGACATAACCGGTGATGCCCCACTTGAACACCACCAAAAACAGCACGTTGAGGATGATGGTGAGCACCGTGGCCAAGATGCCGTCGAAGGCGTAGAGCTTGACGTACTGCTTGGAGCGGACGAACTCGGCGCACAGCTGCTTGATGAGAGCCATGAACACGTACAGGTAGATGAGCAGCGTGTACTGACTGATGAAGGTGATCTTTTTGAGTAGTGGCGAGAATAGGAAGAACACCCCGAAGCCGGCCAGGATGGTGACCAGACCGATAGAGAACACGTCGGATTTGTCGATGCGCTTATCGAGCCCGAAGCGGATGATGCCGCTGGCGATGCTCAGAGAGACGACCGGCATGAGCAGGCTGGCCGTTTGCGTGATGATATCGACGGTGCCGTAGTCGCTGGGGGAGAGCACCCGGGTATACAGCGGCATGAGCAAAAAGACCAGCAGTTTGGAGCTGAAAGTACCGATGGAGAAGATGATGGTATTGGACATCAGCTTTTTGTATTTATTCAAGCGAAAACCACCCTTTACTGTGCAGCGCCGGGCGCGGGAGCCGTGGGCGCCGTGTTCAAGCGAGGGCCGGCCGGAGCGGTCGGCATCGAACATATAGCCTATTATACCAATGTCAGGAAAAAATGACAAACTTATGCGCAATAATTATTACTATATACCCATTTGCACTGTCGATTATACAGATATCCTGTGAACAATCCTGTGCAAAAGCCACAGATAGGGGCGCTGGGGGCGGTTTAGGGCCGAGCGGGGCGGCAAGGCGGCGTGTTGTGCTGCCGGCGGCGGGAGTGGTATACTAAAGAAAACACGGGGTGGAGAGCGGCGGTAAAGTGGGGCCGCTCTTCTGATGATGAGAAGGAGCGAGCGCGATGAGCATGCACATCGAGGCCAAGATGGGGGATATCGCCCCCAGTATTTTGCTGCCGGGAGACCCGGAGCGGGCCAAATTCATAGCGGAGAACTACCTGCAGGACCCGGTATGTTTCAATAGAGTGCGGGGGATGTACGGCTATACCGGCCTTTATAAGGGGCAGCCCATGTCGGTGATGGGGACGGGGATGGGCATACCGTCGATGCTCATCTACGCCACCGAGCTCACCCGTGATTACGGTTGTAAGCGGCTGGTGCGGCTGGGCACGGCCGGCGCTTTTGACCCCGACTTGAAGCTGATGGACATCGTGCTGTCGCAGGCCACCAGCACCACCTCGGCCATCAACGACTACATTTTGCCCGGCCATTTTGCCGCCTGCGCCGACTTTGAGTTGCTGGACAAGGCCTACCATTTGGGACGGGACCGGGGGCTGCGCATTTTTGCCGGCAACACGCTGTGCAACGACCACCTGTATATCGACGACAAGCCGGCCTATGCGGCCAAGTGGGCGGCATACGGGGTGATCGCCTCGGAGATGGAGGGAACGGCGCTGTACACGGCCGCGGCCCGCTACGGCGCCAAGGCGCTGACCATGATGAGCATCGTGGTGACCAATTTTGGCGGCGACGGCAGCCACGAGGGCGGGGTCTCGGCCGAGGACAAGGAGAAAAATCTTATCGACATGATCGAGCTGGCGCTGGATACCGCAGCGCAGTAGGCGCGACCGGCAGCAAAGTAAAATGTGAACAAATTGTAAAAAAGGCCCCTATTTTCGCTGTTTGGCAAAGATAGGGGCCTTTTTTGCGTTGGATGAATGGACGGGGGCGATCAGTACCCCCGCTGCTTGGCGGTATAATCGGTGGAGGTGAGGGAAAAGACGGCGACCGAGCGGGTTTCGCTCTCGCTAAAAGAGAAGTCGCGGCCGGTCTGGGCGCGCATGAGCAGAGATAGGGCCGCCGCCTTTTCGGCGGGGTCTTTTAGGATGCGGACCTGGCCGGTGCCAAGCAGGCTCTGGTAATCGTAGCCGTACTGGCAGGCGGTGGGACCGGCGGTGAGCCGGTGGGCACAATCCATCTCGAAGGCGACGGGGCCGGTGCAGGCCTGCAGGGCAGACAGCTTGCGGCCGGTCTGAGCGCTGTGAAAGTACAGCGTGAGCGCACCGCTCTCGGACAGCTGATAGCCAAAATTGAGCGGCACGATGTAGGGGCCCTGCCTGTCGGTGACGGCGATGCGGCAGACCTTGCAGCGGGAGAGCAGGTCGGCGATAGCGGCGGGGTCGGTGATCTGGCGGTCGCGGCGGCGCATGGGAGACCTCCTTACTTGTTACATTATACGGTGCAAAGTGGGAGCAGTGTACTGATCATGACATAAAAAAATAGTGCGATATAGACTACCGACGCCGAGAAAACTACAAGGCGGTCTTCAAGTGTCGATGCCTGGGGCCTTGACAGAACATGAGCGGGTAAATGTTTCTTTTTTAACTTGACTTTTTCTATGGTCCAGGCAAAACCACAAGATATCCAAAGGACAAGAGGGAGCAGAGCGGGGATGCAATAGCGCCCCTGAGGTTGATAATCGATACTGTAGGAGTATTTGACGCTCAGGATAACGGGAACGATAACACAGAGAAAGCCATTGAAGGCCAGGAGCCTTTTTTGCACGGAGTTGCTGTGACTGATGATATAGAAAAGACCAAGAAATATGGAGATAGCAAAGAATAGCGTATAAACAAAATAGATGCTGCGCGGTGCGTAGGCGGTCATGTAGCCGAACACACCGATAAAACTTTTTATCGATGTGGATACCCACATCAACCCCATATAGGGCTTGGTCAACATGTCGATGACCGATACTCCGCTATTTGCAGGCGTAGGGCGATTAGACGGTTTATAGAAGTCTGGAGCATATTTTTCGCCGCAGGCGTACATCGTATCCATACCGAGAAAATCGCCGTTATACATAATGAAATTACGGATAAAAAACCAACCAGCTAACACGAGAGCAACAACTGCGATGCATATACCGGGGCGAAGCAGCGAGATCAATCTGTTTTTCCAAGTCAGACCGGGTTGATTGAGCAGACGGTCACCTAGAAAGAGAAAGATGCTACCCAAAATGAAGGCATAGACATTGTAGTAACTCATGGCGCAAAGACCTATGGAGACGCCGAGAAAAAGACAAGATCTGAGGTCCCAGCGGTGTTCAAGACAATAGAGCCATCCGTAAGCGATCATCGCGGTGGTAAATATGCCAAAAACGTCAGAATTAAAGTAGGCGCTTAGAAATGCAAATTGCGGTAGAAAACCACACAATACAGCGGGAAGGTACTGTAGTGCACTATGTGGGAAGACCTTTCTTCCGATTTTGACCAGGAAATAGAGCGTGCCGACCCCCGAAAGTACACTGACTAGGCGAGCGGCTACCAGAAGAGTGAATGCGTTACCAGTAAAGAGACCGACTACTTTCATGAACAGGGCGGCGATCAGGGAAGAGCCATACGGAGTAAACGCATAGGAGAAACCCCAGACCGAATTGCGTATGCTCTCTTCGAAACCGGAGGGAAGATTTCCATGATGAAAGATGTAAAGAGGTACATCATAGCGCATGTATTCGTCGGGGGCCTGCTCCATGGGCAGATGCAGTGAAATATAAAAATAGATACCAAAACTTATAATGAGAAGGAGCAATAAAATAAGCTTTCGATGATTGATATGTTTGTGAGAGGCCATTTTAATCTCCTAGTTACAAAAAGTCGGGGGTGTGGATGTTGTGGGTCGCCTGGTAGCACAGGGTGAGCAGGCTGTCGCCCAGATGGACGTTTTCGACCACTACGTTTTTGTGGTCCACCCGCAAGTCGTAGTGGCTGAAGTTCCAAAAGCCGGTGATGCCCAGCTCGACGAGCGACTCGGCCACCTGGGCGGCGGCTGTTTTGGGAATGCAGAGGATGGCGATGGTGGGGTGGCGCTGGGCGCAGAAAGCGGAGAGATCGTCGCTGTGCTGCACCTGCAGGCCAGCGACCTGCCGCCCCACCTTTTGGGCGTCGCAGTCGAAGATGCCGGTGAGGGTAAAGCCCCGCTTTTCGAAATGCATGTGGGTGGCGATCGCCTGCCCCAGATTGCCGGCGCCGATGAGGATGGCCTGCAGGTCGTGGTCGACGCCGATGATCTTGCCGATCTCGCGGTGCAGCTGATGGATGTTATAGCCGTACCCCTGCTGGCCAAAGCCGCCGAAGCAGTTGAGGTCCTGCCGGATCTGGGAGGCGGTGAGGTGCATGCGCTCGGCCAGCTCTTTAGAGGAAATGCGGCCCACACCGCTGGCCAGCAGATCGCCCAGAAAGCGGTAGTACCGGGGCAGCCGGCGGATGACAGAAAAGGAAACCGTGTTTTTTTTCACAGACATCTACCTCGCCAATCAAAAAAGTATCGTATATCGTTTATCGTGTGTCAGGCATCGTTTAAAAACTGCCGGCACCGCCGGACGGCAGAGACAGGAAATAGGAGGGAGGCATTGCTGCCTCCCTCCTCGTATTTTATAGCATTTTTACGAAAACCGCAATGTCGGTTTAGGCAAAGAGAATAATATCGGATGATATGACAAAATATTCACGAGACCATTGGGCAAAAACACCCGCATAATCCGGTGTATCCACATGTGCCCGTGTGTGCTTGTGTACGTGTGCGCATGCAGCCGTGGGCGGCCGCGTGCTTGTGCTCTACAGCTTTTGGATGGTCTCCATCACGTAGTCGCCGAACTGCTGGCAGGTGCAGCCGGTGTCGCGGCCGGTGCACTGCATCTTGTGCTCCTCGTACATGCAGATGTCCAGGGCGCGCTCCAGCTTGTCGGCCTCCTGCTGATAGCCCACGTGGGAGAGCATCAGCACCGCCGCGCGCAGCATGGAGCAGGGGTCGGCGTAGATGTCGCGGCCCTCGTCGACCATGCGGGGGGCCGAGCCGTGGATGGCCTCGAACATGGCGTAGCGCTTGCCCAGGTTGGCGCTGCCGGCGGTGCCGACGCCGCCCTGGAACTCGGCCGCCTCGTCGGTGATGATGTCGCCGTACAGGTTGGGCAGCACGAACACCTTGAAGTCGCGGCGGCGCTTTTCGTCGATGAGCTTGGCGGTGGTGATGTCGATGTACCAGTCGTCGGTGATGATCTCGGGGTACTCTTTGCCGATGTTTTGGCACAGCTCTAAAAACTTGCCGTCGGTGGCTTTGACCACGTTGGCTTTGGTGATGATGGACACCCGCTCTTTGCCGTTTTTGCGAGCGAAGTCGTAGGCCAGGCGGGCGATGCGCTCGGTGCCCTGAGTGGTGGTGACGGTGAAGTCGACCGAGAGGTCGTCGTCGGCGGCCAGACCGCTGGAGCCCAGGGTGTAGGCGCCCTCGGTGTTCTCGCGGAAGAAGGTCCAGTCGATGCCCTGCTCGGGCACCTTGACCGGGCGCACGTTAGCAAACAAGTCGAGCTCTTTGCGCATGGCCACGTTGGCGCTCTCGATATTGGGCCACTTATCGCCTTTGCGGGGAGTGGTGGTGGGGCCCTTTAAGATGACGTGGCAGGCCTTGAGCTCGGCCAGCACATCGTCGGGGATGGCTTTTTTGTGGGCCACCCGGTTCTCGATGGTGAGGCCGTCTATCTCGCGAAACTCCACCTTGCCGGCCCGCACCTTATCGGCCAGCAGCCAGGACACGACCCGCTCGGCCTCGTGGGTGATGCGGGGGCCGATGCCGTCGCCGCCGCAGACGCCGATGATGAGTTTATCCAGATTCTGGTAGTCGACGAAATCGCCCTGCGCCTTCATCATCTCTACCCGGTCCAGCTGGCCCTCCAGCACCTTGGCGAAGTGTTCACACGCTCTTTTGATGGTCTCTTCTCTGGTCATACTGCTCACTGCCTTTCGCTTATTTTTTTGGTGTAGGGCAGCAGGCCGCCCGCGAGTAGGATATCGATCTGCCGGCCCGACAGCTCGGCTCTTACGGCAAAGCTGCGGCCGGTGGTGCTGTCGGTGACGGTGAGGTCGCCGCCGGCCTTCAGGCCGGCCGGCACGCCGCAGATAGACAGCGCATGGCCCAGCTCGACGCCGTCGTAGTCGGCTTCGCTGACAAATTCCAGCGGCAAAATGCCGGCGTTTACCAGATTTGCCTTGTGGATGCGGGCAAAGCTCTTGGCGATGACCGCCTTGACCCCCAGATACAGGGGGGCCAGCGCCGCATGCTCGCGGGAGGAGCCCTGCCCGTAGTTGTGCCCGCCGACGATGATGCCTTGCCCCTTCTCTTTGCAGCGGGCGGGGAAATCGGGGTCGACGGCGACAAAGCAGAACTCGGAGATCTTGGGCACGTTGGAGCGGTAGGGCAGCACCTTGGCCCCGGCGGGCATGATGTGGTCGGTGGTGATGTTGTCCTCTACCTTTAAAGTGACTTCGCAGCGGATATCCTCGGCCAGCGGGGCGGTCTGGGGGTAGGGTTTGATGTTGGGGCCGCGCCGGATCTCGAGGGCCTGCGCCTCGTCGGCGCCGGCGGGGTGGACGATGAGGTTGTCGCTGATGGTAAAGCGCTCGGGCATGACCACCTCGGCTGCCTGCCCCAGGGTGGTGGGGTCGGTGATATAGCCGGTGAGGGCCGAGGCGGCCGCCGTCTCGGGGCTGACCAGGTAGACCTGGGCGTCGGCCGTGCCGCTGCGGCCCTTAAAGTTGCGGTTGAAGGTGCGCAGCGACACGCCCGCCGAGCGGGGCGACTGGCCCATGCCGATACAGGGGCCGCAGGTGCACTCCAGCACCCGGGCGCCGGCGGCGATGAGATCGCCCAGCGCGCCGCAGTCGGCCATCATGGCAAAGACCTGCTTGGAGCCCGGCGAGATGGTGAGACTGACGCCTTCGGCCACCGTTTGGCCCTTTAACATGCCGGCCACCCGCAGCAGGTCGCGCAGCGACGAGTTGGTGCAGGAGCCGATGCACACCTGGTCGACCTTGATGCCGCAGAGCTCAGATACCGGTTTTACGTTGTCGGGGGAGTGGGGGCAAGCCGCCAGCGGGCGCAGCGCCGACAGATCGACGGTGATGACCTTGTCGTACTGGGCGTCGCTGTCGGGCTGCAGAGGGGTAAAGTCGCTCTCGCGGCCCTGGGCGCGCAGAAAGTCGCGGGTGACCTCGTCGGCGGGGAAGATGGAGGTGGTGGCCCCCAGCTCGGCGCCCATGTTGGTGATGGTGGCCCGTTCGGGCACCGACAGGGTGGACACGCCTTCGCCGGCGTACTCGACCACGTAGCCGACACCGCCCTTGACGCTGAGCTGGCGCAGCACCTCTAAGATGACATCTTTGGCGCTGACATAGCCCTGCAGGCGGCCGGTGAGCTCGACTTTGATGGTGCCGGGCATGGGAATATAGTAGGCGCCGCCGCCCATGGCCACGGCCACGTCGAGACCGCCGGCGCCGATGGCCAGCATGCCGATGCCGCCGCAGGTGGGGGTGTGGCTGTCAGAACCGATGAGGGTCTTGCCGGGGACGCCGTAGCGCTCGAGGTGCACCTGGTGGCAGATGCCGTTGCCGGGACGGGAGAAATCTACCCCGATCTTTTTGGTGATGGACTGCATGTAGGCGTGGTCGTCGGCGTTTTCAAAACCCGACTGCAGGGTGTTGTGGTCGATATAGGCGACCGACTTTTCGGTCTTGACCCGGGGAATGCCGATGGCCTCGAACTCCAGATAGGCCATGGAGCCGGTGGCATCCTGGGTGAGGGTCTGGTCGATCTTGAGGCCGACCTCGCTGCCGGGGATCATCTCGCCCGAGAGCAGGTGGGCTTTGATGATCTTTTGGGCCAGTGTATATCCCATAGTGGTATCCCGTCCTCTCTGTTTTTGCTGCAATTTTAAAATAGTACTCCACCATTTTAAAACAATACAGGCCGTCTGTCAATGTAAATTCTGGCAGGATTTGAATTTTTAGAAATCAAAACTTGCAAAATTTAGGAAGATTACTGGCCGCAGCACCGAATAAGGCGCATTTTTTGGCAGATACTAAACCAAAAGCTGTGTGCAGCTTGCAAAACGGCAGTTTGGCGGACGCTGCTGCACAGCAGGATTTTGAGTACATCGGGACGCGGGCAGCCGCCGGCTGCAGCGGGGCCGATGCGCCACAGAGAGGGGAAGAGCCATGCAGGAGATACAAAACAGCGCCGCAGACCAGGAGGAGAGAGAGGAAGAACAGACCGAGCGGGAGGAGCAGCAGGCCGAGCAGCAGATGATCACCTCGATGGGGTCGGTGACGGTGAAAAAGGGGGAGCGCACCATCCACTGCCTGACTATCATTGGCCAGATCGAGGGGCACTACATCCTGCCGCCGCAGAACAAGACCACCAAGTACGAGCACGTCATCCCCCAGCTGGTGGCCATTGAGGAGCACGAGGACATCGACGGGCTGATCGTGATCCTCAACACTGTGGGCGGCGACGTGGAGGCGGGGCTGGCCATTGCCGAGCTGATAGCCGGCATGCAAAAGCCCACCGTGTCGCTGGTGCTGGGGGGCGGCCACTCCATCGGTGTGCCGCTGGCGGTGGCGGCCAAGCGGTCGTTCATCGCCCCGTCGGCCACCATGACGGTGCACCCGGTGCGGCTCAACGGGCTGGTGCTGGGGGTGCCGCAGTCGTTTTCGTATTTTGAGCAGATGCAGGACCGCATTTTGAAGTTCGTGGCCCAGAACTCGCAGATATCCAAGGAGCGCTTTCGCGAGCTGATGATGACCACCGGCGAGCTGGCCATGGACGTGGGCACCGTGCTCGATGGCGAGCGGGCCACCAAAGAGGGGCTCATCGACCAGCTGGGCGGCCTGAAGGACGCCATGGACTGGCTGTACCAGGAGATAGAGAGCCGGCACCAGCATGAGGAGCAGACAGCCGAGTAGCGCCACAGACCGGTATTGGCCGATGGCCTGCGCGTGTGGTTCGGCGGGCCGAGGAGACGGTGAGGCGGGGAGACGACCGGCGGCGCCTGGCGCGCGGAGCAGGACGCCTGCCTTGGCGGTGCGCCGCCGTGGGCATGTAGAGCCGACACAGCTCTCGGCCAGGCGGCGTACTCGCTGCACTGTGTACTGTGTACTGTACACAGTGTACTGCGCACGGCGAACTTTGGCCGCCGGTCAAGAAGCTCGACGCGTGAAGAGCGGTGGACAGAGCGGCATGCGGCAGCGCAAAGAGACAGCGACACGGGCTTTTTGGCCGTTTTGGCGGACTGGGCGCTTTCGGACAGTGGACGGCTCCTCCTTATATAGAGGGCGGCGGCCTGACACGGCGGAAAATGGAGCAGAAAAGCAGTAGAGCAGAAAAGCAGTGGAGCAGAAGAGCGGTGGAACGGGCGAGCCGTGCGGCGGGAAAAATGGGCGGCGGTGCGCGCCGCTCTTGATGTGGATGAGGACCGCATGCCGACTTGGCCCCGCCCCTGTACTGGACAGGCCTACCGCTACCCTGTGCGCCCCGTGCAAAACCCGTGCAAAACCTGTGCAAGATCAGTGCAGGACCCGTGTAAAACTTGTGCTCGTGCAGAACTTGTGCAGGTTGTGCAGGCAATTTTTGGCCGGCAGCAGACCGCCGGCCGTACTGGTAGTGTGACGTGGGAGATATTGGGGGCGGCCGCGGGCATGGGACAGTGACAGATGGCGGCCGCAGCTGGGGGCAGAGCGCGCACCGCGGCCGTCGGCAGCTATTTTTAAAAACCCGGTGGGAGGGGACAAATTATGATTTTACACACCGTCGTTCCTTATGGTATGATAATGGGTAGCGAAGTCAGCCGACCGGCCGACTACCGCAGTGTGGGGGGCGTGCCCTGCCAGGTGCAAAACGGCTGTATACAGCGGCTGTGCACCACCGACCCCAGCGCCTTTTTAGACCCCAAGCTGGCCCCGGGCCGGCAGCTGCCGCCGGGGTGCCGGCGCATCTACTACTTTTAAGGCGTACAGGGCACAGACAAAGCTGATCGCCCGGCTGGTGCCGGGCCCTACATACTCCGCCGCGGCGGGGCGCGCGGCGAGCTGACCGGACCGGTCGGACCGGTCATTTTATTTACATATAAGGAGCGTATCTCTACTATGGCCACCAAAACGACGAGACGCAAAAATACAGCGGCGGAAAAAAAACGGGTGTTCCACCAGCAGATGGCGGCGGTCATCGCCTTTGGCGCGGGGCTGCTCATCACCGCGCTCACCTTTATAGCGGGGGAGAACGTGTGGCGCTTTTTGCACAGCGCGCTGTTTGGCCTGTTTGGGCTGTGCACCTACGCGGTGGGGCCGCTGATCTGCTACCTGTCGCTGGACTGCGCGCTGAAAAAGCGCTCGATCCTGTGGCCCTTTCTGATCGCGCTGGGGGCGTTGGCCTTTGGCTGCGGACTGCTGCAGCTGATGTTTTCGCCCGAGCTGGCCGGCAACAACTTTTTTGACAAATTTGTGAATCTGTGGGCCACCGGTTCAGCCAAGCAGGGCGGTGGTCTGCTGTTTTGCGTGATCGGCTGGCCGCTTTCGGCGCTGTGCGGCCGCATCGGGGCGGTGCTCATCATGTGTATCACCCTGTTTGTGGGGCTGATGATCTACAGCGGCAAGACGCTGGTAGACCTGCATAAGAGCGTGTCGCAGCCGGTGAAGCAGGCCGGGCAGATGATCGAGCGCCAGATGGAAAAAAGAGAGCAGCAGCGCCAGAAAAAGGCGGCCATCGACATCGATCTGGGCAACACCCACCCCATCGATATCCCGCTGGACGAGGAGCCGCCGACCCCGGTGAGCGCATCGATCCCGGTGAGCGCGCCGGTGGAGGAGCTATCGGCCGAGGGAGACCGACAGACGGCGGTACCGGTGGTGGACGACATTTTTGACGAGGACCCCATCGAGCCGTTTCCGGTGGGGGAGAGGGCCCAGCCGCTGGGCGATATAGACGAGCTGGTGAGCCGGGTGGCCGCCGAGCAGCAGGGGCCCAGCCCGGCGGAGATCTTTAGCCCCTCGGGCGCCCAAAAGCCGGCCCCGGCCACCGGGCCGGAGCTGCCGTTTGCCGCCGCAGAAGAGAAAAACAGTTCGCCGCTGGAGGGGGCGGTGGAGGTGATGCCGCCCATCGACCTGGTGCCCGCCCCGGCGCCGGGGCAGGCGCCGCCCTACAAGTTCCCGCCGGTGAGCATATTGGACGCCACCCGGGGACCGGCCAACGCCGATATCTCTAATGAACTGCGGCAGAACGCCGACCGGCTGGTAGATACCCTCAAGAGCTTTGGCGTGCAGACGCGCATCATCAACATCAGCCGCGGCCCGGCGGTGACCCGCTACGAGCTGCAGCCCAACGCCGGGGTGAAGATCAGCAAGATAACCAACCTGGCCGACGACATCGCCCTGAACCTGGCGGCGGTGGGGGTGCGCATCGAGGCGCCCATCCCCGGCAAGGCGGCGGTGGGCATCGAGGTGCCCAACCGCAACGTGAGCGTGGTGGGCATCCGCGAGCTGCTGGCCTCTGACACCTTTCGAGAGGCGTCCAGCCCGCTGACGGTGGCGCTGGGCAAAGACATCGCCGGGGCGGTAAAGGTGGCCGATATCGGCAAGATGCCCCACGTGCTCATCGCCGGCGCCACCGGCTCGGGCAAGTCGGTATGCATAAACTCCATCATCCTCAGTTTGCTGTACAAGTCCTCCCCCGAGGAGGTGCGGCTGTTGATGGTGGACCCCAAGGTGGTGGAGCTGGGCATCTATAACGGCATCCCCCACCTGCTGGTGCCGGTGGTGACCGACCCCCATAAGGCCGCCGGCGCGCTGGGCTGGGCGGTGACCGAGATGCTAAACCGCTACAAGCTGTTTGCCGCCAACAACGTGCGGGATATCGGCGGCTACAACAAGCTGTGCGAGGCCCGCGAGGACATGGAGAAGTTGCCCCGTATCGTCATCATCATCGACGAGCTGGCCGACTTGATGATGGCCGCCCCCGGCGAGGTGGAGGATGCCATCTGCCGCTTGGCGCAGATGGCCCGCGCCGCCGGCATGCACCTCATCATCGCCACCCAGCGGCCCTCGGTGGACGTGATCACCGGCGTCATCAAGGCCAACATCCCCAGCCGTATCGCCTTTGCGGTTTCGTCGCAGATCGACTCGCGCACCATACTGGACGGCTCGGGGGCGGAAAAACTGCTGGGCAAAGGGGACATGCTGTACTTCCCGGTGGGGGCCTCCAAGCCGACCCGGTTGCAGGGCTGCTTTGTCACCGACGAGGAGATCGAGCGGGTGGTGGAATTTATAAAACCCGAGACGCCCAAGACCTACGACGAGCAGATCATCGAGGAGATCGAGAAACAAGCCACGGCCGAAAAGAGCAAAGGCGGCAGCGGCGGTGACGGCGACGAGGATGACGACATGCTGCCCGACGCCATCGAGGTGGCTGTCGACCTGGGGCAGATATCGACTTCGATGCTGCAGCGCAAGCTGAAACTGGGCTATGCTCGCGCCGCCCGCATCATCGACGCCATGGAGGAGAAAGGCATCATCAGCGGGTTTGAGGGCTCTAAGCCGCGGCGGGTGCTCATCACCCGGCAGCAGTGGCTGGAGATGAACGCCAGAGAGCAGTAGGTGCAGCGCTGCCCGATAAGGTCGGCAACTGCCGCTTTAAACAGAGCGGCAGTTGCCGCGATACAGGATATAAGGAATTTTACATATGAGAGATTTTTTACCGATCTGCCGGGCGGATATGGAGGCCCGGGGGTGGGAGCAGGTGGACTTTGTCTACATCAGCGGCGACAGCTACATCGACCACCCCAGTTTTGGCGCCGCCATCATCACCCGCCTGCTGGAGGACCGGGGCTACAGGGTGGCCATCTTGCCCCAGCCGGACATAGGCGACGAGGCGGTGTTTACCCAATTTGGCACCCCGCGGCTGGGCTTTATGATATCTTCGGGCAATGTGGACTCGATGGTGAACCACTACACGGTGGCCAAAAAGCGCCGGAGCACCGACTTTTACACCGCCGGCGGCGAGATGGGCCGCCGGCCGGACCGGGCGGTGACCGTCTACACGCGCACGGTGCGGCGGCTCTACCCCCAAAGCGCCATCATCATCGGCGGGGTGGAGGCCTCGCTGCGGCGGTTTGCCCACTACGACTACTGGGATGACAAGGTGCGGCCCAGCATTTTGGCCGACAGCGGGGCGGACCTCATCTCGTACGGGATGGGCGAGTACCAGACCATCGAGCTGGCCGACCGGCTGGCCGCCGGCGAGCCCATCAGCGCCATTACCGATGTGCGGGGCACCTGCTATATGACCACCCGCGACCAGCTGGCACCCGGCTTTGTGGAGTGCGCCAGCTTTGAGAAGGTGCGGGAAAACAAACTGAGCTACGCCAAGGCCACCGCCATCCAGTACGGGGAGTTCGACTATGCCCGCGGGCGCACCGTGGTGCAGAAGCACGGCGACCGGGTGCTGGTGCAAAACCCGCCGGCCAAGCCGCTGGACACCGAGATGCTCGATTACGTGTACGCGCTGCCCTACCAGCGCACCTACCACCCCAGCTACGAGAAGCTGGGCGGGGTGCCGGCCATCAAAGAGGTGGAGTTCTCCATCATCCACAACCGGGGCTGTTTTGGCGCCTGCAATTTCTGCGCCATCGCCGTGCACCAGGGGCGGCACATCACCTGCCGCTCGACCCAGTCGGTGCTAAAAGAGGCAAAGGCGCTGACTGAAAACCCGCGCTTTAAGGGCTACATCCACGACGTGGGCGGCCCCACTGCCAACTTTCGGCAGCCCAGCTGTTCCGGGCAGCTGGAGCGGGGCATGTGCAAAAACAAAAAGTGCTTGGCGCCGACCCCCTGCCCGCGACTGCAGGTGGATCACCGGGAGTACGATGAGCTGCTGAGCGACATGCGGAAGATACCGGGCATCAAAAAAGTGTTCGTGCGCTCGGGCATCCGCTTTGACTACCTGAACCTAGATAAGGACCAGAGCTTTTTTGACCACCTGGTGGCCCACCACGTGAGCGGACAGCTGAAGGTGGCGCCGGAGCACTGCAGCGCCGGGGTGCTGGCGGCCATGGGCAAGCCGGCTATCGCCGCCTACAAGCGCTTTCAGTCGCAGTTTTACAAAAAGACGGCCAAGATCGGCAAGAAGCAGTATTTGGTGCCCTATTTGATGAGCAGCCACCCGGGCAGCGGCTTAAAAGAGGCCATCGACCTGGCGCTGTTTTTAAAGGAGGAGGGGCTGCACCCGCAGCAGGTGCAGGACTTTTACCCCACCCCCAACACGGTGTCGACCTGCATGTACTACACCGGGCTGGACCCGTTTACCCTGCAGCCGGTCTACGTGGCCACCGACCCCCACGAGAAGGCCATGCAGCGGGCACTGATCCAGTACTTTTTACCGCAGAACCGCGCGCTGGTGTGCGAGGCACTGCTTCGGGCGGGCCGGGCCGACCTGATCGGCGTGGGAAAGAACTGCCTGGTGCGCCCGGACCAGAAGACGGCGGCCATTTTGCAGGCCAGAAGGGAAAAGGTGCAGCAGCGCCCGCAAAAGGGGCGGGACCGCCGCCCCGGCGGGAAGAAGGGCAGCCCGGCCGGGCGCGGTAAAAGGCCCGCTACCGGAAAGGGGGCAGACCGATGGCAGGCGCAAAACGGCAGCCGCAAAAGCGGCGGCGGACAACGAAAAGGCGGCCGGTAAAGGGAAAATACGGCTATTTGCTGGCGGCGCTCATGGCGGTGCTCTGCGTTTTGGTATCCGCCGGGCGGGACTACCTGCCGCAGCTGGGCGGCTGGCTGGAGACGCTGGGCCTCTCGGACGTGCAGCAGCCACAGGCACCGGGGGCGGTACACTTTATCGACGTGGGGCAGGGAGACTGCGCGCTCATCCAGTCGGGGGGCAAGAACATCCTCATCGACGGGGGAGAGAACAACCAGGGCCAGCGGGTGGTGGCCTACCTGCAGGGCCTGTCGATCACCGAGCTGGATATGGTGGTGGCCACCCACGCCCACAGTGACCACATCGGCGGGCTGGACGTGGTGATGCGCGCCATCCCCACCAAGACGCTGCTGATGCCCAAATCGGCCCCGGGCAAGACCCCCACCACCAAGACCTACCTGGACATGCTGCAGGCGGCCGACGAGACTGGCGCAGAGCTGGTATATGCCGCGCCGGGGCAGCAGTTCTCCTTTGACGAGGGCAAGATCGAGGTGCTGGGGCCCACCGAGCAGTACGAGGACGCCAACAACACCTCGGTAGTGCTGCGCTTTACCTACGGGCAGACCCGGTTTTTGTTTACCGGCGACGCCGAGAAAAAGAGCGAGAAGGCGCTGCTCGGCGCGGGGACAGACCTGCGCGCCGACGTGCTGAAACTGGGCCATCACGGCAGCGACACCTCGACTTCTACCGATTTTTTGCAGGCGGTGTCGCCGGCCTACGCGGTGGCCTGCGTGGGGGCCGACAACAGCTACGGACACCCCAGCCAGCAGACGCTGGACCTGTTGGGCAGCCGCGGCGTGGCGCTGTACCGCACCGACTTGCAGGGAAACCTGCTGTTTAACACCGACGGCCAACACATCACCGTACAGACGCAGAAGTGACCGGCGCCGGAGGTATGGCCCGGCGGTGCCTAGAGGGAGCGAGAGCAGATGAAAAACAGGGTGTTACTGGGAGTGAGCGCCGCGGCGCTGACTATTTTTACCGCGCTGCTGGCGCTGTGCCTTTTGACCGGCTGGCTGGGCGACTGGGCGGTGCGGCTGTTTGGCACCGGGGTGCTGGTGGCGCTGGCGGTGACCGTGTACAGCGCGGTGCGGGCGCGCATAAAGCGATAGAACTTTGCGTTTGACCGCTGTTTGACCGCCGCGCGAAGATGAGGATGTGCCGCCCGCCGCGAGCGGGGCAGGGGCATATGGGACCGCCCCGGGAGATAAAAAGACGCCCGCCCGCGGGGGTGTAAAGACCGGATAAAAAGGAGGGGGAGATGACGGTGGAGGAGTACTGGAGCGTAGACCGCCTGGAGGGCGAGACCGCCGTGTGTCAGGACGACGGCGGCGCGCTGCACCTGCTGCCCCTGGACCAGCTGGACTTTGTGGTGCAGGAGAGCGACGTGCTGCGCCGCACCGAGAGCGGCTGGGCACTGGACCCAGAGGAAAAAAAGAGGCGACAACAGCGAGCCGAGGCCCTGCTGCGCCGCTTGGAGGGGCGGCGGTGAACGCCCCTCTTTTTTGATGTAAAAAGCGCTCGGCCGCGCGCGGTGAGCGGGCGGGACAGAGGAGGAGAGACCATTGGCCAGAGCGAACACACGCGACATGACCACCGGCGGGGTGACCGGGCACATACTGCGCTTTGCCCTGCCGCTGCTGGTGGGCAACATCTTTCAGCAGTTTTACAATGCGGCCGATTCCATCATACTGGGGCGGTTCGTGGGCAAGCGGGCGCTGGCGGCGCTGGGGGCGGCGGCGCCGGTGATGAACATCGTCATGTTCACCATCATCGGGCTGTGCACCGGGGCCTCGATCTTGATGGCCACCTTTTGGGGGGAGGGGGACATGAAAAAGTGCCGGCGGGAGTTCTCGACCTGCGTGCTGGCGGGGCTGGGCTTTACGGTGGTGGTATCGGTGCTGGCGGTGCTGCTGACCGGGCCGGTACTGCGGCTGATGCAGACCCCGCAGGAGCTGATGGCGGGGGCCAAGCAGTACCTGGCGGTGGTGTTTGCCGGGCTGGTGTGTACCTTTTTGTATAACATCTACACGGCGGCGCTGCGGGCGGCCGGGGACTCGGTCTCACCGCTGTACTTTTTGGTGCTGTCTTCGGCCATCAATGTATTGCTGGACCTGTGGTTTGTGGTGGGGTTAGAGCTGGGGATCGCGGGGGCGGCGGTGGCCACGGTGCTGGCGCAGGGGCTGTCGGCGGTGCTGTGCTATTTTTACACCGCCAAAAAGATGCCCCAGCTGCACCTGCGGCGCCGGGACCTGGTGCTGGACGCCGGGCTTTTGCGGCAGACGGTGGGGTACAGCCAGTCGGCGGCGCTGCAGCAGACCTGCTTTTTTATCGGCAAGCTGCTGTTGCAGGGGGCCATCAACCCCATGGGCACCGACGCTATCGCCGCCTTTAATGCCGTCAGCCGCATCGAGGGCTTTGTGCTGGCGCCGGGCAACAGTATCGCCACCGCGGTGACCACCTTTATTGCCCAGAACAAGGGGGCCCGGCGCACTGACCGCATCTTTGCCGGTTTTCGCCGCGGCTGTGTCATGGCCTGGAGCTACGGCGCGCTGATGGTGGTGAGCATGTACCTGTTGGCGGCGCCGTTTACCGCCCTGTTTGTAAATGCCGGCGAGACGGCGGTGATACAGCAGGGGGTGGCCTATATGCACGCGATGGCGCTGTTTTACATCATGCCGGCCATGGGCGACATGATGCAGGGCTTTTTCAGGGGCATCGGCAAACTCAACGTGTCGCTGTACGGCACCGTTTTTCAGATCGCGATTCGGGTGTCGCTGACCTACCTGCTGGCCGGGTCGCTGGGGCTCATCAGCGTGTGCGTGGGCACCGGCACCGGCTGGACCGCCTTTTTGCTGGTGCTGGCGGTGCTGTACCGGCGGGAGAAAAAGAAACTGCTGCAGCCGGCGCCGCAGCGGGCAGAGGTGTGAGCCGGTACCGGGCATATAGAGAGCACCCGCCCCAGGGACACGCTGTCCCCGGGGCGGGTGCTCTGTTTTTTAGCTGCTCGGCACAGCGGGTGCAGGTGCCCCCCTCCGGCGCTTTTTGGGGAGCGGTGCACGTTTGGAGAGCGGGGCCGGCCGCCGCGATCTTTTAGCGCCTCTGGCGGTCAGGTCAGAGACGGGCCTCGATAGCGGCGATGAGCGTTTTGATGGCCTTGATGCGGGCGAACTTCTTGTCGTTGGACTCGATGATGTTCCAGGGGGCAAAATCGGTGGAGGTGTAGCGCAGCATGTCGTTGACGGCGATCTGGTGCTGGTCCCACTTCTCGCGGTTGCGCCAGTCCTCGTCGGTGATCTTCCACTGCTTTTCGGGGGTGTTCTGCCGGTCGTTAAAGCGGCGCAGCTGCTCGTCTTTATCGATGTGCACCCAGAATTTGACCACGACAGCGCCCCAGTCGTAGAGCTCGCGCTCGAACTCGTTGATCTCGTTATAGGCGCGGTGCCAGTCGGCCGGAGTGCAAAAGCCCTCGACCCGCTCGACCATCAGCCGGCCGTACCAGCTGCGGTCGAAGATGCCCACGTGCCCGTCTTTGGGCAGACGAGTCCAGAACCGCCACAGATAGTGGTGGGAGAGCTCGGTCTTGTCGGGGGCGGCGATGGGGACCACCTCGAACCCGCGGGGGTCAAGAGCGGCGGCCACCCGGCGGATGTTGCCGCCTTTGCCGGCGGCGTCCCACCCCTCGTACACCACCACTACCGGGCGCTTTTTGGCGTAGAGCTGGTTGTGCAGCTTTTTGAGCTTGCGCTGCTCCTCTTTGAGCACCACCTTGTACTTGTCGGGGTCGATGGTCTTATCGAGGTCGACCTCCTCTAGACGGGGGACCTGCACCAGCCTGAATTTTGGATCGATGGCGATGGGGCCCACCGGCGGCGGGTCTTTTTGCAGCGCCTGTTTTTTGGCGATGGCGGCGGTGATCTGTTTGATGAGGATCTGGTAGATCTCGGCCAGGGCGGCATTTCGGTCGTTGCAGCCGATGGCGTGCCACGGGGCGTAACTGGTGCTGGTGGCCTCGAGCATCTCATCGAAGACGCGGTAGTAGTCCTCGTAGTGCTTGTTTTGGTACCAGTCGCGGTCGGTGGCGCGCCAGCGGGTGCTCTTTTGCTCGCGCAGGTCTTCCAGCCGTTTTTTCTGCTCTTTTTTGCTGATGTGCAAAAAGAATTTGAGTACCAGACAGCCGTCGTCGACCAGCTGCCGCTCGAAGGTGAGGATGCTCTTGATGCGGGCGGCTACCGTTTCGCTATCGAGCTGCTGCTCGATCTTTTCGACCGATACGCCCTGATACCAGCTGCGGTCGAAGATGGAGATGTCGCCCTGACGGGGCGTTTTGGACCAGAAGCGCCACAGGTAGGGGTAGCGCTTTTCCTCCTCGGTGGGGGAGACGGTGGAGTAGACTTTAAAGCCGCGGGGGTCGAGATTGAGGATGATGTCGCCGATCTTGCTGCCCTTACCGGCGGCGCTCCACCCCTCGAACAGCACCACCACCGGCAGCGCGTTTTGCTTGACCGACTGCTGCAGCACACTGAGCTGCTGCTTGAGCTTGGCGGCCATGGGTTTATACTCCTCTTTGACCAGCACTTTTTGCAGGTTTACACTGTCTAACACAAAAACACCTCCTGGCGCAAATTGACTAAAGCAGAAAACGGATATTAAAAATATTTTAGCACATCCTACTGAATGACACAAGTGATTTTGCGCTGGGGAAGATCGGCAGATAGAAAGAGAACCGGCAGTGCGGCTAAAAGGACTTTTTGCACACAAAAAAGCGGCTTTAAAGCCGCTGGGAGCAGGGGAAGTCATGTTTTTAGGGGCACCGCTCAGCTCTCGTGGCTGTCGCGGCTGTCGTGGCGCTTTTGGTGGGCCCGCAGGATCTTTTGATAGATGGCCATGCCGGCCAGCGACAGGAGGCCGGTGGCCAGAAACACATACAGCGAGTGGGCGGCCCGCCCCTGGATGAGCAGGTGCCCGGCCAGAGTCGAGGTGACGATAGAGGGGATGCGGGCGATGGTGGAGATGAGCAGAAAGCGCGGCAGGGTGATGGGGGTGAGACCGGCCACATAGGTGAGGATATCTTTGGGGGTGCCGGGGATAAAGAACAGCAGGAACACCAGCCGCTCGAAACGCCCCTTTTCGGTGAGGAAGTGGAGCTTTTGCAGTTTTTCGGCGCTGAAAAAGCGCAGGGCGAAACCTTCGCCCAGCCAGCGCACCAGCAAAAACACCAGCGCCGAGCCCACCAGGCAGCCGAGCATGGCCAGCCCCAGGCCGGGCAGCGTGCCGTAGAGGATGCCGGCCAGCACCTCCAGCGGCTCGCCGGGGAGGAAGGCGATGACGACCTGCAGGATCTGCAGGGCCAGGTACATAAAGGCGGCCCCGGCGCCAAAGCTGTCGAGATAGGCCGAGATCTTTTGGGCGGCGCCGCGCTGGCCCAGCAGCCGCACTGCCGGCCACAGTGCCCACACGGCGGCGGCCAGAAGCAGGGCGATGAGCACCAGCGCGGCCAGTCGCCAGAATTTTTTGCCACCGGTGCGCGGGTGGGGATCTGTTTTTTTGACGGACAAGAAAAACACCTCCTGCGGCAGATAGGGGGAGAGGACCTTTGCGGCTATGCCGCCGGGACAGACGCCGGAGCGGGGAGCGGCCAGAGTCTGGAATGAAAATGTGTGGTTATAAATTTTAGTAAAAAATGGAAAAGGCGGTGAAGGTGCTGGCCGAAAAAACCAACGGTCCCAAGAACTCTCTGGGGTAACTGGCGGCGACGGTGCCAAACTAGTACTGTCGCACAGGCAGGAGGAACCATGAAAAAACTGATCGGTCTCTTTATGAGTTTGGCCACTTGTGCCCTGCTGCTGGTGCCGGTATTTGCCCAGGGGAGCTCTCACACCGTTACGGCGGAAGATGTGATGGACAACATAAACCTCGGCTATAAAGTCGAGTATGTCCGCGTCTCGGACTTAGGCGACGAAAGCGCCGAGGCGAGCATCAACCGCCAACTGGAAGAGAGCGCCCGCGACAGCATGCTGCTGGCAATCTCACAGAGCAATGTCATGACTTATTCTGATTCCCGCGCAACCGGCGAGTACCACCAGAGCGTGACTCGCCAGACCAAAGACCTGATAAGCGTCAAGACCAGCCGCGACTTTTCGGTGGGAGAACACAAGATCTACAGCGATAAGTCGGGGCAGGTATTTGACGCCCAGACCGGCGCAAAGCTGCGTTTGAGCGAGCTGTTTAACAATTCGAGTGACTATTTGAAGATAGTGAAAAACGAAATGAAAACACTCGTCAACCAGCCCCTAGACGTCGACGACGAATGCTCCTTCTATCTCACCGATACCGAACTGGTACTGGTGTGTAAACAGGGGGAGGAGGACAGCCAGGACCTGCGGGCCTACGAAGTGCCCATAGCCCTGACCGACCTACAGGATGTACTGAAACCCCAATACCGCTAACACATTGTGCGACATGTAAAAAAGACGGTCTGCCGGTGCGGTCTCTGCCCGCCGGAGACCGCCTTTTTTTGTGCGGGCAGCTGTTTACCGAGCCTGACCGGTGCAGTAGTCGCCGCTTATGCCGGTGATGAGCACCTCTCTGATCTGCCCGGCAGCCAGACCGCTGCCGGTGACGAGCACCTGAGTGTAGTTTTTGGTGTACCCCTCGAAGGTGTCGGGTTCCACCTGGCGCTCGAGCAGGACGCTCTGGGTGCTGCCCACCTGCTGGGCGCAGAACTGGCGGTGCAGCGTGCCGACGGCGGCGGTGAGGCGGGCGCCGCGCTCCTCCTTGACCTTTTTGGGGATCTGGTCGGGCATGGCGGCGGCGCGGGTGCCTTCGCGGCGGGAGTAGGTGAACACGTGTACCCGCGAAAAGGCGATCTTCTGCACGAAGGCCAGCGTGGTGAGGAAGTCCTCCTCGGTCTCGCCGGGGAAACCGACGATAACGTCGGTAGTGATGGCGGCACCGGGGAACTGGGCCCGGATGCGACGCACGATATCGGCGTATTCGGCGGCGGTGTAGTGCCGGTTCATGCGGCGCAGGGTATTGTCGCAACCGCTCTGCAAAGAGAGGTGGAACTGGGGGCAGAATTTGGGCTGGGCGGCCATGCGGCGCAGGTCCTCGTCGGTGAGCAGCTCGGGCTCCAGCGAGCCCAGGCGCACCCGCTCGATGCCGTCGACGGCACAGGCGGCCTCCAGCGCATCGACCAGCCGGCGGCCGGTATCTTTGCCGTAGCAGGGCAGGTTGATCCCCACCAGCACCACTTCGCGGTAGCCGTTTTGGGCCAGCGCGGCGAGCTCGGAAGTGATGTCGGCCAGCGCCTTGGAGCGCACCCGGCCCCGGGCCACGGGGATGATGCAGTAGGAGCAGAAGCGGTCGCAGCCGTCTTGCACCTTGACGAAGGCGCGGGTCTTGCCCTCGAACCGCTTTACCTGCATGGGCTCGAAGCGGTCGTGGCCGGTGTAGGGGGTGATGGCGATGGTGCTGTGCACGGGCTCGTCGGTGGGCAGCACCGGCAGCGCGCTGCTGCCGGCGCCGACCCCGCGGCGGGCGAGCTCGTCTAGAACCAGCTCGACGATCTGCCCCTTGTTGGCGGTGCCGGTAATGATGTCGGCTCCGCTCCCGGCCGCCTTATCGGGGAAGGCCTGGGGGTAGCAGCCGGTGAGCACCACCAGACCGTGTGGGTTTTCGCGCCGAAAGCGGGCCAGGCGGTTGCGGCTCTTTTTGTCGCCGGTGGCGGTGACGGTGCAGGAGTTGACCACCAGCACCTGGGCCGGCTGACCGGGCTCTACTACGGTAAAGCCGGCGTTTTTAAATTGGGCAATCATGGCCTGGGTCTCGTACTGGTTGACTTTGCAGCCCAAGGTGTAAAATGTGACATCCATACTCTGTATCAGGCCCCGGGCGGGGCCGCTCCTTTTTGACATGGTGTGCGTGCCGGCGGCATAGAATGGTAAGATGCCGGCGTTTTGGTGTTGACCGGTCACAGAAAGACAGCCGCTTATAGGTGGCGGCGGGCAGCCGGGGTCGACGATGCGCCGAACGGCGGCAAAACAGACCGTAAAAAGCGGACATATACGCCGGTGAATTGACGGACCATCTAGTTTTATACGGGGAATATTGGATAAAAATTAGCCATTCAGGACAAAATATCCATTGCCAAATCTGTGACAATCCGCTATAATATGGTATAGAAAGATGGGAGGCCTACGTAATGACACACGTCAAGGTATTCTTTAAAAGCGCCAATGATATCAAGCTCTTTATCCACAAACTCTCTGGCTACGATGCCGCTGCCACCATCGGTGACCCCGAGAACCGGGTCAACGCAAAATCTATCATCGGTATATTCAGTCAGGACCTGTCAAAGCCGCTGACGCTCAATATCGACTGTGACCACTGCCCGGAGGTGCTCGACGATATCAGCGAGTTCATCGTAAAAGAGGATGACCGGTAGCTGGGTGATCTATGGTCTGTCGGCCACTTTCTATTGTATCAAAACTTTGCGCGTACTGCCACTGTTTGGGGGCAGTTTTTGCTGTACTTGAGAAAAGAATACAGGACAGAGGACAGCCGCCAGCTGCGGGAACGCAGCGGCGGCTGTTTTTTGCGCGGAGATGTTCTGGTGTTCTGGCCGCAGCGGGTGTTCGCGCCGTGGGTGCGCTGCGGATAGAGAGACGGGCATATTTGAGTATGGCGGCGCCGCGGAGCGCAACACGGGGGACATGAAGAGATCTTTTTGGTGCCAGAGAACTGCTGTGGTGGCGGCCGGGGTGTTGTTGGGGTGTTGTTGGAGTGGTTTTGGGTGATGTTGGGGTGGTACACCGATGTTTGATGGTGACCGGTCACACGGCTCCTGCCGGCCAATTAAGACTGATAGATGGGGTAGTTGTTTTGCCTGATGGGGGAGAGGTGGTTGTGGGGGCGGCCGGTCGAGCGGGCGTGTGGAGGGCCGCGGCAGTGCCGTCCCACGTGCCGACAGTACGGAATGGGCAATATGGACCGCTGAAAAGCAGGGGCATGAGGAGCCGAGCTTGTGCGGATGGGGGCGGACATCGACATTTTGTTTTGCGCCGTGTGCGGGCGGATACAGTGGCGATTGGGCACAGCAGGCCGGGCGCGCCTGGGGCATCTTACCTCGACTTTGGAGAAAGACGGTGCAGAATTGGTCTGTTCGCAGAGAGGGGCGCGGGGGTGGCCGGCGGGGGAAGAACGGTAGAGCAGAGAGAAGCTGTTCGCACGGACACCGGCTCGCTGCCGGCGGGACGTGCTGTGCAGGTGTAGGGCACTGCCCGTACTGACTGAGGGAACTGTGTAGTTTTAAAGTGGGACGGCGACTGGGGTATAAGTGCTAGGTAGCGGGAAGGGGTGTGGGGCGCGCAGCTTGGGATATTGCTGCTGGCAAGAGCGATAAGGAGCCAGAGGCAGGCGGTTTCCAAGCAGAATACAGATGTTTTTTGTTTTTGCACAAAAAGGGCTGGTGCCGGCGAGCGAATATGACGGCATCTCAAAAAGAAAAGACAAAATATGAGGGAATTCGCCAATGGAAATACCGGGTGGCAACGTGTAAAGTAAAGGTATAGATTATGATCTTTTTATAGGTGCACACCGTCTGGTGCGACGGCCCGCGATAGGAAACGCGGTGTCGGGCTGCCTGCCGCAGTTTTTGGGGGCACGTTTGCGGACAGAGGATAGGCTGGGCCTTCGGTGCACGCTTACTTTTGCCTGGAAAGTGGAGGAGAAAAAATGGTAGTGATCGGCATAACCGGGGGATCTGGTTCGGGCAAGACGACGTTGACACAGCTGCTGGCGGCGCATTATCGCTGCCCGGTCATCTGCCACGACTCGTACTACAGGCCGGAGCTGCGGCAGAAAGATACCGAGGTAGAGGACATAAACTTTGATCATCCGGATGCCTATGACACGGCGCAGCTGGTCGATGATCTGAAACGGCTGCGGGCAGGTGGCATGGTAGAAGTGCCCATCTTCGACTATGTAAATAGTGTGCGCACAGGCGAGCGCGCCAAGATCACCGCCCCGGATACAGTGCTTTTAGAGGGGATCCTGATCGCCCAAGACCCAGAATTGCGGCGGCAGATGGACCGCTGTTTTTACCTGGATCTGCCCGACGATATACGCTTGATCCGGCGGATACAGCGGGATATGGAGAGTTGGGGCGGCAATTTGCAGAGCACGCTACGGCGCTATCTACAGTTCGTGCGGCCCATGTACCGCCAGTTTGTCTACCCATCGCGGGTGTACTGCACGGTGCTCGACGCCATGCGTGAGCCGGCGGTATTGTGCGAGCAGGTGCGAAGAGACTGCGCCGGTGAGGGGCCAGCGGGGCGCTGAGCGTGTTTGAGAGCTGATGTGAGCGGTGACCGAGTTGTAAACTGAGCGGCGGGTAGGGGGGGGGCGGGAGCCCCTCTTTTGAGTGTGTGTGAGGTGACGGCGGGCAGGGGGCGGCCAGATGGAGGGCGGGGCATACAAAAAGTCAAAACAGGACGACTTTTTTTAAAGCGGCGAACATAGACTTGCACCAGAGGTGATTTGTATGAGACGCATGTGTGCTGCCGCTATGGCGCTTTTACTGTTCTGTTCGCTGCTTTTGCCCCTGTCTGTCCTGGGCTATGAAGGGGTGACGACCACTGACTTTCCGCTGCTGGACGAGGAGACCGCCCAGCCCACTGCCGGTATCGCTGCACCCGAGGGGGATCTGGCGGTAGCGGCCAAATCGGCTATTTTGCTGGAGCAGTCTACCGGGACGGTGCTCTACGAGATGGACGCCGACGTGCAGATGCCGCCGGCCTCGATCACCAAGGTGATGACGCTGCTGCTGGTGATGGAGGCCATCGACGCCGGCAAATTCGGCTATGACGACCAGGTGAGCGCCAGCGAATACGCCTGCGCTATGGGCGGCAGCCAGATATGGCTGGAGCCGGGGGAGACCATGACGGTGGATGAGCTGCTCAAGGCCACGGCCATCTCGTCGGCCAACGACGCGGCGGCGGCGCTGGGCGAGTATGTGGCCGGCAGCCCGGATGCCTTTATCAACATGATGAACGAGCGGGCGGCCCAGTTGGGTATGAAGAACACCCATTTTGTAAACCCCAACGGGCTGGATGCGGAGGGGCATGTGTCCAGCGCCCGGGACATCGCCATCATGTCCTGCGAGCTGCTCAAACACCCGGACATTACCAAGTACTCCACCGTGTGGATGGACTCGCTGCGGGGCGGGGCCACCCAGTTGGTGAACACCAACAAGCTGGTGCGCTTTTATGAGGGAGCCACAGGGCTCAAGACCGGCACCACCGACGGGGCGGGCAGCTGTCTCTCGGCCAGTGCCACCCGGGGCGGGCTTTCGCTGGTGGCGGTGGTGATGGGCTGTGAGACCTCCAACGACCGCTTTGCCAGCGCCCGCACGCTGCTGGATTACGGCTTTGCCAACTACGAGATGGCCGAGCTGAAGCTGCCTGAGACCGCCCCGGCGGCGCTGAAAGTGAAAAACGGCACCGAGCAGGCGGTACAGCTGGTGTACCAGTCCAGCGGTAAGTTCCTGGTGAAAAAAGGCAGCGCCGACAAGATCACCCAGGAGATAAAGCTGGCCGAGACGCTGACGGCGCCGGTTGAAAAGGGGCAGAAGCTGGGCAGCTGTGACATTGTGCTGGAGGGGCAGCGCATCGGTGGATATGACATCGTAGCTAAAAAAGCAGTGCCCAAAATGGATTTTTTAACAGGCTTTTCAAATTTGTCTAAACAGTTATTTATTATGAAATAAAATGTAAATACTATACAAAAAGCCGAACATCACGGTGCTGTTACTTGACAATATTGCTTACGTATACTAAAATGAATACATCAAATAGGGGGGATGTCCAATGTCAGTAAAACTGAATACCAAGTACTTAAGATCCTTTGTTAGACCCCACGAACTCGACGGTTTGGCACCGCTGGTGGCGGCTGCTCACCAGCAGGTACACCAGAAATCCGGCCTGGGCAACGACTTTTTGGGCTGGGTGGACCTGCCTTTCTCTTATGACAAAGAGGAATTTGCCCGCATCAAGGCGGCGGCTGAGAAGATCAAAAATCAGTCGCAGGCACTGATCGTCATCGGTATCGGCGGCTCGTATCTGGGCGCCCGGGCGGCCATCGAGTACATCAAATCCAACAACTATAACGCCCTGAAAAAAGATACCCCGAACATCTACTTCGTGGGCAATACGATCTCACCGGCCTATCTCAATGATATCCTCTCGCTGGTAGATGGGGTGGACTTCTCGGTCAACGTCATCTCCAAATCCGGCACCACCACCGAGCCGGCGCTGGCGTTTCGCGTGTTTAAGGAACTGCTGGAGCAGCGCTACGGTGTAGAGGGAGCCAAGGAGCGCATCTACGCCACCACCGACAAGGCCCGCGGCACTTTAAAAGAGCTGTCGGACAAAAACGGTTACGAGACCTTCGTCATCCCCGACGATGTGGGCGGCCGTTTCTCGGTGCTGACGGCGGTCGGCCTTTTGCCCATGGCGGTGGCCGGCTGTGACCTGGAGGCGGTGATGGCCGGCGCCCAGGACTCGGCCAAGGCGGCTGAGGACCCGGACCTTGACAAAAACGACTGCTATCGGTATGCGGCGATCCGCAACCTGCTGTACAACAAGGGCTACAGCGTGGAGGTGCTGGCCGCATACGAGCCCAGCTTCCGCGAGATGTGCGAGTGGTTCAAGCAGCTGTACGGCGAGAGCGAGGGAAAAGACAACAAGGGGCTGTTCCCGGCCAGTGTCATCTTCTCGACCGACCTGCACTCGATGGGCCAGTATATCCAGGATGGCCGCCGCCAGCTGTTCGAGACAGTCATCGACCTGCAGCAGCCCAAGAGCGACTTCTTTATTAAGGAAGACGCCAGCAACTTTGACGGACTGAATTTCCTGGCCGGGCAGAATATGTCCAGCGTGAACAAGATGGCCATGCAGGGCACCATTTTGGCCCACGTAAAGGGCGGTGTGCCCAACGTGGTGCTGGAGCTCGAGAAGATGGACGACTACTCCTTTGGCTACCTGGTCTACTTCTTCGAAAAAGCCTGTGCGATATCCGGCTACCTGCTGGGGGTCAATCCCTTTGACCAGCCCGGTGTAGAGGGGTACAAAAACAATATGTTCGCGCTGCTGGGCAAACCCGGGTACGAGGAGCTGCGGGCAGAGATCGACAAAGAACTGGCAGAATGATGGCGAGCGCGCAGTCAGCGCGCCCCCCATTTAAAAAATAGGAGGTTACCACAATGATAAAAATAATCGTAGGAAGCAGAGGCTCCGGCAAGACCAAGACTCTCATCGACCAAATCAACGAAGCGGCAAAAACCTCGGCGGGCAACGTCATCTGTCTGGATAAAACATTAAAACTGCAGTACGATCTGGCGACCAATGTGCGGCTGGTGGATATCGACCAGTACGGTATCAAGGGCTTTGGTGAGTTTTTGGGCTTCGTGTGCGGGCTGATGGCCGGCAACTACGACATCACACACATCTTTGTGGACTCTATCTTAAAAGTAGGCGGCGCCGAGAAAGACCTGGATGGTCTGGGCGTGATGCTGGGCGAGATCGACGAACTCAAAGACGCCAAGGACATCGAGTTCGTGTTCACCGTGTCGGCCGAAGAGGCGGCACTGCCCGAGAGCGTGAGAAAGTACCTCTGAGGACCTGATTTTGAGGGGCGGTATCTCCCGATCTTTGGGGGCCGCACCGCTGTTAAAGTAAAGAGAGAGCTGCCGGTAAAATGAGCCGGCGGCTCTTTTTTGTGCGGGGCCGCTGGGGCCGCCGAGGCAGGCGGCCGATATGGACTCCGGGCCGACAGCATCCGGTGCGGCGGGCTGCGGCAGCGGTAGGCGGACGGACATACGGCGGCGGGAGACGGCATATTCTGGTTGACGGGAGAGGGAAAAATCGGGTAAAATAAGGTGCCTGATAATACGTGAGATCAAAGGAGGAACTGACCGTGATAAAAGCAGCGATCGTAGGCTATGGCAATATTGGCAGAGCAGTGCTGGAGGCGGTGCGCGCCGCCGAGGACTTTGAGCTGGTGGGCCTGGTGCGCCGCAGCGCCAGCAGAGAGGGGCTGCCGCCGGAGCTCGAGGGCGTGGAGATCGTCACCGATATCTGCGACCTGAGCCAAAAGCCCCAGGTGGCTATTTTGTGCACCCCCACCCGCGCCGTGCCCCAGTACGCCAGCGACTATTTGGCGATGGGCATCAACACGGTGGACAGCTATGACATCCACACCGGTATATGGGATCTGTGCCAGCAGCTGGACCCGGTAGCCAAAGAAAACGGCGCTGTGTCGGTGATCTCCTGCGGGTGGGACCCGGGCTCGGACTCGGTGGTGCGCACCCTGATGCAGGCTATTGCGCCTAAGGGTATCACCTACACCAACTTTGGCCCCGGCATGAGCATGGGCCATACGGTGGCGGTAAAGGCCATCGACGGGGTGGAGAACGCGCTGTCGATGACCATCCCCACCGGCACCGGCATCCACCGGCGCATGGTGTATGTGCAGCTCTGCCCCGGGGCAGACTTTGAGACGGTGAAGCAGGCAGTGCTGCAGGACGACTACTTTGTGCACGACGAGACCCACGTGCAGCAGGTGGACGATGTTGAGGCGCTGATCGACACCGGCCACGGGGTGAACCTGGTGCGCAAAGGTGTTTCGGGCACCACCCACAACCAGCTGTTGGAGTTCAATATGCACATCAACAACCCCGCGCTCACCGCCCAGGTGCTGGTATGCGCCGCCCGGGCCAGCTTTAAGCGCCAGCCCGGCTGCTACACGTTGATCGATATCCCGGTGGTGGACCTGTTGCCCGGCGACCGCAGCCAGTGGATCCCCAAGCTGGTGTAAGAGATAAAAATGAGAAGGCGGCCCCGGAAAATGCCTTTTTGACAGCGGTAAGGCGGCAAAAATGGTGGATTTTTGCAAACGCCGGTTGACAAAGCGGGGGCTGGTCTATATAATTAATCTGTGGCGGACTAAGGAGTCATTATGCTTATCGATTTAAAGAGGTTGTTTGCCAGTGAGGGCGAGGTAGTAGATATCGACTACACGCTCGCGGCTGCGCAGAGCGACCTGACGGGTACTGTCCCCGACCCGGTCGAGATACACCTGAAAGGTGTGGCGCAAAACAGGGCGCAGATCGTCGAGATCCGCTTTGGAGCGCACTTCACCGTAAACAGTGTGTGTGACCGGTGTCTGGAGCCGCTGACACGGGTATTTGACTACCAATTTACCCATGTTCTCACCCAAGAGGTGATAGACGGCTTTGAGGAAGATATCATTGTCGACGGTGATAAACTGAATCTGGACAGGCTTGCACTGACCGACATACAGCTGGAATTCCCACTCAAACTTCTGTGCTGTGAGGACTGCAAGGGGTTGTGCCCCCAATGTGGTGCCAACTTGAACCGCGAGAGCTGCAACTGTGACAAAGATCCCATAGATCCCCGCCTAGAGGCTTTAAAAGAGCTATTGCAATAGGTTTTTTATGACACCAAGGTTAAGGAGGTGCTGACCATGGCGGTACCAAAGAGAAAATCGTCCAAAGCCAGACGCGACAAACGGCGCAACAATGTCTGGAAATTGGATATGCCGGCATTTTCCAAATGCCCACAGTGTGGTGAGCTGAAGACCCCTCACAGAGTTTGTGGAAACTGCGGCTACTACAAAGGCAAAGAGATCATCAAAAAAGAGGCGTAAGCGACTTTTTTGGGTACGAGAGGAGAGGGTTTTGGCCCTCTCTTTTTTCGTGAGACAAAGGCGGCGCACATTCGGCCACAAATGGTTATATTGTGCGGGCTTTTATGATATAATAACTTCAATATACAGCGGTGGGACCGCTTGTGGTACAACTGGAGAAATGTAGACATGGCAGTGACGGTAAAACAGGTGATAGAGGGCTCGCTGGCCCAGGAGCTGGGTATCGTGCCCGGCGACAGACTGCTAAAGATAGACGGCAACGAGATCGGGGATGTGCTGGACTACCAGTTCTACGCCCGCGAGACCAGCCTGACACTGCTTTTTGAGCAGGCGGACGGCCCGTTAGAGGCGCTGGTGGAAAAGGACGAAGACGAGGATCTGGGACTGGAATTCGAGACCTATTTGATGGACAAGCAGCACAGCTGTACCAACAACTGTATTTTCTGCTTTGTGGACCAGATGCCCCAGGGGATGCGGGAGAGCCTGTACTTTAAGGACGACGACGAGCGGCTCTCGTTTTTGTTTGGCAACTACGTGACGCTGACCAACCTGAAGCAAAAAGAGATCGACCGCATCATCAAGATGCACATCAGCCCCATCAACATCTCGGTGCACACCACCAACCCCCAACTGCGCTGCCGCATGATGGGCAACCGCTTTGCCGGGCAGAAGCTCGATTACATCCGTCAGCTGGCGGCGGCGGACATCCATATCAACTGCCAGATCGTTTTGTGCCCGGGGCTAAACGACGGGGAAGAGCTCACCCGCACCATGACCGACCTGTCGGCGCTGTGGCCCAGCGTGTCCAGTGTGGCGGTGGTGCCGGTGGGGCTGACCGGCTACCGGCAGGACCTCTTTTCGCTGCAGCCGTTTGACCGGGAGACTGCCGCACAGGCGCTGGATACCATCCACCAGTTTACCGACGGCTTTTTGGCTGCCCACGGCACCCGCCTGATCTACCCGGCCGATGAATTTTTTGTGCTGTCGGGCCGCGAGCTGCCGGGGACAGACTACTACGGAGACTTTGAGCAGCTGGAAAACGGCGTGGGCATGACGGCGCTGCTGCTGAGCGAGTTTAAAGAGGAGCTGGCCCGGCTGCAAGAGGACCGGCAGCCGGTGCCCTGCGACCTGGTCACCGGGCAGGCGCCCAGCGCCTATATCCACTGGATGGTGGAGGAACTCAGAAAACACTACCCGGACCTGGCGTGCCGGGTACACGTGATCGAGAACAACTTTTTTGGCGGCAACATCACCGTGACGGGACTCGTCACCGCCACCGATATCATCGACCAGGTGCAGGGTAAGCTGCTCTCGCAGCGCATGTTGGTGCCCAGCTGTATGCTGCGCCACGAGCAGGACAAGTTTTTAGACGACTGCACCAGAGAAGAGCTGGAGCAGCGGCTGGGCGTTTCGCTGCGGCTGGTGGAAAACGACGGATACGACTTTATAGAGGCCGTTTTGGGAGGTAACTAGATGGCAAAACCAGTAGTGGCGGTAGTGGGACGCCCCAATGTGGGCAAATCTACCCTGTTTAATAAACTCATCGGGCGGCGGCTGTCCATCGTGGAGGATACCCCCGGTGTGACCCGCGACCGCATTTACAGCGACTGCAATTGGGGAGGGCGCACCTTTATGCTGGTGGATACCGGCGGTATCGAGCCCCAGTCGGACGACATTATTTTGTCGCACATCCGCCGGCAGGCCCAGCTGGCCATCAGCAGCGCCGACGTGATCGTTTTGGTCACCGACCTGCGCGACGGCGTCACCGCCACCGACCAGGAGGTGGCGGCCATGCTGCACAAATCGGGCCGGCCGGTGGTGCTGTGTGTGAACAAGTGCGACTCGGTGGGTGAGGTGCCGGCAGAGCTGTATGAGTTTTACAATCTGGGGCTGGGCGACCCCATCGCCGTCTCCTCGGTCCACGGCCACGGCACCGGCGATCTGCTGGACGCGGTGGTGGATCAGCTGCCCGGCAGCGCCGAGGAGGACGAGGAGGACGAGGCCATCAAGGTGGCCGTCATCGGCAAGCCCAACGCCGGCAAGTCCTCGCTGGTCAACCGCATTTTGGGCGAGGACCGCATGATCGTATCGGACATTGCCGGTACCACCCGCGACGCTGTGGACTCGCGGGTGGAAAACCAGTACGGCCAGTTCGTATTTATCGATACCGCCGGCATTCGCCGCCGCAGCAAGGTGGATGAGTCGGTGGAGAAGTACAGTGTGCTGCGGGCCTTTATGGCGGTGGACCGGGCCGACGTGGCGGTGGTGATGATCGACGCCACCCAGGGTTTTACCGAACAGGACTCAAAGGTGGCCGGCTACGCCCACGAACAGGGCAAGGCCTGCCTCATCGCGGTGAACAAGTGGGATCTGATCGAAAAGGACACCCATACCATGCAGAGTTTCCGCAAAAAGCTGGAACAGGATTTCTCGTTCATGTCCTACGCGCCGATCTTATTTATCTCGGCCAAGACCGGACAGCGGGTGGATAAGCTGTATGAGACGATCGTAAAGGTGTATGCCAACAACTCCCGCCGCATCAGCACCGGCGTGCTCAACGATATTTTGGCCAGTGCCACCGCCCGGGTACAGCCGCCCACCGATAAAGGCAAGAGGCTGAAGATCTACTACATGACCCAAGCCTCGTCGAACCCGCCCCACTTCGTGTGCTTTGTCAACGACGCGGAGCTGTTCCATTTTTCGTACCAGCGGTATTTAGAGAACCAGATACGCGACGCCTACGACCTGGAGGGCACCCCGGTGCGGCTCTCGGTCCGCCAGCGGGGCGAGTAAGACTGACAGGAAAAGGGGTGTATGGCGGTGTTTGAGCTGAAAAATTGCCTGGGTATTGCCGGGGTGATGCTGTTTTCGTATTTGTTGGGCAGCATCTCCTTTGCGGTGCTGGTGGGCAAACTGTTTTTAAAAGATGATGTGCGCAAGTACGGCAGCCACAATGCCGGCATGACCAACGTGCTGCGCACCGCCGGCAAAAAGGCGGCGGTGCTCACCGCAGTGGGTGACCTGGGCAAAGGCATGCTGTCGGTGGTGGTGGGTCGGCTGGTGTTTGCGCACATATTGCACGTAGAGCCCATGTACGGCGCCTATCTGGCGGCCTACTGCGCGATACTGGGGCATATCTTTCCCATCTATTTTCACTTTAAAGGGGGCAAAGGAGTGCTCACTTCGGCCGGGGCGGCGGTGCTCATCGACCCGGTGTCGGTGGCCATTACAGCGCTGATCTTTGCCGCAGTGACCTTTACCTCGAAGATCGTATCGCTGGGGTCGGTGGTGATGGCCATCTGCTACCCGGTGGTTACATATTTCGTGTCGCTGGCGTTTGGCCGCGACCCGGTGCCGCTGACGGTGTGCGCGGTGATCTTTGCCGCCATCATCATCTTTATGCACCGCTCGAATATCGGCCGGCTCATCCGCGGTGAGGAGCTGGGCTTTGGCAAGAAAAAGAAAAGAGAACCTGCCGACGAGCAGAAGAGATCGTGAGGGATTGAGATGGCACATATCGTGATTTTGGGTTCTGGCGGTTTTGGCGTGGCGCTGGCGGTTACCGCCTGCAGCTGTGGCCACCAGGTGAGCGTGTGGAGCCCCTTTGCGCCGGAGATCGAGACGCTGAGAGCCGACCGGGAGCACAAAAAGCTGTTGCCGGGCATAGCCATACAGCCCGAGATAGAGCTGGGTACCGACATTGCCGTAGCAGAGAAGGCGGATCTTTTGCTGTTTGCTGTCCCCTCCCATGCGATACGGCAGACCGCGCAGCGGGTGGCCGGGCATATAGCCCCCCACTGCACCATCGCCAGCGTGGCTAAGGGAGTAGAGGACGAGAGCTTTTTGCGGCTGTCGCAGGTGATAGAGCAGGAGCTGCCCCAAAACCCGGTTGTGGTGCTCTCCGGCCCCTCCCACGCGGAGGAGGTGGCCCGTGGCGTGCCCACCAGCCTGGTGGCGGCCTCGAAAAGCGGCCAGGCGGCGGAGTATGTACAGGAGCTGCTGATGGGCCCCAACCTGCGCATCTACTTAAACGACGACCTGGTGGGCGTGGAGCTGGGCGGCGCGCTGAAAAACGTGATCGCGTTGGCGGCCGGTATCAGCGACGGTATGGGCCTGGGCGACAACACCAAGGCGGCGCTGATGACCCGCGGGCTGTCGGAGATCGCCCGGCTGGGGGTAAAGATGGGCGGGCGCATCGATACTTTTGCCGGGCTGACCGGGGTGGGGGATCTGATCGTCACCTGTACTAGCATGCATTCGCGCAATCGGCGCTGCGGCCTGCTCATCGGGGCCGGTACCCCCGCCGAGCAGGCGGTACAGGAGATCGGCATGACGGTAGAGGGCTACCGCTCGACGCTGGTGGCCTACCACCTGTCGCAGAAAATGGGGGTGGAGATGCCCATCACCGAGCAGATGTACCGGGTGCTGTACGAGGGGGAGGACTGTAAAAAGGCAATTGCCAACCTGATGACCCGCCCCAAAAAAGACGAGACCGAGCAGGTGTGGTTCCATTGACGGTGGCACCGTCGCTGCGCCGCTATCTGGAAGAGCAGGTGCTGCCCCGCTACCGCGACTGCGATGCGGCCCACGACCTGCGCCACATTGAGGCGGTAATCGAAAACAGCTTGGAGATCGCCCGGGAGCTGCGTGGGCGGTATGCGCTCGATATCGATATGGTGTATGCGGTCGCCGCCTACCACGACATCGGCATCCCGCAGGGGCGGGCAGATCACCACCTGACCTCGGCCGCGGCACTGCGGGCCGACTGCCGGCTGCGGCAGTGGTTTTCACCGCCGCAGATAGAGACGATGGCCCAGGCGGTGGAGGACCACCGGGCCTCGGCCAAGGAGCGGCCGCGGTCGATCTACGGGGAGATCGTCAGCGAGGCCGACCGCACCCTGGACCCCGAGACGGTGGTGCGGCGCACCGTTTTGTACGGGCTGGACCACTGCCCGCAACTGGATTTTGACGGCCAGTACGCCCGTGCATGGGAGCATTTGCGCGGCAAGTACGGGCCCGGCGGCTACGTGAAGATGTGGCTGCGAACCGGTAAAAATACCCGCGACCTAGAGGCGCTGCGACAACTTTTAGACGATGCGCCCCGTTTAAAACAGATGTGCCGGCAGTTTTATGACACGGCAAAAAAAGAGGACCCACGCCGGTAAAAGGCGCCCACGCTGCATATGCGGCGGTGTGGGCGTTTTTTATTTAAAGACGAAAATGGGTGCTGCCGGCCAAGCGCGTATAAATAGAGGGTAAACCGCCACACTAACTCTGTAAACGAGTAAATGTGAGGGAGGGACCGCCAGTGAGCGAACAGACCGGACAGACGGCCCAGAAAAAATGGATACCGCCGCTCATCGGCGCGGTGTGCGGCGTGCTCAACGGCCTGTTTGGCGCCGGCGGCGGTATCGCGGCGGTACCGCTGCTCAAGTATAGTGGCATCGAGCTGAAAAAGGCCCACGCCACCTCGCTGGCGGTGATCCTGCCCATCTCGCTGGTGAGCGCGATCCTCTACATGATCAACGGGACGGTACAGTTTTCTCAGGCGCTCGTCTATTTGCCGGGCGGCTTTGTGGGGGCCATTGCCGGGGCGCTGTACATGAAAAAGATACCCGGCCAGTGGCTGCGGCGCATCTTTGGGGGCTTTATGGTGTATGCGGCCATAAGGCTGCTGCTGCGATGAGCTGGGTGATCGCGGTAGTCGCCAGTGTGATAGCGGGCTTTGTGAGCGCGCTGGGCCTGGGCGGCGGTGGGATCTTGATCCTCTACCTGACGCTGTTTTTGGATATGGGCCAAAAGCAGGCCGGCGGCATAAACCTCATCTTCTTTTTACCCATCGCGGCGGTATCCATCTTTATCCACGTGAAAAATAAGATGATCGATTATAAGTTTGCCCTAAAATGTGCGCCTTTTGGCATCGCCGGCGCCTTTTTGGGGGTGTGGGTCGCCGGTATGCTGAGCCCCAGATGGGTGGGAAAAGCCTTTGCCGTGCTGGTGCTGATACTGGGAATAAAAGAGCTGTTTTCGAAAACGCCGCCCAAGGAAAAGGACACAGAATAGACCGTGCGCTTTTGTGCAGGTCGGTGCTTGCAATGCGCGCCGGTAAACGGTAACATAAACGTATACCCAAAACGATTTTACTGGGAGGTATTTTTATGTTACAAGATGTAGTGAAGATCATGAGGGATTGCGGCGCCTTTTACCTGGCCACCTGCGACGGCGACCAGGCCAGAGTACGGCCCTTTGGCTCGGTTATGGCCTACGAGGACAAGATCTGGTTTTGCACCGGCAACAACAAGCCGGTATACGACCAGCTGGTAGCCTACCCCAAAGTGGAGATCTGCGCGCTGCAGGAAAACGGCGACTGGCTGCGCCTGTGCGGCAAAGCGGTGTTCTCTGACGACATGGGCGCCAAAAAGGCCATGTTTGAGGCGGACGAGAGCCTGCCGGAGATCTATGGCTCGCCCGAGGGCAAAGAATTTGTGGTGTTTTATCTGGACGGTCTCACCGCCAAGCTGTACCACGAAGAGGACGCACCCAAAGACATGCTGTAAAACGGGATGATGATCAAGAGGGGCAGCACTGCTGCCCCTCTTTTATGTGGTGCGCACCGGCTGGGTCAGCCGAGTGAAGATGTGAACGCTTTAGATAGTGAGGATAAAAGGCGCAAAAACTGCTCCCAACGGAGTTAAGATGGAGCTGGGCGGGGTGCTGGCGGGTGCGCGAAAGCTCTGTTCATCGGCGGAGCGCTGCGGCCGCGCTGCTCAAGCTCGCGTCAGGGGGTAGAGGGGCAGAGGGGCGACGGCCGCCCAGTGGCATCATTTAGCGTTATATAAGCGCTACACCGCGCCACACAGCGATGCAGCGCCGCACAGATAGCCCGGTGCAAAGTGGTGGGACAGAGGGGCAGTTTGCGCGGGTGCGACAAATTTAGAGAGATAAGCGGACAGGAGCTGTGGTGGGACTGCCGGTGGAGCAGGGGCAGCAGGTCTGGGACTTTTGCGGATATCTGTTGCTACAGAAGGACCTTTTGGCGATCGCCGGGCGCGTGTAGGCAAAAGGTAGGGCGGTAAAAGACCATTGTAGACAAAAATGCGGGACGCGGGCAGGGACAACAGCGGCGATGCTTTTGGCCTGTTTCTGGTATTTTTAGAGAGCGTTGGGGATGGTGCATTTTGCCGTGTGGTGGCAGAGGATGACCGGGAAGACAAGCTGCCTGATATAGCTGGACCTGGCGCGCTGCCGATGATGGGCCCGCGACAAGGTGCCCGCGGCAGGGGAGCGGAGCACACACCGGTGGCTTGGGGATCGGCGCAGCGATTGAGCAGGGGACGGCACTTGCACAAAAACGGTCAAGACAGCAAAGAGCTAGGACTGGTATGATGAGAGCAAGGAAGGTGATGGCCGTGCACGACGAGCAGACAGCCCGCGCAGTGGCGCGCATGCAGCAGTATATTGCCGAGCACCTGCACCAAAATATTACTCTGGCCCAACTGGCCCATGTGGCGGGGTACTCGAACTGGCACGCCGCCAAGGTGTTTCGGGAACTGACCGGCAACAGCCCAGCCCAGTATATTCGGCTGTTGCGGCTGACGGGGGCGGCGCTAAAGCTGCGCGACGGGGAGGACCGCGTGTTGGAGGTGGCGCTGCAGAGCCACTTTGAGACGCACGAGGGGTTTACCCGCGCCTTTTGCCGCACCTTTGGCATGCCGCCGGCAACCTACAGCCGCACGGCGCCACCGGTCAAGCTGTTTATGCCCGACAGCGTGTACCACGCCTTTCGCATGTTAAAAAGGAGTGAGAACAGTATGGATACCAAACAGTTTCCCAGTGCTGTGTTTGTGAGCACCAGCACCCACCCGGCGCGCAAGCTGATGCTGTACCGGGGCAAGCAGGCCGAGGATTACATGACCTATTGCCAGGAGGTGGGCTGCGACATGTGGCCGGTGCTGTGCAGTGTGAAAGAGGCGCTGTACGAGCCGGCCGGCATGTGGCTGCCCGACCACCTGATAGAGCCCGGGACCTCGCGCTATGTGCAGGCGGTAGAATTGCCGGCCGACTATGCCGGGCCAGTGCCGGAGGGCTTTAGCCTGATCGATTTGCCCGCCTGCGATTACCTGGTCTTTCGCGGCGAGCCGTTTTTAGACGACGAGTTTTGCGAGGCGGTACAGGTGCTGTGGGCCTATATCGAGCGCTTTGACCCGGCGCCGATGGGCTACCAGTGGGCGCCGGCAGCGGGCCCGCGCATCCAGCTGTCGCCCACCGGCGAGCGGGGCTGCATAGAGGCGCTGCCGGTACGGGCGCTGGACAGCCGGCCGGCGGTGTAGCGCGCAGCGGTGAGAAAAGCGGCGCGTCCAGCGACTGGAAAATGTGAATAAATTGTAAAAACAGCCGTTTTCGGCCCTATTTTAGCAAGATAGGGGGCCGAAAACGGCTGTTTGTCTGTTGTTGGCGGCGGTAACGTTATTTGGCGCTAATTGGCGCTATTTGACTTTGGTATCGACCAGAATGTCGACGGCCTGTTTGACGCTGGCTACCTCGACATCGGTCCAGGAGCCGCCGTACTCGCCGTCGAGGGTCCAGGCGATCTCGTGCAGGGTGTGGACCTTGACCTTGCTGGCGTTAAAGAAATACATCACTTCGGGGTCGATGCGCTGGTGCAGCAGAGCATTGACGATGGCAAAGCGCTCGGACAGCGTGTGCGGAGTCTTGACCAGCAGCACCTCCATCTTGCCGTCGCACATGGAGATACGGTCTTGTGAGATGAAGCGAAAGCCGCCCACTGAGTAGGAGTTGGTGATGAGACCCAGCAGAAAGTCGTCCTCGATGACCTCGTCATCGTAGTCGAAACGAACGTGATAGGAGGCAAGGTTGGCCAGACGCTTGACCCCCTCCAGGATATAGGCGGTGCGGCCGAGAAAGTTTTTAAATTCCTGCGGGGTCTGGTACGAGACCTCGGTAAAGGCGCCAAAGGCGGCCACATAAGAAAAGTAGCGGTCGCCGAACTGGCCCACATCGCAGGAGAAAGGAAAGCCTTTGATGATGGTCTCGGCGGCGACCAGCATGTTTTTAGAGAGGTGCAGGCTGGTGGCAAAGTCGTTCACGGTGCCGGTGGGGATGTAGCCGATGGTGCGCTTTTGCCCGTTTTGCATGAGGCCGGAGATCGTCTCGTTGAGGGTGCCGTCGCCGCCGCAGCAGACCACCAGATCGAACTGCGCCGCCTCGTCGCGCAGGATATCGGGGATCTCGAGCCGGCGCTGGGTGGGGCGCACGGTGACGTCGTAGCCCGCTTTGACAAACAGATCTACGATATCGAGGAGTTTATTTTTCACTTCGGCTTTGCCCGCGTGGGGGTTGAGCATGAGGAGCAATTTTTTCTTCATATCTATTAGACACCTGTAAGACCGGAGAGAATTTGCCGGTGGACACGTGGTGAAACAGCAGTAAATACAGCCCTATTATAGCACATTTTGCCCTATTTTTATACCCCTGTCGACAGATCGGCCCCGGCGGGGGGCGGGCCGATGGGCCGAGAGAGGCAAGATGGGCTGAGAGTGTTGAGGGGGGTGAGAGGCTTGGGGGCGGGAAATTGCGGGCAACAAAAAAAGGCCGAACCAAAATGTTCGGCCTTTTTTAGCGTTTTTCAGCTTAGATAGCGCGGGTCACTTTGCCGGAACGCAGGCAACGGGTGCAGGCGTTAACCCGGCAAGGGGTACCGTCAACGACCGCCTTTACTTTGCGCACGTTGGGCTTCCAGGCGCGGTTTGCACGTTTGTGGGAGTGGGACACCTTGATGCCGAACGTTACACCTTTCCCACAGATATCACATTTAGCCATTTATCTGCACCTCCTTAATACAAATTTTTAGTCAACGTATGTATTCTATCAGATTGCGGAGGGAAAAGCAACCTTTTTTTGATCTTTTCCCACTTTTTGGCGCTGAGGCCGGTATCGCGGCAGCCGGAGGGCGGTGCTCAGGGCCCGGCAGCGGGGCCTGCATTTGGCTGTTTGGCGCTGTTGGGGGGAAGGTGACAGGTGTAGATCAGATCGCGCAGTGAGCGGCCGCCGATGCACTGCTGCTGCCAGATGCCGCTGTCGGCAAAACCAAATTTTTGGTAAAAACGGCGCGCCGGCTGGTTTTGTGCCAGCACCCACAGGTAGACATCGGCAAAGCCCAGCTGCGCCAGGCCCGCCACCGCCGCCCTGAGCAGGCCGGTACCCAGGCCCCGGCGGCAGTAGCCCGGCAGCAGGTAGAGGCTGATGACTTCGCCCCAGCCGGCCATCTGCTCGCTGCGGGCGGCGCAGTAGGCGCTGGTGCCGACGATCTGCCCGTCGCTGACGAGCACCAGCGTGTGCCGGTCGGTGGCGGTGACTGCCCGGCACCAGTTGCCGGCGGGGATGGCGTCGAGATAGGCGCTGGGGATGATGCCGCGGTAGGCTGTTTGCCAGCTCTGTTCGTACACACGGCTTACCGCCGCCGGGTCGTCGCCCGGCAGCAGGGGGCGTATCTGCATATACAGTCACCTTTTTCCGATACTGGACCGCCCGTGCGGCCGGCGGTGGGTGACCGGGCCGGCGGCGGGCGGTATTGTGTTTTTGGCGCCAAATTGCTATACTCTATAGTAGGTGTGGCCCGCGCGGTTTGGCGGGCCGATTTTGACCCATACTGCGACTGAGAGCGCGCTATAACAGGGGGCGCCGCCGCCCTTATCGTATAGGAGAATACCTGCTTATGTCAAGTTTTATCATCGGTCTATTCACCAAGGTCATCGTGCTGTTTACCGCTTTGCCGGTGCACGAGGCGGCCCATGCCTGGGCCTCGGACAAATTGGGCGACCCCACGGCCAAAAACATGGGACGGCTGACTTTAAACCCTTTTGCCCACCTGGACCTGATGGGCAGCCTGTGCATTCTGGTGGCCGGGGTGGGCTGGGCCAAGCCGGTGCCCATAAACCCCTACCGCTATAAGAACCCGCGGGTGGGCACAGCCCTGTCGGCCCTGGCCGGACCGGCCTCGAACATTTTGCTGGCCTACATTTTTATGATCTTTTACAAGTTGGGCGCCGGGCTGTTTTTGAGCTACGGCTCCTCCCAGGCGGTGTGGGGCATTTTTGCCATTTTGCAGATGGTGATCCTGCTGAACATCTCGCTGGCGGTGTTTAACCTGCTGCCCATCCCGCCGCTGGACGGCTCGAAGATCCTGCAGCTGGTGCTGCCCCAGCAGACCTATTACCGCATCATGCAGTACGAGCGCTATATCATGCTGGCCGTGTTCTTTTTGCTGTTTACCGGCATTTTGAGCACACCGCTGTCGTTTCTGTCGCGGCTGCTTTACGGGGGACTCGACTTTTTGACCGGCTATGTGGATATATTGGTGCGGCTGCTATGAGCGAGCTGACCTTTTTACTGCCGCAAAATGCGTTTGAGGGGCCGCTGGACCTGCTTTTGCACCTGATCTCGAAACACAAACTGGACCTGTACGACATCAATATCATTGAGCTGGTAGACCAGTATATGGCCTATATGAACGACGCCCAGCGCATCGATATGGACCTGACCGGCGACTTTTTAGAGATGGCTTCGCGGCTGGTGTACATGAAGACGGTGATGCTGCTGCCCCGCCGCGAGGAGGAGAAGGAGCAGCTGAAGACCGAGCTGCAGGGCCAGCTGATCGAGTACCAGCTGTGCCGGCGGATAGCGGCCCACCTGAGGGACCGCGGCGGGGAAAGCGATCTGTTTGTGCGCGCGCCGCAGCCGGCCCCGCCGGGGGCGCTGCCCTACACCCGCCGCCACGACACCGAGCAGCTGCTGTTGGCCTTGGCGGCGCTGAAGGGAAAGCTGCTGGTGCGGCAGGCCCCGCCCAAAAAGAGTTTTTCGGGCATTGTGGCCAAGCGGGTGGTGTCGGTCTCGTCGCGCATTTTGTTCGTGCTGCGGCGGCTGAAGGTGGGGGCCAAGCTGCGCTATGAGGCGCTGTTTTCGAAGAAGTACGAAAAGACCGAGAACGTGGCCACCTTTTTGGCGCTGCTGGAGCTGATAAAGGGCGGCCGTATAAGGCTGGACGACGAGGGGGAGATCACCCTGAAAAAGACCGGCCGCCGGGCCGAGAGGGGATAGGCGATGGACATAGATTTTGCAAAAGGCGCGGTGGAGGCCATACTGTTTGCCAGCGGGGAACCGGTGGCGGCCAAGCGGCTGGCCGAGGTGCTGGATATTGAGCTGCCCACCATCCAGAGAGTGCTGACCATGATCGCCGACGAGTGCGAAAAGCCGGGCCGGGGCACGGTGCTTTTAAAATTGCAGGACAGTTACCAGCTGGCCACCAAAAACCAGTTTGCCCCGCAGGTGCGCCAGGCGCTGGAGGTGCGGCGCAACACGCCGCTGTCGCAGGCGGCCATGGAGGTGCTGGCCATCATCGCCTACAACCAGCCGGTGACCCGCTCGTTTATTGAGCAGGTGCGGGGCATCGACTCGTCCTCTATCGTATCGAACCTGTGCGATAAGGGGCTGGTGGAGGAGCACAGCCGACTGGACCTGCCGGGGCGGCCCATCGCCTATAAGACCACTGAGAACTTTTTGCGCTGTTTTGGGCTGTCGTCGATCGAGCAGCTGCCGCCGGTGCGCGACTTTTTGCCGCCGGAGGACGGCGACGGGGCAGAGACGGCAGAGCCGGAGACCGAGAGCTAGAAAAAAACGCACGGCGCCAGGCGGTGCACCGCCAGCAGAGAGGGGAGTGGCTGCATGTTTTTTCGCATTTTGGGTTATGTGCTGCTGGGCCTGCTCATACTGCTGGTAGCGGCGCTGCTCATCCCCCTGCAGGTGCGGGTGCAGGCCGACCCGGACAGCCAGCAGGTAGAGCTGCACTACCTGTTTTTGCGCTTTCCCCTCTACCCGGGCAAGGAGGCCAAAGAGGCCGAGGAGCTCGAGGAGGACGAGCTGGCGGCCGCTGCCGGGAAGAAGGGCGGCCGCGGCGGGGACGGCGGCAAAAAAAAGATGGACCTGGGCTTTATTTTGGACATGCTGGGCTCGACGCTGCACGGGCTGCGCTTTTTGACCCGGCATATCCACCTGCGCAGAGTGGAGCTGTATGCCCGGGTAGGGGCTGAGGAGCCGGACCAGACGGCGGTGCTGTACGGGCAGATAAACGCTGTTTTGTGGCCGGTGCTGGGGCTCGTGTCGTCGGTGTTTGACACCCGTTACCGCCGGGTGGAGCTGGAGCCGGACTTTGCGGAAGAGGGCTTTTTTTTCAAACTGGGCTTTCGCCTGTGGGCACTTCCTGTTATACTGCTAGTGACCGCCGCTGTTGTGGCGGTGCGGCTGCTCAAAAATATGAGACAGCGCCGACAGGCGGCGCCGGAGATAAAACGCGAGCCGGACAGCAGACCGGCACAGAGATAGAAAGGGGCAAAAATCATGAGTGAACATCCCATTCAGGGGCTGATCGATTCGGCCATGAACAAAATACGCGAGATGATCGACGGCAACACGGTCATCGGCGACCCCATCCGCATGGGGGAGGACTGTGTGATCATACCGGTGTCGAAGGTGTCGATCGGCTTTGCCTCGGGCGGCAGCGACCTGCCCACCAAGGTGCAAAAAGACATGTTCGGCGGCGGCAGCGGCGGCGGTCTGTCGGTCTCGCCCATCGGCTTTTTGGTGGTCAACAAGGGCGATGTGCGGCTGATGGAGTTCACCAAAAAGTCGGACACCACCGCCGATCGGCTGGTGAGCATGGTGCCGGATGTGGTGGACAAGGTGACCAGCCTGGTGGACGGCAAAAAAGACAAGAAGGCGCCGCCGCCGGCACGATCGGCAGCGGACAAGCCTCAGCAGGAGCCCCAGCAGGAGAGCTGAGGCGCTATACAGTTACGGTGAGAGCGGGCCTGCACCCCCTGATGGGGAGGTGTACAGGCCCGCTTTTGGTGTGCGGTGTGTGGTCTGTGATATGCGGTAGATAGAGTACAGAATATAGAGTGTGGAATGTAGAATGTGAAATGTGGAATGTGGAGTACAGTTTGCAGTGTTTGTTCTGCAATGCACGGTGTATAAACGTGTAAAAACCGGGGCGCGGGGGAAATGGGCGGCATCGGCTGGCGGTGCGAACAGGTGGTGACTGGGCGCTCTGTGCAGTGGAGCAGTAGGCAGTGGAGAGACGGGGTGGTGGATGTTTTGCCGCCTAGCGGGCATTCGGCGGCAGCACGTGGCATTTGCTGGCAACAGGGGTATCGTAGGGGCCGGGGAGCGCCGGCGTGGACCGGGGCGCTGTGTCGTCGGTCGGTGGCTGCCGCGGTGCCGATAAAAGACGGGCACGGCGGCTATGGATGGCTGTGCGGGGCTAAAACGGCTGCTGTGTGGTCTGGCCGCCGGCAGCGCGCCCGGGCGGAGGAGGATAAGGCAGTTGGGCGGTGCGTTGCCGCTGGGTGCGCCGATGTGGTCTGATGTGGGAGCACGGTATAAAGAGAAAGCGCTCCGCCTGGGGCGAAGCGCTGCTGCAGAGCGGCCGATGAGAGCAAAACAGCGGCCACGTTACCGGCGCGCCGCACGCTTTTGGGAGCGGCCCCGGCGGGGCGCGGCGAAGAAGAGACTTTTTACCAGCACAAAGAGACCGGCGGCGGTGAGCAGCGGCAGTATGAGCAGCATGGGGGAAAAGGAACGGGTGTAAAAACGCCAGATACCCAGCGGGGTATATGTTCCGCTGGCCATGTACATCATCCCGTAACTGAACAGGACAAAGAGCAGGCCAAAGGTGGCCCCGACGACATCGATGGAGCTCTTTTCTTTTTTGCTCTTTAAGACGATAAAGACGGCCAGCGCCAACGCAAGCGGGATACCGGCGAACATGGCGCCGGCAAACAGCAGGATGCCACCGCGATCGGGGCCCACGATCAGGGCGTTTTGTGGGTCGCTGGGGTCGTAGCGGATCTGCTTTTGGCTGCCGACCTCGGGCAGAGCGCCGGTGCTGTAGTCGGTGGCGACGGTGTAGTCCTGCCCGTTTACCGTGTAGCGGTAGACCAGATAAAAGGAGGTGGCGTTGCGCTGCCGGTGTGCGGAGTGGGGCTCGCTGCCGGTCTCCGGTATGTAGCTGTAGAGATAGCCGGTGACAGTTTGATAATTTTGCGCCTGGCGGTGGGTGGAGACGGTCTCTTTTATCCCCAGGATAAAGAGAAAGACTCCGCTCAGTACCGAGAGCAGGATCAGGCCGATGGCGAGGATGGCTCGCAGCGGCAGGCCGATCCTTATTTTTTTGAACATGCTACCACCACTTTTTGGGAGATGGGTACGGTGAGCGGCGTACCTATTTGAATTATACCATATTTGGGCGCAGACCAAAATATTGCGCGGGAAAAGCGGGGCGCGGCGGTAAAGAGCTGGGCCGGGCAGGTGAAAAGGGCCGCGCCCGACCGGCGGAGGAGCGAAAAAGGAGAAAGCCCGCCTTTTTTTGCGTGGGGCGGGGACAGAATGTGGTATACTGTTTTTGGTATGAGGGGAGGAGCCGGACTATGCAGAGCAAAATTGAAAAGAGAGTGCTAAAGCTCTTGCGTTTGGCGGGGAACAACCCCTCCCCTGAAGAGGCGGAGAGAGCGCTGCTCAAGGCGCAGGAGCTGATGGCCAAGTACCACCTGGACATGGTGCCGGGCGAGGAGGACGACGGCGACATCGTGCGGGAATACGCCTATTGGTCGGGCAATATCTGCTACTATCACCAGCAGCTGGGCCAGATCATCAGCGAGAATTTTCGCACCAAGGGCTTTGTGAGCCGCAGAAAATCGGACGGAAAGAGAGCCATCACCTTTTTGGGGGAGCGGATAGACGCCAGGATTTCGGCGGCGGTGTACAACGACGTGCTCAAGATCTTAAACAAGTATTTGGGGGAGATGCGCAAGCGGGATAAGGAGCGGCGGGCGAGCGGCCACTACTCGAAGGCGCGGGCCAAGATCGAGCGGGACAGCTTTGTTTTGGGCTTTTTAGACGGCATCGACAAGGCGCTGGCCGCCCAGGTACAGGAAAACAAGTGGGAGCTGATGGTGGTTCCCTCGGATGAGGTGAACAAGGCGTATTTGAGCCTGCACCTGAAGTGGAAACGGACTGAATTTCGCACCGCCGACCAGGAGAAATACCAGGAGGGCTACCGTAAGGGAAAGAAGTACCGGACCAAAAAGCTGCTGGGAGAATAGTCGACGGGCGTAGCGACGCCTGTACCTGGGCGGGCGCTGATGGGAGCTGGGGTGCAGGTGGGCGCCGCGGCCGTGGCAGGGGATATGATAAAGACAGCCGTTATACAGGGATGCTCAGGGCAAGAGAAAAGGTGCTGCGCGTGGCTGGTACTGTGTACGGTGTGAAGTGTACAGTATACAGTTTGCAGTGTGCAGAAAAGGCGGTGGCCGGGCAGGGGTCGGTCACCGGTCTGGGCGTGCTCGCGGGCGAAAGCGCCGCCTTTTTGTATACGCAGATGCAGATGGCGCACGGCGTGAGCGCGCTGCTTTGCAGCCGGGTGATTGAGTTTGTGATGACGGGGTGCTCGGTGGGCGGGAGGACATGATAAAAACAGCCGTTGTATAGAGGTGCTCACGGCCAGAAAAAAGGCGCTGCGCATGGCTGGTACTGTGTACGGTATGAGGTGTACAGTATACAGTTTGCAGTGTGCAGTGTGCAAAGAAGGCGGTGGCCGGGCAGGGGTCGGTCACCGATTTGGGCGTGCTCGAGGGCGAAAGCGCCGCTTTTTTGTATACGCAGACGCAGATGGCGCACGGTGTGAGCGTGCTGCTTTGCAGCTGGGTGACTGAGTTTGTGATGACGGGGTGCTTGTCGGGCGGTGGGATAGGATAAAGATAACTGTTATACAGGGGTGCTCACAGCCAGAGAAAAGGCGCTGCGCGTGGCTGGTACTGTGTACGGTATGAGGTGTACAGTATACAGTGTGCAGCGTGCAAAAAAGGTGGTGGCCGGGCAGGGGGGCGCGGTCACCGGTCTGGGCGTGCTCGAGGGCGAAAGCACCGCCTTTTCGTATGTACAGATGCAACTGGCGCACGGCGTGAGCGTGCTGTTTTGCAGTCGGGTGATTGAGTTTGTGGTGACGGGATGCTCGGTGGGCGGGGGGATAGGATGCCTGTGACAGTTTGCCGGGCGTTATGTGCGGCCGACCGGGCGGACACTTCTTTGCTTTGGCGCATCCATGGTGGCAACACGATCTCGTGCCTGCTGGGGCCAAGGTTTGGCTGGGCGGCGGGGATCGGCTTTCAGGGCGCGCTGGGCGCGTTTTGAGGGCTATTTGACGCCGCGCGCAAATAGCCAGGCACCGAGAGGGGCTAAAAGACCTTGGCGGCGCGGCTGGGCAGACGCTGGCAGGGGTGCTGGTGCGGGTGGACCGAGCCTTTTACAGTCTCCTCTGGCGCGGGAGGACGTGCATGCGTGCGCGGTGAAAAATGGCTGTGACGGGGAGCAGGTGACACAGCCAGCGGCGCACAGAGCGGGAGACTTCCAGCCAGAGCACAGGCGGCAAGTGTTTTTTGCCGGGGGCTATCAGAATTTTGACATGGGGCGCTGCTGCAGTGGCGGCCCTTTTTTTGATGGGGGATCGGTCAAAGTGGGGCCATGAACAGGCGGAGAAAATGGGGGCAGCCAGCGGGTAGAGCCGGCAGGGTAGCCCCCAAAAGAGAGCGGGAGGGGGCGGAGCCCGGCGGGGAAACGGGCTCTTTTGGGGGTACGGGGACAAATACCGGTCGCGGGTATCTGTGTGGGGCGGTATCGGGCCGGAGCGGTGGGCCAACTGTGGGTACTGCGTGGGATAGAACGCGATCAGACGATATACTTTATGACCGAGTGGGATATGGAGGAGATAGTTTACAAGTTTGCCGGCAATCCCTGGGTACAAAGCCACAAATCGTGCGCGGTAGTATTGTAAGATAGTTGCGTAAATTTTATAATATATGACAGATAACAGGCGTACGAAAGGTGTGGGTTATTGTGGCCGTATTGAGAAAGCCGACAAACCTGGTGCTGCGGGTGATGATCGTTGAGGACAACGCGCTGGAGGCCGATGAGCTGCGCCGGTATCTGGCCGCCCAAAAGCAGTTTGAGATCGTGGCGGTGGTGGACAATGCAACAGAGGCCATCACCTATTTGCGGGCGCACACCTTTATTGACGCGCTGGTACTGGACCTGGAACTGAGAGAAGGCGACGGTATGGATATTTTGGAGCACCTGCAACATCTGGCGCCGGCAGACCGCCCCATTATTTTGGTGACCACCAACAACCGTTCCGATTCGGCGGCGGTAAAATACGCGCGGGGTATCGGCATTGATTACGTACTGGAAAAGAGCAGGGCGGATTATGGCCCGCCGCTGGTGGCTGTACAGCTGTTGCGGTTTGCCCCGTACAAGCTGCAGGACCGCGAGCGGCGCAACCGGCGCGAGCGCGAGCTTGCCACCGCAGGACCGGTGGCCGAGGAGACCGTGCCGGCCAGCGCCGACTTGGAAAAGCAGCCGGCGGACCCAGCGGCAGAGATAGCCGGCGTGGTGGAGGAAAGACTGATCGAGATCGGCTGCCCGGTGACCAAGGTGGGGACGCATAGACTGCGGGATACCATAACGGCACTGGTGGTAAAGATGAAAAACGAACCCGCCTGCGCGCACAATCCCGAGCGGTACGTATCGGATATTATCACACAGGTGCGGCGGCGGGAACAGGTGGTGTACACCAGCTTTGTGGGCGGTATGCAGAGAGTGTTGGAGCAGGCCTTGGGCGGGGCCAAAGACCACACCGAGGCGCTGGAAAAATATGCTTCGGTAGAGCTGTTGAGCATGGAGGAGAACCCGGTGCGGTCTTTTATTATTTTGTTCGCCAAGCGCCTGGGCAGAGACCTGGGACTGTTTTGAGTTTGAGATAGAGAGATGCCGAGAGCCGGCCCTCGTTTGAGGGCCGGCTTTTTTTAATGGCTGTGTAAAAATTGCACATAGTGAGCACTGCTGAGCAGAGAAACGGCTGACCGCGCACCGGCAATGCGGAGAGCTACGCGGCCCCCAAAGGTAATTTTAACTTGCAGGAAGACAAGTGAGGATCACCGGAAGGGGGCGAAGAGATGAGCTGGTTGCAGAGATGGATGCACATGGTGTGCGAGATCATTGGCCGCATCTAAACATATGGTTAGAGCGTAAGGGAGGGGTTACCCCTCCTTTTCTTTTATATGTTATAATTATAGTCAATCATCGACAAAGAGGATTTGACTGTGAAAGCATTTACTGATGTTTTGGACTTAATAGCGTTTGGTGCGGGGCTGTACTGGATACTTCTCAATCTCTGCGAAGACAGCTGTGCTATGCGGCTCAGACTTAAAAACGTTTTTGAGATGGGTGCTTTTTCTGTGCTCGCTATCGTGGTGGCATATGGGAAAGATCACTTCTCTCTTCCATCGGTCATCGTCTATGTGCTTTTATCCGTACTTGGCGGAGCCTATTTTTCGGCCACGCGGTATAGAAAATTATTTAGGATGGCCCCATATACGCACGCAGTGGTCTCGGTGGTGGCAGTCGTAGCTATTCGATTTATCTGTGCGCTGCTCGTTGCAGCTATTGGTGCGACACTCCACTTGAAAATGGACCTGGTGGTGCTCCTATCGACGGTGGCCGAGCTTGCTACATATTGGCTGGCGGTGCGCGTAAAACTGTTTCGCATCATGAGAGAACTGCTCTCATACCACTTTCATGTGGTGGCTGTGCTGGCCTCGATGATTGCTGTTTTGTCGTACCTGTCGCTGGGAACGCTGCGCACCGGGATGGAGACCTCGATAAGTCCAAAAGACTATTTTCTGTTCTTCCTGCTGGTCATATTGATGATCGCAACGATCATTAGCTGGACCAAAGACAAATACAGGGCGAAGGTGGTGAGGGAGGAACTGCGCGACGCGCAGAGGAAAAGTGAGGACCTGGCGCGAAAGATGCACCGCGACGCGGCGGTGATCCCGGCCCTGCGCGGTATGGCCAAGACGATGGCCAGAGGGATCGAGCTGGGCTCGATAGCACCGGAGGAACGGCGGGCCTGGATCGAGGAGATCGCCCGTCTGACCGAGGAGCAGGGCGAAGAAACGAGGAAGAACGACATGCAGCAAAACAGAGAGTCTATCGACACGGGGCTGCTGGCGCTCGACTTTCAAGTGGAACACTTTTTCGATCTGGTGGACAGCGTAAAAGGAATGTTGACGGTGAATGTGCGCGAACCGATAGATGTTTTGGTACGGGAGCACATCATACCGGAGCGAGCGCTGCTCTCGCTGATCGGAAATTTGATGAGAAACGCCTGCCGGGCAGTTAAAGACCGGCCCGTGAGAGATATCTCGCTGATACTGGGGTACCTGGGCGGCGACTACAGCATTACCGTCGGCGACACCGGCGAACCCTTTTTGCCGGCGGTGCTGTTTGAACTGGGCCGGCCCGGCAACACGACGCGGGGAGCCGGACATGGAAACGGACTTTACGAGATAGCTCAAACACTTGAGAGTACCGGGGCCAGTTTGCACATTTGCGAGTGGACAGACGGGGCCAAAGATATGATGGTCATTTTTGATGGACGGCACGAGACGGTGCTGGCCTCTTACCGGGCGGAGGATCTTTTTAAGATGGCGCCCGAGGGCTGCGAGCTCATTTTTGACCAGATCTGATCAAGGGGGCCTGCCGTGGGCGGGCCCCTTTTTTATGGGGGTATGGCCGGTGGTGAGCGGGTGCGGATATGCGGCTGCATGTAGCGGGCGGGGCGATGGCTCCGCCCTGTTTTTATGCCGAGTTTTGACGGCGGCACAGGCGAGAGCGACAGGAGACGATGCAGCGCGGTAAAAACTGACAGAAAAAGCGTTTTATCGCATCTATCGTGCTCTATATTTAGACACTTTTCGCCGCTTTTGCGATTAAAATAAAGGGGTACTAAATCGAAAAGGTATACATTTTGTAAAAATCGGGATCGGCTGGTACCATATGGGCAGACTTTATGATAGGGGGACTTGGCGTTGACTTATCGCATCTACTACGCGCGCCGTTTTTTTTGGCTCGAACAAGGCATTTTTATTCCTTGTGTGAATGTGAGCTCATCGACTTTGCTGACCCGGGGAAAGGCGGGAAACCCCGTTCCCAAACACTTTTGGGCCGTTTTGCAGACCGACCCACTGAAACTGGCGTACACGTGGGAGGAGATGCAGGAACTGGCGCAGCAGTACGCCCTGAAGGCGCTGGAGGAAGGCACGCACTACAAGAGTAAAAACCGGCCTTTTGAGCCGGATGAGTTTGCCAGGTGGATATTGGCCGGTACCCGCAGTGCCTACACGGTGGAGCAGTATGTCAGTTTTGGCAACCGACCTCTCCTGCGCGATTTTGCAGCGGGGGCACCGGGGGAAGATACTGCCGTACAGACCACGGCACAGCTGATAGAGGAGATGCAGGGGCGCAGCGGCCACGAATTGCTGGTGGGCTTTAAAGAGGACCGCGCAAACGTGCCCCACAAGCGCTACCGGACGGCTAACTAGCGGGATATCGCGCCCGCAGGGCACAGGCGGTAGGGGCATGATGGACCGGCGGGCCAAAGGGGCAGGCGGAGGTTAAAAGCGGCGCAGAGCTGCTTAAAGGCACAGAGAGAACAGAGGGCACCGCCCGCTGGCGACACCCTCTGTTCACGGCCGTTTTTGGGGACCGCCCTAGACGAAGAGGAGCGGCAGTACATGTACGTTTTGCTTTAGCTCGTCGAGACTGATGTCGAGTGCGGCGGCGATATAGATGGCCAGATCAAGACCGAGATTGGCTTTTCCGTGCTCGATGCGCTGGTAGTAGCATATCGAGACGTTACAGAGCTCGGCCATATCCTGTTGGCTCAGGTGATGGCTCTTGCGATAGGCGCGCACCAGCTTACCAAAGCTCTCGTGACTTTTCATGTTTTCACCTCCTCTCGGAGGCTTACTGATTCTGATCGATCAGAAGTAATGAGGTCCTCGGCGCTCATTACGTACTTACGGTAAAGCCGTCAAATCTGAGGGAGGTCTCAGCTCTGATGACAAACTTTTCGTTTTTTGCGAAAAAGAGACGAGCGGGCACACAGCGGTGCGCGGGGGTGCTCAACTGCATAGAAGCGGGGGCAAAAGCACCTTTACCGGGCCGGTGAAAGACTGCAAAACAGGCGTATCGGGAGACAGCAGACAGCTGCAGGCAACAAAAAAGCACCGCACAGCAGTATTGCGCTGTGCGGTACTTATTTTGCTGCATATATTCCTCTTGCCGGGGCGGCGGGAATGGGCTACTGGGCGCGCTATTTGCGGCGAATGAACTCGTAAAAGGCAAAGGCGATAGAGACTACGGTCAGCACCGATACGATCAGCTCGGACATGTTGTCGGCGTACTCGGTGTGGCTGGGGGAGACCGCGCCGAGGACCAGAAAATAGACGCACCAGATAAAACCCAGCGCCAGAAAGACAAAGGTGATATAGGTCAGTATCCGGGAGCCCATCTTCCAAAAGCGCAGCCCCCGTTTGACCTGCTCGTCGGTATACTTTTTTTGCCGGGTGCCGCGGGTGACACCGCCGGCCACTGTTCCGCAGATGACGCCGACAGACAGTGCGGCGCACAGGTAAAAAAGACTTTGCATCTCTCTTGCTCCTTTGGATGGGCGCCGCTGGGGCCGGTGAAACAGCGGGGCGAAGATATCGACCAGGGCCAATGTACCGTGTATCGTATACAACATACAGTATACCACGCTTTGGCGGAAGGTAAAGGGAAAAGAGACTTGTGGCGGGGCGGTAAAAGAGGTGTACCTGGGGCGGCGGATAGCCTTTTGCCGCCAGGGGCGCGCGGCGGGGAGCGGTTTATTTTGCCGCGGCGGGCAGGTCGGTATTTTCATCTTTTGGCGGTGTGGTATAATAGAGGATGAACGTGAGATCTAAGACGAGGTACTTTTTATGAGAGAGAGAACTGAGATACCGCAAAAAATACAGATCCGGGGCGCGCGGGTACACAACCTGAAAAATATCGATGTGGATATTCCGCTGCATAAGATCGTCGGTATCACCGGCGTGTCGGGTTCGGGCAAATCGTCGCTGGCGCTGGGGGTGCTCTATGCCGAGGGCTCGCGGCGCTACCTGGATGCGCTCTCGACCTACACCCGCCGGCGCATGACCCAGGCGGCGCACGCAGATGTGGATGAGGTGCTGTACGTGCCCGCCTCGCTGGCGCTGCACCAGCGGCCGGGCGTGCCGGGCATCCGCAGCACGTTTGGGACCGGGACCGAGCTGCTAAACAGTTTGCGGCTGATGTTTTCGCGGCTGGCCAGCCACCGCTGCCCCAACGGGCACTACCAGCCACCTACGCTGGCGGTAGCCGCGGGCAAAGAGATGACCTGCCCGGTGTGCGGGGTGCACTTTTTCCCGCCCGGGGCCGAGGAGCTGGCCTTTAACAGCCAAGGGGCCTGCCGCACCTGCAGCGGGACGGGGATCGTTCGCACCGTGGACCGGGCGACGCTGGTCCCCGACGAGACGCTCACCATCGACGAAGGGGCGGTGGCGCCCTGGAAATCGCTGATGTGGTCGCTGATGACCGACGTTTGCCGGGAGATGGGCGTGCGCACCGACGTGCCGTTTTGCGAGCTGACAGAGCAGGAGCGGGACATTGTCTATAACGGCCCGGCGGTGAAAAAGCACATTTACTACCAGCCTAAAAACGACCGGCCCGGCGGCGAGCTGGACTTTACCTACTTTAATGCAGTGTACACGGTGGAGAACGCCTTGGCCAAAGTCAAGGACGAAAAAGGCATGAAGCGGGTGGAGAAGTTTTTAAAAGAAGGCGTGTGCCCCGACTGCGGCGGCACGCGGCTGTCGGCGGCGGCGAGAGCGCCAAAGCTGTGCGGGATCGGCCTGGACGAGGCCTGCCGGATGACTTTGACCGAGCTGGTGGAGTGGGTAAAAAAGGTGCCGGGCTCTCTGCCGGAGCAGATGCGCCCGATGGCACAGAGCATCTGCGAGTCGTTTGCGGTGGTGGCCAGGCGGCTGATGGAACTGGGGCTCGGCTATTTGACCCTCGACCGCTCGGCGGCTACGCTGTCTACCGGCGAGCGCCAGCGGATGCAGCTGGCCCGCGCGGTGCGCAACCGCACCACCGGTGTTTTGTACGTGCTGGACGAGCCCTCCATCGGGCTGCACCCCTCGAACATCGTGGGGCTGACCGCGGTCATGCGCGACCTGATCGCCGACGGCAACTCGGTCTTGCTGGTGGACCACGACACACAGATCCTGTCGGAGGTGGACTGGCTCATCGAGATGGGCCCGCAGGCCGGGGCGGACGGTGGCCGCGTTGTGGCACAGGGGACGGTAGCAGAGCTGGCGCGCGACGGCAGCTCGCTGATCGGGCCGTTTTTGTCGGGCAGCGCGCAGGTGCAGACGCCGGGCAGCGGGGGAGACGTATTTGCCGGCGGCAGGATACACCTGGCGACATCGGCCATCCACACGGTCAAGCCGCTTTCTGTGGATATACCGAAAGGAAAACTGACGGTGGTGACCGGCGTGTCGGGCTCGGGCAAGACGACGCTGATCTTAGAGAGCTTGATACCGGGGCTGGAGGCGGCGATTGCGGGGGGTGCACTGCCGGAGCACGTGCGGGAGATCGGCGCAGAGGGGATCGGCCGGATCAAGCTGATCGACGCCACGCCGATCGGCATCAACGTCCGCTCTACGGTGGCCACCTATGCCAATGTGCACGACGAGCTGCGCAAGATATACGCCAAGACGCCGGCCGCCAAAGACCGCGGCTACAGGGCGGGCGACTTTTCTTACAACACCGGTAAGCTGCGCTGCCCGGTCTGCGACGGGACCGGCGTCATCAGCCTGGACGTGCAGTTTTTACCCGATGTGGACATCCCCTGCCCGGACTGCCGCGGCTCGCGGTATGCCAAAGACGCCGGGCAGGTGCGCTACCAAAACGGGGCCGGGGAGCAGTATGCGCTGCCCGACCTGATGGCCATGGATATCAGCACGGCGCTGGGCGCCTGCGCGGACCTGAAGGTGGTGCAGCGGCGGCTGCAGGTGCTGCAGAGCCTAGGGCTGGGCTATTTGACCCTGGGCGAGGCGACGCCCAGCCTGTCGGGCGGAGAGGCACAGCGGCTAAAATTGGCCAGCGAGATGGGCAGGGGGCAGTCGGACACCATCTTCGTGTTTGACGAGCCGACCATCGGCCTGCACCCGCTGGACGTGCAGACGCTGCTCGCCGTATTTCGGACTCTGATCGATAACGGCGCTACGGTCATTGTGATCGAGCACGACCTGGACGTGATCCGCAACGCCGACTACATCGTCGATATGGGGCCTGGCGGCGGCGAGGAAGGCGGCCGCATCGTGGCGGTGGGCACCCCGGCTGAGATCGCCGAGAACGGGGAGAGCGTCACCGGTGAATACCTGAAAAAAGCCGGTCAGAGCTGGCTGGAGGCCGACCGGGACAGCTGACGCGCACCTGTCTGCTGAGCCGGTATTTTGACAGATAGACGCAAGAAACAAGAGAGCGCTCCCTGTGCGGGGAGCGCTCTCTTGCTGTTGGCCGCCACTGCAGAGCGGGGAACTGTGCGGCTTGAGCGCTGCCGGTGCCAGCTTTTCTATACAGCGGGGCGGCGGGAGCGGAGAAATGAGGGGCGCGGGACCGGGCTGGGTCGGGTTGGGTCGGGCTGGACTGGGCTGGGCTGGGCTGGGTCTGTCTGGTGGACCCCTGACGAGACAGATGTGGGCGGCCCTCTGGTCGGCAGTCAAAAGAGAGCGGGCTCACCGTACAGATCACTGGTGAGCCCGCTCTCTTTTCTTTTTTTTACTGGAATGAAACTGAGCGCTTAACTTTTTTGGCGGCGCTTTTGACCGAGGAGGAGCGCGGCGCCCGCCGCGGCAAGCACCAGCGCTGCCCGGATACTGCCGTTGGTGCTGGTATCGCCGGTGGGGGCGGCCGTTTCAGGCTGCCCGCCGCTGTGCTCGTCGGGGGGAGCAGGGGTATCGTCGGGCGTATCGGTATCGGGCGGTGAAGTCTTTTCGCGGACGGTGAGGTAGGCGGGCCCGTTTAGGAGCAGGCGATAGTTGTCACCGGCGCTCAGACTGCCCAGGGTGATGGGATACTGACCCGGCTCCGAGAGATCGCCGCCGACTGCCAGTTCTCCGGTGAAAACGTCTCCCGGCAGCAGATCGGCCTCGCTATAGGTATAGGGGAGGGCTGGGGCGCTGTCGCCGACCTGGATGGTGAAGTCACTTGCCGGGGTGATCGCAATCTCTTTTTTCTTGACGGTGAACGCGGTCTCCTGCCGGCTTACATACCCGGTGTCGTCCACTGCCTGTACGGTGAGGCGGTAGCTGCCAGCCGCCAGCCGCTGCTCGGCGTAAATGGTGCCGTTTTGGTCCAGGGAGAACAGCGAGGTCGCACCTTCGCCGTCTGTCAGCGAGAAAGAGGCGGTATGGTGCCCGGTGAGCACGGCGTTATCGGTCACCTGGCCGACGGCGTCGCCCGGACCGATATCCCCGTAGGTGGCCGGGGCAGCCAGCAGATCGGATAGGGTGATGCCGGGGACGGTGTGGGAGTTGATGTCTATTTCCAGGGCCAGCCTTACGCCGGCGGTAAAGGCGCTGTCTGTCGCCTGCCGGATGCTGCCGTCGGTATCTACGTAATAGGGGCCGTCGGCGTGGATATCGTCCGGGGGAGAAAAGAGCCAGTAGGCTTTTGGCGTTTGGTCGCTGGCGGTGGCCCGGTAGTCCTCTTTGATAGAGGGGGCATAGGCGTCTATATACCGGCTGTCGACCAACTGGCCGCCAGAGACGAAGTCACAGGCATCCAGAGAGGGAAAAGCGGTCTGCAGGTAACTGTATCTCTGGGTGGAGATCTGGTCGTAGGGGAGATCGTCGTAGACCCATTTGGAGTAGAGATACGCGCCGTTTTCGTCCACCCGGGAGACCACCCATTCTATGGGGGCCCCGGCGGCGTCGGTCCCGAAGCGGAGCGTTTCGCCGACCTGCAGCAGCGAGCTGTTTTCTAAGACGGTGAGCGCCGGGCCGGGGCCGACGAGCTCTACATCATAATAGTCGCTGTAAAAAGAAAATTGGGTGTTTTCGTACCTGCCCACAGGGGGAAAATAGTCGAGATCCTTGGCCGAAAAGTAGAAGGCGTCTTCCAGCGTATCTCCCGCCAACAGACTGCCCGCTTCCAGGTGAAACACAAACGGCAGTTGGTAGCGGCTATACTGCAGGTAGTGGGTGGTCAGGTCTTCGGCGGATACAGCGATCTTTCGCTTTTCGATCCGGCAGGTGACCGAGCTGTCGAACTCGATACAGTAGTCGCCGGCTACGCGGCGAATAGAGCCCGGCAAAATGCTCACCTGGCTGGGCAGGGGAGAGAGGTGCTCTGCATCATAACGGAGCGCGCCGTCCAGCGTGACCAGGTCGTCAGCCACCACCGAGCTGCCGCTGTACAGCTTGTAAGTGGGGGCAGCCGGGTCGCCGTAGAAAAAGCTCTGACCGCTGTCCGGTACGATGGTCAGCACCGGAAAGGCATAGGGGCGATATGAGATCTGGGTTGAGGGCGAGAGAGCGGACCAGTCTACGCGGTAGACATTTTGTTTGGCGGTGGTGATGTGGACGGTGTTTTCAGATGGCGGAATGAGCGCGTTGACCCGGCCGTTGCTGCTGCTTATAACGGTGCTGGCAAAAGAGCCGGACTGCAGCTGGCAGCTGGCGCCGTAGTCGATCGGGCCGAGTTCTACCGAGGCGATCTTTACCTGCTCGCCGTCGCTGTTTCGCGGCGGGGTGGAGAAGGACTGCCAGTTATCGTCAGAGACGCTATCCAGGGCGATCACGTTGCCGCCGTTTATCTCTATGGAGTTGGCGCGGATACCGTGATCGCCGGCGCCCTGCGCGCTGACTACGCCACCGTTGATGGTCACGTCGGCTTTGCAGGCCCTGGACGATCTGCCGCCGCCGATGCCGCTGGAGGCCTGTACGGCGTTGGCGGTCACCGATCCGCCGTTTATCACGATCACACAGTCATTGGGGGCGTTGTCGGGGATCTCGGCGTTGCCGATGCCGCCGCCGTAGCCGTTCCCGTCCTGCCCGCCGATCGCCGTGATGGTGCCGCTGTTGATGACGATCTTGCCCGCCGCCTCGGTATAGCCGCACCGCTGGCCGCCGCCGATGCCGGCCCCGCGCTTGGCAGAGTAGCAGGTGGCGGAGCCGTCACCGTCGATCGTCAGCTCGGCCATGGTACCGTCGGTATCCTGCGGGACGCCGATCCCCGCGTTGTAGGCCGGTCCGTAAAATGCGTTTTCCCCCTTGAGAGTCAGCTGCAGCGAGGCGCCCGGCTCGATAAACAGGGGGGAGAGCGCGCCATAATTGTTATAATCCATCTGTATATGCAGGCCATCGGCCAGAATATGGGTGTCGGCCCCTTTTTTGATGAGGATGGTATGGGCGGTAGTGCCGTAAGTGCTCTGCACGATGTGGTAGCCGGCAGCATCGGGCTGGGTGACCGCCTCCCCCGACGGGGCGTAGCCGCTGACGCTGTCGGCGGCGATGACGATATTGCCCTTGGAGATGTCGAGCGTGGTCATCTGGCTGTCGGCGGCTTTGACTGACGGGGGGAAACACCCCAGTAAAAGCGCCCCCACGACCAGAAAAACAAGACATCTGGCCTGCTTGCGGTTGGCAAAACGGTTCATATTACGACTCTCCTCTGTTTTACTGGCGCGGTCGCCCGCCCAGCATCCAAAACTTTTAGACTGCTTTTACCATTATAGCAAATTGTCTTTAAAAAACGGAGCTTTTTTAAAAAGATATCGTTTGATCATTTAAAAATGAATTGTGGGGGGAGCGAAGAGACAGCGGTACCCCTGTGTGGCGGCGCTGGGGCCCGCAGGTATACGGGGGAGAGCTGGCAAGCGGGTATATAGATAAAGGCAAACTGAGACGGCGCCTATAGCAAGCAGGGCTGCCACAGCAGGCATTTTATATGTGGGGAGCATGTGGGGGGTGGGGAGCGGCGACAAAAGAAAAGATCGCGGTGGAGGCTGCAGAGCAAGCGGCTTTGGCGAACTCCGCCCGGCTGGCAGAGAGGAGCGCGCTGGACGGCAAGATAGCTCGGTCTGCCCCGGCCTGCCGGGAAAAAGATGTGAGCGGGCAGGCTATCTATTGGACACCGGCAGCGGCGGCAGGTGTTCTGCCGGACAGGTATACTTCTCTTTTTTAAAAGCGGCAGAGAGAGAACGCGGCCCGGTGAGGAGCACTGTAGGTGGGATAGACCTGGCCGAAACGCTCTGGGCGGGTGGCCAGAAACAGGGCCATGACCAGAGGTTGCGCTGTCGGGGGACCGTCGCACGCAGAAACCGCCATGCGCATCCCAGCCGGGGCAGGTGCCGGGCAGCAGTAGAGCGCGAGAGACTGCTTGCTGGTGGCTGGCAAACCCGAGAAAAAAGGACGGGCCCGCTGAACTGCGAGCCCGTCCTTTTTATACAGATGTGTTTTTACAGCCCCACGGCACTGGCGCCGTAAGCGGCCTGTTCGTCGGTAAAACCCTCGTACTTCAGCTGGTCGATGAGACCCTGACGGGAGAAAGAGCTGAAATTCATATAGGTCTGGGCCTTTTTCGCCGCCTGCTCGTTCCAATCGGCGCCGCAGTTGTTGGCCCCATATGCGGCCTGTTCGCTGGTGAACTGCTCATATTCCAGCTGCCTGATGAGCCCCTGATAGGAGAAAGCCGAGGTGTTCAGATAAGATCCCGCCTTTTTCAGGGCCTGAGCGTTCCAGTCGACGCCGCAGTTGTCGGCCCCGTACACCGCCTCTTCGTGCGAGAACTGCTCGTACTCCAGCTGCCTGACGAGCCCATCGTGGGAAAAGGCGGACACACCCAGATACGCGCGAGCCCTGGACAGAGCGTTGGCTTGCCCCGCCGTGACGCCGGACGGCTCGCTGCTCTGGGTCTCGCCACCGCTGGGGCTGGTGTTGGTGCCAGAGTTAGAGCTGGTATTGGGGCTGGTGTTGGTGCCGGCGCCGGCTTGACCGGAGCCACCGGCATTCTGTCCGCCTGCGCTTTGTCCTCCGGCGCTGCCGGCGGCAGAACCGGAACCGGCGGCAGACGAAGAGGTGCTGCCGGTTTGGCCATCGCTGCCGGCGGTACTGCTGCCGGAACTGGAGCCGCCGGCCTTTGTGGCCTTTTTATCGAGGCGGAGGCTGCCGACGACGGTGTCTATTTGGGCGCCGATCTCCTTTTGCAATTTGTCGCGCATGGTGAAGGTCACGTAGTACAGGGCGTTATTGGGCACGTCGGCAAGCACGTATAGTTCCATGTTATACATGCCGTATGTGTCGACCCGATCGCTGTAGCTGGCCTTAAAAGCCTCTATTCCCGCCAACTTTATAAATTCCTTTTTGCCCAGCTTAAAGTCTTTCGAGTCCCCCTGCACACCTTTAAAAAAGGTGCTGTAGACCTCGTGGAGGTCCTCTGTGCTGCTCACCGAGGAGAAGTCGATCTCGTTGTAGCTGACGAACAGAAATCCCGCTTTGTTGTCATCGGTGGGATAGTGGTAATACCCGCTCTCGGCTTTTACCTTTCTCCACGTGGACGGCACCCTGTAGGTCAGTGCCTGCAGGGTGCCGCCCGTCGTCTTGACCGCAGAGGAAGACGATGTCTCTTCTTTGGTGCCGCTCTCTTTTTGGGGCGTGCCGCAACCGGCCAGTTGCAGACACAGCACCAGCGCGAGAGCAGCGGCGATCACTTTTTTCATATAGATCCCTCCAAAATCCAATCACTCATGGATTAAAGACAGGATACCACAAAACAATGCGATAGAGAAGAAGAGATTTCGACAAATATTTTGTGTACTGTGCCAAAATGGCGGAGCCAGACCCGACTGGAGAAAACAGGGGACCTGCCGGGGATAGCGGGACGTGTACAGGCCGCACATTTCGGGCGCGGGTGGGCGGCCGGAGCAAGAAAGAGAGGCCTTCTCGACCGAGAAGACCTCTCTTTTTACAGCTGTGCGAAGATGCGGGCGCCTTTGGTGCCGAGCCACAGCCACAGCGCCAGGCACAGGAGCGCGGCGACAGCGGTGGCAGCGATGGCCACGAGCGCCATGGGCAGGTGCAGCAGAAAGCCGAGCCCGATAAAAGCGCCCGCCAACAGCGGCGTGGCAAATACCCCGGTAAAGGAGGCGGCAGACTGTTTGATGACGGTGACTTCGCTCTGCCAATCCAGCTTGGGAAACAGGAGGTTGACCACCAGCCCGGCAACAGCGGTAAACACGGCGAAGACCAGCGGCGTCAGGTAGAAAAAGATCCACTCGACGGGCGAGGGGCGCAGGGCGATACCGGCCATGGTGGAGCCGAGCAGACAGGCGGGGACGAGGACGGTGAGGTTGACCAGCACCTTGCTGATAAAGATCTGCGAGGTGCTGACCGGCAGCGACTTTAAGATCCAGAGATGGTCGCCCTCCAGCGAGATGGAACAGCAGCTGACACTGCCCATCCCGCCGATGGCGGCCATCACCAGCGGGCAGAGGCCGGTGAGCATGCCGCCCAGGCCGGGGATGCCCAGAAAGCCCTCGAGCTGGGCGCGGGGCATAAAGAGCAGCGCGCCGGCAGCCACCACCAGCATGAGCGCACCCATGCCGGTGTTAAAGATATAGAGGGTGGAGGAGGTGAAACGGCGCCACTCTTTTTGATAGAGCGCCGTGAGCGCCGAGGACTGGCGCAGCTGGCCCAGCCGGTACTTGCCCCTGGCTGTGGTGGTGGAGAACACCGCGTGCAGCTGCCGGTAAAAGCGGCCCACCAGCGCACAGAAGAGCAAAAAGGGCAACACGCACAGGGCCATGAGCAGCGCCCAGCTGGCCGCGCTGCCGCCGGCTACCCCCTGCGTGAACAGCCGGGCAGGGGGGTACACGGCCTCTAGCTGGGAGGCGACTTGCCCGCCTATTTGGGCCAGCTCGGTGACCTGCATCTCGGTGGCCTGGAAGCTGAGAGCGGTGGAGCCTACCAGCACGCCGACGACCACCAGCCCGTAGAGCAGCACCGAGATGATCTTGCTGTGGCCCAGGCGCGCAGAGAGCAGCGCCACCGCCCCGCCGATGATGAGACCCAGGATGAGCGGCAACAGAGGCAGGGCCAGCAGTGCGGGGATCAGGGCCAGCCAGTACCACATAGAGGGGCCGGCCTGCAGGCCGTAGACTACCGCCGCCGGGACCAGCAGCAGACAGGAAAAGAGCAGACTGCCGCTGTAGAGGATGAGCACCCGGCTGGCGACGACGGTGCTCTGGGGGATGGGGAGAGCCATTTGCAGGTCGTAGTCTCGAAAGGAAAACAGCACACTGCCGGCCTTATAGATGACCGTGATGAGCGAGAGCAGCGAGGCGGCGACGGCCATGACGGTGAGCACCAGTTCGGGGCGGCCCAGCATGGCGGCCATCTGGCCCATGGCCACCGAGTAGGTGGTGGAGATACCCACCAGCATGACGGCGATGAGGACGAAGCCCACCGCCATGAGCAGCGACTTTCTCTTTTCTCTGGGGTCTTTGGCGTGGAACAATTTGCCCAGACCCAGCGATTCCAGCGCGTACACTCTGCCCAGTAAAATTAGTTTATTCATGGTCGATCAACTCCAAAAATACGTCTTCAAGACTGCTCTGGCCGATCACTTCGTGTGTGGGCCCGCTGACGACCAGCCGGCCCTCTTTGATGATGCCGATGCGGTCGCAGAGCTTTTCGGCCACCTCCAGCACGTGGGTGGAGAAAAAGATCGCGCTGCCCTGGGCGCACAGCTCGGCCATGATCTGCTTGAGGGTGTGGGAGGCCTTGGGGTCGAGGCCGACGAACGGCTCGTCGAGCACCAGCAGCTTGGGCGCATGCAGCAGCGCCGAGATGAGGGCCAGCTTCTGCTTCATGCCGTGGGAGTAAGAGGAGACGGGGTCGCCCAGGTTGGCGGTGAGCTCGAAAGCGTCGCCGTACTGGGCGATGCGCTGCCGGCGCAGCTGCCCCTCTACACCGAACACGTCGCCGACGAAACCCAGGTACTGGATGCCGGTGAGGTGGTCGTAGAGATCGGGGTTGTCGGGGATGTAGGCGGTGATCGATTTGCAGGCCATGGGGTCGTCTTTGACCGAGTGGCCGTCGATCTCGATGCTGCCGCGATCGAAATCGAGAATGCCGACCACCGACTTGATGGTGGTGGTCTTGCCGGCGCCGTTGTGGCCGATAAAACCGAATATCTCGCCGCTTTCGACGGTGAGCGTGAGGTCGTCGACGGCCTTTTTGCCGCCTTTGTAGGTCTTGCTCAGGTGGGTAATCTTCAGCATGTCGGTGTCTCCTTGCTGTCGTGGCCGGCTGGGGCATCGCTCTCACTGGGCCCCTGGGCCGTGGGGATGGTGATCATACTCAGGCGGATGGGGCGGCGGTTTGGCCCCGGTGCGTTTTGCAGGTAGTCGAGCACGGCGGTATTGATTTTTTGCCCCAGCTCAGACATCTCTTCGGGGGAGAGCATGAGCGTGGAGGTGGAAAAAGAGATCCCGTCGTGCAGCGGGTCGATATCGGCGCGGGAGAAGTAGTGGGCACCGTCGCCCAGCAGCGCCAGCAAAAACTGCTCGTAGGCGCGGTGCAGCTGGTCGCCGCTGGGCATGCTGCCGTTTATCTGCTGCGGTGGGGCCAATGCGTAAAAGCGCTCCTGCACGCCGCGCACCCGCCGGGTAGATGCCACCTGGATGAGACCGGAGTCGACCAGCTTTTTGATGTGCCGGTACAGGCTGGCCTTGGACACGTTTTCTACGTAGGTGGCGATCTGGGCGCTGGTGGCGCTGGGGTGCAGCGCCAGATACTGGATGATGCGCATGCGCACCGGGTTGAGCAGCACCTCTATTTGATCAGAGAACATACGGCACCTCCTTTTGTGTGAGCTCTCAATAAATATCGTTCTCAATTATGATAATATTCTCAATCGTGAGAATAGTCAATAGGAAAATCGGCCCGATCTATATAAAAGTTTTGTAAAGAGAGCCGAAGGCGGAGCTGTGGCCGCAGCGGGCCGGGCAGACGAGGCTGCGGCCGCCATTTTGCCGGGCGAGCCTGGGATGATAGGCAAGAGGTGCCGGCCGGGCCCGCACAGAAAGAAAAATGTTTTTGAGGCATATCTCGCTTATAGATATGTTGAATATGGGCAGGTGATGTGCTATTCTGAGGGCAGAAAGGGGCGATAGATAGATGGAACTGCGGGTGCTCAGTTACTTTTTGATGGTGGCCCGGGAGGAGAACATCACCCGGGCGGCACAGCTTTTGCACGTGACCCAACCCACCTTGTCGCGGCAGCTGATGCAGCTGGAGCAGGAGCTGGGGGTGCGGCTCTTTACCCGCAGCAGCCACCACATCGTGTTGACCGACGAGGGGATGCTGCTCAGGCGCCGGGCGCAGGAGCTGGTGTCGCTGGCCGAAAAGACCCGGCGGGAGCTGCGCCGGGATGAGCAGCTGAGCGGTGAGATCTCCATCGGCAGCGGGGAGTTTCACAGTTTCTCGCTGCTGGCCACGCTGCTGGCCTCGTTTCGCCGGCAGTACCCGCTGGTGCGCTTTGACCTGTACAGTGGCAACGCCGACAACATCAAAGACCGCATCGAGCGCGGGACGCTGGATATCGGGCTGCTCTCGGACCCGGTGGATATCGGCAAGTACGAATTCGCTCGCCTGCCCCAAAAAGAGGTGTGGGGCATTTTGGCCCCGGCCGACTCCCCCCTGGGGCAAAAAGAGCAGATAGCGCCGGCAGATCTGGCCGGCCAGCGGCTGATGGTCTCACAGCGGGCGCTGGTGCAAAACGCGCTGGCCAGCTGGCTGGGGGAGCTGCAGCAGCAGGTGGAGATCACGACCACCTACAACCTGCTGTACAATGTAGCCATGATGGTGCAGCAGGGGATGGGGGTGGCGCTGTGCCTGGAGCTGGACTGCCATTATGAGGGGCTGCGGTTCGTGCCGCTGTGGCCGCGCTGGGAGTCGGGCACGGTTTTGGTGTGGAAGAAAAATCAGGCGCTCTCCCCCACCTTCGACGCCTTTTTGCGGCATGTCAAGTTATGCTTATCAGGCATTTCTGATGATAATTTATAAGTATTGGACATTTCTTGATATTGGCCATACAATGTAGGTGTTCCCGCGGGAGCACCTGCTTTTTTTGTGCCGGTTGGCACTGGCAGCGGGCCCCACCGGCCACCGCTGTGTGCCCCCGACCGCCGACGGATGCCGGGCCGGGCGGGAGCACGGGAGGTGAGAGCGACTGATATGACCATAAAAGAGGCGAGCGAGAAATACCACATCCCCCTGGAGCTGCTGCGGGAGTACGAGCGGTGGGGGCTGTGCGACACGGTGAAAAAGGTGATGGGGGCGTGGCAGTACGACGACCGCGACTTAGAGCGGCTGAGCATGATCATGACGCTGCACGACGCCGGCTTTACCGGTGAAGAAGTAAAGACCTACATGCAGCTCATTTTGTCAGGTACCGACACGACGGCAAAACGGCTGCAGCTGCTAAAGCACAAGAGGGACTGCATTTTAAAGGCCATTCACCGCCGCGAGAGACAGCTGGACCAGCTGGACCACCTGCGCTACAAGATGCAAAAAGAAGGTCTTTCCAGGTGATGAGAGCCGCACACAAATAGCGGGGTGGGGGCCGCACCGGCTTGTTGCCCCGCACACCCCCACCGCGGCAGATAGCTGCCCGTCCACCAGTTGGGCGCGCGGGGGCCGCCGGGCAGGGCTGCATTTTGGCGGGCCCGGCTATACACATACGTGCACCAGACCGGAGCCCTGGGCGGCGGGTGGTGGCGCGGGTGACCGCCCCGGGCAGATCACCCGCGCTGCGGCTGCCTGCACCCCGATAAGGAGCTGCCGGAGCCGTATACAGTGCACACAGTGGAGAAAGGAGCGCAAACATGCGTAAGAGTTTGATCGTCTACTACAGCTGGTCGGGCCGCACCCGCGAGATGGCGGAGAAGATCGCCGCCCAGACGGGGGCCGACCTGCTGGAGATATGCCCGCAGGAGGACTATCCGCGGGATTACAGTGCGGTGGTGGCCCAGGCCAAAGAGGAGATACGCCGTAAAGAGCACCCGCCGATCGTGCCGACCGGCGCCGCAGTGGCGGCGTATGAGGTGATATTTGTGGGGACCCCCATCTGGTGGGGGACCATGGCCCCGCCGGTAGCTACTTTTTTGCAGCAGGCCGACCTGCACGGCAAAACGGTGATGCCTTTTAGCACCCACGGGGGCGGCGGTAAGGGCCGCGCCGACCGCGACATAGCCCGGGCCTGCAGAGGAGCTACCGTGCTCGACATGTACACCGCCTATGAAGGGGGCGGAAAACAGGCGGCGGCAGATATCGCCGCCTGGCTGCAGCAACTGGATAAAGAGCAGTAGAGGGAGGTGTGAGAAATGGTAAAAAGAGTACTTGCAGCTCTGTTGGGGCTGGCGGCGCTACTGGCGCTGAGCGGGTGCGGGCAGCAGGAGAGCCGGGAGCGGGCGGCATCGCACGCCCCGGAGGCAGAGGTGAGCCAGCCGGCAAAGCAGCCGGTCGACCCGGCTGCCGGCAAAAAGTCGCTGGTGGTGTACTTTTCGCAGTCGGGCAACACCGAGGCGGTGGCCAGAGCGATCGGGGAACAGACGGGGGCCGAGCTCTGGGCCCTGCGGCCGCAAAAGCCCTACACCGACGACTACGACGCGCTGCTGGAGGTAGCGAGCAGCGAGCAGCAGAACGGCGCCCGCCCGGCCATAGCCACGCCGCTGCCCGACCTCGACAGTTACGACGTGATCTATGTGGGGTACCCCATCTGGTGGGGAGATATGCCGATGATCCTGTACACCTTTTTTGAGGACGGCGACTTTTCCGGTAAGACGGTGGTGCCGTTTTGCACCAGCGGCGGCAGCGGGCTCTCAGGGACGGTGGAGACGATCGAGCAGTTGGCGGCCGGGGCAGATGTAAAACAGGGTCTGCACGTGGGCAGTGCGGCAGCCGCCGACGCCACCGGCGCCGTGAACAGCTGGCTGAGCGAGCTGGACCTCTACAGATAGAGAGCGGGGAACATATATGCAGTACACAAAACTGGGGACCACCGAGCTGGAGGTATCGCGCATCTGTATGGGCTGTATGGGCTTTGGCGCCGCGTCCAGCGGCCAGCACCGCTGGACGGTAGACGAGACGCATGCCCGCCAGATCATCCGCCGCGGGCTGGAGAGGGGCATCAATTTTTTCGACACCGCGATCGCCTACCAGAGCGGCACCAGCGAACAGTATCTGGGCCGGGCCCTGAGAGACTTTGCCCGGCGCGACGAGGTGGTGGTAGCCACCAAATTTTTGCCCCGCACAAAAGAGGAGATCGCCGCCGGCATCAGCGGTGAACAGCACGTGGCGCGCATGCTCGATAAGAGCCTGCAAAACCTGGGCACAGACTATGTGGACCTGTATATCTGCCACATGTGGGACTATCAGACCCCGCTGCCGGAGATCATGCGCGGGCTGGACCGGGCCGTGCGGTCGGGCAAGGCGCGCTATATCGGCATCTCCAACTGCTTTGCCTGGCAACTGGAAAAAGCGGGTGCGCTGGCGGCAGATCAGGGCCTTACGCCGTTTGTGGCGGTGCAGGGGCACTACAATCTGATCTTTAGAGAGGAGGAGCGCGAGATGGTACCGTGCTGTCGGGCCGAAAACATCGCCCTGACCCCCTACAGCCCGCTGGCAGGCGGCCGTCTGGCCCGGCGGGGAGACGGCAGTTCACGCCGCGCCAGGCAGGACGATTACGCGGCGCTGAAGTACCGGGCGGCGCGCCAGATGGACCAGCCGATCATCGACCGGGTAGAAAAACTGGCCCGGCAGCGCGGGGTGGGCATGCCCGAGATAGCGCTGGCCTGGCTGCTCACAAAAGTGGCGGCGCCGGTGGTGGGCATGACAGGGCCCCAGCACCTGCAGGGGGCCGTACAGGCGACCGAGATCACTTTGACAAAAGCAGAGATTGCCTATTTAGAAGAGCTGTACCAGCCGCACCCACTGGTGGGGGTCATGGCCCAGAACACCCCCGAGACCGCCGGTCAAAAACAGGTGTGGTCGACCGGGGCACAGCACATTTAGAGAGGAGAGACACAGCGTGAACCTACACGATACAGACCCTGAATTTATGGAGCGTGTGGAGCACTTTGCCGGGGCGGAGGTGGTGGAGGAGCCGGGCGCAGAACTGGCCGCCGACACCCGCTATATGGCGATCCTGGCCGCCCTGCTGGGCTGTCAGGGAACAGAGCTCTACCGGGAGATGCTGCCCCGGGCTCTGGAGGCGGGGCTTTCGCCGGTAGCGGTAAAAGAGATCGTATATCAGGCGGTAGATTACCTGGGCCTGGGCCGCGTTTGGCCTTTTTTGACCGCCACCAACCAGGTGCTGATACAGCGCGGAGTGGCGCTGCCGCTGCCCGGGCAGGCCACCACTACCCTGCAGGACCGGCTGCCCAGAGGGGCGGCCGCCCAGGTGCAGATATTTGGGCCGCACATGGCGGATCTCTGGCAGAAGAGCACCGTCAACCGCTGGCTGGCGGCCAACTGTTTTGGCGACTACTACACCCGCACGGGGTTGGACCTGGCCCAGCGGGAGATGATCACCTTTGTGTTTTTAGCGGCACAGGGCGGCTGTGAGCCCCAGCTGGCCGCACACATCGAGGGCAATGTACGGCTGGGCAACGACCTGGTATTCCTGCGCCGGGTGGTGCTGCAGTGCCTGCCCTATATCGGCTATCCCCGCAGCCTCAATGCGCTGGCCTGTGTAGATCGCGCCGCGGCGGCACAGGGGGCGTAAAGGCTTCGCCGCACCGGGCGCGGCAAGATAAGGCGACGGTCCGGCGGCGTGCGGGCGCGCGAGTATCCGGCCACCGCCGCCGGCAAACAAAAAAATAGCCGCCCGAAGGGATCGGGCGGCCCCAGACGGCAAGACAACAAGACAACAAGACAGCCGGGCGGGCGCTACCGTGCCCGCCCGGCCACAAGGAGGAGATACCGATGTGTGACAGACGACCCATAGAGCCCCTGTTTTTACTGGGGGAGCCCAACACCGCCTACGCCCCGTACTTTGTGGGGCAGAGCTACCTCAACCGGCTGACCGAGGGGGCGCTGCCGATCGCCAACGTGACGTTTGCCCCCGGCTGCCGCAACAACTGGCACATCCACCGCGCCGAGAGCGGCGGCGGGCAGGTCCTGCTGTGTACCGACGGCCGCGGCTGGTACCAGGCGTGGGGCCAGCCGGCCCGGGCACTGCGCCCGGGCGACGTGGTGGTGATACCCGCGGGGGTAAAACACTGGCACGGCGCCGCCAAAGACAGCTGGTTTGCCCATCTCTCGATCGAGGTGCCGGGAAAAGGGACCGCCAACGAGTGGCTGGAGCAGGTCGCCGACAGCCAGTATAACAGCCTGTGAACAGATCACCTGCCGGTAGAAAGGCCCGCGCCGACAGGCGTCTGGCTGTAGATGCGGCGATGGTGCTGGGCCTGCTGGCGCTGATGGGCCGCCCCTATTTGGCGGCACCTGTGCACGCGTGGATCGGTGCCGGGTTGACGGCACTCTCTGCCGCCCACCACCTTTTTAGCCGGGGCCGGTATCGCGGTCGGCGGCACACGCCGCTGCGCACCGTGCAGGTGGCGCTTCGGGTGCTCCTGCTGGCGGCTGTGCTGGCGCTCGGGTACAGCGGGGCACGGATGACTTGGCCGGCAACGGCTCTCTGGCCGGCGGGTGGCGGTCTGCCCTTGGCGCGGCGGCTGCACATCCTGGGCGCTTACTGGGGCTTTCTGCTGATGGGGCTGCACCTGGGCGTGCAGTGGCACACGGTGCTCGCGGCGGTGCGCCGGCGCCGCCCGGCCCGGGCCGCCCGGCTCGACCGCGCGGGCGTCTGGTTTGCGCTGGCTCTGCTGGCAGCGGGGTACGGTATCTGGGTGGTGATAAAGCGGGACCTGCTGGCGTATCTGTTTTTGCAGACCGAATTTGTATTTTACGACTACGGCGAGCCGGCGGCGCTCTTTTACCTGGACTATTTGGCGCTGTTGGGGCTGTGGGTCTTTATTGGCCACTACGCCGCCAAGTCGCTGCGGCCACCGCGCCCTGAACACAGCGCCGTGCAAACTGGAGCAGAAAGATGACGCGGCCCGGCCACATCGGCCCGGGGCCGGTATGGCAGAGGAGCCGGTATGGGCTAAAGCCCACCGGCTCTTTGGCAGTCGCGGCGGCCGCCGCGCCCAATACACCTATGCTTTTGGTGTATGGAATGTTATAAAAAATAAGTATTTGCTATAACACGCGTCAGCGGGTATCCTGGTGACAGCGGACCGCGCGGTGATGACCCACCGCCGCACCGTACAGCGCTGCCTCTGCCCGATAGACGGTTTCCAAAAATATCTGTGAACAAGGCTCTTGACTTGGAGTGCACTCCAGGGTGTAAGGTGGGGCAGAGGGGTGTGGAGGCGCCACAGGCTTTGCCTAAAAGGCGTATAAGTGGCACCCCGAGGGGGATCTGGGGACCAATAGCGGTCAGCGCCGGGCCCGGCCGGGCCTACCTGAGGCCGATCGGGCAGCGGCACAGTGTGCTGTATACAGTTTAGCGGTTCGTATTCAGTGTGTAGTGTGTAATGTGCAGTGTTTGAAGCGTAATGTTTGATGTTTGAAAGGACAGAATGATATGGCAACGATGCAGTACCGCAAGCTGCCCCACGGCGGTGAGCAGATCAGTGTGATCGGCCTGGGTATGGGCTCGATCCACCTGAGCGACGAGGCGGAGATCCAGCGCACCGTCGAGCTGGCCGTCGAGAGCGGCATCAACTACTTTGATATGGCCGCCTCGTCGGGCAAGCCGTACGCCTGCTATGCGAGAGCCCTGGCCGGCCGGCGGGAAAAGGTGTATCTGCAGATGCATTTTGGCGCGCTGTACGACGGCGGCAAGTACGGCTGGACGCGGGACCTGGAAAAGATCGAGCGCACCTTTGGCGAGCAGCTGCGCACGCTGCACACCGACTATGCAGACATGGGCTTTGTGCACTGCATCGACGAGATGGAGGACTTTGAACAGGTGATGCAGGGGGGCCTGTGGGCGTATATGAAGTCGCTCAGGCAGAGCGGTGTCGTGCGCCACCTGGGGCTGTCCTCTCACGACCCGGCCATTTTGCGCCGCTTTTTGGATACGGGGCTCATCGATATGGTCATGTTCAGCATCAACCCGGCCTACGACTATTCCACCGGCGCCTACGGTATCGGCAGCATGGCCGACCGCGGGCAGCTGTACCGCGAATGTGAGAGAGCCGGGGTGGGCATTTCGGTGATGAAGCCGTTTGGCGGCGGCCAGCTCTTAGACGCTAAGACCTCGCCGTTTAAAGCGGCGCTTACCAAAACGCAGTGCATCCAGTACGCACTGGACCGGCCGGCGGTGCTCACGGTGCTGCCGGGGGTGCGCGGCAGCAGGGACCTCAAAGAGGTGCTCGCCTATTTGCAGACCGGCCCCCAGGAGCGCGACTACGCGGCCATCAGCGCCTTCACACCGCAAAATGCCGATGGGATCTGTGTGTACTGCAACCACTGTCAGCCCTGCCCAGCGGGGCTGGACGTGGGGCTCATCAATAAATATTACGACTTGGCGCAAGCCGGCGACGAAATGGCTGCCGGCCACTACCAAAAACTCTCGCGCGGGGCCAAAGACTGCCTGCAGTGCGGCCACTGTGAAAAGCGCTGCCCGTTTCACGTTGAGCAGGAGCGCCGCATGCGCGAGATCGCAGCCTATTTTGACCCGGTTTCCACACAGTGACGCGGCGGCCGCGCACCGTCTGCCGCCGGCCGGCAAGCAAGCGATAAACGGGCACACAGCCCACTTGATAGAAAAAGGAGCAGATAGATATGTTGGGAAATTTTTGCTACGCAAACCCCACGAGACTGTATTTTGGCGAGGGTTCTTTAAAATACCTGCCGGAGGAGCTGGCGCAGTACGGCGAGAACGTGCTGCTGGTGTACGGCGGCGGGTCGATCAAGAAAAACGGCATATACGATCAGGTGTTGGCGGCGCTGAAAGCGAGCGGCAAGCGGGTAGTCGAGGACGCGGGCGTCATGCCCAACCCCACGGTACAAAAGCTGTATGAGGGCTGTGAAAAGGTGCGCCAAAATCACATCGACTTGATCCTGGCAGTCGGCGGCGGCTCGGTCTGCGACTACGCCAAGGCGGTGTCGGTATCGGCCTACTGCAGCGAGGACCCCTGGGAAAAATACTACCTGCGCATGGAGGATGTGGACAACGAGATCGTGCCGGTGGGCTGTGTGCTGACCATGGTGGGCACCGGCTCAGAGATGAACGGCGGCGCGGTCATCACCAACCCCGACAGCAAGCTGAAGATCGGCCATGTGTTTGGCGACGACGTGTTCCCCAAGTTCTCGATCCTCGACCCGGTGTTCACCTACACGCTGCCCCGCCACCAGATGGTAGCCGGCTTTTTCGACATCATGTCGCACATTTTAGAGCAGTACTTCTCGGGTACCGACGACAACACCAGCGACTATATCGCCGAGGGGCTGCTGCGGTCGCTGATCCACAGCTCCCGCATCGCCGCCGAGGACCCGCAAAATTACGAGGCCCGCAGCAACATCATGTGGATCGCCACCTGGGCGCTCAACACCCTGATCGCGAAGGGAAAAAGCACCGATTGGATGGTGCACATGATCGGCCAGTCTATCGGCGCCTATACCGACGCCACCCACGGCATGACGCTGTCGGCGGTCTCTATGGCTTACTACCGCCACATCCTGCCGTACGGTCTGCCCAAGTTCTACCGCTACGCGGTGCAGGTATGGGGAGTAGACCCCCAGGCAAAGAGCGAGGAGCAGGTGGCGGCCGAGGGGCTGGAGCGGATGGAGGCCTATATGCGCCAGCTGGGTCTGGTGATGGATATCACTGCACTGGGTGTCACCGAGGAGATGCTCGACGGCATCGCCGACGGCACCTTTATAATGGACGGCGGCTACAAGGTGCTGGACCGCGACGAGGTAGTGGCCATTTTAAAAGAGAGCATGTAGCGGGCGGCGCCAGCCGCTGACGGCCGCAAGATAGAGCAGCTGGGGGAGCGGGATGTGTACACATCCCGCTCCCCCAGCTCATTTTAAGTGGGCTTTATTTATACCGCCGCGGCGCGGCATCGACCCCCAGACAGTGGCGCAGGTGGTGAAGGAACCGCTCGGCCGCTTTGGAAAAGATCTGGTACTTTTTCCACACGATATCCAGCCCGATCTCCACCGCGGGGCTGAGCGGCCGAAAGCAGAGATCGCTGTTGCCGGTGGTGTTGACCAACTTGTCCAGACAGAGCGCGTAGCCCAGCCCCTCGTCGACCATGAGCGAGCCGTTATAGAGCAGATTGTAGGTGGCGGCGATGTTCCAGCGCCCCATATCCACCTTCATCCATTTTTCCAGCGGGCTGCCGCCGGTGGTCTGACGGGAGATGATGAGCGGCTTGCCCCACAGGTCTTGGGGGGCGATGCAGTCTTTTTGGGCCAGCGGTGCGTCGCGCCGCATCAGCACGCCCCACCGGTCTCTGGCCGGCAGCTGCAGATAGTCGTACTTCGAGATATCTACCGGCTCGAGCAGAACGCCGAAGTCGATAAGACCTTTGTCCAGCTGCTCGAGCACGTCGGCGGCGTCGCCGCTGACGATGTGAAAGCGGATGTTCGGGTAGTCCTGCCGCAGGCCATGCGCCGCCCCGACGACGGTGCGCAGCGAGTCGGTCTCGCCGGCGCCGATAAACACGTCGCCGGTGACCGACTCGCTGGAAAAGGTGATCTCGCTCTCGGTCTTTTGCACCAAGTCGATGATCTCCTGCGCCCGCTTGCGCAAAAGCATGCCCTCCTCGGTGAGCGTGATCTGGCGGCTGCCGCGGATCATGAGCTGCTTGCCCAGCTCTTCTTCCAGGTCTTTTAACTGCCGGGAGAGCGTGGGCTGCGAGAGGTGCAGCGACTCGGCGGCGCCGGAAATGGTCTCCTCTCTGGCCACGGCCAAAAAGTACTGTAACACTCTGATTTCCACCAAAAACACTCCTTTTTGTACAGTATAGAGCAGCTGTATATAGCAGTCAAGTATATTATAGAGATATCTATGTTTTTTGCATATGTTTTATAAAAGCGGAATAATGGCAAAAGAAGCTAAAAATATATAGCTTAAAAACATAGTTATATATTTGATATAGGTATTTGATATGAACTGCTCCTCTCCCTTATAATAGAGCCATAAAACAGGATAGACAGCGAGGTGATCGACGATAAAGACCGGTGATATTCAGCAGACGCTTATACAGAACTTGCGCGACGCGGGCTGCGAGCCGGCGCTGATCAGGTGTTTTTTGCAGTGCCGGGAGCGGGGCGAGACCGAGTACCTGCTGCAGCTTTTGGACCGGCACCGGCGGGAGCTGCTGGATGTGCTGCACCGGGAACAGCGCCGTATCGACTGCCTGGATTATCTGGTGTACCAGATAAAAAAGGAGGGGCGTCCCCCGCGGTAAAGGACCGGGTGCATACATGCAAAGATGAGCCGGGGGCTAGCCACAGGGGCCGGGTCCCCGGCACAGTGTGAAGGGAGCAGACGAGATGAGCGAAACACAGGAGATCAGACAGCAGTACCTTACCGGCGAGCGGGCCCTCTTTCAGGGGCAGGACCTGCACATCGCCAACACCACTTTTGCCGCGGGGGAGTCGCCCCTAAAAGAGAGCCGCAACATCGAGCTGACGGGCAGCTCGTTTAAATGGAAGTACCCGCTCTGGTACAGCAGGCATATCGCGATGCACGACTGCACGCTGTTGGAGACAGCCCGCGCCGGTATCTGGTACACCAGCGATATCGCGGTGGAAGACACTGTGATCCAGGCTCCCAAAACGTTCCGCCGCAGCCGCGGCATCACCTTAAAAAATGTCTCGATGCTGGCAGCGGCCGAGACGCTGTGGAACTGCCGGGACGTGCAGATGTGTAAGGTGCAGGCCCGCGGCGATTACTTTGCTATGAACAGCAGACATATGGACATCCGCGATCTCACGCTGGTGGGCGATTACCCCTTTGACGGCGCGGCGGATGTGCAGATCCACGGCGCCAAGCTCCTGTCAAAAGATGCCTTTTGGAACAGCGAGAACGTCACGGTATACGACTCGTTTATCAGTGGGGAGTACCTGGGGTGGAATGCCAAAGACCTGACACTGATCGGCTGTACCATCGAGAGCCTGCAGGGCTTTTGCTACATCGATCACCTGACCCTGCGCGACTGCCGTCTGCTAAACACCACGCTGGCTTTTGAGTACTCCACAGTCGACGCCCAGATCGAGGGCGGGATCGACAGCGTGCTCAATCCGGCCGGTGGCACCATCTGCGCCGACTATATCGGTGAATTGATCGTGCAGCCAGACCAGGTAGACCCCGACAAGACCCGCATCGTCTGCCGGGGAGACATGCGCACAGCCAGTTGAGAGACTCTGTACCGGGGAGGGACTAAAAAGTGAAAAGACGACCAGGATCACGGCGAAAAATGTGGCTGCCACTGCTTTTTTGTATCGTACTATTTGGCTGCAGCGGGGCGAGCACCGGCAGAAAAGAGACCTCTACACGGGTATCGTCTCCCCCGGCGCAGAGCCGGGACAGAGAGACGGCGGCCGGTACTGCGAGCGGGGAGACGGTGCCACCGGCAATTGTGGGTACCCGCATCCGGCTGACTTTTGCCGGCGGCACGGCCGAAGCTGTGCTGGAAGAGAATGCCGCCACCCAGAGCCTGCTGACACAGCTGCCGGCAGAGGTGGCCATAGAGGATTTTGCCGGCGCCGAGAAGATCGCCTACCTGCCCCAAGATCTGGCGGGCCGGGGAGAGGCGGGCTACGACCCGGCGGTGGGGGATGTGGCCTGTTATGGGCCCTGGGGCAACCTGGTGTTTTTTTACGGGGATCAGCCCTATGCCCAGGGGCTTTATTACATGGGCCGGGTGGAGAGCGGGCTGCAGCAGCTGGCAGCACTGCCAGAGGGCTCTACCGCAGTGATAGAGCGGGTATAAAAACTGGAGGTGAAACGCCGTGCAGTATGATTTTGACACCGTGGTGGACCGCCGCGGCACCAACTCTTTAAAATGGGCGGTGGGCGGTGAAGAGCTGCCCATATAGGTGGCGGATATGGACTTTTTGGTGGCACCGGAGATACAGCGCGCGATCACACAGAGGGCCGCCCACGGGATATTTGGTTACACAGAGGTGCCGGGGGACTGGTACCGGGCGATAAGCAGCTGGTGGGCACAGCGCCACGGCCTGCAGATCCCCCGCGAGTGGATACTTTACTGTACCGGTGTGGTGCCGGCGATATCCAGCGCGATCCGCAAATTGACGACCCCGGGAGAGAAGGTGCTGGTGCAGACGCCGGTCTACAACATCTTTTATAACTGCATCCGCAATAACGGCCGCCAGGTAGTGGAGAACCGGCTGGTGTACGACGGCGGGCGCTACCACATCGATTTTACCGACCTGCAGCAAAAGCTGGCGGACCCGCAGACCACGATGATGCTGTTGTGCAACCCCCACAACCCGATCGGCAAGATATGGGACCGCACTGAGTTGGAGGAGATCGGCGCACTGTGCCGGCGCCACCATGTGCTGGTGCTCGCGGACGAGATCCACTGCGACCTGACCGACCCGGGGCAGAACTATACGCCGTTTGCCGCCGTGTCGAATGACTGCCGGCAAAACAGCATCACCTGCGTCGCGCCGACCAAGACCTTTAACCTGGCCGGCCTGCAGACGTCGGCCGTACTGGTGCCTAGCGGGGCTTTGCGACACCGGGTAGAGCGGGCGCTGGGCACCGATGAGATAGCAGAACCCAACACCTTTGCCATCACCGCCGCGGTGGCTGTCTACACCAGCGGCGGCCCCTGGCTGGAGGCGCTGCGCAGCTACCTGTACCAGAATAAACAGATGGCTGCCGCCTATTTAAAAAAAGAGCTGCCCCAGGTACAGGTGGTGCCGTCGACGGCGACCTACCTGCTGTGGCTGGACTGCCGGCAGGTGCGGGGCAGCGGGGCGGACTTGGCCGATCATCTGCGGCAAAAGACAGGGCTCTACCTGTCGGGCGGGGCGCAGTTCGGCGGCGGCAGTGAACAGTTTTTGCGCATGAATATCGCCTGCCCCAGGGCCCAGCTATACGCGGGGCTGCAGCGTCTAAAACGGGGCGTTTTGGCCTATGAGGCATGGTGGAGCGAACAGTTCTGAGTGCCGGAGCCGCGGTTCGTCTGTGTGCGCCGGCATGTTGCCGGGACGGCGCGCATACACTAAAAGCGGCAGAGGTGATGCGTTTTGATAGGTCAGCGAACAGAGAAAAAAACACATAAACACCCCCTGCGGCGCTGGTTGGGGGCGCTGCTGGCAGCCGCGGTGCTGTGGGTGCCAGCAGCGTGGGCGGCCGAGCAGACCGCCGACCCCAATGCGCCGCCGGCGGTGGAGGCCCAGGCCTTTGTGCTGATGAGCGCCCAGACCGGGCAGGTGTTTTTAGAGGGCAATATGCACCAGCAGCTGCCCATGGCCAGCACGACCAAGATCATGACGGCGCTGCTGGCGGTGGAGAACGGCTCGCTGGATACGGTGTATACCATGCGCAAAGAGGATGTGACGGTAGAGGGGAGCAGCCTGGGCGTGCGGGAGGGCGATCAGCTGACGCTGCGCGACCTGATCACCGGGATGATGCTCAAGAGCGGCAACGATGCTGCCCGCAGCGTGGCGCACATCGTGGGCGGAGACGGCTTTGTGGACATGATGAACCAGAGGGCCGCCCAGCTGGGCATGCGCAACACCCATTTTACCAACCCGGCCGGGCTGCCGGATGACGACCACTACTCCACCGCCTACGATATGGCGCTGCTGGCCAAAGCGGCGCTGCAAAACCCTGATTTTGCCGCTATCTGCGCCTCTTCTACCGCGGCGATCACCGTAAACGGAGACACCTGGCACCTGAAAAATTCGAACCGGTTGCTGCGGGAGCTGGACGGCGCCTGCGGCATAAAGACCGGCTTTACCAAAAAGGCCGGCCGCTGCCTGGTGTCGGCGGTCACCCGTGAGGGCAGTACGCTCATCTGTGTGACCCTCAACTGCGGCGAGGACTGGAAGACCCACACCGCACTGTACGATTACGCCTTTGCCACCGGCAGTACCCAGCAGCTGCCACCGGAGGAAAAGAGCAGTCTGCCGGTGGTGGGCGGCAGCAAAGACAGCGTGCAGATCACCGTGCAGAGCGAGCTGGACTTTTTGCTGCTCAAAGAGGGCAGTAGCCTGCAAAAGACCGTACAGTTGCCCGGCTTTATCTACGCCCCGATCACCGCGGGGCAGGTGGTGGGGGAGGTGGTTTACCGCAGCCCTGACGGCGGCGAGTACCGCCTGCCGGTGACCGCCACCGAAGAAGTGCCCGAAAAGGGGAAAAAAACCGGCGACAAGAAAAAGACGGGCGGCATTTTTGACTGGATCAAGGGATGGTTCGTAAAGGACTGACAGACAGAAGAAGAGCCTGCGACCGACAGCGGTCGCAGGCTCTTCTTCTGTTTTTTAGCTGGCGGTGCTGGGGGCATAGAGAAGATCCAGTCGTCGGTGCCAAGGCACATAAAAAGGTAGTGGACACCGCTTTTTTGGGTGGAGCCCTGGTCGCCGCCAGCGGTGATCGCGGGGATATCCAGCACGTCGAATACCTGCTGGTAATCGTTTTTTTGTCGATGAGGTAGACGATGCAGCCTAGGGTGTACCAGCCGGCGCTGCCGGTGAGGGCAGTCAGTTTGCCGTCTACCGTTACAGACAGCAGCTGCCCGCTTTTTTGATACGTGCAGTTAAGGCCGCCCCAGGACCTGGTGGGGTGGGCCGGGTCGCGCACCGCATAGCGGCCAGTCAGTTCCTGGCCGTTGTCCTGGGGCAGTTCCTCGCTCATCGCCTGTAACTCAAGGTTTTTATCCGCAAACAACTTTCATAGGTCGCTGACAAACGCGGTACGGGTAGTGGGGAGCAGTTGGACCTTGCTGCCGCTGCCAGACGAAGATGTTTCGCTGGCCCCCCGGTCTTTACCTGCAGAAGTGATGCCACAACCTGCCAGACGGGCCAGCACCAAGAGCAGACAAGAAAATAGATGGACATATTTTTTCATATCGATCACCTCCAAGATCTATGGGATGAGCATACCGCAGAGAGTACAAATACTGCTGGGCAAGCGCCTGAAGAACAGGAATAAAATTTATCGAAAAACTCACTATATTATAAAATGAAAAACAGCCCCTACCGGTCGGTGAGAAGATGACCGGTAGGGGCTATTTTGATCTTGAGCGGGTCCGACCTGCAGACGGTACGGGACCTATAGCAGCAGCGGCAAAAACAGGGTGGCCAACCCCAGAAAGAAGAAAAAGCCCATCACGTCGGTGGCAGTGGTGACGAACACCGCCGAGGCCAGCGCCGGATCGACGTGCAATTTTTTGAGCACCACCGGTACGACATAGCCGGTGGCGGTAGCTACCGCCATGTTGAGGAGCATGGCGCAGCCGGTGACCAGACCCAGCACCGGGTTGCCACCCACCAGCGCGCTGGCTACCGCCACGATGACCCCGATGACCAGACCGGTGAATACCCCGACGCCGCATTCTTTGGCGAAGACCCGCAGCGCGTTGTCGCGGTCGAGCTCGCCCAGGGCGATGCCCCGTACGATGAGGGTCATCGACTGGGTGCCGGCATTGCCGCCCATGCCGGTGACGATGGGCATGATGGTGGCCAGCAGTACCACTTTGCCGATGGTCTCTTGAAACAGGCCCACCACGCTGGAGGCCAAAAAGGCGGTGAGCAGATTGACCAGCAGCCATGGCAGCCGGCTCTTGAGCGACTCGCCCAAGCTACCGTCCACCTTTTCTTCGCCGGCCACACCGCCCATATAGTGGATATCCTCGGTGGCCTCTTCGCGCATGACGTCCATGGCGTCGTCGACGGTGATGATGCCCACGATCTGGTTGTCGCCGTTGACGACAGGCAGCTCGACGGCACTGTACTTGTCAAAAAGAGCGATCACTTCCTCCTGATCCATCTCTACCGGCACGCTCAGCACGTGGGGGTTCATCACCTCCATGATGGGCGTCTCCAGCGAGGAGGTGACGATATCTTTTAAATCGAGCGTGCCCCGCAGGTGGTCCTGGCGGTCGGTCACGTACAGCGAGTAGGCGTTTTCCACCTCATCGGCGATCTCGCGCAAATATTTTAAGGTGCTCTGCACGGTCTTGTTGTCGTAGATGGTGATAAATTCGGTGGCCATGATACCGCCGGCAGTATCGGGGTCGTACGAGAGCAGCTGCCCCACGTCTTCCCGGTTCTCCTGCGACATCTTATCCAGCAGGGCTTTGGCCTCCCCCTCATTCTCGATAGAGCCAATGAGGTCGGCCAGCTCGTCGGAGGACATCTCGTCGACGATCTGCTCCTGTCGGATGGAGGGGAACAGCTTGAGCAGCTCGTACTTGTCCTCCTCCTCCTCTTCGTCGATGATATCGGCGATCTGCTCCTCGCTCAGGCGGCTCAGCAGTTCTCGGGGGTCGGCCTCCTCGTCGTGGATGAGCTGCAGGATATCGGCCGGGTGCACGTACTCCAGCTTTTCTTGCAGCAGATCATCGGGCGCGTGTAAGAGCAGATCTAAGAGCTCACCGCTGTCCAAATGTTTCCCCATGGTAACAACCCCTTTACAAGCTGAGTATGGCACTGGCGCCGGCGCCCCATACACAGAGGCCCACGGTCCGGCGCCAAACGCAGAAAAACGAGCCCCTGCCCGGGCGCGATGGCCCCGTATCTCTCTGTGGGCAGGAGCCCGCCCTGAGCGGCAGATATCTGCCGTTTGAGCACAGCTCGGCTTTTTCTTAATAGTACCACCTGCCCGCTGCCGGGCGCAACCCTAAAACGGCAATTTACACCGAAAATACCCGGCTGTGTACCGGCGCAAAACGGGTGTGGACCTTTGCTCTTTTTAGTGTTATGATTAAAAGACGACTGCTGTGTGGAGAATACCTGCCGCCGCAGCCGGTGTGCTGTTTGATGGCGGCGCTTGTTTGAGTGTGAAAACGACCGGCCCCCTGCCACCGCCGGCAGGGGAGAGACCGGAGAGGATACGGCTGCGCGAGACAGCCAGATTTATAGGAGTGAGACGATGGCAAGAGATACCCGACTGCAAAAGGCCATGTCCCTTTGGGGCGTGTGTTCCCGCCGCCACGCGGAGGAGTATATCCGCAAGGGCCGGGTCAAGGTGAACGGCCACCCGGCCAGCCTGGGCGACAAGATCGATATGGCCCGCGACCTGGTCACCTTAGACGGCGAGCGGGTGGGGGGGCTCAAGGTGGAGCAGCGCTATATCATGCTGCACAAGCCCCGCGGGTTCGTCACCACCATGAAAGACGAATTCGACCGCCGCTGTGTGGCGCAACTGCTGGCCGGCGAGGACCAGCGGCTGTTCCCCATCGGCAGACTCGACAAAAATTCGGAGGGCCTGCTTTTGTGCACCAACGACGGCGAGTTTGCCAACCTGATGATGCACCCCAGCAAAAAGGTGAGCAAGACCTACCGGGTAACGGTGCGGCCCGAGCCCAGCGACGAGCAGCTGGCCAAGCTGGCGGAAGGCATTTACCTGGATGGCCGCAAGACGGCGCCGGCCATCGTGCGGGTGCTGGATAAGTCTCCCGGCCGCTGCGTGCTGGAATTCGTTATCCGCGAGGGGCGCAACCGGCAGATCCGCCGCATGTGCGAGTCGCTGGAGCTGGAAGTGGCCCGCCTAAAGCGCACCGCCTACGGCCCGGTAAAGCTGGGCATGTTGGGCCCGGCCAAGTACCGCGATCTGACCAAGCAGGAGGTCGCTGCTCTGCGAAATGCAGCGGGCCTGGCCCAGGAGAGGGGCGAGGAGCGGTGATCACCATCAGCCGACAAGGCGATTGTTTTGTGGCCCGCGATCAGAGCGGCCAACTGGCCAGCTGCCATTTTGCCATACAGGGCGACACCGTGGTGCTGGATGCGCTAGAATATCAGGATCTGCCCGTGATCGACGGGGTCCTGCGGGCCTGCCTGGCCCACTGCCTGGACCGGGATATCAGCTTTTACCGCCCCGGAGACGAGCGCTGCCGGCAGACGATAGCGGCGCTGGGCTACCCGCCGGCAGCAGGGGGAGCCTACAGTGTTCCCGGGCTGTTTATGGTAAAAAAGTGTGGCGGAAAATAGCCAATTAGGAAACGAGAGAAGAGCTGTGCCAGATGGGGCATGGCTCTTTTTGGCGTGCAGCGACCGAGCTGTTTTAGCCGGTGCGGCCACTGCTATTCTATGCGCAGACTGACAAACTGGCGACATAACTTCTGCTGTGCTGCCCATACTGCTACTGGGTAATAGACCGCAGAGGAGGCAGGACAGGTGGCTGGTTTTGAAAAATTATCGCGGCGTATGGCGGCCATATTTATAGCGGTGGTGCTGTGTGCGGTGGTGCTGGTGGTGCGTATTGGCGCCTTGGGGGAGGACAGCGAGATCGTGCAGGCGGCGCAGGGGCAGTCGCAGAAAAAAATCGAGATCGCCCAATGCCGCGGGACCATCTATGACCGGGATATGCAGCCGCTGGTCAACGCCGAGACCGGCTATAAGCTGGTAGTCACCGGCGATTTTGACCAGGTGGATGATATTCTCCCGTCCATCAAAAAGGACGACCGCAGCTATGCCCGCGAGATGGCTAAAAAAGAACAGATATTTGCCGTGGAGCTGACTGGGCCGGTGCAGTTTTCCGGCGGGTATACCGTCCCCTACAAAAAGCGCTATGGCAGCCGCTTTTTGTGCCCCCACCTGATCGGATATCTGCAGGACGGCCAGGGCTTTACCGGCCTGGAGGCGGGATACGAGGACTTTTTGCGGCAGGCCGGCGGTACCCAGAGCATTACTTTTGGCATCGATGCGCTGGGCCAGCCGCTGCGCAGTGGGGAGCCGTTGGCTCAGCAGGTGCCCGACCTGGAAGATGGGGTAGTGCTCACCATCGACAAGCGGGTGCAGCAGATCATTGAGGAGGAAGGAAAGAGCGGAGTGCCCTCGGGCAGTATCGTGGTGCTGGACTGTGCCACCGGCCAGGTGCGGGGGGCGGCCAGCTTTCCCAGCTACGACCCGCAGGATGTGGGAGCCAGCTTAAAAGAGGTGAATTCGCCGCTGCTCAACAAGACGCTGCAGCCCTACAGCGTGGGCTCCACCTTTAAACTGGTCAGTGCCACCTCGGCTTTGGAGGCGGGGCTGCCGCTGTCGACCAGGTTCACCTGTACCGGCAGTGTGAAGATCGGCGATACCGAGTACAAGTGCCACCGCGCAGAGGGACACGGCGAGATCGACATGGCCCAGGCTATCGAGCTGTCGTGCAACTGCTATTTCGTGCAGCTGGCCGAGAAGCTCGACCCCGCCTTTGCCCGCGCCACCGCCCAGAGCTTTGGCTTTGGCCAGTCGTGGCAGCTGGCGCCGGGTCTTTTGTGTCAGGCCGGCAACCTGCCCAGTACCCAGGCACTGGCGAGCTATGATCTGCCCAACTTCTCGTTTGGGCAGGGGGGACTCACCGCCACCCCACTGCAGCTGGCGGCTATGGTAAACACCTTTGCCCGCGGCGGGGAGTACCTGCGCCCCACGCTGGTACAGGGGATATGGCAGGATGGCAGTTTGCAAGAACAGGAGACGCCGGACCCCATTCGCGTGATGGAGCCACAGACGGCACAGAAGATAGCCGACGCGATGGTAGCGGTGACCGTGACCGGCACCGGGCGGCAGGCAGCGGTGGATGGGGTGCGCATCGCCGGCAAGACCGCCACCGCCCAGACCGGTGAATTTGGCGAGGATGGGATCGAGAAACTGCACAGTTACTTCAGCGGCTTTTTCCCGGCTGAGGACCCCCGATACACGGTACTGGTGTTTTATGAGTACGGCGGTGAGGGCTCGTTTACCGCCGCCCCGGTGTTTGCCAAGATCTGCGCCCGGCTGATGGAGCTGGAATAAGTAGGTGCTGGTGGATACCGTAGGGTAACAAGAGCCGTCGACGGAAGTACTTTTCAGTGGAGAGCGGCCGTGCTATGATCGTAGAGACAGCCGGGATCGGCGGCCGGTGTAAAGGGATTTATATGCGGTGCGGGCAACCGCGCCAGGCACGATGGGAAAAAAGTGGTCGGGCGATCTGCCGATGGTACCGATACATGATTTTATGTAGGGGGAGAGTGCAATGATCTACACAGTGACCTTTAACCCGTCGCTGGATTACGTGCTACAGCTCGAAGAGCTGCAGATGGGGCGGGTCAACCGCGCAGAAAAAGAGCAGCTCACGGTGGGCGGTAAGGGACTCAATGTGTCGCTGGTACTGGGCAATTTGGGCGTTGACAGTGTGGCTATGGGTTTTGTGGGTGGCTTTGTGGGCGACGAGATCGCCCGACAGCTGCAAAATACCGGTTGCCGCACCGATTTTATACGGCTGGCACGGGGTGTTTCGCGCATCAATGTAAAGCTGCACACCGGGCAGGAGACCGAGATAAACGGCGCCGGCCCCGACATAGAACCGGTGGCACTACAGGCGCTGCAACACAAGCTGGACCGCCTGCAAACGGGAGATGTGCTGGTGCTGGCCGGAAGCATCCCCCGGAGCCTGCCCGACGATATCTACCAGACGGTCATGGCCCGGCTACAGCAGCGGGGGGTCGATTTTGTGGTGGACGCCACCGGCCGGCTGCTGGGTGAGACGCTGCGCTACCGGCCATTTCTCATAAAGCCCAACCATCACGAGCTGGCGGAGATAGCCGGTCGGCCGTTGGACGATGACCGCCAGCGCATTGCTTTTGCCCGTCAGCTGCAAAAACAGGGGGCCCGCAACGTGCTGGTGTCGATGGCCGGCGACGGGGCGCTTTTGTGCGCCGAAGATGGGGCAGTATACAAGCTGCCGGCGCCGCAGGGAAAAGTGGTCAATTCAGTGGGGGCGGGCGACTCGATGGTGGCCGGCTTTTTGGCTGGATGGCAGTGCAGCGGCGACTGCCGCCAGGCATTTTGCTGGGGTGTAGCTGCCGGCAGCGCATCGGCATTTTCACCTGGTCTGGCTACCCGCAGCCAGGTCGAGGCACTGCGCGAGGGCTTGCGTGTGGAGCGGCTGTGAGCGGCAAAAGCTCCCAGACTTGCCGCTTGGGCGGCAAAGACGCCAGCTGTTTAACAGGGCAGCACAGCAGTACAAAAAAGCGGATAACTATGCGGAAAATGACATATTGTAAGGCCTGCGGGAGTGTGGTATACTGATTCGGTAATGCGCGTGCCGCCCGCCAGAGATCTCGGCTCGCCACCCGTTTGACAGCTGGTGGCGAGCGGGAACTGCCAGCGGGCGGCAAGTATGCCAAAGACGGAGGAATGGGTTGTGAAAAACTGGAAGAAAGAGGCAAAGACGGCCTTGATGGTGATCGTGGGCAACGGGCTGTTGGCGCTGGGCGTAGCGGCGTTTATCTTGCCCAATGATCTGGTATCTGGCGGCATCACCGGCCTAGGTCTGATCGCCGAGCACTGGCTGGGGTTCGATGTGGGCCTGGGTATCACCGTGTGCAACTGGGTGCTGTTTTTTGTGGGCGCGCTCTTTCTGGGTAAAAAGTTTGCTCTATCCACTCTATTGGCCACCGTCGTCTACCCGTTTGAACTCATGCTGCTGCGCAAGGTAGATTACCTGCAGCATATTACCGACGATGTGCTGTTGGCCGCGCTGTTTGCCGGTATCCTTGTTGGGGCGGGCATGGGTCTGGTCATCAAAGAGGGCGCCTCGACCGGCGGCATGGACATCCCCCCGCTGATCCTCAACAAAAAATTTGGCCTGTCGGTGCCCATGCTCATCTGGGTATTCGATTTTGTTATCATCGCCTTTCAGATCCTCTTTGCCACGCCGGAGCAGCTGCTCTACGGCATCGTGGTCATCATCGTCACCAGCGTGGTGATGGATAAGGTGATGATGCTGGGCGAGAGCCAGACACAGGTCACCATCGTCAGCCCCAAACACGCCGAGATCAGCCAGGCGATCCAGCAAAAGCTGGACCGGGGCGTGACCTATTTAGAATCAGTCACCGGCTGGCTGGAACAGCCCGGCCGGGTCATCCTCTCGGTCATCAGCCACCGGCAGCTGCCGGCCATGAAAGAGCTGGTAGAGGAGATTGACCCCACCGCCTTTTTGGTGGCGGCCAAAGTCAGCGAGGTCCGCGGCCGCGGCTTTAGTCTGCACAAAGATCACCCAGCCCGCAGAATAGAGGGGCAGAACGCAGAGTAAAAACTGTAGAGCATTGTTAAAAGGCGCGCCGTGCACGATCTGAGTACACGATGCGCCTTTTTAAATTGGTGTATGGACGAGGTACTATTTATTTAGGGCGTTTCCTCTTGTCGACCCTGTAAAAAACCGATCCCGCTGAGCATGATCTCCTGGGCGATGCGGGCTATCTCGCCGGCCGGCGCCCGCATGCCGTCCTGCAGCCAGCGGTCGAGTAGGCCAATGCAGCCGGCGCTGACAAAGGCATAGTAGTAGCTAATCTGCTCGGGGGTGGCGCGGCGAAAGTACTGGCTGTAGCTGGCCTGACAGCGCTCGCGCCCCAGCTCGAGTAACTTGGCGGCAAAAGCCTTATCGCCATAAGGGCCCAGTGTCACGATACACAGATCGGAGTTGTCTTTTAAGCACTGAAAGATGCCGGTGCTGATATCGACCGGATTGAGGGGACGTGCCTCCTCCAGCAGCGGCTGTAGGGCCTCTTGGATCTCGCCAAACATCTCCTGTTCGATCTTGGCGAGCAGATCGTAAATATCGGTATAGTGGGCGTAAAAGGTACCCCGGTTGATACCGGCGGCGGCACACAGCTCCTTGATAGAGATGCTCTGGATCGGTTTTTGCTGCAGCAGCTTGGTAAAGGCCTGCCGGATGAGCATCCGGGTCACCCGCACCCGGTGGTCGGTATTTCTCAAAAGATCTCCCCCTATTAGACAGTTGGGGCTGCCGGTGTCGGATATCTGCACAACTGCGCCCCAGCTGTTTATTGCGCGCTGCTTTCCCTCTGAGTATACTGTAATTAGAAGAGATAATCAACACGGTGTGCAGTATATGGCGGAGGTGTTTATAATATGTTTAAGCTGTATATCGTGACCGGTGCGGCAGGACACCTGGGCACCGCGATCATCCGCGCTTTGCAGCAAAAAGGGGTGTCTATCCGGGGATTGATCCAGCCTGGACAACGGCCAACGGCCGGACCTGGCACCCGGTACTTTACCGGCGATATCTGTGATGCTGCGACGCTGCGACCGCTGTTTGAAGGGGTACCTGCTGGGGATACGGCCGTCATCCACACCGCGGGGATCGTGGACATTGCCCAGCGAGGGACCGACCGGCTGTGGCAGGTAAATGTGCTGGGCACGCAGAATATGATCGACTGCTGCCAAAGGTATCAGATAGCGCGGCTGGTATATGTGAGTTCGGTGCATGCGATCCCCGAACGAGGTCAGCTGAACACTGTGCGGGAGGTGGCGCATTTTTCGCCCGACCTGCTGGTGGGCGGCTATGCCAAGACCAAAGCCGCCGCCACTCGCCGGGTGTTGCTGGCCGCGGCGGCCGGCCTCGATGCGGTGGTGGTCCATCCGTCTGGCATTTTGGGCCCTTACAGTGATGGCGGCAACCATCTGGTACAGATGGTAGAGGACTATATGAACGGACGGCTACCGGCCTGCGTGCGCGGCGCCTATGATTTTGTAGATGTGCGCGATGTGGCCGACGGCTGTGTTGCGGCGGCAGATAGGGGCCGCCGCGGCCGCTGCTACATTTTGTCGGGCGACCAGTACACGGTAAAAGAGGTGTTGGAACTGGTGCGCCGGACCGCCGGTGGCAGAAAACTGGCAGCGCTGCCCATGTGGGTGGCTCGGGCTGTCTGCCCGGCTATCAGCTGGATACAGCGCCGCCGTGGGCGCCGGCCACTCTATACCCCGTACGCGCTGCATACACTGACTGCCGGCAGCCGTTTTTCCCACGAACGGGCCAGCCGTGAGTTGGGTTACACCACCCGCGATCTGGCGGTGACGGTCGCCGACACAGTGTGCTGGCTGCGGGAGGGGGCGGTCCGGGGAACCTAGAGAACAAAAAGAAGAGCGGACGAAAAAATATGGTTTAGACCGGCATAAAAAACACCGCCAGACCCGGATACAGTTGACAAAGGCGGCTGTGGCGGGGTATACTTATACGGTAAAAGACGATGATGAGGAAGACTGCCTGGAGAGCTGTGTGCAGAGAGCGCCCCATTTGGTGAGAGGGGCGCGGCGGCGACAGGCAGCGGCCACCTCGGAGTTTCGCCGCCAAAAGCGGTGACGGCACGCCCCGTTACGGCGGCAAAGTGGCGCGCAGACGAGCGCGCAATTTGGGTGGTACCGCGGAGCAGATACAGGCTTTCGTCCCATAACCGGGGCGGGAGCCTATCTTTTTTGCCCGAGACACGCAAGACATGATATAAAAGCCGCTGTAGTGCGCGGCACAAAAACAAAAAGACAGGTGATAAAAGATGAAATGGACTGGTCTCAACGAGCTGCGGGAGATGTTCCTCTCGTTTTTTGAGGAGAAGGGGCACACCCGGCTGCCCAGCTACCCGCTGGTGCCCCAGGGCGACAACAGCCTGCTGCTCATCAACTCGGGCATGGCACCCATGAAAAAGTTCTTTTTGGGGCAGGAGACCCCGCCCAATGTGCGGGTGACCACCTGCCAGAAGTGTATCCGCACCCCAGATATCGAGCAGGTGGGTAAGACCGCCCGCCACGGCACCTATTTCGAGATGCTGGGCAACTTTTCGTTTGGCGACTACTTTAAACATGAGGCCACCAAGTGGGCCTGGGAGTTTATCACCGAGCGGCTCGAGATCCCCAAAGACCGGCTGTGGGTCACCATTTATCTGGATGATGACGAGGCTTTTGACATCTGGACCAAAGAGGTGGGCATCCCCCCCGAGCGCATCGTGCGCCTGGGCAAAGACGACAACTTCTGGGAGATCGGCGCCGGCCCCTGCGGCCCCTGCTCGGAGATCTATTTTGACCGGGGCGAGAAATTTGGCTGCGGCAGCCCCGACTGTGGCCCCGGCTGTGAGTGTGACCGCTACATGGAGTTTTGGAACCTGGTGTTCTCGCAGTTTGTCAACGACGGTGAGGGCAACTATACCGAGATGGAGCACAAGAACATCGATACCGGTATGGGTCTGGAGCGGCTGGCCTGCATCATGCAGGGGGTAGACAACCTGTTTGAGGTAGATACCGTCCAGAACATCATGCAGCACATCAGCCGCATCGCCGGCATCGCCTATCATCAGGGCACCCCCGAGCAGGACGTGTCGCTGCGGGTAGTTACCGACCACATCCGCTCCACCGTATTTATGGTAGCCGACGGGGTGGTGCCGCAAAACGAGGGCCGCGGCTATGTGCTGCGCCGTCTGCTGCGCCGGGCAGCCCGCCACGGCCGGCTGCTGGGTATTAAAGAGGCGTTCCTCTACAAGGTGTGCGATACCGTGATCGATGAGAACCTCTCGGCTTACCCCGAGCTGGAGGGCAAGCGCGGCTATATCAAAAAGGTCATTCAAAACGAGGAGGCCCGCTTTGAAAAGACCATCGATCAGGGTATGGAGATGCTATCGGAGCTGATCGACAAGATGGATGCCGCCGCCATCGAGGCCGGTAAGGCCGTTTTGCCCGGCGACGACGCCTTTAAGCTCTACGACACCTATGGGTTCCCGGTGGATCTGGTGCGCGAGATCATCGCCGAGCGGCAGATCGCCCTGGACCAGGACCGCTTTGACGAGCTGATGGATCAGCAGCGCGCCCGCGCCCGTGCCGCCCGTGAAGATATGGGTGATGTGGCCTGGGTGGAGGACGTGACGGCTACGCTCGACCTGCCGGCCACCGAGTTTGTGGGCTACGGCCGCGATGAGGCCACCGCCAAAGTGCTCTGCATCATCGAAAACGGTGAGATCGTCGAGCAGGTAGGGCAGGGCCAGCAGGCCATCCTGATCCTGGATCAGACCCCGTTTTATGCCGAGAGCGGCGGCCAGGTGGCCGATCGCGGCGCCGTGAGCGGCGCGGGGCTCAGCGCACTGGTCACCGGTTGTCAGAAGAGTGCCACCGGCGGCTACTTCCTCCATCATATACAGGTGCAGGAAGGCGTCATCGCCACCGGCGACAGCTTGCACTGCGCCATCGACAACGACTACCGCCAGGCGGTCGCCCGCAATCACACCGCCGCCCACCTGCTGCAGGCGGCGCTGCGGCAGGTGTTGGGCGACCACGTGCACCAGGCCGGCCAGCTGGTCGACAGCCACCGTGTGCGCTTTGACTTCAGCCATTTTTCGGCCATGAGCGGCAAGGAGATCATGCAGGTAGAGGAGATCGTCAACCGCAAGATCATGGCCGCCATCCCCACCGACATCAGCGAGATGAGCCAGCAGGCCGCCCGCGACCTGGGTGCGATGGCCCTGTTTGGCGAGAAGTACGGCGATGTGGTGCGGGTGTGCCGGGTCGGCGATTTCTCGATGGAGCTGTGCGGCGGCACCCATGTGCAGAACACCGGCTGTATCGGTCTGTTCAAGATCCTCTCGGAGTCGTCGGCAGCTGCCGGCATTCGCCGTATAGAGGCGGTCACCGGCACCGGGGTCATCCGCTTTATCGGCGAGCAGACCCAGCAGATCCGCGATACGGCCCATACTCTAAAGCTGCAAAACACTGCCGAGCTCGTCCACAAAGCCGAGTCGGTGATGGCTGAGCTCAAAGAGGCCGGCCGCAAGATCGAAGAGCTGTCCTCCAAATTGGCCGCTATCGAGGCCGAGGGACTGTTTGACAAAGCCATCCAGGTGGGTCCGGTCAAGGTGATCACTGCCAGCTTCACCGGCACCGATGCCGGTGCGCTGCGCACCATGGGCGAAAAGGCCCGCGAAGGCAAAGATGATCTGGTGGTGGTTCTGTCGACGGTAGTCGGCGAGAAGGGGACCATCTGCGTGGCCTGCGGAAAGAGTGCGGTGGCTGCTGGCCTGCATGCCGGCAAACTCATCAAAGAGATCGCCAAGCTGGCCGGCGGCAGCGGCGGCGGCCGCCCCGACAGCGCTATGGCCGGCGTGAAAGAGATCTTTAAGATCGATGAGGCCATGGCCGCTACCCCCGACCTCATCCGCGATATGCTGGCCTAAATGCCGGGCAGGTCGCCCGGCGGTGGGAAAGCCATCTTTTTAAGGAGGCAGTATTTACAATGGATTGTTTATTCTGTAAAATAGCAGCGGGAGAGATACCCTCTAACAAGATCTATGAGGATGAGCAGGTGCTGGCCTTTTACGATATCGACCCGCAGGCCCCAGTCCATTTTCTGGTCATCCCCAAGGCGCACATCCCCTCCTGCGACGCGCTGGAAGAGAGTGAGGACCCGGTGGTATCGCACGTGTTCACTGTGATCGCCCGGCTGGCCAAGCAGCTGGGACTCACCGGCGGGTACCGCATCGTCAATAACTGCGGCGCCGACGGTGGGCAGACGGTACAGCACCTGCATTTTCACGTGCTGGGTGGCAGAGAGATGGGGTGGCCACCTTTTGCGAGCTGAGCCCTTTAGTGTGCAGGTCTCGCAATAGAGGTAAAATATTTGCGTACAGCGCGGTACTGGATATTTTCCACTCGTCTTGTGCGCATCAAATTGTGCATATGTGGTAGAGTAGTTATCAGTTCAGCACGCACAATGCACTGATTTTGTCGTGCGGCAGGGGTGGCGGCTACCGCTCCCCGGCCTCTACAATGTAATACAGCCGGGCCAAAGGGGCACGGCTTTGGAGAAAGGCGTTATAGAGATGAATGAATTTCACAGAATGCAGATCGCCGGGTTGACCCGTGACCTGCCCATCTGCAAGGTAAACGACCAGCTGTCCATCGCGGGTTTCGTGATGTTCTCGGATGTGGAGATCACCGTTGCCTGTGCCGAAGAGCTGCTCAAAAAGGTGCCGGAGTTCGACTACATCGTCACCGCCGAGGCCAAAGGCATACCCCTGGCATACGAGATGTCGCGCCAGTCGGGCAAAAAGTATTTCCCCGCCCGCAAGATGACCAAACTGTACATGCGCGACCCCATCCACGTGCAGGTAAAATCGATCACCACTGCCAAGGTGCAGGACCTGTATCTGGATAAAAACGAGGCCGAGCTGCTGCGCGGCAAACGCATCCTCATCGTCGACGACGTGGTGAGCGGCGGCGACAGCCTGCGCGCGCTGGAAGTGCTGGTAAACGAGGCTGGCGGCAACATCGTGGGCAAGGCTTTCGTGTTGGCTGAGGGCGACGCTGCCGACCGCGACGATATCATCTTCTTAGAGAAGCTGCCGGTATTCCCCACCGAGGGATAAGTACAGCCAGAGCACACTGGGCGCAGCCGGCTGCTGAGTGGATCTGTTTTGCGCCGGCTGTCTAGGTCCGGCTGAAAGGTGCGATCAAAATGAGACGACCTCTGGGGATCATCGGGTTTTCCTACCTGTTTTCCCTGGGGGTCGCTCTTTTTTTGCCGTTGCCGGCCAAACTGCCGGCAGTGCTGGCGCTTTTGGGCTGTGCACTGCTGACAGTGGCCATCGGCGGTAAACAGCTGCGCCCCACGGCGCTCATCTGCTTAACGGCAGCGGTGGGCGTGCTGGCAAACTACCGCGCCACCACTGATCGCATGCTGCCCCAGCAGGCGCTGGCCGGCAGTGCGGGCAGCTTTACGGTGCAGGTGACGGATCTGCCCCAGTACTCGGGCCAGACAACCGGTTTCACCGGCCGGGTCATCGGCTGCGATCTGCCCCAGGCGCCCGATGAATTTTTGATCTACTTTACCGTACTGGGGTCAGCTGATGTACAGCAGGGGCAGTATATAGCGGTCTCAACCCAACTGCAGCGAGCTGACGAGGACCAGATATTCGACTCCTTTTTAGGGCGGGGCATATTTTTGCGGGCTTTTGTGCCCAGCGCCGACCAGCTGGTATACCCACCGGTGCCAGATAGTGACAGCGGTATGGCGACATTTTGGGCCGATGCCCGGCGCCAGCTGGCAGATGGGGTGTATAGGCAGCTGCCCGCACAGGCCGGAGGGGCTGTTTGTGCTATGTCGCTGGGGGATAAGCGGTATCTCTCGGCGGATACCAAAGAGGCCTACGCCGCTGCCGGCATCTCGCACCTGCTGGCACTTTCCGGGCTGCACGTGGCGGTAGTGGCGGGGTTACTGACGGCGCTGCTACAGCTATTGGGGCTGGACTACCGGGTAAATACGCTGCTGTGTGCAGCTGTCTGTTTGGCTTATGGGGCGCTGGTGGGCTTTTCTCCCTCGGTGGTGCGGGCACTGTGTATGTTTTTTTACGCCCGCTCGGCACTGCTGTTTTACAAGAGTGTAGACCCCTATACGCTGCTGGGAGTGGCGGCGCTGGTGCTGACGGCAGGCGACCCGCTGGCGGTGGCCGATGTGCGCTTGCTGCTGTCGTTGGGGGCCACTGCCGGGCTGGTGTTGCTGCTGCCCAGGTTACAGCGCCGCAGGTCCCGGGGCCCAGTGGCCGCCAGCCTCTGTCAAACGCTGGCGGCTACGCTGTGCACGCTGCCGATGGCAGCGGTCAGTGTGGGGAAAGTATCGCTGTTGGGACTCCTTTCCAATCTTGTGTGTATTCCACTATGCGGCATCGTCGTATCGCTGGGGCTGATAGGGGCGCTGCTCACCGCACTGCCGGGGGTGGGTAGTGTGGGCTTTTTGCCGCTCGTAATCTCGGGCTTGGCTGCCCGGGGCATCGAGCTGGTGGCCGGGCAGATGTACCGCTTTGTACAGCGCTTTCCCTGGTTGCTGGTAGACGCCGGCACGCCCACAGCGCTGACGGTGATAGGGGTGGCCCTTATTTTGCTGGCGCTGATGCTGTGGCTGCCCCGCCGCCACCGGTTTGACAGTGACCGCGGTACTGGGGTAAAATAAAAAACAGTGCAAAAAAATATAGACGGGCATTTTTGGGCCCGACAGTGACAGAGCAGAGAGGGGAGACCCGCGGTGAAATACACACCGTCCACCTTTAAAAAGGCGCTGGCGGCAAAAGAGCTGTACGGCTTTTGCTATCTGCACGGGCAGCAGCGCTACCTGATAGACGCCTACGCGGCGGCGATCATACACGCGCTGGGCGCCGGGGAAGATGATGTGGCGGTCATCGACGGCGACCAGCTGGATATGGAGCAGCTGGGCGATATGGCGGTGACGGTATCGTTTGCGCCGGTACAGGTGACGGTGATCAACGGTCTGTCGCCCGAGGCGACCAGCGAGGCCGACATCACTCGACTGGGCGAGATCGCCGATTATCTGTCGCCGCAGACGACCCTTATCATCAAAGAAAACTTTTTGCCCGAGGGGCCGCGCAACAAGCGGGCCAAGGCGCAGAAGTTGCGCAAGTTGGCCCAGGAAAAAGGCGTGCTGGTAGATGTGGGACAAAAAGATACCCGGCAAAACCTGACAGTGGCCCAGGCTCTGGCCAAAAAAGAAGGGGTGCAGATCGGGCAGGCAGACCTGCGCTATCTGTTGGAGCGCTGCGGCGGCGATCTGCTCAAAACTCAAAATGAGTTGTGCAAACTGGGCAGCTACCGGCTGGGCGAGCCGGTCACCCGCCGGGATATCGACGCCTTTACCCCCCGCACGGTAGAGCTCACCTCGTTCGAGATGGCCCGCGCGCTGTTGCGGGGCGATGTGCCGCAGGCCATGCGGCTGCTGGAGGACCTGTTCTCGCTGCGGGAGGAGCCGGTCTCGATCATCGCCGCACTCAGCACCAATTTTTGCGATATTTTTAAGGTAAAGGTGGCCGGGGCCGCCTATATGAGCGCCAGTCAGATCGAGAAGACCTTTGGCTACCGGCCGGGTGATTTTCGCATCAAGCAGGCGGGCCAGAATGGCCGCGGCGTGAGCCAACAGCAGATCGATGCCATCATCGAGGCGCTGCTGCAGTGCGACTTGGCGCTGAAATCCACCACCGCCGACCCGAAGATACTGCTGCAAAAGCTGCTGGTAGAGATCAGTCTGCTCATGCGCCGACACTGAGCGCAGCAGGTAAGGAGAGACTATATGGTTGCGTGTAGCCGTATCATTATTGTAGAGGGCCGGTACGACAAGACAAAGCTCTCTAGTCTGGTACAGGCCCAGATCATCCCCTGCCACGGATTTGGCATCTATAAAGACATCCAGCGGCGGGACTTTATCAAAAAAATGGCGGCCCAGTACGGGGCGGTCATCCTCACCGACAGCGACGTGGCCGGCTTTCAGTTGCGCAGTTACCTCAAAAATCTGCTGCAGGGCCTGGATGTGCTGGACTGCTTTATCCCCGATATCTACGGCAAGGAGCGGCGCAAGGCTCGCCCGGGCAAAGAGGGGAAGCTGGGGGTGGAAGGCGTGCCGGCCCCGATCCTTATACAGGCGCTGCGCGACTGCGGTGCGCTGCTTCCGGCCGATGTTCGTGCGCCGACGCCACAGGGGCCGCCGGTCACCCGGCTGACACTGTATAACCTGGGCCTATACGGCAGTGCCGACAGCGCTGCCCTGCGCCAAAAGCTGCAAAAGAAACTCGATCTGCCCGAAAACCTATCGCCCAAGGCACTGACTCAGGTGCTGGCCCGGCAGTTTGACAGCCGGCAGCTGGAGGAACTGGTAGGAGACCTTGTGCGTGCCGCTCTCTAAATAGAGCTCTATACCTGGATTTTTAAAGCCCCCTGTAGCAGCTGTTTCAGACCGTTGCAGACCCGCTACAGGGGGCTATTTGAATGGCTTGGCCATATTGCACTTTGCCGCTATTTCAGGTATACTTCTCGTGAAGATGTATCCTTTTATTGTCTACGAGGAGGAATGTATTGTGAAAAGTTACAGTGTATATGACAGAATTTTGGGTTCTTTGACAGTGGCTGGTATGGGCGACGGCATGGGTGGCGCCACCGAGGCCATGAGCACCGACGAGATCAAGAAAAAATTTGGTGGACTGGTCACCAAGTTTGAAGATCCTTTTGACAACAAGATCGCCTATGGCAACTTTGTGGCCGAGGTGACCGACGACGCCTCCCAGATGTACGAGATGGCCAAGATGATGGTCAAGGAAAAAGGCGATCTCACCGTGCAGGGGGCAGCCGACGCGCTGGTCATCTGGAGCGAGAGCTACCCCAAGTATTTCCCCCGCAACGCCGGGCCGACCACTTCACACGTCATCAAAGAGCTCAAAGAGGGGGCCGACCCCGAAGAAGTGGGCAAGGTGGGGCTTTTGTATGGCCGCGGCACCTCAAACGGTGCGGCTATGCGCGTGGCGGCTGCCGGTCTGGTACACCCCGGTGACCTAGAAGGAGCCGTGCAGACAGCTGTGATCATGACCAAACCCTCCCACGGTACCCAGCACGCCTACTCGGGCGCCTGTGCGATCGCCTGTGCAATCGCCGAGGCCATGACCGAGCAGGCCAACGTGTTTACCATCATCAAAGCGGCGCTGTACGGCGCGAAACGGGGCGAGGAGATCGGCCTGAAAGAGGCCCGCATCGCCACCGGTGTGCGCCTGTACGACAAACTGTTGGAGGGCATCACCATCGGTCTCGACGCCACCGACATGGAAGACTGCATCGCCAAGCTGGAGGCCCGCATCGGCAACGGCGGTGAGATCCAGCCCTCGGTCGCCTGTGCGATGGGTCTGTTCGTGTTCGCCTGCGGCGACCCGCACCAGACGATCCTGGGCGGCGCTAACATCGGCGGCGATACCGATACGATCGCCTGCATCGCCGGCATGGTGGCCGGTGCTTACAGCGGCTACGAGGCTCTGCGCAAAGACTGGGTAGAGCTGTTTGAGCAGGCCAACCCCGCGCTGGACTTTAAGGCGGTCTCTAAAGACCTGGCTGCCATCGCCGAGTCGCGGATGTAACGGGGCACAGGTATGGCAAAACAGCACGACGTGCTCTTTTATACCTTTCCCTGTGTGGACCTCATCGTGCCCATGCAGGCCAGATTTCCGGTAGAAAAGAGTACCACCACTAAAATACTCACCGTTGGCAACGAGCCGGGCGGCCCCGGCAACACGCTGATCGCCTCGGGGCGTATCGGGCTGGATATCGTGCCCATCGGCGCGATCGGAGACGACTACTACGGCCAGTTTTTGCAGAGCGCCTACCGCAGCGAAGGGATAGACCTGTCGCTGCTGGAGGTGGTACCGGGCATGGAGACGCCCAAGGCGCTGGTGCTTATCGACCAGGATGGCCAGCACAGCTTTATCAGCATGCTCGAGGGGACGCCGGTCGACTCGGCGGTATTTGAGGCCCCGATGCAGAGCGCCAAAGCCATTTATCTCTCGGGCTACATGTTGGCCGAGCCCTGTTTTTTAAAGAGCACGCTAGACTTTTATCAGCAGGCCAGAGACCGGGGGCTAGAGATCTTTTTTGACCCCGGCCCGGTCATTGCCAAAGTGGACCCGGCGATCATGGACCAGGTCCTGGCGGGCGTTACCGTGTACGTGGGCAACGACACCGAGACCGGCGATATCACCGGCATAAAAGACGATGTGGAGGCGGCTACTGCCGCACTGTGCGCGCGCTGCCCCGGCCTTATCGTCAACAAGGCCGGTGGCCGCGGCTGTTATATCCAGCGCGCCGGTGAGGAGGGCCGCTGGTACCCCGGATTTAATGTGCCGCTGGTCGACACCACCGCCGCCGGCGACTCGTTTATCGCCGGGCTGATGTACGGACACCTGTACGGCCTGGGTGAGCGGGCCACCGCTACGCTGGCCAACGCCATGGGCGCGGCCAAGGTGCGCAAGCACGGTTCCGGTACCCAGGTGCCCACCTTTGACGAGATCGTGTCTGTGCTGCAGCAGGGGGGCTATAGCCTGCCCGACAGCGTACATACACAGCGCAGTTTCGCCACATTTACTCTGTAGCCAGTAAATATACTGGGTCCCGGCACTGCCGGGGCCCAGTTTTTGGTGTGCGGCTATGTGGTCCGATAACATACAGTACCGTACACCGCCGATAAAGAGGGGGGCGCGGTGCAAACGGCGGCGAGTACGCACACCGCCTACAGGCCTTTTCTTTGCCGGAAGTTTGTGCCATAATGGTGCTGGTGGGGCCGCCGCCCGGCAGCCCGGAAAAATGCAGATAAAGAGGGGAGTACCATGACCCAAAAACACCGCTGCCCCAACTGCGGCAAGCGCTTTGATTACGATATGCACGGGGGCAGTTGCCCCAAGTGCGGCCACTTTAGCCGCCCGTCAGCGTCTGGCGTAGGGGCACCACATATGCCATCCAGCGCGCCGCCGGTACATACCAGTTACGCCCGGGGCCCGGCCGGATACAGTGCCCCGGGCGAGGTTCGGGGGGCGGCGCCCAACACCGGTGTTTCGCCGCAAAAAGTGCAGATACCGCACCAGATGGTCGCAGCTAAAAAGCGCGGCGGTGCTATCTGGGTCGTGCTGCTGGCCATAGCGCTGGTGCTGCCGGTGGGCGCTTTGGTGGGGCGCGACTTTTTGCAGCGCCAAGCCGAAAAAAAGATCTCTTGCCCACCGCCGGTAGCCACTGCCCAGGCGGCAGGGCAGCCCTTCTTCGCAGAAAACAGCAAACTCACCGTTACCGGCGCCCGCACGGTCATTGCCGCCGACAGCCAACCCGGTTTTCCGCCGGGACAAAAGGCGGTAGCCGTGTCGGTGCAGGTAAAAGGCGGTGCGCGCGACTGGCGGCGCGATGTGCGCATTCCTTATGTGCAGTGCGGCACGGTATATAAACAGCCGGTCAGCGGCAGCGACATACGCCCCTATGCGGCGCTGCACGGGGTGCAGTCTGTTTTGGACGAGTACGATCTGGTGGGTGACGGCGACCGGGCGGGCGACCTGCTCTTTTTTGTGCCCGCCGATATCACGGCGCTCACTTTTTGTGTGGAACAAGCTGACGAGAGCGGTGAGCGGGCCGAAAAGGTGTTTCGCGTGTCTTTACCGATTGACGAGAGCGGGGTGATCGCGTGAAACAGCGGAGAGTGAACTGGCTGCCGCTGGCGGCGGTCACCGGCCTGCTTTTGTCGCTGCTGCTCTCGCTGGGGCTGCTGATCCCGGCCCACGACCGCTACCGGCGCGCCCAGTACGAGCCGGCTATCACCGTACATGGCCTCACGGCCACCCGGCTGGGCACCAGCTATCGGGGCAAGCAGGCCGACAGTGGCCGCTCGTTTTGGCAGGTACAGGTAGAGGTGGAGAACACCGGCGGCACCACCCAACAGCTGCGCTATCTGTCGCTGTATTTCGAGGGCAATAGTTACAGCGACGTAGAAGAGGTAGAAGAAAACAGCGACGAGACGCTCTTTTACTACCAGAACACCCCGGTGCTGCCCGCCGGTCAGCGCGGACAGCACACGGTGATCCTGGAAGTGGCCGACGGCTTGCCCCAGCTCAACGTGCGCTGCTACAGCGGTATAGAGGGCGATGAGAAGACCTGGTCTCTGCCGCTGGATTGGGCGCAGGGCCATGCATATTCACTGGTATAAAGTGGAAGTGTCCGCTATATTTTGTGTACTATATGCGGCTGGTTTATGCTATACTGGATACATCAAAAGATCAAAAGGAGGCGCTACTTGTGAAAAAAGGCTTTTCTATCGTATCGATCGTGCTGGGGGTGCTCATTACCCTATGCGGTGCTGCCGTCACCACACTGGGTGCCATCGGCCTGGGCCGCAGCCGCTAGAGCTGCTTGTATCCCGCCCCGTATAGACGAAAAAAGAGAGGCGCCAGCTGGGGATATCCCGGCGGACGCCTCTCTTTTATTGCAGGTCATATTTTATCAGCACAGCTGGCGGGCAGGCCAAACAGCTGGCGCGCATTTTGATCTAGCTGGCGGGCTATCACCTGTTCTGGCAGATGCCGACGCGCCGCCAGCGCCCGGTGCACCCGCATGGTCCACAGTGGGGTAGGGGTGTCCTCTATCCCGCCGTCGGCGGTCAGCCGCTGTGGGTAGGGGCCGTCGGTCTCGGCCAACAGCTGAGTAAGGGGGAAACAGTCGCTCAGCTGTCCGTCGCGCTGCATGCAGCAGATCTCCGGCGTGAGCGAGGCGCAATACCCGGCAGCGGCAATTGCCTGTGCCACTTCTCTGGGCGCTTTGAGCCAGTGAAAGACGGCGCGCCGCACCCCCAGCTGCTGCAAGAGCTCCAGTGCCAAAGCCGCCGCATCGTGCACCGCATGTACGATGAGCGGCAGGTCACAGTCGACCGCCAGCCTGGCAAACAGCGCAAATATCTCCCGGGAAATAGGGTGGTAGGGCGGCTCCTGGCTGTAGCAGGGCAACCCCACCTCGCCGATGGCGCACAGCTGCCGGCTGCCGCCTTGCCGCACCCAGCGCGCCACCTGCTGCGCCTGTTCGAGCAGTTGCGGGGTCACCGGTTGCTCGGGGTGCACCCCGGCAGCGGGAAATACCCGCCCGGGAAAGTGGCGGGCCAGAACGAGCAGCCGCTGCAGCGACGCGCTGTCGGTCGACGGCGTGACGAGCGCAGTGAGCCCCTGCTTTAGCCAGCTGGACAGCTGATCTTCTGCAGCGGGGTACAAGTCGAGGTGGCAGTGGCTGTCGATCACCGTCTACAGCTGCCCCCGCATGTATTTCTTCAGTGGGGCAGTCAGCAGCAGGCCGGCCACGATGGCAATGATGGTATTGGGCAGCATGTACGAGATGTTATAGAGCAGCGAGTAGATCCAGGGATTGGCTACCGTTACACCGATGACCTCGGTGGGGGCGGTGATCTTGTAGATGGTGATACCGCTGATAAAGTGGACGATAAAGCGGGCAAAGCAGCCCACGAAGGCGCCTACCGGCAGCCCCCATTTGCGGCCCTTACACAGCCCGGCAAAGCCCACCGCACCGTAGGCCAGCGAGTAGTCCAGCAAAATAGAGGCCCAGTTCCAGGCATAGCCCGCACCCAAAATAAATTTTAAGGTACCGTACACCACACCGGCGGCTACGCCCCAACCGGCGCCCCGGCGAACGGCGAAGATGATGATGGGGATCATGGCAAAGCTGATCGACCCGGCCAGTAAAAACTGCAGTTTAAAATAGCTCAGAATGATGGCTGCCGCCACCATCAGCGCCCCTTCACAGAGGATGCGCACCTTTGAGTTTCGGCTCGACTGTGTTGACATCGTATATGCTCCTTTTCTTTCTGCCGCATATGGCGGCGGTCGTGGGTCTGGCCGGTGGCGGCACCTAAAAGCGCACAAGGCGCAAAAAACGCACCGGCATGTCTGTAATGCGGTGCGTAATACAAGCTTTTAAAAACCTTCCTACGCCGGCATTACCCGGATCAGGTATAGAGGGTCCAGAGCGGCGTTACGCTCTATCTCAGCCGGGCTTGCACCCAGCACCCCTGTCGGCTCACAGCAGGATCTGTCACATCCTGTCTAGCCGTGCTCATTATATGCCGCTGGCCGGTAGCTGTCAAGGGGTGCCGCTCCGGGGCAATGTGCTATTTTTTACCGCCGCCCTGTGCTATACTGAACACAGCGATAAAATAAGGGGGCATTTTATGCACACCGTCTACCGCGCCCGCCGACCGGCGGCGCTCTTTCTATGTTTGGCATTGCTGGTCTCGCTGCTGGCCGGGTGCGCCACCGGCAGCCAAGACAGGGCCCAGCAACAAAACTTCAACGCGTTCACCCACCGGCTCACCCAGCAATCACTGGCCGCCGACAAGATGAGCGAGCACTTTATTTTGCTGGACCCCGAGGCCCGGGGCTATACCTCCGGCCCGGCCACCTGGGGCAGTGTCGGCCGCGACAGTTGGGAGCAGGCCGCCGATCAGAGCACTGAGCAGCTCAAAGAGCTGCGGGCCTTTAAGAGAGAGGCGCTGACCGAGAGCCAGCAGCTGGTATATGACGTGCTGGAAGACTACCTGCAGGTGCAGGCGGACTATGCCGGCCTGGCACTGTATTACGAGTACTGCTCTCCCAACGGGCTGGTCAACCAGATACCGCTGCTGCTGTCCGAGTATGCGCTGCAGGACAGCGGGGATGTGGAGGACTATCTGGCTCTGCTGGGCGACATGCCCCGCTACTTTGGCGAGATACTCCTGTTCGAGCAGCAAAAGGCGGCTGCCGGTACCTTTATGACCACCGCACAGCTCGATGCGGCACTGGAGGCCTTGACCACCAATGTGCGCGATCCGCAGCAAAATGCGCTGATCACCACCTTTTCCCAGCGCCTGGAGGCGATACCCGATACCGATGAGCAGCAGCGGCAGCAGTACACCCAGCGAAATAGCAGTTTGGTGCTGGAGCAGGTAGTGCCCGCCTACCAGACACTGATCCAGGGGCTGGAGGCGCTGCGCCCCAGCTGCAGTCAGCACGCCGGCCTGGGCACCACCAAACAGGGAAAAGCGTACTACCAAAATCTGGTCAAAGAGAAGACCGGTTACTACGGCCGGCTCGATGAGCTGGAAGACCTGGTGGACCGGGCTATCGCCAAAGAGATGCAGGCGATGGCCGGCACCGACGAAAATACTATAGAGCGGGCCTTTGCACTGACTTTGCCAGAAATGGCACCGCAGCAGATGCTAGAGGACCTGCAAGAGAAAACAGCGTCTTCTTTCCCGCCGCTCTCCGGCGTAGATTGCCGGGTAAAAGAGTTGCCCACCGACAGCGCCATCCCCAACCCCGCCCTGTACATCATCCCGCCCATCGACGGCTCGGGCGCCAATGTGGTGTACGTAAACCCCAATTTGGAAAGCAGCGACCCGGTCGCCGATTACACTACCATAGCCCACGAGGGGTACCCGGGCCACCTGTACCAGACAAATATGGAGATGCGTGCGCGCACCGACGACGTGCGGGCCTTTACGAGCTTTAACGGCTACAGCGAGGGGTGGGCCACCTATGTGGAGTACGGCTACGGCTATCAGTATTTGCCCACCGATGACAAGGAGGCGACAGCGCTGCTAGCGCACAACAGCTTTGCCTCGCTGCTGCTTTACTGCAAAGCCGATATCATGGCTCACAGCGGCGACTACAGTGAGCAGGAGGTGATCGCGTCCCTGGCGACTATATTTGGCGATGACGGGGCTCAGGCTGTCTACCAGCAGGTCACCGATGACCCCGGCACCTATCTCTCCTACGGGGTGGGGGCGCTGCTCATTCGCCAGCTTTACCAGCAGGCCCAAAAAGAGCTGGGCAAAGAATTTGACGAGAGCGCCTTTCACCAGATGTTTGCCTCGCTGGGCGGCTGCTCTTACGAGGTGCAAAAACAGCAGGTAGCCAGCTTTATTGAGAGTTATAAATAGCGCGCAGACAAAAACGCCCCACCGTAGTTATCGTGCGGTGGGGCGTTTTGCAGCCGTTTTATAACAGCGGTCAAACGACGCGGTTGATGGGGTCGCCGGCCACAAAGTGGCGGATGTTTTGGGCCAGCAGCGAGACCAGCCGCTGCCGGGTCTCCAGCCCCTTCCAGCCCATGTGCGGGGTGAGGATGACGTTGTCCATCGTGTAGAGCGGGCAGTCCTCGGCCGGCGGCTCCTGTTCCAGCACATCCAGCCCGGCCCCGGCAATGACCCCCTGCTGCAGTGCCTCGATCAGGGCCGGCTGATCGATGAGCGCCCCGCGGGAGGTGTTGATCACACAGGCGGTGGGCTTCATCAGCTCTAGCGCCCGGCGGTCGATCATGTGGCGGGTATCTTCAGTCAGGGGGCAGTGCAGACTGAGATAATCGCAGTTTTTGAGCACCTCATCCAGCGCCACGTAGCGGATGCCGTCCTCGTCGGGGCGGGGGGTGCGGGTGTAGGCGAGGATCTGCATGTCCATCGCCCGCGCCACCCGCATCACCTCGCGGCCGATGGTGCCGGCGCCGATGATACCCAGCGTCTTGCCGTTTACTTCGGTGTGCGGCACCGCCAAATGATCGGTAAAATTGCGGTGGTCGCCGCGCGCCAACATAGCCTTTTGCACCCCCATAGAGGAGGCCAGCGCCAGCAGCATCATAATAACGGTGTGCGCCACCCGCTGGGTGCTGTAAGCGGGGATGTTGCACACGGCGATCCCCCGGCGGCGGGCGGCATCCAGGTCGATGTTGTTGTAGCCGGTACCCGCCTCGCAGATGAGCTGCACACAGCTGGGCAGCGCGTCGATCACGGCGGCGGGCATGGGCATTTCTTTGGTCACCACGATGCGGTGGCCCTGTGCCCGCTGGCAGATGAGCTCGGCCGGGGTGTCGTCGTATACGGTCACCTGGCTGGCCAAACTGCACATGTCTATCTTGCCGTCGAAATCGATGCGTGCCGCATTGAGCAGTACGGTCTTGTCGTCCATATGGTCATACCACCTTTTTCTGGTCGGTGGGGCCAAGCTGCGGCCCCACTTTTTTATCAGTATACGCTATCGCGCCGGCGCCGTAAAGTGCGGCGGTCACAAAGTGCGGTCAGCTGCCGTATCTGCTTGCGCAGATGTGGCCGTTTGGGGTATAATGAGACAAAGTAGACTGGTCAGGCCGTGCCCCTTGTGCGGCCAACTGCGGGAGAACGATTATGCAGCGCGAACAGATCGCCGCCCTCATCGCCGATGAGAGCGAGAATATGGCCTATGTGGCCGACCCCTCAACCTACGAACTGCTGTATGTCAACAAGGCGGTGGTGCGCGGCTTCGGTCTCTGCGGCGACGCCTATCTGGGCCAGCCCTGCTACCGGGTGCTGCAGGGGCTAGAGGCCCCCTGCCCGTTTTGCACCAATCATCTGCTCACCACCGAAAAGTATCTGTACTGGAAACACTATAACCCCATTTTAAAGCAGTACTATCTGCTGCGGGATAAGCTGTTTAAACTCCCCGGCGGCCGCCTGGTGCGGCTGGAGATCTGTACCGATATTACCGACAGCGAGAACACCAACCTGCATCTGCAAAACCAGCTCACCACCGAGGAGACGCTGCTGCGCTGTGTACATACGCTCTCGGGTGAGGACGATACCGACACGGCCATCAACAAGCTGCTCTCGATCATCGGCGGCTACTACCAGGCCGACCGCGCCTATCTCTTCGAGGTCGATCCCGGCGGGCAAATGATCTCTAACTCCTACGAGTGGTGCCAGGAACAGGTACAGCCGCAGATCGAAAATCTGCAGCAAATCCCGATCACCGCTATCGACCGCTGGATGGAGTACTTCACCACCCAGGGGGAGTTTTTTCTCACCTCTGCCGGCAAGACCCTGCAGCCCGATTCGATCGAGTACCAGATACTGGCCCCACAGCAGATCGACAGCCTGATGGCCGCGCCGCTGTGGGAGGGGGAGACCCTCAGCGGGTTCATCGGTGTAGATAATCCCGCCGCCAATACCGGCGAGACCCATCTGCTCAAATCCATCACCTATTTTATCAAAGAGGACATCCAAAAGCGCCACCTGCTCGAGCAGCTCAAAGAGCTCAGCTACACCGATGGGCTCACCGGCCTGGGCAACCGCCACCAGTATATCAGCTTTTTGGCGGGGCTCGACAAGGCGCCGCCCCGGTCGATGGGGGTGGTGTTCATCGATATCAACGGCCTCAAGGTGGCAAACGATAGCTTTGGCCACCAGTACGGCGACGAGATGATACGCAGTGTGGGCCACGGCCTGCGGGAGATATTCCCCGAGCACACCTTTCGCATCGGCGGCGACGAATTCGTGGGCCTGCTCATCGACGCCGAGCGCGAGGAGTTCGACCGCCGGGTAGAGGCGCTGCGCCGCTACGAGGCGAAAGACAGTTTGGCCGGCTTTTCGATCGGCGTCAACTGGAGCGCGGGGCAGGTGCACCCCTCCCAGCAGATCAGCTACAGCGACAACCTGATGTACGTCGAGAAACAGGCCTACTATAACAGCTCCACCCACCGCATCCGCCACCCCCGGCGCGGGGTGCTGTCGCAGGAGCTGAAAAAGGCGCTGGACGCCGGCGAGTTTATGGTATATCTCCAGCCCAAATTCGACCTGGTCACCGGGGCGATGGCCGGCGCCGAGGCGCTGGTGCGCCGCCGCGGCAGCGACGGGTCGGTCATCCCGCCCGACCGGTTCATCCCCCTGTACGAGGCGGGCGGTGTGATCCGCCATGTGGATTTCTTTGTGCTGCGCACCGTCTGCAAGTGGCTCAAAGAGTGGCGGGAGAAAGGCTGTGCCCCGGAGCAGATCGCGGTGAACTTCTCGCGCATCACCCTGATGGAACACGGTGTGGAAGAGAAGATGAAGAGCATCTTGCAGCGGTACGGTATCGCCCCCGGGCAGATCATCGTCGAGGTGACCGAGAGCACCGGCAAGATGGACGGCGTCTCGCTGGGCGATATCGCCCAGCAGATAAAAGGGGCCGGGTTCTCGCTCTCACTAGACGATTTTGGCTCGCAGTATTCCAATCTGTCGGTGCTCACCGCCGCCGGCTTCGACGAGATCAAATTCGACCGCAGCTTGGTCGAGGAGATCGGGCAGCAACCGCAGGCCACAGTGGTGGCCAAGCACGGTATCAGCCTGTGCCAAGACCTGGGGACCACCCCGGTGGCCGAGGGGATAGAGACGGTGCAGCAGCTGCTACTGCTGCGCACCTACGGCTGCAAGCTGGGTCAGGGCTTTCACTTTGCCCACCCCATGCCCGGCGAGGAATTTTATCAGCGCTATCTGGCAAATAAGCAGTGAGCGGCAGCACTTTGTAGGCGGCGGCAGTAGGCGGGCATCTCCGCCTGCCGCCGCCTTTTTGCCGCCTTGCTATTTTTTTGTGTGAGCGGTGCTGTATCGGGCGGAGCTTTACCTGATCTTTATCTGCCGGCCGGCGGCCCTAACACTACATTTACCCGCGATTTGCTATGCTAAGGACAGAGGATGTGTATTCTCCAGATCTTTTACAGCAGAGAGAGGGACCGCAGATGAAATATCAAAAAGTGCTCGCCCGGCAGTGGCAAGTACAGGTAGATGCCCATATCGAGCCGGCTGCCGACCTGTGGCGGCTGTGCCAGTTGGTGTGGCAGCTGGATCAGCAGCTGGAGGCTTTGCCGCAGGTGTTACAGGGCCAGGAGTCGGTGTGGGTTTACTGGCCCGGCGGCTGCGCCGATTGCGATGACCTGCTGAGCCAATACGATCTGGCCGCCGCACTGATCTCACAGCACTATCCGCTGCGTTTTTGCGGCAGCACCGACTGGGGCGAACCGGCCGATATCTCGGCCACCTGGGCGCCCGATTGGCACGGCATCTCGTACCAGACCCGCACCGTTACCGGGCAGGACTTCGATACCCTGTGCGATATCTGCCTGTGTATCGCGGTGCCCGATCGGGTGGCCGGGCAGCAGATCGCGTCGATGCTTATGGGCATTCACCCCGGCTGCGATCTGTTGGCTCTGCCCCGCACCCCGTTTTTAGAGGAGGAGTTGGGCAGCTGCGGCCCCCGAGATACCGACAGCTATTTTCGCTACCTGCCGCTGTGCGACGGGGCGGGTACAGAAAACTGGCAGCAGGCGCTGAGCGTGCTGCAGCGACAGGAATTGTGGCTGGCCTTTTTACAGGATGGTGACGACCCGGCCGAGTTTGGCTGGGCGCTGGCAGCGCTGGGCGACAGCTGCCCCGACTTTGGCTGGTATCTGGCGCTGACCACGGCAATGGATCGCGCCGGTGTGTATACCCAGACCGATGGCAAGACCGGCTTTCACCTGTACCGTGGCGGCCAGCGCCTAGCGCTCGACTACCAGCGCGGCACCGACGCCCAGCGCTTTTTACTGCGCGCACTGTTTCCCATCGCCGGGTGAGCGGCTATCTTTATGCTATCTTTATACCTCTTTATCAGATATTAACGCTCTTTTCACGCCCTATACGGTATAGTAGGGAGTAGAGATCCGGTCGGTACCGGGCAAAATACAGTGGAGGTGACTTTTGTGCTGCAAGACCCCAAGACCCCGCGGGATATCCTGCGCCAGATCGAGCGGGAGGAAGAGGCGCGCCACCGCGGCCGGCTGAAGATCTTTTTTGGCTATGCCGCCGGTGTGGGTAAGACCTATGCCATGCTGCAGGCCGCCCACGATGCCGCCGAGCAGGGCATCGATGTGGTGGCCGGCTACATCGAGCCCCACACCCGCCCCCAGACGATGGCGCTGCTGGAGGGGCTGGAGCAGCTGCCGGCCAGGCAGCTGCTCTACAAAGGGGTACAGCTGCGGGAATTCGACCTCGACCGGGCTATCGAGCGCCACCCCCAGCTGCTGCTGGTCGATGAACTGGCCCACCAAAACGCCGAGGGCTGCCGCCATCAAAAGCGCTATCAGGACATTGAGGAGCTGCTGGCGGCCGGTATCGACGTGTACACCACCGTCAACGTACAGCACATCGAGAGCCTCAACGACATCGTGGCCTCGATCACCGGTGTCAGCGTGCGCGAGCGCATCCCCGACCGGGTGTTCGACGGGGCCGACCAGGTAGAGCTGGTGGATATCGAGCCGGAAGATCTGCTGGCCCGCCTGCGCGACGGCAAGGTGTACCAGCCGCGCCAGGCCCGGCAGGCCATGGGCCACTTTTTTAGTCTCGAGAACCTGACGGCCCTGCGCGAGATCGCCCTGCGCCGTACGGCCGACCGAGTCAACCGGGTGGGCGAGCGCAGCAAGCAGTCCTCCGGCAGCGATTACTACACCGGCGAACACATTCTGGTCTGTCTGTCCTCCTCGCCCTCCAACGCCAAGATCATCCGCACGGCAGCCCGCATGGCTCTGGCTTTTCGCGGCACCTTTACGGCGTTGTTCGTCGAGACGACCGGCTTTGCCAGCATGAACCGAAAAGACCGCGACCGGCTGCGCCAAAATATCCATCTGGCCCAACAGCTGGGCGCCCGCATCGAGACGGTATACGGCGACGACGTCCCCTACCAGATTGCCGAGTTCGCCCGCATCGTTGGCGTGTCGAAGATCGTTATCGGCCGCAGCGGTACCCAGCGGCGCCTGGGGCTGCGCCGCCGCTCGCTCTCTGAGCAGCTGGCCACCTACTCGCCCAATTTAGATATCTACATCATCCCCGACCGCGAGCTGCCGCCCTACCGCCCCCGCCCGGTGCCCCGCACAGACAGGGCACGCCCGGCAGTCGAGTTCGCCAAGTGTCTGGGTATCCTGCTGGCGGTAACGCTCGTCGGCATCGGTTTTGATCGGCTGGGCTTTAGCGACGTCAACATCATCACCGTCTACATTTTGGGGGTGCTGCTCTCGGCGGTGGCCACCAACGGGCTGGTGTACAGCGGCGTCATGTCGCTGGCCAGCGTGCTCATCTTTAACTTTCTGTTCACCCAACCGCGCTTTACCTTTAACGCCTACGACCAGGGCTACCCGGTCACCTTCGTCATCATGTTTGCCGCCGCCTTTATAACCGGCTCGTTGGCTGGCAAAATAAAAAAACAGGCCAAACAGTCGGCGATGGTGGCCTATCGCACCAAGGTGTTGCTCGAGACCAACCAGATGCTGCAGCAAAAGCAGGAGCAGCGCGACATCGTCAGCGTCACCGCCGGCCAGCTCATCAAGCTGCTGGACCGGGACATCGTATTTTATCTGCCCGAAGACGGCAGCCTGGGCCAGCCCACTCTCTTTTCCAGCCGGAGCGGCGCCGAGCACCAGGACCTGCTGGATGAAAATGAGCGGGCGGTGGCCCATTGGGTGTATAAAAACAACAAGCGGGCCGGCGCCGGCACCAGCACACTGGGCAGTGCCCAGTGCCAGTACCTGGCGGTGCGCGGGGCCAATGCGGTGTACGGTGTGGTGGGCATTGCCCTAGAGAGCGATGAGCCCGACAGCTTCACCTACAGCCTGGTGCTCTCGATACTGGGCGAATGCGGCTTGGCACTGGAAAAAGAGCTGCTGGTACAAAAGCGGGAGGAGGCGGCCGCCCGGGCCAAAAATGAGCAGCTGCGGGCCAATCTGCTGCGCTCTATCTCCCACGATCTGCGCACGCCGCTGACTTCGATCTCCGGCAATGCCGGAGTGCTGCTGGCCAGCGCCGACTCGCTTTCAAAAGCCAAGCAAAAACAGCTGTACGGCGACATCTACGACGACGCCATGTGGCTGATCAACCTGGTGGAGAACCTGCTCTCGGTCACCCGTATCGAAGACGGCACCATGCAGATACACACCCAGGCCGAGCTGGTGGAGGAGGTCATCGACGAGGCGCTGCGCCACCTGCCCCGCCACAGCGACCAGTATCACATCGACGTGCAGTGTTCAGACGAACTGCTGCTGGCCAAGATGGATGCCCGGCTCATCGTACAGGTGGTCATCAATATTTTAGACAACGCCATCAAGTACACCCCGCCCGGGTCGACGATCGTGCTCACCAGCCAAAAACAGGGCGATATGGTAGCCGTCGAGATCGCCGACAATGGGCCCGGCATCCCCGACGAACAGAAAAAGCGGGTGTTCGAGATGTTTTATACGCTGGGTTCCGATATCGCCGACAGCCGCCGCAGTATGGGCATGGGCCTGGCGCTGTGCAAGTCTATCGTCAATGCGCACGGAGGGCAGATAACAGTCCGCGACAACCAGCCCCAAGGTACGGTATTTTGTTTCACCCTGCCCGCAGAGGAGGTAACGCTACATGAATAAACCGCTCATCCTGGTAGTTGAAGACGACACCGCCGTCCGCAACCTCATCGCCACCACCCTCGAGACCCAGTCCTACCAGTACCACATGGCCAAGACCGGCGGTGAGGCGGTGGTAGAGGCGGTATCGCAAAAACCGGATATCGTGCTGCTGGACCTGGGTCTGCCGGATATGGACGGGGTGGAGATCATCAAAAAGATCCGCAGCTGGTCGAATATGCCCATCATCGTCATCAGCGCCCGCAGCGAGGACCGCGACAAGATCGAGGCGCTGGACGCCGGTGCCGACGATTACCTGACCAAGCCCTTCTCGGTCGATGAGCTGCTGGCCCGGGTGCGGGTCACGCTGCGGCGCCTGCACTACATGCAGGGCCCGGCTGAGGGGGAGGAGCCGATATTCGTAAACGGCGACCTGCGCATCGATTACCCCTCCGGCTGCGTGTATCTGGCCGGGCGGGAGCTGCACCTGACCCCGATCGAGTATAAGCTCTTGTGCCTGCTGGCCAAAAACGTGGGCAAGGTGCTCACCCACACCTTTATCACCAAAGAGGTGTGGGGCTCCAGCTGGGCCGGCGATGTGGCGTCGCTGCGGGTATTCATGGCTACGCTGCGCAAAAAGATCGAGACCGATACCGCACATCCCAAGTATATCCAGACCCATGTAGGGGTCGGTTACCGCATGCTGCGCATAGAGTGATATCTGCACAAAAAGCCGCCGCCATTTTTGGCAGGCGGCTTTTTACAGCAATACTTTACAGCACCCGGTCGGTGCGCTATGCTGATAAAAAGGGCGGGTCTCTGCCCGCGCGAAAAATGGGGGAGAACAGATGGCTTATTGTGCAAAAAAATACGTACACCATCTGCACCATATTGGTTTTGTGGTGCAGGACCTCGACCGATCGGTCGATTTTTACACCCGTATCCTGGGTTTTGACCTTCGTGACCGCTGGGCCGAGGGACCAGAAAAGGTGGAGATGGGCCTGTGCGTACCTGGCGCCGCCCTGGAACTGGCGCAGCTGCAGGGCTACGGTATCACCATGGAGCTGATGCAGTATAAGAGCGCTCCCGGCCACACCGGCCCCATCGCTCAAAATCGGGTGGGCCTGGGGCACATCTCCCTGATCGTAGAACACTTCGACGACTTTTTAGAGCAGATGCAGCAGCTGGGCGTGCCCATTGCCAGCCCGGTGACCAAGCTCACCTATGGTCAGTGGGTGCATATCGTCGACCCCGACGGCATCCATATCGAGGTCATGGGCCTGCTGGTCGATGGCCCCCTCGACGGCAAATTTTCATAGAGACGTCGCCCGGCAAGTACCGGCAGCTATAGGCACATAAAAAAGAGGTTCCACTATACAGTGGAGCCTCTTTTTTGCGATAACGCACAAAGAGTATCGCTGTCGCCCAACATTTGCCGGGACCGAGCGCCGGTGAGAGAGCCGGTCGACAGATTTCCTCAAGGCCCATCTGCCCGCGGAGACAGCTGGGTCTTTAGCTAAAAAAACGCCGCTCCGATTTGGGCGGCGCACATACACTTTTGTGATGGGACAATGTGTTTTAATATTGTGTACTTTACACGCTGTTTGTGAACGAAAAAGATTAGAATTTCGTTCGGTCGGCAACTCGTTCACACATCCACATTGTACACCACAATTTTCCATGTTTCAAGCCTTTTTCCAGTTACCTATTTGGAATAGTTGCCGAAAACGGCGGCGATATGAAAAAGTAAACGTTTTCAATCGATGGGCACAGTGTTCCAGTAAGTGGAGAAGAGGCTGGGTGCCGCTCCCCGTATGAAGAGCCGCCGACCTCTTCCCGGTCAAAAAACAGGAGGTTTTAGTTGTGAGGAAAAAAAGTAAGCTGCTTGCCGTTTTGACGGCGGCGCTGCTCACGGTGAGCGCGGTGCCGCTGAGCGCAGCCTCGGCAGAAAGCAGCGAATGGATCACTGGAAACGGATACGGCAGTATTCAGGCCAACGAGGATGGGACTTGCACCTACACGGGCGACCCGGCGCTCAATACAGATAACTCCCACTGCGGGCCCTATACCAAAGCGGGCGGGGCCAGCCTGGCCGATGGCGAGACGCTGGACGCGGTAGACGTGACCATCGACCCCGCCAGCATGACAGTCGGCGAGAAGTTTGCCCTGTCGGTCTCGATGAACGACAAGCAGGGCCAGTATCGGACCGAACTGATGGTCCAGTTCTGGAAAGACAACGACGGGAGCGTGTCGGTGGCTGCCGGTATGCAGCCCGGCTATCAGGGCAAAGTGACCGAGGCGGGCGTGTACACGCTGCAGTACCGGTATTTTGATCATTCCGGCGACCTGTACGCCGAGTTTTCGCTGTTAAAAAACGGCGAGCAGGTAAGCACCACCGGCGACATCGACATGAAGGTAAAGAGCGCCGATTGCGGTACGCGCGGCTATATCTGGTTTAACGACATCTCGGTGTCCGGCGGCTTAAAAGTGGGCCGGCCGGTGGCCAATGTCGTCATTACCGACTGCGGCGCCTGGGGCGATAGCTGGAGCAATGCCTACAATCTGGGCTGGAAATACGTGGGCGGCTTTGATACCGACTCGATCACCGCTATCCAGGTGGGTATGAGAGACGCCGACGGAAAGCTGATCGTGGCGTATACGGCCGACAAGGAGCAGCTGGCCTATCAGGCGGAAAACGGCTATATCACCGCCGAGGGCCTGAGCAGCGCCCCGTTTTATCAGGTGACTACAAGCGGTGTCGAGCTCGTCGAGGGGCGCGATCAGGACTGGACCGTCATAAAAGGCGAGGCTTATGCCGCCTGGAAGCCCGCTGTATTTTTTGCCGAGATCGTGACGCCCGAAAAGAGCTATCCGCTCGAAACGGCCTACGACGGACAGTTTGCCCCTGCTTTCCAGTGCGCCCACAAACAGCTCTCGGCGGTGGACGGCATAGAGGCCACCTGCATCGAGCATGGAAACATCCCCTACTGGTACTGCGACAACTGCAAGCAGTACTTTGCCGATGAGGACTGTCAGCAGGCCATTACAGCGGCAGATATCCTGCTCGCCGCCACTGGTCACCAGGCCCAAAAGGTAGAGGGCAAAGAGGCGACAGCCACCGAGGAAGGCAACGTGGCATACTGGTACTGTGCGGCCTGCGGTAAGTACTTTGCCGATGCAGACTTGACGCAGGAGATCACCAGGGAAGACACTGTACTGCCCGCCACCGGCGAGCAAAAAGAGCCCGAGCCCAGCGACGGGCAAAAACCCGAGAGTGAAGATACACAGGCGCCCGCTACCGGCGACAGCAGCGTTTTGCTCTGGGGCGGTGTGCTGGTGCTCTCAGCCGCTGCGATTACCGGCCTGAGCCTGTATAAGCGCAAAAAACAGGTGCGGTAGCAGCACAGGTCCGATGTCATGATCAAACAGCCGACAGGTCTTGTCCTGTCGGCTGTTTTCTTTTTGCCGGGGCCCGGTCGGTGCCGCTGTTGGGGGACAAGCGGACCTTTACGGCTAAAGATCACCGATAAAATGTGTGCTGCGGCGGCATAAAAAGGGGAGACTACCGGGAGTTTTGGCCAAATGTGGCACCGGTATTTCGGCGCTGCAGGTCATTGTATCTGCCGCTGGCGGGGCGTATCATAAAGCCAGAGACGTATAGACAGGAGTTGATCGCGTGGATAAGCCCTATGTCGTTACCCTGGGCCGCAGCGTGCAGGACGAGTACTGGGAGGCCGAGCACTACCCGATGGCGGGAGAGAAGATATCGGTCTACCGCAGAGAGAAGGTGGCCGGTGGCTTTTCCAATTCCGCCTTTGTCATGGCGGCGCTGGGCCTCACCTGCTACATTGCCGAGACTTTTGGCGCCGAGGACGAGAGCACGGCTATGCACCAGCAGCTCATGCGCCAGCAGGGCATCAAGACCGATCTGGTGCGCACCAAACAGGGGTATCAAAACCACCACTGTGTCATCTTAAAGACCGCCCGGTCCGGTGAGCGCACCATTTTTTCGCTGGAGCAGCCCCACCAGCCCGTACCCTATACCGAGAGCGAGCTGGCGCTGATCGGCGGCGCCGATTGGCTGCTGGTGAACCTGAGCGACCTGCGCTGCTTTCCCCATCCCCAAAAAATGCTCGATACCGTGCTGCGCGGCGGGGTCAAACTGGCTATCGATGCCGAGGCGGCTTCATTTGAGAGCCGTCAGCAGGACGACTTCTATTTTTCACGCTGCAGCTTTCTCTCGCTCAACGAGTTTGCCTACCAAAAGTTTTGCGGCGACAGCGGCCACCGGGCCATCCAACAGCTGCTTCAGCGCGCACCAAATTGTATCGTGGCCCACACGCTGGGCGCGCAGGGCAGCCGTATCTACACCCGTGATGTGGCGCTGCAGGTGCCGGCCCTACCGGTGGCGGCTGTCGATACCACCGGCGCCGGCGACACCTATAACGGCGCCTTTCTCTACGGCCTGACCAACCGCTGGCCGCTCGAGAAATGTGCTCTGTTCGCCTCGGCTGCTGCCGCCCGTTCCACACTCTACCGCGACCCGCGGGGCGGGGCGGTATCGGCACAGGTGGTGCAGCATTTTATCGCCGAGCGCCGCTATGCGCCTGTGCTAAAGCATATATCCCGGTGAGGTTTGACTGTTGAGGCCGGAAAAAGCGAAAATGCGGCGGGACCCGGTGGGGAGGATGAGACACCCACCGATCCCGCCGTCTATACAGTACCCGATAGAACGGTGCCTGTTTGTATCTCGATCCAGTAGAGCAGTGCCTCTTGCCTGTCGGTGTGGGTGATCCAAACGCATTATCCAGCCTGCCGCCGCGTTCGATGGTGCGGCGCGCGCCCCCGTTTTGCAAGTCGCAGCCCGGCAGCCCCCACTTGGGCTCCAGCTGCCGGCGGTAACCGCGCGACAGCTGTAAGAGCGGGGTGGCATATCTCTTGCCTCGTTCGATGGGCCGTTCCCCGTAGCCGATACAGCCGCTGTATTGCCGCAAAAGTCGTTGAGGTAGTGGCGGGTGTCCATCATCCCGGCAGCGCGCCGCCGTGCTGCTACCGCCCGCCGTGCGCCAGAAGTTCCTGCCAATAGTCCATCGCCGCACTGTGCAGCGCTCCATCAGCTATAGCCAGCTGCAGCAGATCCCTGGTTTTCCCCAACTCCTTTATTTGTCTGTTACAACACAGCCGCAGTGTACTTTTCATTGCTGCCGGGGGAACGAAGAGCGGTTGCCCCGGTCCGGCCGATGTGCTATACTCTATAAAGAACAAACTTTTGATTTTACTGGGGGGACGGGCGTGGACCGCACGATACTGCACTGTGACTGCAATGGCTTTTATGCCTCGGTAGAGTGTGCGCTGCACCCCCAGTACCGCAACGTGCCCATGGCTGTGTGCGGCGACCCCGAGAGCCGACACGGCATCATTCTGGCCAAAAACGAGCTGGCTAAGGCCTACGGCATCAAGACTGCCGAGACGGTGTGGCAGGCTAAGCGCAAGTGCCCCGACTTGGTGCTGGCCCCCTCTCACCACGACCTGTACCGCCAGTTCTCCCAGCAGATAAATGCCATCTATCAGCAGTATACCGACCTGGTCGAACCCTTTTCCATCGACGAGAGCTGGCTGGATGTGGGCGGCAGCTACCGTCTGTTTGGCAGCGGCGAAAAGATCGCCGACGAGCTGCGCCGCCGTATCCGCCAAGAGGTAAAGGTCACTATCTCGGTGGGAGTATCTTTTAACAAGGTGTTTGCCAAACTGGGCAGCGACTATAAAAAGCCCGATGCCACCACCGTGATCACCCGCCAAAATTACACCAGCCTGCTGTGGCCGCTGCCGGCCGAGCGCATGCTGTTTATCGGGCAGGTGGCTGCCGGCAAGCTGGCGCGGGCGGGCATCCACACCATAGGCGATCTGGCCCGCGCCGACGACTGGCTGCTGCAGCGCCTGCTGGGTAAAGGGGGCCTAACGGCCAAGATCTACGCCCAGGGTCTCGATGACAGCCCGGTGCGCCGCTTTGATGAGCAGCGCGAAGTCAAGAGCGTGGGCAACAGCATCACTTTTCGCCGCAATCTGGTGGGCCAGCGCGATATCCGCGCCGGGGTGCTGTCCCTGTGCGACACGGTGGCCGCCCGTCTGCGCGCCCACAAGCTCTACTGCCAAACGGTACAGGTGCAGATCAAGTCGCCCGATCTGCGCGTCATCTCGCGCCAGCAGGGGCTCTCCCGCTCCACCAATCTGGCGCGGGAGCTGTTTTGTGCCGCGATGGCCATCATCGAGCGCAGCTGGGACATGAAAAAGCCCATTCGCATGCTCACGGTGACCGGCACCGCACTCACCGATCAGGATACCGGCGAGCAGCTGCGGCTCGATGTGCCTTCCTCCACCCCCGACCACGAGCGCCAGCAAAAGCTGGAGCAGGCACTCGATGCCATCCGCCAGCGGTACGGCAGCGATTCGGTGGGCTTTGGCTCGCTCATCGAGAGCGATATCTTTCACCGCCGCCCCGACGAGATAGAGCCCGGCGGCGACCGGGAATAGATCTGTGAATATGTGAGCGTGTCCCAAACTCTGTTTTGGGATGCGCCTTTTTTGTATACTTGCGCTCTTTTTGGCCCATAGTTTGGGATGTGGATAACAAGATAGTCACCGGCCCCGCACGGCTGTTAAACAGCCGTATCGCCGGCGCAACAGGAGGATCACTATGAGACAGACCAAAGAGAGCTTACAGTTTCTCACCAGCGACCAGTGCCCGGGCTTTGCCATCGTGCCCTGGGGCCTCGATGCCCCGCTGATGTGCTGCGGCCAACAGCTGCAAAAGCTGGTGCCCGGCCAGGTAGATGCCGCCGTGGAAAAACACCAGCCGGTGGTGTTGCGGCAAGACGATACCGTCACGGTAGAGGTGGGGCAGAACCACCACCCCATGGGCGAGGAACACCTCATCGACTGGGTGTTTTTGCAGACCGACTGCGGCGGCCACTACCACCTGCTCACCGCCCAGAGCCAGCCGGTGTGTCAGTTCGTGTTGGCGCCGGGCGAGAGCCCGGTGGCGGTATACGCCCACTGCAACCTGCACGGCCTGTGGCGGCAGGACATATAGGCTCCGGGCGGTGAAAAGCAAAAGAGGAGGCCCTGCCAAACTGGCGGGACCTCCTCTTTTTATGTGGCGGCGCAGTGGGTGCGCCAGGCAGCGCTAGGCAGGGCCGGGCAGCGCAGTGCCGGTGTGCAGGTTGTCTTTAGCGGCCGTAGCGGTCGTCGTAGCGGCTGGAATCGGGTCCGCGGCTCTCGCGGCGGTAGTCGCTCTCGCGGGGGTAGCAGGGCTCGGGCCGCGGGCAGCGCGCCTCAAACACACACGACAGCAGCATGGCCAGGATCATAATGGCAGCCGCCAGGAACGCGGCCCACAGGCCGACGATAACGGTGGTCAAAATGATCGACAGCGACCCGTCGATGAGAATGGCCAGCAGCAGCGACAGCAAAAAGGTGACCGCCGTGGTGACGATCAGGCATTTTCCGTACCCGCACATACACTGGTTGAGAAGATTTTTCTCCTGGCTGGCGTTCTTTACCGCCGTGTATAACAGAGCCATCAGCATAATGAACGACAGCACCAGGATAAAAGGTGCCAGCAGCGAGATGAAAGCGCGGTCGCCCTGATAAAAGGCGTAGGCGATGAATCCGCCAAACACCACGCTCAGCAGCCCGGCAATGAGGCAGCCGAATTTGGAGTTGCTCATAAAATAAGATCTCCTTTCTGGATTTGCAGGCGTAATGGGCCCGCCTGTAACCTCAGTATATGCAGCCGCCCGGATTGGTGCCAAACCCGGGCGTCGCCGCCCCCGTACGGGACCACTGCGCCCGGCGCTACATATAGTGTGAGCACGGGCCGCCGGCGGTAAAAAAGTGGCGGTGGCCGGCGGTGCAGACCTGCATATTTTTGGCGCAAATCCACATCCTGATAACAGAGAGAGGTGGTAAAAAAGCATGTATACGTATAGTCTTACACAGCGCACCGACGGCGGGTACGACCTGATCGTCGAAATACCCTGGAGAGAGGCGGAGTTCGGCTTTGACCTGTGGGGCGGAAATTCGGCTCCCAAACCAGAAAAACAGCTGGCGGCCTATCTGGCCAAAGACGGCCGCCAAAAAAAGATCAAGACCATCCGCTTTGTGGTGGCCGGCCTGCTGGTGGCGGTCATCCCCTTTAGCGCCGCCACGGTTGCTCTGGCCGAGAGCCCCCACTTCACCTCCATCGCCGATGGGGTGCTCGCGGCGGTAGAGCAAGCGGTGCGCGCGGGGGATAAATTTCACATGACCTACCTGTACGGCGGCAGCGTCTCCCAGCAGATTGCCCAGGTGCAGGCTGTTGGAAATTTCGACACCGTGTCTCCCAGCTACTTCGATATCAGCGCCCAGGGAGAGCTCTCGCTCAACGGGGTCAGTGCCACGCTGGTCGACGCCATGCACCAGATGGGCATCAAGGTGGTTCCCATGCTCAGCAACCACTGGGATCGCACCGCCGGCGAGCGGGCCCTGCAGGACCCGGAGAAACTGGCCGGGCAGATCATCGACGCCATCAATACCCACGGCCTCGACGGGGTGAATGTCGACATCGAAAACGTCACCGCCGCCCACCGCGATGCCTATACGCAGCTGGTGCGCATTTTGCGGCAGCGCCTGCCGGCGGGCAAAGAGGTATCGGTGGCAGTGGCGGCCAACCCCAACGGGTGGACTACCGGCTGGCACGGCTCGTACGACTATGCCGGGCTGGCCCAATACGCCGACTATCTGATGATCATGGCCTACGACGAGAGCTGGGAGGGGAGCGCCCCCGGCCCGGTAGCCAGCGCGCCATTCGTCGAAAAGTCCATCCGCTACGCGCTGCAACACGTCCCAGCCGAAAAGATCGTGCTGGGCGTCCCGCTGTACGGCCGCATTTGGAGCGCCGACGGACGCCTGCAGGGTAACGGTATCAGCATCAAAACGCTGGAGCGCATGCTGGCCGACTACCGCGCCACCATCACGTATTCCGACACGATGCAGTCGCCCAAGGCGGAGTTTACTGTGCGTGAGGGGGATAAGGTGTATACAGTGGCCGGCAAGCCGCTGACGCCGGGAAACTATACCGTCTGGTTTGAAAATGGGCAGTCGCTGCAGGCCAAGGCTCAGCTCATGCACCAGTACGACCTAAAGGGCCTGGGTTCCTGGGCGCTCTCACAGGCCTCCGACGAGGTGCTGGGCCAGCTGCCCGGCTGGGTAGAGGGGGAGAGCGAGGAAGAGGTATCGCTCAGCGGCAAAGTCACCGCCTCTTCGCTGCGCATTCGCCGCCGCCCCACCACCGCCAGCGACACTATCGGCTTTCTCGCCCAGGGGCAGCAGGTCACCATCGTGGCCCGGCTGGATGGCTGGTATCGCATTCGGCTGGCCGACAACGGCTACGGCTACGTCAGCGCCGACTATATCCAGGTAGAAGAGCCGGAGGTGCCGCCGGTGATCACCCGCACGGGTTATTCCACCGGCGACCGGGTACGGGTGCGCGCCCAGCCCTCTACCGGGGGCGATATTCTGCGCCATCTCTCCCGCGGCGATGCCTTTACGGTGGTGGGAGAGGCGCAAAACAGCTGGTATCAGGTACAGCTGACCGACGGCACCACCGGCTACGTGCACAGTGATTATGTCAGCTTTACAAGACCGGTGGTCGATCGGCCGGCCTACTCTACCGGTGACCGGGTACGGGTGCGCGCCCGACCCTCTACGGTGGCCGATATCCTGGGGCTATTAAATCGGGGAGATGCCTTTACCGCCGTAGGCGAGGTGCAAAACGGCTGGTACCGGGTGCGGTTGGCCGACGGTACCGAAGGCTATGTACACGGCGATTACGTGGCGCTCGGTCGGGGGGCGCACATCACCGGTAACAGCGTGCGGCTGCGCAGCCAGAGCAGCACCGCATCCGCCGTTCTGGGCCTGTTAAACCGGGGCGATATGCTCACCGTCATCGGCGAAAAACAAAACGGCTGGTACTGGGTGCGGCTGCCCAGTGGTGTACTGGGTTACGTGCACGGCGACTATGTGGCGCTGGACAGCTGACAATATTTAAACCGCGATAAAAAAAGCAGCTCTGCGGGGATCTTTTTCCCCACAGAACTGCTTTTTATCTATTGTATTGGCCATGCAGTTCGCCGCCGGTATCGGCCGGGTGTGCGCGGTGTACAATGCATCGTGTATAACTCAAACCCCTTTTTTATCGGGCGCTGGTCAGGGGGGCGTGCCGGCGGCAGCGGCAGAGTGAGCCACAATCCCCGCACCGGCCCCAGGGCCCGGCAGCTACGGCTCGATCACGAATTCCTGTACACCCATATAACCGGGCGCTATCGCGTACTTGGCAAACACGACCACCACCTGCTGCTTTTCATTCAGGTAAAACGGCTGGTCGGCCCGTATCGAGGTAAAGCCCATATCGCCGTCAAAATAGCTGTTTTGCGGGTCTTTTTTGCGCTCCTCTATCTGCCGGCGTATCTGTTCATCGCAGATCTCCCGGTAATGTTTGCCCAGCAGGTCTTTCAGGGTGAGCTCCTCGCCGCTCTCTAGGTCGATGTTGTAGTAAAAGCGCTCCTCCTGGTAGTTGATACAGGAGGTGTACTGCACGATCATGAACGACACCCGGTCCGGTCCCGAGTACTCGATCTCGTAGTCGATGACCGTCTCCACCGGCCGGTACTCCTCCTCGGTAAATCCAGCGGCCAAAAACGAGTCTTTGTAGGAGCGCGCCCAGCTGCGCGCCTCGTCGGCCCGGGCATTCATCTTTTGCTGGATCTCGCGATTTATGCGCCGCTCCAGGCGGGTATTGCCGGTGTTTTGCAGCGCCGGCAGCTTTACGCTGATCAGGCCGCTGTCGTCCTGGTGGGAGTACTCGGTAAAGGTCACCACCCGCGCCACTTCACCCAGCACCGGTATGGCATATACTGAACTGGCAAACGCCGGGCTCAGGTTGACCGACAACACGAACACCCCGCACAAAAATGCGGTGGCCAGCGCCGTGTACCGCAGCCACACCAGCTGGCGGCGGGGCTTGGGGCCGGTTGCATTGAGGGCGTTTTCTACCCGCCCGGCCAGCAGCGGCGGAGTGGGGGTCTGGTCGTAGCGCTCTCTGGCGCGGCGCAGATTTTTCATCTCAAAGGCTCCTCTCTGTCCCGGTAGGTGCCGGCAGCCGCCGGATTTTTGGCCTCCAGCTGCTGCAGTTCCTCCAGCTCTTCGCCCAGTATGCGCTGCAGGGCCTGCAGTGCGCGGTACAGCCGCCCCTTGGCACAGCTCAGCCCCACTCCGGTCATCATCGCTATCTGCTGCAGTGGGCGGTCCTCAAAATAGCGCAGAACAATGACCGTTTTCAGCTTGGGCGGCAGTTGGTCCAGCGCGCGGTCGATATCCATCGAGCGGTCCAGATCGCTGTGCGGCGCCGACTGCGGCGGCAGCTGGTCCACCAGCACGACCCGGCCGGCGGTGCGCAGGTAGCTCAGGCAGGCATTGACCAGAATGCGGTAGAACCAGGTCTCCATGTACTGGGGCTGGCGCAGGCGGTGCAGGCTCCCCAGCGCCTGTACGATCGCGTTTTGCACCATGTCCATGGCGGCGTCCTGGTTGTGTACATAGCTGTAGGCCAGTTTATAAAAATCCTGTTGGCGCTCGCGCACAAAGGCGGTAAAGCGCGGTCGCAGGGGGTCGTTGGCAGCGTTGTGCAAGCCAGATCACTCCTCTATATCGCAAAGCCCGCCCGCAAAATGTAGGGCCGACCAGATCATCTCACTGTCTTTTAGACGGGCAGTACATCAAAAAAGTCACATAGTCCGCCGCAGTTTTTGCCCCGGTAACAAGGTGGGCTCTTTTGGGGCGCATGGTCCGGCGACAGACGCGCGCCCCTCACTGGCAGTATACCAGCGCGGGCGGCGGCGCTCAATAAAAAGTGTGAGCGGGGCGGTCTGGCAAACAGAAAAAGGCACCGCAGCAGTTGGTAGCAGCTGTGGCGCCTTTTTCTCTACAGGTATTTTCTATTTTGAAATAATGGGGAACCAAACTTAAAATACCAGCTGCAGTTCGTGCTGGTAACAGGCCTGGGCGATGTTCAGCAGGTGGTCGCCCACCCGCTCCACATCGGTCAGCAGCTCGCTGTACATCACACAGGCCTGGGCGCTGCACTGGTGGCTGCCCAGGCGGCTGATCTGGTTATGCCGAAAGCGGCGGTTCATCTCGTCGATCTTCTCCTCGGCGTGAGAGATGGCCGATAGACCCTGACGGCGGTCGGCGGCAAACGATCTCGGCAGCACTTCCAGCCCCCGCCGCAGTACCTCGCGCATGATCTCCATCTCCTGGGTGGCGCCGTCTGAAAACTCTACGCCCCGATCCTTGGCGCTCTGGGTGTACTGGGCAATATTCATGGCGTGGTCGCCCATGCGCTCCACGTTGCCGGCAACAGAGAACAGTGCATTGAGGGCCGCCGCGTCGCGGGCGGCGATATTTTCCGCAGTGACGCCGGCTATATAGCTGGTGATAGCGGTGTTGAGGTAGTCGATATACTCCTCCCGCTCCTCGATCTTTTTTAAGTCGGCCGCCTTACCGGCTACCACGCTGTCCATACCGTCAAATAGGTTTTGGCAGGCCAGCTCATACATGTGCCCCACCTCGCGCTCCAGCTGCGAGATGGCGATAGCCGTCGAGCCCATACCCTGCTCGGTCAGATGTAACGGGGCCATGTCGGCGTCCGGCTGATCCTCGCCGGGCAGTATGCGGCAGGCAGCTTTTGCCAGCAGCTGCCCAAAGGGGAGCAGCAGCAGGGTCGTCACGATGTTAAACAGCGTATGTACGTTGGCGATCTGGGCGGCGGGGTTATCCGGCGTCAGCGACTGCATAAACGACACGAATGGGGTGGTCATGCAGATGATCACGAACACCGCAGTACCGATACAGTTGAACAGGATGTGGATGATCGTGCTGCGGCGGGCATTTTTGTTGGTGCCGATGCTGGCCAGAACCGCCGTGATACAGGTGCCGATATTCTGCCCAAACAACACGTAGACCGAGCTGCCCAACCCAATGAGCCCGCTGGTGGCCAGCGCCTGCAAAATGCCTACCGAGGCTGAGGAGGACTGGATGATAGCGGTGAATACTGCCCCGGCCAAGATCCCCAGCAGGGGATTTGAAAATTTAGTCATCATCGAGATGAAGGCAGGGGAGTTCTGCAGCGGCTGCAGCGATGAGCTCATCAGGTCCATGCCGATGAACAAAATCCCCAACCCGGCGATGATCGTACCGGTATCCACCACCTTTTTCTGTTTGAAAAAGGTGACCATCACCACGCCGGCCAGCGCCACCACAGGGGCCAGCGCCCCCACGTCCAGAGCGATGAGCTGCCCGGTGATGGTGGTGCCGATATTGGCGCCCATGATCACCCACACCGCCTGGCTGAGCCCCATCAGGCCGGAGTTGACAAACCCCACCACCATTACGGTAGTGGCCGAGGAGGACTGGATCACCATGGTGATACCGGCCCCCACCAGCACCCCTAAAATGCGGTTGGAGGTCAGCTTTTCCAGCAGCGTTTTCAGCCGCGTACCGGCAGCGGCCTCCAGGCCGCCGCTCATCATCTTCATACCGTACAAAAACAGGGCCAGTCCCCCGGCAGTCATCAAATAATCGCTTACATGCATGGCTGTCATTTCCTCCCTCAAAAAATCCCCGGCAGTGCCGCCTTACGTCTGCTGTCTACTGGCCAAATTTACCGCTCACCCAGTAGATGAGCAGCGCCCCCGCCACCAGGCACAGCGGGCAGATGAACCACAGCCCCACACTGCCCGGCAGTCCGGGAAAGACCTCCATGACCGACGCGGCCACAAACCCCACGATGAGCATGTACGTCTGCTGGGGATGTCCGTCCATGGCCCGCTCCAGCGCGGCGGTACACAAAAAGATACCGGCGATACCACCCAGTCCCAACGGGATCAAAAAGGGCAGATAAAAGTCGCCGATGGCCTTGAGGGTCATCTGGTACAGCCCCAAAAGCAGCAGCATGTGCGAGGCGCTGATACCCGGCAAAACCAATGCAACGGCGATGATCACCCCGGTAAAGGCCAGCAGCAGCATCGTGGCCACATCTACCTTGCCGTACAGCACGAACAGGTCTTTGGGCACCAGCCGCAGGGCCAGCACCAGCAAAAAGCCCACCACCCCAAACAGGGCTGTGCCGGGGGTAAAGCGGCGCACCGTAGACTTTTTGATCAGCAGCGGCAAACTGCCCAATATCGCCCCGGTAAAAAAGTACTGGGCCGGGTAGGCAAGCTGCTCTACAACAAACAGCGCCAGTCTGGAAAACAGCAGCATGCCCGCCCCGCCGCCCAGACAAAAGAGCCCTAAAAACAGCAGGCTCTCTTTGGGGTGACGCCGCAGTCCCGATATGCTGCGCACCAGTCGGTCGTAAATGCCCAGCATGATGGCAGTGGTCCCGCCAGATACGCCGGGAATGAGCATCGAGGAGCCGACCACCACCCCGGAAAGAGCTGTCTTGGCCATGCTCTTTTTATCTTCATGCAAGTAAAACACTCCTTTTTCTGCTAAAAACAGGGGCGGCCGGGTGTCGGCCATCCCGCACCTACCATTGTAGTTTGTCAGTCTTTTGATGCGCAAACCCTCATATTCCGTTGCTTTTATATTGCCATGCCTTTTTAAAGGCGATAACGCTGTAAAAACCGCTGTTTTCCTTGCCTTTCGTCAAAATACGGCTGTTTTTTGCAGGAATAAGCGGTTGTAACCCTCTGGCTTTCCACTATAATGGGACGTGGGGCCGCGCACTGCCTTTGCTGCGGCAATCGATAAAAAAGTGGAGGTGCGGGCTGTGCGGGGCACTTTGCGGCACAAATTTACCACCATCTACGTCGCCTTGGCGCTGTGCATCTTGACTGTTGGCGCCGTGTCGACCGGCGCGATGTACTGGGTGGGGAAAAACGTCGACGGCATGATCGAGGAGGACTATAAAAACATCCAGGCAGCAGACGAGATGCTCGAGCTCATCGACCGGCAAGACAGCGCCGCGCTCACCTATATGAGCTTTGACCGGGTGGGCGGCATCGAGGTGTTTACCGAGGGGATGCAAAACTATCTCAAATGGCAGTACCAGCTGGAGGCCGGCGCCCAGAGCGCCGAGATGAAACGGGAAGTCGAGAAGCTCACCGCCCGGTACGACCACTACTGCAAAGCCTTCTCTCTATTGCAGGAGCAGCCGGACCAGCAGCAGATGTACAGCTACTACCAGCAGAGCTTGGCACCCGATCTGGAGGAGATTAAGGCCGGTCTGCGGCGGGCGCGGCAGACGGCCAGCACCCAAATGCTCAGCCGCAAAAATGCCGCCACCCGTCAGGCGGTGGGGCTCTCGGCGGGAATCCTGGGCTTTTCGGCACTGCTGACGGCGCTGGGGCTCTGGCTGTCGCTGCGCGGCACTCGGCGCTATCTGGCCCCGCTGGGCCAGCTGTGTCAAGGCCTGCGCGATGTTTCCGCCGGCGGCGAGCTGCGCGAGGTATCGCTCGCGGCCCCCGGTGAGATCGGCCAGCTGGAGCGGGAGTTCAACAAGATGATCGGCCAGCTGCGCGCCTTTGACGAGCAGGGGGTCAACGAACTGCTGGCCGAGAAGAAAAAGACCGATGCCATCTTGCAAAATATGGAAGACGCCTTTTTTCTGCTCGATGGCCGGCTGCTCATACAGACCATGAACCCCGCTGCCTGCCGCCTGTTCTCCACCGCTGAATCGGTCGCCTCCGGCCGCCATATATTAGAGGTACTGGACAGCGAGCAGGTCGTCTCTATGGCCGAGTCGGTGCTGGGCGGCGAGCAGCGCAGCGAGTGCCAGCTGCAGCTGCCCGGCGACGAGCGGGTTTTCAACGCCGTCTGTACGCGCATGCCCCACGTCAGCGCCGACAGCCCCTGGTGCCTGTCGCTGCTGCTGCAAAACATCACCGTCGTCAAAAAGACCGAGAAGATCCGCGGCGACTTTATCGCCACAGTCTCCCACGAGCTCAAGACCCCGCTTACCAGCATGCTCATGGGTGCCAGCATGCTGCAAAACGGCGACATGGGTCCGCTGGGGCAGCAGCAGGCCGAGGTGGTGTCCGCCCTGCGGGAGGATATCGACCGCATGGGGCGCCTCATCGAGGACCTGCTGGAGCTCTCTAAAGTACAGTCGGGAAACGTGTCCTACCGCATGGCTGCCACCGATATCCGGCAGATCGCCCGGCAGACCACTGCCCAGTTTGCCGACCTGGCCCGCTACAGCCAGGTGTCGCTGGCAGTCGATATGCCCGCTCTGCCGCCGGTGTACTGCGACGGTGAAAAGCTGGGCTGGGTCTTTTCCAACATTCTGGGCAATGCGCTCAAATACACCCGTCCCGGCGACGATATCCGACTCTCGGCTGCCGATACTGGCGGCGGATGGGTAGAAGTGTCGGTAGCCGATACCGGCATGGGGGTACCGCCGGAATATCTGCACAAGATATTCGAGAGCGACTTTACCTATCAGGAAAATGATCTCGAGACACGGGGCAGCGGTATCGGGCTGTTTTTATCCCAGAAGATCGTCCGGGCCCACGGCGGCGATATCTGGGTCCGACCGGGCGCGACCGGCGGCAGCATTTTTTCTTTTACCGTGCCCATATATGATAAGACTACACGACCAGAGGAGGACAGCGACCTATGAAGCGTGCCCTGATCGCCGACGACACCAAAAATATCCGGCTGCTGCTCAGCCGCTGCCTGGAGCATGAGGGCTATCAAGTGGCCACCGCCCAAAACGGCCCCCAGGCGCTGGAGATGGCCCAGAGCACCCCGTACGACCTCATCATGCTGGATATCAAAATGCCCGAGATGTCCGGCACCGAGGTGCTGCGGCGGTTGCGCCAGCAGCATATCGATACGCCGGTGGTGGTGATGACTGCCTACGGCACCATAAAAAATGCAGTGGAGACCACCAATCTGGGGGCGCTGTGTTACCTGCAAAAACCGTTTACCGCCGACAAGATCAAAAAAGTATTAGAGGAGCTGCAGCAGGAGCTGGCCGGCGACGAGACCGCTCTGCTGGCCTATATCGAGGGTCAGTTGGGCCTGGGGGCATACAGCCAGGCGGCCGATAGCCTGCTGGCCATGCTCCCCCGCCACACGCTGGACCCCGAGATATACCGCCTGCTGGCAGCCGCCGCCCGGGGTCAGGGCGATGTTGCCGCTGCCGAAAAATATCAGCTTCTGTGCGACACATTGCGCAGCGCCGAAAGTTGAGTCGGCACAAACTATTACACAAAACTTATTTTGCGCAAAAAATGCAGGTTCAGCGGGTAAAATATTTGAAAAGGGGCCCAAAATCGCCCCGCCCACGGCGTCAGGCGCTCGCTAGCGCGCAGAAGATAGCTGCTGGCGTCGTTTGGCGCTGCCCCCGCAGCCTGCTATAATAGACTCACGGCCAGTAGGGCGAGGTCAGGCCCGAAAACGCCACAGCGGTGCGCCGAGCCCGGCTCTACCGCCCATAAAACTGGACCGATATCCACATTTTTACGAGGAGGAGATTTCCTTACATGGACCCCGACAGTAGCGGTAACTTATTTTTGAGCTTATTCATTCTGCTCTTGCTCATCGGCGCCAACGCCTTTTTTGCCATGAGCGAGATCGCCGTCATCTCGCTCAATCGCGCCAAGCTGCAAAAGCGCAGCGAGCAGGGCGACCGCCGGGCCGGCTATCTGGCCCGCCTCACCAGGTCGTCTTCCGACTTTCTCTCCACTATCCAGGTGGGCATCACGCTGTCCGGCTTTCTGGCCTCGGCCGTGGCGGCCGAGAACTTTGCCGGCATGCTGGTCAAAGCCATCGGCGACGTGCCTATTCCCCGCTCGGTGATCGAGGGCGTATCGCTGGTGGTCATCACGCTGATACTCTCGTACTTCACCATCATCTTCGGCGAGCTGGTGCCCAAGCGCATCGCCATGAAAAACGCAGAAGGGGTGTCCCTGAAAGTAGCCACCCCCATCTGGTACTTTTCCCGTATCGCCAAACCGTTCGTCGCCCTGTTGGCCCACAGCACCAACGGCATACTAAAATTGATGGGCCTGGGCAGTGAAGATACCGAGCAGGTGAGCGAGGAAGATATCCTGCTGCTCATCGACGAAGGCGCCGGCCAAGGCGTGTTGGAAAACAGCGAGAAGGATATGATCGAAAATATCTTGGCCGCCGGCGACCGTCGGGTAGAAGATGTGATGACCCACCGCACCGATATGGTAGCGGTGGGGGAGGATATCACTCTGCCCCAGCTGCTGGAAGTCATCCGGCAGGAGGGCTACTCCCGCATCCCGGTCTACGGCGAAGATGTAGACGATATCCTGGGCATCGTCTACGCCAAAGATCTGCTGGATCTGGTGGAGCCGGACCGGGCGGCACACTTCTCGGTAAAAGACTATCTGCGCCCGGCGGTATTCATCCCCCAGGCCAAAATGTGCGGCAAGCTGCTGGCGCAGATGCGCCAGGACCACACCCATATGGCTGTGGTGGTAGATGAGTACGGCGGCACCGCCGGCATCGCCACCATGGAGGACCTGCTCGAGAGCATCGTCGGCCCCATTGAGGACGAGTACGATACCCAGGAGCTGGAATTCTGCTGGCAGCCCGATGGCAGCTGTATTTTCGACGGCAGCGTCACTCTGGAGGAGGCCGAAAAGATCCTGCAGACGAATATCCCCTATCAGGGGGAGTACGACACGCTGGCCGGCTACGTGGTGGAGGTGCTCGACCGCATTCCGTCCCCGGGAGAGGCGATCCTGCTGCCTTTGGGAGATGCTCTGCAGCTGCAGGTCACCCGTATCGAGGGGCAGCGTATTGCACAGGTACGCGTATTCCCAAGCAAAAAAACCGAGCAAAACACCGAAAATCTACCGGGACCCCTGGAAGAAACTGATGGGTGATGGTATGATGATATTTATAAATTGCATATTTGTTTCTCGATAAGAGGGAGTAACTTGCGCCGCCACGGCAGCGGCGTAGTAGATCGCGTCATACCGATCTCTGTAAAGAGGTCCGCGCCTACTATAGAAAGTAAGACTTTTATCACAGTGATCCGCTGTGATAGGAGTCTTTTTCTTTTGCCCTGTTTCGGCTCTCAGCGCCCGCCGGCAGGCATAAAAGGTACCAACAGCGGTCAACACTCTACAGGATAACGCAGAGAAGATACGGGCGCTTTTTATAGATACGCCCCCCACCCGCCGCGGGTGGGGGAATACGGTCGGCGGCCCAGCGCCGCCAAACGAAAAGGAGAAGGTACACCGAGCGATGGAAATTTTATTTGAAAATATCCTCAATCTGCAGCCCGGACAGATCATCATGTGGGTCATTGGCGGCCTGCTCATCTGGCTGGCCATCAAAAAAGAGATGGAGCCCGCCCTGCTCTTGCCCATGGGCTTTGGCGCTATACTGGTCAATTTGCCGCTGTCTGGCGCCGTGAATCAAACGATCGAGGGCGTGGTGGAGCACGGCCCGATCGACACGCTGTTTAACGCCGGCATCGCCAACGAGCTGTTTCCGCTGCTGCTGTTTATCGGCATCGGCGCCATGATCGATTTTGGCCCGCTGCTCTCCAACCCCAAAATGCTGCTGTTCGGCGCTGCCGCCCAGTTCGGCATCTTCTTTACACTCAGTCTCTCGTCGCTGTTTTTCGATATGAAAGACGCCGCTTCGATCGCCATCATCGGCGCTGCCGACGGCCCCACCTCCATCTTTGTGGCCAACTATTTCGGCTCCAACTACCTGGGGGCCATCATCGTGGCCGCCTACTCTTACATGGCCCTGGTGCCCATCGTACAGCCGCCGGTCATCCGGCTCATCACCACCCAAAAAGAGCGGCGTATCCGCATGCCCTACAAGCCGGGCAACGTGTCTAAGACCACCCGCATCCTGTTTCCCATCGTGGTCACCGCTATCGCCGGTCTGGTCGCGCCCCGCTCGGTGGCGCTGGTGGGCTTTTTGATGTTCGGCAACCTCATCCGCGAATGCGGCGTGCTGCGCGCTCTGTCCGAGAGCGCCCAAAAAGAGCTGGCCAACCTCATCACACTGCTCTTGGGCATCACAGTGGCCACCAAAATGCAGGCCGACCAGTTTTTGCGCAAAGAGACGTTGCTCATCATGGCCCTGGGCCTGGTGGCGTTCGTGTTCGATACTGTGGGCGGCGTGATGTTCGCCAAGCTGCTCAACCTGTTTAGTAAAAATAAGATCAACCCCATGGTCGGCGCCGCCGGCATCTCGGCGTTCCCCATGTCCGCCAGAGTCATCCACAAAATGGGCCTGCAAGAGGACCCGCAGAACTTCCTGCTCATGCACGCGGCCGGCGCCAACGTGTCCGGCCAGATCGCCTCGGTCATCGCCGGCGGTCTGATCATCAGCCTCATCGCCCGCTAAGGAGAGAGTATAATGGATCTCAATATCGAAAATTTTCTTTCCACCCTGCCCATGATGCTCTACGGCATGCTGGGCATATTCACGGTCATCATGGTGGTCTATCTGTGCATCAAACTGCTGGGCCGCTTTTTCCCCGAAAAGGATTCCTGATGATTTCCTGAAGTTTTTGACCCCGTAGTTGACTTTGCCACAAACTTCCCCTAAACTTAGAACAGGCGGCAGCGGTTGCCTGTTCTTTTTTATAAAAAATGCGCAAAGGTGGAACTACAAATGCAGCTCATAACGGTCATCGTCCCCAGCTACAACGAGGAGGAGTCGCTCCCGCTGTTTCACAAAGAAATGACCCGGGTAGCCGACGAGATGGTCAAAAAGCACCCGGTGGAATTCGAGTATATCTTTGTCGACGACGGCTCAAAAGATCAGACGCTGGCGGTCTGCCGCCAACTGGCCGCGGCCGACAGTCGGGTGCATTATCTGTCTTTTTCCCGCAATTTTGGCAAAGAGGCGGCCATCTATGCCGGTCTGCAGCACGCCAAAGGCGATTTTGTGGTGCTGATGGACGCCGACTTGCAAGACCCGCCGGCGCTGCTCGATGAGATGTATACCGCCATTACCGAAGAGGGCTATGACAGCGTGGCCACCCGCCGGGTATCCCGTAAGGGAGAGCCCCCCATCCGCTCTTTTTTTGCCCGCATGTTCTATAAGCTCATCAACAAGATATCCAAGGCCGATATCGTCGATGGCGCCCGTGACTACCGGCTCATGACCAGGCAGATGGTCGACGCCATCCTCTCCATGAGCGAGTACAACCGCTTTTCCAAAGGTATTTTTGGCTGGGTGGGCTTTCGCACCAAGTGGCTGGCCTACGAAAATGTAGAGCGGGTAGCGGGGGAGACCAAGTGGTCGTTCTGGAAGCTGTTCCTCTACTCGATGGAGGGCATCATCGCCTTTTCCACCACGCCGCTGGCACTGGCTTCGGTATTCGGTTTTCTGCTGTGCCTGGTAGCTGTCGTCGCCGTGCTCTTTATCATCGTGCGCACGCTGGTGTGGGGCGATCCGGTCTCCGGCTGGCCATCACTGGTGTGTATCATCACCTTTATCGGCGGCATCCAGCTGTTTTGTATGGGCATTTTGGGCCAGTACCTGGCCAAGACCTATCTCGAGACCAAAAAAAGGCCTATTTATATCCTGCGGGAAGAACACTAAATAAAAAAGAGGGACAGGCGTTACCTGTCCCTCTTTTTTATTCCAGCTCTACAGCTCCCTCAACTTGTCGATCAGCTTCTGGTATACCGGGTGCATGTCTTTTTCGCTGGAGTGGGCGATCATCTCGTCGATGGGCACCCATTTCACCCCGCTGTTTTCGTCTGGTTTCACAGTCAGCGGCAGCGTGTCGTCAGCTTCCAGCGCATAGCAAAGCGACAGGTGCAGGTGCGACGATACATATTTGCCCCGCTTTACGTGCCCCCACACCGGCAAAATATCCAGCGTGTAGATCTGCCCGCCGTACAGGGGCGCAAATTGGGCCAGCCCGGTCTCCTCCTGGGCCTCCTTTACCGCCACGGCCAAAAGGTCCTGCATGCCGTCGGCGTGCCCGCCGGTCCAGGCCCAGCTGTCATATATATTGTGGTAGATCATCAGCGTCTTGTCCCGCGCTGGGTTCACGATAAAGGCCGAACTGGTAAAGTGGGCGAACTCGTTTTCCCGGGTGTACAGGTTGTCAAATTGCCGCATGTACGAGAGCATCACTTCCCGGTCCTTCTCCTCCTGCTCACACAGCGGCCGGTACTGCTCCAACAGTGTTTTCAGTTCCACTTGTATCCACTCCTCTGGTATTTATGCTCTCCCCGCCGCTGCCTCAAAGGGGCAGTGGCAGGGTCGGCAGCTGACGGGTATAGTGTGCAAAAGCGCTGGGCACCGACAGCTGCTCTTCGATCTCCTCCAAGGTGTACAGGGGCTCTTGGGGTGGTGCGCTCAGGTCGGCCAGGTACCCCTCCATCTGCCACACGATATGGGTAAAAATATGCTTGGCCGCCCCCAGCGGGCGCAAGGTGTGTACGCAAAACCCCTGTGCGGCCAGCTGCTGTTGACACTCCTCCGCGCCTAAATGGCCCGGCAGGCACAGGTACTGGTACATACCGCCCAACAGCCCGCTCTCCGGCCGCCGCTGCAGCAGGATGCGCCCCTGCCAGCGGGCCACCACCACCGTCCACTGTTCATTGCGTTTGGCCTTTTTGGGGGCCTTATGGGGCAGGTGGTGATGGGTCTGCAGCGCCCGTCCGCGGCAGATGTCCCCCAGCGGGCAGCTGGGACACAAAGGCAGCGTGTTGGGCAGGCAGATGGTCGCCCCCAGCTCCATCATCGCTTGGTTAAAGTCCCCCGGTCGGTGGTGTGGCATAGCGCTGAGCACCAGCTCGCCAAAGGCCTTTTTTACCCGGGGCTGCAAAATGTCGCTGTCGCAGCTGATGAGCCGTGCCATCACCCGCAGTACATTGCCGTCCACTGCCGGAAAGCGCTGGCCAAAGGCGATAGAGGCGATGGCCCCGGCCGTGTATGCGCCGATGCCCGGCAGCTTGAGCAGCGCGCAGTAGTCGCCCGGCAGTCGGCCCCCGTGGCAGGCCACCACCTCCCGGGCACATTTTTGCATATTTTTTACTCGGTTATAGTAGCCCAGCCCCTCCCACAGCTTGAGCAGCTGGTCCTGGGGCGCGTCGGCCAGTGCCTGCTCATCGGGCAGCGCGGTCACAAAGCGCTCAAAGTAGGGCAGTACCGCCGCCACCCGGGTCTGCTGCAGCATGATCTCCGACACCCACACCCGGTAAGGGGTGGGCCGCTCACGCCAGGGCAGCACCCGGGCGCTGCGGTCGTACCACTGCAGCAGCGGCTGGCTCATCGCCGCCAGCAGTTCCCGGCACTCTCCCGGGGCTAGGTCTGTATGTAAGATCTCGTCCATAATCCTCCGGATCGGTATCGGTCGGCCGGGTACCACGAGAGTGTCCCGGCAAAAATCTCTTTACCGCCCAAGTATAGCACATCTGCGCCCCACAGGGCCATAAAAAACGCAAATACCCACTTTTTGGACACTTATGGCCACCAGTGCAGGAACCTATCGGTCGGTCTGGCATAGCATGACACAAAGAGCTGGCCCGCCAGACGGCAGGTTCTCCGCAATTTGCCGCTCCTGTGCCAAGCAGCGGCCAGCCCAATACCAAAATCGATGGGGGAGATATTGACATGGCATTTCTTATGAAAAAGACCCTGGAATCGGTAGCAGTAGAGGACTCTGACGCCTGCTGCGAGGTACACGGCTGCATCACCGCGCCACCTGCCGCCCAGAAGATGCGCATCATGCTGGAGGTCTTCGGCCTGCGCGATATGGACTACTACATCTTTGTAGAGGTCCGCGACAGCGAATGTGAGTGCGGGGAGACCGTGGCCACCGCCAGCTACTTTACACCGGTACGGCCGGAGGGCTGTGACTGCAAGACCGAGATCCCGCTGGAGATCATGGTGCCGCTCACCGGCTGCCAGAGCTGCGAAGATATGGTCGTCGACGTCTGCATCCAGTACGTGGGCTGCTCCTGCCGCTAGTCACCTGAGTAAAGGGGTATCCATATGTAAAAAAGGGCCGCTCTCGCGGCCCTTTTTGTCGGTTTATCTGCCCCGGCAAGGCGTCCGCTCAGTCGTCTCCGGCGGTCAGATTGTCGGCAAAGGCAGACAGCTCCTTGTAGGTGTGCACGTTCTCGGCCCGGTCACCGATCATGCCCTGCACATACTGGGGCAGCGCCGCAAACAACTGGTGGGCCTTTTCGCTTCGATCGATGAGTTCGTACAGGTCTTGGTAGCGGGTGTTTTTCTTTTCCTTTTTCACCGTTTAGCCCTCCTCTTGATCAAAAAGGGGTGTACTTGGCCGCCAGCATCCCCACGGCTCGCTGCAGCTCCTCAAAGCTGCCGATATCCAGCGCGTCCAGCTTGCGCTTTATAAACACCGGCTGGCTGCAGTAGTACTCGTAGGCCGATAGGTCCTGGTCCAGCAAATCCGACAGCCCCAACCGGTAATACAGTTCCTCGGCCATCACTGTCCCCCTTTTTTGCGGTAGGCGATCAGTATCAGCTCGTCCCCCAACACGTCGGCGATCTGGCGCTCCACCTCGCCGATGGTCAGCGCCTCCTGCGGGGTCAGGGGGGCGATCTCGTACTGCTGCGCGTTTTGTTCTCCCATGTCTCTCTCCTTTTCTCTAGCGGGGCGGTCCGGCGGCAGGTCCCCATAAAAAATCGATTTCGCCCCGCACTGTTAGTATGGAGCGCGCCGCCGGCACCATCCATGGAAAATCTCAGCGCTACAGGCCGTACACCGATTTTGGGTTCTATTTGGGTTATACTAATTTTATGAAAAAAGCCCGCATATCGCCGCCTGCCGGCGACCGAGAGACGAGAATGATGAGGGGGAAAAGATACATGCCCATACAACCCAGTGAACAGCGGCCCAAACAGCCGGTGCGCTATACACGCCCCAGCGATGCACAGCTAAAAAAGCGGCTCACGCCCCAGCAGTTTGCCGTGGTGCGCAAAGACCATACCGAGGAACCCTACAGCAGCAGTTATTGGCAGGAGCAGCGGCCCGGCATCTATGTCGATATCGCCACCGGCGAGCCGCTCTTTTGTTCCAACGACAAATTTGACGCCGGCTGCGGATGGCCCAGCTTTACCCGCCCCATCCGGCAAGACCTGCTGGAGGAACGGCCCGATCACTCGCTGGGCATGTGCCGCACCGAGGTGCGCAGCAAGCTGGGCGACAGCCACCTGGGCCACGTCTTTGACGACGGCCCGGCCGAGCGCGGCGGCCTGCGCTACTGCATCAACGCCGCCGCACTGCGCTTTATCCCCAAAAGTGAGATGCAGCGCGCCGGTTACGGCTATCTGTTACCGCTGGTCGACGGCTGAACCGCCAGCCTTTTTAAAAATGTCAAAGCACAGGGCCGCTATCCATGCGGGCGGCCCTGTGCTTTTTATTTCTCTCTCACGAGTGGTGCGGGTGCTGGCTGTTGCGGGCAAAGCGCCGCTTGAACAGGTCGATGAAGCCCCGCGGTTCAAAGGGGCAGATGGGGGAGAGGTAGCGGTCTCTGGTGATGGTAGAATTGACCGCGGCCATGATAAAGATCAGCACCAGCCCGGCGCCAAAGCCCCAAATACCAAACGCCCAGGTCAGCACCAAAAGCCCCATGCGGCAAAATTTGATCGAGTAGCCCAGCTCGATGCTCGGCTGAGAAAAGGTGGCGATGGCCACGAACGACATGTAGAAGATCGTCTGCGGGATCGCCACCCCCGACTGCACCGCAAAATCACCCAGTATCAGCCCGCCGACGATGCTAAATGAACTCGAGAGCACCGAAGGGGTGTTGATGCTGGCCAGCCGCAGCCCATCGATGGCGAACTCGATGAGGATGAGCTGCAGCACGATGGGCAGCGCCGAGGTGTTCTCCACCTTTAAAAACGAAAATAGCGATGGGATCTTGTCGGGGTAGTGCAGCGCCAGCATCCACACCGGGGTGATGAGCATGGTGACAAAGGCAGTGGAGATGCGGATCATCTTCATATACCACCCCACCAGCGGCGGAAAATAGAAGTCGTCGGCCTCCTGGGTAAAGTCTACCAGCCGGGTGGGCAAAATGATCGAGGTGGGGCAGTTGTCCACCAGCAGCACCACCCGCCCCTCCACCAGGTTGGCGGCGGTCACGTCCGGGCGCTCGCTGTTGCGCACCTTGGGGAACGGGTTGAGCGATGGCCGCGGCAACAGCAGCTCCACCAGGTTCTGCTGGTTGATGATCTCGTTTTTTACATCCAGCTGCTGTAGGCGCTCCCGCAGCGACTGCAGCAGTTTTTCATCGGCTTTGCCGCCGATATAGCCCACCACGACGTCGGTCTTCGACTGCGCCCCCACCGAGAAGATCTCAAACACCAGCTTGGGGTCGCGGATGCGGCGGCGGATCAGAGCGGTATTGAATACCACCGTCTCGGTAAAGCCGTCGCGGCTGCCCCGCAGCACCTTGTCCTTTTCCGGCTCGTCAACGCCTCTGGCCGGGTAGGTGCGGGTATCTAAAACAATGCAGCCCTCCAGCCCCTCTATAAGCATCAGCGCCGGCCCGGCCAGCAGGCTGTCCACCGCCTTTTGGGGGTCTGTCTCTACCGTGTACTCCACATAGGGCATAAACTGGTCGCCAAATTGTTCCAGCGACTGCAGCCGGTCCATCTGCTCTTTTTTGATAGAGTACCAAAACTGCATGATGCGCTGCAGCAGGTCGTCCTTTACAAAGCCGTCGACAAAGTACATCGTGCACTGCCGCTGGCCGATAACGATGGCTTTTTCCAGCAGGTCAAAGCTCTTTTCCATGGGCAACAGGGCCCGCAGCTCGTCAGGTCTCACAGCACTCACCTCCAACAGTCAGTCTGCCCGGTAAAAAGTTGCCCTATGCAGCGCTCGTCATTGCCAGCAGTCCGCTGCACATGCTAAAATAAAACCAATGTGAAAGATGTGATTGTGTAGATAGGGAGGTGACTTGACCGTGGAGGATAAACTGCTCGACAGCTGCCCAGCCGCGATCCGCCAGCGCTTGCTGGCCCGCAGTTTTGACCCGGGCGAACTGCTGCTCTTGCAGGGAGAGCAGGAGCACTGGCTCTACCTGCTGCGGCAGGGCCAGGTAGAGATCTTCAAGCAGCTGGCCGATGGGCGTCAGTTCTCGGTGGGGCTCATGCAGCCGGGGGTGCTCATCGGCGACCTGGAGGCGCTGGGCCAGCAGTCGGTGCTGCACACCGCCCGCGCAGTGACCGCCTGCGAAACGCTCTGCCTCACCCGGGAGGACTTTTTCGACTGGTGCCGTTCCAGCTGGCCCTTTTGCCGTCAGGTCATGGACCAGCTGGCCCAAAAAGTGGTGCTGCTCTCCCAGCAGGCGGCGCTCAACAGCTGCGCCACTCTCGACCAGATCCTGCTCCTAGAACTGGCCCAGGCGGCCCAGCGCGGCCAGTCACAGCTCGACAAAGCGCACGTGGTCTGGCAGATGGCCGCCGCCCCCCGCAGTACCAACCGGGTGCTGGCCCGCTTTCGCCAGCAGGGGTTTATTGATGTCGACCGCACCGCCATCACCATTCTCGACCGCGCCGCCCTGTTCGCACAGGCCCGCCGCGCCGGGCTCTCCTGCCAAAACGGCCACTGGCGATTTATACAATAACAGCGCCGCATTTTAGGCGCCTTATCGGACCTGGGTCCTTGCCGGGGGCAGCGGCCCCAGTCTATCATGATAGGTGTAAACAGCATCGCGCCCGGCGCGGTGCCCACCTAATAACAGAAAGGCGGCAATGCGACATGATCACCCAGATTTACTCCATCCAAACCGTAGAAGAGGCGCTGGCCTGCATCGAGGCTGGGGCCGACCATCTCGGCCTGCTGCCCGAGCAGCTGGAAGACGGCAAGCCCATCCCCTGCGGGGTGCCCAAGTCGGTCTGCCACGATATCCTAAACGCCTGCCGCGGCAGAGCGGTGCTCTCTTTCCTATCGGTTAACGACGACCCCCAGTTTTACTACGACATGGCCAGCGAGTACCACCCCGACATCATCCACGTCACCGGCAAGCGCTTTTTCGTCAGCGAGCCGTTCGTCAAAACGATCAAAGAGCTCTCGCCCGGCACCCGGGTCATGCAGGCGGTGCCCATGACCGGCCCCGAGGCGGTGGATTTTGCCAAGAAATACGCCCAGTGGGCCGACCTGCTCATTTTAGACTCGGTGGCGCCGGACCACGATGAGATCGGCGCGGCCGGCGTCACCCACGACTGGGATCTCGATCGCCAGATCGTGGAGTCGGTCGATGTCCCGGTCATCATCGCCGGCGGCCTGGGCCCCGACAACGTGGCCGCCGCCATCGAGCACGTCCGCCCCTGGGGCGTCGACTCGCTCACCAAGACCGACGAGTTCCTGCCCGACGGCACGCGCCTGCAGAAAAAAGATATCGCCAAAGTGCGGGCTTTCTGTCAGGCGGCCAAAGCGGCCGGGAGGTGAGCGGCGGTGCCACAAAATAGAGCCGGCGTCCTCTGCGTGGGGGATATAAACGCCGATATCAACATCGACCGCCGAGCCGTCAAGACTGTCACCCAGAGCGCCGAGGACCTGATGCGCGGCGGTTCGGTGGGCAATAAAGGCATGCTCTGCCCCGGCGGCACAGCGGCCAACACCGCAGTGGGCCTGGGTCGGCTGGGCACCCGCGTGGCCATCGCCGGCCTCATCGGGGCCGATGGCTTTGGCCAATTCTCCATCGACCACCTCGAAAAGGACGGGGTGGACACCAGCCATCTGGTGCGTCTGCCCGGCGGCTTTACCATGGTCACCGTCAACATCTTCGACCAAAACGGCGACCGCGAACTGAGCTTTGCCTTCCCCGAGCAGGGGGCGGCTTTCACACTGCTCACCCCCGATCACCTGCCCGATGCGCTGCTGGCGCAGTTCTCGGTATTTTACACCACCGGGGTGCCCATCCTGTTCGACCCCACCCGCAGCACGCTCATCGACTGTATGCACCGCTGCCATAAACTGGGGGTCACGGTGGCTTTCGACCTCAATATGCGCGTCGAGGCCCACGGCTATACCGACGATATCCGCCGCGCCTTCGAGCAGGCCGCCGCCGCGAGCGACATCCTGTTCGGCTCTGCCACCCAGGAGCTGCCCATCTTGACCGGCTGCACCGACTGGGTGCAGGCAGCGCAGAAGTTGAGCCGGAGCTGCCGGGTGGTAGTGAGCAAAAACGGCGCCGCCGGGGCGGCGGTGTTCGGCCCCGGCGAGAGCTGCCAAATGCCGGCCTTCCCGGTATCGGTAAAAGACACGCTGGGCGCCGGCGACGCCTTTAACGCCGGGTTCCTCACCGCCTATGTGCAAAACAAGTCCCTGCGCGACTGCCTGCTGTGGGGCAGTGCCGCCGCCGGCTACTCCATCCAGTTTACCGGCAGCCGCACCACCCCCAACAGCCGGCAACTGGCCGCTTTTATGGCCGAGCACGCCGATATCGCCGCTCAGATCGGCCCGGTCGCTGTCTAGAATACAAAAAGAGCACCTCTCAAGAGCGCACCGGTGACCTCGTGTCCCCGGTGCGCTCTTTCTTGGCCCGCCGCCGGCGCCCGGCAGCGAAAAACGGCCAAAAGACGAGGATGGACGATTTTGACGGCCCTTTCGGTTGACAGCACCCCGTCAAAAATAGTAGAATGTTTTTAAGAAAACTATACAGAAATCAAAGTCAGCCGGTACTCTTGTCAGAGCACCGGCTGTAAATTGGGAGTGTGCAAATGGTCAGGAGCATGACCGGTTACGGCCGCAGCCAACAGCAGCTGGGCGGCTACGACATTTTGGTAGAGCTCAAGAGCGTCAATCACCGCTATTTCGAGTTCGCCTGCAAGACCCCCCGCATGTACGGCTACCTGGAGGATAAACTCAAGGCGCTGGTCTCGTCGCAGGTCTCCCGCGGCAAGATCCAGCTCAACCTCTATCTCCAGGCCATCCAGGGGCAAGATACCCATATCGCCGTCGATCGGGCGGTGGCCGCCGGCTATGTGCAGGCGCTGCGCGGCGTGCAGCAGGAGCTGCAGGTGCGCGATGACCTCTCGCTGTGCGACGTGGCCCGCTTCCCCGATGTGTTTCTGGTGCAGCGCGCCCAGGAGGACCCCCAGCAGGTGTGGCAGCTGGTGAGCCAGGTGGCCGCCGCCGCGCTGGAGGAGTTTTGCACCATGCGGCAAAAAGAAGGCGCCCGCATGGCAGAAGACATCACCTGCCGCGCGTCGCGGGTGGGCCAGCTGGTCGACGAGATCGAGGTGCTCTCCCCCCAGACGGTACAGGCATATCGGCAGCGCCTGCAGGCCAAACTGCAAGAGATACTGGAGAGCCGCCAGATCGACGAGGCCCGCATCCTCACCGAGGCGGCCATCTTCGCCGACAAGGTGGCGGTGGACGAGGAGGTCGTGCGGCTGCGCAGCCACATCCGCTCGCTGGAGGAGATCTTTGCCGCCGGCGGCGCCGTGGGCCGCAAGCTCGACTTTTTGGTACAGGAATTTAACCGCGAGGCCAATACCATCGGCTCCAAGTGCTCCGATATGGCCGTCACCAAGCTGGTAGTCGAGCTCAAGAGCGAGATCGAGAAGATGCGCGAACAGGTGCAAAACATCGAGTGACGGCCCCAGCGGCAGGAGAAACAGTATGAAATTACTCAACATAGGCTTTGGCAACATGGTCTCGGCCTCCCGCCTGGTGGCGGTGGTCAGCCCCGAGTCGGCCCCCATCAAGCGTATCATTCAGGAGGCCCGCGACAAAGGCCTGCTCATTGACGCCACTTACGGGCGGCGCACCCGCGCGGTCATCGTCACCGACAGCGACCACGTGGTGCTCTCAGCCATCCAACCCGAGACCATAGCCGGCCGGCTCGACGAAAAACAGGAACTCATAGAGGAGGTACAGCTGGAAGATGGGCAGTGACAGCAGGGGTATTTTATACGTGCTCTCCGGGCCCTCGGGCTCGGGCAAAGGAACGGTCATCCGCCATATGCTGCAGCAGGATGCCGACCGCTTCGCCTTTTCGGTGTCGGCTACCACCCGCAGCCCCCGCCCCGGCGAGATCGACGGCAAAGACTATTTTTTCATCACCCGCCAGGATTTTGAAAACAAGATAGCCAGCGGCGAGATGCTGGAGTACGTGGAGTACTGCGGCAACTACTACGGCACGCCCCGCGCCCCGGTCGAAGAGACCCTGCGCCAGGGCCGCGACATGCTGCTGGAGATCGAGGTGACCGGCGGCAAGAACGTAAAGCGCCTGCTGCCCGAGGCGGTGCTCATCTTCATCGCCCCGCCCAGCATCAAAGAGCTGCGCGAGCGCCTCACCGGCCGCGGGACCGAGGACAGCGCCACCATCGAGCGCCGCCTCGAAGTGGCCAGAAGCGAGCTGGGTGAGTACGTCAACTACGACTACCTGGCCCTAAACGATACAGTGGAGCAATGCGTGGGCCGCATCGGCGCCATCATGCAGGCCGAAAAGACCGCCACCACGCGCATGCGTGCATTTATGGAAAGAGTGATACAACATGTCTAATACCAAAAGAGAGACCAATATGCTGCGCCCGGCCATGTCCGAGCTGTTAGAGCCCAACCAGAGCTACTATTCGCTGGTAGTGGCCGTCGCCAAACGCGCCCGCGAGATCTGCGAGGAGGCCGAGGAAGAAAAAGAGATCCTCACCGAAAAGCCGGTCAAGCTGGCGGTGGAGGAGTTTGCCGACGGTGAGTGCTCGGTGCGCCCGGCCACCCACCACGATAACGACTGAACACGATATCTATAGCAGGGGAGGGGCCAGCCCCTCCCCCTACGCCTTTTATGACCGATAGCGCCGGCGGCGAGCCGGCCAGCAGAGGGGGAAACGCCTGTGGACTATACCGGAAAAAAGGTGCTGCTGGGCATCACCGGCGGTATCGCCGCCTATAAGATGGCCAACGTGGCCAGCGCCCTGACCAAGTTAGGGGTCGACGTGCACGTCATCATGACCGAGAACGCCACCCAGTTCATCACCCCGCTCACCTTCGAGACCCTCACCAAAAACAAGACCTATATCGATACTTTCGACCGGCTGTTCTCCTGGGATGTCAAGCACATCTCGCTCAACACCGGGGCCGATCTGTTCGTGGTGGCCCCGGCCAGCGCCAACATCATCGGCAAATTTGCCGGCGGTATCGCCGACGATATGCTCACCACCACCTTTCTGGCCGCCACCTGCAAAAAGATCATCGCCCCGGCCATGAATACCGCCATGCTGCAAAACCCGGTGGTGCAAAAAAACATCCAGACGCTGCGCGACCTGGGCATGCTCATCCTGCAGCCCGGCAGCGGGCGGTTGGCCTGCGGCGACATAGGCGCCGGCCGTCTGCCCGAGCCCCCCGAGCTGGTGGACTGTATCCTGCGCCAACTCGAGCAGCGGCAAGACTTGGCCGGCAAACGCATACTGGTGACCGCCGGCCCCACCCGCGAGTTCTTAGACCCGGTGCGCTTTATCTCCAACCGCTCCACCGGCAAAATGGGCTATGCCATCGCCGACTGTGCCCGCCGCCGCGGGGCCGAGGTCACGCTGGTCACCGGCAAAGTACAGCTGATCCCGCCGCCGGGGGTGGCGATGGTGCCCATCGATTCGGCCAGCCAGATGTACGAGGCGGTGATGACCCGGCTGCCGACACAGGATATCATCGTCAAAGCCGCCGCCGTGGCCGACTTCACCCCGGCGCAGTTTGCCGACGACAAGATCAAAAAGTCTCAGTCCGACGGCACGCTGCAACTGGTGCGCACCAAAGATATCCTAAAAGAGGTGGGCCACGCCGCCGCTCCGGGCCAGGTGGTCTGCGGCTTTTCCATGGAGACCCGCGACCTCATCGAGAACTCCCGCAAAAAACTCGACAGCAAGCACTGCGACCTCATCGTCGCCAACAGCTTAAAACAGCCCGGCGCCGGGTTCGGCGTCGACACCAATGTGGCCACGCTGCTGTCTAAAGACGAGGAGCTGCCGCTGCCGCTCATGAGCAAAGAGGAGCTGGCCGACCGCCTGCTGGATAAACTGCTGGCCATCTACCGGCAAAAAAATCCCGCCGCGCAGTGATCGGTGATCGGCGCGCGCTAGGCCGGCAGTACCGGACCGTGGGTGGCGCGCGGCAACTTGTGCCCGGCCTGTTTATCCGATCGCCTGCATGTCGGCATACCGGCCCGATGTGCGCGTGCGCGATCGGGAGGAAAGATCGTTACCACACTTAAAAGCAGCCCGTGCCGCTCTATGCCGCTTTCGGTGTCGGCTGTACGCGCTGTCAAAAAAGGGGGGCGGCCATTGTCCGCGGCAAAACGTATAGCGACGGTAGCGGTGGACGGTGCCGCTTTCTACTTTGACCGGGGCTACAGCTATCTCGTACCCGACGAGCTGGCTCCCCAGGTGCGCCGCGGCGCCCGGGTCACGGTGCCTTTTGGCCGCGGGGGCCGGGTGCGCAGTGCGCTGGTGCTCTCCTGCGAGGATAGAGATGCGTGCGACTGTACCGGCTACAAAACGATCGCCACTGTGTACGACAGCGAATTGTGCGACAGCCCCGAGCTGTTGGACCTCATCGACTACTTAAAAGAGTCCACTTTCTGCACCTGGTACGACGCGGCCAAAGCCATTTTGCCCGCCGGGGCCGGGGTGCACATCCGCGAGTACCTGCAGCTCACCGCCCCCGATACCGCCCCCCGGTCCGAGACCGAGGCCCGGGTGCTCGACTGTCTGGCCGCACAGGGCGGCCGAGCCGAGCTGCGGGCGCTGTGCCGCCAGCTGGAGCTGGAGCCCGGCGACCGCGCGATCGCTGAGCTCCTGCGCCGGGGGGCGCTGCTCAAAACGGCCGAGAACCGCCGCCGCTACGTCAGCGACCAGGCCACCAGCATCGCCGCCACCGCCGGCTTTTCGGGCAAGCTCACCGCCAAACAGCAGCAGCTCTACCAGCTGCTGGCTCCCTGCGGCAATACCGGTATGCCGCTGCGCGCGGCGCTGTACCAGACCGGGGTCACCCGCTCGGTGGCCGACCGGCTGGTGCGCGCCGGCGCTGCCCGCTACTTCGAGCAGTACGACTACAAAGAGGTGTTCACTGTAGAAAGCGGCGGCGAGCAGCCGGTGCAGCTCACCTGCGCCCAGCAGCAGATCGCCGCCGATATCCGGGGCCGTATGGACAGCGGCAGCTGGGGCTGCGACCTGCTCTACGGGGTCACCGGCTCCGGCAAAACGGTGGTGTTCGTCGACCTCATCCGCCACGCGCTCGAGCAGGGGCGGCAGGCTATGCTGCTGGTGCCCGAGATCTCGCTCACCCCCCAGGTGATCACCCGCTTTAAAAAGCTCTTTGGCCAGCGGGTGGCGGTCATCCACTCGGCGCTCTCGGTGGGCCAGCGTCTCAGCGAGTACCGGCGCATCCGTCAAAAAGAGGCCGATATCGTCATCGGCACCCGCTCGGCAGTGTTTGCCCCACTCGAAAACATCGGTCTCATCGTCCTCGACGAGGAGCAGGAGAGCAGCTATCACTCCGACTCGGCCCCCCGCTACCACGCCCGCGATGTGGCCTGCTGGCGGGCCCGCCGCCACGGGGCCCAGGTGGTGCTGGCCTCGGCCACCCCCAGCATCGACACCTATTACCGCGCCAAAAAAGGCGAGATCGCACTCTACCAGCTGCCGGCCCGCTACGCCGGTGCGCAGCTGCCCCAGGTACAGATGGTGGATATGCGGGCCGAGATGGCCGCCGGCGCGGTGGAAGATCTGTCGCGCCCCCTGCGCCGCGAGCTGCAAAAAAACCTGCAGGCCGGCAAGCAGAGCATCCTGCTGCTCAACCGCCGGGGGTACCACACCTCGGCCACCTGTCCCACCTGCGGGGCGGTGGCCAAGTGCCCCCACTGCGACATACCGCTCACCTATCACCGGGCCAACGGGCGGCTCATGTGCCATTACTGCGGCTACTCGGCGCCTATGGCCACCTGCTGTGACAACTGCGGCGAACCCCATCTGCGCCTGCTTGGCGCCGGCACCCAAAAGCTGGAGGACGAGCTGGAAAAGGCGCTGCCCGGGGCCCGCATCCTGCGTATGGACACCGATACCACCGCCTCCAAAAACGCCCACCGCACCTTTTTAGAGGCTTTTTCCCGCGGCGAATACGATGTGCTGGTGGGCACCCAGATGGTGGCCAAGGGGCTCGATTTTCCCGGCGTCACGCTGGTGGGGGTGCTGGGTATCGACAACCTTCTGGCCGGCACCAGCTACCAGAGCTACGAGCGCTGTTTCTCACTGGTCACCCAGGTGGTGGGCCGCGGCGGCCGTGGGGCCGATGCCGGCCGCGCCATCCTGCAGACCTTCGACCCGAAAAACCGGGTGCTGCAGCTGGCCGCCAAGCAGGACTACGACACCTTCGCTACGGAGGAGCTGCAGGCCCGCCGCTATCTGCTCTATCCGCCCTACTGCCACATGGCCATGTTCTCGCTCTCGGCCACCCAGCGCGAGAGCTGCCTGCAGGCCGGCCGGGCGCTGATGGAGATACTGGGTCAGCTGGCCACCGGCGAGTATGCGGGGCTGCCGCTGCGGCTCATGGGCCCCACCCCGTTTCTGGTCGAGCGGGTCGGCGACCGCTACCGCTACAAGATCATCGCCAAGTGCCGCAAAGACGCCCGCACCCGCCAGCTGTTTCGCACCGCGATCCTGCAGCTGGCCGAGCAAAAAAAGCTGTTCGGGGTGCGTTTAGCAGTCGATTTCTGGCCGCAAGGCGAGATTTAAAGCCCAAAGTAACAGTTTATTAACAATTGAGAAACCAAACCGCATCCGCCCGGATGCTATAATAAGAGCACTGCAAAAGCACTGCGCAGCCGCATCGCACTGCGGTTTTACGGCATATTTACCGGGGCGCGCCCCACAGATATAGGAGATGAAACGATGGCATACCGCAATATTTTGACCAAAGAGCAGGAGATCCTGCGCAAAAAGAGCCGCCGGGTCGAGGTGTTCGACGACAAGCTGGCCACCCTGATCGACGACATGTATCAGACGCTGGAACAGGCCGAAGGCGCCGGCCTGGCCGCCCCGCAGGTAGGCGTTTTGCGCAGGGTAGTAGTCATCAATGTGGGCGATGGCCCCATGGAGCTGGTAAACCCCGAGATCCTCTGGACCGAGGGGGAGGATGACGGTCTGGAGGGCTGCCTGTCATTTCCCGGCCAGTGGGGCTTTGTGGTGCGCCCGCATAAATTGCGGGTGCGCTTTCAGGACCGCACCGGCGCCGTGCACGAAGAGGAAGGCGAGGACCTGTTTGCCCGCTGCGTGTGCCACGAGCTGGACCATTTAGACGGCGTTTTGTATGTGGACAAAGCCGAGAAGATGCTCACCCAGGAAGAGCTGGAGGAGCTGGTGGCCGAGAAGCAGGCCGAGTACGAGGCCGAGCAGGAGCAGGCGCACTGAGCAGATAAGGGGGCCGATTTATGAACATCGTCTTTATGGGCACACCGGAGTTTGCCGCTGTCAGCCTGCAGGCGCTGGCCGACAGCGGGCACCGGGTCGTCGCCGCATTTACCCAGCCGGATAAGCCGGTCGGGCGCAAAAAAGTACTCACCGCACCGCCGGTCAAACAGCTGGCGCAACAGCTCGGCATCCCGGTATACCAGCCCGCCTCGGTCAAAAAAGCCGAGACGATCGAGCTGCTGGCCAGCCTGCAGCCCGACCTCATCGCCGTGGTGGCCTACGGCAAAATACTGCCTCAGCAGGTCATCGATCTGCCGCCGCTGGGCTGTATCAACGTCCACGGCTCGCTGCTGCCCAAATACCGGGGCGCCGCACCTATCCAGTGGTCGGTGATAAACGGGGAGAAGACGACGGGCGTCACCACCATGTATATGGACGCCGGTCTCGACACCGGCGACATGATCTACACCGACACCGTCGAGATCGGCGGGGACGAGACCTCCGGCCAGCTGTATCAGCGCCTGGCCAAGGTGGGGGCCGATCTGCTCCTCAAAACGCTCACGGGCATCGCCGACGGCACCGCGCCCCGTCAAAAGCAGGACGACGGTCAGTCCACCTACGCCCCCATGCTGGACAAGCAGATCGCCGAGCTCGACTTCTCGCTTACGGCACAGCAGGTACACGATCACATTCGCGGCCTAAATCCCTGGCCGGTAGCCCATACTTTTTTTGACGGCAAAAAGCTCAAGGTGTTTTCCTCTCGGGTGATTTCGGGCGCTGCCGGCACCGCCGCCGGCCAGCTGACCGCCGACGGCACACTGCAGGTGGCCTGCGGCGACGGCGGAGTCGTAGCCCTGACAGATGTATTGCTCGAGGGGTCAAAGCGCATGAGCGCAGAGCAGTTCTTGCAGGGGCATGGTGCAAAGTGCCGCCGCGGGCTGCAGCTGGGCCGCAAAATGGGGGAATAGCCCCCAAAAAGGAGGGGCATACATGCCTTTTTTCTACTTTGACTACTACTATCTGCTGCTGGTGGTCCCCGCACTGCTCATCACCGTGTGGGCCCAGTACAAGGTAAAGTCCACCTTTGCCCGCTACAGCCGGGTGCTCTCCAGCCGTGGCATCAGCGGCAGCCGCGCGGCAGAGGATATCCTGCGCGGGGCCGGCCTTTACGACATTCGGGTCGAGCCGGTGGCCGGCAGCCTTACCGACCACTACGATCCGCGCGCCGGGGTCATCCGCCTCTCGCAGGATGTGTACGGTTCCACATCGGTGGCCTCCATCGGGGTCGCCGCACACGAGGCCGGGCATGCGCTGCAGCACGCCGAGCACTACGCGCCGCTAAAACTGCGCAATGCTATCATCCCACTCACCAATTTGGGCTCCACGCTGTCGATCCCGCTGGTGCTCATCGGCTATTTCATGGGCGCGCAGCCACTGGTAACTGCCGGTATCGTGCTGTTTTCCCTGGTGGTGGTATTCCAGCTCATCACGCTGCCGGTAGAGTTTAACGCCTCCCGCCGGGCCATCGCCATCATCGGCCAGCAGGCCATGCTCTCCAGCGAGGAGCTGCAGGGGGCCAAAAAGGTGCTCACCGCCGCCGCGCTCACCTATGTGGCGTCGCTCTTGGTATCGCTGGCCAACCTGTTGCGGCTGGTGCTGCTGTTCGGCCGCCGCCGCAACGACTAGATGTAAGCAAAAAGGAGGGCTGCACATGGCAGCTGGGCAACAAAACCCCCGACTGGTAGCCGTACAGGTGCTCACCCGGTGCGAGGACGGCGGCTACGTCGATGCAGCTCTCGATGCCGCCCTGCAAAAAAGCGGGCTGCCGGCCAAAGAGCGGGCGCTGTGCACCCGCATGGTCTATGGGGTCACCGCCGCCCGCCGTCGGCTGGATGCGCAGCTCGCAGGGTACTGTGCGGGCAAAAAGCTCACCCCGCCGATTTGCAACACGCTGCGGCTGGGCCTGTACCAGCTGCAGTCGATGGATGGGGTGCCCGATGCCGCCGCCGTCAACGAGACCGTGCGGCTGCCGGCTCTGCTGCGGCAAAAAAGTGCCACCGGTCTGGTCAATGCCGTGTTGCGCTGTTACCTGCGCGATGGCAAACCCACTTATAGCGGCAGCGATTTGTCGGTGCGCTATTCGGTAGAGCCCTGGATCGCCAAGATGTGGTGTAAGGCCTACGGAGAGGAGCAGACACGCCAGCTGCTGGCCCGTTTCGAGGGCGAGTTTCCCACGTTCATCCGGGTCAATACGCTCCGGACTACCGCCCCAGACCTGATCCGGCGCCTCTCTGATGAGGGGCTGACAGCCGAGCCCACCGCGCTGCCAAACTGCCTGCTCTTGCGCCGTACCGGCTACCTGCCGGGGCTGCCCAGCTTTGCCGAGGGGCTGTTTCATGTACAGGACCTCTCATCGCAGTACTGCTGCCAGGCGCTGGGTGCCCAGCCCGGCGACACGGTACTCGACTGCTGCGCCGCCCCCGGCGGCAAGAGCTTTACTGTCGCCCAGTACATGGGCGGCCAGGGGCGGCTCTGCGCTTTCGATATCTGGGCACAAAAGCTGCCCAAGATCGAAGATGGCGCCCGGCGCCTGGGCATCATAAACCTCACTGCCGCTTGTCACGACGCCACCACCCCCTATACCGGGGTGCCGCTGGCCGACAAGATACTGTGCGACGTGCCCTGCTCGGGGTTGGGTATCCTGGGCAAAAAGCCCGACTTGCGCTACAAGCAGCGCGGCGAGATCAAAGATCTGCCCGATCTGCAGCTGCGCATCTTAAAACAGGCGGCAGAACAGCTGCGCCCCGGCGGCGTGCTGGTGTACTCCACCTGTACCCTCAGCCCCAATGAAAATCAGGGCGTGGTGGGCAAATTCCTGCGCGACTGCCCCGATTTTACCGCCGTCGATCTCACCGGTCTGTGTCCCGGCGCCACCGTCACCGACGGCATGGCTACACTGCTGCCCCATCAAACGGGCAGCGACGGCTTTTTTATCGCCAAACTGAAAAGGGGAACCCCATGCAACAGATAAATGGTCTCTCTTATGCACAGGTAGAAGAGCTGGTCAAGGCGTGCGGCCAACCGGCCTACCGCGCCGGCCAGCTGTTTGGCTGGCTGCACCAAAAGCGCGCCGCCGCCTTCGAGGATATGAAAAACCTGCCCAAGGCCTTTCGCGAGCAGCTGGCAGCGCGCGGCACCATCGCCAAAGTGACCATCGAGAAAAAGCTGGTCTCCCAGCTCGACGGCACCGTAAAATACCTGTTTTCACTGCCCGACGGCGAGACGGTAGAGTGCGTGGTCATGCGCTATAAGCACGGCCTGTCCATCTGTCTCTCCACCCAGGTGGGCTGCAAAATGGGCTGCAGTTTCTGCGCATCCACACTGGCCGGCTATGTGCGCGATCTCACCGCCGCCGAGATACTCGATCAGATCTACACTGCCGCCGATGATCTGGGCGAGCGCATCGGCAACATCGTGCTCATGGGCATCGGCGAGCCGCTGGACAACTACCAGAACGTGCTGGATTTTATCCGCCTGGTTACCGATAGCCGCGGTATGGATCTCAGCCCCCGGCACATCACACTCTCTACCTGCGGCATCGTGCCGGGTATTTTAAAGCTGGCCGATGAGGGGCTGCCCATCACGCTCTCCATCTCGCTGCACGCGCCAAACGACGCGCTGCGCGACCAGCTGATGCCGGTCAACCGCAAATACCGCATCCACCAGGTGCTCGCCGCCTGCCGCCAGTTCGAGCAAAAGACTGGCCGCCGCATAAGCTTCGAGTACACGCTTATCGACGGGGTCAACGACAGCCGTGACTGCGCCCGGCAGCTGGCCGACCTGTGCCGCGGTCTCATGTGTCATGTGAACCTGATACCGGTCAATAAAGTACAGGAGACCGGCTACACACAGAGCCATCAGGTCTCGCAATTTCAGGCCTGGCTGCAAGACCGGGGAGTCAACGCCACGGTACGGCGCACACTGGGGCAGGATATCAGTGCCGCCTGCGGCCAGCTGCGCCGCCAGAGCTTGCAACAGTAGTAGGAGGAGACAGTATGCTTAGGATCGTATCTCAAACCGATACCGGTGTTATGCGGCAGCAAAATCAAGACTGCGCCAAATCCGGCGCTCTGGCCGACGGGACCATCTGGTCGGTGGTGTGCGACGGTATGGGCGGCGCGGTGGGCGGCGCTATAGCCAGCAAACTGGTGGTCGACGCCTTCGAGCAGTCGGTGGACGAGGGTCTCGACCAGCTGCCCAGCGGGTCGCTCAAAAACTTTTTAGAGGTGGCCATCTCCCGGGCCAACAACTTGATGATCGACAAGATCATGGAGCAGCCCGAACTGGCCGGCATGGGCACCACGCTGGTGGCCTGTGTGGTCAAAGACTCGGTGGCACATATCGCCCATGTGGGCGATTCCCGCGCCTACTTACTGCAAAAAGACGATATCGTGCAGCTCACCCGCGACCACTCGATGGTACAGGTGCTGGTAGACCAGGGACAGATCTCGCCCGAAGAGGCCAAAAACCACCCCAAGCGCAACGTCATCACCCGGGCGGTGGGTATCAACCGCAACATAGATATCGACTACGACGAGATCCCTCTGCAGGATGGGGATATCCTGCTTTTGTGCACCGACGGGGTCACCGGCCATATCGATGACCGTGAACTCTGGCAGCTGGTGCGCGAACACGACTTTTTCGATGCGGCCCAGGCGCTCATCGACGAGGCCAACGCCCGCGGCGGCAGCGACAACTCCACTGCAGTTTTGATCGGTTAGGGGGCAGGTCACTATGGACAAATATATCGGAAAAAGACTGGATGGCCGCTACCTGGTGCAGGAGATCATCGGCATCGGCGGCATGGCCAACGTGTACAAAGCCACCGACCTGCTCGAGCAAAAAACAGTGGCGGTCAAGATCCTCAAAGACGAGTTTGCCGAGAACGAGGAGTTCATCCGCCGCTTTAAAAACGAGTCGCGGGCTATCGCTCTGCTCTCCCATCCCAACATCGTCAAGGTGTTCGATGTCAACTTCACCGACCGCATCAACTACATCGTCATGGAGCACATCGACGGCATCACTTTAAAAGAGTACATCCAGCAGCAGGGGGTGCTCACCTGGAAAGATGCCGTCCACTTCACGCAGCAGATATTGCGGGCGCTGCAACACGCTCACGACCGGGGCATCATCCACCGCGATATCAAGCCGCAAAACATCATGCTGCTGCCCGACGGTTCGCTCAAGGTGATGGATTTTGGCATCGCCCGCTTTGCCCGCAGCGAAAATCGCACCATCACCGATAAGGCCATCGGTTCGGTGCACTATATCAGCCCCGAGCAGGCCCGTGGGGACGAGACCGACGCCAAAGCCGATCTCTACTCCACCGGGGTCATCCTCTTCGAGATGCTCACCGGCCAGCTGCCTTTCGAGGCCGATACTGCCGTCAGTGTGGCCATTAAACAGATATCCGATAAACCGGTATCCCCCCGCTCTATCAACGCCGATATTCCCGAGGGGCTGGAGGAGATCACCTTAAAGGCCATGCAGAAAGATGTAAATCTGCGCTATCAGTCGGCCTCAGAGATGCTCCTGGATATCGAGGAGTTTAAAAAGAACCCCTCCATCAGCTTCCAGTACAAGTATTTCGTCGACGCCGAACCCACCAAATACGTAAATGCCATCGAAGACGTGCGTGAAAAGCAGACCCAGCCGCCAGAGACCGGCAAAAAAACGTCCGGCGCCAAACCGGGCAAAAAAAAGGTCAACAATATGGTGGTGCTGGGCGGTGTGGCCGCAGCTTTTCTGGTGGCGGCGCTGCTGCTCATCATCGGCATGGTGCTGGTCAATACCGGCGTGTTCGGCGGCAAAAAGGTATCGGTCCCACAGGTGACCGGTCTCACCTATACCCAGGCCAAAGAGCAGTATAAAGACTACACTTTCAAAAAAGAAGAGGCCTACAGCGACAAGGTCGAAAAGGGGACCATCATCTCCCAATCGCCCCGCGCGGGCACCAAGATCAAAAAATCGCAGGCCATCACTGTAAAAGTCAGCAAGGGCCCCGAGGTGGTAAAGATCCCCGACCTCTCAAATGTCGAGGCCTCCAGCGCCCAGCGCCAGCTGGAAAAGATGGACCTGGTGGTGAGCGTCACCCGCGAAAAGAGCGACACGGTGCCGCTCAAGTACGTCATCCGTCTCGATCCCGAAGCGGGTACCGAGGTCAAAAAAGGCAGCACCGTAACACTGGTTGTCAGCGACGGGGCCGAAAAGGAAGAGGAGCCCCAGGATGAACTGGTCGAGGTGCCCAATCTCATAGGCCTGTCCGAGTCCAGCGCTCGCGCCGCACTGTCGGCCAAAGGGCTGACCATCGGCGGGGTAGAGAACGTCTATACCGACAGCGATGCCGACAAAGGCAAAGTCGTCAGCCAAAACCCCAGCAAAGGCATCCGGGTGGCCAAAGGTACGGTAGTCTCTATCCAGATCAGCGAGGGAAAAGAGCCCGCCGCCTCTTCGAGCCAGTCCAGCAGCTCTTCCTCCAGCTCCAGCTCGTCCAGCCAGTCCAGCTCCAGCTCCGGTTCCAGCGCTGACAGCGGCGAAGAAGGGGAGTAGCCGATGATGAACGGGCGCATTTTAAAGGCTATAAGCGGCTTTTACTATGTACAGTGCGGCAGCGGCCTGATCGAGTGCCGTGCCAAAGGCATTTTTCGCAAGCGCGGCCTCAGCCCGACAGTGGGCGACGAGGTCACGATCTCGGTCGATCAAAACGAGAAGGGGGTCATCGAGGAGATCTCCCCCCGTAAAAACGCCTTTATCCGGCCGCCCATGGCCAATATCGACCAGTTCATCGTGGTAGTGTCGGCAGTCAGTCCGTCGCCCAACCTGTTCGTGGTCGACAAACTGCTCTCGATCGCCGAATATAAAGATGTCGAGCCGATCATAGTGCTCACCAAGCTGGATATGGCCCAGCTGCCCGGGGTGGCCGATATCTACCGCCAGGCGGGCTTTACCGTCATCGAGGTGGACTACCAGCAAAAAGCCTGGAAGCAGCAGGTCCTCGACTGTCTGGCCGGCAAAGTCTCCGCCTTTTGCGGCAATTCGGGGGTGGGCAAATCCACCCTGCTCAACCATCTGGGGCTGGGCCTCTCCCTCAAGACCGGCGAGACCAGCGAAAAGCTGGGCCGCGGTCGGCACACCACCCGCCACGTGGAGCTGTTCCAGCTGCCCTTTGGCGGCTATATCGCCGATACGCCGGGCTTTTCCGATGTGGACCTGCACCGGCAGGAAGGCATATTAAAAGATCAGCTGCAGTACACCTTCCGCGAGATCGCGCCGCTGGTGGGGCAGTGTAAGTTCGTGGGCTGTTCCCACACCTGTGAAAAGGGCTGCGCCGTGCTGGCCGCACTGGAGCAGGGCAAGATCGCCCCCTCCCGCCACCAGAGTTACGTGGCCCTCTACCAGGCAGTAAAAGATATCAAAGATTGGCAGCTGTAGCGGCCGTGCAGTACGGCGGTCTCGGCGATAAAAATGGGGGACGGCTTTCTTAGCTGTCCCCCCTGTGCGAGCGGGCCCCGAGGCCCCAGAGCTCTGTACAGAGAAAGGAAAGTGAAGAGCCGTGGAGAAATCGCGCTGTGTAGTGGTGGGAGCCGCCCCCATGGAGGAGGTGGACTTTTTGCGGTCGCAAATAGGCCCGCAAGATTTTGTCATCTGCGCCGACGGCGGGTACCGGCACCTGCAAAAAGCCGGCATAACGCCCGATCTGCTCATGGGCGATCTCGACTCTATCGATGTCCTCCCCGCCGATATCCCCACCGTCAAGTTCGATCCGGTCAAAGATGACACCGATACCCGCATCGCCCTCAAAGAGGGACTGAGACGCGGTTTCGAAGATTTCTTGATCTTGGGGGGCACCGGCGCCCGGCTCGATCACACGATCGCCAATTTGCAAAATCTCTTTTATTTAAAGGCGCAGGGGGCCAGCGGCGTGCTGGCTGATGCCAGCACCCGCGCCTTCATGCTGCAAGACGAAGAGGTGCTGCTGCCCGACGAGGGGTATCGCTATCTCTCGGTATTCAGTTTCACCCCGCAGTGCCTGGGCGTCAGTTTGCAGGGGGTCAAGTACCCGCTGTCCGGCTACACGATGGAGAGCCATTTTCCGATTGGGGTCAGCAACGAGTTCACCGACATCTGCTGCAAGATCGGGGTAAAACAAGGTGTTTTGCTGGTGCTTTTGGTGCGGGAATGAACCAAAAACGCCCCTTCTGTATATACTGTACTAAACAGGCAGGAGGGGGGAATGACCGTGAAACGAAACAGAGCGCTCAAACTGATGATGGTCACACTGGGCGCCGGTCTACTGCTCTCTTTCTGTCTCAGCTCCGGTTCTGTAGTGGTGGTCGTGGCAGTCGTGCTCATTTTACTGGGCCTGCTCGTTTCCTGCTGAACACAGCCCCTCCTGTGGGGCCGGGCGATCAAGAATAGGGGGCACACAGCATGCAAGTCGTAGTGATCAAGAGCTCAAAATTCATGTCCGGTATCTTAAAAAAGATCTTCAAGATCAAAGACGAACACAGGTGACAAAGAGCCGTCTGCCCCCACATGCGGGGAGGTAGACGGCTCTTTGCTTATTGTGTGTCTAAACCTGGCCAGCCGGCATATATTCTGCCTCGGCAAACCGCTGTACCGGCTATGGGCCAATAGAGCCAGAACAAAAAGAGTCCGAATCGCTGCTTCTATTTGGCTGTCCTTGACGTGCCATCAGCGCCGCAGTATGATGGTAAAAAGGCGTTGGGCCGTATGTGTATGCGGCCTAAACGATAAAGGAGATGTCAGCGGATGTACAGAGTGATGGATACCGACGTGGGCAAAGACCTGGTCACCGGTCAGTACGTAGAAGCGGCTCGCTGGGCGGCTTCTCCCAGTTTTGATGGCTGCCCCATCAATCGGGGAAATTTGGGCAAGACCATCTTTGATGAAGACAAGATGTCCCTTATGCGGGCCATACAGGGGGCGGGGGTATCCTCACCCAGCCTGCCCGGTTATGTGTACCACGAAAATCGGTCCGAGATCGAGTATGCGCTCACCGGCCGTGGCTGTCAGTATTACCCCGATGGCAGCACGCATCAGGTCCAGGCCGGCGACTGTATGTTCCACGCCGAGGGCCAGCCGCACCGGCTAAAAAATATGACCGATGTGGGTATCGAGCTGTGTATCGGGGTCAACGGTTCAGCTACTGAGCGCTTTCCCGGCCAACTGGGGGCTGATCGCGGCCGCTGGGATCAAAATGAGTACTACTGCCGTGACGGTGGGTACCGCATTGCCCATCGCGGCCAGGGCCAAGTGTACCAGCTGTGGGGCGGTGCCGCCACCGTCGAGGCTGTGCTCGAGACGCCGGGCCTTTCTTCCGGCCGTGTAGTCGCCCAACCAGCTGCCAGCCAGCGCGGGGGCTTTTATGTCTCGCGCAACGCCGATGAGATGGCCCTTGTTACCGCTGGCGCCGGTCTGCTCATCTTTCCCGATGAGGTGTTTGCCCTGCAAAAAGATATCGCCTATTATATCTTTGCCGATCAACCCTACAAGATAGTAGCTACCGGCGATCGACCGCTGCACATGCTCGCATACTGGTCGGCCAGCGCGATCGCCAATGTACAGTGCGCTCCAGCGCTACTGACCGAGAAAAAGTAAAGTGCCATGTAAATAAAAAAGACCGGGGGCAGGTGTATCTGCTTCCGGTCCTCTTTATTTAGTCCCTAAAGTCGCGATACGCCGGCAGAGCAGGGCGGCTCTTTCAGATATTCCGCATATACATATAAAATCATGCTATACAGTACTGAGCCGTAAACCTTCGCTTCGCAAAACTCGCGCCGCTGCTCGGCGGCAGGAGGTCTGCAGGCCTGCCAAAAGTCCCCGCACGTATCGCACAGCAGGGCCGAGAGCGGATAAACGATATTTTTTACAAATATGTGGGGCCGATCACGCGATAAGGTGTCATAAACCCCTCCCTGTCCAAATAAAGATGGATTAAACGGGAACTTGAGGAGGTTTTACGCCATGGAGCTGAAAAAAGATACCAGGACCTACCAGCTGGGCAACGCCGTATTAGACAAGACGTTTGAACAGACGGTAGAGAGCGATTTCATCCTGCCCGATTATCTGGCAGAGATCGTGCGCATCGTCAAGTGCATCGGCACGCCCCACATCGTCAACAAACAAAAGGTAGATTCGAAAGTCATTCTCGACGGCTACCTGCAGTTCACCCTGCTGTACACCTCAGAAGACAGCAGTGCTCTGCAGTGTTTTGAGCAGACCATTCCTTTTACCAAACAGATAGACTGCAAAGTCCCCATCGAGAGCGATCTGGTCGAGACGGCAGTGAAAGGCGAGTATATCAACTGCCGTGCCACCAACCCCCGCGCTATCTCGGTGCGCAGCTCGGTATCCATCCGGGTAAAGGTCAGTGGAGTCAGCACCCAAACAGTACTCAGTGACGTGCAGGGCGGTGGTATCCAGCAGAAAAAAGAGGAGATGCAGGCCAGCTTCCCCGCGGCAATGGGGCAAAAGCTCTTTAGTGCTGAAGACGAGACCGATCTGGCCTTAAACGGCTCTGTACGGGCCGTCATCGGCGCCGAGAGCCGTATCGAACCCGGCGACTACAAAGTTATAACCAACAAAGTCATCATCAAAGGGGAGTGTAAGACCCACGTCACCTACCTGATGGAGGATGGCAGCGTGCAGACAGCCGACTATGTCATACCCGTCAGCCAGGTGGTCGATATCGACGGGTGCACCTCCGACATGCAGTACGATGTGCGTCTAGCCGTTCTCGACAGCAAAGTGGAGCTCAAGCAGAATATAGAAGGCGAAAATACTGTACTCTCCACCCAGATCGTGGGGGAGGTCACCGCTATCTGTTTTGAGCAGACCACCGTCGAGACGATACGCGATGTGTTTTCCACTACCTATGACTACCAGTACAAGACAAAACCGTTTGCCTGTGCTTCGTCGACGATCTTGGCCCCCACTACCGTACAGATCAAAAAACAGCTGCACCTTGACGGGGCCCCCATCGAGACCATCTACGATGTGTGGGGCGAACTCAACCTGATGGGCAGCCGCACCGAAGGGGAGAACGTCGTATCTTCCGGTACTATTAAAGTCACAGTGTTGGGACGCGGCGCCGATGAGGTGCTGCAGGTGCAGGACAAAAATCTCGACTGCGAATTGCGTCTGCCCGCCGGTCAATCAGCTGAAAGCGCGGCTGTGGACCTAAATGCCCAGATCGCGACCATCAGTTGGTCGCTGGGGGGAGACGGTGCCATCGAGCTGCAGCTGGATATCGCTTGCCAAGCTGTGCTCACCCAGCAATTTTCGGGCAATGTGGTCGAAGATGTCACCGTGGATGAGGAGACGGTCAAAGAGGTAGACAAAAATACCGCTCTCACCATCTACTACTGTGACACCGGTGAAGAAGTATGGCAGATCGCCAAACGGTACAATACCTCGGTAGATGCCATCATGCAGTCTAATGACTTGGAAGACGACCGGATCGGGGACAAGAGAACTCTGCTGATCCCGATCGTCTCGGAATAAAAGCGGGGGGATAGCCATGCAACACGATATCTATAAAGACATAGCTCAGCGCACAGCGGGCGACATTTACGTGGGGGTGGTGGGTCCGGTACGCACTGGAAAATCCACCTTTATCAAGCGGATGATGGAGACGCTGGTGATCCCCAACATCCACGATGACTTCATAAGACAGCGCACTGTAGATGAGCTGCCGCAGTCGGCGGCCGGAAAGATGATCATGACCACCGAGCCCAAGTTCATTCCCGAAGAGGCCATCGAGGTGGATCTGGATAGCGGCGCCCATTTCCGGGTGCGCATGGTCGACTGTGTGGGGTATGTGGTCGACAGCGCCGTGGGATACCTGGACGGGGGCGAGACCAGACTGGTCGATTCGCCTTGGTCAGATGAGCCCATACCTTTTGAGCAGGCCGCCGAGATAGGCACCGAAAAGGTCATACGCGAACACGCTACAGTGGGCATCGTAGTCACCACCGACGGTTCTATCAGCGATATCCCGCGAGAGGATTATGTAGAGGCCGAGACCAGAGTGATCAAAGAGCTCAAAGAGCGGGGAAAACCGTTCCTCATCCTGCTCAACTCCGCTCATCCCGGCAGCGATAAAACTCAAAAACTGCGGGAATACCTACAAGATCGCCACAACGTACCGGTGTTGGCACTCAACTGTCTCGACTTGACCGGGCAGGACATCACCGATATCCTCAAAGCACTGCTGTACGAGTTCCCGGTCAAAGAGATCTCGGTGCAGATGCCACGCTGGATCAATACGCTGAAACAAGATCACTGGCTGCGCCAGTCGGTGTTTGGCAAGATCATCGAGCTGTTTGAGGGCATCGATCACATCTCCAAGATCGACGCCACTGCCCAAAAGCTCTATGACTGTGAGCAGATATCCAATGTCAATGTAAAGAGCATCGACCTGGCTACCGGCACCGCCGTGCTCAATATTGGTCTGGAGCAGGATCTGTTTTATAAGATCATTGCCGAGAATACGGGCCTGGACCTGAACGACGAGTCGGACCTGATGCCCTGTATCATGGACCTGGCTGCGGCCAAAGCAGAGTACGACAAGATAAAAGATGCGTTGGCTGAGGTCGAGGCCACCGGTTATGGGATCGTAATGCCCTCTATCGATGAACTCAGTTTAGAGGAGCCGGAGATCGTCAAGCAGGGTGGGCGTTACGGCGTGCGGCTCAAGGCGTCAGCTCCCTCTATCCATATGATGAAGGCCAACATCAACACCGAGGTGAGCCCCATCGTGGGCAGCGAAAAGCAGTCGGAAGAACTGGTCATGTACCTGCTCAAAGAGTTCGAGGAGAATCCCAGCAAGATCTGGGAGTCGAACATCTTTGGTAAGAGCCTGCACGACTTAGTTAACGAGGGGCTGCACAACAAGCTCTACCGCATGCCCCAAGACGCGCGCGGCAAGATACAGGAGACGGTAGAGCGGGTCATCAACGAGGGCTGCTCCGGTCTCATCTGCATCATCATCTAGGGGCGTTCCCCCTCCTCAAAAGTGCACGTATCCGTTCCCTGAACCACGCCGGGCCTGACTGCGGTCAGTCCCGGCGTGGTTTGTTGGGTTGCGCTGTGTAGGTCTATAGATTTGTCTGATGTTTTTTTAAAAAGGCCATCGATGATCGACATAACAAAAAAGAGCCACCATAAGGTAGCTCTTCTAAAGAAAACAGGTTATAGATCATGTATCTGCGGTCACCCGGTCCCCGCTGGCGCCTTTCAGCGGCCGGTACACTGTGAACAGCATCGTCACATAACAGGCGGCACCGCCCACAAAGTTCGAGATGGGCTCGGCCAGGAATACACCGACCACGCCCAGACCAAACATGCGGGGGAGCAGGATGGTCAGCGGCACGACGATCACCACTTTGCGCAGCAGCGAGAAAAACACTGCCTGTTTCGACTTTCCCAGCGCTACGAATGTGGACTGCCCCGCCTGCTGAAAAGCCATCATGAAGTAGCCGAAGAAGTAGACATTCAGCGAAGATGCCCCTTCCTTGATCAGTTGCGGGTCGCTGTTAAAGAGGTGGATGAACGGTTCGGGAAACACCATCAGCACGATCCAGATCACAGTCGTGTACACGATACAGGCCACCGAGGTAAAGCGGATGGAACTGCGCACCCGCTCATACTTTTCGGCGCCAAAGTTATAGCCCATCACCGGCTGGGCGCCGCTCGTCACGCCGTTGATAGGCATGCTCACCACCTCGCGGATCGACCCGGCCACTGTCATGATACCGATATACAGGTCACCGCCAAACTGCTGCAGGTTGATGTTGCAGACGATCTGCACCAAGCTGTTGGTGATGGCAAAGCAGAAGTTCGAGAGTCCCAGCGCAATGATCTCTTTGACCAGCGGCCACTGCAGTTTCATAGTCTTTTTCTGGATGCGGTAGATCGCTTTTTTGCCGGTGAGGAACCGCAGCACCCAGGCAGCCGACAAAAATTGGGCAATGATGGTGGCCAGTGCCGCCCCCTGGACCCCCATGTGCAGCACAAAGATAAATAGCGGGTCCAGCACGATGTTGACGACTGCCCCCAGCAGCACCGTCATCATACCGGTGCGGGCAAACCCCTGCGAGTTGATAAAGCTGTTCATGCCCAACCCGACCATTACAAAAACACTGCCGCATAGGTAGATGGTCAGGTAACTGTCGGCGTAGGGGAAAGTTTGGCTGCTGGCGCCAAAAAGATAGAGAAGCGGCTTTTTAAACAACAAAAACAGCGCCGTCAGCCCTAGGCCCACCGACACCAGCAGAAAGAAGGCGTTGCCCATAATGGTCTCAGCGCGCTCATGGTCTCCTTTGCCCCGCGCTATCGAGCAGAGCGGCGCACCACCCATGCCAAAGAGGTTGGCAAAAGCCGTGATGATAGAGATGATGGGGAAGGTGAGGCCCAACCCGGTCAGCGCCAGCGTCGAGGCCTGGGGAATATGCCCGATGTACATGCGGTCGACTACGTTGTACAGCACGTTGATGAGCTGCGCCAGAGTCATGGGCAGCGCCAGGTTGAGGATGTTTTTCCACACCTTACCCTTGGAAAAGTCGTTTTTCTCTCCCGTATCGATTCCCCCCGACAAAAGCGCAACGGCAAGCCCAAAAGAGCTGCCGCCGCGCAGAATATAACCTTATTATACACCACTTGGGCCGCCGTAACAAGCCACCCCTGGTGCATAAGGGCGCGCTTGTAGAGCGCTGTGCGTTCTGCGCAGCTCAGGCAAAGGGCTCTGCCTGTACATGGTCTGGCTCGGCGGCCCGAAAGCGCATCAGCTTCTCTTGCTGGGCATCCAGAAAGTACACCCAGCCGTCGGCTGTGTTCACTGAAAATTGGGCGGCTGGGGTCAGGGCGTACTGGTCGGAGGCGTGCTGCATGGCGGGCAGTACCGTCATCTGTCCGTTTTGCCGGGAGATCTGCACGAAATCCACCTGGCAGTCGGTGGAGCAGACCCCATATAGCCACTGCTCATCGTAGTTGGCCAGGTATATCCGACAGCTGTCCCCCAAGTCGGCGACGATCTGCTTTTTTCCATCGACACCGGCAAACTGCAGCTGCCCGGCCAGATCGGTATAATAGGCGCCTTCGGGTACATACAGTTCAGTGATGACCTGCATGGCATCCCCTTCATACGAGATGTCTCGCAACCATATATGGCGGTTTTGTCGGTAGAATTCCGGCCGATAGGCCCGGATAAAGAGCCCTTCTTCCGGCTGTAAAATGGTCTCTAGTATCTCACCGCCGGTGTCGGCCGCCTTGTACAGCTTATCGTCTATCAGCTGGGGGACGGTGGGGTCGGGCTCTAGGCAGTAGGTGCGGTAGCGGGTAGAGGCATCATCTCCACGATAGGTGCAGTGGCACTCGTCCAAGATGATGTTCTCGATGGGAGGTATGGGCAGAGGGCTCTCTTTTTTTGCCTTCAGGTCGTATACCCAGGCGCTGTTTGCCTGAATGTCGGTGTAGTACAGGCAGTGCTTGTAGCGAAACAGCGCGCCGATCTCGCTGCCGTGTTCCACCAGCAGCTGGGCCCTGTCGGTCTTTCTGTCCACCTGATAAAGCGCCGTGTTGCCACAGAGGTACAGATGGTCGCTATCCTGAACCAAGCGGGCGTTGAGATAGCGGCCGCCAGTGTCGTCGTACAGGCGGTCGGCATAGGTGGGGCCAGCACTCTTTTTTGCCCCGTCCCCGCTCCCGTGTTTCTTTTCACCGCCGGCACAGCCGGTCAGCAATACCAGTAGCGCCGCGCACAACAGCGGCGCCCATTTTTTCCACATCTCGTACCACCTCACCAAAACATAGATCACCTCTATCATACTATATATCTTCATTTAGAAAACCGTCTCGGCAAATATTCTCAGGATAGGGCAAAAAAGAGCGGCCGTGCTTGTGCAGATGGTATGGTACAGGGGAGAATAGGTGCATTCCGCGATGAGGCAAGTTGTGGCTGGGAGCGGCATACAAATAGAAAGTAGACAAGCCGGCCCGGAGCGATAACGTACACAGTTTCTTAATATATACCGAAAAAGTGGATAATTACAGCCGGGAATGGTCAGCACAAACTGGTCTATTCGCCTAACTTTAAAAATCTGTTTTCTCATCCGTTGACCGGCGGTCAATAAAGGTTTATCATAGAGACTGGATAAGAATTTTGGCGATACCCGACAGTTTTTGTCATTTGAATTTAGTCTGTTTACCAAACCGGAAAGGGATGAGCCACAGATGCAAGAGAGCGCCCTGCGCACCGACGACAAGCGGCTGCGCATCGAGAATGCCGCTATCGAGCTGTTTCTGCGCCAAGGCATCGGGGGCACCTCGGTGGGGCAGATCGCCCAGAAAGCCGGCGTGGCCAAAGGCAGTGTCTACACCTATTTTAAAGACAAACAGGCCATTATCGATCAGGCCGTGCTCGATAAAACGTTTGAGGTGTTCGAATACACGCTGCAGCAGGCGCCCCCCGCGCAGGGGGAGGACTGGCCGGTGACTTTTTGTGGCGCACTGATAGATTTTTATACGCAAAATCCACATATCTTGCGCTTTATCATGGCCAGCAAAGAGCGGGGCGTACTCGCCAGCTATGTAGAGAGCGGCCAGCTCTCGGTGCCCCAGGGGCACTTTTTACGGCGTCTGGTCGGCCACTTCTGCTGTGGCGAGCCCACCCGTGACGACTTCAATCGCATGGCCATGGCCCTGGAATTCGTCGTCAGCTCCAGCTACTACGCGGTAGTTCGGCGGCAGCCCGACGATATCCGGGTGGTAAGGCCCCTTATTTTACATACTGTATCCAAACTCTGCAGCAGTCGCTAGCGCTGTTACCCGGCAAGGAGAAGAAAATATGAGCTATAAAATAGGACTGGATGTAGGCAGTACGACCATTAAGGTCGTGGTGCTCGACACGCAGGACAATCTGGTTTACAAGAGCTACGAGCGCCACCGCTCCCGGGTGCGGGAGATGGCTCTGGAAAAGATACAGAGTCTCAAGGAGCTGCTCACCGGTCACCACCTGCGCATCGCCATCACCGGTAGTGCCGGTCTGGGCATGGCCAAAGAGAGCGGTATCGATTTCGTGCAGGAGGTGTACGCCACTGCCGGTGCGGTGCGGCAGTATGTGCCCAGCACCGACGTGGTCATCGAGCTGGGCGGTGAGGACGCCAAGATCATCTTCTTAAAAGGGGCGCTGGAAGAACGGATGAACAGCACCTGTGCCGGCGGTACTGGTGCCTTTATCGACCAGATGGCCAGCCTGCTCAACGTAGACCTGGCCGAGCTGGATCGGCTGAGTCTGGCCCACGACCGCATTTATCCCATTGCCTCCCGCTGCGGGGTATTTGCCAAAACTGATATCCAGCCGCTGATCAATCAGGGTGCCCAGCCCGAAAATATAGCCGCCAGCATCTTTCAGGCGGTGGTCGACCAGACCATCGCCGGCTTGGCTCAGGGCCGCGAGATCGAGGGCAACGTGCTGTTTTTGGGCGGGCCGCTCTCCTTCCTCAAGGGCCTGCAGGAGCGCTTTATCAAAACGCTGGAACTGGATGGGGAGAGCGCCAACTTTCACCCGCTGGCCCCCTATTTTGTGGCGCTGGGCGCCGCCCTGTACAGTAAGGGGCTGTCGGGCTACCGCAGTTACGATGAACTCGAGCAGATCTTCACCCAGGTGCTGGCCGCCCCGCAGGAGGTACAGGGGATGGAACCGCTGTTCGCCGACGAGCAGGAGTACCAGGATTTCTGTGATCGCCACGCCGCCACTGCGGTGGAGCAGCGCGACCTGTCCGCATTTTCAGGTCGGGCCTTTCTGGGGGTAGACGCCGGCAGCACCACTACTAAAACGGTGCTGCTGGATGAGGATTACCACATTCTCTACAGCGATTACGTCAACAACCTGGGCAACCCCATCACCGCCGTCAAGCGCCAGCTCGACGAGATCTACAGCCAGGCGGGGCCGGGGCTCACGATCGCCGGTGCCGCGGTGACCGGTTACGGCGAAGACCTGATCCGCGCCGCCTTCCACCTGGATTTTGGCGTGGTCGAGACCATGGCCCATTTTACTGCTGCCAAGCACTTTGATCCGGCGGTCGATTTTATCATCGATATCGGCGGGCAGGACATGAAGTGCTTCAAGATCAAAGATGATACCATCGACGATATCGTCCTCAACGAGGCTTGCTCCTCCGGCTGCGGCTCGTTTATCGAGACTTTTGCCAAGAGCCTGGGCTACCCCATCACCGAGTTTGCCACCCTGGGCCTCTTTGCCAAACACCCGGTCGATCTGGGTACCCGCTGTACGGTGTTCATGAATTCCTCGGTCAAACAGGCGCAGAAAAACGGTGCCACCGTCGAGGATATCTCGGCTGGTCTGGCCATGAGCGTGGTCAAAAACGCGCTGTATAAGGTCATCCGTGCCCGCAGCGCCGACGATATCGGCCAAAACATCGTGGTGCAGGGCGGCACCTTTTTAAACGACTCGGTGCTGCGCAGTTTTGAAAAAGAGTTGGGCCGCAAAGTGGTGCGACCGGCCATCGCCGGCCTGATGGGCGCTTTTGGTGCGGCCATCTGGGCCATGCGCAATGCGGGCAGTCAGTCGACGGTGCTCACCGCCCAGCAGTTGGCGGCGTTCACGCACCAGTCTAAAGCCACGGTCTGCGGTATCTGTACCAACCACTGTAACCTCACCGTCAACACCTTTTCCGACGGCAGCCGCTTTATCGCCGGCAACCGCTGCGAGCGCCCGGTCACCGGCAAAAAGGCCGATGTCCAGCTGCCCAACATGGTGGCCTACAAATACAAAAAACTCATGAGCTACACCGGCCGGCCCGGCCCGCGGGGGCAGATCGGTCTGCCCATGTGCCTCAACAGCTACGAAAACCTGCCCTTTTGGCACACCTTTTTCACCGAACTGGGCTTCGAGGTAGTCACCTCCGGCCGCTCCACCAAGCAGATGTACCTCAAGGGGCAAAATACGATCCCCTCCGACACGGTGTGTTACCCGGCCAAGCTGGTACACGGCCATATCCGCACGCTGCTCGAAAAAGGGGTCAAGACCATCTTCTACCCCTGTATGAGCTATAATTTTGACGAGTCGATCTCGCAAAACTGCTATAACTGCCCGGTGGTGGCCTATTACCCCGAACTCATCAAGGGCAATGTGCCTATGGATGGGGTACAGTTCATCTACCCCTACATCAGTCTCAACGACAAAAAGATCTTCGAGCAAAAGATCATCAAATACCTCAACGAGTACGGCTTTGCCCTGACGAAAAAAGAGGTGCAGCAGGCCAGCGAAAAGGCCTATGCCGCCTACGACGCCCATCGCGCCGATATCTGCGAGGAAGGAATGCGGGCGCTGCGCTTTGCCAAAGATCACCACAAAAAAACGGTGGTGCTGGCCGGCCGCCCCTATCACATCGACCCCGAGATAAACCACGGCATCGACAAGCTGCTCTCCAGCCTGGGCTTTGTGGTGGTGACCGAGGACTGTGTGGCCAACCTGGCCAATGCCCCCCAAACCAACGTGCTCAACCAGTGGACCTACCACGCCCGCATGTATAACGCCGCCCGTTATGTGTCCCACGCGCCGGGTACCGAGCTGGTGCAGCTGGTGAGCTTTGGCTGTGGCTTAGATGCCATCACCACCGATGAGGTACGGGATATCCTGCGGGAGAGCGACAAGCTGTACACCCAGCTGAAGATCGACGAGATCGACAACCTGGGCGCCATCAAGATCAGGCTGCGCAGTCTGCTGGCAGCCATGGACGAGAGGGAGAAAGAGCATGCCAACTGAACACCAGAACAAGCCGGTGGAGTTCACCCCGGCCATGCGCGAGGACTATACCATCCTGGTGCCCATGATGCTGCCCATCCATTTTGAGATGATCGTGCAGATCCTGCGCGAGAGCGGCTACCGCGCCGAGCTGCTGCGCACTACCGGCCGCCGGCTGGTGGATGAAGGCCTTAAAAACGTGCACAACGACACCTGTTATCCGGCTCTGCTGGTCATTGGGCAGATGATCGATGCACTCAAGAGCGGCCAATACGACGTCAACAAAACAGCGCTGCTCATCACCCAGACCGGCGGCGGTTGCCGCGCCTCCAACTACATATACCTGCTGCGCAAGGCGCTGCGGCAGAGCGGATTTCCCCAGGTGCCGGTCATCAGCATCAACTTTACCGACCTGGCCGGCGGTACCGGTTTTAAGATCACCCCCAAAATGCTCATCAAGATCGTGTATGCCATGATCTACGGCGACATGCTCATGTGGCTGCGCAATCAGTGCAAGCCCTACGAGCTCAAAAAGGGGCAGACCGATAAAGTGGTCGACCGCTGGATCAAGATCATGAACCGCCAGTTCTCCAGCGGCAAGTTTTTGCGGGTGGGCCACAACTACCGCGAGATCTTAGAGGATTTTGCCGCCATCGAGCGCCACCGCGAAAAAAAGATCAAGGTGGGCATCGTCGGCGAGATCTACATGAAATACGCCCCGCTGGGCAACAACGACCTCGAGAACTTCCTCATCAAAGAAGGGGCCCAGCCGGTGGTCTCTGGCGTGTTGGATTTCTGCCTCTACTGTCTCAAAAATGGCATTATCGACTACAAGCTCTACGGCGGTACCAAAGGTGGCAAGACCATCAAGACGCTGTCGCTGCGCTACTGCCAGCACTGGCAAAACCAGATGATCCGGGCCATCAAAAAACACGGTGAGTTCACCGCCCCCACACCTTTTGCCGAGCTCGAAGCAGCTGTAGATGGCTTTATCGGCAAAGGCGCTAAAATGGGTGAGGGGTGGCTGCTCACCGCCGAGATGCTCGAGCTCATCCAGAGCGGGGTCAACAACGTGGTGTGCACCCAGCCTTTTGGCTGCCTGCCCAACCACATCATCGCTAAAGGCATGATGCGCAAGATCAAAAACAAGTACCCCCAGGCCAACATCGTGGCGGTGGACTACGATCCCAGCGCCACTCCCATCAACCAGGAGAACCGGCTCAAGCTCATGCTCTCCAACGCCCGCCTCACCGAGGAGTTCGGTGCCGCACCGGCGGCGGGGAAACCCAAGCCTATCCTCGACAAGACCGAACCGGCCGCCGCTATCCCGGCCGAGCGCGATCAGCGCGAGACGGTGACCCTGTAAACAAAAACGGGCAAAAAACTAAAGGGGCGTTTGCGATTTGGAAACTGTAGTACTCACATTTTTATACCTGGCTTTCTACAGCTTTGTGGGCTGGATGTGCGAGACGGTCTACTGCTCGGTCATCCAGCGCAAACTGGTCAACCGGGGCTTTCTCGGTGGGCCGGTGTGCCCCATCTACGGCTTTGGCGCACTGGCGGTGATCTTTTGTCTCACCCCGGTGCGCAAATCCCCCTGGGCGGTATTTCTGCTGGGGATGCTGCTCACCACCTGCCTGGAATACTTCACCAGCTGGGCTATGGAAAAACTGTTCCACACCCGCTGGTGGGACTATTCCCAGTTTAAACTACAGATCAATGGGCGGGTATGTCTGCTCAATTCGCTGGAGTTCGGCGCACTGTGTCTGTTTGTGATGTATGTGCTGCACCCCCGGGTCGAAACGATGTTCGGTGCACTGCCTGTATGGGCCCTCTGGACTTTGGCAGCGGTGCTGCTGGCACTGTTTATCGTCGATAGTGCCGTCACACTGCGGGCACTGCTCGGCCTCGACCGCGACACGGCCAGTTTTGCCCAGGTGGCACAGGAGCTGCGGCTCAAGCTGGAGGAGAGCGGGGTCACTGCCGGCGCCGAGGAGTTCATCGAGCGGGTCGAGGGCTACTTCGACGGCAAAAAAGAACAACTGGCACAGCTGGCGGCCGAACTGGAGGAGCGGCGAGACGACCGCCGCGCTCAGCGTGGGGCCGGCCTGCAAAAGCTGCTTGCCCGCCTGCAGGCGCTCTCGCAGGAGGAGAGCTTTGCCAAACGCCGTCTGCGCCGCGCGTTCCCCCACATGCGCTCCACCCGCTATTCCGACCAGCTGGCCAAGCTGCACCAGAGCTTGCGCCAAAAATTGCGCCAGAAAGAGAAATAGCGATCGTCCGATCTGTGTGGGCAGCCGCGTAAAAAAGAGCCAGAGTCCAGTATCTACCGGTACATTTTTGGTGGGCCGCAGCAACCGTTGCGGCCCACCAGTTCTATACATCCGCCTGCGGGGGCGGCATTGAGGGGGAAAACACCGTGGATCATCGCCAACAGCGTGCCGACCAACTAAAAAGACAGATGACCATCGACTGCGAAAACTGCTGTGGGCTGTGCTGCGTGGCGCTGTACTGTGCCCGCAGCGAGGGATTTCCCGCCGACAAGCCTGCCGGTGTTCCCTGCCAACATCTACAGCGCGATTTCCGCTGTGCCATCCACCAGAAACTGGCCCAGAAAAAGTATACCGGCTGCATGGCTTTCGACTGTATGGGAGCCGGTCAGCGGGCTACAGCGCTCGCGGGCGGTCTCCCTGCCGGCAGGGCAGAGCAAGAGCGGCTGTCAGCGGCATTTTTGCAGCTGTGGCAGCTCTATCAAGTGTGCTGGTACCTGGCCGAGGCCTCGATCCTGCCGGCGGCGCAGCCGCTCTGGGAGCAGCTCGACCGGGCATTGGACGAGCTCTGCCGGCTGGTCTCACTGCCGCTGCTGCCACTGTTGCAGGTCGATGTGGAGCGCTGCCGCACCGACGCCAACCAGCTGCTCAAACGGGCGGTGGCGCTGTCCTGTAAAAAGATGGACGGCAAATACCCGGGCATATATCTGGGCCGAGATCTGCGCCGACGCACATTGCGGGAGCGCGACCTCTCTATGGCACTGCTCATCGCCGCCGACTTGCGGGGCTGTGATCTGTCCGGTACTAGCTTGCTGGGGGCCGACCTGCGCGACTGTGACCTGCGCGGCGCCGACCTGCACAGCAGTCTGTTTTTACTGCAGGGGCAGCTGAATGCCGCCCGCGGCGACAGCAGTACCCGGCTCCCTGCCGGCCTGTGCAGGCCTGTCTCCTGGCAGTGACCGGTGTCCCGCCGCTGGTATCCGGCTGCCTCCTTTACCAGCTTTTGGCTGGAGGAGCTTGCCCTGTCGATGCATTTTTATAATGGCAGAAAAGCCCTAAAGCGGCAGCGTGGCTGGCATGCGCAGGCACAGCTGTCCGGTGTACTGCGCCGGGGCAAAACAGGCCGGTAAGCACCGGCGATCATCCCAGATCGCATATCTCCGCACTCCCCGCAGCATGTACATGCAACCCCCACCACGGCTATAAAAAGAGGACTGCAATATATGCAGTCCTCTTTTTTGTAATGAATGTCTTGACAGCTGTCCATCAGCTGACTATACTAAAATTGCAAATACATAGTAATACAAAGTATATGGGGGGAAAAGCCGGGTGCAGGATCGCTATTATCGACAGATGAAAAAAGGGGTGCTCGAGCTCGTCATCCTCCAACTGATATCCCACCAGCCCACCTATGGCTATCAGCTTATCAGCACGCTGGAAAGTGGCAGCAATGGTCTGTTTGCCCTCAAGGAGGGGACTCTGTATCCCATTTTGTACCGGTTGGAGGACGACGGCGCCATCACCAGCCGGTGGGAGGAGCAGCCGGGCCGCGGCGTGCCAAAAAAATATTACACCATTACCGAGCAGGGGCGCCGGCAGCTCTGTGATATGCGGCAGCTGTGGCAGGCGCTCTGCCGCAGTACCGATCACTTTTTGGGGGAGGAATAGAGATGCAAAGATACGATTTACTGCCCCCCGAGGCAGAGAAGTATGTAAAACAGGTGTACCGGGAGCTGCGGCTGCCCCGCGGTCTGCGCACCCGGGTCGTCGCCGATCTGCAGAGCGATATCGCCGCCGCGCTCGAGGCAGGGGAGAGCACTGCCCAGATCGTCGCCCGCATGGGCCCACCGGCAGAACTGGCCGCCGAGCTCAGCCGCAACTACCAGAGCATCCAGCCCACCGGCCGTCAGCAGGGGCTGCGCATCGCCCGCGGCGGTGCATGGATGCTCTTATTTGCGAGCGGCGCCGGCTTACTTCTGTGGCTGATACAGCTGGTATTGCCGCTGATATATCGGGTAACCGGTGGGCATCTGGGTTCTGCTGGCTCCATCGGCATCATCGGCGGGGCAGACGGCCCAACGCGTATATTTGTCACGACTTCGGTCACCGGCGGGCTGTTTTGGCCCTGCCTGCTGGTGCTGGCGATAGCGCTGGTAATACTGCTCTGCCTAAACCGCCAACTGCACCGCGAAAAGAACGATTGACAAGCTGGCGGTTTACCGCTACACTGTAAACCGTCAAGGGCCGTGCAGCCTGCATCCCAGCTCCGGCCGCTGCCTGGCGCCAGCCGGGCATCCACTGCCGGTACAGGCCGCCGCTGCCCGGCAAAAACATCAGCAAATTACAGAAAGGGGCATCCTGCCATGTACCCCACCGTCCTAGTCATAGACATCGGCAATACCAATATGGAATTTGGCGTTTTTGTGGGCGACAGCCTGCAGCACAAATTTCGTCTCTCCACCAACAAGGCGATCACCTCCGACGAGTTGGGCCTTTCGGTCACCCAGTTTTTTGCCCTCAACGGGCTCGACCGCTTTCAGGTGCAGGATATCGTCATCTCGTCGGTAGTGCCGCAGCTCAACTATACAGTGCAAAATATGGTGCGCAAGTACTTTGATAAAGAGGCGCTGCTGGTGGGCGAAAATCTGCCGGTAGATATCGTCAACCGCTACGGTAACCCCAGCGAAGTGGGGGCCGACCGGCTGGTCACAGCAGTCGCCGCCTGCCACAAATACGGCGCGCCGCTCATCGTGGTGGATTTTGGCACCGCCACCACCTTCGATGTGGTCGACTGTGACGGCGCCTATCTGGGCGGTGCCATCTACCCGGGCCTTAAGATCTCGATGGATGCGCTGGTCGAGCGCACCGCCAAGCTGCCCCGGGTCGAGATCGAGGTCCCCGAGACAGGGGCCATCGGCGTGTCCACCGTCACCAGCATGCAGTCGGGCATCATCTACGGCTACGCCGGTGCTGTGAGCAACATTGTCGATAAGCTCTCACAGCAGTTGGGGGCGCCTGTCAAAGTGGTTGGCACCGGTGGTCTGGCCAAAACGGTGGGGCAGGAATACCACAACTTCTGTGCCATCGATAAAACGCTCATACTCGACGGCATCAAGCTGCTGTACGACCGCCATATCAGCCGGCAACGCGGCTGCTGACATTGCCGATGTTCCGCCCGTCTGTCTCTGTTATTTCATCAAAGTACCCGCCGTTCCCCGGTGGCAGCAGCGGGCCGGCGGCAAGGTGGTTCGGCTGTCTGCTGCGATGCAGGGCAGGGTTACTGCCGCTGTATTTAACAAGAGCCGCGACCTGGGCGATCGGCATCCGACCATCCGCCTGTGCGCATATGTTAAAAATTAAAAAAGAGCAGGGGACAGCTACCCATGGGGTAACGTTCCGCTGCTCTTTTTATCATATGCGGTAAAAGCTCTCCACACGGCAGTTCCGCACTGCGCGACGTGACTTGGTCCAGTCGGCGTTCTGCCGCCCAGCGATTCAGATCTGGCGGCGCTATATCCCCAACTGCAAAAAGAGCGCCTCCAATTCCTGGACCTGTTGCAGTGTGGTCTGCCAAGCCGAGCGCACCATATCTACCCGCCCATCGGGCAAAAAGCAGACGCCTTCTCGTTCCAGCAGCTCGCGCTGGGTGTGCGGCGTGGCAAACGACCGCGCGCCCGAAAGCCGTCCACCGTGGCCCACTACCCGCTGGGCCGGCAATGTCCCCGGCGGCAGCACCCGCCCCAGCGCATACCCCACCTGGCGCGCCGCCCGTGGCTTTTGGCACAACATGGCTATCTGCCCATAGGTAGCTACCCGCCCGCGGGGGATGCGCTGCCCCACCACTGCCACCCGGCGATAAAAGTCCATTCTAGGCACCTCCTAAAGCTGTTCGATCTGCTCGAGCAGCGCGCGGTACTGATCGTCGTTTTCATCACTGGATATGTGTAGCACTGTGTAGGCCACCAAATACCGGTAGTCGCTGTGGCTGCAGATCCCGTCGGGTTCCAGGCCGTGCTGTCGCTCAAAGTCCTGCATCGCCTGCCGCGTGGCCTCCGAGTAGTAGCCGTCGGTGCGGTCGGGCGCATAACCCAGTGTCGCCAGCAGCTGTTGGGTGTAAGCCACCTCGTCGCCCACGCCGTCTACCTGCCAGTCTCGCTCGATGCGCAGCGGGATATCTTCCCCCATCTGGGGGTTGGACACCTCGATGTCCGGTGTCAGCCCCTGTCCCTCCACGCAGCTGCCGTCCGGTGTCAGCCACCGGGCATAGGTGTATTTTAGGATCGAGCCGTCTGTCAGCTCTTTCTGCCGCTGCACGACACCTTTGCCGTAAGTCTGCGTGCCCACCAGCTGAAAATCGGCCAGCTGTGACAGCGCCGCCGCCGCGATCTCCGAGGCCGAGGCGGTCTCGCCGTTTACCAGCAGATAGCTGTGGGCAAAGGTGTACTTGTCGCGCCCAGTGGCCCGGTATTTTTGATCGATACCGTTTCCCGGGTCTACAGTGAACAGCAGCTCTCCCTTTTTCACAAACAGGTCCAGCACCTGCTTGGCGGCAGTTAAATAGCCGCCTCCGTTGTCCCGCAGGTCCAGCACCAGTATGTCGATATGCTGCTCTTTAAAGTCCTGCAGCGCCTCTTCCAAATGCTCGCCGGTATCCGAGCCGAAGGTAGTCAGCTGCACATAGCCAAACGACTTGTCGCCGGCGGTGCGCACCTCGTAAAACAGGTCGTTTTGCAGCTCTTTTACTTCCACCTCTACCGTGAGCAGTTCTTGGCCGCGCTGTACCGTCAGGGTGCGCGTGCCGGCGCCGCCGTCGGTCAGCAGCTCGCCGACCGGCGCATCCTCCTCGGTAATATCAGTGCCGTTCACCTGGGTGATGATGTCTCCCGGCAGTATGCCCGCCTTTTCGGCCGGCCCGTCCCGGTAGGCTTCGATCACCAAAACACCCCGCTCCAGCGGCCGGTAACCAAGGCCTATACCCAGTACCGCCCCGTCTACGCTCTGGTTGTACGCCTCCCCTTCACTGGGGGTAAACAGGTGGGTGTAGGGGTCGTCTAAGGCGCTGATCATGCCCTCCAGGGCCGCTTTTTGCATATCGGGCTTTTCTCTGTCGGGATAGGCCCAGTTTTTTTGCAGCTCATCCTGCACCTGGTCGGTGTGGGTAAAGCGCAGTGCATACCCGCCCCACAGCCCCATGCACAGCGTGGCGATCAGTGCCAGGCACACCGCAGCACGCGCTGCCAGCGGGTGCCGCCGTGGGGCGGGGGACAGGTCTTTCGTGGGTCGTTTTTCACTTGGGGACATGACAAAACTCCTGTATCAGCTGACAGCTGCGGGTAGGTGGCGTAAAGCCGCTCGGTGTAACATGTCTATATCCGTATATAGCCGCTCATTGTCGGCCCTGTGCCGGCAGTTGCTCGGGTAGGGCAGAGAATACGTCCCCGTCTACTGGCCGGCCAAATAAAAAACCCTGTATGTAGTCGAGGCCCATATCTTTTACCGCCCGGTACTCCTCCCAGGTCTCCACGCCCTCCAGCAGTACCTGCATGCCGCCGTCGTGGCACAGCGCCACGATAAAGCGGATGAATGTGGTGTCAAAAGAACTGTGCAGGATATCCTGCACAAAGGTGCGGTCTATCTTTACCAGCTGCCCCGGTCGCCGCTTCAAAATACCCAGCGACGAGTAGCCGGTGCCGAAATCGTCGATGGCGATGCGCATGCCCAAGGCGCGGATGCGGTCGAGCACCGCGCGGTCCTCGTCGATGTTGGCGGCGATATAGCTCTCGGTCAGTTCCACCACGATCTGTCTGGGGTCTGCGCCGCTCTCCTGCAGCACCTGCTGCATATAGTCGATAAAGCTGGGCTGGGTCAGCTGTAGACGCGACAGATTCACACTCATCGAAAAGCTGGGCACCTTCTGCGCCCAGTGCCGGTATGCCTGCACCGCGCGTTCAAATATCCAGCGCCCCACCGGGTGGATCAGCCCGCTCTCCTCCAGCAGGGGAATAAATTCCGCCGGCGATACCGGGCCAAGATCCGGGTGCTGCCAGCGGGCCAGCGCCTCGGCCCCGGTCAGCTTGCCGGTATCGGCCTCCACCTGAGGCTGAAAGGCCAGCGAAAAGCCACTAAATCCATTTTCTACACTGTCGCGCAGCGCCTCGCTCAGCCGCAGCGCCTGCGACTTGTGGCCAAATATCTCGGCCGAAAAATGCGCCACATTGCCCGCTCCACCCTGCTTGGCGTACTCCAGTGCGTAGCTGGCGTACTTAAAAAGCTGCAGGTAGTTGTCGCTGTCGGCAGGATAACCGGCACAGCCGGCCGACAGCGTGCAAAAGTATTTCTGCCCGTCGTACTCCTGCTGGCGGCCAAAGGTGCGCTGCATATCCTCAAAAAACTGCTCTAGCGGCCCAGTATCGCTGTCGCGGTAGATCATGCCGAACTCGTCGCCATCCAACCGAAACAGCTGGGCCCCATCGGGCAGTATAGCACAAATGCGCTGGCCAGTCACCCGAATGACTGCGTCGCCAAAATCCCGGTCATACAGGTCGTTGATGCGTCCAAAGTCGTCCAGGTCCAGCACCGCTACCTGTAATGGGTCAGCTGGACGCTCCTGCAAATGGGCGGTGATGACCTGCTCAAACTCAAATTTATTGTAGAGCCCGGTCAGCAGATCGATCTTTCCGCGCTTGCCCAAATTGGTGATAAAGCCGGCAAATAGCACCGGTTCGCCGTCCTCGTCGCGCTCTAAATGGCCGCGGCAGCGCATCCACACCCATTCGCCGCGCCGGTTGCGGGCCCGGTATTCCACCAGGTGGCTGTCGGTGCGCCCATCGGTGATCTCCTGGTTCGACTCTAAAAACGAGGCCTTGTCGTGGGGGTGCACGTGGCTGCCCCATACGGCGGCCGCGTTGGCGATCACCTCGCCGGGCAAGTCAAATTCGCGCACCATAGCCGCCGAGTAGCGAAACACGCCGGTTTTCATGTTGCACACGTACAGGTAGTCGTCGGTGCTCTGTACCAAAGCGTCGTACAGCCGCTCCTTGTCGTAGTCAAACGAGATCGGGCCCGGTTCTCTGCCGGCCCCGCTCTCCGCCAAATTCTGGGCACGGCGAATGTGATAGGCGCGCTTTTGCTCGTACATCTTCTGGTCTACCAGGCGCAGTATCTCCTTCATCTCCAGCGCATCCTGAGGGTACACCGCTATGATCCCGTAGCAAAAGCCCATGGTGTAGGGTTTATCCAGCTGGCGGCGGGTATCGCTGAGCTGTAACAGCGCCCGCTCGATGCGCGTCTGTACCTGCTGGCCGTCATCGGTAAAAAACACGGCGATAAACTCGTCACCGCTCAGGCGAAACAGGTAGTCAGGCGGTGTCATCTGCGCCTTTACTGCCCGGGCCGCGGCAGCGATGAGAAAGTCGCCCTCGGTATGGCCGTACAGGTCGTTTACTTCCTTGAGAAGGTTGATGTCGTACATGCACAAAAAGAAGGTACGCCCCGCCTGGCGGCATTGGGCGATGCTCTGTCCCAGCTTCTCGCGACCGGCTCGGCGGTTATAGGTGTGGGTCAGCTCGTCGATGCTGGCCGCCCGCTGCAGCCGCTTGGTCTCGGTCACGTCCAGCGAATACTGAAAATGTACCGTAGTGCCATCGATCCACTGCAACAGACTGTCGTGATTTTCATACACCCGGTCGTTTACCGTATTGTGCTCCTCCCACACACAGGCCGGGCTCTTGTCTCCGCCGGCCATCAGCTTGGGCACTGGGCAAAAGGGGCAGGGGCCATCCATGCCGCGCTGCAGCGTCTGCCAGCAGGTCTTGCCCACCAGCGTCTCTGCGCCGCCAAACGCCTCCTGCATCGCGCTGTTTACAAACAAGATCTCGCCGGTCTCGGGGCGGGTGATGTACACGTTGGCGCGTATCTTCTCCATGATGGCGTCAAATACCCACGACTGCAGCGCATCGTCGCGCGCCGGTACAGTCGCTTCGTCGGTCGCCGGCCGCGCCAAAGAGCGCGCCCCCGGCAGATCGGCAGGTCCCCCTGCCGCCAGAGATCGCTTGTGGATACAGGCCATACTAGCCGCTCCTTCCTGTCTTATCGGTAAAGGTATCCTGCACCGCCACTAAGTGGTGTACGCTACCAAAATTTTCTGCTCTTAAATAGACAGATGCACCCGGCCACCACCAAAATGCTCACGAATATCACAGCGGGGTAGCCGTATGTCCAGCTCAGTTCCGGCATGTGCAAAAAGTTCATCCCGTACCAGCCGGCGATCAGCGTCAGCGGCAAAAAGATGGTGGTGACGATGGTCAGTACCTTCATAATATCATTTTGGCGAATGCCGATCTGCGCCTGGTAGAGTTCCTGCACCTGTGCGGCATACTCTCTTTGCACCTGGGTCTCGCTCTGCAGCCGGGCAGCACGGTCGGCAAACAGGCCAAAAATGGTACTGTCCTCCGTCTCAAAAAAGCTGCCGCAGCTCTCCTGTAACCGCTGGCCCATATCGGTCAGGTGGCTGTAGTAGCGGTACAGGTGAGAGGTCTCTTTTTTCACCGCCAGGATCTCGGCGCCCAGCTGTTTTCTCTCCCCGGCCAGCACAGCCTCCTCCAGGTCCTCGATGCGGCTCTCCTGTTCCTCTAAATAGGTCAGGTCCTCGTCCACCAGCCACAGTAAAAATTCGCACAGCACCCGCCCGGCCGACAGCCGTCCCCGCAGTGGCTGCGCCAGCTGCCGCTGTAAAAAGTTTTCTACCGTGCCGCTGTCATCCCAAAACAGCAGGTGCCCGTCAAACATGTAAAAGGCCAGCACCAAATGTTGACCCGGCTGCCTCTTGGCCGGCACATGTAGCGTGCCCATCAGGTAACGGGGATAGCGCTCCAGCTTGCAAAAGTGAATGGCTCCGCTCTGATGCTGGGCGGCGCGCCGCAGCCATGCGGGGAGCTCCTCCCACTCGTCAGTCGTGCAGGTGCCGACTCCACCGCCACCTGCCAGCCACTGGGTGCCCGGTACCGGCGTCAACTCCTGGGTGCCTATCGTGTAAAACATGCAGTGAACAGACCTCCTCTAACCGCGCTCTCGGCAAAAAGCCGAACTGCGCGATCCAACAGGCAACTATTTTGGGCTATTTTTGACTATTATACCACAGATCCACTCCCGCCGCGAAGAAATAGGTCGATTTTGCTCACCTTTCAGCGGGTCGATAAGCTGGGAAATAATGGTGCTCTATTTTTATGGTGCCATAACCATATGCCGAATATCGCACTGCAATTTGTGCAGTTGTCATAAAGATGGTAGGCGCGTCAAATATCTCAAAATATCTGCCGGCAGTCGTGCTGGCAGTGCAGGGGAGAGGTGCAGCTGCAAAAGGGCCGGCGCAGTGTCGCCACCTGCCACTACCGTTTTTACCACCGTGTTCACGCGGCGTACAGATCTGCACAGGGGGTGCTTCACCGCATATCCGCCGTACAGACCGTATCAGCTGTCAAAAGAGAGGAGCCGGCAAAAAAACCGCCCTGCCGGTCGGCAGAGCGGTCCTCTCTGTGTGCTGGGTCTCAAAACACCACTACTAGTAACATCTTAAAATTCTCTTCACCGTACACTGCATGGGGGTGTTTAGCCGGCATCACGATTGACTCCCCCTCGTGCAGCAGATGGGGTTCTCCGTCTATGGTGATGCGCCCCACGCCGTCCAGGCAGGTCACCAGCGCATCGCCGCCCGATTCATGGGTGCTGATCTCCTCACCGGCGGCAAACGAAAACAGCGTTATGCTCAGCGCGTCATTTTGTGCCAGCGTCTTGCTCACCACCTGCCCCGGCTGGTAGTCCACCTGCTCTTTCAGCGTCAAGATCGCCGCCTTGTCAATGTTTTTAAGTCCCGCCATAAAATACTCCTTTTTTCTATATTTCGGTGTCGATACAACTCTTTATCTGCCGGTCTTCGCTGCTGCGGTACACCCCTTTGCCGGCGGCTTTGGCCCGGTACAGCGCGTCGTCCGCCCGGCGGTAGATCTCGGCAAAGGTACTGGTCCCGCCCACAGCGCTGGCTCCGCCGATCGAGCAGCTGTGCGGCAGCTCCAGCGCCACAAACACCTCGCCGGTCTGCGCGATCAGCTGCCGGGCAATCGCAGTGCGCTCCCGCTCATCCAGAATATCGGGCAAAAACAACATGAACTCGTCGCCGCCCACCCGGCCGGCCACCCCGCTTTCGCCCGCGCAGCGCAGCAGCACTGCCGCGATCTGTTTGAGCAGAGTATCGCCCGTCTGGTGCCCATATGTATCATTGACCATTTTAAAGTCATCTATATCCAGCAAAAATAAACAGCCACCCGGTCCGCCTTTGCCCAGTAACTGCCCAATGTACTTTTCAGTGTACTTGCGGTTATACAGCTCGGTCAAAGCATCCAACTGTACATCCTTTTCCAGTGCCGCACTGCGGCGCAGGGCCGCCTCGGCTTGGTCGGCAAAAGTCTTGGGGTAATACTCCCCCTCCTGCTGGTAGACATACGGCGTAGAGTGGTGCAGGCTGTCGATCATAAGCTGTCCGCCGGCGTCGCGGTGAACGGTGGCCGTCAGCCGGGTGTCCATGTTGATCACCACCTGTTTGCCCTCGGTCTCCGCCTCACAGGCCTCAAATTCGCCGTATACCACGCAAATATCTTCGGCTAAGGGTTTGGCCTGGTACCAGGCATTTTTTATCACAAAATCGATCCCCTCGGCCTCCTGCTGGTCTTTCTCAAGTCCCTGCAGCAGTGCCGCCAGGTTTTCATAAAGCTCGTGTTTGCCGGTGCCAATGACCAAAATATCCGGGGAGAGGTGTTTGATCATGCCCATGACCATGCCCGGGCTGCCCGAGACATAGCTCTCCATCAGCTGCTGTAGCAGTTCACAGGCCTCCCGACACAGATCGCTCTGCAATAGCGGTCTCCTCCTCTCGTCCCAAGATCATAAATCGATGAGTCTCATCATACCACACGATAAAAAAGCTGTCGACTGTTTTATCTATCCAACTTTACGGTCACCGGCCCGCAACACCTCTCACCATCAGCACCACCGTCTCCACATGGCGCGATACGACAGAAAGTATATCTATACTGCCTGCCCGTTTGCGAAAATATTTCGAGCACGTTTTAACGTTTGCTCTATACAGTAATTTCATTACATACCTCATAATTTTCGTGAACCGAATTCAATTCATCAGATTTTCAATTTCAGCAATCAAAATAATATCCGCCGGCAACCACTGCACATCATACAGTGTATCTTTTGTAAGCCAACGTGCTGATTCTACCTCCAGCAGCTTCAGTTCTCCATAAATCACTTCACACCAGAAACAGTCCATAGATAGTTGGAAGGTAGGATAGCCATATTCAATAGTACCTATCAATTCTCCAACCTTTATATCTGTTTCTAGTTTTTCTTTTTTCCTCTGACAAGGGCTTGCTGCGGCGTCTCGCCGGCTTCTACTTTTCCGCCCGGAAACTCCCACTGGCTTTTAAATTCATCATAATCTCTAGCCGTAGCAAATATTTGTCTTTTCTCATACACGGAATCACAGATTACCGTTGCCACAACTTTTACCACCTTCGCCATTATTTCAAAACCTCTTGTACACATTCTAAGCCAAGCAGGTAACTGTTGTTAATAATGGTCTTCTCAACAAAGAACTTTGCGAGCTCACGATCCAAATCAAACAAGTAACCCATATTGCCGTTACCGTCCTTATCAAACGGAGAATATTTCGCACAGCAATAATTCAGGATTGTATGCTTATAATCAGAGTGTCTAATAGGCTTTTGGATTTTGACATAATCGCAATTAACCATTCTGCCATTTTTAGCCCAGAGCTTTTCTTCTGCAAGTTCATCAGGGCTTTCGCAATCAAAACAAGGTCCCTTTGCAACACTAATGGCTTCAACAAGACCATCTGCACAGTGAAGAATAATATCTCCTTTACGAACATCTAACATCTTATCCCAGTGATGGCATGTACCACCGCCCTGATTGAGTTTTGGTGCCCAAATGTAGCCACCTTTATACTCCTTGGCAAAGGTACCTCCCTGGAATACAAGGAATATAAGGTGTTGGCCTTCCATACGCTCAATTCTTTTTGCAGGCTTGCTTGTTGTTTTACGTTCAGATTTTGCATCCAACTCTTCTAACTTAGCTTGCTCTGCTGCCTTACGAGTCTCTTCCGCTTTGATTTTTGCTTCTGCGATAAGTGCGTCTGCTGCTGTAATTTCCGCCAGCAACGTCTGCTGGATTTCATCGTCTTCCACTGTCAGAAATTTTCTAAAAGCCTCTGGATATTGAAATGTACTTTTCTTTGCCGCGAACTGCACGATAATATGACTGTCATCCTGTTCTATAACGGTTCCTATTCCTAAAGCCTTACTTTTTACTTTGTTATTTACTAAATCCATGACAATTCCTCTTGGGCACTACCCTACATTTTTATCATTATTATTTTTCTTTATATATTTTCCACTTTTGACGCTCTGGTCTTCCAGCTTTTCCGCATCAGCAGGAATGGCCCAATAGAAACCAATCTTCATTACGCCAGGCTTCAGTGCATAACACTTGCATTCTTCTAATGAGATGCCCCATCTATCGGCTGTCTGTCTAATTGCTAAATATTCCATACCATGTATAAAATTGATCTCTTCACAAAACGACAAAAGCGATATTTGACAATCCTATCTATTCAACCTACCCCATGTCAATCCCAACTCTCCCGGGAATCCCCTGTTTCCTTCATTTTTTTAGTCCGTGACATCAGCACCACCGTCTCCACGTGCGCCGTGCGGGGAAACAGATCCACCGGCTGCACCTTTTCCAGCCAGTAGCCGCCCCGGCAAAACAGCGCTGCGTCCCGGGCCATCGTGGCGGCGTTACACGAGATCATCACCACGCGCTGGGGGGCCAGCGCGCACACCTCGTCGATCACATGGCTATCACACCCCTTGCGAGGTGGGTCCAGTATCACCACCGTGGGCTCTATATGATGCGCGGCAAAGTAGTCGACGGCGCTCTTGCAGTCGCCGCACAAAAACTGGGCGTTCTCGATACCGTTGCGGCGGGCGTTGTCCCGGGCGTCCTGCACGGCGTCGGCGATCACTTCCACCCCGTAAAGAGCCTGTACCCGCGCGGCCATACCCAGCCCGATCGCCCCGGTACCGCAGTACAGGTCCAGCAGGATATCCTCTTTTTGCAGCTGGGCAAAATCGGCGGCCAGTTGATACAGGTTCTGGGCGCTCTGGCGGTTTACCTGATAAAACGACAGGGGAGAGATGCCCAGCTCCACCCCGCACAGCCGGTCATAGATCTGCTTTTGCCCCCACAGCAGCCGGCAGTGGCGGCCCATTACCACGTTGGTGCGCGCTTTCTGACTGCTGCAGTAAATGCTGCACACCTGCGGGAAGGCGGCGCAGAGATCCCGGCACAGCTGCTGCTCTTGGGGCAACGCGTCCCCGCAAACCACCAGCGTCACCATGATCTGACCGCTGGTCTCGGCCCGGCGCAGACAGATGTGCCGCAATAGCCCCCGGTGCTGTATCTCATCATAGGCGTCTACTCCCAGCCGCCCCAGGTGATCGCACAAAAACGCAGCGATCTCGTCAAATACCGGCGGATGTAGTCGGCAGCTGGTGCAGGGTACCAGCCGGTGGCTGTTTTTGCCGTAGTACCCAAATACCAGTCGCCCATCCTTCCAGCTGACCGGGTACTGACATTTGTTGCGGTACCCCTGCTGCAGCGGGCTGGGCAAACAGTCGGGCAGCGGCATCTCTATACCGGCGTTTTTGTACAGGCAGTCCCGCACATGCTCTGTCTTGATCGCCAGCTCCTGTTTATAGGTCATGTGGCGGTAGGTACAGCCGCCGCAGCGGCTGCTCACCGGGCAATCGCTCTCGATGCGCGCGGGGCTGGGCTCAATGATCTCCACGATCTTGGCATAGCCGTAATGGGCCAGCACTTTTAGCACCTGTATCCGCACCCGCTCTCCCACAATAGCACCGGGCACAAACAGGGCAAAACCGTCCACCCGCCCCACACCACTGCCGTCGTGGGTGGTGCCGGTGATCTCACAAGTATAGATATCGTTTTTCTTTATCATAGTATCTCATTCCCAAAAAGGCCGGTGTCGCGTTCGGCCAAAAGTCAGTCTCTTATATAATTACATATCTACAGTGTACAGGAAACGAGGCGGCTTTTCAATGTGCCGTCTCACCGGTCATGGCGGTGGCTGCACAGTGTGTGATTGTGAGCAGTCGCACCTGGTGCACACCATTTGTAAAGAAATGCTCAAGAACGTATACGAAAATAGGAGTTTATAAGAAAATACTGGTTAGTTTAGACGATAAAGATGGGGAAAATTAAATTTTTTTGGAAGAATAAGGTGTCGAAATATGTATATGATTTTGATGGGGTCTCCACAAATGGCATGTCTATGCGATTATCTGGCAAAAACGAATGTTCATGTCTTTTATAACGGGTAATATAATACATTGCTATTTCTTTGGTGCGCCAGTATCCTAAATGAGCGACATGTAAAAATTTTACAGCTACTTGTACAAAGCGTGAGAGGTCTAAAAAGCCGTATCACCAGTCACAGCAATGAACGCTAACAGTATAAAGCATGCCGTGGGCACCGGTGAAAAGAGGAGGAAATAACATGTGTGCAAACAGTTGGCAGTATGCGACGTACGAGGAGGAGAGAGAACACCCCGACATTGGGCGCTACGTCACATACGGTATCGCCGTATGTGACGGTGGCGGCACGGTCTGTCAGCGCATAGCGGATATCTACACCTGCAAGTCAAGTGTAGACGAGTTGGCGGCTGCCTGTACCAGAGATCAGCTCTCCCCCTGCCAGCTGCAGGACGTGGTGGAAGACTTTTTAGTGGACTTCTCCGTGGTATGATTTTGGTATGACCCTTTTGATCGATCGGGTACATAGGGCAGCCGGCGGCAGCTGCCCCAAACATCATAAGCAGAAAGAGGACGGTACAGCGGAGATCTATCCGCTCGGTACCGTCCTCTGTTTATTGGCGCTTTCAGGTATTGGCCCCAGCGCCGCCTTGCTGTTCAGGGCTGATAAAAGTATGTGGAGCCGTCCACCTGCCGGCACCAGTCGGTGCGGGCCAGCATCTTGGCCATATCGGCCCGCTTCAGCCCGCCGCCCACCTCGCGCATCAGGTCGCTGATGTGGATCAGTTTGTGGGCGTTTTGTGCAAAATACGCCCGCACCTGTTCCTCCAGCCGGGGCGTTGCAGCCGGGGCGGAGGCCGGCGGCACGGCCGGTGGGTTCTTCTTGCGGTAGGTGGTGTAAACCAGCTTTACCCGGGCCAGCAGTTGGGCGTTCATACCGGGCCAGCTGGCCGCACGGGCCAAAACTCTGCTGTCCAGCTGCTGCATGTCCCGCAGCCCGTTGAGCTGGCAAAATCGCACGAAGGGCCGGTATACGTCGCTGGCATAGATCTGTTCGATGGTCTCCATTTTCTCGTTCCTTTCCATGGCGTGACGAAAAGATATTATAGACCTTTTTACCGTATCCGACAAGTATTTCCACCACAAAAAATGGCTGCATCTACCAGTCTATGCACCCTGCAAAAAATGGTATATAATAGTGGTGATAAATTGTGAGGAGAGCACCAATGAAAATAACACCCATTACTCTGCCCAACTTTGCCTATTTCGAGAGCGACAACGTCTATACCGGCAGCCAGCAGGGCTTTCGCTTTCGCGTCGAGCCGCAAAACGGCCAGTTCGCCGCCTGTGTCTGGTACGGCCCCTACTGTCAGGAAAAGAGCGAGATCGTCGCCAGCCAAACTTTCCCCCTCGACGAGAGCGGCCGCCAGCAGGCTGCCGACTGGCTCACCGAGCAGGTCGCCGCTTATCTGCAAAAGGTGTCCGAAGGCACCCAGCCCGACGGCCGCCGTTTTTACTAGCAGCAGCGTGTGCGGCGCAGGCGGCCCATATCGCCGCGCAGGGCTGTCGGTCTGGGCGGGCGCCGCCCAGTCTCTATAAACGGCGCCAGTGGTATGCCTTTCAGATCAGCAGCTCAAAGACCGGCCTACCGCGGCCAGCTGCTGTCGCCGCTATGCCTCTTGCTATGGACACTTGTGCCTTACCTTATCACCGGTGAATAAGGCCCGGCCGCCGTGTTTATCCTGTACCGTCAAAAGACCGGCCCTCCAACAAGGGCCGGTCTTTTATTACAGTTCCCGCAGCCGGCGCAGCTCGGCCACCGTGTTCTGGTAAGCCTGCTCCAGCGCCTCTTTCTCAGGCGCCGGGGCGGCAGATATCTCCACCGCCAGCTGGCTCAGCCGCATTTCCAGCACGGTCCTCTGCAGGGTGGCGTCCCGCGCCGCCTTTTTGAGCGGCAGCTCCCGCTGTCGGTGCCAGTCGCGCAGCCCGCCGGCAAAGGCGCGCACTTCACCGCCGTCCATAAGCAGCAGCCGGTCGGCCACCGCCTCTAAAAAGGCCTCGTCATGGCTGACCAGCAGCAGCGTGCCGGTATAGCTCTGCAACAAGCCCTGCAGCGCCTCCACCGCGGGGAGATCCAGGTAGTTGGTCGGCTCGTCGAGAAAGAGCAGATTACATCCCCCCACCAGCAGCTTGCACAGTGCCACCTTCATCCGCTCCCCGCCGCTGAGCACCCCCAGCGGCTTGTTCACTTCCTCCCGCCGAAAGAAAAGCCGGCCCAGTACGGTGCGCACCAGCGTCGGGCTCTGGCATGCGCCATCCAGCGCGTTCTCTAAGATCGTCCGGCGCTCGTCCAGCTGTTCAAATCCCTGCCGCAAAAAACCCAGTCGGGCCTGGGGCGAGAGCCGATAACTGCCGCCGATGGGGGAGAGCTCGCCCGCCAGAACGCGCAAAAGCGTGGTCTTGCCCGCGCCGTTGGGGCCGATCAGGGCGGTCTTGCTGCCGGTGGGCAGAGTGAAGGTGGCGTCCGAGATGATCGCCCTACCGGCCGTGTATCCCGCTGTGAGTCCGCTGGCCGACAGGGCCGTGCGGGCCCTCAGCGGCTCGGGGTCGATATGCAGGGCGATGCTGTCGTCCTCGCGCGGCTTTTCCACCTCCTCCATCCGCGCAAGACGGCTCTCCAACACTTTTTTGCGGCGGGCGATCTTGGCGGATTTCTGGGTCGCCTCCCGCCGGTGGAGCCGGGCCTCCGAGTTGCCCATGCGGCTGGGGGCTTTTTTTACTTTACCTGCCTGGTGCGAGGCCTGGCTGGCAGCGGCCTGTAAACGGGCGCGCTCCTCGCTGTACGCCGTCCACTTTTGTCGTGCGGTCTCCGCCTCCAGGTCTTTTTGCCGGCGGTAGCAGTCGTAGTCGCCGGGGTAGATGTGCAGCTCGCCGCCGCGCACCTCCCATATCGTGCGGCACAGAGCGTTCAGCAGCGCTCGGTCGTGGCTCACCAGTACCAGCGTCTCCACCTCGGCCAACCGCTGGCAGATCTCTTTTTGCCCGCTCTCGTCCAGGTTGGCCGTGGGCTCATCGCACAGCAAAAGGGGGGCCCGCTCCTCCAAAGCGGCGGCCAGCTTTACCCGGGTCTCCTCGCCGCCGCTGCGGCCCGGCTGCTTGGCCAGCACACCCGCCCCCAGCGCCGCCAGCGGCCCATCAGCTGCCGATAGATCGGCTGCTGCCAGCTGCCGGCAATAAGCCAGCGGGCAGTATCGCTTTATGCTGCCGCTCTCGGGCTGCCGCACCCCGGCCATCAAGTCCAGCAGCGTCGACTTGCCGCAGCCGTTCTCTCCCACTATACCGATGTGGTCTGTCTCTGTGATGCGCAGCTGGGGAATGTCCAGCAGGCGGCGCTCTCCCACAAAATAGGTCAGCCCGCGAATAGATAGAAGTATTTTGTTTTCAGTCAAATAAAAAACCTCCCTTACAGGGGTGACCTGTACGGGAGGAAAACAAAAGGCGCGCCAAAAAACAGAGCGAAACCGCCGTCTCGCCGCACACCGCACTGTTTTCCCCTTTGTCGCACAAAGCACCCCCGGCGCCCCTCTTTAAAGGGCGTCTTGAGTATCGTTATTGTGGCGTACAAAGGTTTTTACAGTCTCATTCGCGGTGTGATTACCTCGCCTTTCTAAATTCTATGTCTACGAGTATAGCAGACCGCGCCGCTATATGCAAGTGTCGCTTCAGTGTCGGCTGGCCGCACGCTCCAGAGACCCGGTTCGGCCGCGAAACAGCAGCTGTCGCCTTTAAAGGCCGTATCCGGTCCACAGCCTCCCAAAAAGCAACAGATCAGGCGGTGCCCAAGGCGCTTTTGGCAGCACCCACCCGGTATAACAGCACGGGGCGGAATCCCTGTTTTAAAATAGAGCAGGTGATCTTTTTGCTTTGTTGTAAAAACAACATACGTGGCGGCAGCCCCATGTTATAGTAGAGATACACCAAGCGGCAGCGAGCCGCCAACAGTAGGAGGATACCGAGATGATCAGAAAAATCATTCACATAGACCAAAAAGCGTGTAATGGCTGTGGGCTGTGCGCACGCGCCTGCCACGAAGGCGCCATCGGCATGGTCGACGGAAAAGCCAAGCTGCTGCGCGACGACTACTGTGACGGTCTGGGCGACTGCCTGCCCACCTGTCCCACCGGGGCGATCACCTTTGTCGAGCGCGAGGCCCTGCCTTACGACCGCGCCGCCGTCGAGGCCAAAATGGCTGCCCGCCAGAGCGGCTGCCCGGGCAGCAGAGCCGCCTCCCTGCACCCCCGGCAAAAGGAGGAGCCCGGCGCCGAGACCCCCAGCCAGCTGGCCCAGTGGCCGGTACAGATCAAGCTGGTACCAGTCAGCGCCCCCTATTTCGATGGGGCCGATCTGCTCATCGCCGCCGACTGTACCGCTTTTGCCCGCGGTGATTTTCACCAGCGGTTTATGAGCGGCCGGGTCACGGTCATCGGTTGCCCCAAACTAGACGGGGTAGATTATGCCGACAAACTGGCCCAGATACTGGCGCAAAACGACCTGCGCTCGGTCACCGTGCTGCGTATGGAAGTGCCCTGTTGCGGTGGCCTGCAGGCGGCAGTAGAGCGCGCCTTGGCCCAGTGCGGCAAAAACATTCCCTGCCGGGTGGTCACCCTGCGCACAAATGGCGATATCCTGTCCGAGGTCGAGCAGTAAAAAACAGCATATCCAACGGGCCGGGGCGGCAGAGTACAGCCCCGGCCCGTTTTTTGTGCGCAAAACGATAGGACCCGCTGCACCTTCTCTTTTTGCCAAGCGCATTGGTGCCGGTTACCCTTTGTACCCGCACGGCAATATCCGCACAGAGTGGGGCAGGGGGGATATTCTCCGCCGGTCTAGCGCGCGCTGCCAGCTGGCTGGTCTTACAAGTAGCGCCCAGACCGGCTAAAGGTCTGGCTGCCCTATCGAGGTAGAAACATAGTATAACTCGGCGGGGCAGTCCCTTTATCAGCAGCTTATTAAAAACAGCAAATAGATCTCGAGGTAGGTCTTGGCGCGCTCCAGCAGCCAGGGCAGTATCTCCCCTCAAACTGCCGCCATTCATGTTCCTACAGGGTGTGTCTCTACGCCTCCTGCTCCCCGTGCCACCCTGCCGCTTATCCCGCCCTACAGTTGCCGTGCCCCTCTCGCCGCACGCTCTACCCAGTACATACGGCAGTTGACATCACCGCCCCATAGGAATACAATCAGCCTACAGCCTGTCCGGCCATTTGCCGGCCGGCACTGCCGCGGCCGCTCGGCCGCCCTTTTGAAAGGAGCTACTGCCCGTGAAAACTGTACTTTTTGCACTGCTGGATCAGTGGGCCGACTGGGAGGCCGCCTATCTCGCCTCGGCCATCCGCATGCTGGGGCAAAATGCCTTTATCTGTCAAACGGTATCCGTCACACCCGCGCCGGTGCGCTCTATCGGCGGTCTGCTCGCAGTACCCGATTTTGATCTGCAAACAGCCCCCAGCGACTATCAGGCGCTGATTTTGGTGGGCGGCATGTCCTGGCGTGAAGAGACCGCCCGCCAGTTGGCACCACTGGTGCATCAGTGTCTGGGTAGCGGCAAGCTGCTGGGCGCCATCTGTGACGCCGCCGGCTTTTTAGGTACCTTGGGCGTACTCAATACCGTCCGCCACACCGCCAACGACCTGGAAGATCTCAAGGCGTGGGCCGGTGCCGCCTATACTGGGGAGCCCAACTTTCTGCCCCAGCAGGCGGTGTCCGATGGCGGCATCGTCACCGCCAACGGCACCGCCGCGCTGGAGTTTGCACGCGAGGTGCTGCTCGCCCTGCAAGTCGCGCCCGAGCCCAAGATCACCGAGTGGTACGACTTTCACAAAAAGGGCTATTACGGCGCTCCGCTGCCCCAAGACGCCACTTCCTGGGAAGAAGTCGTCTAGCTCCGGCAGTGTGTCTCAGCAGCGCACCAGTCAGACGCCGGGAAGACTGCTTTTAACCACGTATCTTTCATCGAGGGCCTTTTCTGCCCAGCCGGTTTTCCCGCCCCGATACTTGCGCCGTACAGGGCCAGCCGCTACCTGCCTTTTTCCCTGTAAAAGATGTCGTTCCCCAAAGCGGTGAACCAGGCTCGGCAAACCCCCAGACTGGACCTGTAGCAGGCTCGCCCCCAAAACTATAAAAACGCCGCCTGTCTTTTTCATCTGGGCGCACAACATAAAAGAGTCCCCGGCAGATGCAATTCATCTGCCGGGGACTCTCTCTATTCCGTTGGCGGGCAGTCAAAAAGCAGGGTGGGGGAGCGGTCAGTCGCGCGGCGCGATCTGAAACCGGTTGCGCCCGGCATTCTTGGCCCGGTACAGCGCCTGGTCGGCCTCTACATACAGGTCGTTATAGCTATCGCCTTTTTGGGCCAAAATGCCCCCGGCGCTAATGGTGAGTCCGCTGCCGGCCACCGTCAGCTGCTGTACGCGGTCGCACAATGTGCGGCACTTGGCGCGCAGCGCCTCGGTGTCGGTCACGTTTTTCATGTACACGATAAACTCATCCCCGCCGGGCCGCCCCACCACGTCGTCGGCGCGGAAGGTGGAGCGCAGCAACACAGCCATGCTCTGCAGCGCCTCGTCGCCCTTCATGTGTCCGTAGGTGTCGTTTATCTCCTTAAAGCGGTCGATGTCGATGAGGATCATCGCCCCGTGCTCGCCGTCCTGTAACAGCTGCAGGTCTTCCACGATGCGGCTGCGGCAGGTCTCGGCGTTGAGGATGTGCGTCAGGCTATCCAGCTGCGACTTCTCCAGCAGCTCCTCTTTTTCCTTCTTCTCGTCGTCGATGATGTTGAACTTGCCCAGCGTGTAGATGGGCCGGTCGCCGTCCAGCACCGTCTCCAGGGCCACGCGCACCCAGTGCATGTCGCCGTCCCAGTAGAGCTCTATTTCCTGTATGCCGTTTTGCACGCTCCGCACCGCCGCTAAAAACCGCTCTCTGCTGATGCGCAGCATCTCGTCCTCCAGCGGCTTTTTGTGGTCGATGCACACCAGCTGCGACGGCCCCTGGGTATCCTTGGGCGGCACCGACACCATCGAGGTATCGGTGGCAAAATCGTACTCAAAAAAGTACTCATTTACCAGCGCATACACCTGCAGGTGCTTTTTCAGCTCCAGCGCCGCCTGCTTGCTCATGCGGGCGCGCTGCCGCAAAAAGTACAGCAGGATGAGGATGATGACCAGCAGCACGCCGCCCACCAGCGCGATCGATCCCACCGGGTTCTGGCGGATCAGGTCCCCCAGCGAAAACGGGGTCTTCTGCAGCGTGTTTTTGTTGATGATGTTCTGGATGTCCTCCTCCGGCGCCGTGGAGATCACCCGGTTAAAGATCGAGAGCAGCTCCTGCCGCCCCGGCTTTACCACGCCAAAACACACCGTGTAGGTGCCGTAGTTCTGTGAGATCAGCCGCAGGTTGCGGTACTCGGGCTGGTTCATGTAGTACTGGGCCGAGTAGGTGTCGATGTAGGTGTAGTCAGCTTCACCGCTGGCCACAGCGTGCACGCATTCCCTGGTGGTCTCGTATATGGCCGCCTCGGTATCTGCATCGCCGCGAAAAGGGCTGTTAGCCAGCAGCGCCGGCCGCTTGTCCTTCAGGCTGTCGTTGCTGCTCTTGTCGTTCATTACCAGTATGTACTGCGACGAGACATAGGGCTGGGTCATCGAGAGGTGTTTGGCCTGGGCCAGATCGTAGTCGTACGGCATGCCGGCCACCAGGTCCACCTTTTTCTCCTTGACCAGGTCATACAGCGCGTTTTGGCTGTCGGCGTACACCAGCTCAAACTTAAGCCCGGTGTGTGTCTTGATGTAGTCGAGCATGTCGATGGCCATTCCGCTGGCCTCACCGTCCACCCCCACCTGCTGAAACGGCGGCTGTCCGCTCAGCACGCCGACCTTCAAAACGCCGGTCTCCTGCAGGTGCTGCTTTTCCGCCTCCGAAAATACCAGGTCTTTGGTCTGGGGCAAAAAGTATTTGTTATAAAGCCGGGTGGCAAAGTTGGCGTCCGACTGCTCAATATGCATGATAGCGGTGTTCAGGTCCTCCATAATGTCCGCTTTGGCATTTTTAGAGGCCACGAAGTACACCGGCTTGGGCGAGAACTTGGCTATGGTCCACATGTCCTCCAGGTAGTTGAAGCTGGTGCTCAGCAGCATGTCCGCCCGGTCTTCCTGCACCGCCTTTACCATCTCATCGTCGTTATCACAGTGGACGAACTCCGGCGTGATCTGGTTGAGGCTGCAGTAGTCCTGCAGCTCCTTGACGTTGCGGCTGTTCTCGTTTCCGGTCACCGCGATCTTAAAGGTCTGCGGCAGCTGCGAGTTGAATACCACCTCCTGCATCTTGCTGTAAGAGGTCTGCAGCACCGTCTCAGAGGTGGCGTAGCTATAGCTGCTGTAGTTGAACATCTCTGCTGCCGCCTCGGTGTACGACATAGATCCCATCAGGTCGATCTCACCGCTCTGTACCTGTTCCATCAGGTCCATCAAACTGTCGGTACTGCCGTCGGTCTGCACGAACTCGTAGCTCCAGCCGGTGTACTGGGCGATCTCCTGCAGGTATTCGTAGGTGTAGCCGCACAGGTTGCCGTCCTCGTCCACATCGGTCAGCCCGCGCTGGATCGGATAAGCCACCCGAATGACCCGCTCCTCATCGATGATATAGTCCCCGTTTTCCGCCGAGGCCAGCACCGACAGCGGCGCCAGCACGGCCAAAAGCAGGGCAGAGAGCAGACACAGTGCTTTTTTCATAAGGCAAATCTCCAAATATCAAGATCGCTGCCCGCCAACAGAATAAAAGCACCATAATCATGCACATATCAGCACTCTGTAAACGGTCACAACGCAAAACTCGGTTCAAATATATCTATTATAGCTTATCTTGACGGATATAGGCAAGTAAGGACAAGCATTTCCGCATAGTTTTCTATATATTTAGCGATAAAGTACAATATTGTCCCAGATATTATCTATTGTATACGAAAGATCGCTAGTTTGTGACCGGAGCTTACAGTGCTCTGTCCACGGCACACACATTGCTGTCCGCTCTCCCGGTGCCGCCAGCTCCCCGCCGCCACAAAGAGGGGAGATATCGAAAAAAAGAGCCCCCTGACAACTGTCGGGATGACAGCTGTCAGGGAGCTTTTTTCTCGGTACTTTAAAAAGGTATCGCTGTCGGGTGCGGCCGCCCCCTTTACAGGTAAGCCGCCGTGGCGCTGCCGACAAAGCCTCGCAGTTGGGCGGGGGTGCCGGCAAATATCAGCTGTCCGCCCCGGTCGCCGCCGTCGGGTCCCAGGTCGATGACCCAGTCGCAGCTTTTGATCAGCTGGGGGTTGTGCTCCACCACGACCACCGTGTTACCGGCGTCCACCAGCCGGTCCAGCAGCGCCAAAAAATGATCGATATCCTGTGGGTGCAGCCCGGCGGTGGGCTCGTCCATCAGGTACAGGGTCTTCTCTCCCTGTCGGCTGGCGATCAGCTCTCTGGCCAGCTTCAGCCGCTGTCCCTCACCGCCCGACAAGGTCGTCAGCGCCTGCCCCAGCTGCAGGTACCCAAGCCCCACCTCCTGCAGGAGCTTTAAGGGGCCGGCCACCTTGGGGCAGCCCTCAAACAGTACCGCCGCCTCCTCGACCGAAAGGTCCAGCACCTCGCTGATCGACAGCCCATGCAGCTTCACCGCCAGTACCGCCGGCGAAAAGCGCCGCCCGCCGCACACCGGGCACACCACCTGGGCATCGGTAAAAAACAGCAGGTTACTGTCCACCCGGCCCATGCCCTGACAGGCCTCACACCGCCCACCGGGCGAGTTGAAAGAGAAGTGGCCGGCCCCCAGCCCCGCCTTTTTGGCCTCCTCGGTGCGGGCGTACAGCGCCCGTATCTCGCTGTATACCCCGCAGTAAGTCGCCACGTTCGAGCGCTTCATCCGCGCTATGCTGCCCTGTCGTACCTCCACCACCTGCGCAAACTGCTGCCGCCCGCGCACCGCGTTCGCGCCGCTGTCGGGCTGCCCTTTGGCAAGCACTTCGAATACCAGCGTCGACTTGCCCGAGCCCGAGGGCCCGGTCACCGCCACCAGGCAGCCACAGGGCAGGCGCAGGTCCAGCCCCTGCAGGTTGTGCATAACTGCGTTGCCGATATCCACCGCGCCGTCGGCCGCCCGGTATTGGGTCTTGCCCAGCGGTGCCCGGCGCAGGCAGCGCCCGGTGGCCGTGTCCTGCCGCGCAATGTCCGCCGGTGTACCGGCCGATACCACCTGCCCGCCGTGCCGCCCGGCGCCCGGCCCCATGTCGATCAGATAGTCGGCGGCGGCCATTACGTCGGGGTCGTGCTCAATAACCAGTACGGTGTTCCCCAAGTCGCGCAGCTTTTTTAAAATGTCCACCAGTCCGGCCGTGTCGCGGGGGTGCAGCCCGGCGGTGGGCTCGTCTAAAATGTATAACAGGCCCGATAAGTCGCAGTCCAGCGCCGCCGCCAACCGCAGCCGCTGTCGCTCGCCGCCCGACAGGCTCACTACCTGCCGCTGTAATGTCAGGTAGTCAAGCCCCACCCGCCGCAGTCGGCCCAGCTTGGTCTCTATGTCCAGCAGGTAGTCCGCCACCAGCGCCAGCTGGGGCCGGGGCAGGTCGGCTCGCAGCGTCTCTGCCCAGCGGCAGAGCTTTTGCAGGGTGTACTGCGCCAGCTGCGGCAGCCGGGTGCCCCGCACAGTCACCGCCCGCGACGTCGGCCCCAGCTGCTGGCCGCGGCAGTCCGGGCATACCGCGTGCTCAAAAAACGGCTCCAGGCTGCCGGCGTCGCCGCTTTTTTCCGCCAGGCGCCGCTGCAGGTTGGGCACCACCCCCTCAAATCTGCCGGCCCCCGCGGTCTTGGGCGGCGGGCAGTCCGGCATTACCTGCCGCACCAGCGCACAGCTGCTCCCCTCGTAGAGGATCGCCCGCTGCAGCGCGCTGAACTGGGCTACCGGCTGGTGGGCGGGCGCCGGCAGACCGTAGTGGGCATAGGTCCGGTACAGCAGCGACAGCTGGTATTTGGCGTACTGCTTTTCCCAGCAGCGCACCGCCCCGTCCTCCAGCGCCAGCGCTTCGTCCACCGCCGCCTCCCGCCGCACGGTGTGCACACTGCCCAGTCCCGCGCAGGTGAGGCAGGCGCCTTCGCGGGTGTTAAACGAAAAGTCGGTGCGGGTGAGCTTGCGCATCCGCTGCCCGCACCGGCAGCAGTACATGTACACGTAAAACTCGCCGTCGCGCTTTTCGGTCTCCTCGCGGCAGTCGGCCGCCGCGATGTGCGCCCCGCAGTGGGGGCAGCTGCGCTCGCCCAGCTTTTCGTAGATCATGCGCAGGTCGGTGTACAGGTCGGTCTTGGTACCCACCGTCGAGCGCGGGTTTCTGTTGGCGTCACCCTGAGAGATATAGATGGCCGGCGACGCGCCCCGTATGCGCTCCACCTGCGGCTTGCGAATGCCCTCCATAGCCATGGCCTCCAGGTACTGCCGCTGGCACTCGTTAAACAGCACGTCAAGCAGCAGTGTCGACTTGCCCGAGCCCGATAGCCCGGTAAACACCACCAGCTTATCCCTCGGTATTTCCAGAGAAATGTTTTGCAAGTTTCCCTCTCTGGCCCCCACGATCTGAATGTTGCGCATACATACCTCCTCACGCTCTGGTCTGCTCGCCCGGCGCCCGGTCCCGCTGGCTCCGGCGCGCTCCCGGCCGCCGCTCAAACAGCACTGAAAAAATAAAAAATAGCGCCCCGACATAAAAGTCCGGCGCTATTTTTGGAGCTAGAGATGGGACTCGAACCCACGGCCTGCTGATTACGAATCAGCTGCTCTACCAACTGAGCCACTCTAGCACGGTCCCGTCACAGAACACACACTATTATTCACTATTTTCGTCAAACAGTCAAGAGGTAGCTTTCATTTTTTTTGGTTCTGCGCTATAATATAAGAACTGTCTGTGCCCCGGCGCAGTTTGAGCAGATCGATATGATCCGAACAGGGAGGACTCGGCGTGAGAAGAAATAGCCCCCTTTTTCATAAAAACCGCTTCGATATGAACGAGATGGTACCCAAGAGCCGCCGCGGCCAAAAGATCGTGCTGGCCGTGCTGGCGGTGGCGCTGGTCGTGCTGCTGGCCTTTTTGCTCTGGCCCCAGAGCGACGGCCCCGGCAACGAAAAACACACCACCGCCAACCTGGTCGGCAACCAGTCGGGCACGGCCGCCAGCAGCGCCGCCGCTCAAAAAGTCACCCCCAAAAAGGGGAAAGAGAAGACGGCCGGCTACTTTAAAGACGCCGCCTTTGTGGGTGACGACCTGGTCGCCGCGCTCTCCAAACACAGCTTTTGGGATGGGAGCACTCTGTTTTTGGCTACCGGCAAAGCAAACCCCAGCAACATTCTGCGCGAGCAGCTGTTCACGCAAAACGGGCAGAGCGTCACCGCCCTGCAGGCGCTCAAAAACAGTGGCCCCAAAAAGGTGTATATCTGCCTGGGTCTCAACGGCGTCTCCTGGCTCTCCGGCGAAGATATGCGCAGCAGCATACGCGATTTTGTGCAGCGGGTGCAAAAAGAGCTGCCCAAAGCACAGGTCTACCTGCTGGCCATCCCCACCGTCGACAGCGCCACCCAGCAGGCGCTGCCCAACTTCCAAAACAGCAAGATTCAGTCCTACGACGAGCTGCTCTTATCCCTGTGTGAAGAGCTCGAGATCTACTACCTGCAGCCGCAGGGGGAGGAGCTGTCGCAGTTCGTCGCCAGCGTCGATACCGGCACCTCTCAGCTGCAGCTGTCGCAGCAGGCTGTCGATGCCTGGCTGTCCACCATCCGCAGCTACACCGCCGGTTGAGCGGGTCAAAAATCAATACAGTAAAAAACAAGCGGCAGGTCCCACCGGGGCCTGCCGCTTGCCTGTGTGCCCGTCAGCTGCCCAGCTCTCGCAGCCCGGCCGCCTGTCGGTCAGAAAATACGATCTTGCCCCGGTCGGTATCGATGAGCTGCTGCTTTTTCAGCTGGGCCACCGCCCGGTCCACCGTCTTTTGGCTCAGCCCCAGCAGCTGGGCCAACTGCTGCCGGGTATCCGTCACGCGGTAGCGCCCGTCGTCGCCCGGCCGGTTCTGGTCGGCATAGCGGCTCAAAAAGTCGGCCAGCAGCCGCGGGCCGGGGTAAAACAGCGGCTGCCCGTGCCGGTAAGAGGAGCGGTACAGCTTGCCGGCAATGTGCCCGGCCATCAGCCGCAGCAGTGCGGGGTCGCCCTGCACCCAGCGGGCAAACGCCGCCCGCTCAAACCACAAGATCAGGCAGTCGGTCACCGCCTGCAGCGAGATAGGGGCCCGGCGCTCGCCGGCCAGCAGCACCACGTCGCCAACAAAGTCCACCGCGTCATCCTGTTCGATCACATAGCTGTCGCCGGTGTCAAAGGGGTTCACCACCCGCAAGCTGCCTCGGCACAAAATGCCCAGCCGGTCCACCTCGTCGCCTTTTTGCTGCAGCAGTGCACCGGCGTCATAGCGCTGCTCGCTGGCTGTGGCGGCCAGCGCCGGCGGCATTGCCGCCAAGCAGCGGCACAGCTCCGGCCAGTTGGCGGTGCGCGCCAATATCTGATCTATCTGCATCCGTATCCCTCCGCTCTATCGGGCGCTGTCCCTTATATATACAGTATACGGCAAACTTTTTTTCCTGAAAAGAGACTTTTGTCCTGTTCAGCCGCCTCGCCCCTCCGCTATACTGGGTGCTGGGCGCTGGCCGGGCCGGCGGCGCCGATCTAAAAAATGCCGCCCGCCGCCGCAAAATAGGGGAGGACTATTTTATGAACTATGATGTGCTCATACAAAACGCCACCGTGCTCGATGCAGATATGCAGCTGCACACCGGCTGGGATATCGGTATCAGCGGGCAAAAGATCGCCGCGCTGGGCCCAGACCTTGCTGCAGATGCCGCCGTCCAACTGGTAGACGGCAGCGGCAAGCTCTACATGCCCGGCCTTATCGACGGCCACACCCACACCTGTCAGCAGCTCTTGCGGGGCCGTATCCTAGACGAGCTGCCCATGATCTGGACCCGCATCATGCTCCCGTTCGAGAGCGGCCTCGACCGGGAGACCGTCCAGGTCAGCGCCCAGCTGGCCTGCCTCGAGATGATAAAGTCCGGCACCACCGCCTTTGCCGATGCCGGCGGCCGCTTTATGGACGAAGTGGCCCAGGCGGTGGCCGATTCCGGTCTGCGCGCCGATCTCACCTGCTCCACCATCGATCAGCCCGGCGTCCCCGCCACCATGCGGGCCGATGCGCAGCAGGCGCTGCAAAATAACCGCCAGCTGTTTGCGCGCTGGCACCAAAAGGCGCAGGGGCGGCTCACCGTGTCCTTCTCGCTGCGCACGCTGCTCTCCTGCTCCCCCCAGCTAATAGCCGGCACCTTTGCCGCCGCCGAGGAGCTGGGCACCAGCGTACACGTACACATGAACGAGTACCCCGGCGAGGTAAATGCCTGTCTCGAAAAGTACAAGCTGCGCCCCATGGCCTATCTGGAGTCGCTGGGCGTACTGGGCGGTCGGCTGTTGGCCGCCCACTGTATCTTCGTCTCCGACAGCGAGATATCGCTCATGGCCGCGCGGGGCGTGCGCGCCGTACACTGCCCCTTCAGCAACAGCGGTAAAGGGGTGCCGCCGGCCCCCCGCCTGCTCGAGCAGGGCATCCCCGTGGGCCTGGGCACCGACGGCGCCGCCCACGGCGGTCTCAGTCTCTGGAACGAGATGAAGATCCTGCGCTCGGTGCAAAACGCCGTCAACGGGGCCGCCACCGCCGATCCCGCCATCCTGCCCGCCGCCACCATCCTGCACATGGCCACCGCCGGCTCGGCCGCCGCGCTGGGGCGCCGCCATATCGGCCGTTTGGCCCCCGGCTATCAGGCCGATCTCATCGCCATCGATCTCTGTCAGCCCCACATCCTGCCCACCGCCGACCTCGTACATACACTGGTCGAAACGGTCACCGCCGCCGATGTCTGCGATTCGATGGTAGCCGGCCGGTGGCTCATGCGTGACCGGCAAGTAAAGACCATCGACGAAAAAGCTGTGCTGCGCCGCGCCGCCGACCTGCACAAACGGCTCATATGCAACTAAATAAAAAGGGGAGAACATCTTGATCATTACCATCATTGGCCTTTCCAGTCTGGCCGTCGGGGTGCTCATCGGCATTTCCGGCATCGCCGGCTTTCTGCTGCCCATCACCTTCGGGGGCTTTCTGGGCCTGCCGCTGGCCGACTCGCTGGCACTGGCCTTTTTGGCCTTTCTCACCTCCGGTATCCTCGGGGCCTGGTCCTATAAAAAAGAGGGCCACCTCGATATGCAGCTGGCGCTGCCGCTCTGCGCCGGCAGCGTGCTGGGCGCTCTGGGCGGGGTGTGGCTGAACACGCTCATCCCGGTAGATATCGCCAAAGTGCTGCTCTACACCGTGGTGCTGGCCTCCGGCATCTCGATCCTGGTCAAAAAAGACCGGCAAGATCCGGGCAAAGATCGCTCGCCGCTCACCGCCAGCAAGCCGTTTTTGCTGCTCATGGGCGCAGTCACCGCCGCCATCTGCTCGCTCACCGGGGCCGGCGGTCCCATCCTGGTGGTGCCGCTGCTGGCGCTGCTGGGGGTCGACCTGCGGGCGGCCGTGGGCATCAGCCTGCTCGATTCGGTGGCAATCGCCCTGCCGGCCTGTGTCGGCTATATGGGTCAGGTGCAGGGCAAAAACTTCCTGCTGCTGGCCGCTGTCTGTGTCGCCACCCACGCTGTAGGGGTGCTGGTGGGGGCCAAAGTCGCGGGCAAAGTCAACCTGAAACTGCTCAAGTGGATGGTGGCTGCGCTGGCTATCGGCGCCTCCTGCTATATGCTGCTCAAAATGGTCCTGTAGCGCCGCTCAGGCTGTGTATACGACAGGCCTCCCGGCCGCCGATATCAAAAAGCCCTCCGCACCGTGCGGAGGGCTTTTGCCTTTACAGCTTAAAATCGTCGGGGTCAAAATCCATTGGCTTGGGCCGTGGCTTGGGCACCCGCTTTAAGGGGGCATACATAAACTTTTTGCAGCTGTAATAAGGGGCCACCACCCCTTTTTTATCGCACAGGATCAGGTCCTGCCCGCGCATGGCCCGCCCGTGTTCGCAGTAGTTGCAGCTGGGCTCGATAGATCTTCCAAATAATTTCTGGCTGTTGCCGAACAAAGTGGCACCGCTCCTATCTATGTGCTGACTTCTCTTGCGCAGCATCCATTTTCTGGCGGCGGGCATCGTTCCTCCGGTACCGCCGCTGCATCTCAGTATACCGCATTTTTTTACCGCCGTAAAGCGGTGTGCGGGCGGCAAAATTTCCACAGCGCACACAGGCAAAACAGCACCAGCAGCAGCGCGGTGGCCGGGCTGTTGTGGGCGGTTTTCAGGGGGATGGCCACATTCTGCCACACATCGGCGCTCTCGCTGGGCAGCAGCCCGTAAAGCAGCAAAAAAAGCCCCAGCGTCAGCACGCCGCTCAGCAGCCGGCAAAGCAGCAGCCGCCCCATGTCGGCCAGGTCCCCCAGGCAAAACAGCACCTGGCAAACGACCGAGAGCCCCGTGCACCCCAAAAAAAACGCCGCCGCGCACAGCCCCAGCTTGCCCGGCAGCCCGCTGGCCGCCGCACAGCCGGTCGTCACCTCCAGCAGCCCGCTCAGCAGCGCAGTCAGGTGGGCGGGCAGCGGCAGCCAGCGCCGCACCAGTTCCAGCAGCGCCGAAAAGGCGATCACATACCCGCAGATCGACAGCATCGAGGTCACCGCTGTGCTCACCGCCGTCACCAGTGCCGCCGAAAACGGGGGAAAGTCTTTTGCCTTTACAGCTGCCCTGGCCGGGGCGACCGCCGGTCCCCGCCGCCGGCCCGGCAGTCGGCTCAGCAGCGCCCCCAGTATCAGCGCACTCAGCACACAGCACAGGTAGTAGAGCCCGCCCACCGCAGCGCTGCCAAACATGCCCATGCCCACCCCGGTCACCACAAAGGCCGGCCCCGCGCCGATGCAGTACAGCGCCAGCCGCCGGGCCTCGTCTCCCGGCAGCTGTCCGCCGTCGTACCCGGCGCGCACCAGCTTGGCCCCCACCGGAAAGCCGCCGATCATCGACATGGCAAACACGCTCCCCCCCTGGGGCGACACCCGCAGCACCCAGCGGCTCAGGGGCCGCAGCAGCCAGCTGATCACCCGCGACATAGGGGTGTTCATCACCAGTCCGGCCACGATCATAAACGGGAACAGCGAAGGGATGAGCACTTTATAGCAGGTGGCCAGCCCCCGCAGCACCCCCTGCCGGGTCAGGTCTCCGCCGGCGGTCCCCCCCCACAAAAGCAGCAGGCAAACGGCGATCTGCCAGCCCTCGCCGGCGTATTTTTTCACTTTTCCCCACATAGCATACATCCAGTACCCCACTCCTTATCGGCCATTTTGCCTCCCCGCGGCAGATACTCGGCGGCCCGGGGGCTAAATGCAGCCGCTGGCTAATATATATGAACGGGAGGGATCGGCCATGAACAGACGCAGAAAAAACAAGCAGGGCGAAAAAAAGCCCTTTTCACTGCTGGTAGATACCAAGCAGCTCATCAACAGCGCCCACCTCACCGACAGCCGCATCGAGCTCATGGGCAATACCGAGGCCATCATCGAGGGCTGTCAGGGTGTACTGGAGTACGACGAGAGCGTCATCGTGCTCAGCCTGGGCAAAATGCAGATAAAGTTCGAGGGGGAAGACCTGTCCCTCAAATGCATGAGTGATACCGATGCGATCGTCCAGGGCAGATTTGTCACCATCGAGTACATGCACTAGGGAAGAGATACGGCCGCCCGGCCGGTCACAAGAAGAAAAAGGGGGAGACAGGGTTTGTATCTGGTCTCGTTTATCCGCTGGCTGCTGGGCACCGTGCAGTTTCGCCTGCGCGGCATCTTCAGCGAGCGGTTCATCAATCTGGTAAACAAAAACGGCCTGCGCCTGTGGGGCCTGCAAAAAGAGCCCGAGGGCTTTACCGCCAACACCGTGGCGCGTGACTACAAGCAGATGCACCACCTGGCCCGCAGTACCGGCGTGCGCCTGCGCATCCAAAAAAAGAAGGGGCTGCCCTTCTGGGCGCGCCGCTACCGCAAGCGCATCGGCGCTGTGGTGGGTCTGCTGCTCTGCGCCGGGTTTCTGCTGCACATGTCCCACCTCACCTGGACCATCCAGGTCACCGGCAACGAGAAGGTCAGCACCCAGTCCATTTTGCAAACACTGTCCGACCTGGGGGTCAATAAGGGCAAAGACCTGCGGCGGCTCAACCGCAAAGCCACCGAGGAAAAGGCGCTGCTGGCGCTGCCCGACCTGGCCGATATGACCATCTCCAACAAGGGTACCCAGCTGTTTATCGAGGTGCGCGAGCAGCAGAAAAAAGGCGAGATCGTCGACCCCCGCCAGCCCTGCGACATCGTCGCGGCCAAAAAGGGCAAGATCCTGCGCATCCAGCCGCTGGAGGGCCACCCTCAGGTGGAGATCGGTCAGTATGTAGGGCAGGGGGATGTGCTCATCAGCGGCATGTTCCAGGACTACTGGCAGCGCACCGTCTACAAGCACGCGCAGGGCGAGGTCTGGGCCCAGACCGAGGAGAAGGTCTCCTATCTCATCCCCCTGCAAAAGACCGAATGGGTCCCCGCCGGCGAGGCCAAAGAGCAGCGCGTGCTCGACCTGTTCGGCTTCAAGCTGCCCCTGTACTTTCCCAAAAAGCTGGAGGGGGAGTTCATGATCCAGAAAAAGAAGTGGGATCTCAAACTGCTCTCGGTCGAGATCCCCATCGACCTCATCACCCAAAAGATCACCCCGGTCAAAAGTCAGGTCCGCACGCTCACCTCCGAGGAGGCCAAACAGCAGGCCGACGAGCAGGTGCAGGCCTTTATGGCTCAAAACTACAAAGATCTCGCGCCGCAGTGCGCCGTCACCCAGCTCGAGGAGCGCGACGGCAGCCTGTTCGTCGAGTACACCGTGACCTGTGAAGAAAATATAGCAAAATCACAAGAAATTTCGCAATAATACTGTTACATTTTCTAGTTTTGTGCTATAATCAAAGTAAATTTCTCGCCCCGCAGAAAAAGACTGGCCCCGGCCGGTCGCTGCTGCGGTGCAGCCAGCTATCCCGACGGCCGGCAGCCCGGGCGCCACTGCGCGCCGGTCGCCCCGGTGTCGGGATATGTCTGGATAGGCGGCAGTTTTTGGCCTCCGGGCCCAAAGGCATCGCCGCCACAGCGCTATGATGATCGAGGTATGTACATGGAAGAACTTTTACTGGAGGGCTGTACCCCCCAGCAGCTGGCCGAGCTGTTTGGCCGCTTCGACGAGAACGTCAAGCAGATCGAGCGGCGCTTCGGGGTGCGCATCACCTCCCACGACGGGGCGGTGCGTCTCGACGGCGACGAGGTGCAGACGGCAGGGGCCAAAAAGGCGATCGAGAACCTGCTGCTCATCCAAAAAAGCGGCACCCCGCTAGACGACCAAAACGTGCGCTATTCGCTCGAGCTGGCCGCCGGCGGCGACAGCCAGCCGCCCCCGGTCGCCGACGGCGACATCGTCTGTCTCTCGGCCAAGGGCCGCCCCATCAAGGCCAAGACCTTCGGCCAAAAAAAATATGTCGAGGCCATCGCCCAAAATTCGGTGGTGTTCGGCATCGGCCCCGCCGGCACCGGCAAGACCTATCTGGCCGTGGCTATGGCCGTCAAGGCCTTTCGCGCCGGCGAGGTCGAGAAGATCATCCTCACCCGCCCGGCGGTCGAGGCGGGCGAAAAACTGGGCTTTCTGCCCGGCGACCTGCAGATGAAGGTCGATCCCTATCTGCGCCCCCTGTACGACGCTCTGTTTGACATGCTCGGCGCCGAGACTTTCTATAAATATCAGGAGCGCGGCAACATCGAGGTGGCGCCGCTGGCCTACATGCGCGGCCGCACTTTAAACGAGTCGTTCATCATTCTGGACGAGGCCCAAAACACCACCCCCGAGCAGATGAAGATGTTCCTCACCCGCCTGGGGGACGGCTCCAAAGCGGTGGTCACCGGCGACATCACCCAGATCGACCTGCCCGACAGCCGCCAGTCCGGCCTGGTCGTCGCCGCCCGCATCGTGCGCGACGTGGAGGATATCGCCCAGATATATTTTACCGAAAAAGACGTGGTGCGCCACCGCCTGGTCATGGAGATCATCCGGGCCTACGAGCGCTACTACCAAAAACAGGAAAATAAAAAGGCCCGCTCACCAGAGCAGCCCCATACAGATAAGAGGTAAAAATGGGCGTACGTGTAAAAGTAGTGCCGGTAAAAGATCGGCACAGTGACGTGAGGAGAAACACCATGGCTAGTGTAAAAGTTTTGATCACCAACAAGCAAAAACAGGTCAAGCTGCCCTCTGGGCTGCGCCTGCTGGTCCGCCGTGCCTGCACTGCTGTGCTGGCCGCCGAGCAGTTCCCCGGCCCGGCCGAGGTGAGCGTCACCTTCGTCGACAACGAGCAGATCCAGGAGCTCAACGCTGCCTATCGCAACAAAGATATACCCACCGACGTGCTCAGCTTTCCCCTGGGCAAAGACGGCGTGTACGACAAGAATATGGAGACCGGCGCCTTCGTGCTGGGCGATATTGTCATCTCCGCCGAGCGCGCCCAGTCCCAGGCCGAGATCTACGGCCACTCCTTCCAGCGCGAGATCGCCTTTCTCACCACCCATTCCATGCTGCACATCCTCGGCTACGACCACGAAGGCGGCGGCTTGGAGCAGGTGCGCATGCGCGAAAAAGAAGAGGCGATCATGCTCAAACTGGGCCTGCCCCGCAACGCCAGCTACGTCGACGAAGACATCTTAAAATAAAAAGGCCCGCCACCGCCCGGCCGCGAACATCTGTGCGGCCATCAGGACCCGGTCCGGTGCCGGTCTGTCGCCCGCTGCACAGCATCGGCGCCCGGGCCCAGTCTGCCGGCTTACATAGGGGGCGGGCGGAGCTGCCGGCCATTAAGGGGGCGATAAGGTGCCAAAACAGCGCCCAAAAGGGCTGTTTTTACAATTTGTTCACAGTTTTGGACATGCCTTTCGCGGCCTTTTTTGGGCGCTGGGCAGCCAGCGCAACCTGCGCTTTCACCTGGCGGCCGCCGTCTGGGTGTGCTACCTGGGCTTTTTCGCCCGCTTTTCAGCCGGCCAGTGGGGCCTGATCGCCCTGTGCTGCGGCAGTGTGTTGGCCGCCGAGCTCGGCAACACCGCGCTGGAGGTACTGTGCGACAAGGTCTGCCCCGAACACGACAGCGCCATCGGCCGCTGTAAAGATGTAGCGGCCGCCTCCGTGCTGGTGGCGGCCATAGCCGCGGCCGCCGTCGGCCTGCTGCTCTTTTGCCAGTCAGGCCGCCCGGCACGGCTGCTCGCCGCCCTGCGCAGCCCCTGGCCGCTGCCGCTCACCGCCCTGCTGCTTTTAGCCAGCTGGCTGCTGGTGCGCGGCGGACTTAACAAAAAATAACAGCCGCCAACCGCTCTATGTCCGCAAAACGCGGTGGGGCGGGCCGGCCGGCTTTTACCACGAGAGGAACGACTTATGACAGATACCCCCCGCCCCGAGCCAATGGGCAGCAGATCGGTCTTTGTGAGCATCGTGGGCCGCCCCAACGTGGGCAAGTCCTCGCTGCTCAACGCCATCCTGCAAGAAAAGGTGGCCATCGTCTCCGACAAGCCCCAGACCACCCGCACCAAGATCACCGGCGTGCTCACTCAAAACGAGACGCAGATGGTCTTTATCGACACGCCCGGCCTGCACAAAGGCAAGACCAAGCTCAGCGCCCACATGGTCAAGGCGGTAGGTCAGGCCATCGGCGACGTCGATGTCAGCGTGCTGGTCACCGAGCCCTCCGGCCCCATCCGCGAAGCCGAGGAGCAGCTGCTGGCCGATATCGGTGCCTCCGGCGCCCCGGCCATTCTCTGTGTCAACAAAATAGACACCGTCGATAATAAAGAGCAACTGCTCGCCCGCGCCGCCCAGTTCACCCAAAAAGCCGATTTTGCCGCGGTGTTCTTTATCTCCGCCACCCAGCGCGACGGGGTAGACGACCTCATCGCCGCCCTAAAGGACTACGCCGTCGAGAGCCCCCACTTTTTCCCCGACGACGCCCTGACCGACCAGCCCGAGCGGGTCATCGTCTCCGAGATCGTGCGCGAGAAGATCCTGCGCAACATGTTCGAGGAGATCCCCCACGGCACTGCCGTGGTAGTCGAGAAGTTTAAAGAGCGCCCCGGTCAGGACCTGGTGGATATCGACTGCACCGTCTACTGCGAGCGGCAGTCCCACAAGGGGATGATCATCGGCAAGCAGGGCAGTATGCTCAAAAAAATACTCTCCCAGTCCCGCCAGGACATCGAGCAGTTTTTGGGCTGCCGGGTCAATCTGCAGTGCTGGGTCAAGGTAAAAGAGGACTGGCGCAACAAAGAGGGGCTCATCAAAAACTTCGGCCTGGTCGAGGAGTAGCACCTCTCTCGGCGCCGCGTGTCGAAACGCGCCGCGCCCCCATCAGAAATATTTAAAACTTTATCCCCGTAAATCAGGCAAAACGCCAAAGAAACTTTTGGCAGACATACCGCCGCGACTTTTTGTGCACAGTAAGATCAAAGCGATCTTATACAAAAAGGAGGCGCGGCGGATGAAACAGGAGCCCTTAGAGCTGCAGCTGTGGGACAGATTTGCGCACACCGGCGCGGTGGGCGACTATCTGGCCTACTGCCAGCAGGCACACACAGCAGAGGTACAGGCCATTGAGCGGCATCTATTCAGTGAAAGGGATCGTAGTTAAAGAGGTGAAAGTCGGCGAGGCGGACAAGATCGTCCACATCCTGACCGACGGTCTCGGTCTCGTGTCGGCCTCCTGTAAAGGGGCCATGCGGGTGCGCAGCAGGCTGGTGAGCTCCACCAGCCTTTTGGCGTATTCCAGCTTTTCTCTCTATCAGGGCAAAAGCATGTACACCGTCGACGACGCCCGTATCGAGGTCCAGTTTTGGAACCTCCGCCAAGACGTGGTCAAGCTGTCGCTGGCCATGTATTTTTTAGAGCTGGTGCGCAAACTGGCGCCCGACGAGACCGACCTGCGCGGCCACCTGAAGCTGGTGCTCAACACGCTCTATTTTTTAGACAACGGCAAACGCGATATCTCTTACCTCAAGCCGCTCTTCGAGCTGCGGCTCTTGTCCATGAGCGGCTACATGCCCGACCTGGTGGGTTGCGCGCGCTGCGGCCAGTTTGTCGATCAGGGCATGTACTTTAGCCCCCAGAGCGGCGACCTCATCTGCCGCGAATGCCACCTCCCCGTCGACGACAGCCACTATACGCTGCTGGGGTCAGGGCTGCTGGCCGCCATGCGCCACATCATCTACAGCGATTTCTCCCGCCTCTTCAACTTCCGGGTAGATGCCGCTACGCTCGCCACCCTCGAAAAACTGGCCGAGCAGTACCTCATCTATCAGACCGACGGCCGCTTCAAGGCGCTGGACTTTTATAAAGGTCTGCTGTGACCGCCGGCGGCAAACGCCGTCAGAGCCCACTCGCCACAAAAGCTTTTCTACGTAGCCTGTATGCCGGGCGGCGCCCGATCGGTCCGCCGCCCGTCGATCACATAATAATAACTGCCGCGACGGCCCGCTTTTTCGGGCCGCATACCCATTTAGACCCGAAAAAACGGGCATGAGGAGCAGTATGGACATCCAAAAACACTTTAAATTGCTGGAATTCGATAAGATCGTACATACCCTGCAAAAGCGCACCTTCTGCGAAAAAAATACCCAGCTCGACCCCCAGGGGCTGCTCAGCCAGAGCTACGCCGACGCCGTGGCCTCCCTCGACCGCACCGACGAGATGTACACGCTGTTTTTGCGCTACTCCGAGCCGGGGATCGGCCACATTCACGACGTGACCCAGCCGCTCACCCGCGCGCAAAAAGGCGGCGTGCTCTCCATCCGCGAGCTGCTCAACGTGGCCAGACTCATGGCCGGCTGCCGCGACGCGCTCAGCTGGTACCGAAACTGTGAGGGGACCACCGGCGTGCTCGATCCCTATTTCGATCAGCTGGTGTTCCACAGCGAGATCTACCGCCGTATCGACAGCGCCATCGAGAATGAGGAGGAATTGGCCGACACCGCCAGCGACGAGCTGTTCTCCATCCGCCGGGCCATTCTGCGGGCGCAAAACCGCGCCCGCGAAAAGCTCGACGCCATCATCCACTCCAGCACCCAGCAAAAATACCTGCAAGAGAGCATCGTCACCATGCGCGACGGCCGTTTCGTGTTGCCGGTCAAGCAGGAGTATAAGGGCTCACTGCCGGGCCTGGTACACGATACCTCCCAAAGCGGGGCCACCCTTTTCGTCGAGCCCATGGCCGTAGTCGAGCTCAACAACGAGGTGCGCATAGGCAAAGTCAAAGAGCAGCAGGAGATCGAGCGCATCCTGGCCGAGCTCACCGATTTCGTGGTGGGCGTGCGGCAGGATATCCTCTACGATTACGATCTGCTCTGCCAGATCGACCTGCTCATGGCCAAGGCCCGCCTGGCCCGCCTGTACGACTGCACCAAGCCCCTGCTGGGCGACGACCTGCAGATCGAGCTGCGCCGGGCCCGCCACCCGCTCATCGCCAAAGAGGTGGTGGTACCGGTCGATATCTCGCTGGGTCAGCAGTACGATACTCTGGTCATCACCGGCCCCAACACCGGCGGCAAAACAGTGTGTCTCAAAACGCTGGGCCTCTTTGCCCTCATGGCCAAAGCGGGGCTGCTCATCCCCGCCGCTCAGGGCAGCCGGATGGGCTATTTCAGCGGCATCTTTGCCGACATCGGCGACGAGCAGAGCATCGAGCAGTCTCTCTCCACCTTCTCCTCCCACCTGGTCAACATCGTCGATATCCTAAAATACGCCGGCAGGGGGTCGCTGGTGTTGCTCGATGAGCTGGGCGCCGGCACCGACCCCACCGAAGGCGCGGCGCTGGCCATCGCCATACTGGAGCACCTGCGCTCGGTGGGCTGCAAAACGGCCGCCTCCACCCACTACGCCGAGCTCAAGATGTACGCCCTCAAAGAGGGCGGGGTCGAAAACGCCAGCTGCGAGTTCGATGTCGAGAGCCTGCGCCCCACCTACCGGCTCATCACCGGTGTGCCCGGCCGCTCCAACGCCTTTGCCATCGCCGGCAAACTGGGCATCAACCGCATGATCATCGATGCGGCCAAGGGCTATGTCCAGTCCGACGACCTCAAATTCGAGGATGTCATCGAGAGCCTCGAGCAAAAGCGCGCCGAGCTGGTCCACCAGACCGAGCTGGCCGAGCACTACGCCCAAAAGGCCAGGCGCCAGCAGGAAGAGAGCAAAAAGGAGATCGACCGCCGCCTGCGCCAGGCAAAAGACGAGACCGAGCGCGCCCACTACTACGCCAGCACCGTCATCGACAAGGTCAAGCGCGAGAGCGAGCAGGTCATCGCCGAGATCAAAGAGCGCCACCGCAAAAAAGATGCGTCCCTCACCCCCGGTGCGGTGCGCAACCGGGTGGATAAGCTCTACGACATCGCCGGCAAACCGATAGAGTCCGACGATCACTACCAGCTGCCCCGGCCGCTGCGCCCCGGCGACACCGTCACCATCAAAGGGATGAACGCCCCGGCCGAGGTACTGCGCGTCACCGGCAAAAAAGCCGAGGTGCAGGCCGGCGCCATGAAGACCACCGTCACCCTCGACCGGCTGCGCCTGCTCGAGACGCCCAAAAAGAAAAAGAGCCAGAGCTACCGCGGTCCGCGCAGCAAAGCCAGTGCCAAAGTCGAGATGGAGATCGATGTGCGCGGTATGAACGTAGAGGAGGCAACCATGGAGATCGACAGCTTTATCGATCAGGGGCTGCTCTCCGGCCTCACCCAGCTGAGCATCATCCACGGCAAAGGTACCGGTGCCCTACGCAAAGGCATCCACGAGTACCTGCGCCACCACAAAAATGTAGCCGGCTACCGCCTGGGCACCTTTGGTGAAGGCGAGGCGGGCGTCACCATCGTCACCATTCAATGATCACACTAAAATATGCCACCTGTCAGCTGACAGGTGGCATATTTATCGCGTTCTGTTATCTGCTTTATAGGGGGCGATTGCGGGCAGGTCCACAGTTGGCTGCTTCCGGCGGGCCCGTCCAAACAGCCGGGTCGGTAAGCGCATGGTTTCATGCCCTGCGGCGCCGGCTAAAAGCGTCACCTGCCACTCGGCTGTTCTTCAGCCAGCTGGACCTTCAGAGGGCCACTGTCAAAAAACGGCTTTTGATACAGTGCTCAGTACGCTCCGGGTGGCGGCGATCTTTAGGTCGCGGTCCCACGGCGACTGTTCGTCTCGCCCTCTAATAGCCGATAATCGACGGCAGCGGGTAGTCGCATAGAGTAAAAACAGGTCCAGCTGGTCAAGTTCCGCCGGTGGGCAGCTGCTTTTCGCGCCGGTACCCGCACAGAGATCGGTACGCAGATCGTTGGGGCCCCGGCTCTGCATACTGCCCCTTCAGGGTTCGTCGCCGATCAGGTAAAGTAGTACAGGTAAACGGCTATGTCCAAGAGCGACCAGCCGTATGCACACTCGTCAAAGTCGTATACCGTCACTGGGCCGTCAGCAGTTATGTTCATATTTGAAAGCAGGTAGTCCCCGTGGGTCAGGCCCAAATTGGTGTCGTTTCTTGCCAGCACTGCCAGCTGTAACAAAAAATCCTGATAGGCGCGTGCCGGCCCGCCGGCCGCAGCGGCCAAATTTCTCTGCCGCCCTCTGCTGCCCGCTGCTGTTCTTTGCTGCCTGCTGCTGACTTAACCAGGTGTTGCCCCTGAAAAATGTGCGCCGCCTGGAATATCCGCTTCCTGGCCGGTACTGTCTCGACAGCGTGCCGATCTCCAAACTGTAGGCGCGGTCGTTAGGGCGCTCTGTTCTGTTCACCCGGCCGGCCGAAATTGCAAAAGCGGCCGCCAATACCGCCTGGGCCTCCTGCTGTCCGGCCGTGACCAGTTCGCCCCACAGCGGGCGGATCGGTGTGGCGGCAGGGGCTCCCCGCCTGAGCAAGGTACAGCAAAACGTCCATCTCGCTCAGTAGCTTGGTCCTGCTTTGGTAGCTGGTGGCAGTCAGGTGCAAAATAAACGGGTGTGCCCAAATGCCCTGTGTGCGTGTCAGTATACGGTGTTGTGCGATTATCCCAACAATTCCAGCAAAAATGGCTCGCGGATAAAGGCCCGCACCAAATGGCTTATCGGCGCGCGCTGTTGCATGCGCCGCCACTTCCTTTCTACCTATAAAAAGCGGGCCCTGCAGGTTTTCCCACAGAGCCCGGTATACCGCTCTAGCTATTCAGATCCGCCCCCCGATCGCCCCGGGTGGCGGCACAGCAAAAACGGGCGCTGGGTCCCGCTGCTAGATATCACTTAACTGTTTTTTTGCGCGTGTTCGATCAGGGCAGTCACTACCTCAAATATCTGGCTTTTAACATGATCTGGTAATGTCTCAAACTCATCATAAAGCACCAGGTTTTTCACATGGTGTTCCTCCAGAACGTCCGCGAGCAGCATATCTGCCGTGACCTCCAGCGCGTTGGCTATCCGAATAAAAGTATCCAGCGCCGGCAATTTTACGCCGCGCTCGATCAAACTGATATAATTGTGGCTCAGATCCGCTTTTTCCGCCAGATCATCCTGTCTCCAGCCCTTTTGTACGCGGTATTTTCTTATCTGTTTGCCGATCGATGATAGATTTAAAGGCTTATTCATTGCCACCCCCACTGTCAGTAATACTCTGGTACTACTAGTATATGTGCGGAGGGTAAGATGATAAATAAACCATTGGGAATAAAATTATCACTAATGGGATGAAATTTGTGCACAAATATGGTATGCTATATGAGAACAAGTATACCGAAAGGAGTAATGAGATGGAAAAGCAGTTTTTTGAGCGGGATTATCGGGTGGATGAGGCGGAGGTCCTCCGGAGCGGCGGCTCCGAATTCTTTGGGCAGCTCACCCAAAAAGGTTTCTTCAAAGAGATGGCCGCGTATATAGACGCCATCCCTAAGCATGTCAGTGAAGAGGGGAGACAGACCTATGAGCAGCTGCTCGCCAAGTGTGACGAGATGGCAAAGCAAGGTGGAGGACAGGTAAAAGGCGTGATAAGCGAGGGGCCGGGCAGTGCCTCCATCCAGGTCACCCTCCCGGCCTTTGAATTCACCGACAGCGAGGAGATGGCCCTGATAAACGAGATCACCAGCAAGGCCAGCTCGATAGCCTTTTACTTAGACGACGACAAATGTATCCGCATGCGCCTGGATATCGAATATTTTGTCGACGATATCACACAGCAGGAATACAGCGACAGTTTCGGGGAGATCCTGCAGTGCACGATGGGCCCCGCGTATAAAAGCGAGCTCGAAAACAAAAAAGACCAGCTCTAAACGCGGGCTGGTGCCTGGGCCAGTGTCGCTTACCGCCGGTGCTGTCGGCACTGCCTCCTAAAGATAAGAGCCTGTAGAGAGCATCTTCTCTACAGGCTCTTATTGTGTCTCAAGCGGGTCTGTCCGCACTGTGCCGTGTGCAGGTCGGTTTTGTCGGCGCTGTGTTCTGCTCTGGGCAGCGCTTTTAGCGCCCGCTGCCCGTGCGCGATCATGTATACGGCCATCGCCGCCACCAGCAAAAGTACCGCCGCCCCAGTGCCCAGGTTCATCTGCCGCTGCCAGCGAGCACTGCCGCCAAACTTGTGCAGCATCGCCGCCTGCAGCCAAAATACCGACACCAGCGCCGCAGCCGCAGCAATAGCCCGGCTGGCCGCATAAATGGGGTCGCCCAACCGGCGGCCGCGCACAGAGCCGGCGATCGCCGCCCCAAAGCTGTAGGCAGATAGTAGAGGGCTTCAGCTCCCAGCCACCAGGCCCGGTACCGATGGCCGGCTGCCAGCTTGTACAGCGCGTATACTGTGTTTGCACCCAGCGACAGGTAAAGCGTCACCCGCATCCGAAAGCCCTGCTCGGTCCGGTAGCGGCGTACCAGCGGCCTGCCGCCCAGCCACCGCCCGGCGCCCCGGAGCAGCCGGTAGGCCCGCGCCGCCGTGGCCGCCGCCACGTAAAAGGTCGGCATATACAGGGCCGGCGCAGCTGCCGTGGGTGGGTGGCGCGCCGTCAAAGCGGCGGCCGGTCCCATCACAGCGATCGGCGACAACAGCAGCAAGACCCACCAGTGGGGGTACAGTATGCGGGTCCACAGCGGCCGTTTGGGGCTTTTCTCTAGTGGCGACTGTGGCACAGCGGCACCAGGCACAGCAGCATCGCGATACCCAATATCCCCACGGCAATACCGGGTACCAAAAGTCCGCTCCACACCATGCTCATGCACATGCCGAGTCCCAATGTCAGCGCGCCTGCTGCGCCCAGGGCCACCGTGCCCACCGCTCGGCCGCTTATTGCCGTCCAGCGCTTGCCGTGTCCGCGGCGGTGCACAGCCAGTGCAGCCACTAAAAATAGCAGCCCTGCCGCCCCGGTGATCACACCCGGTCCAAAGGTGTCCCACTGGGTAACGGTACACATGCACATGCCCAAAGAGAAGGCGATCCCACCGACCGCACCCATCAGCATCGTCACCAGATCGATCTTCTTCATCTCTCTCTCCTCCCGGCCCGCCGGTCCTGCTGGCACTGCCGCTCTTCTCGCTGCTGCACAACACGCGCCCGCGCCTGTTCGGTGCTCTCATCGTCCTGTGCCAAAAAGGCGTCGATAAAGCGGTCCTCGATCTTGCGGTAGCTGTCCACCACCTTTTTTTCGATCTTGTGGTAGCTGCCTACTACCGCGTCTTCTATCGGCCGGTTGGCCTCTCTCAGTTTTGACATCGCCGTCTCCTCCTATTATCACAACACTTGTCCAGGTCGTCTGTATCCAGTATAATGTAGAAAAAGTACCGGTACAATCATCAGATCACCCACATCTGTAGCGATAATAAAAAGGGGGGAGACTGCCCTGAATACGCCCAACAACCGGCGCAAACAAAAATACAGGCCGCCTTTATACAGCTGCTGCAGCACACCGAGCTCGATAAGATCACCGTCACCGCCGTCTGCCAGATCGCCGGTGTCAACCGCACCACTTTTTACGCCAGCTATCTCGATATCTTCGATCTGGCCGACGCCGTGCAAAAAGAACTGGAGCGGCAGGTGGCCGAGCTGTATCAAGATGAGCGGGAGCAAAAGTATAACAGCAACGACTTTTACAAGCTCTTTTGTCACATCTATCAAAATCAGCTTTTTTACCAGACGTATTTTAAGCTCGAGCACCCGGGCAGCACCGGCGCGCTCGGGGTCGCCGAGTACGATACCCGTCAGGCAGCCGCCTACTACGGCGACCGCTATATCGATTACCATATCGAGTTTTTTCGGCACGGCCTTAACGCCATCATCAAAAAGTGGCTGCATAACGGCTGCCGCGAGACCCCGCAGCAAATGGCCGAGATCCTGCGGGCCGAGTACGGTCCCAAGTAGCGGTGGGCGGCCTGTTTTATGCCGCCCCGGCTGTTTTCGGCACTGCAGGCGCCCGCCCAAAAAAAGAGAGCGGACACAACTTCAGCTGTGTCCGCTCTCTTTTTTGTAACATAAGGCTTAAAATGCTGCCGGGTGTGCTGGCCTACTCGCCAAACACCTGCTTTTTCATCCGCAGGCCGGTCGGGGTGGTGGCCACGCCTCCCTTGGCGGTCTCCCGCAGCGATTCGGGCAGCAGTCTGCCCACCTTGCGCATGGCGCTCACCACCTCGTCAAACGGTATCTGGCTCTTAATGCCCGCCATCGCCAGGTCACTGCACAAGATCGCGTTCACCACGCCCGAGGCGTTGCGCTTGGCGCAGGGAATCTCCACCAGCCCGGCCACCGGGTCGCACACCAGCCCCATCACGTTCTTGATGGCGATGGCCGCCGCCGACAGGCACATCTCGGCGTCGCCGCCGCGCAGCTCGACCAGCGCCGCCGCCGCCATGGCCGCGGCCGAGCCGCACTCGGCCTGGCAGCCGCCTTCAGCGCCCGATACCGTGGCGTTGCGGGCAATGATCATTCCCACGTAGCTGGCCGCGGCAAAGGCCTTTAGCAGCTGCTCGTCGCTGGCGCCGAGCTGTTCGGCCACTGCAAACAGCGCCCCCGGCACGATCCCGCACGACCCGGCGGTAGGGCAGGCCACAATGGCCCCCATCGAGGTGTTCACCTCAAAGCACGACAGCGCATACGCCACCGCCTTGGCAGTGGGGCCGCCCAGCAGCGGTGCGCCCTGCTGCAAAAAACTATTTAGCAAACTGGCGTCGCCCCCGGTCAGTCCGCTCACCGAAGGCACCGGCTGCTTTAGCGTGGCGCGGCAGGCCTTTTCCATCACCGCCCGCCGCCGGGCCAATTTGGCAAACACCAGCTCGCGGCTGCACTCGCTGTTTTGCATCTCCTCTTCTATGGCTACCTCAGCTATCGTCTTGCCGGTCTGCGCGCAGTGCGCCGCCAGCTCATGACCGTATCGAAACACGCTGTCTCCTCCTTAAGTAAAGGCCTTAAAATTTGTCCATGGTCAGCACGTCGACCATGTGCTCTAGCTGCCCGATCTTCTCCACCACGTCGCCATCCACCAGCGTATCGGTCTCAATAATGGCGGTGGCCAGCTTGCCCTTCTGGCTGCGCGCCAGGTTGATGGTCACGATATTGACCTCCGCGTCCGAAATGCACGACACCACATTTTTGATTACGCCCACTTTATCGTGGTGCTTGGTCACAATGGTCGGGTACTCGCCGGTAATGCCGGTGTCAAAGCCGTCGATGCCGATAATGCGCACCGCGCCCCCACCCACCGAGCACCCGGTCAGCACGTGGCGTATACCGCCGGCGTCGGTCAACTCCACCTGTACGGTATTGGGGTGTACCTCGCCCAGGTCGGCCTCGGTAAATTTTACCTCTATGCCCCGCTGCCGGCAGATCTCCAGGGCGTTTTTTATGTCCGGGTCGTCCGTCTGCATGCCCAACACGCCGGCGGCCAGCGCCCGGTCCGAGCCGTGCCCCTTATAGGTGCTGGCAAACGAGCCATGCAGCCTGAATACCGCCTTTACCACCGGTGCTGTACACAGCATGCCGGCCGCGCGCCCAATGCGCAGCGCCCCCGCCGTGTGCGAGCTCGAGGGCCCGATCATGATGGGCCCCAAAATATCAAAGAGGCTGGTGCTGGAACTGTCCATGACAATACTCCTTTTTGCAACGTCTTGCCGCGCTCAGGCCGCTCGCCGGCTCTTTTTTTTGCCGCCGAGCCGGATCTGTGCGCCGCCAAAACCGTATTTTCCCGTACCTGTACCTTATATTATCCAAAATGACCGGGCGAAAGTCAACTAAAAAGGGCCTACATATCGGGCGGGGCGCATACATTGTAAAAGCGGCGTGCTTTTTGCCAAAACAGCGGGACAAGATACCGCCAATAGGGGAGGGAGATCTATCCGATGATCAGCAGTTTTTACGACTTGAAAAACAAAGACGTCATCAGTATATCCGACGGCGTCAAGCTGGGAGAGGTGTGCGACCTGGAGTTCGACGGCGACACCGCCCAGATAACCGCCCTGATCTTGTTTGGACGGCTCAAATTTTTCGGCCTTTTGGGCCGCACACCAGATATCATCATCAAGTGGGGCGACATTCAGAAGATCGGCCGCGACACGGTGCTGGTACACTATACAGAGCAGCCCCAGCTGCGCAAAAAAAAGAGCGGGATGCTGGACAAATTTTTCAGTTGACCCGTTGCATTTTACCGGTGCACATGCTATACTACCAAAGTACTGTTCTGATTTATGGCAAACTTGCCAGGTCAGGCAAAAATAAAACACACGCTGTACAGCCACAGAAGGTGCCCGCAACAGCAGGGTCTTCGCTGTGGAGGAAATACAGCGGCGGAAAAACCTAGGAGGAAAAATTCTATGGCAGCAGTATCCATGAAACAGCTACTCGAGGCCGGCGTGCACTTTGGCCACCAGACCAGAAGATGGAACCCCAAAATGGCTCCCTACATCTTCACCGAGAGAAACGGCATCTACATCATCGACCTGCAAAAGACGGTCAAAAAGCTGGATGAGGCCTATAGCTTCGTCCGCTCGGTGGCCGAGCAGGGCGACAGCGTGCTGTTCGTCGGCACCAAAAAACAGGCGCAGGAGTCCATCCGCGACGAGGCCACCAGAGCTGGTGTGCACTATGTCAACGCCCGTTGGCTGGGCGGTATGCTCACCAACTTCCGCACCATCCGCAAGCGCATCGACCGCCTGTATCAGCTCAATAATATGAAAGAGGACGGCACCTTTGATCTGCTGCCCAAAAAAGAGGTCATCAAACTGAACCTCGAAATCGAGCGCCTCGAGAAATTCCTGGGCGGCGTCAAGACCATGGAGCGTCTGCCCGGCGCCCTGTTCATTGTCGATCCCAGAAAAGAGAAGATCGCCGTGTCCGAGGCCAAGAAGCTGCACATTCCCATCGTGGCCATCGTCGACACCAACTGCGACCCCGACGACATCGACTATGTCATCCCCGGCAACGACGACGCCATCCGCGCGGTCAAACTCATCTCCGGCGCTATGGCCAACGCCTACCTCGAGGGCCGTCAGGGCGAGCAGGTAGAAGACGCTGCCGCCGAAGAAGCCGAGGCATAAGCTTACTCAATTTTAAATAATAAGCAGAGTGCCCGCGCAGTACAGTTTGCACGGGCACTGCTTGGATAGACTAGATTTAGGAGGAACCAAAAATGGCATTTACCGCCAAAGACGTAAAAGAGCTGCGCGAAAAGACCGGCTGCGGCATGATGGACTGCAAGAAGGCCCTCACCGAGGCCGAGGGCGACATGGACAAAGCCATCGAGCTGCTGCGTGAAAAAGGCCTGGCCGCCGCCGCCAAAAAGTCCGGCCGCATCGCCGCCGACGGCCTGGTGTACGCCTATGTGGACGACGTGAACAAAGTGGGCGTCGTCATCGAGGTTAACAGCGAGACCGATTTCGTGGCCAAAAACGCCGAGTTCCAGGCCTTTGTCGACACCTGCGCCAAGACCGTGGCTCAGAAAAACCCCGCCGACGTGGCTGCCCTGATGGCCGAGAAGGCCGTCGACAGCGACATGACCGTCGAGGAGATGCTCCGCGAGAAGATCCTCACCATCGGCGAAAATCTTATCATCCGCCGTTTTGCCCGCTTCGAGGGCGATGTCGTCACCTACATCCACGGCGGCGGCACCCACGGCGTCATGGTGCTGTTCGACACCGATCTGGCCGGCAAGCCCGAGTTTGCCGCCTACGGCAAAGATGTCGCCATGCAGATCGCCGCGGCCAACCCCACCTTCGTGCGCAAGGAAGAGGTCCCCGCCGAGCAGGTCGAGAAAGAAAAAGAGATCCTCAAAGTACAGGCTCTCAATGAGGGCAAGCCCGCCAACATCGCCGAGAAGATGGTCATGGGCCGCATCAACAAGTTCTTTAAAGAGGTCTGCCTGTTAGAGCAGCCCTTCGTCAAAGATCAGGATCTGACGGTCGCCAAATACACCCAGAACACCGCCAAAGAGCTGGGTGGCAAGATCGAGATCGTCAAGTTCGTCCGCTTTGAAAAAGGCGAAGGCATCGAGAAGCGTCAGGACGATCTGGCCGCCGAAGTTGCCAAAATGGTAAAATAGATCAGTCGTCTCGTCTTGTGGCGATCTTAGGTGCAGGCCGCTCTCTGCGTAGAGAGCGGCCTGCACTTTTTTGCACGATCCGATAAAAAATCAGCGAAAAAAGGCCTGTTTTTACAGTTTGTCCACAGTTTGATCGATGGGAAAGTAGAGAAAGACGGTAAAATTTTACCTGGTTTTTAATGATTTATCACCAAAAAATCACCTCTGCCTCAACGTAAAATTACAAAACTCTTAAATTTTACCGATTCTTATAGAATTCTTGCGCCGTTTTGTGTAAAATTGAGAAGATATCGGTGTATTTATTCGACAATAGGAGTCTTCTCTATGAGTTTTCGTTTCAATAAAAAACGCAGCCTGTACGCGCTGCCCATCACCGCTGCACTGCTGGCGGGCCTGCTGCTGCTCGGCAACGTTTTCGTCAACGAGAACGGCAACCTGCGGCGCATGCACTACATTGCCTGCTTTATCTTTGCCGTGCTCATCGGGCTGGCGCTCACTTTCGACTGGAACATCGGCGAAAAGCTGCAAAAGCACGTGGTGCACAGCTGTCTGTTTTTGTCCCCACTGGCCGCGTTCTGCATCATCGAGATCTTTAACGACAACAATCCCTTCGAGATAAAGCCCGGCGCGATCGTGCTCAACTACCTGTGGTTTTTAGTGCTCCACCTCCTGGTCTATGCACTGTCGAACCGCATGCGGGTCACCATTATCACCGTCAATGCGCTGGCTTTCATTCTGGGCGCCGCCTATCAGGCGGTGCTCACTTTCCGCGGCACCCCGGTACTGCCCGGCGACTTGCTGGTGCTGGGCATCGCCATGGATGTGGCCGGCGGCTACAGCTATAAAGTCACCGATCTTTTGGTGCTGGCCGTGCTGGTGCTGGCGTTTGTCATCATCCTCGCAATCAAGCTGTGCCAAGTCAAGGTGCGCGAAAAGCTCTGGCACCGCGCCGCACTGGCGCTGGCGGCGCCGCTCTTTGCACTGCTTTTTTACGCCACCCCGCTCATGGACTGGATGGGTCTCAGCTTTACGCTGTGGCAGCCGGCCAAGCAGTACCAGCGTAACGGTGTAGTCACCTATTTTGCCATGAATCTAAAGTACATCTCCATCAAAGAGCCAGAGGAGTACTCGGCTGAGAAGGCCCAGCAGATCATCAAAAACGGCGACTATAAGTCCGATACGGCCAAAGCCAGCAAAAAGAGCCCCAACGTCATCGCTATCATGAACGAGACCTTCTCCGATCTGGGGGTGGTGGGCGACCTGCAGACCGATCAGGATTACATGCCTTTTGTGCGCAGTTTAAAAGAAAACACCGTCAAAGGCACGCTCTATGTGCCGGTCAAAGGTGCCGGCACCTGCAACACCGAGTTCGAGTTCATCACCGGCAACAGCATGTCGCATCTCTCGCCCGGCGTGTACCCCTATCAGCAGTACATAGAAGAGCCCACCGACTCGCTGGCCTCTATTTTAAAAGAGCAGGGCTACACCACCTCAGCCATCCACCCCTATTACCCCGAGGGGTGGAACCGCGAGAACGTCTATCCGCTGCTGGGCTTCGATCGTTTCTACAGCATCTACGACTTCGAAAAGCAGGAGACCCCGCCCGAGAAGATCCGCGACTATATCAGTGACCGCGAGAGCTACCGCAAGATCATCGATCTGTACGAGAGCCGTATGCCCGGCGAAAAGATGTTCGTGTTTAACGTGACCATGCAAAATCACGGCGGCTATAACTACAGCGATTACGAGCCCACCGTGCACATCACCAAACCAGAAGGCACCTACGACGACGCTGAGCAGTACCTCTCGCTCATCAAGGAGTCGGACACCGCCTTCCAGGAACTGGTCAATTACTTCAGCCAGCAGGAGGAGCCGACGATCATCCTGATGTTCGGCGATCACCAGCCCAAACTGCAGACCAAATTTTTTGAAAAGCTCATGGGTAAGAGCTTAGACGACCTCACCATCGAGGAGACCCAAAAGCTCTACGAGGTGCCTTTTGTGATCTGGGCCAATTACGATATCGAGGAGCAGGAGATCGCGCGCATCAGTACCAACTACCTCTCCAGTCTGCTGCTCAAAACTGCGGGCCTCAAATTGCCGGCCTACAACAAGTTCCTCCTAAACCTGTACAAAGAGTTCCCAGTCATCGACTCCACCGGCATCATCGACAAAAATGGCCAGTACTACGCCGTGGGCGATCCGGGCACCGACAATCCGCTGCTGGACGAGTACAGCATTCTGCAGTACAACAATCTCTTTGACCCTAAAAACAAGCTCAAAGGCGTGTTTGCCTTAAAAGTCAAGAAAGAGGATCCGCCGGCCGACTTGGGCAGTAGTTCCTCGCAGAGCAGCGATGCCGGACCAACGTCTCCCGACACGCAGCAGACCAGCTCAGAAAATACCGCTGCCGCCGCATAAAAAGAGCATTAATAACAAAAAAACAGCTGCCTTTTATTTGGGTAGCTGTCTTTTTGTGTAAAAATTCCGTGTAAATGGTAAAAATTTGTGAAATGTAATGGCCGTGTAACCCTTTTGTAAACTATTTTCATATGGTATACTAACTATTTAGTGAAGGAATGAAGAGTCTGGCTGAAACGCGGTCCTGTTTTGAGATACCAATATGGCAATAAAGAGCATCAGGGGTGGATCCATGCATATAGAATTTAGTAAAAAGCGGGCAGCACTGACCGTGCCGCCAATATTTTTTCTGCTGACTTTTATCTACTACAATCGGGCGCTGTTTCTTGTGGACGGGGTCTATAGTCGCAATTTGGCCTGTACTGCGTTGGGCTTGGTCCTTTTGGCCGGTTGTCTGCTTATTCCCAAAATCACCCTGCATCCCAAAGTAGATATTGTGCTCAGTGTGCTGCTTTTTTTCGCCACGCCACTTCTCTGTTTCTGGATGGTTGAAACACTAAATGGCAGTGTTCTCACACAGTTTTCGCCGCTGGCGTTTATTGCCAATTATTTTATATATTTGCTGATTTTATGCACTGTGTATCTATTTACCAATCGGGCTAAAATATCGGCGGTGATAACACTGTCTATCTCATTTTTCATTGGGCTTGTTTTTTACTTGGTATACATTTTCCGAGGAACGCCATTACTGCCAGCAGATCTTTTTGCCATTCGCACTGCAGCTAACGTAATGGGGAGTTATCGCCTAGAGCTGACAGGCACGATCTTATTGACGTCAGTGGTGCTGGTGGCGGCTATCTCACTGTGGAATTCCTGCCGTATGGTCTGTAAGAATAGATGGAAAAAATGGATACAAAAAGGCATAGTAGCACTTTTTACACTAACAGCTTTCTTTGGCGTTTATAAGACCAATGCTCTGGCCAATGTGGGGTTGGACGTTGTCGATTTTTGGGTACAAGAGATCACATATAAACAACAAGGTGTTATGCTGGGGTTTGTGCTCAATGCACAGTATCTAGACGCTGATAAGCCAGATGGTTACACACCTCAAAAAGTAAACGACTTATTGATCACTTCAGATGAAACGCAGCTATTTTCTGAAGTGCAACGCCCCAACATCATTGCTATAATGAATGAATCGTTTTCAGATCTCTCGGCACGCGGAGATTTGGAGGTAGAGCCAGCCTATACACCGTTTATAAGTTCATTATATGAAAACACTGTGCGTGGCAATTTATATATGTCTGTTTTTGGAGGAAGAACCAGCAACAGCGAGTGGGAGTTTTTGTCAGGTGGAACGGTTGCGTATCTCCCAGCTGGAAGTATCGTTTATCAGCAGTACATACATGGGAATACCGGTAGTTTAGTACGGACGTTGGGTGATTTAGGATATAAAAAAACTGCTATGCATCCGTTTTCACATACAAGCTGGAATCGATACCGTGTATACCCCTGGATGGGCTTTGATGACACGAAGTTTATCGATACCTACGATTTTCAGCTAGATGTCGTACGTGATCTCCCCTCTGACCGCTGTACTTATAGCGAGATCATCCGCCAGTACGAAGAGAAGGATGCCGATACGCCGCTCTTTGTATTTGATGTGACGATGCAAAATCACGGTGGGTACACAAATGAGAGCTACGAGCCGACGGTGCGTATTCAAAATATGCAGGGGAGCTACCCTGACGCTGAGCAGTATCTATCTCTGATCCGCGAATCCGATCTGGCTTTTCAGGAACTCGTCACCTATTTTAGTCAGCAGGAAGAACCCACGATCATTTTGATGTTCGGTGACCACCAGCCGTCTTTGAGTACCGACTTCTATCGGGAATTAGACGGCAAAGAGTCCAGTGAAAAAACCATTGAGGAGCGCCAGTTGGAGTATGTCACCCCATTTATTATCTGGGCCAACTACGATATCGAGAGCAGAGAGGTGGATAAGATCAGTGCAAATTATCTGTCTACACTGCTCCTCGAGACTGCCGGTCTGCCGCTGCCGCCGTACAACCAGTACCTCAAGCAGGTGTATGCGCAGTATCCGGTGATCAATGCGCTGGGCGTTATCGACAGTCAGGGCAACTACTATCAGCGGGGAGAAGAGCCCGACGATGAGCTGTTACACGGCTACGAGATGCTACAGTACAATAGCGTGTTCGACTCTAAAAACCGCATCCCCGGTCTCTATAGCGCAAAATCACAATAGCTCTACAAGTCTCTGCCGCGGCAAGTCAGCTCGGCAGAGACTTTGTCTATCTGCATGTTCCCATAGGACAGAAAGTAGAAAAACACGTGTTGTGGTTGTTCGCTTTCATGACAATTTGTGAATTTCCCCCTATGTCCTTTACAGACCGAGTCGAAATAGGGTAAAATACAGGATGAATAATAATGGGTAGGAGTGTTTAGAACATGGAGCTGAAGTACAAGCGGGTCCTGCTGAAAATTTCCGGTGAGGCCCTGGCCGGCGAGCGGAAGATGGGCATCGATTACGACATCGTCACCGATATCTGCAAAAATATCAAGACCTGCGTAGAGATGGGCGCCCAGATCGCCATCGTGGTAGGCGGCGGCAACTTTTGGCGCGGTCGCAGCAGCGGCGAGATGGAGCGCACCCGTGCCGACCACATGGGCATGTTGGCCACCGTTATCAACGCTTTGGCGGTAGCCGACGCACTGGAGCAGCTGGGCGTGCCGGTGCGGGTACAGACAGCACTGCCCATGCAGCAGGTGGCAGAGCCCTATATCCGCAACAAGGCAGTCCGCCACCTGGAAAAGGGGAGAGTGGTGATCCTGGCCTGCGGTACCGGCAACCCCTATTTCTCTACCGATACTGCCGCTTCGCTGCGCGCGGCAGAGATCAATGCCGAGATCATTTTTAAGGCTACCATGGTCGACGGCGTCTACGACAAAGACCCCAAAAAGTTTGGCGACGCCGTCCGCTATGACAAGGTGTCCTTTACCAAGGTGCTCACCGACTCGCTGGGCGTCATGGATTCTACCGCGGCATCTCTGTGCAAAGACAACGATCTGCCCATTTTACTGTTTGACCTCAGCGACCCCCACAACATCGTCAAAGCCATGTGCGGCGAGCAGGTGGGCACCATCGTCATCGAGGATTAAGAGAGATCTTTCTATACGGGCCAGCCGCTTCGCGGCGGCCGCCATCCACCTATATATACAGCCGGAGGTATCAACATGAAAGAGCAACTGAAAAAGTATGAAGGCAAGATGGGCAAATCCATCGATGTGATGATGAACGAGTTCTCCTCGATCCGTGCCGGCCGCGCCAACCCCGCCGTACTCGACAAGGTGACTGTCGACTACTATGGCGCCCCCACCCAGATCAGCCAGATGGCGGCGATCTCGCTGCCCGACGCCCGCACCTTGGTGGTACAGCCCTGGGATGCATCGGCGCTGAAAAACATCGAGAAGGCCATCCTGTCTTCCGATCTGGGCCTCAATCCCATGAACGACGGCAAGCTGCTGCGCATCTCTTTCCCCCCGCTGACCGAGGAGCGCAGAAAAGATATCGTCAAGCAGATCCACAAGATGGGCGAGGAGTGCAAGGTGGCCATCCGTTCGATCCGCCGCGATGCGATCGATAAATTCAAGGCGATGAAGAAGTCGTCCGAGATCACCGAGGACGAGCTGAAAGTAGCCGAGAAAGATATCCAGAAGCTGACCGACAACTACTGCGAAAAGGTCGAAGCTGCCACCAAACAAAAAGAAAAAGAGATCATGGAGATCTAGGGCGGTGGCCTGGTTTAATTTAAAAAAGAGCAAGGTGCTGTTGCGGCCCGACTTCGAGCACCTGCCGGCTCACGTGGCCTTCATTATGGACGGCAACGGCCGCTGGGCCAAAAAGCGTCGGCTGCCGCGGTCGGCTGGGCATCAAAAAGGGGCTCAGGTCTTTCGCGATATGGTCCGCTACTGCAAAGATATCGGGATCAAGTACATGACGGTGTACGCGTTCTCAACTGAAAACTGGAAGCGGCCGCAACAGGAAGTCGACAGCATCATGGACCTTTTGCGCAGCTATCTAAAAGATGCTTTCGACTACCGCGAGGAAGAGGTGCGGGTAAAGATACTGGGTGATAAGGCCCCGTTGGCACCCGATATCATCGCCCTGATCGATAAGCTGGAGGCTGACAGCGCCCAGTACGACAAGATGATCTTGAATATCGCCCTCAATTACGGTGGGCGGGCCGAGATCATGCAGGCCGTGCAACAGATAGCCGGCGAAGTGGCGGCGGGTCGTTTAACCCCAGAGCAGGTCGACGAGACGGTGCTGGAAGAACACCTCTATACCGCCGGCCAGCCCGATCCCGATCTCATCATCCGCCCCAGCGGGGAGCAGCGCCTCTCCAATTTTCTCATGTGGCAGTCGGCCTACAGCGAGCTGGTGTTTATGGATGTGCTGTGGCCTGACTTTAGGCGCCACCACCTCGACCGGGCTCTGCTGGAATACCAGAATAGAAATCGCAGATTTGGAGGGGTTTGATCTTGAAGACCCGCATACTTTCGGCCATGGGTGGCCTGGTGGTGCTGGCTATCGCCGTACTGCTCTTCGATACGGTGTTTTTTAACGCCATCATCGGGGCTATCGTGCTGCTGGCCATCTTTGAGGTGTGCCGTGCGGTAAAACTCAAACAGCACCTTGGGCTGTATCTCTGGTGCGGCCTGTTCGGCCTGTTCGTGGTGTTTTACGAGTACCTGCCCCTCGGTGGTTTCCTGCCGTTTTTGGCCGGTCTGTTCTGCTTTACGGTGGGCGTACTCAGTTTTACTGTATTTCACTTTCAGGATGTACCCTATGCCAATGTGGCCATGCTGTATCTCGAGACCATGGCCATCCTGTTCGGCTTTGGCAGCGCCGTGTACATGCGCACAGCGTTTGGCCCCGATGCGCTGTTTTTGCTGTTTGTGGCGCTGGGCAGTGCCTGGCTCACCGATTCGGGCGCCTATTTCTGTGGACGTCTGTTCGGCAAACACAAAATGTCGCCCCATGTCAGCCCCAACAAAACAGTCGAGGGCGCTGTTGGCGGTGTCGTCGTCTGCGCATTGCTCATGGCCGGTATCGCCGCACTGTATACCCATTTTAACGACGGAGTATCGTCCATCAATCACCTGTACCTGGCACTCACGGTGGCCGTAGCCTCGCTGCTGGGCATGATGGGTGACCTGGTGGCCTCCAGTCTAAAGCGGCAGATGCAGATCAAAGACTACGGCAATATCATGCCCGGCCACGGCGGCGCTATGGATCGGTTCGACAGCGTGTTATTCACCGCGCCCACAGTGCTCTTTATGGCCAGCTTTCTGCCGATCATCGCGCGGTAAACTGGCCGTGTATGGGTGTGCCCATTCGGCAGCGGCCGGCTGGCTTTTGCAGATAGATAGAGGATACATGTGCGGCAGAGGGGGGCATTTATGGCCCCCCTTGCGCCGTGCTGGGCCCCGGTGCTCCCGAACCTGGCCCCTATGAAAAACGGAGTGTAGCAATGAAACGAGTGACGATCTTGGGGTCTACCGGCTCTATCGGTACCCAGGCGCTGGATGTGATCAGCAGCCACCCCGACCAATTTACAGTGGTGGGCCTCTCGGCCAATTCTTCGGTGTCTCAGCTGGAAGAGCAGTGCCGCATTTTTACCCCCCAATATGCCTGTATGATGGACGAGACAGCGGCCAAGGAGCTGAGGACCGCCCTGGCCGATACCGATATTCAGGTGTTGGCAGGAATGGATGGTCTGTGCACCTTGGCGGCGCTGGAGCAAAACGATATCCTGCTCAACTCGGTGGTGGGTATGGTCGGCCTGCAGCCCACGCTCACCGCCATCGCAGCGGGCACCACCATCGCTCTGGCCAACAAAGAGACCTTGGTGGCCGGCGGCAAGCTGGTAACCGACCTGGCTAAAAAAATGGGGGTCGATATCCTGCCGGTGGACAGTGAGCACTCGGCCATCTTTCAGTGCCTGCAGGATAAGCACTCGGCCCGGCGGCTGAAAAAAGTGGTGCTCACCGCCTCCGGCGGCCCCTTTTTCGGCTACAGCCGCGATATGCTGGCGCAGGTCACGGTAAAAGATGCGCTCAAACACCCCAACTGGGATATGGGCGCCAAGATCACCATCGATTCGGCCACGCTCATGAATAAGGGGCTGGAGCTCATCGAGGCCAGCTGGCTTTTCGATAAAACACCCGACGAGATCGATATCGTGGTGCACCGAGAGAGTATCATCCACTCGCTGGTACAATTCGACGACAACTCTATGCTGGCGCAGCTCGGCGTGCCGGATATGCGCATCCCCATCCAGTACGCGCTGACCTATCCCGACCGCTGGCCATCGCCGGTAAAAGAGCTCTCGCTGGCCGACTGCGGCAGCTTAACTTTTGCCCGCCCCGACATCGAGACCTTTACCTGTCTGGGCATCTGTATCGAGGCCGCGCGCCGGGGCGGGTTGGCCCCCTGTACCGTCAGCGGTGCCAACGAAGAGGCGGTGGCGCTGTTTTTGCAGGGCAAGATCGGCTTTTTACAGATCGGGGAGCTGGCCCGGGCGGCCATGCATACTCTGCCGCAAAAGGACGTATATTCTCTAGAGGATGTGCTGGCCCAGGACCAGGAGGCCCGCGCGTTCGTGCGTGCAGCTGTCGGCGCATAAGCACTGCTGTCAGCGCATTTGACACCGGTGGCGGTCATAATAAAATAGAAAATACGGCGGCGCTGTGCCGCCCAGTGAGGATCTAGGTGTACTATGAGTTTTGTGTTATCCATCTGTCTGGCTATCCTGATGTTCGGGCTGATCATCATGATACACGAGCTGGGCCACTTTGTGGTGGCCAAGCTGGGAGGTATCAAGGTCAACGAGTTCGCCATCGGCATGGGCCCCACGCTGCTCAAAAAACAAAAAGGCGACACGACCTATGCACTGCGGCTGGTACCCATCGGCGGTTTTGTCTCGATGGAGGGGGAAGACGAGGACTCGCCCGATCCCCACTCCTTTGGCCAGCGCCCTATTTGGATACGCATCCTCGTGGTGATCGCCGGCGCCGCCATGAACCTGATCCTGGGTTTCGTCATTTTGGTCATCCTCACCTCCATCGCCAAGCTGGTGCCCACCACCACCGTGGCTAAATTCGGCGACAGTTCCCTCAGTGCCCAGAGCGGCCTGCAGGTAGGCGACGAGATCCACGCCATCAACGGGCGGCGGGTCTTTATCGCCAACGATATCGACTTTGAGCTGATGCGCGACAAAGACGGCAAGGTAGATATGGCCGTCCGGCGCGACGGCAAGCTGGTAGAGCTGAACGGGGTAGAGTTCTCCATGGCCAAAGATGACAGCGGCAACCAGTATATCAGCCGCGACTTCTGGGTGCTGGGAGTCGAAAAAACAGTGGGCGGCGTGATCAAAGAGAGCGCCCTCTGGACCGTCTCGGTGGGCAAGATGGTCTGGGTCTCGCTCATCGACCTGGTCACCGGCAACGTGCCTATTTCCCAGGTGGCAGGCCCCATCGGCACCATCGATGTCATCGATCAGGCGGTGGGCATGGGCTGGGAGACTACCCTCAGTATGCTGGCGCTGCTCACCATCAATGTGGGCATCTTCAACCTGTTGCCCATCCCTGCGCTCGACGGCGGACGGCTGGTCTTCCTGCTCATCGAGGCGGTGCGGCGCAAGCCCATCCCCGCCAAGTACGAAGGCGCGATCCACGCAGTGGGCTTTTTACTGCTCATCGGTTTTATGCTGTTTGTCAGCTACAGCGACATCACCCGCATATTTACCCGCTGACCGGCGCCCGAGATGTGTAAGGTCAGCGGCCCTGATGCGCCGAGAAAATAGCCGCGGCGCGGTTTGGCGGTAGGGCCGGTATACTGCCGGCCCTACCGGTGCAGGACTGGTGCAGGAAGTGAAAGACGAGGGAGATATATCATGCAGAGAAGACATACCCGTGTTGTAGATGTAGGCGGCGTAAAGCTGGGGGGCGATCACCCCATCGCCATTCAGTCCATGCTCAGCACGCCGGCGACCGACATAGCCGGCAGTGTAGAGCAGGCTAAGGCGCTGCAGACTGCCGGCTGCGAGATACTGCGGGCCGCTATCCCCAATATGGAGGCGATGGCGCTGATCCCGGCCATCAAAAAGGCGGTGGATATCCCGCTGGTGGCCGATATCCACTTCGACTATCGGCTGGCCATCGCCGCCGTCGAGGCCGGGGTGGACAAGGTGCGCATCAATCCGGGCAACATCGGCTCTAACGAGCGGGTAAAAGCGGTGGTCGACGCATGCCGCGCCCGCCGCGTGCCCATCCGTATCGGGGTAAACGGCGGCAGTCTGGAAAAAGAGATCCTACAAAAATACGGTCACCCCACGGCTCAGGCACTGGTCGAGAGCGCCCAATACCACATCTCTTTGCTGGAGAGATTTGACTTTGAGGATATCGTCATCAGCCTGAAGTCCTCCAATGTACAGACCATGTACGAGGCCTACCGGCTCATGTCCAGCTGCTGCGATTACCCGCTGCACCTGGGCGTGACCGAGGCCGGCACCGAGCGTATGGGCACCATCAAAAACGCCGTCGGTATCGGCTCGCTGCTGCTGTGCGGCATCGGCGACACACTGCGGGTGTCGCTGACGGCCGATCCGGTCAAAGAGGTGTACGCCGCCAGAGATATACTCAAAACAGTGGGTCTGCGTCAGGGCGGGGCAGAGGTGATCTCCTGCCCGACCTGCGGCCGCACCCAGATCGACCTCATCGGTCTGGCCGAGCAGGTGACCGAGCTGGTGCGGGATATGGACAAGCCCATCACCGTGGCGGTGATGGGCTGCGCGGTCAACGGCCCGGGCGAGGCCAGAGAGGCCGATATCGGCGTGGCCGGTGGCGACGGCTGCGGTCTGCTGTTCTCCCACGGCAAGATACTGCGCAAGGTGCCGGAAGACCAGATCCTGCCGGCCCTGATAGAGGAGATCGAACGGCTGTGAGCGCCGTCGGTGCCGTATACATAAGAAAGATCGGCTTCCGCAGTGGCAGCCGGCAGCAGAGCGATTTTTTTGAGGTGAAGATTTGAGTAGCGGTTTATTTGAGCAATTGGGGGTCGCCGGCGGCGAGTACCAGTCGCTGTCCTGCGGCAGCGTGCTGGGTATCGCCGTAGACCGGGCCGGCAACCAGATCGAGATACAGGCCGATTTTCCTCAGCCGGTGTCCTGCCAGGTGCTGCGGGGCTGCAGCAGCCATTTGGGCCTGCAGCTGGGCTGCGGCGTGCGGCTCAACCCCCGCTTTAGCGGTGTGGCGCTCGACGAAGATGCCTTTCACATCATCGCCGAATACATACGCGAAGAAAATTCCATGTTCGACTGCATCTTCAGCGAGTGCCAGGTGTCCTTCGACGCCGAGAGCTGCACCTACGCCGTCGAGTTGAGCGGCGGCGGGCTGCGCATCTTAGAGGGTATGGGTTTTGCCCAGAAGTTCAGCCAGAAGGCGGCTGCCCTGTACGGAAGACCGGCCAAGGTGGTCTTTACCGGCGCTGTCGAGGTCGAGGCCGAGCCGCCCAAAGAGCGTATCACCTACGTAAAAGAGCTGCCCAAAAAAGAGAAGTCACCGGTAAAGGTATACACCGGGGAAGGCGACGTGCTCTTCGGCAAGACCATCAAAGACTCCGGTATCACCCCGCTGGGTGATCTCACCGACGAGTACGACATGGTAGTGATCCGGGGCAGCGTGTTCTCGATCGAGAAAAAAGAGATCCAAAACGGCGCCCGGCTCATCGTGCTGCTGGATATCACCGACGGCACCGGCTCCATGACCGTAAAGGTCATCAAGGAGCCGGACAAGCTGGCCGGGGTGATGACCCTCAAAAACGGCGACAATATCCTGGTTCGCGGTAAGGTCAGCTACGACAAGTTTGACCGCGACATCAACGTCATGCCCTACGATATCAATTTGATCGAGGGGGAGATGGGCCGGCAGGATACAGCGCCCGAAAAGAGAGTCGAGCTGCACATGCATACCAAAATGTCCTCCATGGACGGCTTGTCCGAGGCCTCTGACCTCATCATGCAGGCGCACAAGTGGGGCCATAAAGCGGTGGCCATCACCGACCACGGCGTGCTGCAGGCCTACCCTGACGTGATGAACACGGTGGCCAAAATACAGAAAGACGATCCCGATTTCAAAGCGATCTACGGGGTGGAGGGCTACTACGTCAACGACGCGGTCCCCTGCGTAAAAGGCGGCAAAAATGCCTCGCTGCAGGACGAGTATATCGTTTTCGATATCGAGACCACCGGCCTCTCCAACGCCCAGGACCGCATCACCGAGATCGGCGCGGTACTGGTGCAGGGCGGAAAAGAGATCGACCGCTTCGAGACGTTTGTCGACCCGGAGATGCCCATCCCGCCCAAGATTACCCAACTCACCGGCATCGACGATTCCATGGTGGCCGGCGCCCCCAAAGAGGCCCAGGCGGTCGCCGACTTTCTCGCCTTCTGCGGCGACCGCATCTTAGTCGCCCACAACGCCGACTTCGATACCGGCTTTATCGCCGCCGCCAGCCGCCGGCACGATCTCGACTTTCACAACACCTACATAGACACCGTCACGCTCACCCAAATGCTGTTTAAAGATCTGCACAACTATAAACTCAACACGGTGTCCAAATACTTTAATCTACCCGATTTTAATCACCACCGCGCCAGCGACGATGCCAAACAACTGGCCCTCATCCTAGAAAAACTGTTCGAGCGCTTGGCCGAGCTGGGGGTGCAGGATACCGACGGCATCCAGGCCGCTCTGCCGGGGGCCGATCCCCAAAAGCTGCGCACCTATCACATCATTTTGCTGGTGCAGACCCATACCGGCCTCAAAAATCTCTACAAGCTGGTCAGCGAGAGCAACCTCGACTACTACTTCAAGCGCCCCCGTATGCCCCGCAGCCGCATAAATGCCCTGCGGGAGGGGCTGCTCATCGGCAGTGCCTGCGAGGCCGGCGAGCTCTACCGCGCCATCATCGACGGCAAGCCCTACAAGGAGCTGCTCGAGATCGCCCGCTTTTACGACTTTTTAGAGATCCAGCCTCTGGGCAACAACCAGTTTATGATCCGCAACGGCACCGTGGCCGACGAGACGGTGATCCAGGGCTACAACCGCACCGTGTGTCAACTGGGCAAAGAGCTGGGCAAACCGGTGGTGGCCACCGGCGACGTGCACTTCCAAAACCCCGAAGACGCCATCTTCCGCGAGATACTCATGGCCGGTATGGGCTTTTCCGATGCCGGTGAACAGGCGCCGCTCTACTTTAAGACCACCCAGGAGATGCTCAAAGAATTTTCCTACCTGGGGGAGGACCTGGCCCGCGAGGTGGTCATCACCAATCCCAATATGCTGGCCGATACCATAGAGCGCGACATCCGCCCCATCCCCAAAGGCACCTTTACCCCCACCATCGAGGGGGCCGAAGAGGACCTGGTGCGCATCACCCACGAGCGGGCTGAGTCGCTCTACGGCACGCCGCTGCCCGAGATCGTCGAAAAGCGGCTGGACCGCGAGCTGCAGTCCATCATCAAGCACGGCTTTGCCGTCTTGTACATCATCGCCCAAAAGCTGGTGGCCAAGAGCGAGTCCGACGGCTATCTGGTGGGCTCCCGCGGTTCGGTGGGCTCCTCGTTCGTGGCCAGCATGGCCGGCATCTCCGAGGTAAACCCGCTGTCTCCTCACTACAGCTGTCCGAATTGCAAATACTCCGAATTCATCACCGACGGCAGCGTGGGCTCCGGCTTTGACCTGCCGGAGAAAAACTGCCCGCGGTGCGGCACGCCGCTGCACGGCGACGGTCACGATATCCCCTTCGAGACCTTTTTGGGTTTTAATGGTGACAAGGCCCCCGATATCGACCTCAACTTTTCCGGCGAGTACCAGTCCAGCGCCCACAAATATACTGAGGAGCTGTTCGGCAAGGACCACGTATTCAAAGCCGGTACCATCTCCGGCGTGCAGGATAAGACCGCCTACGGCTTTGTCATGCGTTACCTCGAAGAGCGGGGCCGGGTGGTGCATAAGGCCGAGATGAAACGGCTGGTGCAGGGCTGTACCGGCGTCAAGCGCACCACCGGCCAGCACCCCGGCGGCATGGTGGTGGTGCCCTCCAACTACGACGTGTACGACTTTACCCCCGTCCAGCACCCGGCCGAGAAAGCTGATTCCGATATCATCACCACCCACTTCGACTTCCACTCGCTGCACGACACCATCCTCAAACTCGACGAGCTGGGTCACGATGTGCCCACCCTCTGCAAGCATCTGGAGCGCCTCACCGGCATCGATATCAACACCGTCCCCATGAACGACAGACAGGTGTACCGGCTTTTTACCAGCCCCGAGCCGCTGGGCCTCACCCCTGAGGAACTGGGCAGCGAGACCGGTACCTTTGCCATCCCCGAGATGGGCACCAGCTTTGCCCGACAGATGCTCATCGACGCGCAGCCGCAAAACTTTTCCGACCTGCTGCAGATATCCGGCCTGTCCCACGGCACCGACGTGTGGCTGGGCAACGCCAAAGACCTCATCAAAAACGGCACCTGCACCATCAGCGAGGTGATCGGTACCCGCGACAGCATCATGGTCTACCTCATGCACAAGGGGCTCGATCCCAGCATGGCCTTTAAGATCATGGAGATCACCCGTAAAGGCAACGCCAAAAAGCTGTTCACCGAAGAGCACTACGCCGCCATGCGCGAGCACGGTGTGCCCGAGTGGTATATCGAGAGCTGTCTAAAGATCAAGTACATGTTCCCCAAAGCTCATGCTGCCGCCTACGTCATCGGCGCACTGCGGCTGGCCTGGTTTAAGCTCCACCGCCCGCTGGAGTTCTACGCCGCCCACTTCACCGTGCGCGGCGGCGATCTCGACGCCCACGCGGCGGTCAAGGGAAAGGCATATACCAAGGTGCAGATGGAGGCGCTGCGCGCCAAGGGAAACGAGCGCTCGGTCAAAGAGGAAGACGCATTCCAGACCTACCAGATCCTCTACGAGATGCAGCTGCGCGGCTACGAGTTTTTGCCGGTAGATATCTACCACTCCTCGGCCACCAATTACCAGATCGAAAACGGCAAGATCCGCCTGCCCTTTAACTGTATCAAAGGCGTGGGCGATACCGCCGCCCAGGGGCTGGAAGCCGCGGTCAAGGAGGGGGACTTCATCTCTATCGACGAGCTGCAGACCCGTTCGGGCATCTCCAAAACGGTGGTCGAGAGCCTCAAGGAGTTTGGCGCTTTCGGAGACCTGCCCCAGTCCAGCCAAATGACCTTTTTCTAATCGTTTCGTTGCGCGAAAAGAGCGAGCCGACACAGCCCATCCTAAGGGGCATGTCGGCTCGCTCTTTATCATATAGCAAACCAGGGGTCCACCGCAAACTCTCGCCCGGCCAGGTAAGAAAGCATACTGTCCGGCTCGGGCTGCAGCTGCAGCCGATAGGCGCAGAGCGCCTGCCAGCGGTATGCAGGGTGCTGGCCGCCGTATTTTTTGTCGCCCAGTATCGGGTGGCCGATAGCCGCCATCTGCGCCCGTATCTGGTGTGAGCGCCCGGTGTGCAAAAGTACCTCTACCTCGGCGTGTCCACCCAGCTGCCGCAGCACCCGGTATTCGGTCACTACCTTTTTGGCACCCGGTACCGGCTCGTCCAAGATCTCAGACCGGTTCTGCTGTCGGTCCTTGCGCAGGTAGCCGGTCAGCACCGCCCGGTCCGGCTGCGGCACGCCGGATACCAGGCACAAATACCGCTTTTGCACCCGGTCCTCCCGTATCAGCCGGCACAGCTCCCGCAGCGCCGGGGCGGTCTTGCCCACCAGCACCAGCCCCTGGGTGTTGCGGTCCAGCCGGTTGGCCAGCGCCGGCACAAAACTCAGTTCCCGCTGCGGCCGGTAGCTGCCGCTGGCCATCAGGTAACAGAGCACCTGATCGCGCAGGTTACAAGCACCCCGCTGCTCGCTGTGGGCAGGAGTCCCCACCGGCTTATTGACCACCAGCAGATGATCGTCCTCGTACACGATGTCATCCGCCGGCAGGGGCGGCACTGCGGCCGGCAGTGTCCCTGCCACCGCGCCGCCCCGCTGTGCCGGGTCAAACTCGTCTGGCAGGTACAGGTCCAGCTGGTCGCCCGGCTGCAGCATGGCCGACAGCTCCACCCGCTTGCGATTGACCTTGATCTTCTTTTGCCGATTGGCTTTATAGAGCAGCGACTTAGGACAGTGCACCAGCGTCTTGAGCAAAAATTTATCCAGTCGCTGCCCGGCGTCGTTGTCGCCAATGATCAGTGTAAACAGAGCAGTTCTCCTCTTTCCTTCTGCCCGCAAATAGTATATACTAAACGGGTATACATGTCGCAATTTGTCAAAAAGCAAGCACCTCTGTTTTTGGAGGTGCGGGCCTACTGGTATTGTACTGGATAATGTGCGGCAACACAAATCTTTTTTGCAGCGGGGCAGGGGCGTCTATGAAACACAATCACTACGGCCACCGGGAGCGCACCCGGCAGCTGTTTTTACAGGCCGGGCCGGCGGGCCTGCCCGATCACATGCTGCTCGAGATCCTGCTCTACTCGGCCATTCCCCAGCGCGACACCAACGATCTGGCCCACCAGCTGCTAAACACCTTCGGCAGTGTCAAAGGCGTTTTAGAGGCCGATGTGCAGCTGCTACAGCAGGTGCCGGGGGTGGGTTATAACACCGCCGTCATGCTCAAGACGGTGCTGGCCCTCTTTAGCCGCTACATGCGCGACGGACAGGACAGCTCCCGGGTGCTCAACACCTCCGAGAAGATCGGTCAATACATGCTGCCGGTCTTTTTGGGCAAGACCGATGAGGAGGTCTACCTGCTCTGTTTCGACGACCGCTTTTCGCTGCTCAAGTGTGAGTGTATCGGCGGCGGCAGCCACAATGCGGTACAGGTCAACCGGCAAAAGATCGCCGAGCGGGCGGTGGTGGCCAAGTCGAACCTGGTGGCCATCGCCCACAACCACCCCGGCGGGGTGGCTATGCCCTCCGACGAGGACATCCACGCCACCCTCGAGATCTACAAAACGCTGCGCGACCTGAATATCCAGCTGTTCGACCACATCATCGTCGCCGGCGACGACTTTGTCTCCCTGCGCGACAGCAACCTGTTCGTCGGGCTCTAGTGCCGCCTGTCCTGCCACCGGGCAGGGCAGGCGCTTTTTTGCCCATAAACACTTTCCTCTGTTGCAAAAATATAGGAGATTTTATCTCTTTTGGCCGCAGTTTGTGGTATGATGGAGATTGGGCAGAAAAGTGACTGTACTGCGCCCGGCAGTGGGCAGAATAGCTGTGGCGGGCGGGTCGCTGGCGACTCGGTCCAGCGGCGACCGATCTCGACAGATCCGGTTGACAAAGACCTACAAAAGCAGTAGTATATTAAGGTGCAGAAACGTTTGTTCTTATAGAGCATTGGAAGATAGGGAAGAGATATGGGCGAAGAAAAAGTTTTTCAGCTGGTGGCGCCGTACAGCCCTACCGGCGACCAGCCACAGGCCATCGAAAAGCTCACCGCGGGGGTGCTGCGGGGCGACAAAGAGCAGACGCTGCTGGGCGTCACCGGCTCGGGCAAGACCTTTACCATGGCCAACATCATCGCCAATACCGGCCGCCCCACACTGGTACTGGCCCACAACAAAACACTGGCCGCACAGCTGTGCTCCGAGTTCCGCGAGTTTTTCCCCCACAATGCGGTCGAGTATTTTGTCTCCTATTACGACTACTACCAGCCCGAGGCCTACATCGCCTCCACCGATACCTATATCGAAAAAGACAGCGCCATCAACGAGGAGATCGAGCGCATGCGCCACTCGGCCACCGCCGCTCTGTCCGAGCGGCGCGACGTCATCCTGGTGGCCAGCGTCTCCTGTATCTACTCGCTGGGCGACCCCATCGACTACCACACCATGGTCATCTCGCTGCGCCCGGGCATGGAAAAAGACCGCGACGAGCTCATCAAAAAACTGGTGAGCCTGCAGTACGAGCGCAACGACCTCAACTTTGTGCGCAATAAATTCCGGGTGCGGGGCGACGTGGTGGAGATCTACCCCGCCTACTCGTCCGAGACGGCCATCCGGGTCGAGTTTTTCGGCGACGAGATCGACCGCATCTGCGAGATAAACCCCCTCACCGGCGAGGTGAAGAACGTGGTGGGCCATGTGGCCATCTACCCGGCCTCCCACTACATCGTCCCGCAGGAGAAGATGAAGGCGGCTATCGCCAACATCGAGGAGGAGCTGCAGCAGCGCATCGCCCAGTTTAAGGCCGAGGGCAAACTCATCGAGGCCCAGCGCATCGAGCAGCGCACCCACTACGACATCGAGATGCTGCAGGAGATCGGTTTCTGTAAGGGGATCGAGAACTACTCACGGGTGCTCTCGGGCCGCGAGCCGGGCAGCACCCCCAACACCCTGCTCGACTATTTCCCCGACGACTTTTTGCTGTTCGTCGACGAGTCCCACGTGTCGCTGCCGCAGGTGCGCGGCATGTTCGCCGGCGACTTCGCCCGCAAAAAAAACCTGGTCGACTACGGGTTCCGCCTGCCGTCGGCCTTCGACAACCGGCCGCTCAACTTCGACGAGTTCTACCAAAAGCTCAACCAGGTCATCTTCGTCTCGGCCACCCCCAACGAGCTGGAGCGCGAAAAGAGCACCCAGATCGTGGAGCAGGTCATCCGCCCCACCGGCCTGATGGACCCCGAGGTCATCGTCAAGCCGGTCGAGGGCCAGATAGACGACCTTTACGGCGAGATACAGAAGCGCCGCCAGCGCGGCGAGCGGGTGCTGGTGACCACCCTCACCAAAAAGATGGCCGAGGACCTGACCGATTACCTGGAGGGGATGGACGTGCGGGTGCGCTACATGCACCACGGCACCGAGACCATCGAGCGCATGGAGATCATCCGCGACCTGCGCCTGGGTGAGTTCGACGTGCTGGTGGGCATCAACCTACTGCGTGAGGGGCTGGATATCCCCGAGGTGTCGCTGGTGGCCATCCTCGACGCCGACAAGGAGGGTTTCCTCCGCTCCGAGACCTCGCTGATACAGACCATCGGCCGCGCCGCCCGCAACGCCGGCGGCCAGGTCATCATGTACGCCGACAGCGTCACCCGCTCCATGGAGGCGGCCATCCGCGAGACCGAGCGCCGCCGCGCCATCCAGGGCAAATATAACCAGGAGCACGGCATCACCCCCCAGACCATCATCAAGCCGGTGCGCGACATTATCGAGATATCTTCCAAAGATACCGACGACGAGAAGAAATACAAAAAACTCAGCCGTGCCAAGAAGATGGAGATGATCGACGCGCTCACCAAAGAGATGCGCCAGGCGGCCCAGCTGCTGGAGTTCGAGCAGGCGGCGTTCTTGCGCGACAAGATCGCCAAGCTCAAGGCGATGAAATAGATAGACCCAGTATCCCCCAACGATCTCCCCAAAAAGAGGAAGTTTATAAAAGAGAGGAACGCAGATTGGCTACAGATAAGATCCGCATCAAAGGTGCCCGCGAGCACAACCTGAAAAACGTCGATGTCACCATCCCCCGCGACCAGCTGGTGGTCTTTACCGGGCTGTCGGGCTCGGGCAAGTCGTCGCTGGCCTTCGACACCATCTACGCCGACGGACAGCGCCGGTACGTCGAGAGCCTGTCCTCCTACGCCCGCCAGTTTTTGGGCCAGATGGAAAAGCCGGACGTCGACTACATCGAGGGGCTGAGCCCCGCCATCTCCATCGACCAGAAGACCACCTCCCGCAACCCGCGCTCCACCGTGGGCACCGTCACCGAAATATACGACTACCTGCGCCTACTGTACGCCCGTATCGGCGTGCCCCACTGCCCCATCTGCGGGCGCGAGATCAAGCAGCAGACCATCGACCAGATCGTGGACAAGGTGCTCTCACTGGATGAGGGGGACCGCATCCAGGTGCTGGCGCCGGTGGTGCGCGGCCGCAAAGGCGAACACCTCAAAGAGTTCGAGTCGGCCCGGCGCAGCGGCTTTGTGCGGGTGCGGGCCGACGGCAGCATCTTCGACCTGACCGAGGAGATAAAGCTCGACAAGAATAAAAAGCACAACATCGAGGTGGTCATCGACCGCCTGGTCATCAAAGAGGGGATCAAGTCCCGCCTGACCGATTCACTGGAGACCGCCACCTCGCTCTCGGGCGGGCTGGTCATCATCGACGTGGTGGGAAAAGAGGAGCTGCTCTTCTCCCAAAACTACGCCTGCCCCGAGCACGGGGTCAGCATCGAGGAGCTCGAGCCCCGCATGTTCTCGTTCAACAACCCCTTTGGCGCCTGCGAGAAGTGCACCGGCCTGGGCACCTTTCTCAAGGTAGACCCCGATCTGGTGGTGCCCGACAAGAAAAAGTCCATCCGCCAGGGGGCCATCCGCGCCTCCGGCTGGTACTACAAAGACTCGTCCACCATCTCCCACATGTACTACGACGGGCTGGCCAAGGCCTACGGCTTCACCCTCGACACCCCTTTTGCCGAGATCCCCAAAAAGGGGCAGGAGGCCATCCTCTACGGCACCGGCAAAAAGGCCATCGAGATGACCCGCCAAAACGAGTACGGCACCGGCGTGTACAAGACCACCTTCGAGGGCATCATCAACAATCTCGAGCGCCGTTTCCGCGAGACCAGCAGCAACTGGATGCGCGAGGAGATACAGGATGTGATGAGCTCGGTGCTGTGCCCCGACTGCGGCGGCGACCGGCTGAAAAAAGAGTCTCTGGCGGTCACCATCGCCGGCAAGAACATTATCGAGTTCACCAACATGTCGGTGGTCGACGAGCTCAGCTTTATCGAGAACATGCACCTGAGCGAGCGCGACGAGATGATTGCCGGCCAGGTGTTTAAAGAGATCAAGGAGAGACTCACCTTCTTAAAGAGCGTGGGTCTGGGCTACCTGACCCTGGCCCGCTCGGCCACCACTCTCTCCGGCGGCGAGAGCCAGCGCATCCGCCTGGCCACCCAGATCGGCTCCTCGCTGATGGGGGTGCTCTACATCCTCGACGAGCCCAGCATCGGCCTGCACCAGCGCGACAACGACAAACTCATCGGCACCCTCAAGCGGCTGCGCGACCTGGGCAATACCCTCATTGTGGTGGAGCACGACGAGGACACCATCCGCGAGGCCGACTACATCGTCGATATCGGCCCCGGCGCCGGGGTGTACGGCGGGGAAGTGGTGGCCGCCGGCAGCCTGCGGGATATCGAGAACTGCAAAGAGTCCGTCACCGGCCAGTACCTCTGCGGCGCCCAAAAGATCGAGGTGCCCAAGTCCCGCCGTAAGGGCAACGGTAAATTTATCGAGGTCAAAAAAGCGTCTCAGAACAACCTGAAAAACGTCAACGTCAAAATACCGCTGGGCACCTTTACCTGTGTGACCGGCGTGTCCGGCTCGGGCAAATCCTCACTCATCAACGAGGTGCTCTACAAGGCGCTGGCCAAGGAACTCAACGGCGCCAAATCGCGGCCGGGCAAGCACCAAAAGATCGTGGGCATGGAAAATCTCGACAAGGTCATCGGTATTGACCAGTCTCCCATCGGCCGCACCCCGCGCTCCAACCCCGCCACCTATACCGGCGTGTTCACCGATATCCGCAACTTCTTTGCCGAGACCGCCGACGCCAAGGCACGCGGCTACACCTCCAGCCGCTTCTCCTTCAATGTCAAAGGCGGCCGCTGCGAGGCCTGTCAGGGCGACGGCATCATCAAGATCGAGATGCATTTTTTGCCCGATATCTTCGTCCCCTGCGATGTATGCCACGGCAAACGGTATAATCGCGAGACTTTGGAAGTAAAATATAAAGGTAAGAGCATTTACGACGTGCTGGAGATGTCCATCGACGAGGCCTATGTGTTTTTCGAGAACATCCCCCGCATCAAGGCCAAGCTGCAGACCCTCTTAGACGTGGGCCTGGGCTACATCAAGCTGGGCCAGCCGGCCACCACCCTCTCCGGCGGCGAGGCACAGCGGGTGAAACTCTCGCTGGAGCTGTCGCGCCGGGCCACCGGCAAGACCATCTACGTGCTGGATGAGCCCACCACCGGCCTGCACACCGCCGACGTGCACAAGCTCATCGGCGTGCTGCAGCGGCTGGTAGACGCCGGCAACACCATTATCGTCATCGAGCACAACCTGGATATCGTCAAGGTGGCCGACTACATCATCGACATCGGCCCCGAGGGCGGCGATCAGGGCGGCGAGATCGTGGCTACCGGCACCCCCGAAAAGGTGGCCAAAGTGGCCGGCTCCTACACCGGTAAATACCTGCAAAAAATGCTGGCCGATTCGCAGTAGTGGCGGCTGGCCGCCCATTTTGCGTCCCCGTGCACAGAGTCTGGAAATTCTTGCAAAAAGGGTATTTACAATTGTGGACTAACTTGGTATAATTAGATCGTAACAAAGAGGCGCTACCCAAAACACCGGCGCCTTCACTGAAAGGAGTTTTTCACATGACAAAATATGTGTGCACCGTTTGTGGTTATGTTTACGACGAGGCTGAAGGCGCTCCCGACGCCGGCGTTGCTGCCGGTACTGTCTGGGCCGACGTGCCCGAGGATTTTGTCTGCCCCCTGTGCGGCGTAGGCAAAGATATGTTCGAGGAGCAGGCCTGATTTTCAGCGATAGCTTTTAAAAAAGAGAGCAGACGGCACATCTCATGTGTGCCGCCTGCTTTTTTCTGTGCAAAAAAGGGCAGGGCAGAGGTCGCTCAAACAGAGTTCTCCTTTGCCCCTAGGGGACGCCACAGTGCCCCAAGCGGGCCTCCAGCGCCCTCCAGCGCACTGACATATCTGCTTGTCCCTTATCGCTGTCCGGTAGCGCGCTCTAGGCGATACAAGATCACCGGTGTCAGTCCATACCCACAACACAACCCCGGCAGCTCTGCCCGGCTACTGTGTTCTAAAAAACAGTGGTGTCACCGGTCAGAGCCCGCATACCGCTCCACCGCCACCTGTCAGGCCGCCCGGTGCAGCCCGGCATAGACCCGCCCCCACTGCCAGTTGTCCGCGATCCGTGCATTTGACCGCTCGCACCCGCATCTACGTGCGCGGGTACATATGTACCCACCGCACTTCTCTTTTTCACCGTCGCCTACGACCGATAGCGCCGGTTATGGTGCCGGTGTAAGTAGCGCCCCATCTTTCGCCAGAAACAGCCCCACCGCTGCCCGGCCATCAGCAGGTGGTAAGCTGCCGGCCGGGACACGAGGTCCAGCTCGCCGGCAAAGGTGCAGGGTTGCCCGCCAAACCCCTTTTTAAAGCGGTATATGCCGTAATCGGGGTGCTGTGGCTGCTGCCAGTGGGGGATTGCCCCAAAGTCGTAAACGGTGCAGCCGCCGTCCAGTGCCCAGCAGATCATCTCCCACTGCATCAGGTGGTTGGGCATGCAGCGGCGCTCACAGCTACTAGAGGCCCCGTACAGATAGCAGGCCTTACCCCCATAGCGTATACACAGCGCCCCCGACAGCGCCCGCCCTTCGTGCCGACAGATAAAAAGCCGGGCGCACTGGGGCCCAAAGGCCCGCAACAGGGCAGAGAAATACGCTTTGGGGCGGATGGTGAATCCATCCCGCCGCCCGGTCTCGATCATCAGCTCGTAAAACTCGTCCAGTGCCTCCTCTCCGCACAGCGCGCACACTACACCGCGCCGCTGGGCCAGCCGCAGGTTGTACCGCCACTTGGGGTGAAAGTCGGCGAGTATCTGTGCGCGGTCCCGTCCAGCCAGCGGCAATACATACAGGGTACGGGGCTGGATGGTATTGTAATCGCCCTGTTGCGGCCCCGGCCGAAAGCCGGCCTGTCGCCACGGGGTCAGCACCTTTGGTTCGTTACTGGCTAGCCAGGGGTCACAGCGGTAAAAACAGGCGTGACAGCGGTGTGCCAACTCCCGGGCGCCGTCGGCGAAATCCGCCACCAGCGCCTCGTCGCTCAGGTCACCCACCGGCCCGCGGGGGCTATACAGTATGCCCCCAAAGGGCGGCGGCAGTTTTTTGTGCAGCACCAGTGCCGCCCCGCGCAGAGCGCCATCGGTCCGGCGCGATACCAGCAAATAGTGACCCCAACCGGCCTTTACCTGCGCCCAGGCGGCCGATTGGGTAAAGCTGCCGTTGTGGCAGGCGCAGATAAAGGCCTCGTATTCGGTCACTTGGCTGTCGTCTGGATGATCGATGATCTGGTACATGTTGCGCTCCGATCTGTCGGCCCTGTCACCGCTCTGGATGACGGGGCAAAAGTCCGCTGCGACAGCGGGGGATTTTGCCGCAGACCGCATATGGTGTTTAATACTCATGTTATCTGTATTCCAGATAAAAGTCAATATCTGTTATACAGATAAGCCATACTGAGATCGGTGATGCGATATGGCTTATAAACACATAAAAGACCTGCGGGTCGATCGTGATATCCGCCAGCGGGAGCTGGCCCAGCTGTTGGGCATGGCCCAAAATACCTACTCCCAGTACGAGACGGGCACTATAGCCCTCACCGCCGAGGTGCTCTGTAAATTGGCCGATTTTTACGGAACCAGTGTCGACTACCTGCTCGACCGCACCGATGACCCGGCACCGCCCCCCTCGCGGGAAAGGCGGGAACATTATAAACTTTGACTGTCTAAATATCTTTTGCTGCCGCCTTGTTTCGCTCTGCTGCGCTGTGGTATAATACCCAGGAAAACAGGGGAGACCCTCTTTCATCTGCGAACAGACGTTCCAAAGGAGGAATTTTTATGGTGATCGAGCCAAAGATCAGGGGTTTTATCTGTACCACCGCCCACCCCGTGGGCTGCCGGGCAGAGGTAAAGCGCCAAATAGACTATGTAAAATCTCAGCCGGCAGTCAGCGGCCCTAAAAAGGTGTTGGTGTTGGGCTGTTCTACCGGCTACGGCCTCTCCTCGCGCATCGCGGCCGCGTTTGGCTGCGGCGCCGCCACGCTCGGGGTGGCGTTCGAGCGCCCGGCAGCCGGTAAGCGCACCGCTACCGCCGGCTGGTACAACTGCGCCGCCTTCGAGGAATTTGCCGCCGCCGACGGCCTGTATGCCCAAACCATAAACGGCGACGCCTTTTCCCCCCAGATAAAAGAAGAGACGATCGCCCGCATCCGCCGCGATCTGGGCCAGGTAGATATGGTGATCTACAGTCTGGCCGCACCGCGCCGCACGGTGGGGGAGGTGACCTACTCCTCGGTGCTCAAGACCACCGGCGAGCCCTACACCAACAAGACCATCGATCTCAAGACCCGCCAGGTGTCCGAGATCACCATCCCGCAGGCCACCGAACAGGAGATTGCCGACACCGTTAAAGTGATGGGCGGCGAGGACTGGATGGACTGGATGCTGCAGCTGCAAAATGCCGGTGTGCTGGCCCCCGGCGCCACCACCGTGGCCTATTCGTACATCGGGCCCGCGCTCACCCATCCCATGTACTTAAACGGCTCTATCGGCCAGGCCAAAAAACACCTCTATCAAACGGCCGGCCAAATAGCGGCGCAGATACCGGGTGTGCACAGCTATGTCTCGGTGAATAAGGCGCTGGTCACCCAGTCCTCAGCCGCTATCCCCATCGTGCCGCTCTACGTGTCCATCCTCTATAAAGTCATGAAAGAGAAAGACCTGCACGAGGGCTGTGCCCGCCAGATGTACCGCCTGTTCTCCCAAAAACTGTTTGGCGCCGCGCCCCAGACCGACGAGCAGGGCTACCTGCGGCTCGACGACCTCGAGATGCGCCCCGACGTGCAGGAACAGGTGAGCCTTATCTGGGAGCAGCTCAACAGTCAAAATGTCTCGCAGCTGGCCGATATCGACGGCTACTGGGACGACTTTTACCGTATGTTCGGCTTTGGCATCGAGGGCGTGGACTATAAGCAGGATGTCGATCCCGATGTCGCGATCCCCAGTATCCACAGCTAGAGCCCGTCTGTGACGGGGCCGGCCGCACTCCACTCAGATCAAAATACCGCATAAAAGAGGGCCCGCAGCGCATGGCTGTGGGTCCTCTTTTCTTGTTGACAAAGTATACTATGTATTATATAGTATTAGGTAAAGGGAGGTAACGCCATGGATACACAGCTCAAAAAGGGGCTGCTGGAGATATGTGTGCTCTCGCTGCTGCGGCGCGAAGACTCCTACGGCTATAAGATCATGGGGGACCTGCCCCCGTACGCCGCCGTATCCGAATCGACCCTGTATCCGATCTTAAAACGGTTGGAGGCCGGGGGCTGCCTGCTCACCTACACCCAGGCCCACAACGGGCGGCTGCGCAAGTATTACCGCATCACCCCCGAGGGGCAGCAGCGCATCGCCGAATTTATCGATCAGTGGCGCGAGATCGAAAAAATATACCACTTTATAATCGAGGAGGACCAGACCGATGGACCGCGAGAGATTTTTTAAAGAGCTGCGCAAGTTGCTGGGGCAGCTCTCCCCGCAGGAGCGGGAACAGATATTCCAGTACTATGCCGAGATCATCGACGACAAGATCGAGGGCGGTATGAGCGAGGCCCAGGCAGTGGCGCAGCTGGGCACGCCGCACCAGGTGGCCGTCAAGATCTTAGAGGAAAACGGAGCCGCGCCCAACAGCAGCACCGGCAGCGGTACCGGCTCTAAAGTGCTCATCACCGTGGCGCTGGTCCTGGGCTCGCCGCTGTGGTTGTCGCTGGGCATCGCCGCCTTGGCTCTGCTGCTCTCGGCCTTCATCGTGGTCCTCGCACTGCTGCTGACTGCGGGGGTCATGGGCCTGTGCGGAGTGCTCATGCTGGTGCCATCGGTGCTGCTGGCCTTTCGCGAACCAGCCGCCGGGCTGTTTCAAGTGGGCTGCTGCCTGTTCGTATCTGGTCTGGCCATACCGTTTGGCCTGGGCAGCTACAAGCTGTGGGGCGCGCTGTGCCGGCTGATAGACACCCTGATCAAAAGACTGCGCGGTAAGAGCGCCGAGAGGAGGACTGCCCAGTGAAAAAGACAAGAGTATGGCTGGCGGTAGCCGGCGGCCTGTGCGGGGTGGGGCTGGTGCTCGCCGCCTGCGGTTTCGCCATGTCCGGTTTCGACATATATCAGATGGACGGCAGTGTGGGGGAGAGCAAGATGTATACAGCAAAACAGAGCCAGAGCGTAGAGCAGCTAGAGGTAGATATCGAAAATCTGCGGCTGCAGATCGAGGTGGACGAGACCGCCACCCAGATCCAGGTAGAGTATCAAGAGAGCACCCGGCGCGAGTTTACCGTCGAGCAGGTGGGCCACAAGCTCAAAGTGTACGCCCGCGATGTGCGCCGCTGGTATAATCCCTTCGTCGACGGCATCATGCAGCTGGATATCGCCCCGGTCAGGGTAATACTGCCCAAAAACTACGCGGGCAGCATCACCGGCAAGACCCGTAACGGCCGTATCACGCTCACCGGCCTGCACACCGAGCAGGCTGTGCTGCTGAGCACCACCAACGCCAAGATCGAGCTGCAGGATGTGTCCTGTTACAGCCTGCAGGCCACCTCGACCAACGGCAAGATCGATCTGAACACCGTCAGCATACAGGAGTCGCTGAGCGCCACCACCTCCAACGCCAAATGCGAACTGCTGCGCGTGTCGGCCAAAAGCGGCAGCGTGCACTCCACCAACGGCAAGCTGGAGCTCACCGACGTGCACCTGCAAGAGACGCTGCGGGCCGAGACCAGCAACGGGGCTATCGTCCTGGAGCGTCTGCAGGCGCCGGATATCGAGCTGCATACCCGCAACGGCAGTATCAAGGGCAGTATAGATGGCCGCCAGCAGGATTATAATATCATCTGCACCACCACCAACGGCTCGGCCGAGCCCGGGTCCTCCGGCATAGATAAGGCACGCGCCAAACAGCTGTTGGCCGAGACCACCAACGCCTCGATCCGTCTTGAGTTCGTCCAGCAGTAGTCGCCGGTCCAATCTCGGCCTGCGCACCTGCGGTGCCGGTGTGCCCTAAAGCGCCCCCGGTTGCGCATCTTTTTGCGCAGCAGTTGCCCCCGGGCGTGAGATGCTTGTATTGCGCTCTAAAAAAGCCTGCTGCCAGTCGGCGAGTGGCGTGGGCGGCGCCCATCATGCACCGCCACCGACATGTCTGGCCGGCGGCGCGGCAGGTGCTGATCGACAAATAGAAAAAGGCCCGCTCGGTCACACGAGCGGGCCTTTTTATCGCCTCTATTCGATCTGTATGTTTTTCTTTTTCAGGGTCTGGTTGGTCTTGCGAGAGATCAGGGTGTAGAGCACCGAGCAGATGGGCACGCCCAGCAAAATGCCCATGATGCCGTAGGTGGCCGAGCCGATGATCATGGCCGCCATCACCCAAAAACCCGACAGCCCGATGGAGGTGCCCACGATGCGCGGATAGATGAGACTGCCCTCTAACTGCTGCAGGCAGATGATGAACACCACGAACCACAGCGCCTTGATGGGGTCCTCGATCAGGATCAGCAGCGCACTGGGGATGGCGCCGATGTAGGCGCCCAATATGGGGATCAGCGCGGTGGCCCCCACGATGACGCTGATGAGCGGGGCGAAGGGAAACTTAAAGATGCTCATGCCCAAAAAGCACAGCCCACCCAAAATAAAAGCCTCGGTCAACTGACCGGTAAAGTAGCAGCAGAAGGTCTCGTTGGTCAGGCGGCACACCGACAGGCTGCGGTCGTAAAAGTTTTTGGGCAGTGCGCAGGCGGCGACCTTTTTAATGCCCCGCAGCATGCGCTCCTTGCCAAACAGCAGGTAGATGGCAAACACAAAGCCCATGATGAAATTGACGATGCTGGAGGCCACCCCCATCACCGAGCCCACCACCAGTGGCGCCAGGTCCGAGAGAAAATTGACCGCGCTCTCCAGCAGATCGTTGAAGGTCTTGGTCAGCTGGGCGATGACCTCTTTTGGCAGCTCGATGTTTTTAGACAGCTTGATGAGCAGGTTCTGCAGTTCCTGCACGTAAGACGGCACCCGGTTGCCCAGCGTCATCACGCTGCGGCTCACTTCGGGGATGATGTACCAGATAAGCAGAGTGAAGATGGCCAGTACCAGTAAAATGGTCAGCACGATAGAGACGGCCCGGCACAGGCTGGGCTTTTTCTCCCGGCTGATCAGCCGCCCCACCAGCTTCGCCTCGATCACCCGCATGGGCAGGTTCAGGATAAAGGCGATAAAAATGCCGATGAGGATGGGGCTGATGAGCCCCATCGAGTAAGACAGCATCTCGTACAGCGCGCCCAGGTTATTGAGCGCCAGGTAAAGTAAAATAGCGTAGGTGATGGGCAGCCAGTACTTTTTAAGGGTCTCGAAGTATGCTTTCAATGTATCACGTCCTCACAGTGTAAGCGCCGTGCCGGGCGCAGCGGATGGCTCAGTTGGTGCGGCTTGCATACCCCATATTATAGTTGTCAGAAAGTGGGATGTCAAAACAAATCCGCGGCGGCAGGTCACAGTTTTACGCTTTTTCGGGGCGGTATTTTTGGCGGGCAAAGAACTTGAAGAAAACTGACGAAAATGGTATGATAAAGCAGTAAGTTCATTTGGGGAGGACACAGTTTGGAAATCACCGGTACCGGCGGCAGCCAGCAGTTCGACAGCCGCCTTTTAGATAGCGCCCGCCAGCTGATACAGCGCCTTTTCGGCGACCGCATACCACTGGCTCACGTACACTCCTACGGCTGTCAGGGAAATGTCAGCGACGGCGAAAAGATCAGCGGCCTGCTGGCTCAGATGGGTTACGGTTTCACCGCCGACCCCGGCCGGGCCGACCTGGTCATCTACAATACCTGCGCCATCCGCGAGCACGCCGAGGAAAAATTGTTTGGCAATGTGGGCGCACTCAAACACGCCAAGCGCCGCAACCCCGACATGGTCATCGGTCTGTGCGGCTGTATGATGCAGCAGCCGGCGGTGGCCGAGAAGATCAAAAAGAGCTACCCCTATGTCGACCTGGTGTTCGGCACCCACGCCCTGCAAAACCTGCCGCAAAATCTGTGCGAGCTGTTGCAGGGCCGCCAGCAGGGCAAAAAGCGGGTGTTCGACACGGACGAGCAGAAAAACATCATCTACGAGGGGATCCCCACCCGCCGCGAGGGCAGCCTCAAGGCCTGGGTGCCCATCATGTACGGGTGCGACAACTTCTGTTCCTACTGCGTGGTGCCGCTGGTGCGGGGCCGCGAGGTCAGCCGCCAGCCGGCCGATGTGCTGCGCGAGATCGAGCAGCTGGTGGGGCAGGGGTACCGCGATATCACTCTGCTGGGCCAAAACGTCAACTCCTACGGCAAAGGCCTGGCCGAGCCCTGCGACTTCGCCGACCTGTTGCAGCGCATCTGCCAGATACCCGGTGATTTCTGGATACGGTTCATGACCTCACACCCCAAAGATATCACCCACAAGCTCATCGATACCATCGCCCAAAACGACAAGCTCTGTAATCACATCCACCTGCCGGTCCAGTCGGGCTGTGACCGGGTACTGCGCGAGATGAATCGCCACTACGACGTCGAGAAATACCTGTCTATCGTCGACTACGCCCGCCAAAAGATCCCCGCGGTCTCCTTTACCAGCGACATCATCGTGGGTTTCCCCGGCGAGCAGTACGAGGAATTTTTGCAGACCGTCGACCTCATCAAAAAGGTGCGCTACGACAGCCTGTTTACCTTTATCTTCTCCCCGCGGCCGGGCACCCGCGCCGCCAAAATGGAGGACCCGGTACCGGCCAAAGAAAAGTCGCGCTGGTTTGGCCAGCTGCTGGAGGTACAGCGGCAGGTGGGCCGGCAGCGCTATGGCGAGCTGGTGGGCCAAACGGTCCGGGTGCTGTGCGAGGGCCCTGGCAAGACCGGCCCCGGGTATATGAGCGGCCGCGACGAACACAATATGGTGGTGGACTTTATCGGAGATAGCACCCTCTGTGGCCACTTTGTCACCGTAGAGGTCGACCGGGTCGCCAGCTGGGCGCTGGTGGGCCACCGGGTCGACTGACCGCCGTATCCGGCACGATCATACCGATATTTCGCCGGCGGCTGTCGGCAGGATATAACAAAATTTTTGGAGGCAATAAAATGGACGACGCGATTTTAAAGCTGGCCCGCGAGCTGGCCAAAGAGATCCAGAAGGACGACCGCTACCTGGCGCTGGAGCTGGCCAAGCAGGGCAACGACAACGACAAGGCCCTGGCCGAGCTCATCGGTAAATTCAACCTGGTGCGCATGAACATCAACGGCGAGATGGGCAAAAAAGATAAGGACCAGCAGCGCATCGACACCCTCAATCAGGAGATGCGCGACCTCTACGCCAAGATCATGCAAAACCCCAATATGGTGATCTTCTCCGGCGCCAAAGAGGCCATGGACCAGCTGGCCAACCAGATCAACGCCATCCTCATGGGCGCCATCAACGGCGAGGACCCCGACGCCATCGATGTCGAGAGCGCCGGCTGCGGCGGCAACTGTGCCTCCTGCGGCGGCTGTGGCTGTTAAGGACCGATAGAGCACTTGCTACAGGGCTGCGGGCGACCGCGGCCCTGTATGGGATATGGGCGCCTCGGACAGGTCGGGGCGCAGGGTAGGAGCAGAAAAGAGATGTGTGAGAATTTGTCGCCCATGATGCAGCAGTACATGCGCATCAAAGAACAGCACAAAGACGAGATATTGTTTTTCCGCCTCGGTGACTTTTACGAGATGTTTTTCGACGACGCGCTCAAGGCGTCCAAAGAGCTGGACCTCACCCTCACCGGGCGCGACTGTGGCCTCGACGAGCGGGCCCCCATGTGCGGGGTGCCCTACCACAGCTGTGAGGGCTACATACAGAGGCTCTTGAAAAAAGGTTACAACGTCGCCATCTGCGAGCAGGTGACCGAGCCGCAGAAGGGCCGCACACTGGTCGAGCGCGAAGTGGTGCGCATCTACACCCCCGGCACCGTACTCGAGACCGGCATGCTCGAGGAGGGAAAAAACAACTTCCTCTGCTCCATCGCCACCGATAAGAACACCGCCGGCATGTGCCTGGCCGACATCTCCACCGGCCAGATGCTGGTGACCCAGCTCTCGGGCAAAGACTGCCAGCAGAAGATCATCGACCAGCTGGGCAAATTCTCCCCCTCCGAGATCCTGCTGTGCCAGAATTCGCTGCAGCTCAAGCGCGCGCTCGACGATATCAGCGAGCAGATCGGCTGCCAGGTGGTCAAGCTGGTGGGCGACCAGTTCGAGCCAGAGCAGAACGCCCGCCGCATCGCCGACCAGTTCGGGGTGGCAGACCCCAGTGAGCTGGGGCTCACCGGCAAGCCGCTGTGCAGTACTGCCATCTCCATTTTGCTGCACTACCTCGACCACACCCAGCAAAAGGGCGTCGAGCGCATCCGCGAGCTCACCATCTATCAGACCGACAGCTACATGAACCTCGACCTGAGCTCCCGGCGCAACCTGGAGCTCACCGAGACCATGCGCACCGGCGAGAAGCGGGGCAGCCTCCTGTGGGTGCTCGACAAGACCAAAACGGCCATGGGCAAGCGGCTCATCCGCAGCTTTGTCGAGCAGCCGCTCACCGGTATCGTGCAGATCGAAAAACGGCTGGATGCGGTGGGGCAGCTCATGCAAAATCTCACCGCCCGCAGCGAGATCACCGAGCACCTGCAAAAGATCTCCGACCTGCAGCGGCTGATGAGCCGTATCGTCTTCGGTTCCGCCGGCCCCAAAGAGGTGCGGGCGCTGGCCTACACCGCCAGCCAGCTGCCCTCGATCCGCCAGTCGCTGACCGCTTTCGACTGCGACCTGCTGCGCCAGTGCCGTGATGGGATAGACCCGCTAAACGACCTCAAGGCCCTTATCGACGAGGCCATCGAGGACGACCCGCCGGTCACCTTAAAAGACGGCCGGGTCATCCGCTACGGCTACAACCCGCAAGTCGACGAGCTGCGCGACCTCATCGATCACTCCAAAGACATCCTCCTGCGCATGGAGGCCCAGGTCAAAGAGGAGACCGGTATCCGCAACTTAAAAGTCGGCTACAACAAGGTGTTCGGCTACTACATAGAGGTCTCTAAAGGCCAGACCGATCTGGTGCCCGACAGCTTTATCCGCAAGCAGACGCTCACCAACTGCGAGCGCTACATCACCCAGGAGCTCAAGGAGCTCGAGAGCCGCATCCTAAACGCCAGCGACGAGATCATCGCCCTCGAGCGGCAGCTGTACGATGGGCTCTGCAAAAAGATCACCGCCCAGATAGCCCGGGTGGAGGAGACCTCCCACCAGCTGGCGCTGCTGGATACGCTCATCTCCTTTGCCGCCGTCAGCGAGCGCGGCGGCTACGTGCGCCCCACCGTCACCGCCGGGGAGGCCATCCGCATCAAAGACGGCCGCCACCCGGTGGTGGAAAAGCTGCAAAAAGACGTGCCCTTTGTGCCCAACGACACGCTGCTCGACGAGCGCGACAACCAGATCGCCATCATCACCGGCCCCAATATGGCCGGCAAATCCACCTATATGCGGCAGGTGGCGCTCATCACGCTCATGGCCCAGATGGGCTGTTTCGTGCCCGCATCCAGCGCCGAGATCGGCATCGTCGACGCGGTGTTCACCCGCGTGGGCGCCTCCGACGATCTGGCCGCCGGCAAATCCACCTTCATGGTCGAGATGAGCGAGGTGGCCCACATCCTGCAAAATGCCAGCCGCCACAGCCTGCTCATCCTGGATGAGATCGGCCGCGGCACCTCCACCTTCGACGGCATGAGCATCGCCCGCGCGGTGCTCGAGTATATCGGCAACCGCCGCAAGCTGGGAGCCAAAACGCTGTTTGCTACCCACTACCACGAGCTCACCGCACTCGAAGAGAGCTTTTCCAACGTCAAAAACTACAACATCGCCGTCAAAAAGAGGGGGGACGACATCACCTTTTTGCGGCGTATCGTGCCCGGCGGCGCCGATGAGAGCTACGGCATCGAGGTGGCCAAGCTGGCCGGGGTCAACGACTTTGTGGTCAACCGGGCTAAAGAGATACTGGCCTCGCTCGAGAGCCAGGATCAGCCGCGCCACCGGCAGGCGGCCCCCAGGCATGAGGAAGAGCAGCCCAACTTATTTGCCATGTCCAGCCAGAGCAAGCTCGAAGAGCGCATCAAACAGATCGACGTCAACACGCTCACCCCCATCGAGGCGCTCAACATCCTCTACGAGCTGGCCCAGATGGTCAAAGAGTGAGCAGAGCAAAGAGTTTACCGTAAAAAAGGAGGTGCGCCATGCGCGAACGCATCAATCTACTGCAGGGCCATGTGGCCGAGCTCATCGCCGCCGGCGAGGTGGTGGAGCGCCCGGCCTCGGTGGTCAAAGAGCTGGTCGAGAACGCCATCGACTCGGGGGCCGACGCCATCACCGTCGAGATAAAAGACGGTGGTATCTCCTATATCCGCGTCAGCGACAACGGCTGCGGCATTCTGCGGCAAGACGTGCCCACCGCCTTTTTGCGCCACGCCACCAGCAAAATATCCACCGAGGAGGACCTGGGCCACATCGGCACTTTGGGCTTTCGCGGCGAGGCGCTGGCGGCCATCAGCTCGGTCTGCCGGGTAGAGCTCATCACCCGTCCCCGGGAAGAGGTGGCCGGCACCCGCTTTTGTATCGAGGGCGGCAGCGCCGGCGAGGCAGAAGATGCCGGCTGCCCGGTGGGCACCACCATCGTGGTGCGCGACATCTTTTTTAACACCCCGGCGCGGATGAAGTTCTTAAAGAAAAATGTCACCGAGGGCAATTCGGTAGAGGGGGTCATGCAAAAGGTGGCCCTCTCCCACCCGCACATCTCCTTTCGCTTTGTGCGCGACGGGGTGGACAAGCTGCATACCCCCGGCACCGGCAAGCTGCAAGATACCATCTTCAGCCTGTTTGGCAAAACGGTGGCCACCTCGCTCATCCCCGTCTCCTACCAGGAGGGCTACTACCGGGTAGAGGGCTTTATCTCCAAGCCGCAGCTGGCCAAGTCAAACCGCACGCTGCAGCACTTCTACATAAACGGCCGCCTGGTCAAGACCAAGACCGGCATGGTGGCGCTGGAGCAGGGTTACCGCGGCGTGCTGATGAGCGGCAAGTTCCCCGCCTGTTTTCTGTTTGTCACCATGCCGCAGGAGCTGGTGGACGTCAACGTGCATCCGGCCAAGATAGAGGTGCGCTTTGCCGCCGAAAAAGAGGTGTTCGGCGCCATCTACGCCGCCACCAGGTCGGCCATCGCCAACTACTCCGACCAAACTGCCGCCGCACTGGGCAGTGCCATGAGTTCTCTGGCCGGGCAGCGGTCGTCTGCGCCGCAAACGGCGGTAGCGACCGCTGTAAAGCCAGATACTTTAACAGAGAAAAAAGCTGCGGAGGGCCTGCGCAGCGAGCGCATGAGCGCCGACGAGTTCCGCCGTCGTTTTGGTTCGGCCCGCCCGGACGCAGCTTTGGCAAAAACAGGCGTCGGGCGGGAAAGAGATCTCTCGCTGCATGCCCCTACCGGCACGGTAGAGGTACAAAACGGCCAGTACACGCAACAGCTGCCCGCCGCAGTGACCAAGCTGCTGCGCGAGAATATGGCCCGTCAGGCCGCCCGCAGCCGTCAGCTGGATATCGAGGTAGAGGAGCCGGACCTCCAGCCGCGGCAGGACCGCGCGCCGGCTCCAGTCTCCCCGCCGCCGGCCGCTGCGACACCTCCCCAAAATGCGGATGCGGCGCCTGTCTGCACCCCGGCAACGCCGGTGTCGGCACCCGACCAGCTGGCGCTGGCCCCGCACGAGACAGAGGAGCAGCAGGAACCGGTGCCCACCGTCATCGGCGAGGTGTTTAAGACCTATATCCTCTGCCAGAGCGGCAACAGCCTGTTCATCGTCGACAAACACGCCGCCCACGAGCGCATCCTCTACGAGCGGCTGCGGCAGGAGTGGGGCAGTATCGACCGCCAGATGCTCCTGGACCCGGTCAGCGTCACGCTCTCCAAAGAGGAGATCGACGCAGTGGTGGCCAGCCGGCAGCTGCTGCAAGACGCCGGCTTCGTAGCTGAGGAGTTCGGCCAAAACACGGTGGTGGTGCGCGAGATCCCGGTGTTTTTAGAGCAGGTGGGCCTGGCCGATATCTTCGAGGAGATCGCCAGCAACCTGCTCACCACCCAGGGTCAGGCGGTGCAGGCCTCCCATCTCGACTGGCTGTTTCAGTCCATCTCCTGCCGGGGGGCCATCAAGGGCGGCGACCGCTCCAGTCTGTACGAGCTGCAGCAGCTCATCGAGCAGATCTACCGCACCGGCATCATCAAGTACTGCCCACACGGCCGCCCCATCGTCATCGAGATGACCCGCACCGACTTCGAGCGGCAGTTCGGCCGCCAGTAAAAAGCCCCAAAGGGGGCGTCTGTGCAGCGCACCGCGATAAAAAACAGTTAAAACGAGGAAAATGCAAGATGGATGAGCAGATGATAAAAGTTATAGCTGTCGTGGGCCCCACCGCCTCGGGAAAAACCGGCCTGGCTGTCGAGATCGCCAAGGCGCTGGACGGCGAGGTGGTCAGCGCCGATTCGATGCAGATCTATAAGGGGATGGACATCGCCACCGCCAAGCCCACCGCCGAGGAGATGCAGGGCGTACCCCACCACCTCATCAGCTTTTTAGAGCCCTGCTGTGCCTATTCGGTGGCCGACTATGTGCGCGACGCACAGGCGGTCATCGCCGATATCCACCGCCGGGGCAGACTGCCTATCGTGGCCGGCGGCACCGGCCTGTACGTAGATGCGCTCATTAAGAATATGGATTTTGACGCTGTTCTGGGCGACGACTCGCTCAAAAAGCAGCTGCAGGAGGAACTCTCGCGGATGGGACCGGCCCACATGCATCAGCGGCTGATGGCCCTCGACCCCGATCTGGCGGTCAAATTGCACCCCAACAATACCGGCCGGGTACTGCGGGCGCTGGAGTGCTGTATCCTGTCGGGCAAAAGCATGACCGAGCTGCAGCGGCAGGCGGTGTCGCGCCGGCCGCTCTACGACTGCCGCTATATCGGCATCGCCTACCGCGACCGCCAGCTGTTGTACGACCGCATCGACCGCCGGGTAGACCAGATGGCCCAGACCGGCCTGGTGGGGGAGGCGCTCGACTTTTACAGCAAGCAGAGCGAGTACCGCACCGCCGCGCAGGCCATCGGCTACAAAGAGCTGCGCGACTACTTCGACGGGGAGGACACGCTGCAGCAGTGTCTGGAGAATCTGAAAAGGCGCACCCGCAACTACGCCAAGCGGCAGCTCACCTGGTTTCGCCGCAATCCCGATATCTGCTGGATCACCGCCGACGAAAAAACACCGCCGCAGATCGCCGCGGAGGCCATAGCCCTCTGCCGTGAGCATTTGGCCGGCCCCATCAGCCCCACAGGGAGGAAAGCACATGTCTAAAGCAATCAAGATCATCGGCACCGTGGCGCTGGTGGGGCTGGCCGTGCTGTACCTGGGGGTACAGGCGGTCTCCATCTTCGCCACCGGCTACAAGACCGAGGTGGCCGTCAGCTACGTCATGGCCGATTCGGTCACCGCCCAGTCGGTTATCATCCGGCAGGAGTCGGTGCTCACTCCGCAAAATCAGGGCTACTACGGCTATGCGGTCACCGACGGCTCCAAAGTATCCGGCGGCCAGCTGCTGGCCTCGGTGTACGGCAGCGCCGAAGATTCGGCGGTGGTCACCCGCACCGAACAGGTGCGCAGCGAGCTGGCAACCATGACCCAGTTCCAAAATACCGAGACCAGTTTCGGCGACCCCGAGAGCCTCAGCAACCAGATCCTGAATACCGCCGCCAGCGCCCAGGGGGCGTTCCACCAAAACACCTTTACCGGTGCCGCCACCTATAAAAACCAGCTCATCACCCAGATCAGCCGCCGTCAGGCTGCCACCGGCAAAGTAGTCGACCTCTCGGGGCAGATCGCCGCCCTGCAGGCCGAGCTCGATGCGCTGCAGGCCCAGGCGCCCAGTCAGGTAGCCTACGAATACGCCCAGAGCTCCGGCTACTTTTCCAGCGTCGTCGACGGGTTCGAGGGGAAGCTCACCCCCGAAACGGTGCAGCAGCTCACCGCCGACGAGGTGAAGAAGATCATAAACGGCGAAGAGACCCCCGATGAACACGGCAATTTTGGCCGTCTGGTGGCCGATTTCGACTGGTATCTGGCCTGTGTGCTGCCCAGCGACAACACCTGGGTGAGCGAGGGGAAAACGCTGTATATGGACTTTTTGGGCGTCACCAGCGAGTCTATTCCCGGCCAGGTCCTGCGGGTGGTGCCCAGCGGCGACGAGATGCTGGTCATCATCAGCTGCGATATGATCACCAAAGACTTGGTCAACCTGCGCATCCAAAACGTGCAGATCAGTCAAAAATTGCAAAAAGGCATCCGGGTGCCCGAAGAGGCGCTGCGGGTGCAGGACAACAAAAAAGGCGTATACGTGAAAAAGGGCGGCAAAGCGGTGTTCCGCGAGATCAACATCCTGCTGCAGGAGAACGGCTACCTGCTGGTGGAAGAGGTGGTCTCCGACCCCAATGCCTTAAAGGTATACGACGAGGTCATCATCAAAGGGAAGGATATCTACGATGGAAAACTACTCAGTTGACCGCTATAGGCAGCTCTGTGCGCAGGTGGCCCAGGCAGCTTCGGCCGCCGGCCGCGGTCCCGGCGCGGTGCGGCTGATGGGGGTCACCAAAACGGTGCCGGCCGAAAAGGTCAACGCCTATATCGACGCCGGGCTCGACCTGATCGGCGAAAACCGGGTACAGGAATTTTTAGACAAGTACCCCACCTACCACAAGCAGGGGCTCGAGATCCATTTTATCGGCCAGCTGCAGCGCAACAAGGTCAAGTACATCGTCGACAAGGTCCACATGATCGAGAGCGTCGACAGCCTGGAGCTGGCACGTGAGATCTCCAAGCGCTGCGCGGCTATCGGCAAAAAAATGGATGTCCTGATAGAGGTGAACATCGGCGGCGAGGCCAGCAAAGGCGGTATATTGCCGGGGAAATTAACGGAATTTTTAACAGAAATATCCGGTTTTTCGGGCCTGCGGGTGGCCGGCTTGATGGCAATTCCCCCGATTTCAGAGGATATCGCCGTGCAAAAGCACTATTTTGATGAAATGTACAAACTCTTTGTTGACATAAAAGATAAAAAAATAGATAATGTCTTTATGGAAACTCTGTCAATGGGCATGTCGGGCGACTTTCAGGCCGCTATCGCCTGTGGCAGTACGCAGGTCCGGCTGGGGCGCACCCTCTTTGGCGCCCGAGATTGACATAAGATTTTAGGAGGAAAACACTATGGGACTGGTAGATAAATTCAAAGATTTTATGGGCATGGAGTCCGAGGACGACTACGACGAGAGCTATGACGACAGCTACGATGAGAACGTCGAGATGGTCTCGGGCAGCAGTGCCAAAGATCGCTCCGACGACACGGTGATCGGCTACGACGAGGTGGCCTCCAAGCGCAGCAACAAGGTCGTCAACATCAACGCTACCGCCCAGCTGCAGGTGGTACTGGTCAAACCCGAAAAGTTCGACGACGCCTCGGCCGTGGCCGATCACCTCAACGCCAAGCGCACCGTGGTGCTCAATCTGGAGTCCACCAATAAAGATATCGCCCGCCGCTTGGTCGATTTTCTCAGCGGTGTGGCCTACGCCAACAACGGCCAGATCCAGCGAGTGGCCAACTCCACCTTCATCATCACCCCCTATAACGTGGCGCTGGTGGGCGAGCTGATCGACGAACTGGAGTCCAGCGGCGTATTCTTCTAGGCTGTCATGGCACAAGATAGTCAGCAGCTCTTTTTGCGCTCGGTGCAGGATATGCTGCGGCTGTGTACCGGTCGCAGCGCGCTCAAGACCACCCAATTTTTAGATGAACACCAGCGCGCGCTGGCCGAGGAGATGCTCCGCGCCCAAAAAGACGGCGACTACCGTTTTTTTGGCGGCTACAGCGGTGCGGTGCGCACGGTGCTGTGCATCAGCGGCACCGGGGTGCCCATCGACGACGGCGACTTTCCCATCGTGCCGGTGCTCTACACCTACCGCGAAAAAGACGCGCTCACCCACCGCGATTTTTTGGGCAGCCTCATGGCGCAGCAGATCGCCCGCTCACTGGTGGGCGATATCTGTGTGGGTGCGGGCAAGACCTGTGTGCTGGTGCATCAAAATGCGGCCCAGATCGCGCTCTCGCTCCAAAAGGTGGGCCGGGTCGGTGTGCGCGCCCAGCAGGGGAGCGACCCCGACCTGTTCACCCAAAAGACCGAGACCTTTACTGCCGTGATCACCGCCCCGCGGCTCGACTGTGTGCTGGCTGGGGCGCTGGGCGGCAGCCGCAGCGGTCTAAAGCCCATCATCCTGTCCGGCCAGGTGGCGCTCAACCACCGCGAGGTGCTCTCGCCCAGCGCCCAGGTGGCGCCGGGTGATGTGTTGTCGGTGCGCCACCGCGGCAAGTACATATTTTGCGGGGTAGAGGGCAGCACCAAAAAAGGACGCCTGTTGGCGGTCTATAAACGCTATATCTGAATTGCCGCTCACCGGCGGCGCTTGTGTGCGAGATACAGGAGGATATTTTCATGCTGACACTGGACCAGATCAAAAATGCGACCTTCGAGCGTGCGGGCCTCAAGGGCTATAAAGCCGACTCGGTGGACGACTTCATCGACAACGTCATCGAGACGGTAGAGAAACTGCAGTCCGAAAAAGAAGACGCCGAGGCCAAATTAGAGATCTTGGCCGAAAAGCTGGAGGACTACCGCAAGGATGAAGACAGCCTGCGCGCCGCACTGCTGGGGGCCCAAAAGCTGGGCAACTCGGTGGTCAGCGAGGCCCGGCAAAAAGCCGAGATCATCCTGCGCGACGCCACCATCAAAAGCGACAGCATGCTGGCCAAAGCCGAGGATAAGATCGGCTTTTACAAAGAGGAGCTGGTGCGCATGAAGGCCGAGGTCAGCGCCTTTAAAAATGCCATGCTCTCCCTGTACCGCGACCATATCGAGCTCATCAGCCAGATCCCGGCCGAAGAGCCGGCCGAGAGCGAAGAACCCGCTCCCCAGCCCGAGGCAGCCGAGGCCGAGGCCCCAGTCGCCGAGAGCGAAGAGCCCGCCGTCGATAACAAGATCGATCCCGGTCTCTTCGAGAGCAACTTCGATTTTGGCACCCACACCGAGGAGGGCGCACAAGCCTAGCGGTGTTTCACAGTGGAGAAAACAGCTAACGGTCGGTTAGCTGTTTTCTTTGTAATGGCCCCATTATGGGGCCTGTTTATCGGGAGGGACTATGTCGCTTTTGACCATCGTGCTCAGCGCCGCGGCGCTGATCGCCGCAGACCAACTCATCAAGCTGGCCGTTCTGGCCTTTTTGCAGCCGGTGGGCAGCGTGCCGCTCATCCCCGGTATCTTCTCGCTCACCTATGTCGAGAACCGGGGGGCGGCTTTCGGTATCTTTCAGGGCAACGTGCTGTTTTTAGTCGTCCTCACCAGCGCCATCATCGTCATCGGCGGCTGGGTGCTCTACAAAAACGTCTTTCAAGATCGGGTCATCAACCGCTGTCTGCTGGTGGTTATGGCCGGCGGCATCGGCAACCTCATCGACCGGGTATGCCGGGGCTTTGTGGTAGATTATCTGCACTTTCTGCCCTTTAACTTTCCGGTCTTTAACCTGGCCGATTGTCTGGTTTGCTGCGGGGTGGCCTGCATGCTCATCTACGTGCTGTTTATCGACCGCACCTTCACCAAAAAGGAGCAGTCCTCGTGAGTGGTACCACACATGTCTTTACTGTCTCTGCGCCCGCCCGGCTCGACGTGTTTTTGGCCGCCCAGCCGCCGGTCTCCTCCCGCGCCCAGGCCCAGCGGCTCATCGGCGCTGGCTGTGTGTCTGTCCAGGGCGCCTGCCAGCAAAATAAAAAGTACCGCCTGCAGCCCGGGCAGCAGGTCGCGCTCGCACTGCCCGATCGACCGCCCGAGCCCGAGCTCCTCCCGGCCGATATCCCACTGCACATCCTCTACGAAGATGACTGTCTGGCGGTAGTCGACAAGCCGCGGGGCATGGTCGTACACCCGGGTGCCGGCGGCGAGCGTGACACGCTGGCTGCCGCCCTGCTCAGCCGCTATGGGCGCGGGGGGCTGTCGTCGGTAAACGGGCCGCTGCGCCCGGGTATCCTGCACCGCATCGACAAAGATACCAGTGGCCTTTTACTGGTGGCCAAGACCGACTGCGCCCACCGCCAGCTGGCGCAGCAGATAGAGGCCCACACCTTCGACCGCGAGTACCGGGCCATCTGCCACGGCGGCTTTCAAAGCGATGCCTTCACACTCGAGGGACAGATCGCCCGCAGCCCCAAAGACCGCAAAAAAATGGCGGTAGTCGGGGAGGGGGGGCGCTATGCCCGCACCGATGTACAGGTGCTCGAGCATCTGGGCCCCTACAGCTATTTAAAGCTCAAGCTCTACACCGGCCGCACCCATCAGATACGGGTGCAGCTGGCCCACACCGGCCACCCGGTGGCCGGCGATGTGGTCTACGGCCCCAAAAAGCCGGCACTGGGTCTGCAGGGTCAGTGTCTGCACGCCGCTTTCATTGGCTTTATCCACCCCGGCAGCGGCGCGTATATGGCGTTCGAGAGCCCGCTGCCGCCCTACTTTACCCGGGCGCTGGCACTCTGCCGGGCCGGCCGCTGAGCCCGTCGGCATACCACCACCATTTGTACAGGAGGACCTCTTTATGGAGCGCAACTTACAGGACTTTATCGTCGTGTCCGATATGGACGGCACCCTGCTCAAAGCCGGTATCGGCGTACCGGAGGAGAACCGTCGGGCAGTGGCCGATTTTGCCGCCGCCGGCGGCCGTTTCACCATCGCCACCGGGCGGCACCACCCCTCGGCGCTGCGCTATCTCTCCCAAGTAGATATCTCGGCCCCGGCCATCCTCAACAACGGCGCGCTCATCTACGACTACGCCGCCGACCGACCGCTGCGCGAGCGCTTTTTGCCCCAGCCGGCGGCCCGCCAGGTGTTGGCGGCGGCCATCGCCGCTTTTGGCGGTATCGGGGCCGAGATCATGTGTGAAAAAAAGATTTACGTGGTCAAAAACAATGCGATTACCCATAGACATACAAGCGTAGATAGATTAAAATATATAGTAACGGATGTAGAGAATATCCCCCAGAACTGGTATAAGATTCTGTTTTGTCTGCCGCCGGCCCAGGTGCAGCCGCTCTGCGATCACCTGCAGGCCCAAAACATCCCCGGCGTGTACTATGTGCGCACCGGCGAGGACTACCTCGAGGTGATGGCCGAAGGGGTGGATAAAGGCGAGGCACTGCACGACCTGGCCGGTCTGCTGGGCCTGGGTCAAGACGGCACCATCGCCATCGGGGACTACTACAACGACCTGCAGATGCTGCGGGCCGCGCATTTTTCCGTCGCCATGCAGGAGGCCCCCGACGACATTAAGGTCGAGGCCGACATGGTGACCGGCCCCTGTCTCGAGGGGGGCGTAGCCCAGTTTTTGAGCTATCTGCAGCGCAACTACACCCAGCTGTAAATCAGGTCGATTCGCCGCCCTGCGGCGTTTTTGCACAAAATATTAGGAGGTAAAGTTATGGACCAGGCAACAAAAAAGCAACTTGCCGCTACCGCATGTAAAGTGCGTATGGGTGCCATCGAGGCGGTTTACAACGCAAAATCGGGTCATCCGGGTGGCTCTCTTTCTATCGCGGATACAATGACCTATCTCTATTTTAAAGAGATGAACATCGATCCCCAGAACCCCAAGATGGAGGATCGCGACCGCTTAGTGCTCTCCAAGGGCCACACCGCTCCGGCTCTGTACTCCGCACTGGCCAACCGCGGCTACTTCCCCCTCGAGGAGCTCAAAAAGCTCAGAAAGCCCCACGCGATGCTGCAGGGCCACCCCGACATGAAGGGCACCCCCGGTGTGGACATGTCCTCCGGCTCGCTGGGTCAGGGGCTGTCGGTTGCCTGCGGTATGGCTCTGTCGGCTAAAATGTCGGGCAAAGACTACCGTGTATACGCCATCTGCGGCGACGGTGAGATCCAGGAGGGCCAGATCTGGGAGGCCGCCATGTTTGCCGGTGCCAAGGGGCTGACCAACTTAACGGTCGTGGTCGACAACAACAACCTGCAGATCGACGGCACCGTCGAGGAAGTCTGCTCGCCTTACCCCATCGGCGCCAAATTTGCCGCCTTTAACTGGCATGTCATCGAGATCGACGGCCACGACTTCGACCAGATCGAGGCCGCCTTTGCCGAGGCCAGAGCCGTCACCGACAAGCCCGTCGCCATCGTTCAGAAGAGCGTCAAGGGCAAAGGCGTCTCCTACATGGAGAACAATGTCTCCTGGCACGGTGCCGCCCCCAACGACGAGCAGTACGAGATCGCGATGAAAGAGCTGGGCGCTGTCCTGGCAGAACTGGAGGTGCAGTAACATGGCAGATGTAGTGAAAAAGGCTACGCGCGAGAGCTATGGCGAGGCCCTGAGAGACCTGGCCGAGAAGTACCCCGAGGTCGTTGTATTAGACGCCGATTTGGCTGCCGCCACCAAGACCGGCACCTTTAAAAAAGCTTATCCCGACCGCTTTATCGACTGCGGCATCGCCGAGGCCAACATGATCGGCATCGCCGCCGGTCTGGCCACCACCGGCAAGGTCCCGTTTGCCAGCACCTTTGCCATGTTTGCAGCCGGCCGCGCTTACGAGCAGGTCCGCAACGCCGTGGGCTACCCCCACCTCAACGTGAAGATCGGCGCCACCCATGCCGGTATCACCGTGGGCGAAGACGGTGCCACCCACCAGTGCAACGAGGATATCGCCCTCATGCGCACCATCCCCGGTATGGTGGTCATCAACCCCGCCGACGATATCGAGGCCAAAGCCGCTGTCGAGGCTGCTATCAACTACTACGGTCCGGTCTACCTGCGTTTTGGCCGTCTGGCCGCCCCGGTCATCAACACCAGTGCCGACTATAAATTCGAGATCGGCAAAGGCATCCAGCTGGCCGACGGCAGCGATGTGACCATCGTCGCCACCGGTCTCATGGTATCCGAGGCTCTCGAGGCTGCCGAGCTGTTAAAAGCCGACGGCATCAGCGCCCGGGTCATCAACATCCACACCATCAAGCCCATCGACCGCGACATCATCGTCAAGGCCGCTAAAGAGACCGGCGCCATCGTCACCGCCGAGGAGCACAGCGTCATCGGCGGACTGGGCTCGGCCGTGTCCGAGGTCGTCACCGAGGAGTGCCCGGTACCGGTCGTCAAGCTGGGTATCTACGACAAATTCGGCATGTCCGGCCCCGCCGCCGAGCTGCTGGATATCTTCGGCCTGCGCGCTGCCAACATCGTCGACAAGGTCAAAGAGGCTATTGCCAAAAAGTAATTTTACTTCCTTCAAAAAAGGGCAGGTTTCCCGTCGGGGAGCCCGCCCTTTTTATTTGACGGAGCCGGTGCTTTTGTGCTACTGTAAAAGGTGTTATAGTTCCGGTAATGACCGGTGATCTCGGCAGCAAAAGGAGCAAGTGATATTGAACAGCAAAAAAGTGATCCCCTCCGGCAGCTTTCAGCCCGGCAAATTGCCCGCCGAAGGGGCAGATGACGAGATGGAGATGCTGGCCTACTATGCCGCTCAGGGCTGGCATCTGCGCGGCTTTGGCGACCGCGGCTTCGTGCTCGAGCAGGGCCAGCCGCTAAACTGTGTGTACTGCTACGATGTGGCGCGCCCCCGCGCCGCCGACATGAGCGACTACGTCTCCGGCTTTGCCCGCTCTGGCTGGGCGTACGTGGCCTCCTGCGGCGAGGGCTGCCACTTTTTCAGGGCCGCTGCCGGTACGCCGCCCCGCCCAAACGAGTCCCAGCCCCAGCCGGCGGTCGGGGCGGTCATCGATCGCGCCGCCTACAAAAAGTCGGGCCTGCGCACATTGGTGCTGGCCGTGCTGGCGCTGCTGTTGTCCTTTGTGTTCCAGTACTTTCGGTGGACGGCCCTGCGCTTTGGCGCGCTGGCGCTGGGCATTTTGCTCCTTTTTATGGGCGGCACATACTTTATAACCCTCTACGCCGCTAAAAAAGGGGACCGCCAGCCGCCAAAATAGGTACGCGGCGCCCACGCAGGCCATACTTATAAAGAGAGCGGCCACAGCACCTGCGGCGGGGACCTGCCCGGCATAACAGGTGCCGATCGGCCGAAAAATGCTCGAATTTACAATTCGTTTACATTTTGAGGGGAGGAATTTTCGGTGGCAAGACCGGTAAAAATGATGTATTTAGAGAGTTGTCCCTACTGCCAGCAGGCCTTTTCTATGGTGGAGCAGCTGGTCGCCCAGCACCCGGAGTACGGCCAGGTCGAGATCGAGACGGTAGAGGAGAGCCGCGAGCCCGAAAAGACAAAAGGCCTCAACTACTGGTATGTACCCACCTATTTTGTGGGGGATGAAAAGGTGCTCGAAGGCGTCCCCACACTGGAAAAGGTGGAGCAGGTGTTCATCCGCGCGCTGCAGTCCTAAATACCTGGCAGCAACCGTAAATAAGTCAAAAAGAGGGGAGAGACGGCTTTTGGAGATCGTCCGGGTAACAGAAAAAAACTATGCCCAGTTCAGCGATATGCTGTTCGAGCGCGCCAACGGCCGCCCCCGCACCGAGGAGGAGCGCCGCACCGCAGACCGCCAGGACCGGCGTACCCAGTTGGCTCAGCTGCAGTATCCCGGCTGCTGGGTATACGCCGCCTGTGAGGACCAGCGGATGATCGGCTGGTGCACGCTGCTCTTTTTGCCCAAGCTGGGGCGCTATCAGGGCCGGGGCAGCCTGTTTGTCGACGAGCTGTGGGTGCGCCCCAACAACCGCCGCCAAGGCGTAGCCAGCGCACTGCTCAAAAAAGCCGAGCAGCGGGCGCAAAAACAGGGCTGCTGTGACCTGCGCCTGCTAGTAGCCGGTTACAATAGCCCGGCGCAGGCTCTGTACCAAAAGTGCGGTTATCGCGATCAGGCTGCCGCCCGCTACCTGCAAAAAAGCTGTGCGCCCAGTCCTTTTGGTACCCCCGGCGACAGCGCGCCGCCCGCTCAGCTTTAGCGGGCCGGCGCAGTGGAGTCTCGGCGCCATGATAGGCCGCCCTGGTCATAACTACACAAACTACACGAGCGCAAAAAAGCGCTGCCCACCCCCCATTTTACGGGGGAGCGGCAGCGCTTTTTTCTTCTTATCCCTCCAGCACCTTTATGTAGTAGGTGCGGTGGCGCGGGCCGTCGAATTCGCAAAAATAAATATCCTGCCAAACACCTAAAATGGGCTTACCGCCGGTAATGATGACCGAGAGCGAAGCCGATACCAGGCTCGACTTCATGTGTGCGTCGGAGTTCTCCTCGGCGTGGCGGTACTGGGGCAGGTTGGGGAAGGTGTGGTCCAGCCCGTACTCCAGGTCGTGCAGCACGTCCGGGTCGGCATTTTCGTTGATGGTGATGCCAGCCGTGGTGTGCGGGGTAAAGATCACCGCCACCCCCTCCTGTACACCGCTCTCGCTAATGGCCCGGCGCACCGTGGCGGTGATGTCGTGAAAGCTGTGCCGCCCGGTGGGCAGCTGGTACTTTTGCAAAAACATCTGTGTTCCTCCTCTGCTTATAGCGCTGTCTATTTGCCCCCAACTGTGCTACACTGGTACTAGCCGATCATAAAAGGGGGGGCAGGCGTGAAATTACCCGGAGAGACCAGGCAGATCCGCCTGTTTTTGTCGCTCGTACTCATTATAGCCGGGGCACTGCTCATCTGGCAAGGGGCGCGTCTCAAGTCGGTGCCCCCCAGCACCCAGCTGCAAGATGGCCGCGGGCGCCTCAACATCAATGTGGCCACGCGCGAACAGCTCCTAGAAGTAGATATCTTTTACCCCCAACTGGTCGACTCGGCGCTCTCCCGGCGTCAAAAGCGCGGCTATTTCAGAAAAGAAGATGACCTCTTGCAGATCTATGGTGTCGACAACGAAAGCCTCCCCGTCGTGTTACAGTATGTTTTTTACTAAAAACCATCCGTTTTTCACAACAAATAGCAGCGCATATAGCAAAAACTGTGTGAGATTTTCCAATATCCGGCGATAGATCAAAAAAATCTGTTGACAAACGAAATCACTGCGCTATAATAAACACAACGACAGTGACGGAGAGGGGTCGCTCCCAAGCCTCCTTACAGAGAGCCGGTGGTTGGTGAAAACCGGCAGGTGGTAAAGCGATCAGTCGCTCCCGAGTTGGAGGGCAGAACACCGCTTTGGCGGCCAGTAAGTCACTCCCGAATGGACCGCGTTAGGGGTTCGGGGTTTGTTGGAACCCTGCTAAGTGGCACGCTATACGTGCAATTTGGGTGGTACCGCGGGTAGTAATTGTATTTACGGCTCGTCCCTTTTGAGGGATGGGTCTTTTTTTGTTGCTAAGATCGATTGGGAGGTCGCAAGTATGGACAGCAAGATCGCAGAGATCGCAATGCGCATCCGGGTGATGCGCGAGATTTTGGGGATCACCATCGAGGAGATGGCCCAAAAGACCGGCAAAACAGCCGCTGAATATGCCCGGCTGGAGGATGGGGAGGAGGACTTCGCCGTCACCTTCCTCAACAAATGCGCCGACATCTTTGGGGTAGATGTCATCGAGCTGCTCACCGGCGAGCGTCCCAAACTCAACATCTACACCATCGTCCGGCGCGATAAAGGGCTGCCTATCGAGCGCCGCAGCGGTTTTGAGTATCTGCACAAGGCACACCTGTTCCGCTCCAAGCTCTCAGAGCCGCTCTACGTCACCGCCCCCTACGAGGAGGGGACCGAAGACGGCCCCATCTCCATGTCGACCCACAAGGGCCAGGAGTTCGATTTCGTGCTCAAGGGCTCGCTCAAAGTCGAGGTGGACGGCCACACCACCATTCTCAATGAGGGGGACAGCATCTACTACGACTCCAGTTACCCCCATGGGATGATCGCCGTCGGCGGACAGGATTGCACCTTCCTGGCCATCGTCATCCACGGCGGCAGCGGAGAAAAATAGGATACCAGATGATCCATAGTTCCACACACCAGTATCAGTAGAGAGTAGAGAGAGGAAGAGTATAATGAACGATATCAGAAACAGAGCACGCGAACTGCAAGATTATGTGGTGGCTTTTCGCCGCGACATCCACCAGCACCCCGAGGCCAGCCTGCAGGAGTTTCGCACCACCGACCGCATCTGTGAGGAGCTCGACAAGCTGGGTATCTCCTACCGCCGTACCGAGCCCACCGGTGTTATCGCCGAGATACAGGGGGGTAAAGGCCCCGGCAAATGTGTCGCCCTGCGGGGAGATATCGACGCGCTGTCGCTGACCGAGCACACCGATCTGCCCTTTAAGAGCATAAACGACGGCTTTATGCACGCCTGTGGCCACGACACCCACGGCGCCATGCTGCTGGGGGCGGCCCGGCTGCTCAGCGAGATCCGCGACCAGTATAGCGGCACCGTCCGCCTTTTGTTCCAGCCCGCCGAAGAGGTCTGCGAAGGGGCTAAGCTGATGATCGAGCAGGGAGCCATGCAGGATGTCGACTACGCCTACGGCATCCACATCATCGCCCAGCAGCCGGTGGGTAAGATCATGGGTCGCGCCGGCGCCACCCACGCCGCCACCGACCAGTATAAGATCACCATCAAAGGAAAGGTGTGCCACGGTGCCGCCCCTCACACCGGCATCGACGCCACCGTGGCCGCCGGTTCGCTCATCATGAACCTGCAGACCATGGTCAGCCGCGAGTTTTCTCCCATGGAGCCGCTGGTCGTGACCATCGGCCAAATGCACTCGGGCAGCCGTTTCAACATCGTCTCGGGCGAGGCGGTACTGGAGGGCACCATCCGCAGCTTTAACCGCGACATCCATCAGCAGCTGCCCGGCGTCGTCGAGCGCATCGCCAAAATGACCGCGGCTGCCTTCCGCTGTGAGGCTGAGGTACAGTACGACATGATCACCGATGTGCTCATCTGCGACCAGGAGGCCACCGACCTGGGCCTGGCCGCCGCCCGCAAGATCACCGATGCCGATATGGTAGCCGATTTTGAGCCCCAGATGGGCGGTGAGGATTTCTCCGAGTACACCTCCTACACCAAAGCCGGGTTCTTTAGTCTGGGCGGCGGCGGAGAGTGGCCCCAGCACAGCGACCGCTTCACCATCGATGAGAGCGCCTTCGAGACCGGCGTTGCCCTGTACGCCCAGCTGGCACTAGACGCGCTGGCCCAGTAGGGCACAAAACAAGCACCCCAATAAAGCGCAAAGCGAGGTTTGTACGATGAAAAAAGCCTTTGATATCCGTACTTTTTACCGGGAATTCTGCACCGAGCAGTTTGGCGAAGACGGTGCGCTCACCAATTTTTCGGTCCACTGCCCCCAAAACTTCAATTTTGGCTATGATATCATCGACCGCATCGCCGCGGCCGAGCCCCGCCGCCGCGCTCTGGTCTGGACCGACGACCGTGGCGGTGCCTCCCGCTTCACCTTTGCCGATATCTCCAAGCGCTCCAATCAGGTGGCCAACATGCTCTTAGAGCTGGGTATCAAAAAAGGCGACCCGGTGCTGGTCATCTTGAAGCGCCATTACGAGTACTGGTTCACCATCGTGGCGCTGCACAAGATCGGGGCCATCGCCGTGCCGGCCACCCACATGCTCACTACGCCCGACCTGGTGTACCGCATCAAGGCCTGTCAGGCAGTGGCGGCTATCTGTACAGCCGACGGCGACACCGCCGCCGATATCGATGCCGCTCAAAAACAGTGCCCCAGCTTAAAACACAAGATCATCGCCCGCGGCGCCAGAGAGGGGTGGGTGCCGTTTCACGCCCGCCTGCACGAGATGCCCCGCACACTGGAGCGCATCCCCACCGCCGCCGGCGACCCCATGCTCATCTTCTTTACCTCCGGCACCACCGGAATGCCCAAAATGGTCCTGCACGATTTTCGCTACCCGCTGGGCCATATCGTGACCGCTAAGTACTGGCACAAAGTCGATCCTGACGGGCTGCACCTCACCGTGGCCGACACCGGTTGGGCCAAGGCCAGTTGGGGCAAGATCTACGGACAGTGGATCATGGGCGCCGGTATCTTCGTCTACGACTACAACAAGTTTAAGCCCAAAGACCTGCTGGCGCTGATCGAGAAGTACCGCATCACCACCTTTTGCGCCCCGCCGACTATTTTCCGCTTTTTTATCAAAGAGGGGATGCAGGACTTCGATCTCTCCTCACTGCAGCACGCCACCACCGCCGGCGAGGCGCTGAACCCCGAAGTATTCAGTCGCTTTAAAGAGTATACCGGACTCGATCTCACCGAGGGCTTTGGCCAGAGCGAGTCGACCCTGCTCATCGGCAACATCCAGAACATGCCGCTCAGACTGGGCTCGATGGGTCGGCCCTCGCCCCAGTACAGCATCCAGCTGATGGATGAGGACGGCAATATCGTCGACCCCGGCGAGGAGGGGGAGATCGTCATTGACACCCGCGACGGGGTGCCGGCCGGACTGTTCTGCGGCTACTATCAAGACGATAAGCGCACCGAGGAGATCTGGCACGACGGCTACTACCACACCCGCGATATCGCCTGGCAGGATGAGGACGGCTATCTGTGGTATGTGGGCCGCACCGACGATGTCATCAAGGCCTCGGGCTATCGCATCGGCCCGTTCGAGATCGAGAGCGTCCTCATGGAGCACCCGGCCGTGCTCGAGTGTGCCGTCACCGGTGCCCCCGATCCCATCCGCGGGCAGGTGGTAAAGGCCACCATCATGCTCACCCAGGGGTATCAGCCCTCCGATGAGCTCATCGTCGAGCTGCAGGATTTTGTCAAGCACCAGACCGCCCCCTATAAATATCCCCGTATCATCGAGTTCGTCGACGCGCTGCCCAAAACGATCAGCGGCAAGATCAAGCGCGATGTGCTGCGGGGCAAACACCTGTGAGGTAAACACCTAAAAAGAGCAGTGGCGCTTTGAGCCGCTGCTCTTTTTTCTTGCTGCCGCAGCGCGCTGCGGGCCTGCTTACTTTGGGTTGACAGAACAAGTTTCTTGTACTATACTAAAACAAACAAATGTTTAGTTTGGGGCGATTGCAGTGGACCTCTATCAAAAACTCTCGATATTATCCGACGCGGCCAAGTATGATGTAGCCTGTACTTCCTCGGGGGTGCAGCGCAGCGGTGCCGGCAGCACCATCGGCAGCGCAGTGGCGGCGGGCATCTGCCACGCCTTTTCGGCCGACGGGCGCTGTATTTCACTGCTCAAGGTGCTCATGTCAAACGCCTGTGCCTACGACTGTAAGTACTGCGTCAACCGCAGTTCTAACGATGTGCCCCGGGCCACCTTTACCCCGCGGGAGCTGGCCGACCTGACCATCCAGTTTTACCGCCGCAATTATATCGAGGGGCTGTTTTTGAGCTCCGGTATCATCAGAGATCCCGATCATACCTGTGAGCGGATGATCGAGACGCTGCGCATTTTGCGAGAGGAATATCGCTTTGGCGGCTATATCCATGCCAAGGCCATCCCCGGCGCCAGCGACCTGCTCATCACCCGGCTGGGCTATCTGGCCGACCGGCTCAGCGTCAACATCGAGCTCCCCTCACAAAAGAGTTTGCAGGCGCTGGCTCCGCAAAAGTCCAAGACCGATATTCTGCGCCCCATGGGACTGATCAAACAGGGCGTGCAGCAAAACAGCACCGATCTGGTGCGCTACCGGCAGGCGCCAAAATTTGCCCCCGCCGGGCAGAGCACCCAAATGATCATCGGCGCCACCCCGGATACCGACTACCAGATCCTGCAGCTCACCCAGGGGCTGTACCGCAAGTACCGGCTAAAGCGGGTGTTTTTCTCGGCCTATACGCCGGTGGTACGCGACGAAGGGCTGCTGCCGGCCATCGGTACCAAACCGCCTCTGTTGCGGGAACACCGGTTGTATCAGGCCGATTGGCTGCTGCGCTTTTACGGCTTCGACGCCTCCGAGCTGCTCGATGATGGCCACCCCTACTTTAATCCCTATCTCGATCCCAAGTGCAACTGGGCGCTGCACCATATGGAGCACTTTCCGGTCGAGATAAATCGTGCCCCTATTGAAATGTTGCTGCGGGTACCGGGCATCGGCGTGCACAGCGCACAGCGCATCGTGGCCGCTCGCCGCACCGGCAATTTGGACTACAGCGGCCTCAAAAAGATCGGCGTCGTGCTCAAGCGGGCCCAGTACTTCATCACCTGTCGCGGCAAGATCACCCCGGGCCTAAAGATCACCCCCCAGTCGGCTTTTCGGGCGCTGATCAGCGACCGCAGTGCCGCTATGCTGCCGCAGGATATGCCCCAACAGCTGTCGCTTTTCGATACGGCCCCCATCACCAGAGAGGATGTGACCCAATGTCTGACCGGGCAGATGTAGTGTACCAATACGACGGCAGCTATGCTGGGCTGCTCTGCTGTGTGTTTCACAGCGTGGCAACAAAACAGCTGCCGGTCGACATCTGCACCCCCCAGCAGGGGCAGACCAGCCTGTTTGCGGTGCACAAGATCCCAACCGAGCCGGAAAAGGCCCGCCGGGTAGAGCGCTCGATCCCTAAAAAACTGGGGCCCCGGGCTGCTGCGCTGGTACACGCCTGCTTTTTATACGGCGGCGAAGAGAAGGCGCTGACGATCTGTGCCTTTTTACAGCTGGGGTACCGGGTAGGGCCGGCCGTGGTCGACATGCTGGCCGACGACCGGGTAGCGGCACTGCATCAGCTGGCCCGGGCCGCCCAAAACGAGGCCGGGCAGATGATCCAGTTCATCCGTTTTGCCGACTACCGCGGCAGTTTGGTGTCGGTGATCGACCCCAAGCACTATGTGTTGCCCCTCATCAGGGACCACTTTACCGACCGCTATCACGAAGAGCAGTTCCTCATCTACGACCGATCCCATCAAATGGGCCTGGTATACCAGCCACACCGCTCTAAGATCGTGTCGATGCAGGACTTACAGCTGCCCGACGAGGAGGATGAGGAGCGCACCTACCAGCGTTTATGGAAAGGCTTTTGTGCCGCCGTCAACATCGTGCCACGGCAAAATCTGCACTGTCAGATGGGGCATATGCCCAAGCGCTATTGGCACAACATGGTCGAGATGCGGCAGCAGAGTGCTCCATCTAAAAAGATCGTGCTCCCCAGCGGCGATATAGCGCCCTGGTTCCCACCGGTATCCGCCGCCGATCTGCGTCTGCCCAAAAAATGAGCTGCCCAACTGCTCTTTTTTTGCGACACTCGGGCGGAGCCCTTTGTCCTTTATACCGCCGCCATTTTTAATAGGACAGATAGTTGGCATGTTATAGGCAACGCCCATTTTAAAGAAGATCGGCTCTATAAAGCCCTTTTGGGGGCATTTGCTACGCAGCGTAGCAAAAAATGCACCGCTGCAAACAGCGGTTGCTTGTCTTGCCGCCTTAAGTCTGCTATGCTGGCGCTATCGACTTAATCAGGAGGGACGAGAGTATGATCGCCGAAAAGATCAAAGCACTGCGCAAGCAGGCCAAATTGTCGCAAGAGGGGCTGGCCGACCGGCTGCACGTGTCACGGCAGGCGGTGACCAAATGGGAGACCGGTGGCGGTGTGCCCGATATAGAGAACCTGCGGGCCATCGCCCAGCTGTTCGCTATCTCGGTGGATGAGCTGCTGGGAAATAGTACCCCGCCGGCCGAGTCCAAAACCGCTCGGTTCGAGAGCATCACTGAATACGATATCGACCGCCTAAAGAGCTACGATATCACCATGGCCGGGGCCAAACGGACCGAGTTGAGCAGCTATGGCGGAGAGAAGATACGGGTGTGTCTTTATTCCGAACAACTGCCCGATATACAAAAACTGCTGAAAGTAAAGATCGACGATGTAAAACAGCGCATCGATATCGACGTGCGCCGCTTTGGCGACCTGACCGAGTCCAGGGCAAAAGAGGTGCTGGGCCTGTCCATCCAGTTTCCCCTCCACTATGTAAAGGATATCGAGCTCAGTGGCAATACCGAACAGCTCGTGGTAAAGGGGCTGTGCGCCGATAGGCTCGAGTATTCCGGCAGCGCTGGCCAGGTAGTGTTGGAGCCGGGCGTGGGCCATGTCGAGCTCAACTGCAACCGCGATATGCAGATACAGTGCCGATCACTTTCCGGGCGGTTAGATATCAACCAGCTATCGGCATCCTCCAAGCTCTCTCTACCGGCCAAGACGCCGTTTATCGCGGTGGTAAAAGGCATTCGCAACCGGGTTTTTTATCAGCGCGATGGACAGCCCACCGCCGATTTTTCTCTTTCGGGAGAGGCGGTGCAAAATTGTGAGAATATCGTGGAGCTCAACGGGATCAAAAGTGAACTGATCATCAGCAGCGTCTCAGCCAGTCGGGGAGAGGCATAGCCGTGGCGCAGCGGTACCGGTATCGCCCGGCGCTCTTTTACCTGCTCGTCTTTGTGCTGACCTGGTCATTTTGGTTTGCTGCCATTTTTACCGCCAACGGGCGGGCCGCACTGCCACTCATGTTTTTGGGGCTGTGTGTGCCGGCGGTGACCGCAGTGTGCTTTGTCATCTTTTCAGGCAGCAGAGCACTTCGGGCAGATCTTTGGCGCAAGCTGCTCCATGCAGCTTGTATCCACCCCGGCAATCTGCTGGCGGCAGTGGCGCTGTTTGCGGCTATCGTAGTGGTCTCTATTCTGGTGTCGCTATTGGTGGGGCAACCGATCTCCCAATTTTCACTCACCGCCGATTTCTCTTTTTCAGTCGGCGGCAGCTCTGCGCTGCTGACGATCCTTCTGGCCGCGGTCATCGAGGAGCTGGGCTGGCGCGGGTATGGGGAGGACGCAATCGCCCAATACCACAGTTGGTTTAAAGAGTCTATCCTCTTTGGCCTTATCTGGTCAGCGTGGCACCTGCCGCTGTTTTGGGTACCCGGTACCTACCACGCCGGGCTGCGGGCGCTGGGACTGCTCTATGCGCTCAATTTTTTGGTTAGTGTGGTGCCGCTGGGCTTTATCACTACCTGGGTATACGTAAAAAATGGCCGCAGTATGCTGGCCTGTATCATCTTTCACCTGTTTGTAAATTTCTTTCAGGAAAAGATCGCCATGACCCCGCTCACCAAATGTGTCGAGACGGTCGTGATCACCGCAGCGGCTGTGGCGATCGTGCTCTGCAACCGGGACCTGTTTTTTGAAAGGCGGCATATTGGCAAACTGCCCGATATGGGCTTTGTATAATTTTATAGCACAGCAGATAGAACCTGACGGCAGATGTCAGGTTCTATCTGTTATACTGCAGTTACAGACCACAAAACGGGCCAGGATCAAGAGCGGGGAGGGGCAGCCATGCATTTTGTAGAAACAAAAGGGATACTGTCGGCTAAAAACGGCATGAATTTATACCGAGGATGCACCCACGGGTGTATCTACTGTGATTCCAGGAGCCGGTGCTACCACATGGACCACGATTTTACCGATATCGAGGTCAAGCAAAATGCCATCGAGCTTCTAGAGGATGCACTGCGCCGCAAACGCCGCCCCTGTATGTTGAGCACCGGCTCCATGACCGATCCGTATATTCCACCCGAACAGCAGCTGCAGCATCTTCGCCAAGCCCTGGAGCTCGCCTATCGGTACGGCTGCGGCTTTACTCTCATCACCAAGTCCGATCTGGTGCTGCGCGATATCGATCTCCTGCAAAAAATAAACCGGCAGACAAAATGCGTGGTGCAGATGACATTGACCACCTATGACGATGTGCTGTGCCAAAAGCTGGAGCCCCGGGTAAGCGTTACCAGCCGGCGGTTTGCGGCCCTGCAAGCGCTGCGTGCAGCAGGTATACCAACTGTGGTGTGGCTGTGTCCGATCCTGCCCTTTATAAACGACGACCATCAAAATATCGCCGGTATCCTGGATTACTGCGTGCAGGCCAAGGTGCGCGGTATCATCTGCTTTGGCATGGGGCTCACCCTGCGCGAAGGGAGCCGCGAGTACTTTTACGCACAGCTCGATAATCTGTTTCCCCACCTAAAGAAGCGCTATATCCAGACCTATGGCGACCAGTATAGTATAGTGAGCCCACGCAATAAAGAACTCATGCAGTTTTTTCATCAGCAGTGTGCAGCGCACAGTATCATGCACGACAACCGGCAGATATTTACCTATCTGCACACGCTGGATCAAGAGCGAGATCAGCTGCGTCTTTTTTAAAAGATAGGGCTCATTTGGCGCCCCCACAGACCGATAGATAATGTACTGCTCCATCACCCACATCAGTTTGTAAACAAAACGTCTTTAATTCTACGCCAAGAGGGGGCCGACAGCCAAATATGGCTGCCGGCCCCCTCTCGGTCATAGCATTTTTGATGAAGCACCGCTGGCCAGTTAGCCGCCGGTGCCGGCACATTTTTATGTGTCTAAATGTGTTTTGATCGCACGGCGCACCTCTGCCAGATCGCTGCTACATAGCACCGGCAAAAAGGCGGCGAGCCGGTTGGGCTCCATATCCCACCAGCGCAGATCCAACAGCTGCCGGATCAGTGAGTCATCGAAGCGCTTGCGAATAGATCGAGCCGGATTGCCGCCCACCAGCGTATAGGAGGCTACATCTTTTGTCACCACCGAGTAAGCGGCGACAATGGCCCCATCACCGATCTTCACCCCCGGCATGATCACGCTCTCCCGCCCGATCCACACGTCGTTGCCAATCACCGTATCGCCTTTAAAGGGCAGCTGGGTCAGGTGGGGCGGCGTGTTCTGGGCCCACGCACCGCCAAACACGTGGAAGGGGTAGGTGCTCACACTGTCCAGTCGGTGATTGGCGCTGCCCATAACAAAGGTGGTCCCGCTGGCTATAGCACAAAATTTGCCAATAATCAGCCGGTCGCCAAACTCCGGCCAGTTAAATAACACGTTGTTTCGCTCAAAAGCAGTGGGGTCTACCGGATCGTCATAATAGGTATAGTCGCCAACTTGAATGTTGGGAGCAGTGATCACATTTTTTATAAAACAAGATGTCTTATACTCGTTTGGAAAGATCGCGTTTGGGTCTGGTATCTGCATACGAAAATGCCTCCTATTTTTTCTCCTTATCACCTCCATCTGTATTTTTCGATGCCGTTGCGACTGCTCTTTTCTTCCGTATTTCTCTCATTTTTGCTCACTCTATCGATAGTTTTTACAATTTATTCACATTTAAAGTGCGTCCCGAATACGCGTATGTTTCGTTTATCATCTACATCAGCGGCGCAAATACCCGCAGCAGCGCGCGACATATACGGGTGGGCAGCGATACCTTTTGGCACTGCTGCAATGTGATGGACTGACATTTTTGCTGCGTCTCTAAAAAGTCGCGCTTCATATCGGTCAAGCAGGGTGTCTTATACATCCACACCCCACACTCAAAGTGCAGGTACAGGCTGCGGTAGTCTAAATTGATGGTGCCCACCACACCGTAGATATCATCCACTACAAAGGTCTTAGCATGAACGAACCCGGGGGTGTACTCGAAGATCTTGACCCCGCTCTCCACCAGAATTTTATAGTAGGCGCGGGTCACCGCATGCACATACCATTTATCGGCGATGTGCGGAGTAATAATGCGCACGTCCACGCCCGACTTGGCTGCAGTGGTCAGCGCAGTGACCATCTCGTTGTCGATGATCAGATAAGGGGTATTGATGTACACATATTTTTTGGCCCGGCTTATCAGCTGCATGTAGACTGTTTCGCCCACCGCCTCGTGGTCCAGTGGGCTGTCTGAAAAGGGCTGCAGATAGCCCGGTGCCGCCAGCTGATGGCCGGTAGTACCGGTGCTGCGGTAGCGGGTATAGTCCTCATCGGTGTGTCGCAGGTAGTTCCACATGCTCAAAAACATCACCGTCAGGCTCCACACGGCGTCACCTTTAAGCATGATAGCGGCGTCTTTCCAGTGCCCGTGTTTGGGGTAGGCATTGATGTACTCGTCGGCCAGATTGATGCCCCCGGTAAAGCCGGTGTGCCCGTCAATGACTACGATCTTGCGGTGGTCGCGGTTATTGAGCCGCGCCGAGAGCACCGGCACAAAGGGGTTAAAGGCGCAGCAGGCGATCCCCAGTTTCTCCAGTTCGCGGTCGTAGTGGTAGGGGAGCGTATCGATGCAGCCAACATCGTCGTAGATCACCCGCACTTCAACACCCTGCTTTGCTTTTTGGGTCAAGATCTCCAAGATCGGGTCCCACATCTTTCCCTCTTGGATGATAAAATACTCCATAAAAATAAAGTGCTGAGCCTTTTGTAATTCTTCGAGCAGGCTGGCAAATTTGGCTTCGCCAATGGGAAAATAGGTGGCGGCAGTGTTTTGATACAGTGGTGAGAGCGCGTTGCGGGCAATATAGCGGGAGATGCTGCCGGCATCGGCGTCTATTTGGTACAGCTCGTCCGACATCTGTCCGCTCAGGTCCACCACGCTCTCGGTGTGGCGCTGTATCTCGGCCATTTTCTTGCGCTCGCGGGCACTGAGTTGGTTGCGCCCAAACATCAGGTAAAACAGCCCGCCAAAAATGGGGAACAGCAAAATTGGTACCAGCCAGGCGATCTTATAGCCGGGGTTTGAACGTCCGCCGATAATGCCCAGCGTCACGACCAGGCTCAACAGAACACAGGCAGCGTGCACATAGACGTAATAGTTGTTAAAACGCCAGATGAGGAGGACCAAAAATGCGGCCTGTATGGCAATAGACAGGCTGATGATGACCACCCGGCTAAACAGCATATTTAGAAATTTTTTCACGATGAGGGCTCCTTAACAGCAAAGTTTCGCATGTGACGAGTTTCGCGGGCGACCAAGGCCCGGGCGGATTATATAATAGATTATTATAGCATATCTTGTCCCCCGGTGCACGCTGGTCACTCGGTAGGGGAAAATCGTTTGATAAGGGGCAGTAGGCGCTGCATATTGGCCACTGTTTTAGGGGTGATATAGTGCTCGATCTGCTCCACCTGTTCCAGTTCATCCTCGCTCTGGTTGAGGGCACAAAAAAATTCACACAACACCTGGTGGCGGTGTAGCAGGTAGCTGCCGTAGTCGCTGCCTTTAGCTGTAAGAGAGATCGGCCCGTACCGCCCCGGCTCTATAAAGCCCTCTTGACGCAACCGAGCTACCATTTTTGACGCACTGGACGGTTGTACGTGCAGGAGAGCCGCTAGCGCATTCACCCCGATCTCGCCGCTCTGTGGCTGCATGCGCAGGATCATTTCTAAATAGTCTTCCATGGCCGCCGACAATTCGCGGTGGATGAGACGGTCATATCCGGTGGGCGTGTAAAATTGGTCTTGGCTGTGCACGGCAGTACCTCCGTATTTTTACCTCTGTGTCACCCTGACGGGTATGTGAATATACTGTAGCAGAAAGTGAGAGTTTCCCCGGTCTAACTTTTTGGGGAGATCATCTATATTTCTCCGGCTTCTGCCGGGTCAACCGCGTATCTTGTAGGTCGGTGCCACAGACCATACTTATGATTTTGGCGGCATACCTATGCCGCTGCGACTAGAGGAGAGATTACCGTGAAAGATAGATACCTACCGCTCGACCACCTGCACGAGGGCCAATTGGGCAGAGTCCACGCCATAGAATCAGCCGGCAGCATGCGCCGCCGCCTGCAGGATATCGGCATTATCGAGGGCACAGAGGTACAGTGCCTGCAAAAGAGCTTTTCTGGCGACCCCGTCGCCTACCTTATCCGCGGGGCGGTAATCGCCCTGCGGCAAGAGGACAGCGAGCGCATCTTAGTCGAGGCCACCAGCTTTGAACGGGGGCGGGAGAAGGTACTCAGCTGAACCGTTATCGCCGCTTAACTTTGCGCCTGCGGCCTGTAAAAAGGCCCCATAAGCGGGCGCTTTACATAGAAATACTGGCAAAGCAGATAGGAGAGGATACCATATGGGCCTAACAGCCGAATCCACCGGCCACGGTGCAGTAGATCAGGGGCTGGTGATACAGCGCACCAGCCCAGAAGAAAAAGTCATCGCTCTGGCGGGCAACCCCAATGTGGGCAAAAGTACAGTGTTTAACGAACTGACGGGGCTCAACCAGCACACCGGCAATTGGCCGGGAAAAACAGTGACCAATGCTCAAGGACGCCACCAACACGGTAAAAACAGCTATGTGTTCGTAGATCTGCCGGGTACATATTCCCTAATGGCCCACTCTGCCGAGGAGGAGGTAGCCCGCGATTTTATCTGCTTTGGCGGGGCGGATGCAGCGGTAGTAGTGTGCGACGCCACCTGTTTAGAGCGCAACTTGAACCTGGTACTGCAGACAGCTGAGATTACGCCCAACGTAGTGGTATGCGCCAATTTGATGGATGAGGCCAAGAAAAAGAAGGTGCAGATCGACCTTAAAAAGCTGTCGCAAAATCTGGGTCTACCGGTGGTGGGCGCTGCCGCCCGCAGCGGTAAGGGACTTAAAGAGTTGGTGGAGGTGGTGGAACAGGTCTCGCACGGAGAAATACACCCTGCGCCGCGCCCCATCCGCTACACAGCACCTATCGAGGCGGCTATCGCGCAGCTGACCCCAGTGCTGGATCAGGTCGATCTCAAAGATCTCTCGAGCCGCTGGGTAGCGCTGAAGCTGCTGGAGGGGGAACCGGTGCTCTGCGCTACGCTGGCCGGGCATTTGCAGGTAGACATAGGTCCAGACAGCGCAATCGGCACGGCAGTGACCGGGGCCTGGCGGCAGCTGCAGGAGCAGGGGATCGACCGCGACAAGTTTTTGGATAATACGGTATCGTGCATCGTGCTGGCGGCCGAGGAGATCTGCGAGGACTGCATCACGACCACCAAACGGTCGGGCGGCTATGACCGCAAGCTGGATAAGATCCTCACCGGTAAGTGGACCGGTATCCCCATTATGTTGGCGCTGCTGGCGGTGGTGTTTTGGCTGACCATTACCGGGGCCAACTACCCGTCACAGATGCTGGCCGACGGACTATTTTGGGTACAGGACCGACTGACCGACCTGTTTATGTGGCTGCATGCGCCGGCTTGGCTGCACGGGGCGCTGATATTGGGAGTATATCGGGTGCTGGCGTGGGTAGTGTCGGTGATGCTGCCGCCAATGGCGATCTTCTTTCCACTGTTTACGCTGCTGGAGGACTTTGGCTACCTGCCGCGGGTGGCGTTCAACCTGGACCACCAGTTTAAAAAAGCCTGTGCCTGCGGCAAGCAGGCGCTGACCATGTGCATGGGGTTTGGCTGTAATGCCGCCGGCATCGTGGGCTGCCGCATCATTGATTCGCCCCGAGAACGGCTCATCGCTACCATCACCAACAACTTTGTCCCCTGCAACGGCCGTTTCCCGACGCTTATTGCAATCATCTCGATGTTTTTTGTGGGGGCGGCTGCCGGGGCTTGGCAGTCGATCTCATCGACACTGCTGCTGACTGGGGTGATCGTGCTGGGAGTGGTCATGACCTTTTTGGTGTCGCGGCTTTTGTCAAAGACCATCTTAAAGGGCATACCATCGAGCTTTACGCTGGAACTGCCCCCCTACCGTAAGCCGCAGATCGGCAAGGTGATCGTGCGGTCGATCTTTGACCGGACGCTGTTCGTACTGGGGCGGGCGGTAGCGGTGGCAGCTCCGGCGGGGCTCATCATCTGGCTGATGGCCAACGTGCAGATGGGAGGTGTCAGCCTGCTGGCCCATTGCGCCGGATTTTTAGACCCGTTTGCCCATCTCATCGGCATGGATGGCGTGATCTTGCTGGCGTTTATTTTGGGCTTCCCCGCCAACGAGATCGTGGTGCCTATCATGATCATGGCCTATATGTCAGCCGGCAGTATAATGGAGTTCAGCAGCTTGGTACAGCTGAAGGAGCTGCTGGTACAAAACGGCTGGACTTGGCTGACCGCTGTTTGTACCATGCTGTTTTGCCTGATGCATTGGCCCTGCTCCACTACCTGCATGACCATAAAAAAGGAGACCCAGAGCTTGCGGTGGACGCTGGTCTCGTTTGCGGTGCCGACTTTATTTGGTATCGTCATCTGCTTTATCGTGGCTACGACCGCAAGGCTTTTGGGGCTGGCCTGACCGGGATGGGTGCGCGAGGCGCGGCCGTATATTCGGCGGCTGCCGGGTGTGCATGGAGCTGAAAAAAAGAAAAAGAGCGGGCGCTCCTGTGAGAGAGGAGCGCCTGCTCTTTATTGCGTTTGGGTACCGGACATTCGGCGCTAGATATCGCCGCCGCTGAGCTCGAAGAGATTTCCCTCGGGGTCACGAAAATAGGTGCAGTGCATGCCCCAGTCTGCGATGTACTGCGGCTCGCCCAAAAATTGCACGCCGGCTGCGCGGAGGCGCTGATAGTCGCCCTCCAGATCGCTGGTGGGGAGGATGGCGGCCACTGTATCGGGCTGCTGTGGGGTGCCCACAGGCGGCTGGTAGCCCTGAAACATGGGCATGTTGGCACCGGAAAAAATGGCGAAGCAGGGCGGCTGGCCCGGAGCTGTGGCGAAGGAGGTGTAGGGGCCGTTGCGGTCGCCCCAAACGGGAGTGAGACCGAGTTTTTGAGTGTAGAAGTCAAAACACTGGCCGTAATTTTTTCGCACCAGGATGCGAACAGTCAATTTGTCAAAGCGCATGATGGCTGTACTCCTTTTTATAACTGCCGGCGATGTGCGCGCTGCGCCGTGTTACAGATCGGCGTTGCCGACGTAGTTTTGACGGGTCTTTTCGTCCATGCGGTCGGCATCGGTGATCTGGCGCAGGACGCGGCAGGGGTTGCCCACCGCCACTGTATTGGCCGGGATATCACGGATGACGATGCTGCCGGCGCCGATGACCGCGTTGTCGCCGATGTGCACCCCCGGGCCGATAAAGACATGGGCACCGATCCAGACGTTGTTGCCGATATGTACCGGTTCATTGATGATGCCGCCCTGGATGCGCTCCTCGGGGTGGACCGGATGGCTGGCAGTACAGATGGTGACGTTGGGGCCGATCTGCACGTCGTCGCCGATGACTACTTCACCCGAATCCAGCAGGGTAAAACCGAAATTGGCGTAGAAATTGTTACCGATGGTGGTAAAAAAGCCGCGGTCACAGTGAAAAGGGGGCTCGATGAGGGGCTTTTCTCCCACTTTGGCAAACAGATCGCGCAAGATCTCATCGCGCTTTTGTACCTCGGTGATACGGGTGAGGTTATAGTCGTAGGTGAGCTGGCTGGCCCGGTAGGCATCCTGCCACCAGGGCTCGACGTAGTGGTAGTAATTGTCGAGCTTTACTTTGTCGTTGTAGGCCACGGGGGCACCGCCTTTCAGTTTTTCACCATGTTACCACATACTGCCAGCTTATGGCAACACAGGGCGGGCAGAATATCGGGTGGCGGCAGTTATGTACAGGGGCTTTTGGCCCCTGGTGGGTGCTCAGATCTGGTCGAGAATGTTCTGAGCGCACTGCACGAGCTCCTGCTCGCTGTAAAAGTTGACCCCGTTTTGCCGGATAGACTCCTGAATAAAGGTGGGCAGCTTGGCAAAGCAGGTGCTGGATGACAGATCAATGGGCTGTTTCATCTCCATGAAAATTCACCTCCAACAGTAGTTTTTGCCGGTGAGCACCGGTTATCGGCGCCAATCTCTGCCGGTTTTGGTGCGTGATTGACATTTTTGCCACAACGTGTAGAGTATAGTGTAGTATTGGCAAAAAAGGAGCGGTGCAGATGCGTTTTGTAAAGCGGCAATATGTGCTGAGCTGGTACTTTTTTAAAAACCGGCTGCAGAGATATTTTTGGGGCGCCAGTATTTTATTTTTTGGGGCGGCGTTGGCGACGGGGATGGTGATCGCCCGGAACCCCCAACTGCTGAGCCAGCTGTTGGAGGCGATATCAGCCACCTTTACCAGCAAAGGCGTGTACCGGGCGGACGGCGGCTTATCGCTGGTGGCAGTGCTTTTTGGAAACATTCGTGCCACCGCCACTACGGCGCTGATGGGGCTGGTGCCGTTTTTGTTTTTGCCGCTTTTTTCACTGGGGGTAAATGCCGCTATACTGGGGGTGCTGGGGGCGGCTTATACCAGTTACGGCGCCGGGCTGTTTACCTATTTTATGGGGATACTGCCCCACGGGATCTTTGAATTGCCGGCCATTGTGTTGTCGTGTGCGCTGGGGGCCTATTTGTGCTTTGAGCTAGTGTGTAAATTGGTGGGCCAGCGCCGGGGCGTACCGTTTACAGCGGTGTTTGTGAATGCACTGCGGCTGTATTTGACGGTGGCGGTGCCACTGCTGCTGATCGCCGCGCCGGTGGAGGTATACATAACGCCGCATATTTTTGCGCTGTTTTTGTGAGGCGGAGTGCGGTGGCGATATTGCCGCCGCACCTTGTAACACCCGCGTTTTTGTACTATACTAATAACATTACTGTGTAGTTTGCCCCGTGACCGGTAGTTTGCCGCCGGGGGATAGCATTTTTGTTGGAGGAGAGACGACATGGAGAGAAAGACTATTGCTCAGCTGTACCGCGCAGCCGAGCAGAAAGAGGGACCGGTAAAGGTATGTGGCTGGGTGCGCACGCTGCGCGCCTCGAAATCGCTGGGATTTATTGAGCTCAACGACGGCAGCTGCTTTAAGAATCTGCAGGTCGTTTTTGAGGACGGCAAAGTCGAGGGGTTTAAAGAGCTCTCCAAGCTGAATGTGGGCAGTGCGCTGATGGTAGAGGGAACGCTGGTGCTGACCCCGGACGCCCGTCAGCCGTTTGAGGTGCACGCGGCTGCCATTGAGGTAGAGGGCCCCTCGACCCCGGACTATCCGCTGCAGAAAAAGCGCCACTCGGTGGAGTTTTTGCGGACTATCGCCCATCTGCGCCCCCGCACCAACCTGTACAGTGCGGCTTTTCGGGTGCGCTCGGTAGCGGCCTACGCGCTGCACAAATTTTTTAATGAAAACGGCTTTGTGTACGCCCACACGCCGCTGATCACCGGCAGCGACTGTGAGGGGGCCGGGGAGATGTTTCGGGTGACCACCCTGGACATGCAAGACCCGCCCCGCAGCGAAGACGGCAGCATCGACTACAGCCAGGACTTTTTTGGCAAGGAGACCAGTCTGACAGTATCGGGCCAGCTCAACGCCGAGTGCATGGCGCTGGCTTTTGGCAAGGTGTACACCTTTGGGCCCACCTTCCGGGCAGAGAACTCCAATACGCCGCGCCACGCAGCTGAGTTTTGGATGATCGAGCCGGAGATCGCCTTTGCCGACTTGCAGGACGATATGGATCTGGCAGAGGCGATGCTCAAATCGGTCATCGGGTATGTGTTGGAGCAGTGCCCGGACGAGCTGGCCTTTTTTGACCAGTTTGTGGACAAGGGTCTGCTGGAGCGGCTGAATAAGCTGGTGAACGCCGAGTTTAGCCGCTGCACCTACACCGAGGCAGTGGAGATACTGGAAAAGGTAAAAGACCGCTTTGAGTACCCGGTATACTGGGGCTGTGACCTGCAGACCGAACACGAGCGCTACCTGACCGAACAGGTGTTTGGCCAACCGGTGTTCGTGACCGATTACCCCAAAGAGATCAAGGCCTTTTACATGCGCCTGAACGACGACGGCAAAACGGTAGCTGCTACCGACCTGCTGGTGCCCGGCGTTGGTGAGATCATTGGCGGCAGCCAGCGCGAGGAGCGGCTGGACGTATTGCGCGAGCGGATGCAGGAGATGGGCCTTAAAGAAGAGGACTACAGCTGGTACATGGACCTGCGCCGGTTTGGCAGTGCCAAGCACGCCGGATTTGGGTTGGGCTTTGAGCGGCTGATCATGTATATCACCGGTATCCAGAATATCCGCGATGTTCTGCCGTTCCCCCGCACCACCGGTTCGGCCGAGTTTTAAAGGGCAAAATTGCCAAAGGCCAGTGGCAGCGGTTTTGCTGTTTTTGATAAGTCGTGACGCTTGCTTTTGGACGAAATCACAAATGTGCTTTCTGTAAATACACGGCTGTATTTGATACAGAGACAAAATGCAAAAAAAGAGCTTGCTTGCAGGCTCTTTTTTCTTGTGTTTTGGTGAACTTTTCCCTAAACTTTGTGTGGTTTTTGCAAAAAACGATTTTGGATACTTGCATTTTTGTGCCGTTGTCCAAAGATGTTCTGAACAGTTGATACAGCTGTGTTTTTGGGTGTAGAATAGTGCATATACTAAAGAGAGAGACCGGAGCAAAGTGGTGTGTTAGCCACTAAAATGCAGGAATTTGAATTTTTGGTTTGCAAATTTTTTGAAGGGGAGTCGAGTTTTATGGCGCAGCCATACAGCGCATTGTCGACAGAGGAGATCAAGGGGAAGCTGGAGAAGTTTTACCAGCTCTATAAAATATATCAGGGCGAAGACCTGAAACTGGATATGTCGCGCGGCAAGCCCTGCACCCAGCAGCTGGACCTGAGCATGGGCATGTACAAGGTGCTGGAAGACACCCGGGACTTTTTTAGTGAGGACGGTTTTGACTGCCGCAATTACGGGATCCTAGACGGTGTACCGGAAGCCAAGCGGCTGTTTGGAGAGCTGATGGGTGTGCCGGAGGAACAGCTGTTTATAGGTGGCAACTCCAGCCTGAACCTGATGTATGACGCGCTGGCCAAGTTTATGCTGCTGGGCAATGCCCGCAGCGAGCGCCCCTGGTGCCGGGAGGAAAAAGTGAAGTTCATCTGCCCGGTGCCGGGCTATGACCGCCATTTTGGGATCTGCGAGGAACTGGGTATTGAGATGATCAATGTGGACATGTTGCCAGATGGCCCGGATATGGATGCGGTAGAGGCGCTGGTGGCGCAGGACGCCAGCATCAAGGGCATGTGGTCGGTGCCGATGTACTCGAACCCCGAGGGGACGACCTACTCGGCGGAGACGGTGCGGCGCCTGGCGGCCATGAAGCCGGCGGCCCCTGATTTTGTGCTGATGTGGGATAATGCCTATATGGTACACCACCTGGAAAAAGAGCGCCGCGACAGCTTACCCAATATTTTGGACGTGTGCGCTGAGTACGGCAGTGAGGATATGCCGCTGGTGTTCACCTCGACTTCGAAGATATCGCTGCCCGGCTCGGGCCTGGCGATCATGGCCGGCAGCCGCCGCACTATGGCCTATATGAAAAAGCGCATTTTGGCCCAGACGATCGGCCCGGACAAGATCAACCAACTGCGGCATGTGCGATTTTTTAAAGATGTGGACGGCATTATGGCTCACATGGAAAAGCACGCCGCCATTATCCGCCCCAAGTTTGAGCTGGTGGACACGATGCTGCACCGGCACCTGGACGGCCGCGAGATCGGCCGTTGGAGCAGGCCCTACGGCGGCTATTTCGTCAGCTTTTTCACCCTGGATGGCTGTGCCAAACGGGTGGAGCAGCTGTGCGGTGACTGCGGGGTGAAGCTGACTGCGGTGGGAGCTACCTACCCGTACGGCAAGGACCCGCACGACGCCAACATCCGTATTGCCCCTACCTACCCCAGCCTGGAAGAACTGCAAAAAGCCATGGAGATCTTTTGCCTGGCGGTAAAGATCGCCTCGCTGGAACAGGCAGCTCGGGAGCGGCTGGCGGCCTGAAAGGCATAGATCACGAGAATACGACACCCCGGTGGCGACTGCGCTGCCGGGGTGTTTTTATGTGCGCTCTGTGTGCTGCAAAGTATTTTGAGGAGTGGGCTGAGCGAAAATGCGGGGCGCGGAGATGTTTAGACGCTTTTTCGGAGATTACTGAAAGAGCAATTTTTTTGGCGTGCGGCACGCAAACAGATGGCCAGGATGAGTACCATCGAATTTTTATGGGGGTGGTGGTGGGCGGCAAACGAGCGCCGACAGGATGGGGGAGATAAAGAGGCGGCCGCTGTGCGGTATGGGGCTGCCGCAGGTGTGGACTATTGGCCCGTAGTGTGGTGTGGGTGCGATCGGGTGCTGTGGACCGGGCGAAACAGGTCAGGAGGGGAGCACCGACTTGACGGTGGGCGGGAGAGATCGTGAGAACATGTTGCGATTGTGGTTGTGTTTATTTTGCAGCTTTTGTGCTGTGGCGCCACAGCGCATGATTGGATTATTGGCACAACAGTTGCTCCGGTGGGCTTGGTATACAAAAACAGATCTTTGCCCGATGAAGGGCGGTCGATCTGGCGCAGACAGGTGCTTATATTGTTGGCGCGGCGCGATGTTATTGCGAGGAAGATGCAATGACATCGAATCGAACATCTGTATTTGTATGCTGGGATAAAGTAGGGCTGATGGGGAGAGCGTTTTTTGGTGATGGGATCGCGCACCGCAGAGAGCCGAGAACCAGCACATTAAAACCGGAAACAACAGCTGTGGCGGCGGTGTGTTGGGGGGAGGAGCCGGTTTGACAGCCCTGCTTTGCATGCCGTATAATAGAGAACAGACGAGAGAGTTCACCGCTGGGTGATGAAAAGGGAAGTCAGGTGCAAGTCCTGCGCAATCCCGTTGCTGTGATGCGGAGCGCCCCCACTGTGTGCCACTGGTCCTGAAGGGCCGGGAAGGCCGGGCGGCGCGCTGATGCTGAGCCAGAAGACCTGCTCTGCTCGAGATGTCATTTTGCTGCGGAGGACAGGGAATGCCGTCGACTGGAGCGATCGCTGCGCCCGTGTGATCTTTGATACTGTGGGTGCAGCGGGCACTTGGCGATAGGCTCTCTGCCCCCCTCTGCGCGGTACAGGGTGGCAGGGAGCTTTTTTGTGCCGCCAGGCAGCGGGAGAGAGTATGGGGGTGTAGATCGGTGCGGCAGGTGATAAAAAATGGACAGGCCCTGCGCCGGGGCTACACCACCGGCAGCTGTGCCGCCGCCGCTGCGGTGGCCGCGGCTTGGCTGCTGCTGCGCGGGGAGAACCTGACCCAGGTGCAGATCACGCTGCCCGGCGGACAGACGGCCCGGCTGTCGGCCCAGGTGTGCTGGCAGCAAGACTGCACAGAGGCCCGGGTGGTTAAAGATGCCGGGGACGACCCCGATGTGACCCACGGCATGGGCATTACGGCCCAGGTACGCTGTATCCCATCCGGCATAGAGCTGCTGGGTGGGGCCGGGGTGGGCACAGTGACCCAGCCGGGGCTGCAGGTGCCGGTGGGCCAACCGGCCATAAATCCGGTGCCCCGCAGGATGATCGAGGAGAACCTGCGGCGACTGTGCGATACCTGTGCGTATAGCGGTGGACTGCAGGTGCGCATCGGCGCTGAAAACGGCGCCGAGATCGCCAGAGAGACCTTTAATCCGCGGCTTGGCATTGCGGGGGGGATCTCTATTCTGGGGACCACTGGTATCGTGGAGCCCATGAGCGAACGCGCTCTGACCGAGACCATCCACCTGCTCGTTGACCGGGCCAAACTGCGCGACCCGGAGAGAGTGGTACTTTCCCCGGGAAATTATGGGCGTGATTACTGCCTGGAAAAGCTGGGGCTAGACCTGGAAAATAGCATTAAATTTTCGAATTTCATCGGTGATACGTTGGATTACCTGGTGTATAAGAGCTTTAAACAGGCGCTGCTGGTGGGACATGTGGGAAAGCTGGTAAAGGTGGCCGGCGGAGTGATGAACACCCATTCTTCGGTGGCTGACTGCCGCATGGAGATACTGGCTGCCCACGCCGCTGCCTGTGGGGCACCGCGTGCGCTGGTACAGCAGCTGCTCTGCTGTAATACCACCGACCGCGCGGTGGAGCTGCTAGACCGGCACGCACTGACCGGACCGGTATTTGCTGTGGTGTTAGAGCGGATATGCCGGCAGATCGACTACCGCACCAAAGGGCGACTGGCAGTAGAAGTGCTGCTGTTTGGCAGTGGGCAGACGCTGCTGGCCCAGACCGATGGCGCCCAGGCGCTGGCGGCGCAGATAAGAGGAGAACACAGATGACGGGAACTTTTATTAGCGTGGGGGTAGGCCCCGGTGACCCACAGCTGCTGACATTGGCGGCGGTGGACACCATTAAGCGCTGCCGGGTGGTGGCACTGCCGGCCAGCGGTGCTGGGGACAACGCAGCAGCGCGCATTGCCGGGGCGCTGCTGGAGGGCAAAGAGCTGCTCTACTGCCCAGCCCCCATGAGCCGCGACCGCGGGCAGCTGCAGGCGGTATTTGCCCAAAACGCCGACCTGCTGGCCGGCTATTTGGAACGGGGGGAGAATGTGGCGTTTTTGACGTTGGGAGACCCCACGGTATACGCCACCCCGATGTATTTGCACCGCATTTTAAAAGAGCGGGGGTACCCCACCCGTATCGTGCCGGGGGTGCCGTCGTTTTGCGCGGCGGCGGCGGCTTTGGATATGCCGCTGTGTGAGGGGGGCGAGATGCTGCATGTGATACCTGCCTCGTACCCGGACAGCCAGCTGGCGCTGGATTACCCCGGCACCAAAGTGCTGATGAAGTCGGGGCGCAGCCTGCAGCAGATAAAAAAACAGCTGGCGGCGAGGCCGCAGCTGCGCGCGCAGGCGGTAGAGCGCTGTGGGATGCCGGGGCAGGCGCTGTATGAAGATCTAAAACAGATAGATGAAAGCGCCAGCTATTTTACAGTAGTGATCGCCAAGGAGGAGAGCCAGTGATCGATTTTGTGGGAGCGGGACCGGGGGCACCAGACCTCATCACTGTGCGGGGCCAGCAGAAGCTGGCGGCCGCCGACATCGTTATCTACGCCGGGTCGCTGGTGAACCCTGAGCTGCTAAAGAGCACCAGACCGGGATGCGAGATCTATAACAGCGCGGCCATGACGCTGGAAGAGGTATTGGCAGTGATGCAGCGGGGAGAGCGGGAGCACAAGAACACGGTGCGCCTGCACACCGGTGACCCCTGTCTGTACGGTGCGATCCGCGAGCAGATGGACCGGTTAGAACAGCTGGGCATCGCCTACGAGGTGGTGCCGGGCGTGAGCTCATTTTGCGGGGCGGCGGCGGCCGTGGGAGCGGAGTACACGCTGCCCGGAGTGAGCCAGACGGTGATACTGACCCGCCTGGAGGGGCGCACCCCGGTGCCAGAGGCCGAGCGCATACCGGCGCTGGCGGCCCATGGTGCCAGCATGGTGGTGTTTTTGAGCGCCGGTATGCTAAAAAAACTATCGCGCCAGCTGTTGGAGGGCGGATACCGGGCCGATACGCCGGCGGCCATCGTATATCGGGCCAGCTGGCCCGACCAGCAGATCGTCCACACCAAAGTGGGGGAGTTGGCAGCGGCGGCAGCCAGCCACGGGATAGACAAGACGGCCCTTATTTTGGTGGGGGAGTTTTTGGGCGACGAATACCAGCGCTCAAAGCTCTATGACCCGGGGTTTTCGCACCTGTTTCGCGAGGCCAGCCAGTGAAGTTGGCGCTGTGTGCCTTTACCGCGGCGGGGGCGGCGCTGGCCCGATATATTGCCCAGCTGCCCGGTTACAGCTGTACGCTGCGCCCGCGAGATATGCCGCTGGACGAGTTCGTTGCCACCTGGATGCCCGACTGTGAGGGACTGGTGTTTGTGGGGGCGGCAGGTATTGCGGTGCGGGCTATCGCGCCGCACCTGCGCCGTAAAGACCGCGACCCGGCCGTGCTGGTGCTGGACGAGAAGGGGCAGTTCGTCATCCCTATTTTGTCGGGGCATTTGGGGGGCGCTAATGCGCTGGCCACCAAACTGGCCCGGCAGCTGGGAGCCACCCCGGTACTGACTACGGCCACCGACCTGAACGGCGTATTTGCCGTGGACCTGTGGAGCCAGAAAGCGGGCTGTGTCATCGGTGAGATCGACCGCATCCGGGCGGTGTCGGGCACGCTTTTGCGGGGCCAGACGGTGGGCCTGTACAGTGATTTTGAGGTGCGCGGACAGCTGCCGCCGGGCCTGGAGACGGGAACCGGGGCGCAGGTGGGGCTGTGCATCTCGCTGGATGGAAAAAGACAGCCCTTTACGACCACGCTGCACCTGTACCCCCGCATCGTGACGGTGGGCGTCGGCTGCAAAAAGGGGACCGACGCGCAGGCATTGGAGCGCTTTTTTGTGCAGTCGCTGCAGCTGGCCGGCGTTTCGCCGCTGGCGGTGCGGGGGCTGGCCTCTATCGACCTCAAGCGGGAGGAGCCGGCCATCTGTGCGCTGGCGCAAAAGTACAGCCTGCCTTTTTGGACCTATTCGGCCGCGCAGTTGCAGGCGGTGCCGGGGCGGTTTGCCGTATCGGATTTCGTGCTGCGCACCACCGGGACGGACAACGTGTGCGAGCGCAGCGCAGTGGCTGCCGGCGGAGAGCTGATCTTATCGAAACAGGTGTGCGACGGCATGACGCTGGCGCTGGCGGCGGCAGATTGGAGTTGTAGCTTTTGAATATCTGTATGGCGGGCATCGACCACAGCTTGGCGGGCATCGACATCCGTGAAAAATTTTCATTTACCAAGTCGCGCTGTCAGGAACTGTATGACAGTTTGCGGCAGCAGCGCGGTGTATTGGGGGCGGTACTTCTGTGCACCTGCAACCGCACCGAGGTGTACCTCTCGTGTGCGGAGGACCATGCGCCCGACCCGTTTTTGCTGCTGTGTGCAGCCATGGGCGAAGATGCAGCGCAGTATGCGCAGATGTACCGCGGCCGCCGTGGCCGGGAGGCATTTTGGCACCTGTGCCGGCTGGCCTGCGGGGCCAAATCGCAGATATGGGGCGAGGACCAGATCATCACCCAGGTGAAAAATGCCCAGGCACACGCCCGAGCCTGCGGGGCTATCGACAGCTATTTAGAGGTGACTTTTCGCACGGCGATCGCGGCGGCTAAGGATATAAAGACCAAGGTGCGCTTTTCGCGGGCGGTGGACTCGGTAGCGATACAGACGCTGGCGGCTATAAAAAGCTTTGGACAGCCGGTAGAAGAGGTTCTGGTGATCGGCAACGGGGAAGTGGGCAAGCTGGTGGCGCAGGCGCTTTTAGACAGCGGTTACAGAGTGAGCATGACGCTGCGCCAGTACAAGTACAGCCAGGTAGAGCTGCCGAGCGGCGCACAGGCCTTTGACTACAGCCAGCGCTACGAGCAGATGCCCCGCTTTGACGCGGTGGTGAGCGCGACTTCCAGCCCCCACCACACGATAAAGCTGGAGGGCTTTACACAGCTGCAGCGTCAGCCGGCGCTGCTCATCGATCTGGCGGTGCCGCGTGATATTCAGCGCAGCATCGGTCAACTGCCGGGCATCACCCTGTATAACGTGGATACGCTGTCGGGGCAGGATATCGCCGCTGACCACCGCCGACAGCTGGAGGAGATAGACCGGTTGATCGAAAAGCACTACGCAGATCTACAGAAGTGGCGGCGATACAGAGAGGAGGTAGTGGCGCAATGAGCAAACTGTATGCGGTGGGCCTGGGCCCGGGCAACAGCTGTTTTATGACCGGTGACGCACTGCGGGCTATAGAAGAGAGCGACACGGTGGTGGGCTACACGCTGTATGTAGAGCTGGTAGCTGACCTGACAGCGGGCAAAACGGTGCTCTCGACCCCGATGAGGCGGGAGGTGGAGCGCTGCCGGCTGGCTTTGGAACAGGCGGCGGCCGGCCATACGGTAGCGCTGGTGTGCAGCGGTGACAGCGGAGTGTACGGTATGGCCGGCGTCTTGCTGCAGCTGGCGCAGGAGTACCCGGCGGTGCAGGTGGAGATACTGCCCGGTATCACCGCCGCCTGCAGCGGTGCGGCCGTGCTGGGGGCGCCGCTCATCCACGACTTTGCCGTGATCAGCCTGAGCGACCTGCTGACGCCGTGGGAGAAGATCGCCAGGCGGCTGCAGTTGGCAGCACAGGCGGATTTTGTTATCTGCCTGTATAACCCGGCCAGCAAAAAGCGGCACGACTATCTGCAGAGGGCCTGCGATGAGGTTCTGCGCCATCAATCGCCCGCTACCGTTTGCGGTGTGGTGCGCAACATCGGCCGCGCAGGGCAGCAGAGCCAGGTGTGCACGTTGGCACAGCTGCGGGATATGCCGGCGGATATGTTCACCACCGTGTTTATCGGCAACAGCCAGACTATGCAGATCGGCAATCGCATGGTGACGCCCCGGGGGTACTGCACTGATGGCGCCCGGTAAGCTGCTGCTGTTTGCCGGCACCAGCGAGGGGCGGGAGCTGTTTGCCCGCGCTCTGAACTGCGGTATCGACGCCGAGGCGGCGGTGGCCACCGATTACGGCCGCAGCCAGCTGCAGGAGCTGGGCGGAAAAATACATACCGGGCGGCTGGACGAGGGGCAGATAGCGGCGATGCTGGCCGGCGGGACATACCGGCTGGTGGTGGATGCCACCCACCCCTATGCCGATAGGGCCACGGCCAACATCGCCGCCGCCTGCGCGGTGCGGCGGGTACCTTACCTGCGGTTGGTGCGGCCCGAGCAGCCGGGCGAAGAGGTGATAAACTGCACCGATATGGCGGCGGCAGTAGACTACTTGCGGGATACCGATGGTGGAATTTTATGTACCGTCGGCAGCAAGCAGCTAGAGCAGTTGTGCCAGCTGCCGGACTACCGGAAGCGGGTTTACGCCCGCATTTTGCCACTGGAAGAAAACCTGTCTGCCTGCCGGGCGCTGGGTTTTGCGGGGGCGCACATCCTGTGTATGCAGGGGCCGTTTTCGGCCGAGCTGAATGCGGCACTTTTGCGCCAATACAGTTGCCGCTACCTGCTGACCAAGAGCTCGGGCGCGGCGGGTGGATTTGCGCAAAAGCTGCAGGGGGCAAAGATGGCCGGCGCCCAGGTGGTGGTCATCGACCGCCCCACTAGCGAACAGGGACTTTCGCTGGCAGAGGTGTGGCGGCGCATTGCTGCGATTTGGCAGCTGCCAGAAGAATGTGAAGTGTCGGCGGTGTGGCGGCGCTACTTTCCACTGTTTGTGCAAACAGCGAACAAGAGGGTGCTGGTGGTGGGCGGCGGCCAGGTGGCGACCAGGCGCGTGCAGTCGCTGCTGCACTTTGATTGGCAGCAGGTGACAGTGGTAGCGCCACAGGTGAGTAAACATCTGCGAGACCTGGCCGGGCAGGGGGCGATATGCTGGCGGAAGCGCTGCTTTGCCGAGCCGGACGTGAGGCAGAGCGATGTGGTGCTGGCGGCCACTGACAGCAGTGAAGTAAACAGATGGGTCGTCAATTGCGCACAGGATCGCGGCATTTTCGCAAACAACGCCAGCGACCGGCACCAGTGCGACTTTTACTTTCCCGCGCTGGCGCTGGGGGAGACACAGACGGCAGCGCTGGTGGGGCGCGGCGGAGATCACCGGCAGGTGGCCCGCACGGCGGCAAAGATCCGGGAGGTATTACGGCATGAAGATAACGGTAGCGAGTAGAGAGAGCAGGTTGGCAATCATCCAGTCGCAGCTGGTGATGGAGGCCATAAAAGCGGCGCACCCAGAAATAGAGCTGGAGCTCTTGACCATGAAGACCACCGGTGACAAGATACTGGACCGCACGCTGGACAAGATCGGTGGTAAAGGACTGTTTGTGAAGGAACTGGACAAGGCGCTGCTGGAGGGGCGGGCCGACCTGACGGTGCACAGCTACAAAGACATGCCCATGGAGGAGGACCCGGCGCTGCCAGTGGTGGCGGTGTCGCCGCGGGAAGACCCCCGCGATGTGCTGATACTGCCCCTGGGGGCAAAAGAGTTGGACCCGGCGCTGCCGCTGGGCTGTGCCAGCGCCCGCCGCCGCATACAGCTGCAAAAGCTGTACCCGCACATGCAGGTGAAACCGGTGCGGGGCAATGTTTTGACCAGGCTGCAAAAGCTGGACCGGGGCGAATACAGCGGGCTGGTGCTGGCCTATGCGGGCATAAAGCGGCTGGGACTACAGGCGCGCATCGCCCATATCTACTCGGTCGCGCAGATACTGCCGGCCGCCTGTCAGGGGGTGATGGCCGTGCAGGCCCGGCGCGATTTTGATGCGACACCGGTACGAGCAGCCCACGACCCGCTGGCCAAAGTAGTCTGTGACTGCGAGCGCAGCTTTGTGCGGACACTGGATGGCGGCTGTTCTTCACCAGTGGCGGCCTATGCTACGGTGAAGGGGGATATCATTACCCTGACCGGGCTTTTTGCCGGTGAGGGCAGCGACGACTTTGCCATTGACAGCTGCCGCGGTCCCATCGACCGGCCGGTGGAGCTGGGACAGACGCTGGCAGAAAAGATGAGGGGGGCTTTTGGTGGCGGCAGGTAAAGTGTATCTGGTGGGGGCCGGACCCGGAGACAAGGGACTATTGACCCAGAGAGGGGCGGCGCTGTTGGCGGCGGCCCAAACGGTGGTGTACGACCGGCTGGTGGGCGCTGATATTTTAGCAATGATACCTGCCGGGGCCAAAAGGATAGATGTGGGCAAACGCGCCGGCGACCACCCGGTGCCCCAGTGGCGTATCAACCAGATACTGGTGGAGCAGGCCCAGAATGGGGGGCCGGTGGTACGGCTAAAGGGTGGCGACAGCTTCGTATTTGGCCGCGGCGGCGAGGAGCTGGAGGCCCTGCGGGAGGCGGGTATCGCGTTTGAGGTGGTGCCGGGCATCACCTCGGCCATAGCGGCGGCTACCTATGCCGGTATCCCGGTGACCCACCGGGACTTCTGCTCGTCTTTACATATCATTACCGGGCACCGGCGGCAAGACCAGCAACTGCAGCTCGATTACCCGGCGCTGGTGCGGCTGGGCGGTACACTTTTGTTTTTGATGTCGGTAGCCAGTGTAGGAGAGATCGCCGAGGGGCTGCTGCGGGCGGGGATGGACCCGCAGATGCCGGCGGCAGTTGTAGAAAACGGCACCCGGCCCCAACAGCGGCGTTTTGTCACCGCACTGTGCCGACTGGAGGATACGGTACAAAAAAACGCAGTGCAGTCGCCGGCGCTTATTATTGTGGGGCGGGTGTGCGCCTTAGCCGATGAATTTGACTGGTTTGATGCTCTGCCTCTGAAGGGGAGACGCTTTTTGGTGACCCGCTCGCGGGATGGAGCCCAGAAGATGGCTGACGGCCTGCGCCAGTTGGGGGCAGAGGTTGTTTGCGCCCCGACCATAGAGACCCGCCCGCTAGAGTTTTTATGGCCCGACCTAAGCCGCTATACGGCACTGGTATTTACCAGCGCCGTAGGAGTAGAGGCCTTTATGGAACGGCTGTGGCAGCAGAGACAGGATGCACGAGCTCTGTTTGGCCGAAGACTATTTGCCGTGGGTCGACAGACGGCGGCGGCGCTGCGCCCCTACGGGCTGCGGGCAGACTTTGTACCCAGTCGGTACAGCGGACAGGACCTGGCCCAGCAGATGCTGGAGCAGCGGCTGGTGGGGCCAGAAGACGACCTGCTGCTGATACAGGCCAGGGTAGCAGCACCACAGTTGGGGCAGATTTTGACGGCCGCGGGCATTGCCCACAAAAAGCTGGACGTGTACGAGACGGTGCAGCTGCCGGTGACCGGTGTTGACCCGGCGGCGTTTGATGCGGTTACTTTTACCAGTGCCAGCTGTGTACGGGGACTGATGGCGGCGCTGGGGGACACATATGACTGCCGCACGATACGCGCGCTCTGTATAGGGCCGCAGACGGCCCGTGCTGCCGCCGCGTGCGGCATGCGCGTAGAGGTGTCGCCGGAGGCGACGATACCGGCCATGCTGAGATGGATGGGAGAGTTGGCTTATGATGAGAGGACGTAGACTGCGCACCACCCCCATGTTGCGTGAACTGGTGCGGGAGACGCGTATGAGCGCCGAGGCGCTGGTGCTGCCGGTATTTATTAAAGAGGGGCAGGATATCAAAGAGGAGATACCGTCGCTGCCCGGGCAGTACCACTGCAGCCCTGACCGCATCGGCGAAGAGATAGAGCGGGCGCTGCAGTGTGGGGTATCGAAGTTTTTGCTGTTTGGCCTGCCGGAGCACAAGGATGAAGTGGGCTGCGGCGCCTATGATGATGACGGTGTAGTCCAGCAGGGGCTGCGGGCCATTCGGCGCCAGTTTGGCGACCGCGTGTACCTGATCACTGACATCTGCATGTGTGAGTACACCTCGCACGGGCACTGCGGCATACTGAGCGGGCAGACAGTGGACAATGATCAGACACTGCCCTATCTGGCGCGCATTGCCGTTTCACACGCGCGGGCGGGAGCAGACATGGTGGCCCCCTCGGACATGATGGATGGGCGGGTAGAGGCTATTCGCCGGGCGCTGGACGAGGCCGGCTTTGGCCATTTACCCATACTGTCGTACGCGGTGAAATACGCCTCCAGCTTTTACGGACCATTTCGCGATGCGGCTGGCTCAGCTCCCAGCTTTGGCGACCGCAAGTCGTACCAGATGGACTGCCACAACCGCCGGGAGGCGATTAAAGAGGCGCTGGCCGATGTAAAAGAGGGGGCCGACCTGCTGATGGTGAAGCCTGCGTTGGCCTATTTGGACGTGATACAGGCGGTAAAGCAGCACACCCATCTGCCACTGGCCGCCTACAGCGTGAGCGGGGAGTATGCCATGACCAAGGCGGCGGCCGCCGCCGGGCTCATCGACGAATACGGGGTGATGTGTGAGAGCGCGGTGGCGGTATTTCGCGCCGGGGCGGATATCCTCATCACCTATTACGCCAGAGAGCTGGCGGGCGCCATACAGAGAGGAGATATTGGCTGATGGGCAGATCGGAAAAGCTATACCAGCGGGCCAGACAGGTGCTGCCCGGCGGGGTAAACAGCCCGGTGCGGGCCTTTCACGCTGTGGGGGGCGCACCGCGCTTTATGGCTCGGGCGGCCGGCGACCGCATATATGACGTGGACGGCAAGGCCTATATCGACTATATCGGATCGTGGGGGCCGATGATCTTGGGGCACAGCGACCCGGTGATCTTGCGGGCGGTGCAGGAGACCATGCAAAACGGCCTGAGCTTTGGCGCGGCCACCGAGCTGGAGGTACAGATGGCCGAGCTCATTTGCCAGCTGGTGGAGCCGGTGGAGATGGTGCGCATGGTAAACAGCGGCACCGAGGCGGTGATGAGTGCGATCCGGCTGGCAAGGGGCTATACCGGCCGCGACAAGATCATAAAATTTGCCGGCTGCTACCACGGTCACTGCGACAGCATGCTGGTAAAGGCGGGCTCGGGCGCACTGACGACCGGCAATCCCGACAGCAGCGGTGTGACTGCCGGTGCGGCCCAAGATACGCTGCTGGCAAACTATAACGACCTGGACTCGGTGGCGGAGCTGTTTGCCAAAAATGCCGGGCAGGTGGCGGCGGTGATCGTAGAGCCGGTGGGGGCCAACATGGGTGTAGTGGGGCCGGCTGACGGCTTTTTGCCCGGGCTGCGGCAGCTGTGCGACCAGTATGGAGCGCTGCTCATCTTTGATGAGGTCATCACCGGTTTTCGCCTGGCGCTGGGCGGAGCTATGGCCTATTTTGGCGTGGAGGCCGATCTGGTCACCTATGGTAAGATCATCGGCGGCGGGATGCCGGTAGGCGCCTATGCCGGCAAACGCCAGGTGATGGAGTTCGTTTCGCCGGTGGGCAGCGTGTACCAGGCGGGAACCCTGTCAGGAAACCCGGTGGCTATGGCGGCCGGGCTGGCCACACTGACCCAGCTGCGCGACCGGCCCCAGATATACGGCGAGATAGAGGAAAAGGCCCGCTATCTCGCCGCGGGTATCCGCCGGTACACCGGCTGCCAGGTGAACCAGGTGGGGTCGCTGGTGTGCGCATTTTTTAGTGACGTGCCGGTGACCGATTACGACACCGCCCGCCAAAGCGACACCACTGCCTATGCCCGCTATTTTCACTTTTTGCTGGACCGCGGTATCTACATTGCACCGGCGCAGTTTGAGGCGATGTTTGTGGGCGCCGCTCACACCCAGGAAGACCTTGACCACACAGTGGAAGTTATTAGACAATTTGGAGGGATACAAGCATGACCGGAACGCTGATCGTTGCCCACGGAAGCCGTGAAAAGACCACTGAGAAGACTTTTGAGGCCATTATAGAGATGGTGCGGCAGAAGGTGACTCCTCCGCTGGAGAGTGCCTATATGGAGTTTTCAGAAAAAAATATTGCCACTGGGCTGCAGAGGCTGGTCGACCAAGGGGTGGACCACGTGCGGGTAGTGCCCTACTTTTTGTTTTCGGGCATCCATATCAAAGAAGATATACCCGGTGAGGTACAGGCTTTTTGTGACTGTCACCCGGGGGTGACGGTGACCATGGGCAAGGCGCTGGGTGAGGACCCGCGCATAGCGGATGTGTTGGCCCAACGGGTAGCGGAGTCGGCCGAGCTGTGAGAAGGCTGACGGTTATGGGAGCCGGCCCGGGGAGCTTGGCGCTTTTGACCGGTGAGGTGCGGGCAGCGATGGCACAGACCGACCTGCTGCTGTGCACCCCGCGGCTGCACCGCCAGTTGGGGGCGCTTGTCGCCAACAGCCGGTCTATGGGGCTGCCGGAGATATTTGCGGCGCTGGATACAGCGCCGGACAGCGCTGACTGGGGCGTGTTGGTATCGGGCGATGTGGGCTTTTACAGTTTGGCCGCCTCGCTGCAAAAGCGGTACAAAGACCGCTGGCAGCTGTGCTTTTTACCCGGTATCAGCAGCTTGCAGCTGCTGTGCGCGCGACTGGGCGTCGATTACCAGGACACCTGTATGCTGAGTGCCCATGGCCGCGACATGCAGATCGTACCCTGGGCGTGCTATAACCGGCAGGTATTTGCCCTGACCGGCGGAGTGCTGAGGCCCCAACAGCTGTGTGCCCAGCTGCTGGCAGCCGGCCTGGGGAAGCTGCCGGTGACAGTGGGGGAAGATTTGGCGCTGCCGAGCGAGCGCATCACCACCGGCACGGCGGCCGAACTGGCTGAGCAGACGTTTGGCGACCTGAGCGTGATGCTGGTACAAAACCCCGATGCCCGCGACCCAGCCCGCTGTTTACACGACAGCGACTTTGTGCGCGGGGCGGCCCCCATGACCAAAGAGCCGGTGCGCGCTCTGTGCCTTGCCTATTTAGAGGTGGCACCGGGCGACTGTGTATACGACATCGGAGCGGGGACCGGATCGGTGGCGGTATCGGCCGCTTACCGCGCCTGCCGGGGCACTGTGTACGCCCTGGAGCGAGACCCGGAGGCGCTGGCGCTGTTGCGGCAAAATATTGCCGCGCTGGGCGCCTACAACGTAGTGTCGGTAGATGCCGAGGCACCGGATAAGCTGGCAGCGTTGCCGCTGCCGGACGCGGTGTTTATCGGCGGCAGCGGCGGAAAGCTGGGCGATATCATTGACCAAGTGCTGCTTAAAAATCCCGCTGCCCGTCTGGTGATCACCGCCATTACACTGGAGACGTTACAGAGGGCCATACAGGCACTACAGCGCCACGATATAGAACCGCAGATCACCAGTATTTCTGCGGCCAATGCCAAAAAAGTGGGGGCGAGCCATATGATGATGGGACAAAACCCGGTGTATATCATAAGTGGCCGAAGCGGGCGATGAAAGGCACCTATAACCCGCCCCGGTTGCTGCTGGCTGCTACCGGCAGCGGGGCGGGAAAGACGACCTGTACCTGTGCGATACTGCGTGCCCTGCAGCGCCGCGGCCTGCGCCTGCACAGTTTTAAATGTGGGCCCGATTACATAGACCCCATGTTTCACACCCAGGTACTGGGGGTGCCGTCTTACAACCTGGACACGGTGCTCTGTGGACCGGCAGCGGTGTGTGACCTGTTGGCGGCCCACGCGGACGGGTGTGATCTATCGCTGATCGAGGGTGTGATGGGGCTGTATGACGGGCGCAGCATGATGGAAGAGCAGGACTCGACCAACCAGCTGGCACTGCTGACCGGTACCCCCACGGTACTGGTGGTAGATGTGCGGGGGATGGGGCGCTCGCTGGCCGCGCTGGTAGAGGGATATTTGCGTTTTGCACCCAACCAAGTGCAGGGCTTGCTCCTGAGCAGGTGCAAGCCGGCCATGTTCCCGGTATACCGGGAACTGTTGCAGCAGCACTGTGGGATACCCGTTTACGGCTATTTACCGCCGGTGCCCCAGGCAGTGCTGGCCAGCCGCCACCTGGGGTTGGTGACAGCTGGAGAGGTAGCCGATCTGCAGCACAAACTGGATCTGCTGGCCGATGAGGCCGAGAGCTCGATAGATCTGGAGGGGTTACTGGATCTGGCTAAGACGGGGAGGCCATTTATCGCCGAGCCGCTGTGGCCAGACTTGACCAGTACAGCGGCACCGGTGCGGATAGGGCTGGCCTGGGATGCGGCGTTTTGCTTTTTTTATCAGGACAACCTGGACCTGTTGCGCTGCTGTGGGGCACAGATCGTTCCTTTTTCTCCTGTAAAGGATAAACACTTGCCAAAAGATCTGGGCGGGTTGATCCTGCCTGGGGGATATCCGGAGATGTACGGGCGGCAGCTTTCACACAACGAGAGCATGCTGGCCGACTTGCGTCAGGCGGCGGCAGAAGATATGCCCATATACGCCGAGTGCGGTGGCTTTATGTATCTGCAACAGGCTATTACCGACCAGGATGGGGAGCGCTGGCCCATGGCCGGCATCCTGCCGGGCGAGAGCAGTATGGGTCAGAGATTGTGCCGCTTTGGCTACCACCAGTTGACAGCCAAAAGAGATACGCTGCTATTTAAAGCCGGTGAGCAAGTGATGGCTCATGAGTTCCACTATGCCGACAACAGCTGTAATGGAGATGCCTTTACAGCCCAAAAGGGCGGGCGCAGCTGGGAGTGTGTTGCTGCCAAGGGACAGATATTCGCCGGTTACCCCCATCTGCACTGGGCGGGAGCGCCCCAGATCGCGCAGCGCTTTGTCGACTCCTGCCGAGCGTATCGCAAGAACAGAGGGACCGCACCGTGATGGCGCTGCTCTGCGGGCCCTCGGGCAGCGGCAAATCGCTGCTGGCCGAGACGCTGGCCCAGCGCTGGGGGAAAAACAAGCTGTACGTGGCCACCATGGAGCCGTTTGGCGACGAGGCGGCCCAGCGCATTCGGCGTCACCGGCAGCAGCGGCAACACAAAGGCTTTTTGAGCGTGGACCGCTACACCGATATCGGCGCACTGCATACCTGCGGCTGTGATACGGTGCTGCTGGAATGCATGGGCAACCTGCTGGCCAATGAACTCTATGCCCCTGGCGGAGCCGGCGACAGGGCCGATACTTACATTTTGCAGGGGATCACCGCGCTGTACGAGCGGTGTACCCACTTGATCGTGGTGACAAACGAGGTGGGGGCCAGTGCCGACGAGTACAGCAGCGAGACCTGGCACTATATCGAACTGCTGGGGCGCATCAACTGCCTACTGGCAAGACAGAGCGATCTGGTGGCCGATGTGATATGTGGGGTGCCGCATTTTTTGAGAGGAGAGGCGCTGTGGTGAGAGAACTGCTGGGTGGTCTGGCGACCGCATTTACCATGTATTCGGTGCTGCCTATGCCGCAGGTGCAGTGGAAGAAGAGCACGATGAAGTATGCGATGTGCTTTTTCCCCTTGGTGGGCGGCTGTATCGGAGCAGCAGTTTGGGGATGGCTGCAGCTGTGCCGCCACCTGACGCTGGGGGCGATGTTGACGGCGGGGGGAGTGGTATTGCTGCCACTGCTGCTGACCGGCGGGATCCATTTGGACGGATTTATCGACAGCTGTGATGCGCTGGGTTCACACCTGGAAAAGCAGCGCAAGCTGGAGATACTGAAAGACCCCCATGTAGGCGCTTTTGGCGTGATCTACTGTGGGGTGCTGCTGCTGGCAAGCTATGCGCTGGCCGGACAGTTTGCCGCCGATACCCGGTGGTGGGTGGTGCTGTGCGCGGGCTTTGTGCTGTCGCGCAGCATGAGTGCTGCGGCGGTGGTGAGCTTTCCCATGGCCAAAAAAGAGGGGCTGGTGTATCTGTTTTCAGACAGTGCTGAAAAAAACACGGTGCGCGCTACCAGCTTTTTATATGCGTTGCTGGCGCTGCTGACTATGGCAGCTGTCAACTGGCGGGCGGCAGCGATAGCCGCGGCCGGTTGTGTGGTGCTGTTTTGGCTGTTTTGGCGGATGTGCATGCGGGAATTTGGCGGGCTTTCGGGCGACTTGGCAGGTTTTTTGCTCTGCGTGACCGAGCTGTGGCTGCTGGCAGTGGCGGCGCTGGCGGGGTGCTTTTTATGAGAGCGCTGATCGTTGGTGCGGCGTATAGCGGCAAGCGCCACTACACTGAACAGCTCGGCTACCGGCCCCAGGATATTTTTGACGGCGGGCGGGACGACTGGTGCCAATTAGCTCGGTACCCGGTGTTGGGCGAGCTGCACCTGCTGGTAAAGCGGCTGCTGGCGGAGGGGATAGAGCCCCGGACGGTGCTGCAGCCCTACCTGCAGAGAGGGGACTGTGTGATCCTCTGCGATGAGGTGGGGGCCGGGGTAGTGCCGATAGAGGCCGACCGGCGCCGTTGGCGCGAGGAAGTGGGGCGGTTGTGCTGCTGGCTGACCGGCAAACTGCCCCTGGTGGTGCGGCTGTGCTGCGGCATCCCCACTGCAGTAAAGGGGGAACTGCCGTGCGTGTAGAGATCGCGCTCATCCGCCACGGGGCGACAGCGGGCAACCGGCGGGGGGCCTACATCGGCTGCACCGATGAGCCGCTGTGTATCGAGAGCACCCGGCAGCTGCAGCTGGATCGACAGCGGGGGCGCTACCCGACGGTAGAGACCGTATTTTGCAGCCCTTTACGGCGGTGCGTGCAGACCGCCCAGATCGTGTATCCCCAGCGGCAAGCCGTGTGTGTAGAGGCGCTGCGGGAATGTGATTTTGGCCAGTTCGAGGGAAAAAGTCACCACCAGCTCAGCGGACACCCCGCCTATCAGCAGTGGCTGGACAGCGGTGGGCGTACCGCCTTTCCCGGCGGAGAGGATCCCGTGCAGTTTCGGCGGCGGTGTTGGCGCGGATTTACCGAGCTTTGCGCTGGACTTTACCGGGATGAGCGGGCCGCAGTAGTTTGCCACGGGGGCACCATTATGGCGGTGCTGGAACAATGCGGCCGGCCGCGCGGCGATTTTTACCGCTGGCAGGTCAAAAACGGCGGCGGCTACCGCTTTTACTTCGATACCGAGACCCAGATGGCCAGTGAGATACGGCCGCTGTAGACAATAAGGGGGGAGAGAGATGTCGATACTCATAGCACTGCCGGCGGGATATCTGCTGGACCTGCTGCTGGGGGACCCGCACAGTCTGCCCCACCCGGTGCAGTTTATCGGCTTTTTGATCGCCCGCGGGGAAAAGCTGCTGCGGCGGCTGTGGCCACGCCGGGAGTACTTGGCCGGGGCGGTACTCACGGTGGGGGTGACGGCGATCTCGCTGCTTTTGCCGTGGGGGCTTTTACTGCTGGCCGGCAGCTGGGGCTTTTGGCCTCAGGTGGCGCTGGAGACGGTATTTTGCTACCAGATACTGGCCACCAAGTCGCTGGCGACCGAGAGCCGGCGGGTGTATCGGCCACTGGTGCGGGGCGACCTGCCCGGGGCCAGAAAGTACCTGTCGTGGATCGTGGGGCGAGATACCGAACGCTTGGACGAGGCCCACATTACCCGCGCAGTGATCGAGACCATCGCCGAAAACACCTCGGACGGGGTGGTGGCGCCGATTTTTTACCTGGCTATCGGCGGGGCGCCGCTGGGTTTTTTGTACAAGGCCATCAACACCCTGGACTCGATGATCGGCTATAAAAACGACCGCTATTTGCTGTTTGGGCGCTTTGCCGCCAAGTTGGATGATCTGGCCAACTTTTTGCCGGCTATCTTATCGGCCTGGCTGATGATCGCGGCGTCGGCACTGTGCCGGCTGGACAGTGCCGGCGCCCGGCGCATCTACCGCCGCGACCGCAAAAACCACGCCAGCCCGAACAGCGCCCGCACCGAGGCGGTGGCCGCCGGGGCACTACAGGTGCAGTTGGCGGGGGATGCCTATTACTTTGGCCGGCTGGTGGCTAAGCCCACCATCGGTGACGATATGCGTCCGGTGACACCGGCGGATATCATCACGGCGATCCGACTGCTGTACACCACTTCGGCGTTGGCGTTTTTACTGCTGTGGGGGAGCCGGCTGTTGGCGACAGCGGCGATGTTATACTTTTAAAAGAGGGGATGGGCTGCGGTGCGACCGCTGATACACGGGGGCGATATCTATACGCCCCGGGACACCGAAGAACCGCTGTGTGACTTTTCGGCCAACATAAACCCATTGGGGATGCCGCCGGAGGTACAGCGGGCCATTGTGGAGCATATACCCGACTATGCCGCCTACCCCGACCCGCTGTGCCGGGACCTGCGCGGGGCGCTGGCGGACCATCACCAGCTGGACGCCGCGAACATCGTGTGCGGCAACGGCGCTGCAGACCTGATCTTTCGGCTGGTGCTGGCGCGGCGGCCCCGACGGGCGCTAGTGCTGGCCCCTACCTTTGCCGAGTACGCCCAGGCGCTGGCGCTGGTGGGCTGTTCGGCAGAGCATTACCCGCTGAAAAGATCGCGCGATTTTGCCCTGGATGAGGGAATACTGGCGGCCATTGAGCCCGGACTGGACATGCTTTTTTTGTGTAACCCCAATAACCCCACCGGTATGCCTGCAGACCCGGCGCTGCTACAGCAGGTGCTGCAGCGCTGCCGCCGTTGTGGGGTGCTGCTGGTGGTAGATGAGTGCTTTGTGGACTTTATGGCCGAGGAGACGCGCTATTCACTGTGTCCCCAACTGCAAAACCAGCCCCAGCTGTGTATTTTGCGGGCCTTTACCAAAATGTATGCTATGGCCGGCGTTCGCCTGGGTTACCTGCTGTGTGGCAGACCGGCGCTGGCCGAGCAGGTACGGGCCACCGGTCAGCCCTGGAGCGTTTCGACGGTGGCGGCAGTCAGCGGGATAGCGGCGCTCAAATGCCAGCAGCACCGCCGGCAGACGGTGCTGCTGGTAGAAAAGAACCGGCGGCTTTTGACCGAGGGACTGCGGCGGCTGGGGTTTACCGTATACCCCTCGATGGCAAATTACCTGCTGTTTAGCGCCGGAGATACGCAGCTGGCTTTCAAGCTGGCGCAGCGGGGCATCCTCATCCGCGATTGCCGCAACTATGAGGGACTGCAGCCGGGGGACTACCGGGTAGCGGTGCGCGGCGAAAGCGACTGCCGGCGACTGCTGGCTGCATTGCACCAGGAGGTGAAGCGGTGAACACGGTACTGCTTATCATCGATGGTATGATGCCGGATGAGGCCAGATTGCTGCCCACTTTAGAGCGGGCGGATTACCGTTGGACCCACAGCCACACCCCAGCCGGTATGACGCCGGACAGCCTGTGCTGTATTTTGACTATGTTGGGGGTAAAAGCAGCCCAGGTACCGACCGGCCGGGCCTGGCTGGAGGCGCTGGCCACTGGGGAGCCGGCGGCCAGAGGGGACCTGGTGCTGCGCTGTAACGGCATCGACCTGGCGGGGGGCAAGCTGGGGCCCAGCTGCTACCGGCCGCTGCCGCCGCTGGGGGATACCGGGCGCTGGATACCGCTGGGTGGCTATAAAAACCTGCTGGTACTGCCGGGATTGGGGCACCTGGAGCGCGGCATATGTACCTTCGCCCCCCATCAAAACCAGAACCGGCGTGTGGATCTATTGCTGCCGACAGCGGGGGACCCGGCGCTGCAGCTCTTTTTGCGGCAGCTCGTTGCCCGGTATGGGCTGTGGCCCTGGGGACAGGCGGCCTATGCGCCGCTGCCCACCGCCGCGCAACTGGGTCTTGCGCCGGGGGCAGTGGTTTGCCGCACCGAGGTGGTGGCCGGACTGGGGCGCGCGCTGGAACTCAGCTGTTTGGTGCCGCCGGGCAGCACTGCCGAAGTGGATACCGACCTGAGCCAAAAGCTGCGCTGTGCGCTACAGGCGGCCAGGACCTATCCCTTTGTACTGATACATATAAACGGCGCCGACGAGGCGGCTCACCGCCGCGACCGCCGGCAGAAGACAGCCTTTTTACAGCGCATCGAGCGGGAATTTCTGGCTCCGCTGGCCGGCGCGCTGCCGCCGCAGAGCACGCTGATCGTTACGGCGGATCACGGGACCGACTGCCGCACCGGCAAGCACTGGGCCGGTGCGGTGCCGACATTTGTTTTTGACCCCACAGAGGAGGTGGCAAAATGGCACGAGCAATTATGATACAGGGGACCACCTCGAATGCCGGCAAGAGCCTGGTGGCGGCGGGGCTGTGCCGCATTTTTAGGCAGGACGGCTACCGGGTGGCGCCGTTTAAGTCGCAGAACATGGCCCTCAACTCGTTTATTACAGCCGACGGGCTGGAGATGGGGCGCGCGCAGGTGATGCAGGCGGAGGCCGCCGGCATAGAGCCCGATGTGCGCATGAATCCCATTTTACTCAAACCCACCAGCGACCAGGGCTCGCAGGTGATCGTGGGCGGTGAGGTATGGGGCAACATGAGCGCCCGGGAGTACTTTGCCCGCAAGGCGGCGCTGGTGCCGGATATAGAGCGCGCCTACCGGTCGCTGGCGACAGAAAATGACATCATCGTCATCGAGGGGGCCGGCAGCCCGGCAGAGATCAATCTGAAGCAGCAGGATATCGTCAACATGGGCATGGCCAAGTTGGCGCGCGCGCCGGTGCTTCTGGTGGGGGACATTGACCGGGGCGGTGTGTTTGCGGCGCTGGTGGGCACGATGATGCTGCTGGACCCCGACGAGCGGGCGATGGTGAAAGCCACCATCATCAATAAATTTCGCGGTGACGTGACTATTTTGCAGCCGGGGCTGGATACTTTAGAGCGGTTGACTGGCGTGCCGGTAGCCGGGGTGGTGCCCTATATGCCGCTGCAGTTAGACGACGAGGACAGCCTGAGTGATCGCTTTACCGCCGCTGTACGCCCGGCGCTGGTGGACATTGCCGTGCTGCGGCTGCCGCGCATCTCGAACTTTACCGACTTTAACGCGCTGGAGTATATAGATGGCGTGTCGCTGCGGTACGTGGGCAGCGTGCGGGAATTGGCAGAACCGGATCTGATCGTCTTGCCGGGAACTAAAAATACCATGGATGACCTGCGGTGGCTGCGGCAGTCGGGGCTAGAGGCGGCGGTGTGCAAACACGCGGCCCGTGGAAAACCGGTGCTGGGCGTGTGCGGCGGCTACCAGATGTTGGGGAGGAGCCTGTGCGACCCCGATGGTGTGGAGCACGGCGGCGAGATGGCCGGGATGGGACTCTTGGATGGAGAGACGGTATTTGCCCCACAAAAGCACCGCACCCAGGTGCAGGGCAGGCTGCCAGCCGTAGGGGGCATCTTTACCGGTCTTTCGGGGCTTGCGTACAGCGGGTACGAGATCCACATGGGCCGCACCAGCGGCGACTGCCCCCTGGTGCACAAAGGCAACGTGTACGGCACCTACCTGCACGGCTTTTTTGACAGCCCGGGTATAGCCGGTACAGTGGTATCGGCGCTGCTACGGCAAAAAGGGCTCGACGACAGCGATGTGCAGGCCTTCGATATGCAGGCCTTTAAGGAGCGACAGTACGATCTGCTGGCCGACGGGCTGCGGCAGGCCCTGGATATGCGTGCTATTTACGAGATCGTAGAGCGGGGGCTGCCGCCCGCACAAGAGACAGAGAAAGCCGGTGCACTATTTTGAAGATAGAGAATATAAGGCCAGCGGATATCGAGAGCCGCAGTTTTGAGATCATCACCCAGGAGCTGGGACCAAGGCAGCTAGATCCCCGGCAGGCGCCGATCATCAAGCGCTGCATCCACACCTCGGCCGACTTCGACTACGCTGATAATCTGTATTTTTCTGATGGGGCGGTAGAGCGGATGCTCGCGGCTCTGCGCGCCGGGGCACACATCGTCACCGATACCCAGATGGCCAGAGCGGGCATCAATAAGACGGTACTGGCCCGTTTTGGCGGGCAGGTACACTGTTTTATGTCTGACTCTGATGTGGCCGCTGAGGCCCGTCAGCGGCAGGTTACGCGGGCGGTGGTTTCGATGGAGCGCGCTGCGGCGCTTTCGGGGCCGCTGCTGTTTGCCATCGGCAATGCGCCCACAGCGCTTTTACATTTGGTGGAGCTGGCTGGCCAGGGGTGCGTGGGGCCGGCCGGTATTATTGGTGTACCGGTGGGCTTTGTCAACGTGATCGAATCGAAAGAGCGGCTGATCGAGAGCGGGCTGTGCTGTATCGCAGCCCGGGGGCGTAAGGGGGGCAGCAATATTGCCGCCTGCATCTGCAATGCGCTGCTGTATATGGCCGACGGCCGGCAGTGATTGGCCTGCACGGGGGCGCTTATTGACTTTTTATCCGGTTTTCAATATAATAAACGTTGTGTATACGGTAATTTGCACGACCGTCTGCCGCTTTTCGGTAGGCGGTCGTGACAGGTATATTACCGAATTTGGCATGGGAGGAAACCCAAGTGAAAAAGAGAGGAAAAGCTACGTTCTTCGTCGTTGCGGCTCTCATCGCGTTCTTGGCCTACACTGCACTGTTTGGCATCACCAGCCAGTACGGCGACGTCAAGACCCCGATACTCAAGGGTGTGGACACCATCCGCTGGGGCATTGATATCCGCGGCGGTGTGGACGTGACCTTTACCCCGCCCGAGGGCACCAAGGCGACCAAAGACGAGCTGGCCGCGGCGGAATCGATCATCCAGCAGCGGCTCATCGCCCAGAACATCACCGACAACGAGGTCTACACCGACTACCAGAATCAGCGCATCATCGTGCGTTTTCCCTGGAAAGACGACGAGACCGATTTTAACCCCGAGGCGGCCATCAAGGAGCTGGGCGAGACGGCCGAGCTCACTTTCCGTGAGGGGGACAACCGCGATTCGAGCGGCAACCCCACCGGGGTGACGGCGGAGAATATCATCCTCACCGGCTCGGACGTGAAGAGCGCCAAGGCCGGCCAGAACCCCAACAATCAGGAGATCGTGGTACAGCTGGAGCTCAATGACAGCGGCAAGGAGAAGTTTGCCGCCGCCACGAAAAAACTGGCCGGTGTGGGGCAGATCTCGATCTGGCTCGATAACACCCGCATCAGCGCGCCGGCGGTAAACGAGGAGATCCCCAACGGGGTGGCCACCATCTCGGGCAACTTTACAGCCGAGACCGCCAAGGACTTAGCCGACAAGATCAATGCCGGCGCGCTGCCTTTTGCTCTTACTGCCGACAACTATAACTCCATCAACCCGACCCTGGGCATGGGCGCCAAAGACGCGATGCTACTGGCCTGCGGTATCGCCTTTGTGGCGGTGTGCATCTTTATGATCGCTGTATATCGGCTGCCGGGCGTGGTGGCCTGCATCGCTCTGGTGGGGCAGGTGGCGGGCGCCTTTGCCGCCGTATCGGGCTATTTTGGACCGTTCCCCAGCTTTACGCTGACTCTGCCGGGTATTGCCGGTATCATTTTGGCGGTGGGTATGGGCGTAGACACCAACATCGTCACCTCCGAGCGCATCAAAGAGGAGATACGCGCGGGCAAATCGGTGGGGGCGGCTGTCACCTCTGGTTTTAAAAACAGTTTTTCGGCTATTTTTGACAGCAACATCACCATGGTCATCGTGGCGGTGATCTTGATGGGTGCTTTTGGCCCGCCGTCGAGCCTGTTTGCCAAATTGCTAAACCCCATCTTCCAGTTCTTCCCCTCAGCTATCACCGGCGCCATCTACTCGTTTGGCTACACGCTGCTGGTGGGTGTGGTTATGAACTTCATCATGGGCGTGACCGCCTCGCGGCTGATGGTCCGCTCGCTCTCCAAGTTTAGGTGTTTTGATAAAAAATGGCTGTTTGGAGGTAAAAAAGATGAAGCGTAATCTCGATATCGTGGGAAAGAAGAAGATATTCTTTGCCATCTCATCCCTCATCGTCGTCTTTACGGTGGTCTTTGCCCTGATCTTTGGGGTGAAGATGGACATCCAGTTTACCGGCGGCTCTATCATCACCTACTCGTTTGACGGCGAGCTGGACGAGAGCGCCTTTGCCAAAGAGCTCTCGGCGGCGCTGGACGCACAGCTGAAGACCCAGCTGTCGGAAAATACCGTCACCAAGAAAGACAACATCATCGTCACCTTGGGGGCCAAAAAGAATGTGAAGGCCGACAAGGTAGAGGCGGCGCTGCAGACGCTGCAGGAGAAATTTCCCGACAACAACATCCAGCAGGAGTCCATCAACTCGGTGAGCGCCTCAATGGGCAGTGAGTTCTTTATCAAGTGTATCGCCGCGGTGGCGGTGGGCGCTATTTTGATGATCCTCTACATCGCTTTCCGCTTTCGCAAGATCGGCGGCTGGTCGGCTGGTGTTATGTCGGTCGTGGCGCTGATGCACGATGTGTTCGTGATCTTTGCGGTGTTCGTGCTGTGCCGCATACCGCTCAACGACAGCTTTATCGCCGTGGTGCTGACTATTTTGGGCTACTCCATCAATGCGACTATCGTGATCTATGACCGCATCCGCGAGAACAGTCGCATACACAGATCGATGTCTGTTGCCGAGCGGGTGAACCTGAGCATCAACCAGACTATGACCCGCACAGTAAACACCACCATCACTACAGTGACCGCAATGGTCATTGTGTGTATCATCGCTCTGATCTACGGTGTGGACTCGATCTTTACCTTTGCTTTCCCCATGATCATCGGTATGATCTCGGGCCTGTACTCGAGCGTGTGCATCAGCGGCCCGCTGTGGGTAACCTGGCAGGAGCACAAAGCCAAGAAAAAAGCAGCGGAAAAGCTGGCTCCCAAAGCCAAAAAGAAATAGCTATATAAAAGAGAAGTGCCGTCTACGTACAGCACTTCTCTTTTATTGTTTACGTGGGGACACGCCGCGTGTTATAATAGTCGCATATGGTTTTCTTATTAAAAACTGGACAACTGGCCTGCCGGCTGCCCGGAAAGGATGCTTACCCGCCATGAAATGCCCGTATTGCGCCCACCCCGAGAGCAAGGTGATCGACTCGCGCCCCACCGACGACGGCGAGAAGATACGCCGACGCCGGGAGTGCCTAAGCTGCCACAACCGTTTTACTACCTACGAGGTGGTGGAGAGTCTGCCGCTGATGGTGATCAAAAAGGACAAGTCGCGAGAGCTTTTCAGCCGCGCCAAGCTGCTCGACGGGCTGGTCCATGCCTGTGAAAAGCGGCCCATTGCGCTGGTCCAGCTGGAAAATCTGGTGGCTGAGATCGAGAACAGCTTTTTAAATTCGATGAAGAGGGAAGTGACCTCTACCGAGATCGGCGAATGTGTGATGCAAAAACTCAAGGACATCGACGAAGTGGCCTATGTGCGCTTTGCCTCGGTCTATCGGCAGTTTCGTGATATCGATACCTTTATGGCCGAGCTGCAGGCACTGCGGGAGAAGAGCCAGAAGTAGTTTTACGGATTAAAAAAGAGCAAAAGAGAGCGAAACTACCGGCGAGTCAGCCGGTAGTTTCGCTCTCTTTTTTAGTTGGCGATCAGGTAAATATCTCGAGAGACATGTTGTCGCCTTTTAAGATGTGATCGAGACTGGATTTAAGGGAGTACGTCTCGCCCAGATAAAGGGCATAGTCTCCCTTTTCGAGATAGCCCTGCATTTTGTAGATGGAGGTAGCCAGTTCCTCGGCGTATTTGCGGTTGATGAACAGGCTGATAGTGGGCTTGCACTCCTCCCATGTCTTGAGGAGTTTTTCGTTTTGCCGGTACAGCGATTCGTCCTCGGACTGGGCCAGCAGCACCACGTCATCGAGCTCCTCGCTGAGCTTTTCGTACTTTTGGGTGAGAATTGTGGTGGAGGTAACTGCGATGGCCACACAACCCAAAAAGATGAGCAGCGAGATCAGTATGCGCTTCATTGGTGTACCTCCTTACTTTACCTGCTCTTTTTTGACCAGTTTGATATTGCGGTGGTCGTCGCAGGTCAAGAGAAAAATGTCTTCGACCCGGCAGTTGCTGGCACCGGCTTTTTCGAGGATAAAGTCGGAGGAGACCCCGATCTCCTGCATGTTGTGGTAGAGCATTTTTCCATCGCTCACCAGCACGATGTCCGGGGAGTCGTCGCTGCCCTGAAGCTGCATGTCTTTGTTGTTGACGGGGGTGACACAGTAGCGGGGCAGTACGCTCATTTGCCCGTTGGTCTCGACAATGGCGTAGTAGACGTCTTCCAGTTTAAAGATATCTTTGAGGCGCAGCTCTTCCATCAGGTCTTCTACTGTCATGCGCAGTGTTTTGAGCTCTTGCTGGACGATTTTTCCCTCACGGATGACCACCACTGGCGACCCGGTCACCAATTTGCGAAAGCCGCGGCTCTTGAGGGAGAAAAAGGAGAGGAACACTTCGAAACAGATAATGAGCAGGATAGGCAGGATGCCGGCCAGGAGCGGGATATCGGTGTTCTCGATGGGCAGAGACACGATGTTGGAAATGAGCAGTGTCGTCACCAGTTCGGACGGCTGCAGCTCACTGATCTGCCGTTTGCCCATCAGCCGCAGAGCTACCACGATCACCAGATAAAGTATGGTCGTGCGTATGATCAATACTAACATAACATCACCTGCAGCTAGTATCGGCTGCCGCCGAATAGATTATGCACCTGATATTTGGCGGTGGGCGGGCGCGGCTGCCGCTGTATGAGCCGCGTGCTTTTCGTCTACACTACCAGGCGAGGTGATATAGGATGGATCGACTGTCGACCGACATAACGAAAAACATCGTATCGATGCGTGCTGCTATGCAGAACTCTTCTGATTTTATCAATAAGCCGCTGCAGTTGGGCGGTTTTCGCTGTGAGCTGCTCATCTGTGAGGGGATGGTGAGCATCAGTACGCTGGCCGAGCTGATCATAGAGCCGCTGCGGGAGTACCGGGATCAGGTATACCCCAGTGCCCAACAGCTATATGTGGAGCTGACGACGGCCGATTATCTGGCCGCCGACCAGAAGATCGTACTGACCACCGACGAGGTGATGCAGTTTATGATGTCTGGCTTTGCGGTACTGCTCATCGATGGCTGTGACAAAGGTATTGCCATGGGGGTGCAGGGGTTTAACTTTCGCTCGGTGTCGGAGCCGTCGGGGGAGCAGAACATGCGCGGCTCTCGCGAGGGTTTTGTGGAGGCGGCGCGCATCAACTTGACGCTGGTGCGTCGCCGCATGAAGAGCCCCACCTTAAAATTTGAGTACCTCTCTCTGGGCACTAAATCAAAGACCGATGTGTTTTTGGTTTACCTGACCGACAAGGCCAGCCCGGCGGTACTGAAAAAGCTGCGGCGGCGCCTGGCCTCGGTAAAGCTGGAGGCTATCCTGGACAGCGGCTATATCACCCCATTTTTAGACCGGCACTCGGTGTCGCTGTTTTCGGGGGTGGGCAGCACTGAGCGGCCGGATACGCTGTGCGGCAAGATCATGGAGGGCCGGGTGGGCATCATTGTTGACGGCACCCCGTTTGCGCTGGTGGCGCCATACCTGTTTTCGGAGAATTTTCAGTCGATGGACGACTACACCCAGCGGCCCTACTATGCCTCGTTCATCCGCTGTTTAAAATTCTTTGCCTTTCTCATCAGTTTTTTGCTGCCGGGCAGCTATGTGGCGGTGGTGACCCATCACCCGGAACTGATCCATCGGGAGCTTTTGCAAAACATTATCGAGGCACAGAAAAACACGCCGTTCCCGCTGATGGTGGAGGCGCTCATCATCCATGTGGTATTTGAGATCATGCGGGAAGCTGGGCTGCGGTTGCCTAAGGCTATAGGCCACGCGGTGAGCATCGTGGGGGCTATCGTCATCGGCGATGCAGCGGTATCGACCGGGCTGGTAGGTACGCCGATGGTGCTGATCGTGGCGCTGACAGCGGTGAGCTCTTTTGTGGTGCCCAACTTGTACGAGCCGGTCATCATTTTAAAATTCGCCTTTATTTTACTGGGCGGACTGCTAGGCATTTACGGCATCTCGCTGGGGCTGGTGGTGCTGCTGTTAAATCTGTGTTCCATCAACACCTTCGGTATCCCCTATACCAGCCCCATCTCGCCGTTTGGGCACTCGGTATTTCGGGATGTATTTTTTCGCGTTGGGTGGCGGCAACTGCAAAACAGCCGTTCGAAAGTACAAAATATGCCCGGCTCGTCTATCCGCACAGCGCCCAAAGATGGACGCGAGCAGGGGAGGTGAGCAGCTGTGCGACAAGGTAAACAGTACATCAGCCAAAATCAGCTGGTGCTGCTGCTGTTTTTATCGAATTTATTTTCTTACTTGACTTATTATACCCCCAAAGGCGCCAAAGTCGGGTTTGGTTCCTCGATCGTAGGGCTGGTTTTGGGAAATCTGGCTGCACTGGGTATCGGGATGTTGTACTTTGCCATCCGCGGACGGCTGGGGCATAACCTCGGCGAGTTTTTGTTGGAGCAAAACCGTGTGGTGGGCATTGTATTCAGCTGGCTGGCGGCAGTATTTTTGGGTTTGGCAGCTGTACATTCAGTGTGCGGGTTCACCTCATTCATCCACCGGCAGATCTATACCCAGACCAACTACCTGGTATTTTTGCTGCCTTTTTTGGGGGTGGCGCTGTTTGGGCTGCTTGTGGGGATAGAGAGTCTGGCACGTACCGGCACGCTGATCTTTGCGCTGACGGCGGTATCGCTGGCTATCGTGCTGCTGGGCACGCTGCCCAACATCGACCCGCCGTCGCTGTACAGCTATTCTTCGGTTAATCTGGGCGATACCGCCACTGCTTTTTGGGGGGCGCTGCGGGGAAATATAGACCTGCTCGTTGCACTGCTGTTGATGCAGCACCAGGAGAAAAAGAGCAGCCGCGTTTTTAAGAAATACTTCTTTTTATCTACCGGGACAGCGGTGGGCCTGTCGCTGCTGGTCCACCTGGCGCTGGGGCCCTATGCAGCCACCCGCAACTACCCGTTTTATGCGCTGGCGGTTTTTTCGGATCTGTCGGTACTGCAGCGGCTGGACTCGTTTTACTTGGTGGTGTGGGTGATGGTATCGTTTGTGCGGGTCGTGTTGCTGCTGACAGCAATGGCCTCTGTACTGCAGACGGCGGTGCCGCAGCGGGCATATAAAAAGACGGCGATCGTCTTTTTGGCAGTGGTGACTGCAGCGGCGATCATCGGCTGCAGCAGCCAGCGCATCTACGACTTGATCTCGCTGCTGTTTAAAAGCGGCTATCCCAGCTTACTACTGGTGCTGCTGCCGGTCTGTTACCTGCTGGCGACTGTTAAGAGGCGAAGGGGGGAGCGCTGATGATGGGCAGAAAAAAAGGTAAGCTCGCGGCAGTGTTACTCGCCGCACTTACCGCGCTGTCGCTTACCGGCTGTGTGAGCAGCACCGAGATCGGTGAGCGCAAGATCGTCAAGTCGCTGGCGCTGTCGCAGGTATCAGATGGCGGACTGCAAGCGCAGCTGGAAATCATCCAACCAGAGGAAAACACCTTCTTGACCGTTGTGGGGAGCGACGTGCATGAGCTGGTAGAGAATCTGCGCTACAAAGAGGTGTTCTTTGACGGTATCGACCAGATCTTTGTACAGGAACAACTGCTGCGGCAGCGGGGACGTGAGGTCCTACGCCGCTTTTGTATTGAGGAGATGGACCTGCGACCGGGGGCCAAGCTGTACGCTTACACCGGCGATTTTGACCAGGCACTGACCCAGATCACCCAACAACAGAGCAGCCGATTGGGTTTTTGTGACCTCATCGACTGCGCCGGGGAGGTCTGCGTACTGCCGGTACTGAATAGCAGCCCACTGGGACTGTCTACACCTCAGGCGCTGCGAGTACAGGGTGAAGATGTGACACTGCTGGAGGAGGACACCTATTTGGGGTATCTGCTGCTCAACCGGCGCCTGCACGACTACAAGAGCCGGTGGGGGCTGGTGGTGTCGTCTTTACCCACTACCGATCTGACTGCCGGGACCCCGGCAGTGACGGTGTGGACCGATACGGCCCAGGAGATAGAGGCCAAACCACTGGAAGGGGCGGTTGCCGAATACTTACAGCAGTGCCGCCGCCGGGGCTGGCCGCCGCTAGAGGGCAGAGATGAACAGGCCATATCGTTTGAGGTAAAGGTGCAAAAAGAGTGAGCGAGGAGGATAGGATATATCCGCGTTGGAGCTCGCCGGACAGTGATGGGGAGAGCCTATCGGCTGCACCTAAAAATGGATAGTTGTCGTTAAGACGAAAACCGATTGGCAAAAAAGCGCCGCTGCGGACAGCTCTGTGTCGTACAGCGGCGTTTTTTATTTATGGGATAAGCAAAAATTATTTTTGGCCGAGATCTTATCGGCAATGTAGAGACCGTTGGCCGAGGCCTGCGACAGAGAGCGGGTAAAGCCAGCTCCATCACCGAGAGCATAGATGCCGGGGCATCCGGTCAGTTCAAAATCGTCGGCGGCCGGGCGGGCCGAGTAGTACTTGCACTCGATGCCGTAGAGCAGCGTATCGTGGTTGGCAGTGCCGGGGGCGATCTTATCGAGGGCGTGCAGCGTCTCGATGATATTGTCGAGTTGGCGCTTGGGCATGCACAGGCTGAGGTCGCCGGCCACGGCGTTTAGGGTGGGCTTGGTGGTGGAGTCGCGAAGCCGCTTCTCATCGGTGCGGCGGCCGGCCTCCAGATCGCCCAGCCGCTGTACCAGCACGCTGCCGCCAGATACCATGTTGGCCAGCTTGGCCACGTGGCGGGCGTACTCAATGGGGGCGTTAAAGGGCTGGGTGAAACGGGTGGTAGAGAGCAGGGCGAAGTTGGAGTTCTGAGTTTTGCGGGCCTCATCGCGGTAGGAGTGCCCGTTGACGGTGAGGATGCCGGCGGTATTTTCGGTGACCACATGGCCCCGCTCGTTAAAGCAGAACATACGGGTGACATCGCCGTATTTTTTGGAGCGGTACCAGATCTTGGGCTCGTAGATCTTGCGGGAGAAGTCCTCCCAGATCATGGAGGGCAGTTCGACCCGCACGCCCACATCTACCTGGTTATTCTCGAGAGGAATATCATTTTTTTGACACCAGTCAGAGAAAAAGCCACTGCCTACCCGACCGACGGCGAACAGGATCTTGTCGGCAGAGACGGTATCGGCCTGTCCACCGCTGGTAAAGCTGATCTGATGGGTGTGCCGGTCGACATCGGTGACACAGGTATCGGTGCGGATATCGACTTTGCCCTGCAGGCTGTCGATGAGGTGCAACATGGTCTCGAAGTTGGCGTCGGTCCCCAGGTGCTTGAGTTGGGCCTGCGACATGTGCAGATCGTTTTGGATACATAGCTTTTTGAGCTCGTTATTGGGCATGAAGCGCTCGGTCGTGGCGCCGAAGGAGACCAGGATCGCATCGGCCTGCTCGATGTAATTGATGACTGTTTCGGGGGCGAGAAAATCGGTCAGCCAGCCACCGTACTCGGTGGAGATGACGTATTTGCCGTCGGAGAAGGCACCGGCGCCAGCCATCCCCTCCATGATGGCACAGGAGCGACACTTGATGCACTTGTCGACCTTTTTGCTGACCAGGGGGCAGACCCGGTCGCTCAGCGCATGGCCTTTTTCAAAGAGCACCACCGAGAGAGAGGGGTCGTTTTGGGCGATGCGGTAGGCGGCCATCAGCCCGCCGGGACCGCCGCCGATAACGGCGACATCGTACGTTTTGTTCATGAGCGTTTCCTCCTGTACAAGAGACGGTGGCGCTTTTCCCGTAAAAAGCGGGCAGAAGATACGGGAGTCGCACCCAGATCACTGCCCGCTGATAGCGCCAAGTTTTCACACACGGTTTATTATTATAAGCAGCAGATGTGAACAAATCAAGTAAATTCTCAAAAAAATGACACAATTTTAGCCTTTTGCTGTGTGATGTACATGAATTGCGGGCAAAAGGCAAGACTGTGTGCTGATGACAGACGGGTATGGGTACAGCCGTGTCGAAATTGGCTGTAAAAGAGCGGGCCGATACAGCTGATCGGCCCGCTCTAAAGATATTTTATGATCATTTGCCCTGCAGCGCGTTGCGGTACACCCGCTCGAGGTTTTCGCCCAGGGTCTTGGCACCGGAATCCTGCACCGAGGCCACCACTGACTTTTTAAATGCTTTTTTCTCTTTTTCGGGCATCTGCCAGTAACCCATCACTTTTTTGCGCAGGCTCTTGGCATCGCTGAAGATAAAGCCGTTGACCCCCTCGACCACCTGGCCGCGGTTGAGATCATCGCGGATATGCACCACCGGCAGGCCCACAGCCATGGCCTCCAACATGGAGATGGAGTTGGTGTCGGAGGTAGAGGCAGTGACATACAGGTCGCAGGCCACCAGATAGTTGAGCAGATCCTCGTGCTCGACTTTGCCGATCATGTTGACCTGGTCGCCAATACCCAACTGGCGGCTGAGCTCGACGAGACGGGGGCGGTCGGGGCCGTCGCCGACGATCATCAGCTTGAGGTGTTTTTGATCGGCGAGACTCTCAGCCCACATCTCGAACAGATTATCGAGCCCTTTTTCACGACCGATACGGCCCACAAAGCATACCACAAAGTCATCCTCGGCGTAGTGATAGCGCTGCCGAATGGACGCCACCTGATCTAAATCTGCCTTTTTGACACTGAACATATCGAGCTCTACCGGATTGGGCACCACATTGATGGACTTGGTGACCCCGTGGCTGTGCAGGTATTCGGACACCTTTTTAGAGGGACCGGTGACCTGCACGGCGCGGCGGGCGAACATGCGGGGGTATTTGCCGGCGATCTTTTTGGCTGCCGGTATCAGCTTTTTGGGCACCACGTAATACAGGTAGTCGTCGTACATGGTGTGCATGGTGTAGACCATGGGGATCTTGTGGCGCTTGGCGTACTGAAAGCCAAACAGGCCAATGCCAAATTCCTGGTGGACATGGATGATGTCGGGGTGAAACTCGCTCAACAACTTCTCGCGACGGCGGCTCATGGGGCTGGCCAGGCCGTAGCCGTACAGCTTTTTGATCTTTTTGCAGGGGCAGTACAGCACGCCGTCTTCCATTTTGTGGTGGTGTACGGCCGGGTCGGCGGTGACCACCAGCACCTTATGGCCCAGCATTTCCAGCCCGGTCTTCAGTGCGTGCACGTGGGTGACGACACCGTTGATATAGGGCAGGTACGTCTCTACAAACAGCGCTATCCTCATAACTTAAACGATCCATTCTCCGGCAGTGTGCTAAAAGTGAAACGGTCGGCGCTGTCGGTCGCCAACTGCTTGTGGTCAGGCTTTTCCCGCCCGGGGGCAGGTGCCGCAAAACCTTTTACATGACCTCGGTACAGGCCTGTTGGCCACACTGTAGAGGCAAACAGGCTTTAGCTATCATTTTGACTTTACACATTATACCATACTGACAAATGCAAGACAAATCGGCAATTCTTACGATCTGGTAAAATCTTTCTTACGGAAGTGACAAAATCTGTTTGGCGGCGGCAAACTATCTGTTGAAAGCGGGGGACAACTACTATATAATAGATTTGTATATATCTGCATTTTTTTGCGCGATGCTTTTTATAGAAGGGACAAATGCCCGTTGTCATAACGGATAAGGAGGCCATAAAATGGCGACTTTTAGTGTAAAGCTCTCTACCTTGATACAAAAATTCAATTTAGAGGCGGTGAATATGCCCCAAAACCCCGAGGAGCTGCTCATCACCACCCCTGATATCAATCGCCCCGGCCTGTACTTGGCCGGTCACCACGACTTTTTTGACGCGGGGCGCATCCAGTTCATCGGCAATCTGGAGTACTCGTACCTGCAGGACTGCACCGAGGAATTTCGCGAGAAGAGTCTCTTTCGCTTTTTTAAGGCCAAGCCGGCAGCGGTGGTATTTACCCGCGGGCTGGAGATCTTTCCGGCGGCCATCGAGGCGGCCAAAGAGTACCAGGTGCCGCTGCTGCGCACCCGCGAGGCCACTTCGGCTTTTATGTCGGGGCTGATCTCTTACCTGAACGTGGAGCTGGCGCCCCGCATCACCCGGCACGGGGTGCTGGTTGAGGTGTACGGCGAGGGAATCCTTCTGCTAGGCGAGAGCGGCGTAGGCAAGAGCGAGACGGCAATAGAGCTGGTAAAACGCGGCCATCGGCTGATAGCTGACGACGCGGTGGAGCTGCGGCGCACCTCGGCCACCACGCTGGTGGGCCAGTCGCCGGACAACATCCGCCACTTTGTGGAGCTGCGAGGTATCGGTATCGTCAACGTGCGCCGCATATTTGGTATCGGCTCGGTCAAAATGAGCGAGAAGGTGGATATGATCATTCACCTAGAGCCCTGGGAGCAGGGAAAAAACTATGACCGCATCGGTCTGGAAAACACCCACACCGAAATACTGGGCATCAATATCCCGTCGCTGGATATTCCGGTAAAGCCCGGGCGCAACCTGGCCATCATCATCGAGGTGGCGGCCATGAACAACCGCCAGAAACGCATGGGTTACAACGCCGCAAGGCAGCTGCTCACCAATTTGGGTATGCTCGATGACGTGAAGAAGGCCGAAGAACAGGATATCGACTTCTTTTAGTATGCCGATACAGCCCGCTATCCACACAAAATACAGGAAGATAACGCTCCCGGAGGAATGTAAAATATGAACATCGTCGCAGATACGCACACCCATACGATCGCCTCCAGTCACGCCTATGGGACCATCATCGAGATGGCCACCTATGCGGCCAAACACGGGCTGTCGTGCATCGCCATGACCGACCACGCCCCGGCCATGGACGACGCGGCTCATGTGTGGCACTTTTTTAACCTGCACCTCATCCCCAACTACATCGAGGGGGTGCGGGTGCTCACTGGGGCTGAGACCAACATCATCGATTACGAGGGGCACATCGATCTGCCGGAAGACCTGCTCAAAAAGATGGACTGGGTGGTGGCCTCTTTTCACCCCGAGGCCATAAAGCCCGGTACCGTCGAACAGCACACCGAGGCGATTTTGGGAATGCTCAAAAACCCGTACATCGATGTGTTTGGTCACCCCGGCCCCAACAATTTTAAGTTTGACTACGACTATGTGGTGCCCAAATTTAAAGATAGCGGCAAATATATCGAGTTTAACGCCAGTTCTTTCACTTTCCGTGCCGGCGCCAAGGAAAATATGCGCTATGTGGCAAAACTGTGCGCAAAGCATGGAGTGGAGGTCGTGGTAAATTCCGACTCTCACTCGCCGTTTAACGTGGGGGACGTACAGATCGCCCTGGATCTTCTGCGGGAAGTGGATTTTCCGCCGGAACTCATCATCAACACCGATCTGGAGCGGTTTAAGCGCGCTCTGTCGAACCGGCATATCCCGGTGGTCTACTAAATACAGTTACAGTGACCCCGCGCTGAGGCGGGCAGGATATGACGCGATCGGGAGGAAACTACTTGAACTATCAAAACTTTATCGATTTTGCCAGCGGTCAGGACTGTGTGCTTTTGCAGGATGAGCCGCTGAGCCGACACACCACATTTTGCTTAGGGGGCGCAGCCGACTGGTATGTTGTGCCGCGGACCGATGCGGCTATGGAGCAGCTGGCCAGCTGGCTGCAGCGCAGTGATCTGCCCTTTTTTGTGCTGGGCAACGGCTCGAATATACTCGTGCCCGACGAGGGGTACCGCGGGGTGATCCTGTGTTGTACCAACCGCTATGCGCAGGTCTCCGTGCGGGGCAATGCGCTGGTGGCCTCGGCCGGGGCCTCGCTTTCCAGAGTTTGCTACACCGCCTATGCAGGTGGTCTGACCGGATTGGAATTTGCCTGGGGCATACCCGGCAGCGCCGGGGGCGCAGCTTATATGAATGCCGGTGCTTATGGCGGCGAGATGAAAGATGTCATTAGCCGGGTGTGGTATGTGGAGGACGGGAGACCCGGATGTATCGACCGACAGACCTGTGATTTTTCGTACCGACACAGCTACTTCACCGGTAAAAAATGCGTGATCACCAGCGTGGAGTACCAGCTGCAGCCGGGCGAAACAGCGGTGATACGGGCCAAGATGGACGACCTGCTGGGACGGCGTTATGACAAGCAGCCGCTGGATATGCCCAGCGCCGGCAGCACCTTTAAGCGGCCGGTAGGCGGTTATGCCTCGGCGCTGATCGATGAGTGCGGCCTGCGCGGGTTTAAGGTCGGCGGCGCCCAGGTGAGCGAGAAGCACTGTGGCTTTGTGGTAAATGCCGGGGGCGCCACCTGTGCAGATGTGCTGGAGCTCATCCGCCGCGTGCAGGCCATCGTAAAAGAGAAGACCGGCATCAAGCTGGAGCGCGAGGTAAAGATCCTCCACTAGAGCGTGAGAGCCGAGATGAGATGTGTGGCCGGGCACCGGCTGCCGGGATATAGAAGAGATAAGGGGGGCATAGACACCGTGGAACTGATCGTTATCACCGGCCTTTCAGGGGCGGGGAAGTCGCAGGCTGTAAACGTGATGGAGGATATGGGCTATTACTGTATAGACAACATCCCGCCGGCCCTGATCGCCCGCTTTTTTGAGGTCTGCATCCAGACCGAGGGCAAGGTGAGCAAAGTCGCCGTGGTGGCAGATGCCCGCTCGGGCGATTTTTTCTATGAACTGGTGGGACAGCTGGACCAGATCAGGAGCACCGGCATCGATGTGAAGATACTGTTTTTGGACTGTGCTGCCAATGTGCTGGTACGCCGGTACAAAGAGACCCGGCGCCGCCATCCACTTCTGGATGTGGCCCAGGGATCGCTGGAAAAGGCGGTGCAGGCCGAGCAGCTGATGCTCTCGCCCATCAAAGAGCGTGCCAACTATGTCATCGACACCTCGCTTTTATCCATCTCTCAGCTCAAGCAGCGCATCATCGATATATTTGCCGAGTCGTCCAGTGAGTTTTTTCAGCTGAGTACGCTGTCGTTTGGATTTAAATACGGCGTGCCGGTAGAGGCCGACCTGGTATTTGATGTGCGCTTTTTGCCCAACCCGTTTTATATCGACGAGCTCAAGCACCAGACGGGGCTGGACCAACCGGTATACGACTATGTGTTTGAGCGGCAGGTCACCCGCGACTTTATGAATAAGCTGCTGGATCTACTGGACTTTACGGTGCCGCTGTACCAGCAGGAGGGCAAGAGCCAGCTGGTTATTGGCATTGGCTGCACCGGCGGCAAGCACCGCTCGGTAGCCATAGCCGAGACCATTTGCCGACACTTTGGCGAAAAGGGCTATAAGTCAAAAGTGACCCACCGCGATATTTTGAAAGACCGCTGAGCTGCCGTACCGCTTACCCCAAGGAGTGTCCATGTCGTTTTCGAGAGATGTAAAAGACGAGATCTGCAAAAACCTGCCCTCTGGCGACTGCTGTGTGCGGGCCATGCTGTATGGCCTGCTGCTGTGCAGCCACAGCTTTGGCGAGGAGGGTATAGCGCTGACTACCGATAACGAGGCTGTCGCCACCACTGCTAAGACTTTTGTTAAGCAGTTGTTTGGAGACGGCTTTTGTGTATATGTTATCGAGCGGAGCAGCAGTAGTGGGCGCACGGTATTTGCGCTGCATATCGTCGACCGCGAAGAGGTAAGAGGGCTGCTGGCCGCGTTTGGGCACCAGCCGGGAGAAGTGTCGGTGCGTATAAAGGAGCAGAATTTTGTTTGTGAGCACTGTGTGCGCGCTTTTTTGGCTGGCTGCTTTTTGAGCTGTGGGCGAGTGACCGACCCGCAGAAAGAATATCATTTGGAGTTGGTCACCAGCCGCACCAACCTGACAAAAGACCTGATGCCCCAGTTTGTAAAAGTGGGTCTAGTGCCCAAATATGCCAGGCGGCAGGGCAGCCATGTGCTGTATTTTAAGGACAGCGGCGAGATAGAGGAACTGCTGACCCTATTTGGCGCCCCTATGTCAGCCGTGCAGCTGATGAATGTGAAGATCTACAAAGAGATCCGCAACCAGGTGAACCGCATTACCAACTGTGAGACCGCCAACATCGATAAGACCGTGTCGGCGGCAGCGGGGCAGGTGGAGGACATTCAGTATCTTCTGGACCAACACGCTGAAGATCGGCTGAGCGATGAACTGCGCGCAGTGGCTATGTTGCGGCTGCAAAACCCCGACATGTCGCTGGCAGAGTTGCTGGCGACAGGTGGGCTCTCTATCAGCAGATCCGGCCTCAATCACCGGCTGGCCAAGATCCGCAGCATCGCCAAGGCGCTGCGGGAGGAACGGGCGGACAAGCCCATCGACTGACACACCCCACAGAAAGGCGCGATCATGGAAAAGACCAACCAATTCGTCCACCTGCACCTGCATACCGAGTACAGCCTGCTCGACGGCGCCTGCCGCATAAACCGGCTGATGGACCGGGTGCTGGCCCTGGGACAGGACACAGTGGCCATCACCGATCACGGGGTGATGTACGGCGCTATCGAGTTTTACAAGGCAGCCAAGCAAAAAGGGGTAAAACCCATTATTGGCTGTGAGTGCTATGTGGCCCCCCGCAGCCGTCAGGACAAGACAGGCGGACGGGACAGCCAGAACTATCATCTGGTATTGCTGTGCGAAAACTACACCGGCTACCAAAATCTCATCTATATGGTAAGCCAGGCCTATATCGATGGCTTTTATAAGAAGCCCCGCATCGACCACGAGCTGCTCCGAGAACATTCTGAGGGGCTTATCTGTATGTCGGCCTGTATCAGCGGGGAAGTACCCAGCTATTTTTTACAGGGAGATGCTGACAAAGCCTATGAGACGGCCAAATTTTATAAAGAGCTGTTTGGCAAAGACCACTACTATATCGAACTGCAAAACCACGGTATTCAGCAGCAGATGGAAGTAAACCCCCAGCTTATCAAGCTGGCAAGAGACCTGGATCTGCCGCTGGTGTGCACCAACGACTGCCACTACTTAGAGCAGGAAGATAGCAAGATGCAGCATGTGCTGACCTGTATCCAGCTGGGCAAAACAGTGGATGACGAGAGCGGGCTGGAGTTTTCGACGCAGGAATTTTACGTGAAGAGCCAGCAGGAGATGGAGAACCTGTTCGGCTACCTGCCTGAGGCCATAGCCAACACCCGCAAGATCGCCGATATGTGCGAGATCGAGTTCGAGTTTGGCGTGACGAAGCTGCCGGAGTTCCACTCGCCTACCGGCGACAACCAGCAGTACTTCCTCGATAAGTGCTACCAGGGTCTTACCGAAAAATACGGGGAGGACTGCCCGCCCGAAATACGCCAGCGGCTGGATTACGAGCTGCAGGTAATCACCCAGATGGGGTATGTAGACTACTTCCTCATCGTGCACGACTTTATCGATTACGCCCGACGCCACGATATCCCGGTGGGACCGGGGCGCGGATCGGGCGCCGGCAGCTTAGCAGCTTATTGTATTGGGATCACCGGAATCGACCCCATCCAGTACAATCTGATCTTCGAGCGGTTTTTAAACCCCGAACGAGTGAGTATGCCCGATTTTGACATTGACTTTTGCTATGAGAAGCGCCAGCAGGTCATCGACTATGTCATCTCGAAATATGGTGAGGATCACGTGGCGCAGATCATTACCTTCGGCACCATGGCTGCGCGGGCAGCCGTGCGCGATGTGGGCCGTGCGATGGGGCTGCCCTATGCCACCTGCGATCAGATTGCCAAGCTGGTACCCATGCAGCTGAAGATCACCATCGACGAGGCACTGCAGCTATCCTCTGACCTAAAGCAGATGTACGATGAAAATCCCACTGCCAAGGAACTCATCGATATGGCCCGCAAAGTAGAGGGGATGCCGCGGCATGCTTCTACCCACGCTGCCGGGGTAGTGATCAGCCGTATGCCGGTATCTTACTACGTGCCGCTACAGTCTACCGACGGGCAGATCGTGACCCAGTACACCATGACCACGCTGGAGGAGCTGGGCCTTTTAAAAATGGACTTTTTGGGGCTGCGCACTCTGACGGTGGTCAGCGACGCCGAGCGGGCGATCAAAAAATGGCAGCCCGATTTTGTTTTAAACGACATCGATCTGCACGACAAAAAGACCTATCGAATGCTCTCATCGGGCGCCTGTGTGGGTATTTTCCAGTTTGAATCGGGCGGAATGAAGCGGGTGCTGGCCGACCTGCAGCCCACCGGTATTGAGGACCTGATCGCCGTTATCTCGCTGTACCGGCCGGGACCGATGGACTCGATCCCGCGTTATATCCACAACAACAAACACCCCCAAGATGTGACTTATAAGCACCCCCTGCTCAAAGATATTTTGGACGTGACCTACGGCTGCATCGTCTATCAGGAGCAGGTGATGGAGATCTGCCGCAAACTGGCCGGCTTTACTTACGGCCAGTCAGACATGGTCCGCCGGGCCATGTCTAAAAAAAAGCACGACGTGATGATGCGGGAGAAACAGCGCTTTTTGTACGGCGATGATGACCCAGACAGTCAGTGCGTGGGCTGCATCAAAAACGGCATCGACGAGCAGACAGCGCTGGATATTTGGAGCGAAATGGAGAGCTTTGCCTCCTATGCCTTTAATAAATCACATGCGGCAGCTTACGCCTTTTTGGCCTACCAGACCGCTTACTTAAAATGCCACTACCCGCGGGAGTTTATGGCGGCACTGCTGACCAGTGTACTGGGCAACACCGACAAGGTGGCTGAATACATTGCCGAGTGCGACACACTGGGCATTCAGGTATTGCCGCCCACGGTCAACGAGAGCGACCTCGGCTTTGCTGTGCACCAGAAGGCTATCCAGTACAGTTTACTGGGTATTAAGGGGCTTGGTCGGGGCATTATCGAGGAGATCGTGGCCCAACGCCAGAGCAGCGGCCCCTTTTTGTCGCTCTATGATTTTATAAATCGCATGAAAAAAGTGCTGACCAGGCAGCTTAGCCGCAAATCGGTAGAGAGCATGGTGCTATGCGGCTGCTTTGACCGCCTGGAACCCAACCGGCGTGCGCAAGCGGCTGCTATCGAGCCGATCTTTGACTACATCGAGGAGCGGGACCGCAAAAATGTAGAGGGGCAGCTGAACTTGTTCGAGGTGCCGGCAGAAGATGGAGCTGAAGGAGACCGGCTGGAGGACAGCTTTATCCATCGGGAGCTTGAGGACTATCCACTGCACGAAAAACTGCGCATGGAAAAGGAGATACTGGGTTGTTACATGTCAGCGCACCCCTTAGATGAGTACCGCGACTACGTAAAAAAGCACCGTTTTCAGCAGATCGCCCCGCTTTTGGACGCCGACGACAGCCGCGATAACACACTGGTCAAGCTGCTGGTAGTAATCGACACCGCTCGTACAAAAATTACCAAGAGCGGTACCACCATGATGTTTTGCAACATCGAGGACCGTACCGGCAGCCTGGAGATGCTGGTTTTTCCCAACGTGGTGCAGCGATGTAAAGGCCTGCTGCAGGAGAATGCGATCCTGGTGGTGGGGGGGCGGCTCTCGATCAGGGAGGAGGAATCTCCCAAGATCATCTGCGAATATGTGCAGACGACCGAGGAAGCTAAGCGCGACCCGGCACCTGCCGGTGCCAGGCAGGGCCGGTCACCAGGACAGCGGCGCGCCGGGCCGGCAGAGGTACCTGTGGAAACGGTCCCGGCCAAGGCGCTGTATGTGATGCTGCCGCAGAACACGCCGGAGGGGCTGGAGCAGGTGCGGCAGATCGCGCTGCGCCATCGGGGCACACATCCCCTGATCATCTGTTTTGCCGACACCCGCAAGGCGCTCAAAGCTAGCCGCAACTTATTTGTGGACCTGTCGGATGCACTGCTGCAGGAGATGGGGCAGCAATTTGGTGAAAAATTTGTCAAATGCAAGTGAATTCGCAGTCGTCCATCTTGACAGTATGATTTTTCACAGTGTACAATAAATTCTATGGGATAATGTTATACCTTATAGGAGGGTATTTAAAATGAACAGCAACAAAGAGATTGGGACCATTGGCGTTCTCACCAGTGGCGGAGATGCGCCGGGCATGAATGCGGCCATCCGCGCAGTGGTGCGCACCGCTCTGTCCAAGGGCTTAAAGGTCAAGGGCATCATGCACGGTTATGCCGGTCTGCTCAACGAAGAGTTTATCGATATGGGAATGCGCTCGGTTTCGGAAATCATTCAGCGCGGCGGCACGGTACTCTACACTGCCCGCTGCTTAGAATTTAAAGAGATGGCCGGCGTGATCAAGGCACACGAGATCTGCGAGAAAAACGGCATCGACGGTCTGGTGGTCATCGGTGGCGACGGTTCTTTCCGCGGCGCCCAGGACCTCTCTAATGTAGGTACCCCCTGTATTGGTATTCCCGGCACCATCGATAACGATATCGCCTGCTCAGAGTATACCATCGGCTATGACACCGCCATGAACACTGTCGTTGAGATGGTGGACAAACTGCGCGATACTGCCAACTCTCACTCCCGCTGCAGCGTAGTAGAGGTAATGGGCCGCCGGGCGGGGCATATCGCCCTGAATACCGGCATCGCCTGCGGCGCCGCGGTGATCTTAGTTCCCGAGCAGGATTTTGACCCCGAGCGCGACCTGCTGGCACGTATCCGTTACGCCCAGGAGTGCGGCAAACACCACTTTATCGTGATGGTGGCCGAAGGCGTGGGCAAGGCGGAGGAGATCGCTCAGATCATTCGCGACAACACCGGTATCGACACCCGCAAAACCGTGCTCGGTCACGTACAGCGCGGCGGCAGTCCCACGCTGCGCGACCGCGTTGTGGCGACCCAGATGGGCTACCACGCAGTGGAGCTGCTTACCCAGAACATCGGCAACCGGGTAGTGGCCATGAAAAACGGTGAGATCGTCGATTACGAGATCAACGAGGCACTGTCCATGAAAAAGGGCATCGAGACCAAGCTGCTGGAGATCGCTCACTGCATTTCTATCTAAAATATAGAGCCAAAAAGAGCCCCGGCGGGCATGAGCGCCGGGGCTTTTTTGTGTGATCTGGGGCAGTTTGAGAGCGGTTTTGAGCCATTAAGGGGAGAAAAACGCAAAAAAGCGGTACCAAACTCTGTGTTTTTGTATAGACTGGGGTATAAAACACCAGTGGGGAGGGATCGCATTGCAGCGGAGAAAACGCGCACACCGCCGGGCATGGCTGTGCCGGTTACTTTTGCTATTTGGCATTTTGGGAGTGGGCATTTTTTTGATCGACCGACAGTTGCGGCCGGTGGTCCAGTCGTTTGCCGCCTACCAGGCCAAGAGCTACGCCACCGACGTGGTCAACGATGCCATCCTCTACTACACCCAACAGGAGCACTTGACCTACGACAAATTTTCGGAGATCCTGTACGATGAAGACCACAAGATCATCGGCATCGAGGCCAACTCGGTGGCTATCAACACCTTTAAGGCCAACATCGTCAAAAAGATCAATGAGGGGATGGCCCAACTGGAAATGCAGAACATCCAGATACCGGTGGGGTCGCTGCTGGGGACCCAGATCTTGCAGGGCGTAGGGCCCAAAGTGAACCTGCGGGTACAGCCGGCCACCTATGTGGAGAGCGAAGTGGTGGACCAGTTTGACTCGGCGGGCATCAACCAGACACGCCATCAGATGGTGTTAAAGGTAAATATATCGCTGACGGCGGTCATTCCCGGCTACATCACTACCACCGAATTTACCACCAGCTACCCGCTGGTAGAGACGGTCATCGTGGGCGCGGCACCCAGCCAGTTTACCCATGTGACTGGGGACGAGAGCTCGACGATCGGCAAAATAAACGACTATGCCAACCGGCCGCAGCAGCAGTGAAATTGTTACTAAATTGTAAATAACGCCTTTTTTAGCCGCCTGCCGGACCGATTGCAGGCGGCTTTTAGGCGGGTGGACACAGATAGGTGCGAGCGGTGCTGCACACGGTATTTTTGGTATACTGGGCCACTGGAAAAACCATACTGCTTATGATATACTATACAAGTATGTACGCAGGGAGGCACAGCCATGACAGATACCGAAAAGATACAGCAGGAGATGCGGCAGCTGGAGGAGCAGATCCGCTACCACAACGACCGCTATTACAACCGAGATGACCCGGAGATAGACGACTACGACTACGATCAGCTGACCCAGCGGCTGCGCGCGCTGGAGGAGGAATACCCCGCGCTGAAAAGCCAAGATTCGCCCACCCAGATGGTGGGGGGAGAGAGCTCGTCGCAGTTTGAAAAGGTAACGCACGCAGTAAAGATGGAGAGCTTGCAGGATGTGTTCTCGGTGGAGCAGGTGCGGGAGTTCTGCGACAAGCTGCAGGAGAGCTATGACGGCGACTACGTGGTGGAGATGAAGATCGATGGGCTGTCGGTCTCGCTGGAATACGACGGCGGCAAACTGGTGCGGGGCTCGACCCGCGGCAACGGCGTGGTCGGTGAGGACATCACGGTGAACCTGCGCACCATCCGCAGTATCCCCAAGACGATCGCGTTCAAGGGGCCGCTGGAGGTACGCGGCGAGGTGTACATGCCCAAAAAGGTATTTGCGGCGCTGGTAAAACAGCAGCTGGAGGACGAGGAAAAGCCCTTTAAAAACCCCCGCAATGCGGCGGCGGGCTCGCTGCGGCAAAAAGATGTGTCTATCACCAGAGCGCGCAAGTTGTCGATCTTTGTATTTAACCTGCAGCGGATAGAGGGGAAGACCTTTGCCACCCACAGCCAGACACTGGAATGGCTGGCCGAACAGGGTTTTTTGGTATCGCCCGAGTTTGTGGTGTGCCGCAACACTGACGACATCGTCGACCGCATTGAGCAGATCGGCCAGCTACGCGGCAGTTTGGCCTTTGACACCGACGGCGCGGTGGTAAAGGTAAACGACCTGCACCAGCGCGAGGAGCTGGGCTCGACAGCCAAATGCCCCAAATGGGCGGTGGCCTACAAGTACCCGCCCGAGGAAAAAGAGACTGTTTTGCGGGACATTGAAATCAATGTGGGGCGCACCGGTGCACTGACGCCAACGGCGCTGTTTGACCCCATTGAGCTGGCGGGCACCACCGTGTCGCGGGCGGTGCTGCACAACCAGGATTTTATCTCTGAAAAAGAGATCGGTATCGGCGACACCATCGTGGTGCGCAAGGCGGGGGAGATCATCCCCGAGGTGGTGGCGGTAAAAGAGCACGCGCCCGACAGTCAGGTTTATACCATCCCCCACCACTGCCCGGCCTGCGGCACCGAGACGCGGCGCAGTGAAGAGGAATCGGCCATTATCTGCCCCAACCCCGACTGCCCGGCCAAGATCTACCGCAGTCTGGTACATTTTGCCTCTCGGGCGGCCATGGATATCGACGGGCTGGGACCGGCTATCGTCAAGGCGCTGATGGAGGCGGGACTGGTGCGCGATTTCGCCGACCTCTATGGCCTGACTTTTGATCAGGTGCTGGCACTGGAGGGCTTTAAAGAGAGAGCGGCGCAAAACCTCATCGACGCCATCGAGCGCTCGCGCCACAACGATCTGCCGCGGCTGCTGTTTGGGCTGGGCATTAAAAATGTAGGGCACCGGGCCTCGGAGCTGCTATGTGAGCGGTATGGCGATATCGACCAGCTGATGGCAGCCACCGAGGAGGAGCTGAGCGCCATCGACAACATCGGCGACATAATGGCCCAGAACATCGTCGCCTACTTTGCCCAGGAAAAAAACCGGCAACTGATAGAGCGGCTGCGGGCCGGCGGGGTGAACACCACTGCCGCACAGAGCCAAAAAGGCGATGCGCTGGCCGGGCAGAAATTTGTAGTCACCGGCAAGCTATCGCACTACACCCGCGACGAGATCACCGCCTTTATTAAGCAAAACGGCGGTGCAGCAGCCAGCAGCGTATCGAAAAAGACCAGCTACGTGATCGCCGGAGAGGACGCCGGCAGCAAGCTGGAGAAGGCCCAGGCACTGGGCGTACCAGTGCTGAGCGAGGATGAATTTTTGCAGATGATCGGCCAGCAGTAGTGCTGGCAGTCTCAAGGCCGCGTTTGCGTGCACAAAATACAGGAGGTCTATGTATGGATATCGATATTCGGCATATCGCCAAGTTGGCAAACCTGAAGATCGAGGAAAAAGACTTTGCCCGCTACCAGAAACAGATGCAGGACATTATCGCCATGGTGGAATCACTGCCGGAGCAAAAGGACTTTGACCAGCGGCCCGACCCGGCCGATGCCATGGAGCTGCGCGAGGACATTGTAAAGCCCTCGATGCCCCGGGAGAAGCTGCTGGCCGGTGCGCCGCAGGTAGAGGCCGGCTGTGTGGTCGTGCCCAAGACGGTGAGCGAGTAGGGAGGAGAGACCGAGATGGAACTTTATAAAAAGACAGCGGCCGAACTGGCCGAGATGCTCGCTGCCGGCAGCTGCACGGCAACCGAGATCGTGGAGGACATCTACGCGCAGATCGACGCAGTAGAGGGACAGGTAGACGCCTATTTGACCCTGTGCCGGGAGGACGCTTTGGCCCAGGCGGCCGAGATCGACCGCCGCCGGGCGGCGGGGGAGAAACTGCCGCCGCTGGCCGGGGTGCCCATTGCGGTGAAGGACAACATCTGCACCGAGGGGGTGAGCACTACCTGCGCCTCGAAGATGCTGGAAAATTTTGTGCCCCCCTACAGTGCCACGGTGGTGGACAAGCTGCGCCAGGCGGGACTCATCACTATTGGCAAGGTGAATATGGACGAGTTTGCCATGGGTTCTTCCTGCGAGAACTCGCACTTTAAAAAGACAAAGAACCCCCACGACCTGACGAGAGTGCCGGGCGGCTCTTCGGGCGGCAGCGCGGCGGCGCTGGCTGCCTGCGAGGCCACGCTGGCGCTGGGCTCGGACACCGGCGGCTCGATCCGCCAGCCGGCTGCGTTTTGCGGTGTCGTGGGGCTAAAGCCCACCTACGGGGCGGTATCCCGCTACGGGCTGGTGGCTTTTGCCTCCTCGCTGGACCAGATCGGCCCGATGGGGCGCAGCTGTGAGGACGTGGCCATGCTGCTGAGCGTGATCACCGGCAAGGATGAGCTGGACGCCACCTCGACAGACTGTGCGCACCGCGACGACTACCGCGCTTACCTGGATCAAGACGTGGCCGGGATGCGCGTTGGCCTGCCAAAGGAGTACTTTGGCGAAGGCGTGTCGCAGGAGGTGCAGAGCGCGGTGCTTGCAGCGGCCGATACATATCGCCGCCTGGGCGCCGAGGTGGTGGAGGTATCGATCCCCTCGACGGCACATGCGCTGTCTGCCTATTACATTATCTCGTCGGCGGAGGCATCTTCGAACCTAGCCCGTTTTGACGGGGTGAAGTACGGCTACCGCGCCAAGGAGTATGAGAGCCTGACGGATATGTACGTCAACTCGCGTACCGAGGGCTTTGGCGATGAGGTAAAGCGCCGCATCATGTTGGGCACCTATGTGCTGAGCTCGGGTTACTTTGACGCCTATTACAAAAAGGGCAAAGCCTTTCAGCGGCAGCTGTGCTGCGAGTTTGAGCAGGCCTTTGCACAGTGTGATTTTCTCATCACCCCCACCGTGCCCACCACCGCCTTTAAGTTAGGCGAGAACGTGGACGACCCGGTGGCCATGTACAAATCGGATATCTGTACGGTTACGGTGAACATAGCCGGGCTGCCGGCACTGAGCATGCCCTGCGGCAAGGACGCCGCCGGGCTGCCGATCGGCATGCAGCTGATCGGCCCCAAATTTGGCGAGGACAAGCTGCTGTCGGCGGGACACGCCTATGAAAAAGCGACCGGCTGGCACTATGCGCTGCCCCAGATCGGTTAGAGGAGGAGAGAGAATATGGAATACGAGGTAGTTATCGGTCTTGAGGTTCACGCCGAGCTCTCTACTGAATCGAAGATCTACTGCAGCTGTAAAAACGCCTTTGGCGGTATGGTCAACGCACAGGTGTGCCCCATCTGCCTGGGCATGCCCGGGACGTTGCCCACGCTGAACAAGCAGGTGGTGGACTACGCCATCCTTATGGGGCATGCGACCAACTGCAAGATCAACAACATCACCAAGCAGGACCGCAAGAATTACATGTACCCCGACCTGCCCAAGGCCTACCAGATCTCGCAGTACGACATACCCATCTGCGAGCACGGCTACGTGGACTTTATGCTAAACGGTGAAAAAAAGCGGGTGGGCATCACCCGCATCCACATTGAGGAGGATGCCGGCAAGCTCATCCACGACGAGAAATTCTCGGGATCGCTGGTGGACTTCAACCGCTGCGGTGTACCGCTCATCGAGATCGTGTCGGAGCCGGATATCCGCTCTTCGGAGGAGGCCAAGGCATACCTGGAGACCATCAAGTCGATCCTGCAGTACCTGGATATTTCGGACTGCAAGATGCAGGAGGGCTCGCTGCGCTGCGATGTGAACGTTTCCATCATGCCCAAGGGATCGAAGGAATTTGGCACCCGGTGCGAGATGAAGAACGTAAACACCTTTAGCGGCGCGGTGCGGGCCATTGAGTACGAGATCGCCCGGCAGATAGAACTGGTGGAGAGCGGCGGCACTGTGGAGCAGCAGACGCGCCGCTGGGATGACGCCAAAGGTGTGAGCGTGCTGCTGCGCTCGAAAGAGGATGCCCAGGACTACCGCTATTTCCCCGAGCCGGACCTGCGGGCCATTTATGTGACCGAGGAACATGTGGCGGAGCTGAAAGCGCAGATCCCCGAACTGCCCAACCAGAAAATAGAGCGCTATATGAAAGACTGCCAGCTGCCCCAGATCGAGGCCACGCTGCTGGCAGAAAACATCCAGAAATCCAAGTTCTTTGAGGCCTGCCTGGCTATTGGCGGCGTGAGCCCCCGCTCGATCTCCAACTGGATACTGGGCGATATCTCGAAAACGCTCAACGAGCGAAACTGCGAGATAGATGAGCTGGCGCTACAGCCGGCGGCGCTCATCGAGATGATCAAACTGGCAGAGGCCAAGACCATCTCCTCTACCGCTGCCAAGACGGTGCTGGAGGAGATCATCGACTGTGCCGACGCCGATGTGGCGGCTATTGTGAAGGAAAAAGGGCTGGCCCAGATCAGCGATACCTCCGCTCTGGAGGGCGTGGTGGAGCAGGTATTGGCCGACAATGCCAAAGCGGTGGAGGACTACCATAACGGCAAGACCAATGTACTGGGCTTTTTGGTGGGCCAATGTATGCGGCTGTCGAAAGGCAAAGGCAACCCTGCGGTGCTGCGCGAGCTGCTGGAGAAAAAGATCTGACAGCTGTACTGAAAGAGCATACCGAGAATGTAAAAAGCGACGAGCGTGAGCTCGCCGCTTTTTTGTTGTTAAAGGGAAAGCGGTGGGATGCGGAGCGGGGCACGGATACCTGCCTATATTAAAAATTCTGATAGAGGTGTACCTGGTGGCGGGTGTGCTTTTGGGCTGAGATCGTGGGCGCTTTGGCTGGCCCAAATGGCGGCAAGGGCCGAAGCGACCGCAGGTGGGGTATCGTCTGGATAAAAGGGGCGGGAGGGTAGCCGCCGGGGGAAGTAAATGTAAATAATGAAACACGGCTAAAGGAGCGGTGGCCATTGGGCTTTACGGGCAGTTTGGTGGGATGGCCGACATAGGGGGTGCCGGGGACAGCGGCAACTGTTTTGGGGGAAATTGCCCGACCTGAAAGCAGCCACAAAGTAACCTGAAAACAGCTTTAAAAATGCGAGATGCACGCTGTGTTTTTTGCGTTTTCGTGGATAGTCCTCATGGGGGCAGATCACACCTGGATACATAGCTTTACGGTATGGCCGGCAGATCTACACCGCCTTTATAGGGCGGCTATAGAGCATGTGGTAAAATTTTCGCCACTTTGCCGGGCGACCCAATAGGGGCGGCGCTGATCGCCGACAGTGAAGGGGGGTAAAGCGCGGCGCTGCTTGGGAAACCGGTTGGGGCGTGGGGCCGGTAGTCTCAAAGCGCGCGCTGTGTTTGGCAGAGATCCGGTCCTGATCTTACAGCAAAAGGCATATTTACTTCAGATACAGGCCGCAAATATCGCCGCCGTTGTCGCTATTGATGATGTGGGCGGCGCGGCTATTTACATGCCACCAGACCAGTGCGGCCATCGCCGTGATCGCCGGTGTGATCGCCGTGAGCACCGCTGATGGCAGTGGACCGGCAGGGCTTTAAACTGCCCAATACCCGTTGCAGAGCGGCGGCACCCGGCTGGGTGGATAGATCGGCACGAGAGCAGCCGGTACTCCTCTGGTAATCAGTCGCCAAGAGCTGTGAGACGACTTTTGGGGGCGGGCACCTGCCCTTCAGTGAGACCAGCGGGCGATTTGGACGGCGAGCGGCACACAGCAGGGCCAGACTGTAGGTGAGACAGGCGAGGCACGAGGATAGTTTGCAAAGAATTTTAAAGGAGATCCTCGACGGCAGCAGCAGAGCTTAAAGGCATAACAGAGCGCGATAGCGGCGAAGAGGCAACGGCTCCCTCGACAGGATGGGGACCGATACCAGTTTAGCGGAGCCCAGCGGCGACAGCGGCTTGTGCCGGGATACCCACTGCCGTATCAGCTCCGACATACCCGGCCGGATGGAGATGTTAAAAAGGCGCTCGGCCCCGGCCAGCGCTAAGGGGCCGCTGGCGGCAGCGACGTTGGCGGAGCCGGAAAACTGGTGGCGAGGAACTGCAGCCCCGCCGGAGAGACCGACTCGACCGCACCGTGACCAAGGCCAAGAGAGTTGGCGGCAGAGGCCCCGTGGGCGGTGGGCAGTGGTCGGCGTGCCGTCTGTTGGGGTCGGACCGGCCATATTGTGGGGGCGCTTTTAAAGAGCAGCCGCATAAACGGGTAGTGCAGCAACGCTCCTGGAACAGGTCGGCCGGGAGCGCGGGCAGCACCCAACAGAGCACCGACCGCTTTGTGGGCGGCAGTACAAGACCAGCTGACTGCTTGTAGCAAGTAGAACAGCGGCCGGGTGAACAGCTGAAAGACTGTGAAACAGGCCGGACTCAGCAGCACCCAACAGTACCCAGCAGTACTGCGCCGACCGTTTTTTGCCGAATGGAGACAGGGGCGCAGGCGGCGATAGGCGCTGGCCGCACCGCCGGCAGGGAAAAGAGATGGCCGGCCGCGATACGGACCTTTTTGGCAGGTATCTGTGGGCCCATCGCAGCATAAATATGGGGAGAAAGACAGGCCTTGCATGCGAAAGATACACCGGTACAGGATACAGCGAAATACCAGATAGGTGCGGGGCTGGTACCAGTTCTATTTTGAGGGCTTGTACATATATTGTTAGTACTACCAGAGAGGGGAGCGATGAATGATGTATGACGTACAGGCATTTGCCCAGGCAGTGCGCGTCGTGCCCCGGGCGCTGCGGCAACAGCTTTTGGACATAGAGCCCCAGTGGCGACAGCGCTGCCAAGAGGTGCGGCTGCAGATGGGGGCCCCAGTGGGCTTATTTATGGGACAAGGCCTCTACTTTTTGGGGCCGGACAGCCGGGTGTTGCCGCGGCCCCACCCAGATGGGCCGGTGGCGCGCTCTGAAGTGATACAGGGGACGGTAAAGACCGCCTGTGAGTATTCGCTCTACTCCTACCAGCGCGAGATCGCGCAGGGATTCGTGACCATCCAGGGCGGGCACCGCATCGGTCTGGCCGGTAAATACATACAGACGGCAGCCGGCGAGCACAGCATGCAGGAATTTTCGGCCGTCAACATCCGCATCGCCCGCGGCGATATCCCCCTCTGCCAAGAGGTGCCCGCCTTTTACCGCCGTTACGGCATGGGCAGCACGCTGGTAGTGGGCCCGCCGGGCAGCGGCAAGACCACCCTGCTGCGGGGCATCATCCGCTGGCTGTGTGGGGGGCAGGAGCGCTACTACAAGGTGGCGGTGATCGACGAGCGGGGGGAGATCGCCAACTGTTTTTACGGTCAGCCGCAAAACGACCTGGGCGCCTCGGCTTTTGTATTCAGCTATTTTGACAAGGTGCGGGGGCTGGAGCAGGCGGTGCGGACCATGTCGCCGGATATTGCTATCTGCGATGAGATCGGCAGCCAGCAGGACATTTTGCCGCTACAGCGGTGTGCAGTATCGGGGGTACAGGTCATCGCCACCGCCCACGGCCGTGACCTGGAGGACTTACAGCGCAACCCGGTATTGCGCGATCTGCTGCGGCAGGGCTACTTTCAGCGCATCTTGCAGGTGGAGCCCGGCAGCTTTGCCGTGACCGGGCGTTTTTTGGAGGGCGTATCGTGATGCGGCTGGCCGGCGGCTTTTGCCTGCTGCTGTGCGGCAGCTTGTGGGGCATCCAGTGCTCGGGCAAGCTGCGGCGGCAGGTGGCGCTGGTGCAGACGCTCATCAAGTTTTTTCGCGAGATCGAAGACGAGCTGCGATACGGCGGCGCTCCGGCCCCATCGCTGCTGCAGCGGTGCCGGGAAGATGAGCGCTTTGACGCGCTGGACTTTTTGCCGCTGACGCTGCAGTACATGCGGGAGGAGCCTTTTGACAGCAGTTTTTTACAGGCTCTTGACAGCTGCAGCTGTTTGCAGGGACAGCCCGAGGCGCTGCGGGGCATTTTGCGGGAGTTTGGGCAGAGCTTTGGCTCGCAGATCAGCGAGGTGGAGGTAGACCGCACGGCGCTGGCGGTGAGCCGACTGGAGCAGCTGCTGGCGGAGAGCCGCCAGCGCTATGAAAAAAACGGGAAGATGTACCGCACGCTGGGCGTGTTGGGCGGGCTGGCAGCCGCCATCGTCATTTTGTAAGGGGCGGCGGGAGAAAAGGAGCAAAGCAGTGGATGTAGATCTTATTTTTAAAATCGCTGCCATCGGCATCATCGTGGCGGTGCTCAACCAGGTACTCATACGCTCGGGGCGGGAGGAGCAGGCCATGCTCACCACACTGGCCGGCCTTATCGTGGTGCTGATGATGCTCATCGGCGAGATCAGTACGCTGTTTGATACCGTCAAGAGCATTTTTGACCTGTAAGGTAGGGGCTATGAACATCTTTTCTGTGGCGATGTTTGGGCTGGTGGCGGCCATTTTAGCGCTCACCTTAAAAAAGTACAGCCCCGAGACCTCGCTGGCCATCACCATCGGCGCCGGGGTACTGATATTCGGCTACATCTTGCTGACACTGCTGCCGGTCATTCGGCAGGTACTGGCGGTGGCGCAGCTGAGCGAACAGGTGAGTCAGGGCATCCAGGTGCTCTTAAAGGCGCTGGGCATCTGCTACATCACCCAGCTGGCTGCCGACACCTGCAAAGATGCCGGTCAGCAGGCCATCGCCACCAAGGTGGAGCTGGCGGGCAAGGTGGCGGTACTGGCCATTGCGATGCCGATGCTGGGCACGATAGCTGGGCTGATGGACGACCTGATCTTTTAATAGCAAAAGATGTGTAAGCGACCAAAGAGGGGGGACCCCGCGATGCAGAGAGCCGTAAGACAGCTGGCAGTGCTGCTACTGCTGCTGGTACTGGGGGCGGCCGGCAGCTGCCGGGTGGCGGCCGCCGGGGAGCAGGGAGATACCGCCCCCGACACCCAGGATATTTTACAGCAGCAGTATGACGACACCGGTGTGGGCGAGCTGTTTGACCAGCTGCCCGACCAGACCAGAGATATTTTGGATGAGCAGGGGCTGGACGACCCCGCGGACAGCGGCAGTTTTTTGGATTTTTTGCAGCCGGGAAAGGTGCTCGACACCATCTACACCCAGTTAAAAGAGGCGGTGACCCAACCGCTGGCCCTGCTGGCTATCGTCATCATCACCATTTTGGTGTGTGCGGTGGCCGAGAGTATGAAGACCACACTGTTTTCGGCCAACTACTCCTCGGTCATCTCGGCGGTGGCGGCGCTGTGCGTGGCCACCTCGGCCATTGCGCCGGTGTTCTCGCTCATCAAGGACCTGCAGCAGGCGCTGAGCTCCTGCAACCAGTTCATCGCCAGTTTTGTGCCGGTATACGGGACGGTCATCGCCGCCTCGGGGCAACCCATCACCGGCTCGGCCTACTCAGGGCTGCTCATGCTGGTGGTGCAGGGGGTGAGCGCGATCTGCACCAACACCATCGTGCCGCTGCTGGGACTATTTTTGGCTTTCTCGGTGACTGGCAGCCTGTACGATGGGCTGCACATCGCCAGCTTGACCCGGGGCATCAAAAACACCATCATCTTTTTGCTGTCGGCGCTACTGACCATTTTCTGTGGGATCCTCTCGATGCAGACCTTTGTGGGCGGGGCCTCTGACTCGCTGGCGCTAAAGACCGGCAAACTGCTGGTGGGCAATCTGGTGCCCATCGTGGGCAGCGCCGTCAGCGACGCGATGACATCGGTCTACTCCTGCCTGCACCTGCTCAAAAACGGGGTGGGGGTATTTGGCATATTGGCGGTGCTCATCACCTTTTTGCCGCTGCTGTGCCGCTGTCTGCTGTATAAGCTGGCCCTGTGGATCGGCGGGTTCTTCTGCGACACGCTGGGGGTAAACAGCATGAAAGAGAGCTTACAGGGCATTGGCAACTGCCTGTCGGTGGTGACGGCGCTGTGCGTGACATACAGTCTGCTCATCGTCATCACCACCACCATTATGATGACGGCAGTGAGCGGATAGACAGGGGGGACTGACATGATCGAGACCGTTAAGCAGTGGGGATTTTCTCTGTGCATCGCCTGCATCTGTGCCGGCACGCTGCACATCATCGCCCCCTCGAAGGGGATGGAGACCATATATAAGGTGGCGGTCAATATCTTTTTCATCACCTGCCTTTTGCAGCCGCTGGTGTACCTGAAAAACGGCGAGCTGCCGGATATGCCGGCGGTGTACCAGGACGGCACCATCAGCGCCGACACCACCGCTGTGAGCGACCAGATCGCCCGTTTGACCGCCCAAAACTTGGCGGGACAGGTAGAGCGCTATTTGCAGCAGGAGGGGCTCGATTATGAAAAAGTAGAGGTGTCTGTTCATGCTTTAGAGGATGGCAGCATAGATATTAGAGAAATCAAAATCACCGCCCCGGACGGGCAGGGCGGACAGACTGCCCAAAAGGTACAGGATCACTTCTCGATCCCCACGGCGGTACAGGAGGATGTGCAAGATGATGACGGGTAAACTGGCAGCTCTCTTTAAAAAGGTAGATAAGACCAAGCTCATCGTGCTGCTGGGCATCGTGGGCATCCTCCTCATATTTTTGTCGAGCGTGCTCGGCGGGGAGAGAGCGGGCAAAAAGACATCCGCCGGCGACACGGCAGAAACGGGCCAGAGCCAGCAGGGCTACCTGGATAAGACCCAGACCGAGCTGCAGGATATCCTCTCGCATATCGACGGCGTGGGGGAGGTGGAGATCATGATCACTTTGGAGCGCTCGGAGGAAAAAAATTACGTGTACGAGGAGAAAAAGTCGACCGACTCCTCGGACGGCAGCCGGGTGTCGAGCCGCGAGAGCCTGGAGAAGAGCTGTATCCTCATCGACGGGGAGAACGGGCAAAAGGACGCGCTGGTCCAGAGCACCTCGGAGCCGCTGGTAAAAGGCGTGCTCATCGTGTGCGCCGGCGGTGGCGACAGCGAGGTGGTGAGCCAGGTGCTCGACGCGGTGACCACGCTGCTGGATATCCCCTCGAACCGGGTGTGCATCACCCAGAAAAAATAGGCGATCAAACACCGGCCTCGGAGCGGGTCTCTCCCGCTTTTGGCATAGATTGTTCCGATTGTCCCCAGCGGCGGTCGATCGGGCGCGGTATCACACCCTGAAAACGCCGCTGGAAAGAAAGGAGCTCGATTATGAAAGCAGGAAAAAAGCAGGTCATCTTGGGGGCGCTGGTGCTGGCGCTCAGCGTGGCGATCTATCTGAACTGGCAGTTTGCCAAAGCCGATAACGATTTCTCCATCACCGACTCGCTGGATGTAAGTGCCAATTACGGGGAGGCCGAGTACGTGAACACGCAAAACGGCGACGAGCAAAAAGACGGTACCGCCAGTGCCGACGACAGCTCGAAAGAGGCCGAGGAGACCGCGGCCAAAAAGTCCAGTTCCAAGTCGAAAGCCAGCTCGAAGAAGAGTGAAAAAGACGAAAACATGGGCACCAAAGAACAGGCCAGCACCGCCAAGAGCAGCACTAAGTACTTTACCGAGGCGCGCACCAACCGCACCAAGACCCGCGACGAGGCGCTGGATAAGCTGCAGAAGTCGCTGAAAGACGCCTCGATCACCGCCGACGAGAAGGAGAAGCTCACCGCCGAGCTCTCGTACATTGTGAAGGCCATCGAGAGCGAGAGCAAGATCGAGTCGCTGGTGAAGGCCAAAGGCTTTGAGGATTGCCTGGTCTATTTAAACGACGAAAAGGCCGATATCGTGGTAAAGACCGAGGGCCTGACGCCGGAGACCGCCAATCAGATCAAGGAGATCGTGATCAGAGAGGCCAGCGTGGAGGCAGAAAATATTTCAATTGTTGAGGTAAATTAGTTGTCTCCCGTGCTTTTTGTGGTATAATAGTTGCATACATACAGCCGTACTTTATGCAGATAGCCGGCTGTAGACATGGCCCCAAGTGGGCCTGTATGCATTTTTGACAAAATCTATACACAGCAGCTGTATAGTGCCGTGTTGGGCTGGGCCCAACTGCTGCCAGTAAAGGGCGGACCGCCGCGCCGTGCGTCGGGCGGATGACGCCGATCAAAAAGGGGGACTACCTTCATGAGTGAAAATGTCACCAGAGAGACCGTTGGCAACCTGAAGATCTCGGAGGACGTGCTGGCCACTATTGCCCAGTTCGCCGCCCAGGAGGTCGAGGGGGTGGCCGCAGTCACCACCGAGAACAAAAATTTTTCCGGGCTGCTGGCCAAGGCGGCTAAACAGCACCCGGTGCACATCGAGCTAAACGGCGACATTGCCACCGTGGAGCTGTTTTTGGACCTGTACCAGGGGGCCAGCATCCCTGACGTGTCGCTGGCGGTACAAAACGGCGTGAAGAGCGCCATCCAGAACATGACCGGCATCACCGTATCGAAAGTGGATATCGTGGTGCAGGGCATCGCGCAGCCCGCTGACGCCGCTCCCCAGAGCTAGAGCGGACCGCTGCCAGCAGACATAAAAAACAGAGAATATATGGGATGCGACGCCGCCTGACGGTACAACGCCCGGTGGGCCGGAAGTGTATTTTGCGCCTGAGGTGCGCCGGCACCCTAGAAAACCACCCTCCCGCCGAAGCCGACCGGGGGGTGTGTTTTATGTGGGGACCTGCCGGCCGGCGGCGCGCATCGCCTGTAAACCAAAACCCATCAAGCGAGGAAATGATTATGACCACCTTACCCATGTCCCGTACCCAGTCGCGAGAGACCGCCTTTATACTGGCCTTTGAGAAGTCGTTTCTCACCGAGGAGACCATTGACGAGATCGTGCAGAAAGCTGAGGAGTGCGGAGAACTGCAGATGAGCACCTATGCGCTCACGGTGCTCAGTGAGCTCAATAACCATCAGGAGCAGATCGACGAGAAGATCAGCAGCCACCTGAAGGCCTGGAAAATGGACAGGCTCTCGCACGTGTGCCTGGCGATCTTGCGCATTGCCGTGTGCGAGATGACCTTTGCGCTGACCCCGGTCGGGGTGGCGATCAACGAGGCGGTGGAGCTGGCTAAAAAATACGGCAACGACGAGGACTTCTCGTTTGTCAACGGGATACTGGGGGCAATCTCTAAAGAGCTGCCCCAGCCGGCAGCTACAGAGGCCGATGAACAGCCGGAGCCCGCAACTGCCGGCGAGCAGTGACCGGCGATGCGCTATTTTTTGGGGATCGACACCAGCAACTACACCACCTCGCTGGCGCTGTGTGATGAGGGCGGGCAGGTGTGCAAAAACGTTCGCCTGCCGCTGCCGGTCAAAGACGGTCAGCTGGGGCTGCGCCAGAGCGACGCCTGCTTTTTGCACGCCAAGAACTTCTCGCTGCTACAGCAGGAGCTGATGGCTGATCTCTCCGCCGGGGAGATCTCTGCTATCGGCGTATCGGCCCGGCCGCGGGATATCGAGGGCTCGTACATGCCCTGCTTTTTGGTGGGGGAGGGGCTGGCCAACGTTTTTGGCAAGCTGCTTTGCCGGCCGGTATACCGGGTGGCGCACCAGCAGGGGCACATTATGGCCGCCCTGTATGGGGCGGGGGCCATGCCCCTGTTAGAGGCACCGTTTTTGGCTTTTCACCTGTCGGGCGGCACCACCGAGGCGGTGCTGGTGACCCCTGACGACACGCGTATTTTAAAGACCAGCCAGGTGGCGGGCTCGCTCGACCTAAAGGCGGGGCAGGCGGTAGACCGGGTGGGCGGTATGCTGGGATTGCCGTTTCCCGCCGGGAAGCAGCTGGATGCGCTGGCCTGCCAGAGCAGGGCGCGCTTTCATATAAAGCCGGTGCTCAAAGGCTTTGACTGCTGCCTTTCGGGTGTGCAGAACCAGTGCCAGAAAATGGTGGACCAGGGGGCGCCGGCAGAGGACGTGGCCCGCTACTGCATCGAGTACATATGCGCTGCGCTGGACGGCATGACCGCGAGACTGCTGCAGCATTACGGCGACCTGCCGGTGGTGTATGCCGGCGGCGTGATGAGCAACAGCCTGATCGCCGCGGCGATGGGGGAGAAGTACGGCGGCTATTTTGCCCCGGCTGATTTCTCGGCCGACAACGCGGCCGGCGTGGCGCTGCTAGCGCGGCGCGCCCATGCCGGGCGGCGCGATACCGAGGGGGAGAACGTTTATGCCTAGCTCTGCGCTCACCGTCACTCAACTCAACCGCTATATCAAGTCGCTGCTGGAGGGGGACCGCAAGCTGCACGACGTGCTCATTCGGGGCGAGATACACAGCTTTCACCGGCATTTTAAGACCGGGCACCTGTTCTTCTCGCTCAAGGATGGGGGCAGCTCGCTGAAAGTGGTGATGTTCCGCTCGGCGGCGGCCCAGCTGCAGTTTGACCCGCAGGACGGCATGCAGGTCATCGTGCGCGGCGATATAGCCGTATTTGAGCGCGACGGCGCCTATCAGCTGTACGCCAGAGAGATCATCCCCGACGGGGTCGGCGCCCAGCAGATGGCACTTGAGCAGCTCAAGCAGCGGCTGGCGGCAGAGGGGCTTTTTGATGCGGCCCACAAAAAGCCGCTGCCGGCGTTCCCCCGCCACATCGCGCTCATCACCTCTAAATCTGGGGCGGCTCTGCAGGATATCTTGCAGGTGATCGGCCGCCGGTACGATCTGTGCCAGCTATCTCTTTTGCCGGTCACTGTACAGGGGGAGGGGGCGGTGCCGACGATCGTGCGGGCCATCGAATACCTGTCGCAGCGTCCGGATTTTGATCTGGCGATCCTAGCCCGGGGCGGCGGCAGCCAGCAGGACCTGTGGCTGTTTAATGACGAGCGCATCGCCCGGGCTATCTACAATTGCCCGGTACCCATCATCTCGGCCATTGGACACGAGATCGACTTTACAGTGGCCGACCTGGTAGCCGATATGCGGGCCCCCACCCCGTCGGCGGCAGCGGAGTTGGCGGTGCCCGATCTGGGGGATATTCGCCTGCGGCTGGAACAGTTGGGGCGACGGGCCCAGGCGGCTATACAGGGGAAACTGCAGCTGTGTGTGCAGCAGACCGACGCACTGCGCCGGCGCTGCCAGACCCAGCACCCACAAAAGGATATCGACCGTTACCGCCGGCAGCTGGACCTGCAAAAGGAGCGTTTGGCATTGGCGGTGGCGCGCTTGACTGAAAAAAAGAAGTTGCAGCTACAGGCGGCAGCCGGCAAGCTGGAGAGCCTAAACCCAGCCGGTGTGTTGGCGCGGGGCTGGGCTATTGCCAGCAAAGATGGAAAGACCATCACCGATGCCGCGACACTGCAGCCGGGGGACAAGCTGCTGTTGCGCTTTGCCCGCGGCGGCGCCGACTGTACAGTGCAGCAGACCTGGAAGGGGGAAGATTGATGCCGGCCAAGAAAAAAGCCAGTTTTGAAGAGGATCTGGCCCAGCTGGAACAGACCGTAGCCCGTTTGGAGCAGGGAGAGATGGAGCTGGATGAGTCGCTTGCGGCTTACGCCCAGGCGGCGAAACTGCTTGCCAGCTGTTACAGCACACTGCAGAAAGCGCAGGAAAAGATAGAAGAAGTGGCCCTGGGGGAGGATACCAATGGACTTTGACACCATCACCAAGACCGACCTAGACCTGTTGGAAGTTTATCTGCGCGGCAGTATCAGTGCCGGCAGCCCGCTGTACCGGGATGTGATAGACGCCATGAATTACAGCCTTCTGTCGGGTGGCAAACGGGTGCGGGCGCTGTTTTGTATGGAGGTGTGCCGGGCGCTTGGCGGCAAAGTGGAGGCGGCGCTCCCGTTTGCCGCCGCGGTGGAGATGGTGCACGCCTACTCGCTCATCCACGACGACCTGCCCTGTATGGATGACGACGATCTGCGCCGGGGCAAGCCCTCAAATCACAAGGTTTTTGGCGAGGCCAATGCGCTGCTGGCCGGCGACGGGCTGCTCACCCACGCCTTTTACACGCTGGCCACAGCCGACACCGGAGTCCGGCAGGGCCTGCTGGCGGTAAAGCTGCTGGCTGAGGCTGCCGGTTGCCACGGCATGATCGGCGGCCAGGTCATCGATCTGGGGTGGGAAAACCGCGACACGCCGGCCGAGGTACTGGAGCAGATGCACCGGTTAAAGACCGGGGCGCTTATCGCGGTGGCCGCCCAGTTGGGTGCAGTGGCCGCCGGCCATACTGGTGATGAAGAGCTGGAGATACTGGGCGACTTTGCCCGCATGGTGGGGCTGGCCTTTCAGATCGTAGACGATATTCTGGACGCCACCGGCGACGAGCAAAAGCTGGGCAAGCCCATTGGCAGCGACGCCCAACAGGGCAAGACAACCTTTATTACCCTGTACGGCTTAGAGCGCTCACAGGAGGCAGTGCGCCAGTTGACCAGCGACGCCATCGAAAAGCTATATCAGGTGGTAGCTCCGGAAAGCGGCAAATATCTGGCCTCGCTGTGCTGGCGGCTGACCGACAGAGAGAACTGATGACCGCCGCGCGGTGACGACCCGAAACACGGCGGCTCACGGCCCGCGCACCGATCTGGTGCGCCCTGCGCGCCCAGCCCTAGGCTGCAGCGCAGTATTTTAAAGAGTACCGGCAGATTTGGGTAGCGGTTTTGCCCCAAGAAGATCTTGCCGCCGGTGACTATATAAAACAAGGTGACGCTTTTGTCTAGATTAGAGAAGATCGGCAGTCCGGCCGACGTAAAAAAACTCAATACTGCCGAGCTCTACGCTCTGGCCGACGAGATACGCCAAAAGCTTATTCAGGTGGTGTCGCAAAACGGTGGGCACCTGGCCTCGAACCTGGGGGCGGTGGAGCTTACGCTGGCGCTGCACAAGACCTTTACCACCCCCAAAGATGCCATCGTCTGGGATGTGGGGCACCAGTGCTACACCCACAAGATGCTCACCGGCCGGCTGTCGCGCATCGACACCATCCGCACCGAAGGTGGACTGTCGGGTTTTCCCAAGCCGTATGAGAGCGAACACGACGCCTTTGTGGCCGGCCACGCCAGCACCTCCATCTCGGCGGCGCTGGGCCTGTCGGAGGCCAAGCGCCTGCAGGGCGACGAGGGCTATGTGGTGGCGGTCATCGGCGATGGGGCACTGACCGGCGGTATGGCCTATGAGGCGCTCAACAATTCTGGCAAGACGCCGGGAAACCTCATCGTGATCTTAAACGACAACGAGATGTCTATCTCCAAGAGCGTGGGCTCGGTGGCCAACTACCTGTCGGACATCCGCACCAAGCCGGCCTATTACCGATTTAAAGACCGGCTCTCGAACACGCTGGAGCACACGCCGGTAGTGGGCAAGCAGGTAAAAGAAGTGCTGCAGAATTCCAAGTCGCGGCTGAAGACTATGATCTATCACACCACCTTTTTTGAGGACTGGGGCTTTGACTATCTGGGGCCCATCGACGGCCACGACATCGATAAGCTGTGCGCCGCGATGGAGCGGGCCAAGCGGCTGGCGCGGCCGGTGGTCATCCATGTGGCTACCCAGAAGGGAAAAGGCTACAGCAAGGCCGAGGAGAACCCCGGAGCCTACCACGGTGTGCCCAGCTTTGATCTGGAAAAAGGAAACCCCGATATTTCCCTGGAAAACTCGTTTTCCTCGGCTTTTGGCAAGAGTTTGGTAAAACTGGCGCTAAAGGACAGCCGTATCTGCGCGATCACCGCCGCCATGAAATACGCCACTGGCTTACAGTTTTTTAAGCACAAGTACCCCAACCGGTTTTACGATGTGGGCATTGCCGAACAACACGCAGTGACTTTTGCCTCGGGGCTGGCCACCGGCGGGCTGTTGCCGGTATTTGCGGTGTACTCTACCTTTTTGCAGCGCAGCTTTGACCAGATCCTACACGACACGGCGCTACAGGGGGCACACGTGGTGTTCGCCATCGACCGGGCGGGCTTAGTGGGACAGGACGGAGAGACCCATCAGGGCATCTACGATGTATCGCTGCTCACCCAGGTGCCGGGGATGCAGATCTTTTCGCCGGTCAACTACCGTGAGCTCTCGCAGTGTTTGCGGCACTGTATCTACGAGATCGAGGGGCCCTGTGCGCTGCGCTACCCCCGCGGCAAGGAGGATGAGTCGCTGCCGGTGAGCGATACCGATCTGAAAAAGGGCTATCAGCTGCAAAAATGTGGCAGCGATCGGCTGGTCGTCACTTACGGGCGTGTTTTTTCGCAGGTGCTGGCGGCTACGGCCGAGCAGCCGGCTGATATTTTGCGGCTGTGCCGCATTTGGCCGGTAAGTGACGAGATGCTGGACATGATGCAGCAGTATGACCACCTGTATTTGGTGGAGGAAGGCATTCGCGCCGGCGGTGTTGCCGCGACTATAGCGGCGGCGCTGATGGAGCGCGGCTACCGCGGCGAGGTGCGCATCCGCGCGATCGATAACGGCATTGTGCCCCAGGCGGCGGTGGAGCGAAACTTTTGCCAGCTGGGACTGGATGCCGCGAGCCTGACAGACTTTTTGCGGCAATAGGGGGGAAGAGCATGCAGAAGACCAGATTGGATGTATATCTGGCTCAGAACAATTTGGCCGAGTCGCGGCAGCGCGCCCAGGCCTACATCATGGCCGGCACCGTATATATAAACGGACAGAAAGCCGACAAGGCCGGTGACGTGGTAAAGGAAGGCGACCGGGTAGAGGTGCGCGGTACCGCGCTGCCCTACGTGAGCCGGGGCGGCTTAAAGCTCGAAAAGGCTATGGCCTGCTTTGCTATCGACCTGCAAGACAGCGTGTGCATGGATGTGGGGGCCTCTACCGGCGGCTTTACCGACTGTATGCTGCAAAACGGCGCGCGAAAGGTCTATGCCATCGACGTGGGGTACGGACAACTGGCCTGGAAGTTGCGCACCGACGAGCGAGTGGTGAATCTGGAGCGGCAGAATATCCGCCACCTGACCCACGAGCAGGTGACCGAGCCGGTAGACCTGGCCAGCATCGATGTGTCGTTTATCTCGTTGACGCTGGTGTTGCCGGTGGTCCGCGACTTCTTGGCCCCGGCAGGACAGATCGTCTGCCTGATCAAGCCCCAATTCGAGGCGGGGCGGGAAAAGGTGGGCAAAAAAGGAGTGGTGCGGGAGCAGAGCACCCACCGGGAAGTGATCGAGAAAGTGGTCGCCTTTGCGCAGACGCACGGTTTTTGTGTAAAGGGATTGACCTTTTCACCGGTAAAGGGGCCGGAAGGCAACATCGAGTACCTCTTGTGGCTGCAGCGCACCGAGGGAGAGGTATCGCCGTTTGATCTGGATGCCCCGGCGCAGGTGGTGGAGCAGTCGCACCAGGTGCTGGCCTGATCTGTTCCCTGACTCTTTTTGTACATACGGAGCGATTTGCTATGAAGATGTCTACCTTTTTTGTGGTGCCCAACCTGGAAAAAACCGGCACTGCCGAGTGTACGCCAGACGCCTGTGCGGTGCTGCTACAGCACGGCAGTACCCTGTACATGGCTAAAGCCATGCAGGAGGTGCTGCCCATTGCCGGGGTAAAGTATGTCGCGGCGGAGACGGCGCTGGCAAAATGTGATGCCATCATCTGTATCGGCGGAGACGGTACGGTGGTGCACCAGGCCAAACACGCGCTGCAGCACGACAAACCGCTCATCGGTATCAATACCGGCCGGCTGGGCTACTTAGCGCAGATAGAGCCCGATGAGCTGGATATGCTCGAAAAGCTGTGCACCGGCGAGTTCTCGATCCAAAAGCGGCTGGTACTGGACGTTTGCATCTGCAGCCAGTACGGCAAAAAGCACTATATCGCCGTAAACGACGCAGTGGTCTCCAACGGCACGGTGTCGAAGATCCTGGACCTGGACGTATATACGGGTGAGGAGCTGGTGACCAGCTATCGGGCCGACGGCATCATCGTCTCGACCCCCACCGGCTCGACTGCCTATGCGCTGTCGGCGGGCGGCCCCATCATCGACCCGACCATCCGCACACTGCAGCTCACCCCCATCTCGCCCCACTCGCTGTTTTCGCGGCCCATCCTGTTTTCGCAAAACGATGCGCTGACCATACGGCCCATCAGCCGGGGCGGTGACATGTACGTGACCATCGACGGTGAGCGCTCGGTCCAGTTGCAGAACGCCGATGCGGTGGTGGTGAAGGCGGCCAAGAAAAAACTGCAGTTCATCATGCTCTCGGACCGGGAATTTTTTAAGGTGCTCAAGACAAAATTTATAGGGAGGTGGCGGTAAATGAAAGCCAAACGCCATGCAAAAATACTGGAACTGATCGGACAGTACGCCGTCAACACCCAGGAAGAGTTGCTGGGCCTTTTGCAAAAAGAGGGTTTTGAGGTGACACAGGCCACGATATCCCGCGATATCAAGGAACTGCGCCTGGTCAAATCGATGTCGTCGGACGGGACCTACCGCTACTCGGTCCCACACCGGGGCACCGACAACAAGGCCACCGACTTCAATTACTCGGTGATCATCTCGGAGGCTCTGCGAGAGGTAGATTACGCCATGAATATGGTGTGTGTGACCTGTTATAAGGGGTTGGCCCAAGCCGCCTGCGCTGCCTTTGACGAGATGCACTGGAACGGTTTTGTGGGCTCGCTGGCGGGAGAGGATACCTTTTTTATCCTCATGCGCAACGAGCAGTGTGCCAAAGACCTGTGCCAGGAATTAAAGAAATATATCAGCCGATAGATAAGACAAGAGATCAAAAAGTGGACCTGCCGCCACACCACCGATAGGGGGATTTAGATGCTGCGGGAACTCTACATCGAAAATATAGCAGTGATCGAGCGGGCCAGCTTACAGCTGATCGCCGGTCTCAACGTGTTGACCGGCGAGACCGGCGCCGGCAAGTCGATGCTGATCGGAGCGGTCAACGCTATCCTGGGCAACCGCACCTCTAAGGATATCATTCGCCGCGGTGCCGACCGCGCACTCATCAGTGCCGTATTCGAGGACATTTCGCCGGCGGCGATAGCCAAGGTGCAACAGTTGGGCTACCTGTGCGAGGACGGGCAGTTGCTCATTACCCGGGAAATACTCAAGGACGGCCGCAATATCTGCAAGATCGGCGGTCGACCGGCCAACGTGACCATTTTAAAAGAGCTGGGGGAGACGCTGATCACCGTACACGGCCAGCACGACAGCCAGCAGCTTTTAGATGAGAGCCGCCACGTAGAGGTGCTGGACAGGTACGGCCAGCTAGAGGATCTGCTGGGGCAGTACTACCTGCAGTTTGACAAGGTGCGACAGCTGAAAAAACAGGTGCGGGAGCTGGAACAGGCACAGGCCGACCGGGACCGACAGATAGATATCCTCTCGTACCAGATCAGCGAGATCGAGACCGCCCAGCTGCAGCCGGAGGAGGACAGTACGCTGGAGGGACAGCGGGACCGGGCGCGGTATGCCGGACTCATCGCACAGAACTTGCACACGGCGCTGGGCAGCTTGCAGGGGGAGGACGCCCCGGGCGCCCTGGAGCTGCTGGACGGTGCTGTTTTGGCCCTGCAGAACATTCGCGACTACCTGCCGGAACTGGGGGCGGTGTGTGATAAGCTGCAGTCGCTGCGGTATGAGATCGAGGAGTACGCCGGGGATATTTCGGCCCAGCAGCTGGATGACGAGGAATATTTGGACATCGACTTTATCGAGTCGCGGCTGGATACCATTTACCGCCTGAAGAAAAAGTACGGCCAGAGCATTGAGGAAATACTGGCCTATGGCGACAGCTGTCGGCAAAAGCTGGCGCAGATAGAGGGTGGCAGTGAGCAGCTGGAGGCGCTGCGCGACAGGATGAAGATCGAGCTGCACAGCTGCAAGGAGCTGGCGCTGCAGCTGATGGCCAAGCGCAAAAAAGTGGGCCAGCGATTGGCCCAGGCCGTATGCCGGGAGCTGGCCTTTTTGAATATGCCCGGCGTGCGCTTTGTGGTGCAGGTAGAACCCACCGACAAACTGCACCCCAGAGGTATGGACGAGGTGCGGTTTTTGATCTCGGCCAACGTGGGGGAGGAGCCCAAGTCGATCTCGAAGATCGCCTCGGGTGGTGAGCTCTCGCGCATTATGTTGGCGATCAAGAGCATACTGGCCGATAAAGACGGTATCGACACGCTGATCTTCGACGAGATCGATACTGGGGTGAGCGGCAGTGCCGCCCAGCGCATTGGCCAAAAGCTGGGCGAAGTGGCCGCCAGCCACCAGATCATCTGTGTCACTCACTCTGCCCAGGTGGCGGCATACGGCGCCAGCCACCTGCTCATTCAAAAGACAACCGACGGCAGCCAGACCTTTACCGATGTGCGGGCGCTGGGCAGTGACGAGCGCATCACCGAGCTGGCGCGCATCGTATCGGGCGATCACATCACCCCACTGGCGCTGGAAAACGCCCGTGAGATACTGGCTTTTGCCCACGGTGGCGCCCGCTAAAAGAGATAAATGTTTATAAAATTGGGGGCGGGCCTTGACTTTCTGGTCTCGGCTGGGTATAGTAAAGACATATCGTGCAAAAGGCGTAGACGGGGAAGAGTACCTCCGATGTAGCTTCAGAGAGCCTCTGGTCGGTGAGAAGGGGCAGCGTTTATCGGCGGGAATACACCTCACGAGCAGCCTCCCTCAACAGGGCTTGTGTTTTAGCGGGCCATTAGTAGGGGAGGACGGGCAGCACCCGTTACAGTGCAGGGCTTTGTTAGAAGCCTGTGAGGCTGTGTGCCGCAAGGCGACAGCGACCGATGAGGTGGTACCGCGCAAAGAGCTGACTTTGTGCCCTCTGTAGACCGTATGGTCTGCGGGGGGCATTTTCTTTTCACCTGTTTGCCTCTTACCTTGCACGCAATTACAATTTATCAAAGGAGAATGTACTGTGGGAATTTTTAACGAACTGCAGGCCCGTGGCCTGATCGCCCAGTCGACCAATATGGAAAAGGTCGAAGAACTGCTCAATGGCGGCGGTGTCACCTTCTATACCGGGTTTGACGCCACGGCCGACAGCCTGCATGTCGGGCATTTCTTGCAGCTTACCATTATGAAGCGCCTGCAGGAGGCCGGGCACCGGCCCATTGCGCTGCTGGGCGGCGGTACGACCTTGGTGGGCGACCCCACCGGCAAGACCGATATGCGCAAAATGCTGACCAAAGAGGATATTGGCCACAATGTAGAGTGCTTTAAGCGCCAGATGTCGAAGTTCGTCGACTTCTCGGACGGCAAGGCGCTGATGCTCAACAATGCCGACTGGCTGTGCGAGCTCAACTACCTGGATTTTCTGCGGGATGTAGGGGTGTACTTCTCGGTCAACAAGATGCTGACAGCCGAGTGCTTTAAGTCCCGTATGGAGAAAGGCCTGTCGTTCATCGAGTTCAACTACATGATCATGCAGAGCTACGACTTTTTGCACATGTACGATGCAGTGGGCTGCACCATGGAGCTGGGCGGCGACGACCAGTGGTCGAATATCCTGGGCGGCGTAGACCTGATCCGTCGGGTAAAAGGAGAGGAGGCCTATGGCCTGACCTTTACCCTGCTCACCACCAAAGAGGGCAAAAAGATGGGCAAGACCGAGAGCGGCGCAGTATGGCTGGATCCGGAAAAGACCTCTCCTTACGAGTTTTTCCAGTACTGGCGCAACATCGATGACGGCGACGTTATCAATTGCATGAAGATGCTGACCTTTATGCCGCTGGAGGAGATCGCCGAGTACGAGCACCTGAAAGACCAGGAGATCAACCGCGCCAAGGAGAAACTGGCCTTTGAGCTGACCAAACTGGTGCACAGTGAGGAGGAGGCCCAGAAGGCGCTGGAAGCCTCGCAGGCGCTGTTTTCGGCGGGCAGTGTATCGCAGAACATGCCCACCACCCAGCTGCCGGCCGACCTGATGAGCGACGAGGGGATCGGCATCGTCGACCTGATGCTGGCGGCAGGGCTCTCTCCTTCGCGCGGGGAGGCCCGGCGGCTGGTCGATCAGGGCGGAGTTTCGGTAAACGATGAGAAGGTGACCTCGGTCAAGCACATGGTGGCCAGAGAGGATTTTGCCGACGGATTCATCGTCATCAAAAAGGGCAAAAAAACCTTCCATAAGATCACGCTGTAAAATAGTATCTTTCATAGAGTCTGGCCGGGGCAGTAATGCCTTGGCCAGACTTTTTTGCACTTTTGTACCGCCGTTTTGCGCTGTGTTGCGGAGCTTGGCCGCGCTTTGGGGAAAATGCGTTTACACTGACGGTGTTTTTTGATACACTAGAAGTATAGATATCTGTATCGACACCTGTGTTTTGAAAAACGCCAAAGGAGTAATCGATCATGACAGCCACCGTTTGGGATACGCCAGTATATTACGAGGAGCTGGGCAAAGGCACCCCGGTCGTTGCCCTGCACGGCTGGACCGGCAGCCACCTGCACATGCGAGAGAGCATTGAGCCGGTGTTCAATCTGCTCTCTCACCACCGCCGCATCTACCCCGACTTGCCCGGTATGGGCGACACGCCCCGCTGCGAGCGCATTAAAAATACCGACGACATGCTCGATTTTGTCATCGCTTTCATTGACCAGGTGATCGGCAGCGACACGCCGTTTTTTGTGATCGGCCACTCGTATGGCGGCTATCTGGTGCGCGGGCTCATCAGCAAGCTGCGCGACAGAGTGTTGGGCGGCGTGCTCATCTGCCCGGTGAGCAACCCGGTACACGAAAACCGTTTGCTGCCCAAGTTTACTACCGGCTTTACCAACTACCAGTTTTTAGAGTCTATTCCCCAGCAGCACCGCGAGGGATTTACCAAGACGATGGTCATTCAAAACCAGTACACCTTTAACCGCTACCTGGATGAGATCGTCCCTGCTGAGGAGGCCTATGACGCCGATTACCTGGCCGATATTCTGCACCGCGGCTATGGCTATGCCGTGACCCCGGAAGAACGTTTTGGTTTTTGTGATACCCCCACGCTGTTTTTGCTCGGCAAACAGGACAATGTGGTCGGATTTGCCGAGACGCTGAGCCTCCTCTCTTATTACCGCAAACACTCGGTGCTGCTGCTGGAAAATGCCGGCCACAACCTGGATATCGAACACCCCAATATTTTTTGCGAGATGGTGAAGTCGTGGCTGTGGGAGCTGGAAGTGCCCCAACAAAACGGCTAAAACGATATCGGCGAGATCAAATACCGCTCATCTGGTATTAAAAAAGGGACCGCCCCTCTATATAGAGGGGCGGTCCCTTTTTTGCGCTGCAATATGATAAGAGCGCGGTCATTCCCACCTAAATAGGCGGATAGCCAGCACGGCGCAGGCGACGATGAGCACCACCATGACCAGGATAGATATCCACACCTCTTTTATCGGCAGACCCAGCAGGGCCGCCTTGAGCAGCTTGATGCCCTGCGTGAGCGGCAGAAGATCGGCGATCTTTTGAGCAGCGGCAGGCAGCACCTCGTAGGGGAGCGTTGCCCCGGAAAAGAGCAGCATGGGAAAGTAGAGGATACTGGTGAAGATCCCGGCGCTTTTGCTGTTAGCGGCCACGCCGCCCACCAGCACGCCGATACAGAACATTGTAGCCATGACCAGCAGATAGCTGAGTAAAAACAGCGGAATAGAGCCGTGCAGTTGGAGACCCAGGACAAGCACCGCCACTGCCCAGAGCGTAAACAACGAGCCCAGCGCATACAGGGCATAGATGACGACCTGGACCAGCAGGATCAGTGCCGGACTGACCGGTGTGACCCGAAAGCGGCGCAGGATGCCACGGCTGCGGTAATCGGATACTACCAGCGGCAGCCCCATTACTCCGCCGGCACAAATAGAGATGGTGGCGAGTGCCGGAAAAGAATGCTCGACAAAGGTATAAGGCGCACCGGCAAAGGCAGGGCGAGTCCCGTAGAGCATGGCGACGACGGCCAGCACCACCAGCGGCAGACAGATAGAAAAGATGAACATATCCATTCCTCGCAGAGAAAGTTTGAGCTCTACTTTGAGCATCGTGCGAAAAGCTCTCATCGATCTTCCTCCGTATACCACAGGTAGGCATCCTCGAACGCGGTGTATGGACTGTCGGCTACCGCCTGGCCGACGGTGCCGGAAAATACTGTTTTGCCATGCTTTAAAATACAGATGTGGTCGCACAACGCCTCCACTTCATCCATGAAGTGCGAGGTGAGCAGGATGGTCACCCCCGACGCTTTTAGCGAGGAGAGGATGGCCCAGACCTCTCGCCGGGCCCGCGGATCGAGACCGGTGGTGAGTTCATCTAAAAACACCACCTGTGGGTTTGGCAGCAACGCGAGCGTAATAAACAGCTTTTGCCGTTGTCCGCCTGACAGCTCCTTTACCGGGCGGCCAGCTTTATCAGCCAGGCCAAACTGAGCCAGCAATTGCCGGTAATCATGGGGGCGGTGGTACAGCGCAGCACTTACCTGGCAGAGCTCTTCGGCGGTTATCTTTTCCTGAAAAGAAGTCTCTTGCAGCTGAACACCGACTTGCTTAAACAACTGTTTGCGCGCGATCCGGGGGTCTTGGCCCAATATCTGTACGGCGCCGCTACTGGGCCGTTGCAGCCCCAGCATACAGGCTATCGCGGTGCTCTTACCGGCCCCATTGGCACCCAGTAGACCGCAGACGGTACCGCGTTCTACCGACAGGTCTAACCCCTTCAGGGCGAGCAGCGGCCCGTAGGACTTGGTGAGCCGGCTTGTTTGAATAACTGGTGACATGGTCTCTACCTCCTTTTTTCGATAAAAAAAGAATACCACCAGCTAAAAGACTGGTGGTAAAGTGGAGCGTTATATATTTGGGACAGGTAGAACGGGAAAATCACCATTACTTTGGCTGCAGATCATAAAACCGACATCTGGTGTTGACCGCATTTTTGCCTGGCAGGTATGGGGGCTTAAAAATTGCTGTAGACCTTAAACGCGTGCGGGACACAGCCTGATTAAAGGCGATGCGATACCAGATCGTAAGACAGTGCTTTACCGCCCCTGGCGGCTACGAAAATCTACGGCGCATCTCATACAGCAGCTGCAGCGATGTCTGGGCATTGATCTCGGCTTGGCTTAGCGAGTCGAGCAGATGGTCACAGGCCGAGACGATATCACCTTGAGCCGGCAGATCGAGGGCTGCCGGCACATCGGTCTGCGGATCGACGGAGAGCTGCTGCAGCAGCTGTAGGATGGCCTCGAGCGAGTAGTTGGCCCCGCGCAGAGCGCGGATAACTCTTAGCGTGCGCAGATCTTCACTGGTGTACACACGATAGCCATTTTGGCGGCGCTTTACGGTGAGCAACCCGTTCATCTCCCAGTTGCGCAGGGCATCCATCGAGATATGCAGCTGCTGCGAGACCTGACGGCGGCCGAGCAGCACCGGGTAGGAGGATGGTGAGTCGCCGTGCAAAAGTGCGGTGACGATAGAGGCCGCTTCTTGTGCGCGCACAAATTCCTGTCGCACCATCTGCAGGTAGCACCGACACTGCTCGATGGCGGCATCATACTTGCCGGTGGCGGCGGTTTTGACCATCTGTACCATCTGTTGGCGCAGCCCATTTTGCAGCACCTCTACCTGAAAGGCGGTGCGGGCCAAGCGAAACTGGGCTATGTGGCGGTCGGTAAATACCCGATAGCGATTTTTTTGCCGCGGCGCCGGCGGTATCAACCCCAGTTTTTCGTAGAGCCGTACGGTGTTGGGGTGTACGCCGATGATCTTGGCCACCTGGGCCGTAGTATATGTTTTCATAGGAGATACACCTCTCTGCTCTTATACTATCCACTACCACGATCATAGCACAGGCACAGAGTTTGGTGTTATAGTGGAGTGTTTGGCCGTAGATCGTTATCTTTTTCCAGGCGGAGCTATGGCCGATAAAGTGACATAAAAAAGGCGTCGCCCACAGGGGGAGACACCTTCAATTTATATTGGGGGCAAACTTGGTGAAATGAAAGCGGAAAGGGGAGCCGCTAGCCCTCTAATGCGGATTTTACCGTGTCGGCGTGTACCGATTGCACCAGCAGCGAGATATCGGTCTCGGAGGTGGTGATCATCTGGATATCGACCCCGCTCCGGCGTACAGCGGTGATGACGGCAGCTGCCACGCCGGGCTGGCTCTTCATCTCTTCGCCGGCGGAGATGACCTTGGCATACCCGTCGGAAATGCCGAACTTGACCTGGGGAAACCGGCCCCGCAGCGAGCCCAACAGCTGCATGAGCTGGGGATAGTACTGATTTGAGGTGGTCAGCGCCAGACTGTAGCTGGCGCTCTGGTCGGGGATGAGAGAGATCATATCTACATTGACCGCGCTCTCTGCCATCTGGCCAAAGACCACCTGTACAAAATCTGAGCCGCTCTGCACATCGCTGAAAGTCAAGACCATCTGGTCCTCGATCACCGATACACTGGAAACGCCGAGCATAACAAGTCCCTCCTTATCTGGTTACCGTTAAATCATGTCTGCCATATCGTAAAGGCCTGGGCCTTTACCCTGCATAAAGCGTGCCGCCTGCACAGCTCCCACGGCAAAGACTTCTTTAGAGGCGGCGCTGTGGGAGAGCGTGATCACCTCGTCGCGGCCGGCAAATAGGATCTCGTGCTCGCCCACGATGGTGCCACCGCGGACCGCGTGCAGACCGAGCTCCCGCTTATCGCGCTTTTTCCGCACGCTGTGGCGGTCGTACACATACTCGTACTGGCCGCCGGCGGCGGTGTTGATCGCGTCGGCGAGCATGAGGGCCGTGCCGCTGGGGGCATCGACTTTTTGGTTGTGATGCTTTTCGATGATCTCGATATCGTACTGGCCACCCAGCACCTCCACCGCCTTTTGGGCCAGTGCCCGCAGCAGATTGATACCCAATGACATGTTGGCGCTGTAAAACAGCGGCACAGTCTCGGCGGCGGTATGGATCGCCGCAATCTGCTCGGCCGAGAGACCGGTGGTACAGATGACGGCCGGTACTTTATTTTGTATACAGTAGCGCAGCAGCTCATCAAATACGGACGGATGCGAAAAATCGATGATCACATCACAGGTATCTTTAAAATCGGTGATCGTGGGGTAGACCGGAAAATCGGCACTGCCATCACTGAACTTATCGATACCGGCGATGATCTGACAGTCGTCCCGCTGGGCCACGCATTGGCTGACCACCCGGCCCATTTTACCCATAGCGCCAAAGAGCAGTATATTGGTCATAGAGATTATTTCACCAACCTTTTTATCTGTGGCTCCTCCTCGGCGCGGTATATGTAGGGGAGGGGCCGTATATTTTTACATCAGGTCGTACTGTCTGAGCACAGCAGCCAGCTTTTGCTGCCCGGCGTCGTCCATGGGGCACAGGGGCAACCGACAGCCGCCCACCTCTTTGCCCATCAAATTGAGCGCATCTTTTACCGGGATGGGGTTTACGTCCATAAACAGGGCGTTTGCCAGCGCCAGGTAGTGCAGTTGCAGCTGGGCGCTCTTCTGGGTATCGCCGGCCAAAAAGGCGGCACATATCTCGTGGGTCTGCTTGGGCAGCACATTGGAGAGCACCGAGATGACCCCTTTACCGCCCAGCGCCATGATGGGTACGATCTGGTCGTCGTTGCCCGAATACACATCCAGTTTATCGCCGCAGACGGCAAAGATCTTGGCAATGGCCGAGATGTCGCCGCTGGCCTCTTTTGTGGCCACGATATTGGGGTGCTCGGACAACTTGAGATAGGTATCGAGCGCGATATTGGTACCGGTACGGCTGGGGACATTATACAGGATGACCGGCAGATCAGTTGCGTCGGCGATGGCGACAAAGTGCTGGTAGAGGCCCCGCTGAGAGGCCTTGTTGTAATAGGGCGTTACCTGCAGCAGCGCAGCAGCACCCAGAGCGGCGGCTTCTTTAGACAGGTTCACGGCGTAAGCGGTGTCGTTAGAGCCGGCACCCGCCACTACCGGCACCCGGCCGGCCACTGTGTCGACGGTGAATTTGATGACGTCGACGTGCTCTTTATCGGTCATGGTGGCCGACTCGCCGGTGGTACCGCAGGTGATGATGCTGTCGGTGCCGGAGGCGATCTGCCACTCGATAAGCTCTTTCAGCTTGGGGTAGTTGATGGAACCATCGGGCAAGAACGGAGTGACGAGCGCCACGCCGGCGCCGGTAAATACGGTCTTTTTCATAAAAAACCTCCCATATCCACAAGAGGGGAGCAGCAGTGCTCCCCCGCTGACAGCGTTAGTCTAAATAGCCCTGGGCGGCCAGCAGTTCAGCCATCAGTACCGCGCCGCCGGCAGCGCCGCGCAGGGTGTTGTGCGAGAGACAGACGAATTTATAGTCGTACTGGGTGTCGGGGCGCAGGCGGCCCACCGACACGGCCATACCACTTTCCAGGTTGCGGTCGAGCTTGGCCTGGGGGCGGTCGTCCTCCTCGAAGTAGTGGAGGAACTGCTTGGGCGCCGAGGGCAGGCCCAACGCCTGCGGCGCGCCGCTAAAGTCTTTCCAGCAGGCTTTGATCTCTTCGATGGTGGGCTTTTTCTCGAACGAGACGAAAACCGCTGCCGTGTGCCCATCCGACACCGGTACCCGCAGGCACTGAGTGGTGATGGAGGGGGAGTCGGCGTTTACGATCTTGCCGTCCTCGACATGGCCCCAGATCTTTAAAGGCTCCTGCTCGCTCTTCTCTTCTTCGCCGCCGATAAAGGGGATCACGTTATCCACCATGTCGGGCCAGGTAGCAAAGGTCTTGCCGGCACCGGAAATAGCCTGGTAGGTGCAGGCCAGCACTTTGGTCACCCCGAACTTGAGCAGGGGGTGGATGGCCGGCACATAGCTCTGCAGCGAACAGTTCGACTTGACGGCGATAAAACCGCGCTTGGTGCCCAGACGGGCCCGCTGAGCGGTGATGACTTCGGAGTGATCGTCGTTGATCTCGGGCACGATCATCGGCACATCGGGCATCGAGCGATTGGCCGAGTTATTGGAGATGACCGGGCACTCGTGGCGGGCATACATCTCCTCCAGAGAGCGTATCTCCTCTTTTTTCATGTTGACAGCACAGAACACGAAATCGACTGCCGACGTGATCTTTTCCACGTCGGCGGTAGCGTCGAGCACCACCATATCGGCTACCGACTGGGGCATGGGCGACTGCATGGCCCAGCGGCTGCCCACCGCCTCTTTATAAGTTTTTCCGGCAGAATTGGCCGAGGCCGCCAGCATTTTTACGTGAAACCAGGGGTGGTTTTCGAGCAGCGTAATAAAGCGTTGGCCGACCATTCCCGTCGCACCGATCACCGCAACATTGTATTCCTTCATCATCTGTTCCTCCTATGTTCAGTTTATGTGCCAAAAGACCGTATAGACCCGCAAAAAGAAAAAACCGGTTGAAAACCGGCAGTACATGCAATATAATAGAAAAGTATGGACACAAAAAGGCCGATAGCTCTCCATCAAAGTACATGATGACAGTCGCGCACCTGTTCGGCCACGCGACCAGAGAACCGCCCTGCCAGCTGCGCTCTCTTCGGCGGAGTTGCCTTTTCACACCGCTCGTGCAGCCCTGGCTGGCCTCGCCTGTGTGTACTCATCAAATCCGCACCTCTATCCGGGTCTATGAAGTTTACCCTTATCATAGCACCACGGTAGCTGCCTGTCAATTTAAATACGGCGCATTTCGCCCTGTAGCAGCGATTTTTGCGGGCCGCACTCCCGCCCGGCGCCGGCGGTACGTCTGGCTGTTTTTGCCGGGCGGCTTTTACTGATAGAAAGAATGTGTTTTGTATGTCACAACCACTGCTGAAAAAAGACTTTTACTTTGATCTGCCCCAGGAACTCATCGCCCAGCACCCCATCTACCCGCGCGATCACTCCCGGCTGCTTCAGCTCGATCGCACGACCGGCGAGATCGCCCACAAGCACTTTTACGATATCGTAGATGTTTTACAGCCCGGCGACACGCTGGTGGTGAACGATTCGAAAGTGCTGCCGGCCAGGCTGTACGGCCACAAGGAGGACACAGGGGCCAAAGCTGAGGTATTGCTCTTAAAAAAGCAGGCCACTGAGGATCTGTGGGAATGCCTGGTAAAGCCCGGCCGCAAGATCAGAGAGGGGACCAAGCTGGTATTTGGCGAGGGACTGCTCACCGGTGAGGTGTGCAAAGTCTGCGATGACGGCAACCGCATCATCCGCTTTGCATGTAAAGGGCGCAGTTTTTACGACGTAATCGACCAGATCGGGCAGATGCCGCTGCCCCATTACATCACCGCTGAGCTGGAGGACAAGGACCGCTACCAGACTGTGTATGCCCATGAGCGCGGCTCGGCGGCGGCGCCTACGGCCGGGCTGCACTTTACCGAGGAATTGCTGGAAAGATTGCGGCAAAAAGGGGTGGTCATCGCCCGTGTTACGCTGCATGTGGGGCTGGGGACCTTTCGCCCGGTAAAAGAGGAAAACGTATTAGACCACAAGATGCACACCGAACACTATGTGATCCCCCAGGAGACGGCCGATGCGATCGCGCTGGCCAAAAAAAACGGCAAACGGGTCATTGCCGTGGGCACCACCAGCTGCCGCACACTGGAATCTTGCTACCAAAAAAATGGCGCTGTAGTGCCTTTTGAAGATGATACCAGCATTTTTATCTACCCGGGTTATACCTTTGGCGTTATCGACGGTATGATCACCAACTTCCATCTTCCGGAGAGCACGCTGATCATGCTGGTATCGGCGCTGGCCGGGCGGGAGCCTATTCTCAACGCCTACCAGGTGGCCGTACAGGAAAAGTACCGCTTTTACAGTTTTGGCGACGCCATGCTCATATTATAAATACGGTGCGTTTTACAAAATGAAAAGAGCCTATAGCCAGCCACCAGCGGCGTCTATAGGCTCTTTTTCTATTCTAACGGGTTTCTGCCCGACACTGTATTGACGGCTGGTACGGGGCGTACTACGATGTGACTGGGCCGTGATGACCGCAGTCTGCTCTCACATAGAGTCTAGGCTATGGACAGATGTACTGTGTGGTTACTGATTGCTAACCGATAGTCGAGCAGAGTCGCCAGTTACCCGTGGCTGAGGTAAAAAGGCCTGATCTGACTGGAACGCCGACATAGTATCGGCAGCGAAAACATGCGTGTCTGCACAGTCATCAAGATGGCAGCCGTGTCAGGCCAGACGCACAATAAAATATTGGATACTGCGTCTAAATAAACTGATCGTCATCGCGCTAAAAAATATAGACAGTCATCCTGTCATGTGGGGGAGGAACCAGTTTATGGACTGGACAGCGATATTTCCACAGGGTGCAAAATTGTGCCGAATACACGCTCAACACATGGTATATCAGTTAGATTTTTCTGACGGGAAAGGAGTCATGGAGGCCTATGAGGTCTTTCCCGGCATACTACTCATCTTTAATGATTTTCATACCGCGCAGGGTTTTCAAAATGAGCGCGCGCGGCCGGGTATCATCGAGATCAATCACTGCCGCCGCGGCCGCTACGGCTGTACACTGCAGAGCGGCCGGCAGGTGACCCTGGGAGCTCAGGACCTCTCGATCAGCGACATGGGGAGGCCGTGTCGCAACTCTGTTTTTTTATCGGGTGATTATACCGGCATCAGTTTAGTCCTGCAGCTAAAGGAGGCGGCGCGCTCGTGGCGAGATATATTGGGACAGACGACCGATTTGGTGGCTTGCTTAGAGGCACAGTTATACAGCGATGAAGTGTTGCTGCTACGGGCCAACCCCAAGATCCAGCATATCGTATTGGAGCTGTATCAGCCGCCGGATAATTATCAGTTGGCTTATTACAAAATAAAAGCGCTGGAGCTGCTGCTGTTTTTAGCGGTGAGCAGTGAGCAACAGGGGCGGATGGCCCGTCCCTATCACTGTGGCCATGATGCTGAGAAAGTAGCCGCTATTGAGCGCCGTATGACCGAGAATTTGCGCCGCCGACATTCGCTCACCGAGTTAGCAGTAGAATTTGGCATGGGGGTAACAACTTTAAAAAAGCTGTTTTACCAGCAGTACGGGCAGGCCCCCTACCAGTATTTGCGACGGCGACGCATGGAGGAGGCGGCATTACTGCTGCAGAGCACTCAGCTGCCGGTGGGGCATATTGCCGAGCTGGTGGGCTACCAGAATGCCAGCAAATTTTCGGCCGCTTTTACACGGGTATACGGGATGACCCCTAAAATTTATCGCGGGACCGCCCAATTGGAGCAAAACGACTGTTTGGAGCTGGGCAAGAATCGGGATGGAGCAGTATAATAACCATAAGTTAGCGATAACTAACCACAATAATAAGGGAGGGTTCGATGTGAGAGAAAAAGGGAAGAGCAGTGTCGCCAAGCTACTCTACTATGCCGGCGGACATAAAAGGCTCACCGTATTGGGATGTACGCTGTCTGGTATAGCGGCAGTTCTGTCGATGGCACCTTACATATGTATTTGGTACGTGGTGCGCGGTGTGTTTGCTGCAATGCCCGACTACCGGCAGGCAGGAGATCTGGTGCGCTACGGCTGGTATGCACTGTGGTTTGCACTGGGCAGTGCGGCTATTTATTTTGCCGCCCTGATGTGCACCCATCTGGCCGCCTTTCGCACCGCAAAAAACATGCGTAAAGCGGCAGCCAAACACCTGCTGGATGTGCCGTTGGGATATTTAAATGTCAGCCAGTCGGGAAAGCTGCGCAAGCAGATAGACGATAATGCCGGTATGACCGAACAGATGCTGGCCCATGAGCTGCCAGACCTGGTAGGGGCGGTAGTGACCCCGGTAGCAGCCATTATTCTGCTGTTCGTATTTGACTGGCGGATGGGGCTTTTGTGCTTTATTCCACTGGTGCTGGCAGTCTACCTGTTGACGCGGATGATGGGTGGCAAAAATGCCAGATTTTTCAGCACCTACCAAAAAGCCATTGAGGACCTGAGTGCCGAGGCCACTGAGTATGTGCGCGGTATTCCAGTGGTCAAGGTGTTTCAGCAGACGGTGTACTCGTTCAAGAGCTTTTACGGCGCTATTATGCGCTACAGCAAGCTGGCCACCGACTATGCCATGTCTTGCGGGCGGCCGATGACCGCCTTTACCGCCGTGCTCAACGGCACTTTTTTACTACTCATCCCCGCCGGTATGCTCTTGTGCGGAGCGGCGAGCAATGGCTGGGCAGTTTTGGTGGACCTGGTATTTTATATCTTATTCACACCGCTTTGCGCCATGATGATGACCCGCATCATGTATGCCAGCCAGGCAGTTATGGAGGCAGATGAAGCGGTGCGCAAGCTCGACCAGATCATGGAGGTAGATCCCCTGCCTGAAGACGTCCGTCCACAGAGCACCACCGGCTGCGATATTGAGCTGAAGGACGTCACTTTTACCTACCCCGGAGCCAAAAGCCCGGCACTTAAGAATGTGTGTTTTCAGGTACCGGCCGGTAAGACTGTGGCACTGGTGGGCCCCTCGGGAGGAGGTAAGAGCACCGTCGCCAGTTTGATCCCCCGCTTTTGGGATGCAGGGCAGGGAAAGGTGCTCATTGGCGGCGTCGATGTGCGCAACATGGCAGGCCACGAACTCATGGACAAGGTGGCGTTCGTTTTTCAGGATACGCATTTATTTAAGGACAGTTTACTGGAAAACATACGCGCCGCACGGCCCGATGCCACTCGACAACAGGTATTGGCGGCAGCCCATGCTGCCCAGTGCGATGATATCCTATCCAAAATGCCTCAGGGCCTAGACACCGTAGTGGGGACCAAAGGCGTGTATCTTTCTGGCGGTGAGCAGCAGCGTATCGCTTTGGCACGGGCGATCTTAAAGGATGCGCCCATCATAGTGCTGGACGAGGCCACTGCCTTTGCCGACCCGGAAAATGAACTGCTCATACAAAAGGCATTTGAAAAACTGACCGCGGGTAAGACGGTGCTGATGATCGCCCACCGGCTCTCTACTGTGCAGGACGCCGACAACATATTGGTGCTGTGCGACGGCGCTGTTGCCGAGCGCGGCACACACCGGGAGCTGTTGCAGCAACAGGGCTTATACGCCGCTATGTGGCGCGATTACCAGACTTCGGCCAGGTGGAAAGTGGGGAAGGAGGCGTCAGCCGTATGATCGGGAAAATCCAACATATTTATGCGCTCACCGAACGGGGAGCGAAAGACCTTGTAAAAGCCACACTGTGGACCGTGGCGGCCAATTTGAGCTTGATGTTGCCGGTAGGACTGCTCATTATGGCGCTACAGGACATCATTGACGCACTGATGAGCGGTGGAGACCCGGCAGCTGAGATCTGGAGTATTACTGCTTTAGGAGCGGGCCTGCTGGTGCTCATCTACATCGTGCACTGGTTTCAGTATAAGGCGCTGTACATCGCCACGTATATCGAGAGTGCCAACCGCCGTATTGGGCTGGGGGAAAAACTGCGCCAGCTGCCGCTCTCCTTTTTTGGTCAGCGCGATCTGTCGGACCTGACTGCGACTATGATGTCTGACTGCAGCGCTCTGGAACAGGCATTCTCACATTTTGTGCCCCAGCTCTGGGGGACGATCATTTCGACTGTACTGATAGCCATTGGCATGCTGACTATGGACTGGCGCATGGGTCTTGCCGTACTGTGGGTACTGCCGGTCGCTTTTTTGCTGACTGCAGGCTCGCGCTGGCTGCAAGACAGGTTCGGCACCCGCAACTTTTTGGCTAAACGGGCAGCCACAGATAGTCTGCAGGAACTGCTGGAGACGGTAAAGGACATAAAGGCCTGCAATCAGAAAGAAAAATATCTGCACGGATTGGATGAGAAAATGGACGAAGCCGAACGGGCTACAGTGCGTTCGGAACTGGTGACCGGCACCTGTGTCACCTCGGCACAGGCCTTCTTAAAATTGGGGCTGGCCACCACCGTTTTAGTGGGGGTCAATCTGCTGGTGGGCGGCAGTTTGGAGCTGGCGACGCTGCTGATCTACCTCATTGCAGCCTCGCGGCTCTACGACCCCATCAGTACGACGCTGGCCAATATGGCGGCGGTATTCAGCTCTCAGATCAAGATCCAGCGCATGCGCGAGATCGAGCAACAGCCGGTACAGACTGGGGCTAAGAGCTATACACTCAAAAATTACGACATCGCTTTTGACCGGGTAAAATTTGCCTACGACCAGAGAGAAGGGGTACTCGCCGATGTGTCGTTTACTGCCAGACAGGGTGAAGTAACGGCGCTGGTAGGTCCCTCGGGCGGGGGCAAGAGCACCGCTGCCAAGCTGGCAGCCCGCTTTTGGGATGTCGACGGCGGCCGCATAACCCTGGGTGGCGTAGACGTCTCTACTGTTGAACCGGAGGCACTGCTTAAAAATTATGCTATCGTCTTTCAGGATGTAGTGTTGTTTCGCGATACAGTGATGGAGAATATTCGCCTGGGGAGAAGAGATGCCAGTGACCAGGAGGTATTGGCGGCTGCCAGAGCAGCTCAGTGCGATACCTTTGTACAGAAGATGCCCGAGGGCTACCAGACCATGATCGGTGAAAATGGGGCAACTCTCTCGGGTGGTGAACGGCAGCGCATCTCTATCGCCCGCGCGCTACTCAAAAATGCGCCTGTGATCTTGCTGGATGAGGCCACCGCCTCTTTGGACGTGGAAAATGAGAGCGCTGTACAAGCTGCGCTCTCGGGCCTGGTACAGGATAAGACGGTACTCATCATCGCTCACCGCATGCGCACAGTTATGGGAGCCGACAAAGTGGTGGTGCTTGTAGGTGGCAAGGTAGCCGAGATGGGCTGCCCTGAAGATCTGGTGAAAAAAGGCGGTATTTTTGCACATATGGTGGCACTGCAGACCCAGAGCCAGAGCTGGTCGCTGCCCGGCAGTACCAAAGAGCGGCCATAAAAGGCGCACAGCCGAGTTACCGCTTGCACCAGAGAATAACACTGCGCATGTAAAAGCGCCGGGCACAGCCTTCAAGAGCTGCGTCCAGCGCTTTTTGTTTTGACTGAAAGAGGTGAAAACCGCGCATACTTACAGGGCAGACTCTACCAGTTCTTACACCGTTCAGATAAGCTTTTATCGGCATAGCGGGTACACACACATACCCGGCCAGATATTTACTTCCAGTGGCCGATCTGCAGCAGATGGTCGGTCTGCTGGATAGCAGAGACTTGGCGGTGCAGCTGGGCTGCTGAGTGCACAGTGCCACCCAGCTGGTGTAGTGCACACTGCATCTGGACAGGCAGCGAGAGAAAATACGTGCGGCTGCTATAGCTGTTTTGGATCAGATCGTGTAGATCTCTATATCTCATGGTCTACGCTCCTCCTACCGCTATTTTTTGCGTTTTCATTCATATTATCCACCGATAAGACAAGATGGGTATTGCCGATATACCCCTTGTATTTCACCTCAATAAGTGGTATAGTGACCTTGGTTAGCAATAGCTAACCAAGGCTTATATAAAACACCCCACCCGCACTGCAGGCATATACTGGCAGCGGTGCAGGCGATACAGAAAGGACGGAGACCACTATGGATCTAACTATCGAGCGGGTCATTGGACGCGAGATCATCGACTCACGGGGAAACCCCACCGTAGAGGCAGAAGTACACCTGGCTGACAAGACTGTAGCCAGAGGGGCGGCCCCCAGCGGCGCCTCTACCGGCGAATTTGAGGCGCTGGAGCTGCGCGACAATGATGAGGGGCGCTTTGGCGGCAAAGGTGTGGGTCAGGCAGTTAAAAACATAAATACCGTCATCGATCAGACGCTGAGGGGCATGGATGCCAGCGACATCTACGCTGTAGATCAGGCGATGATGAGAGCCGATGGCACCAAAGACAAATCAAAACTGGGAGCCAACGCGATCTTGGCGGTATCGATCGCTTGTGCACGAGCAGCCGCACAGGCCCTGCATCTGCCTTTGTACCGCTATCTGGGCGGTATTAGCGGCAATCGGCTGCCGGTACCGATGATGAATATTTTAAACGGCGGCGCACATGCCGCCAACACGGTAGACGTGCAGGAATTTATGATCATGCCGGTGGGCGCCGTCAACTTTGCCGAGGGGTTGCGCTGGTGCACCGAGGTATTTCATGCGCTGGCAGGGTTGCTCCGGTCTCGCGGACTGACTACCTCAGTGGGCGATGAGGGGGGATTTGCCCCCGACCTGGACAGCGATGAGGATGCTATCCGCTGCATTTTAGAAGCTATCGAAAAAGCCGGGTACCAGCCCGGAGTGGATTTTGTACTGGCCATGGATGCGGCCTCCAGCGAGTGGAAGAGCGGTGACAAAGGGGAATACCTACTGCCCAAGAGCCAGCAGAGATTTACCTCGGCCGAGCTGGTGGCCCACTGGCAGGCACTGTGTGAAAAGTATCCCATCTACTCTATCGAAGATGGGCTGGACGAGGAGGACTGGGAAGGCTGGCAGATGATGACTGCTGCGCTCGGTGACAGAGTACAGCTGGTGGGCGACGACCTGTTCGTGACCAATACCCAGCGCCTGAAAAAGGGTATCGAGCTGGGCTGCGGCAATTCGATCTTGATCAAGCTCAACCAGGTCGGCTCGGTGTCTGAGACGCTGGAAGCCATTAAGATGGCGCACGAGGCTGGTTACACAGCTATTGCCTCTCACCGCTCGGGCGAGACCGAGGACACTACCATCGCCGATCTGGCAGTGGCGCTGGGCACCGGCCAAATAAAGACCGGGGCCCCCAGCAGAAGTGAGCGCGTAGCCAAGTATAACCAGCTGCTGCGCATAGAAGAACAGCTGGGCGAGAGCGCCGTGTACCCCGGATTTGGTGCCTTTCATATCTCCCGGTAAAATAAGAAGCGCAAAGCAAGTGGTCTCTGCACGGCAGTAGCCAAGGCGCGCCCCGTCTACAGGGATCTGGCCCCTGGGCGGGGCGCGCCTTTATTTTTGACAGAGATCGTCTACAGGGCACAAGTTAAAGTTGGGAGGTGCATATATGCAACCGATCTGTTGGGCTGCGGTCGGCACAGGGTTCACCTTTATGATGACCACCTTGGGCGCAGCGATGGTATTCTTTTTTTCAAAGGCGCTGGCCGTTGGCATCCAGCGCATCTTTTTGGGCTTTGCCGCCGGCGTTATGATCGCCGCTTCGGTGTGGAGCCTTTTGATACCGGCCATTGAAGAGGCCAGTGCTGCCGGTGGTATCGGCTGGGTGCCGGCCGCAGGAGGTTTTTTGCTGGGCGTCGCCTTTTTGCTGGGGCTGGATGTGCTACTGCCGCACCTGCACCTGGACGCCAAAGCACCAGAGGGGCTGCGCTCCTCCTGGAAGCGCACCACGCTGCTGGTGCTGGCAGTGACGCTACATAATGTCCCCGAGGGGATGGCCGTTGGACTGTCGTTTGCGCTGGCGGCACAGCACCAAGGAGAGCATGCGGCGCTCTCGGCGGCGGTGGCGCTGGCGCTGGGCATCGGCATCCAGAATTTCCCTGAAGGGGCGGCGATCTCGCTGCCGCTGAGACAGGAGGGGATGACGGTCACTAAGTCGTTTTTTTACGGCAGTATGTCGGGCATCGTAGAGCCTGTTTTTGGCATTTTAGTGGTGCTAGTAGCTGGGAGCATACAGCCGCTGATGCCGTGGCTGCTGTCGTTTGCCGCCGGTGCCATGATGTATGTAGTAGTGGAGGAGCTCATCCCGGAGGCGCATTTGGGCGAGCACTCCAACAGTGGTACACTGGGTGTTATGGCCGGATTTTTGATCATGATGGTGCTGGACGTGGCACTGGGATAAATGGAGATACAGAGAGGGAGGATCACTGTGAAATTGGTGCTTTTACGGCATGGAGAGAGTGCCTGGAACCGCGAAAATCGCTTTACCGGCTGGACCGATGTGGACCTGTCGCCCGAAGGCAGGAGCGAGGCACAAGAGGCGGGGAGATCACTCGAGCAGGCGGGATTTGATTTTGACCTCTGCTACACCTCTTACCTGAAACGGGCGATCAATACCCTGCATCTGGTGTTGGAACAGCTGGACCGGGAGTGGCTGCCGGTGATCAAAAGTTACCAGCTCAACGAGCGGCACTACGGTGCACTGCAGGGCCTAGACAAAGGGGAGACTGCCGACAAATACGGCGAAGAGCAGGTACATAGATGGCAGCGCTCCTATACGACCAGGCCCCCGCTGCTGACCCCTGACGACCCGCGCTACCCGGCCCGACTAGCCGCGTACCGGGACGTGGCCCCCGACCTGCTGCCGCTGGCTGAGAGCCTGCAGGACACGGTGGCGCGGGCAGTCCCCTATTTTCAGCTGGAGATAGAGCCTGCCATACGGGCGGGCCGGCGCGTATTGATCGCCGCACACGGCAATTCGCTGCGGGCGCTGGTGATGTATTTGGAAAAATTGACGCCAGAGGCCATCGCCAAAGTCAACCTGCCCACCGGCGTGCCGCTGGTATACGAACTGAGCGACACGCTAAAAATCCGTGACAAGTACTACTTGGGCGACCGCAAAAAAGTGGCGGCCAAAATGCAGGCCGTGGCCGACCAGGGCCGAGCCACCCAGAGCGCATAGCAGGGGAAACTGCGGCAAAAGGCGGTGGGAAAATTGTGAACAAATTGTAAAAACAGGCTTTTTCCTTATAAAAAAGAGGTGTTCAGGTTCACTGAACACCTCTTTTGCCTCTGCTGCCATAACGAGCGACTGGTCAGGTATCTGCGCGGCGACCGGCATGTGTTTTTAGAGCTGAAAAAGTCTCGTCACTGATGACGTGTTCTATGCGGCAGGCGTCTTCTGCCGCTACCTGGGGATCGACGCCCAACGCCGCGAGCCAGTCGGTGAGCAGCGTGTGGCGCTCGTATATCTTCTCGGCGATCTCGCGCCCCTTGTCGAGCAGTGTGATATGACCGTATTGGTCGACAGCCACATACCCGCCGGTACGCAGGTTTTTCATAGCCACACTGACACTGGGCTTGGAGTAGGAGAGCTCGGCGGCGATATCGATGGCGCGCACCTGGGGCTGGCGCTTTTGCAGCACCAGGATCGTCTCGAGATAGTCTTCAGCCGATTGGTAGATACGCAAGGATCTCACCTCGTAAAAATAGGATAGGCAGCATGCGGTTAGTATAAGCTAACTATATGTTAGCATAATTTCTGCGCCCCGTCAAGTTCGGGGAGGGAATTGCCCATTGAAATACATGGGGGCAAACGTGTATAATAATAAAATAGCTGTTTATACGCAATACTTGGCATGCGGCGGTGGCAGCGCCTGCGGGCCCAAGATCATAACCATTTGAGGAAGTGACCTATGTACACCTTAAAAAAACAGGTAGGACATGCCCGCAGGGGCGAATTTAAGACCGTGCACGGCACCGTACAGACCCCGGCATTTATGAATGTAGGTACGGTGGCGGCCATCAAAGGAGGGCTATCCTCGTACGACCTGAAAGATATCCGCACCCAGGTGGAGCTGTGTAATACCTATCATCTGCACCTGCGACCCGGTGACAAGCTCATCCACGAGCTGGGCGGCCTGCACAAGTTTATGGGCTGGGACCGTCCCATCCTCACCGACAGCGGCGGCTTTCAGGTGTTCTCGCTGGCCAAGCTGCGCAAGATCAAGGAAGAAGGGGTGCATTTTTCCTCTCACATCGACGGGCGCAAGATCTTCATGGGGCCCGAGGAGAGCATGCAGATCCAGTCGAACCTGGCTTCGACCATTGCTATGGCTTTTGATGAGTGCATCCAGCTGCCGGCCGAATACGACTATGTAAAGCAGTCGTGCGACCGCACTTACCGCTGGCTGGTGCGCTGTAAGGCCGAGATGGACCGCCTGAACCAGCTCCCCGACCGCAATAACCCCCACCAGATGCTCTTTGGCATCAATCAGGGCGGGACCTATGAGGATATCCGCATTGAAAACGCCCGCCTCAACGCCCAGCTCGACCTGGACGGCCACGCGATAGGGGGGCTGGCGGTAGGGGAGCCCAAAGAGGAGATGTACCACATCATCTCGGTGGTGGACGAATACCTGCCCCGGGATAAGCCGCGCTACCTGATGGGGGTGGGCACACCGGGAAATATCATCGAGGGCGTAGCCCGAGGTATAGATCTGTTTGACTGCGTGATGCCCAGCCGCAATGCGCGCCACGGACACCTGTTTACCTGGGAGGGTATTCGCAACCTGAATAACGCCAAATACGAAAAAGATCTGCTGCCCATTGACCCCCAGTGTGACTGCCCGGTATGCAGCCGCCACAGCCGCGCCTATATCCGTCACCTTCTGCGCGCCGGTGAGACGCTGGGACAGCGCCTGACGGTGATGCACAACCTGTATTTTTACAACCGCCTGCTCGAGCGCATTCGCGAGGCGCTGGAAAATGATACGTTTGAGCAGTTTAGAGCGCAGTACGTGGATGTTTTGGACACGCGCATATAATCGGCGGCTTTTAGGCGGCAGAATACGGCGATAGTTTTGCAGGGGATACCAAAAAAACATTGTATTTCCCAGTATCTGCTTGTATAATAAATATGTACTGTTAATTTTTTGGAGGTCTATCAATGTCTAATCTTACCGTACTGGCCGCGGCCAGCAGCAGTTCCAGCAGCGGCATGAGCTTGCTCACATCCTTTTTGCCCATGCTCATCATCCTGGTCGTGTTTTATTTTATGCTCATTCGTCCCCAGAGCAAGAAGGACAAAGCGCTGAAAAAAATGCGTGAAGAGCTGAGCATCGGCGACGAGATCACCACCATCGGCGGTATCGTGGGCCGGGTCGTATCGATCAAAGACGACACCATCCTGATCGAGAGCGGCAGCGACCGCACCAAGGTGCGCATCAAGAAATTTGCCGTTCAGGAAGTGGAGAAGATCGAGATCGACTGAGTGTGCTCCTACGCACTGTGCCGGTCTACCGTTTATTGCTCGTGAAGTTTGTACATAAGTGGCGGGGCGACTGCGGTATCGCCCCGCCACTTTTTTACCTGTATCACCGCCGGGGGCCGGCATACCGGCGCCGATGCGCACATATACATATCCCATAAAACTTGATTGATGGGGTGAGTGGGCATGAAGGGCAGACAGCAGACCGCACGCGGTACCGGCGAGACAGGTACGATGGTAAAGACGCTACTCTGGGGGACCGGAGGCGGAGCACTGCTGATGCTGATCTTGCTGTGCATCTGCGCGGCGGTAATGACGGTACAGGACTTTAACGTGACGGTGCTGCGCATCATCGCTTTGGCCACGCTGGGATTGGGCGGTTTTGGCAGCGGCTTTTTAGCCGCCAAGCTGCGGCGCAAAAACGGCATGTTAATGGGGGCGCTATCGGGCGCCGCACTGATGGTGATCCTGGTGCTGCTCTCGCTCATCTTTTTTGGCTTTCACTTTGGCGGTCAGCTCATCACCAAAGTGGCTATTGGGGTGCTGACCGGTGCACTGGGCGGCGTTTTGGGCGTAAATCACCGCAAAAAACACCACTAGCATTTTATAAAGTAAGGTGTAGCGGAGTTAAAAGTACTGCCGTACGTGATCGATACGGCCCCGCCGGTGGGGCGCAGCAGCAATATAGAGAGAACAGAAAAGGCGGCGGACCAAGATGGTTTGGTCCGCTGCCTTTTTGCGCGTGAATGGCATTGACGGCCATAGAGCGGCGGCGCATGAATAAAAAGAGTTATTGGCAACAGTGATGGTATGGGGAAAACAGAATAGGCGCCGGACCATTTACCGTGCGCAGCGGGGGTGGATGCCCCATATAAGTACCGCGGCGGCCATGATGTTGCCGTGTCGGTACCAGAAGATCACACTTACGGCCAAGCTCCGCGAAGACTGGTAGCGAGCAAGCAGCGCCGAGATCTGTGTAGGGGCGCAGGTGAGCGCATCGGGAACAAACAGCAGTTTTATGTGGGCAGCACCGAAAATACCAGCTGCCATTTACGACCGTGACACCCTGAAAAATACCGGATAAATCAAAGTCATGACTCCATCACTCGCTGAGACAGCCGGAATACTGGTAATAGAAATCACGGCAGGAGCATGATGAGCGTGCCAGAGACGATAAAGCCCAGCCCGACAGCTGCTTTTTTAGATAGCTTTTCGTGAAATACAAAATAGGAGAACGCCACCGTCACCAGGATACTGAGCTTATCGATGGGGACGACGATGCTGGCGGGCCCATTTTGCAGTGCGCGGTAGTAGCAGAGCCACGAGGCCCCGGTGGTGACCCCAGAGAGACAGATAAAACCGAGCTCTTGGGGAGATATCTTTTTTACCGTGTGTGTTTTACCCTCGGTCAGTACCATCAGCCAGGCCATGATGAGCACCACCCCGGTGCGGATGGCAGTGCCGAGATTGGATTCGATACCGGAGATGCCGACTTTGCCGAGAATGGAAGTGAGACTGGCAAAAACAGCTGAGCCGACAGCGCAGAGCAGCCAGTGCTCGCCTTTTTGAGGGCGGCCGACGGACGGGCTCCGCCGCTCGATCATGAGGTAGGTACCGGCGGCGATCGAAACGACGCCGACAGCGCCGGACAGCCGCAGCGGTTCGCGCAGCAGGATGCAGGCCAACAGGATGGTGAGGATGACGCTGGATTTGTCGATGGGGACGACTTTATTGATATCGCCCAGCTGCAGCGCCCTAAAATAGCACAGCCACGAGGCGCCGGTAGCCAGCCCTGACAGCACCAAAAAGAGCCAGGTGCGGCCGCTGATCTGCGAAAATTGAGACTGTGAACCGACCAAAAAGACCATGAGCCAGGAGAAGGCCCATACGATGATGGTGCGGATCGCGGTCGCGGTGGTAGAATCTGTTTTTCGAATACCGCATTTGGCCAGGATAGAGGTGACGCCGGCAAAAAAAGCCGAGCCACAGGCAAATAGGACCCACATATCGGTTATCCCCCTAAATGATGTGTGCTGTTGCTGTGTACTGTACGCTGTGTTTGCCATACAGCTGTATATGTTCCCCTTTATTATAGCATATAGCACTGTGACAGCTGCCGGTGAAAAAGATCGGCAAAAATAGCTGCGCAAACTTGCTGGGCCTACCCTAAAGCGGGACGGCAATGCGTGTTTGCATCTCTTAACAAGTTTCTTGTACGCATGGCAGCGCTTGTGTTTTGACAGGCTTTTTTCTATAATAGGGGAGGATGCTTTAGCCGGCCCACAGGGGACCCTGAACGGGCGGCGCGAGCTGGTGATTGCCAAAAGGAGTGTTTGCTTTGAATACGGAGACGATCGGTTTTATTGGCGCTGGCAATATGGCAGAGGCCATTATTAAAGGCATAGACGGCAGCGGCTTGGTGCCGGCAGCCAATATTGGGGTATGCGATATCAGTTCCCAGCGCCTGGAGCACTTTGCCGCGCTGGGCCACCAGACTTTTTCGGACGCGGGGGACTGTGCGAAATTTGCCCAGTACCTATTTTTATCGGTAAAGCCGCAGCAGATAGACGACGTGCTGGATGCGCTCTCTTCTCAGATCCACGACGATATGGTGGTGGTGTCGATCGCCGCCGGCATTACCGCCCCGTATATTCGGCAGAGGTTGGGGCGGCCACAGCTGCAGGTGGTACCGGTGATGCCGAATACCCCGCTGCTCATCGGTGAAGGGGCGGTCGCTGTTGGCCGTGGGCCGCAGACCGCGCCCCAGGCACTGCAGTTTGTTGGGGATATTTTTGCAGCCAGCGGTAAGGTGTGGTACATCGACGAGGATAAGCTCAATGAGATCATCCCCGCCAATGGCAGCTCGCCGGCCTTTATCTACTTTTACACCAAGCTGTTTTGCGACTGCCTGCACCAGCAGTACGGCATCGACCGCGAGATGGCCAAAGAGATGTTTTGCCAGACACTGATCGGCTCGGCCAAGATGATGCTGGCCCCCGGGGCGGATATCGATGACCTGATCGCCAAGGTGTGCTCGAAGGGCGGCACTACTATTGCCGGTATCGACGGCTTTGTAGAAAAGGGGATGCCCCAGGCGGTGGAGCACGGCATCAAGGCCTGTGTGGACCGCGCCTATGAGCTTGGCAAAAAGTAAAACCGCCGGCAGCTTGTACTAGATGGGTAGCTTGTCTCATATATATCTCTTGTGACAGGAGGTATTGGTATGAGACGAACTTCAGGCCGGCCCGGCCGCCCACACCGCGGCGGGGCGGCACCTTTTTTAGATCCGCTCACCACCAGTTTGGCAGTCGCTTTTTTTCTGGGGCTGCTGGCTGGGGCGCTGACGGTACCGGCCATGCGCCAGCACAGCGGCGATCTGTTTTTTGGCAGCTGTATGCGCCTGGTGCAGACGGCGGTATCCAACCAGCTGTGGCACATGGCGGTAAGTGCCTTTTTGCTGCCGCTTTTCTTGCTGCTGTGCCTGCTTTTGAGCGCCTTTAGCGGTGTGGGCATCCCGTTTTGCTACGGGATCGTGGCCGTTTACGGCTTTGGCAGCGGCTTAGTAGGCGGGTACCTGTACAGCGCCTATAGCGGCAGCGGTATCTTATTTAACCTGCTGATGCTGCTGCCGGCGACGGTGCTCACGGCGGTGGCGATGATCTGCTTTGCCCGGCTGTGCACCTCTTGCGCATATCTGGTGTGCAAGGACCTGTTTTTAGGGGAAAAACAGGAGCTGGCCGGCCGCTTTAAAAAGCTGCGCGGCAGTGTACTGGTGGCGGGCGGGCTGTGCCTGTTGGCCGCCGGCGTCAAAGTGCTCTGCTTTTTGATATTTTCGGCCCACATACAGGTATAGGAACCACGAGAGGGGAGGTGTGACGACAGTGTATGCCATCATAGACAGTTTTGACGAGCACCTGGCTGCCGCCAAAGTCGCCACCAATACTCGGCGCGCCTATTGCCTGGACGTGCAGGCATTTTTGGAGTACTGCCGCTTTGAGGGCGATGTGGACAGCATCACCTACCCGGCGGTAGAGCGCTACCTGCAGCACTTAAAGGAGCAGGGCAACAAGGTATCGACCATCAACCGCAAGATCTCCTCGATAAATGCGCTGGTAAAGTACCTGAAAGCGATCGACTTGTTTTCGTATAATCAGCTGTCGGCCATCCCTCTGCAGCAGAATAAAAAGCCCCGCAAATACCCCGAGATCCTGTCGTCCCAACAGATCGACACGCTGTTTGCGGCGATCGATACCGGGACCGCCAAGGGGCTGCGGGACCGCACCATGATCGAGCTGCTCTACGCCAGTGGCATACCGGTAAAAGATCTTTTACAGCTACAGCTGACCCAGCTCGACATACCGCGGGCGCTCATCACCATCTACGGGGCGCAGGGGCCGCGGCAGATACCGCTCTACAAGGGATTTTTGGCCACTTTAGAGCAGTATTTACAGCAGGTGCGGCCCCAACTGATGTGCACAGCACCAAAGAGCCAGCTGGTGTTTGCCAACTTAAAAGGCGGTCCCATATCCAGACAGGGCTTTTGTAAGCTGTTTCACGGCTATGTAGAAAAGGCCGGGTTGGGGCCGTACATCACCCCCAAGACCCTGCGGCAGTCGTTTACGGTACATCTGCTGGAGGACGGCGCCCCGCTCAAGCACGTGCAGGAGCTGTCGGGGCACCTGGCGCATTCGACTACCGAGTTTTACCAGCGTGTGCTGCAAAATGAGGCCAAGACCTCGTACAAGATCCACCATCCCAAATTTAAAAAGAGACCACTGAAAAAAGGAGAGGTTTAGATGCGTGTAGTATTGATAAATGGAAGCCCGCACAAAAACGGCAACACCGCTTTAGCGCTGCAGACGGTAGCTGACGCACTGCAGGAGCGGGGCATCGAGACTGAGACCATACAGGTGGGCAATAGGATGATCCGCGGCTGTATGGCCTGTGGGGCGTGCAGCAAGACCGGCCGCTGTGCTTTTGAAAAAGACGACTTTCACGCGCTGTGCGAGAAGGTCTATACGGCAGACGGCTTGATCATCGGCAGCCCGGTATACTATGCCGGTGTGGCCGGCACCATGAAGGCATTTTTGGACAAGCTGTTTTACGCCAGTGCCGGCCGCATGCGGCACAAAGTCGGTGCGGCGGTAGCTGTGTTGCGGCGCAGCGGCGGTATGAGCACCTTTGATGAACTCAACCACTATTTTCTTATCTCGGAGATGGTGGTGGCCCCCTCGAGCTACTGGAACATCATCCACGGGGCCAAACCGGGAGAGGCGGCCCAGGACGCCGAGGGGCTAGACACCCTGCGCGTGCTGGCGGCCAACATGGCTTGGCTGCTGCAGATGAAAGAACAGACCGCAAAGACGCTGCCCCCGCCGCCGGCGATGGACCGCGCCCGCACCAATTTTATTCGCTGATCGTGTTTTTCGTGAGCTCCTTGTTCTCGTGCACAGTAACAAGCTTTCTGTGTGCGGCGCGGGAGCTCTTGACTTATGTATGAGAGACAAAAGTTGACACGGTGAAAGAGTGGGGGAGCGGCTGTTGGGGGCTGTGTATCGGCACCGAAAAGTGGTCTTGTGCGACCAAGACTAAGACGGTAGGTGCTTGGGTGCTGCCAGGGAAGTGATCGCATACTATTTTTTGAGATATGGGGCAATATAGATGTTATATAGCGGCGATCTGGGCACTTGCTGGCGAGGAAAAAGCCGGGCTGTACTACTTTTTCGTGACTGGCCGCCGCCGGACGAGACTGGATGAGACAAAATACAGCAGAAGGGGCGTACGTGCATTATGGAAGATACACGGATATACCAAATGCGATTTTCGAAAATATACCAGCTGCTCATTGACAAGGCCAACCGAAAGGGGCGGACAAAAAATGAGGTGGATGAGATCATCCGCTGGCTTACAGGATATTGCCAGACAGAGCTCGACCAGCTGGCAGAAGGGGAGAGCACCTACGCCGCCTTTTTCGAGGGTGCGCCGGCGATGAACCCGCACCGCAAGCTAATCAAGGGGACAGTATGCGGGGTGCGGGTGGAAGCGATACAGCAGCCGCTGATGCAGGAGATCCGATATCTTGACAAATTGATCGATGAATTGGCGAAAGGTAAGGCGCTGGATCGGATACTGCGGGCGGAGTAGCGTATTGAAACGGCAGAGCAAAGAGCAGATCGAGCGGTTTTGTGCGCGCTCGGTCTGCTCTTCTGTTTGCGTTGTAATTGGTTCTATATGCCATATGTAAAGTACAGTGCTCATCTTTTTGGCGGATCGCCCGGGTCGTCGTCTGTCGGCGCGTCTGTTGCGTTGGGGACGCGTTTCTTTTTGGGGACCTTGACACCGGCCAGCGGCGAGCGCTTTGAGGCCTCCTGCATTTGGCGATTGGAGACATGGGTATAGATCTCGGTGGTGGAGACGTGTTCGTGCCCCAGTATCTCGCTGAGTACCCGGATATCGACCCCGCCGTGCTGGTACATCAAAGTGGCGGCGGTGTGGCGCAGCTTATGTGTTGAGAGGCCCTGACCAGAGAGCCCAGCTGCCTGCAGGGCGTGCTCTACGATCTGCTGCACCCGGCGCTTACTGATGCGTGTGCCGCGGCTGGAGAGAAACAGCGCATTTTTATCTTTGACGCTGGCCAGGCCTTTGGCGCGTACCGGCAGATAGGCCTCGACGGCGGCCAGGCAGGCATCGTTGAGGTAGATGATGCGCTCCTTGTTTCCTTTACCGGTGATACGGGCGGTATTTTCGCTGATATCGGTCATATCGATACCCACCAGTTCGCTCAGCCGCATACCGCAGTTCAAAAACAGAGTGAGGATACAAAAATCGCGCTGGTAGTGCGGATTGTCTTCGGGGACATGGACCAGCAGTTCCAGACTCTGTTCCAGCGTGAGGTATTTGGGCATACTCTTTTTGATAGCTGGGATCTCAAGGTCTTTGACCGGGTTGGACTCGAGCAGTTTGGCGTTGACGGTGAGATATTTATAAAAGGACTTGAGACAGGATACCTTGCGGGCGCGCGTGGCCGCGCTATTTTGGCGCTGACGGGTGATAAAATACATGTATTCGTACACATCCGACAGCGTGACCGATGAGATTACGTCGAGGTCGACATCGAGGATATCGATATCTTCGAACTGCAGATCTTTGCTGCACAGGCCTTTATACTGTTTGATAAAGCGAAAAAAGGTGCGCAGATCGATAAAGTAGCTCTCGACGGTGCGCACCGAGCGGCCCTTGATGGTCTGCATGTAAAATAGAAAATCTTTGATGACCGGCGGGCAGCTGACGGCATAATCTGTGGCCATGGGAAAACCTCCAAAATAAACGTGAATAAAGTGTTTTGGCGCGGTAAGACATGGGGGCCGGAATGGCGGGCCAGTCGTTCTTACATTCTTACATTACGTGCGTGATGTGCGTGGCCGCAATATATAATTATATAATATCGTAGTCAGTGGAATACACACCAGAGCTGTATTCTAACAGGTGCCAAATTCAAATTATTGTGTGAGCTTGTATGAGCCTAATGTGGGTTTGTTGGGAAAACAGCAATTTCCTATACCCTAAATTGCGCTAAATTTTTATTTAGTGCAATTACTACTATAAATAGAATACCACTTCTCTTCGCTTTGTACAAGCTCAGATTTGGGATGAGCTTTAAAAATGTACTGGCGCCTTTTTTATTTTCACTCGACCGGTCTTTTTACAAACTGCGCACTGTGGTTTACTGCTGGACTCACTGCTGGACAGATCTTGGTATTTTACGGGCAGCTGCTTTTTTCACTTTTTATAGTTCGTTCTGTTGGGCAGCCAGATCATACCGCCGATATCGCGTAACGGCCCATCGGTGAGCTGTACCAGTTTAAGTTGCTGTGCTCTGATAAACGCGCGCATCGCCTGTCCGTCTGGGTGCCGGTCCAGGCTGCCGGTGCTGTAGAGCGTATCGCCTACCCGGCCCACACAGCCGCCGATAAAGCCGTAATCGTACCCCGGCAGTAAAATATGGCCGGGACGTATATGCAGCACCGATATCCCCACCTTTGCCGCGGCGGCGGCAATACCTGTATCGGCGGTGATGATCGCCTGTGGACCCAGTATAGCGGTACTGCAATGCGTATACCCCTGCCGGACTGGTACCGGCCGGTACTTTTGACACAGAAGCTGTTGGAGCGGATGCGGAACTGTTTGCGGGTTAAACAGCGCATATTCGCCTACCAGGGCAATATTGAGGGCTGTATCTTGTGGATAGCGCTCCCCCAACTCTTGTAAAAACGTTATTACATAGCCTATCTGCCACAACTTTTCACGCTGCTGAGGCGGGATAGCGCAGTCGATGGCCAGCTGACCGTCGCCTATATGTAACAGCCGCATATCGGCGTGATATGCAGTCTGTACGGGAAGCTTTTTGCTGTTGGGCAGACACAATATCTCTTCCTGCTCCGGCAGATGTGCCTGTAGCGACTGCCGATAGCAGAGCGGTATATTGCCGATGATGAGCATGGGCTCTCCCCTCTTTTGGGTATGGTGGGTCTGGGCGGACGAAATTTGCGAGACCTCACAGCGGTCCTACTCTCGCCGCAGTGCCTCGACCGGGTGCATACGGGCAGCCTTATAGGCCGGGTAGGCGCCAAAAGCGCCCCCCAATAGCACCGATCCGGCCAAACTAAAAAACAGCACGGTGCTGCTGAGCGCCATGTCGATACCGGTGAGCGCGGCGGCTGCTTTTAGCAGGAGCAAGCAGAGCAGCGCCGCCGCCGTGCTGCCCACCAGCGAGAGTAGCATGGCTTCAGCCAAAAACTCGCGCAGAATGCTGCCGGAGGTGGCCCCGATCGCCTTTTTGATACCGATCTCACGGGTGCGCTCGGCCACCGAGGAGATCATGACGGTGGTGATGCACATGCCGGCCACCAAAAGCGATATGGCAGCCACGCAGCTGAGCACCAGTGTGACGATGTCTAAAATGCGGTCGAGACTGTCTTTTTGTGAGGCCAGGTCGAGGATATCGACCCCGCAGCGGCCATCGGGGTCTACCGCTTTTTGCAGGCGGGTGCGCACCACCTGACTGTCGGCGCCCTGATCGAGCTTGACGGCGATCTGGTCAAAGCTTGAATCGCCGGTGGCCATGGGGATAACGGTGTACGGGGTGTAGACCAAGGTGGGCATGAGCCCGCCGGCAAAGCTCTTTAGAATGTTGCTGGAGGAGGACACGACCCCCACTACCTCGAACTCCTGCTGGTAACCGGCGATATTCAGCGGTACCCGTTTGCCCACCACGTTTTCGCGGCCAAACATCTCCTGTGCCGTCTTGCTGTCGAGCAGGCAGACCGCTGCCCGGCTGGCAATATCGCCGCGGGAGATCGAGCGACCCCAAAGTAAGTCGAGTGAGATGAGGCTATCGGCGTTGTTGCCCACGCCCCAGGTGTACACTTTTTGCACACTGCCGGATGGACCGGTGAGCTGACCGGGCTCTACTACGATGGGTGAGGCGCCTTTGACGCCTTTTGTCTGTGCGACCTTTTGCAGCGCCGACTCATCGAGCTGGTAGATCGTGCTGTCCTCGCTGTACTTTAAGGTGAGCCCATCGGCCCCCAGTGAGCTGAGCTCTTGGCCCAGAGCCGTCTTGCCTGCCTGCACGATACCCGAGATGAGCAGCACCGACAGGACGCCGATAAACACGCTGAGTGCGGTGATGGTTGTGCGAAACTTGTTTTTAGCCGCCGAGCGCAGCGCTGTGTGCAGGCTGTTCATCATCGCACAGCCCCTTCTCTGAGCAGACAGGTGCTCCCCTCTTTGACCTGCTGCTGCGAGAGGATGGGCTGGCCCGTCAGCGTGCTGTCGAGCACCTCTACCCACTCACCGGTCTGGCGGCCGGTGGTGATGTAGTGCTTTTTGACCTTACAGGCATCCTGCAAAATGTACAGGAATTCGCCCCGCTCATCCTGACCGATAAATGACTGGGGCAGCGCCGACATCTGCTGCGGGTCATCGCACTGGATAGAGACGGAGGCGGTGAGGCCGGGCATGATCTCACTGCCGGCCCCCTCCAGGGCCAGCTCTGCCTCTACCACGGTAGACTGGCTGGTGCCGCGGGTCTCTTTTTTGGCAAATTTGGCCACATCGGTGACGGTTGCCGACATGCTCTTGTCGGAAAAGGCCGAGCAGGTCACCTGGGCCTGCTGGCCCACAGCCACTTTTTCGATCTCGCTTTCTGGTATAGAGACCTTTACCAGCAGCGCCCCTCCCTCAGAGAGTGTGTAGAGCTCGTCCTGCGGGGCGGTAGACTGATTTTTTTTGATCGAGACCGAACCGATATAGCCGCTCTTTTGTGCCTGTATGGTCTGGGGCAGCGCGCTGGTACCCAGCTTGCTCTGCCCGCCCAGCACCTGCAGCGCCTGACTGGAATAGGTCTCCTGGATGAGCTTGGCCGTTTTTTGGGCGTCGACGGTGGCGATGGTCTGCCCCGCCTCGACCCATTGGCCCTCTTTTACCAGCACGTCTTTGGCCACCACGGGGTAGTCGAGCGAGTAGGACTCCCCCTCTTTTTGCGCCACTTCGCCGGCCACGACCACCTGTTGGGTGTAGGTGACCGGCCGCAGATAAGTAAACGACGCCTGCTGCACCCCCCGCAGCTGCACTGCCGGCGCCGACAGCAGCGCCACCGTAAGTACCGCCCCCAAGACCGCCACTTTTTTCTTCATATCCACATACCCCTTTTCGCCAAAATTCCGAGAAAACTGCGCCGCTCAAAGCCCGCACCGCGTTCTTGGATTAGTTTTGCAAAAAAGGTTGGCGATATAGATGTAAAAGCCAGCCAATACAGGGAATAAACCGCCGCAAAGCAGTCACAATAACAGAAAATGGCCGCGCAGGGATTTCTTTTCCCTGGAAATAGCCGCGCCGCCAGCGTTGGAGGAGATCGCGATGAATTTTGTCATCTGCTGCAAAAACTGCAAATACCAGAGAGACGGATACTGTGAGCTGCCGTCACCTGCACCCGGCCAGCGCACCGAGGAGGGAGATTGTGCCCACTACATGCCGCTGGACGCCAAGACGCCAAACAGCGGCCCTCACGCTTAAAAAGCGGCCTTAAAGGCGTCTTTTATCGTTCTGGCGCCGATGACCTGGATGCCGGGCACCGACAGCTGCTCGTGGTCTAGATTTTGCTGGGGCACCACGATGCGCCCAAAGCCCAGGCGCTTGGCCTCGCTCACCCGCTGGGACAGCTGGGCGACCGCCCGCACCTCGCCGGTGAGGCCCACCTCGCCGATGGCCACCACCTCTTCGGCTACCGGCTGATCTTTTAAGCTGGAGTACATGGCCAGCAGCACCGCCAGATCGGCACCCGGCTCGTCGAGCTTGATACCGCCCACCACGTTGATGTACACGTCGAGATTGCCGAAGAAAAAGCCTGCCTTTTTCTCCATCACGGCGATGAGCAGATTGGTGCGGTTGTAATCAAAGCCGGTGGAGACCCGCCGCGGCACGGCAAAACCGGATTTGGTGACCAGCGCCTGCACCTCGGACAAGAGCGGGCGGCTGCCCTCCATATTGCAGGCCACGCAGGTGCCCGAAGCGCCCAGCGGCCGACCGGTGAGCAGCATCATAGAGGGGTTTTTGACCTCTTTGAGGCCGTGGCCGGTCATGTCGAACACGCCGATCTCGTTGGTGGAACCGTAGCGGTTTTTGACCGCCCGCAAAATGCGGTGGGTGAAGTGCTTGTCCCCTTCGAAATAGAGCACCGTGTCCACGATGTGCTCTAGTACCTTGGGGCCGGCGATGGCCCCGTCTTTGTTGACATGGCCGATGATGAGTACCGGTATATCTTTGGTCTTGGCTGTTTTCATGAGCAGAGACGTGCATTCGCGCACCTGGGCCACGCTGCCCGGCGAGGAGGCCAGCTCCTCTAAATTCATGGTCTGGATAGAGTCGATGATGACCAGGTCGGGCGCGGTGGCGGCGACTAAGTTGCAGATCGAGACGATATCGGTCTCGGCCAGCACCTTTAAATTGGGGTTTTTGACCCCCAGCCGGTCGGCGCGCAGCTTGATCTGGCGGGTGGATTCCTCCCCCGATACATACAGTATCTGCAGCTTTTGCGCCAGATACTCGCAGATCTGCAGCAGCAGTGTGGATTTGCCGGCGCCGGGCTCGCCGCCCAATAGCACCAGCGACCCGGCCACGATACCGCCGCCCAGCACCCGGTCAAGTTCTTCCAGACCGGTGAGAAAGCGCGTTTCGCGGTGCTGCTCGACCTGATCTAAGGTGACCGGCTGCAGGTCGCTGTACCCGCTGCCGCCAGCCGCTTTTTTGGCAGCTACTTTTGTTTTGGCGCCGCCGCCACGCGCCAGCATCACCCGCTCCTGCAGCGAGTTCCAGCTGCCGCAGTTGGGGCACTGGCCGCTCCAGCGGGCAAACTCGGCCCCGCAGTCGTCGCAGACGAACATCACTTTTTGGTCTGATCTCATATACGTCCTCCTAAAGGCCAGTCTTACTTTTGCAGGGCGGACCTCTCTACATATTGTAACATGCCCTGATAGATACAAAAAGCCAGCTGCTTTTGGTATTCGGGGTCCTGCAGCTTTTGCCGCTCCTCGGCGTTGGAGATAAAGCCGCACTCGATGAGCACACCGGGGTTTTTGCTCTGGTTGAGCAGATAGTACTCGCTGCCCGACGGCTTGTGCATGCGGTGGCTATCGGTCTGCAGATTTTGCTTGATGGTCTCTTGGATACACTCGGCCAGCAGCTCTCCCTCCGCGTTTTTCTTGTTGTAGAACACCTGTGAGCCCTTATTGCTGCTCTGAAAGGCGTTTTGGTGGATAGAGAGAAAGATGGCGTCGGGATGGCTCTCGATGAGCTTGAGCCGATTGTGCATATCTGACTTCTTTTTGCTGGGGGCACCGTCCCCCTCGGTATCGGTAGAGATGTCGGTCTCGCGGGTCATGTACACATCGTACCCCTGGAAGGTCAGCACATCCCGCAGGGTAAGAGCGATCTGGAGATTGATATTTTTCTCGTCGATGCCCTGACTGGAGGCCCCGGGATCGAACCCGCCGTGACCGGCATCGATAATGACGGCCGGCCGTTTTTTGACTGCTGTGTCCTGCTCGCTGGCAAAACTGCGGAAATTAAAAAATGCGGCCCCTACCGCCACGCACACCGAAAGGCCCAGCATCAGCTGCCACAGGCGTACGCTCTTTACTCTGCAAAACATATCCTCACCTCTCTACCATGGGTATGAAGATCTGTGTGTGGTTATGTTTGCCCGGTATGCTCTTAGTATAGCAAATTTCGTGCCGGCCGCGCCACTGTTTTGCAATAACTCCCAAAGTGGGGGACAAAACTTTGTACCCCCTGACGTATTTGTGACTGCAAAATGGATTTTTTAGTATGGGGACAGGCTTTTGTGCTATAATCGTGCTGGTAATGATACCGCAGTTTTACAGAGGAGGCATTACAAGTGTCAGCAAAATCTATCGCGCTCAACACCCCGTCTGACGTGCGCCATGCACTGCAGATGGTAAAAGACGGCAAACTGTGCCCACAGGTGCTGCAGGCGGCCATCGATCAGGTCCGCTACCTGAGCTGGGTCCACTGCCCCATCCATACCGCCGACCAGAACCGCACCCAGGTAGAGGTGCTGTTTTGCGGCGAGATCGCCCCGGGCGTACAGACGCAAAACGGCGGCGAGATCTTAGATGTAGTGGCTATTAAAAACGAGATCGGACAGGAGGAGACGCTGCGGCTGACCCTGTCGCGGCCCGTGCCCGCAGCAGACAGCTGCCTGCTGGTGCCGGCCATGGCCAGCTATATGCAGGTGACCGGTATCACCGAAGAGGACCTGTGCGCTGCTGAGAGGGGGATCGCCAAATGAAAAAGATCGATACGGCCCTGACCGCCGCTTTTGCCGCGGCGCTGGATGGCCGCGCGCCGCAAAAAGATTATCTGCGTGCAAAAGATACGGGATCGGTACAGATACTTGAAGGCTGCACATTTTTAGTGGGCGGCGACCTGTACGAGAGCACCAGCTGTACGCTGACCGAGAGCGACTTGGATACCGGCAGCTTTACCGTGGGAGCCGACTATGGTATTTACCTTTGTAAGGACGGCGATACGGCAAGACCGGTCATTAGCCGCAACGCCACCTACCCCGACGGTTTCGCCGACGACGACTGCCGCCAGATCGGTGGCTTCCACTACGGGATGGTACGGGTGCTGGCTGCCGATGGACAGCCGGTAGGCACCGATGGCAAGGCTTTTGGCGAGGGCTGGAAAGCCAATGTGGCCCCGGGGATCTTGCCGGCCTCGGTCTGGACGCTGCAGCACCGGCCCAGCTGCGACCCCCGCGGAATGGTCTACCTGGGCAGCGGCACCTGGGTGGATATCTACATCGCCTCTGACGATGGGCAGGGCGGCTTGCGCTCTGCCTGGCACGCCACCCCCATGACCGGAGCTGAAGGCGCCAACTGGTATATATTTCAGGAAAAGCTGCTGCGCAGCGGCAAGCGGATGCTGCGCTACAGTGAGTTTTGCCGCGCCGCTTACGGCAGCCCCGAAGGCGAGGACGAGACCAATGAAAACTGCTGGTCTGCCGCCTTTAACACTGCCCGCAACATGACCGGCTTTGTGCCCAATGCAGTGTCGGCGCTGGGCTGTGCCGATTGCTGCGGCACCGTGTGGGAATGGGTAGACGAGGTGCTGGTAAAGCCCGACCCGGAGGTGCCTGCACCGGCACCCGGCGAAAAACAGTGGGTCTGGTACGACGAGACCCCTATGGAAGTAAACGGCGGCAACCTGTTCCACTACTACAATACGACGCTGGCTACCATGCTGGCCGGCGGCGATTGGGTGGACGGCGAGCACTCGGGCACCCGGGCGGCCAACATCTACCGCAGCCCCTGGAAAAAAGGTATTGGTTTTGGCACCCGCGGTGCCTGTGACAGCCTGTAAGCAGCTACTTTATCAGTAGTATATCGGTTTGAGCGCCGCGTACGATGTGAGATGTAATAAAAGATCTTTGGGCTCCCCTCTTTATGAGCGGGAGCCCATTTTATATATCGGCCGCTCTTTGACACTTGAGCACGGTGCAGTTTCAGGAACGGATATGCCGCGCGGAGCGTTTCTCTCCCCTGCCCGCCGACTGTGTGCGGCCGTGAGAGCCGTTGGCGCGCTGGGATAGCCAGAACATTGAATTTTGCACCGGAACCCGGTCACCCATATCTCGATATTGGGGAACCTGCGCCGATATATGCCGGTGTGCAGCAGTGTGGCTTTTTGCACGCTATAGGCACCCAGCCGCCGGCAGGAGACAGCCAGCGGGGTGACAGCGATGCAGACGGATTACTGGTCCGGTGATACGGCGGCTGCGTTTGCTGGGAGAGCGGGAGAGGAGCCGGATGTCTTGTGTCCCGGTGGGGAGAGCGCAGTTTATACGGCAAACGGCGATCGATGCGGGTGCTCTATACCAAACTGGACCATGTGGCAGGAAGTGACAGCGTTAGAATGACAAGCTGGGTATTGAGAGCACAGCGGTCGTGCCCCTGTGCGCGGCAAACTTTTTACCGGACATACCGGTCGACTGGCTATACGGCACCTACCTGTTTCGTGTCGAGATCGCCCCCGGTACCGCGGTGCTGCCGTGCACCTTGGTGTGCAGGTTTGTACTGCACGGCCTGACCGGCAGGCGGCGGCACAGTACACTGTACCCGGTACACGGTACACGGTCGCTTTGGGGGCCATATATGTCCTGTGCAGCGGGGCGGTATGTTTTGTGGAGCTTACAGCGGTGTTGCTGGGCCGTATTCCCCGATATTTTGGATCTTCAGCTCTTTGGGACGGCTTTGAGGTGGCTCCGTTTGATGGCTTTGGCCGCCTTTTTGCGGGGCTGGCGGTGGAGTTCTTAGCGCTGCACCACTTCGTGCGGCCGCTACAAAAAGGCATAGAGAAAGCGATAAAAGCAGAGAGAAACAGGGGCGGCAGGTACTTGGATAAGTACCTGCCGCCCCTGTTGAGGAGTGCCATCTGCCCTGTGTGGCGAGGAGGGATGATTACTTTTTAACGACCGGGATCCATACCTCGTATTTGGCGTTTTGCGGGTCGGCGTTGAGGTAGACCTCGACATCGGGACCGCTGGCGTACTCGTAGCCAGAGCTGGGCAGCCATTCGGTGACGATGCGCTGCTCCAGCGTTTGGATAGACTGGCCAGTGCCTTCGCCGGGGAATACGGCCCAGGTGGCGGCGGGGACGGTGTAGCGCTCCATACCTGCGGGTGTAGAGCCGGTAGTGGCTACGGCGATGTAGTAGCGCCACTGCTCGCTGTCGCCGCAGGCGCTGACGCCCAGCATGCCCATGGGCGGAATATCCATCAACTCCATCAGCCGGGGCAGCGTGCCGTCTTCGGCGATGCGGCCCCAGAGCGCCGGTATCTCCTGAAAGTTTTTTTCGATCTCGCGGTGCAGCGGCACCGAGACACCGACGATATCGAAGGTCTCTTTTTTCTCGATCCTGTATTCCATCTGCTCTGCTCCTTTAATAGTGATCTTGAAGCTGATGGGCTGGTAGGAGCGCACCGGTACACCGCCCTGACGCACCAGCGACGGGGCTGCCCCATGCACGCTTTGAAAGGCGCGGTTAAAGGCGGTGGGCGACGCGTAGCCGTATTTGAGTGCCACATCGGTGATCTTTTGCTGGCCGCCCTGCAGGTCGGCTGCGGCCAGCGTCATGCGCCGACGGCGGATATACTCGGCCAGCGGCACCCCGGCCATATAGCCGAACATGCGCTGAAAGTGATAGGCCGAGCAACAGGCGATCTGCCCCAGCTGCGCGACGTCTATCTCCCCGTCGAGATTTTCTTCGATGTAGACCATAGCCCGGTTGAGACGCTCTATCCATTCCATACCATCAAACTCCTTACACAGTAGTATAGACCGCGACAGCTGGGCTGTCCTCTCTTTTACTGCCCGCATATGCGAGGTAGTACTGCGCTTTACTGCCGTACAAAAGATCGGGCCCAGCAGGCGGTCAGCCGCTGGGCCCTTACCGCAGCATAAAACGGCGCTGCTTATTATTTTGACGGTGTACACATGTACAGGTCAGCGGCAGCTCCCCGTTTGGAGACCGCCGTACCTCACCACTCGTCGCTCTCTACTTTTTGGGTGATGTACTGCTCGACTTGCTCCAGCGGTATATGCAGTGCGATTGCCAGCTGGCCGTGCAGATAGCTCTTGGCCCGCTGACTGTAAGCCTCTTCGTAGGGCTGGGCACAGTGGTCTTTGCCCCGCAGATAAGCGGTCTTGATGACCCGGACCCACTCCAGCTCATCGAAAGCATCCATGGCCTGCTGGTAAAATTCGCGCCGTACCTTGTTGCTGGGGGCCTGTATCGTGCGCACTGAACCGATGCGCTCCACCGCCTCTTGCAGTACGGCATCAGGAGCCATCGCCCGGGCGATCTCGCTGTTTGACACAGACGCGCGCTGCTGGCTGTGGCAGGCTTTGAGCTCTGATCTTTGCCCGCTGCGGCCAGTGACCTGCCAGACGCCGTCACGATCCCGCAGCAGCACATAACTGCCGTCGGCAAAGATATGTTCGCTCACTGTATCTTGTCCTCTACCTCGATCTGCTCGACGATGAGCGGCAGCACCTGCTGGGGTTTGATCTTGAGCACGTGGGCGAACTCCTCGTACAGCATGCGCTCGGCCTCTTTCATGAAGTGCTCGTCGGAGGCGTGCAGCTTGCGGCCCTTTTGCTGCTGCAGCTGCTGGTGGGTATACAGCGTTTTGATGAGCTGTACCAGCTGCACCCGGTCGCCGCCGGCCAGAATGGTACGGTAGGCCTCGCGCCGCTGATTTTCGTCCTCGATCCAGATATTCTCTTTGTCGGGCATAGAGCGTATGAGCGCGTAGATCTCTTCTGCCGAGAGGATACGCCGCATTTTATCGCACAATTTTTGGTTGGCCGCCGGCACGAAGATCGTAGATTTCTCGTCGTAGACCGGCCGCAGTACATAGTATTCCTCTTTGTTGCCGCACAGATCCATCACGCTGATCTCGGCGATGCGGCACACGCCTTGGGCGCCATATAACACCGTATCGTTTTGCTGAAACATTTACCCCTCAGTCCTCTCTGAACGCCCGGCAGAACAGAGCACTGTTCTGCTACAAAAAAACGCACAGCCCACTGGCAAGACCGGCACTCGCGCCGTCTTATCAGCAAACCGCACATTGTGTGTAGCTATATTATAACATTTTGACGCGGGAATTGTCATAGGCATTTTCCCCAAACATAAGCTATGAAGCAGGTTTATCCGCCCTAAAAGCGCTTGTCCGGCCGGTTTTGGGGGACACTTTTGCCGCCGGGGCCAAAAAAGCTATTTTTTAGAGGGAGCAGGCAAACGGTAGACAGGGAATATATAAAGATAAAAAAGCACCTGTCGTAACCGACAAGTGCTTTTTTTGGAGCGGGTTACGAGGCTCGAACTCGCTACCTCCACCTTGGCAAGGTGGCGCTCTACCAGATGAGCTAAACCCGCATATTGGAGGCGCCACCCAGAATTGAACTGGGGATAAAGGTTTTGCAGACCTCTGCCTTACCGCTTGGCTATGGCGCCTTATACACCGATCGAACGACCGGTTTACAATGAGACAAGTGCTTTGCACCCGTTTTACTGGAGCGGGTTACGAGGCTCGAACTCGCTACCTCCACCTTGGCAAGGTGGCGCTCTACCAGATGAGCTAAACCCGCACAATAAAACTCTGGTGCCTCCGGACGGAATCGAACCATCGACACGAGGATTTTCAGTCCTCTGCTCTACCGACTGAGCTACAGAGGCATAATTGGCGACCCGAAAGGGGCTCGAACCCTCGACCTCTAGCGTGACAGGCTAGCGTTCTAACCAACTGAACTATCGGGCCACAAATGGTGGGAACAACAGGGCTCGAACCTGTGACCCCCTGCTTGTAAGGCAGATGCTCTCCCAGCTGAGCTATGCTCCCGTTGTGTCGCTTTGTCTCCCCAGCGACGAGATTTATTGTACTATACCGGTGGTAGAAAGTCAACACTTTTTTTACATTTTCTTTCTGTAATTCCACCAGCTATTTCCTGTTATTTGATGATACCGCACGAGGAAGCCAAAAACCACTGGCCGGCCGATATTAAAAATATGCGGCGAATCTGCCGCCAGGCGCAAGACCGGCCGATTTTTGCCTACACTATATATGTGGGGCGCAACGGCCACCTTTTTAAAGCGGCAATATTATTTTACCGAAAGGCGGCGATCGTATGCAAGACAAAAATATCCTCTCGGACCTGCCCATGGGATTTGGGATGGCTCTGGCACAAAATGTACCCGCTATGGAGCACTTTTCTGCCCTGCCGGCAGCAGCGCAACAGCGGATCATCGACGGCACCCATCAGGTGACCTCGAAAAAAGAGATGGCACGCTATGTACAGCAGCTGGCCGACGGCGAGACCGGCCGGTAGGCGCAAAAAAGAGCGGTCGTTCGCGCAGTGGAAAGATAGGTGCGGGCCGCTCTTTTTACATAACATCTGCCGCCGTCACCCACCGCTCTGGTTGCCGCCGACAGCCGGCTGCTGCCAAAAAGCCTGTACGGCGCCGGATATGGCCTCTACTGAATCGGTGCGGGCAAAACCCTGCCAGTGGGCCGGAAAGAGCATCTGGTAACGGGGCGACAAAAAGCGGTCGTCGATGAGCAGCACCACTCCGCGGTCGCGCTCGTCGCGAATGACCCGACCGGCGGCTTGCAGCACCTTGTTCATGCCCGGAAACTGATAGGCAAAAGCGAAGCCCTGACGGTTTTTTTGATCGTAGTAGTCGCGCATGGCGTCGAGCTCCGTGCTCAGCTGGGGCAGGCCCACCCCCACGATCACAGTGCCGATGAGCCGATCGCCCACCAGGTCGATCCCCTCCCCGAACACGCCCCCCAGCACACAAAAACCGACCAGCGTGTCGCCGCCGCTGTCGAAGCGCCGCAAGAACGCTGTTCGGGCCTCCTCATCCATGCCCGGCTGCTGGCACAGCTGCGGGATATGGGGGTACTGGGCGCCAAACAGGTTGCTGACCTGCTGCAGATAGCTGTAGGAGGGGAAATAGGCCATATAATGCCCCGGCCGGCCCTCGGCCACGGCGGCGATACAGTCGGCCACGGCCGGGGCGCTCTGTTGGCGATGCTGGTAGCGGGTACTGAGGGCCCCGTTTACCAGCAGACACAGATTTTTGCGGGGAAACGGCGATGGCAGCTGGTATTTTTTGGATTGCTCATCGGCGCCCAGCACCTGGGCGTAAAAGCTGAGCGGTGAGAAAGTGGCCGAAAAGAGCACCGCCGCCCGCCCCTTTTTCATGGCCTGCTGCAATAAGTGGGCGGGATCGAGACACAGCTGCTGTACCACCACTTCACTGCCGAAGGCGCGCACCAGCAGGATGTAGCGCTCGTCGAACAGTGAGGCGGTGCGCAGGTAGTCCTCGATGGCGAAGTACTGCTCGAGTACCGGCTGCTCGAGCGCGTGGCCGCGGTGCTCCTCGAGCCACTGGGCACAGGACGCCGAGCAGCCCTGCAAAAGAGATATGAGCTCCTCATCCTGCCTTTTTTGGGTGTAACCTCCCCCCTGCTCCTGGCACTGCTTGCGCCGTGCCACCAGCGCTGTATTGACTTTACCCAGTGCGCGAAACAGCTGCCGCTGCTCTTTGCCCAGCTGACGGCGCAGCTGCAGCAGATCGGATTTGCGCAGGCGGGCGGAGTACATCTCCCGCGCGCGGTCGGGCAGGTTGTGGGCCTCGTCGATCAAAAAGACATAGGGGCCGCCATCGTCGGCAAAAAAGCGCTTGAGAGCTACAGTGGGATCGAACAGGTAGTTGTAGTCGCCTATGATGCAGTCGCACCAGAGAGAGCAGTCGAGCCCCAGCTCGAAGGGGCACACCCGGTTTTGGCGGGCGGCATCTTCCAGCACCTGGCGGGTGATGTGGTCGTGCTGCTGGAGCAGCTGGTACAGCGCGTCGCCGGCGCGGTCGTAGTGACCGTCGGCATAGGGGCAGTGGTCGGGGTCGCAGTGGCGCTCCTCTAAAAAGCAGATCTTGTCTTTGGCGGTGAGCGCCACCGTTTTGGCCCGCAGGCCGCCGGCGGCCATGTGCTCAACAGCTTGTAAGGCGGCCCCGGCGGTGGTATTTTTGGCGGTGAGATAAAAGATCTTCTCGCATAGTCCCTCCCCCAGCGACTTAAAGGCGGGAAACAGCGTGGAGGCCGTTTTGCCGATGCCGGTGGGGGCCTGGCAGTACAGGCGACTGCCGGCCTGTACCGTGCGGTACACCGCCACGGCCAGCTGCCGCTGCCCGGGCCGGTAATTGGCAAAGGGAAAAGACAGATCGCGGATAGATTGATCGCGCAGCGCCGACCAGTCGAGCTGAAATTGGGCCCAGACCCGGTATTTTTCGAGCAGGCCGACAAAGTACTCCTCCAGCTGCAGGGCGGTGTAGGTGCGCTGAAAGCGGCGGACCTGCCGGGTGTCGATCTGGTAGTAGGTGAGCTGTACCCCCATGCCCGGCAACTCGTTTTTCCGGCAGTAGATATGGGCGTAGCACATGGCCTGCGCCCAGTGCATGGGATCAAAATCCTCGTGCAGCAGCTCAAAGCTGACCGCGGTGGTCTTGATCTCGTCCACTGTAAACTGGCCGTCTTGCTCGAATATACCGTCAGCACGGCCCTCGACGGTGAACAGAAACCCGCCGTGGGAGGCGTCGATGCGCAGCGCCACCTCGGCCTGATAGTCATCGCCGGCTTGCCGCTGTAAGCGGCGGTGGATGCGCGACCCCTCGGCCGCCCGGTCGGGGCCGGTATAGCGGCTGTCGATACTGCCGCACTGCGCGGTCATGGCCACCAGCTTTTTGACCGGCAATTTGATCTGGCGCAGTGCTGGCACGGCAGTTCCCCCCTCTATCGGTAGTGCTGTAGTGTTGTGTGCGCCCATATAGGGCGACACAAAAATTTAACGGACTTTTCACCTGCCGCTCAAATACTCGACACCCGCTGTTCAGCATCGGCCACTATACTCGATCTCATCACAGGTGGCGGGAGGTGCGGTACGGATGCGGGCGGAAAAGCGGATGCTGACCTGGTTTATTCTATCGATCCTGGTGCTGGGTATGCTGTACTGGCTCTCTTTTGCTCTGGCGCCGACCGGCGCCCGGGCAGCAGAGATACCCGCCGACGACCAGCGGCCCACCGCCGGCTGCAGCAGCTACCAGCGCGGCTCATAGACCGTGCTCTTTTTCTGTTCTCCCCTTTTTGGCCGCCACACAGAGACTTGGCCGACAGGCGCCCACGGCCCGGCTAGAACAGCCTGGGGCGGGGCGCCTGTTTGTTTTTATTGGGAATGGCAGTTTAGAGCAGCGCGGGGTCGTACTGGGCGCGGCTGCCGCCTACGAACTTGAGCCGGGTGCGGGCGCAGACCAGATTGGCCCGGCCGATCTGCCGCACAGAGAGCCGCACCGGCACAGCTACCGGCCGCAGATGCATGCCGATAAGCGTGTCGCCGATATCTATGCCCGCGTGGGCCTGTATCCGCTCTACGGCTACCGGGTCGGCAAAAGCTTTATAGGCGGCGGTGGCAAAGGAGCCGCCGGCCTTGGGCTGGGGCACGGCGTTTACCTGCGGCAGACCATAAGCCTCGGCGGCGGCGCGCTCGACGATGAGCGCGCGGTTGAGATGCTCACAGCACTGGGCCGCCAGATAGATGCCGTTTTCTTTTAGCGTTGGGTAGAGGCCGCTGAAAATGGCCTGGGCGATATCGGTGCTGGAGTGGGAGCCGATCTGCTGGCCCGCCACCTCGCTGGAGGAACAGCCCACCACCAGTATTTGGCCGGGCTGCAGCTTAGCCACCTGTAAGAGCTGGCTGACCGCGTGCAGGGCCTGCTGTGTGATTTCTTGATACATGCCGATCACCTCGTAGGATAAAGATCATCTGTAAGCGCCGGTAAGAAACCGGCTTTTTTAACAGTATACCACGCTGGACCGAGTGGCGAAAGGGGCGAGCGGTTGCAAAACCGCCCGTATTTGCGTATGATAGGCGTTGGCGGCAGGGCTGCCAAAAGACTATGTAAGACGGGATGTGGTACTGTGACCGCACAGAGAAAGCGACAGCTGTTTTGGACGGTGCTGACTGCCGGTTATCTGCTGTTTATCTTTTGTAATTCGCTGCAGACGGCGCAGGTATCGGGACAGCGCAGTTTGGGTGTGGTGGCCCATATCAACCGGCTGCTGGAGAACTGGTCGATCCCGCTGGCGGTGACCGACCACCTGGTGCGAAAGAGCGCCCATTTTGCCGAGTATGCGCTGTATGGGCTGCTGCTGACGGTGACGCTGGGGCAGTATACCAGGCGCCTGTGGCCCCACCTGTTCACCATATTTTTTTGCGGGCTGGCCGGGGCGCTGTGCGATGAGACGATCCAGCTTTTTGTGCCCGGGCGCAGCGGACAGGTGAGCGATGTGCTGCTGGATTTTGCCGGCGTGCTGGCCGGTATTCTGCTGTGTTTGCTGTGCCGCACCGCGTACCGGCGCCGCGACAAAAAGCCAAATAGCAGGACATGACACATGATAAAGAGCCGGACTGCGGTGGCGGGAAGCCACCCGGTCCGGCTCTTTTTTACGATACGGGGCCCGGTGCGCTCGTATTCGGCTCATCTTCCTCGTAACCGCCGGGCATTCGGCCGGCCTGGGAGGCCGGCAGCTTGGGGATGAGATCCCCCTGCCGGTAGGCGGTGAGCAGCAGTGACAGATCGTACAGCTGATCGCTGACCCGGCTGCCCTTATCGGTGTCCTGCACCATGAGGCGGGCGACCTCGGTCTCGAACACCTGGGAGCGGGAGAGGATGTCCTCGTTCTCGTCGATGGCGCGCTCGGTGTCGGCAAAAGGCTGATGGGACATGATGCGCATGCCGTGCGAGTTATAGATGAGCGTGTAGCCGGCGATGCCGGTGGTGGGCTGATAGGCCCGGCAGAAGCCGCCGTCGATGACGATGAGCCGCCCGCCGCCCTTGATGGGGCTCTCTCCCCTTTGGGCCCGCACCGGCACATGGCCGTTGATGATGTGGCTGTGGCTGCCGCGCAGACCAAACTCCTGCAGGATCATCTTGCAGGTCTTTTCGCTGTTGTAGAAGGTATAATAGGGGTTTTTGCGCTCCTCCCAGGTATTTTCGTCGGCGATGTACATGCGCTCGAAGGTGGTCATCTTTTCGCGGCCGAAGAGCGGCGAGTACCGGCCGCACCACAGGTACCACATAAAGTCGCGGGCAAAGACTTTTTTAGAGCCGTGCAGGTGGCCGAAATAGGCCTTTCTGGCCATGCTGTCGGCATAGTCCATATACGCCTTGCCCCGCAGCGATCTGCCGCCCATCTGCACGGTGAGCAGCTGGCCGCCCTCATCGAGCAGCACGCAGCCGTGATAGAGCAGGTTGTGGTTGTAGCAGCGGTACATGGCCCCGCGGGCGTACAAAAACTGCACATGCCGGTGCAGCTGGCGGCTCTCTTTAAAGGCGGCTTTCAGCTCGGCGAGCACCTGAGTCTCTTCGGGCGACAGCGCATAGGGATCGGCCGGGTCTACAGTGGGAAAATCGGGATCTTTGAGTGTGTAGCGCCGACCGGAGAGCGCTACCGTTTGCCGCTGTGCATCTATTTTATCGAGCAGCAGCCGGTCGGACATGGCAAAGTCGGGGTTGCGCAGGATCACCTGACCCTCTAATTTTAAGAGCATGACGGTGATGGCCCGGTGGGCGGCTCTTTCGGCGCTGGGCGCGTTTTGATAGGTGCGGGCGGCAAATAGGGTGAGCGGGCGCAGACTGATGCCGTAACCGTTTTCCAGCGTGCTGAGATTGCCGTAGGCCAAGCTGTTGCGCACGGCGGTGGCGATACAGGCCTCGCTGCCACAGGCGGCGCCCATCCAAAGGATATCGTGATTGCCCCACTCGATATCTACGTTGTGGTGCTCCATGAGCATGTCCATGATGCTGTCGGCGCGGGGACCGCGATCGTAGATGTCGCCCACGATGTGCAGGCAGTCGACCGCCAGCTGTTTGATGAGCGCAGCCATGGCGCAGACGAAAGGCTCGGCGTTGTCGATGCTGATGATGGTATCGACGATCTTTTGATGGTAGTACAGCTGGTTGTCGTCCTCGTCGGGCTGGGCGTGCAGCAGCTCGTCGATAATATAGCTGTACTCGGGCGGCAGGGCCTGCCGCACCTTTTGCCGGGTGTATTTGGAGGAGAGCAGCTTGCACAGCGCGATGAGCTGGGCGAAGGTCTGGCGGTACCAGTCATCCATATCCGGCTGCTCGCGCTTGACCCGCTTGAGCTTTTCGCGGGGGTAGTAGATGAGCGTGCACAGCTCGCTGCACTGTTCTTTGCTGAGCGTATCGCCAAAGAGCAGCTGCACCTTTTCTCTGATCACGCCGGAGCAGTTGTTGAGGATGTGATAAAAGGCCTCGTACTCGCCGTGCAGGTCGCTCATAAAATGCTCGGTCGCCTTTGGCAGGTTCTGCACCGCCTGCAGATCGATGATCTGGGTGCAGACCGACTGTATGGTGGGATAACTGCGCGCCAGCAGCTCTAAATATCGCAGCTGAGCGGATGTGAACACATAGGGCTTTTTGGGCATGGGTGCTCTCCTATTTCTTTTCGATCAGGTGGACGGCAAAACCGCCGATATCCAGGTCTGTGTAAACCAGATAGAGCCGTCCGCTCTCGCCGTAGCGGGCGTTAGACAGGTCAAAAGTTACCCCTTTGGCGGTCAGCTCGGCCATGGCTGCCGAAATATCGGCCACGGCGATGCCGATATGGCCGTTTTGACCGCGGCCGTCTTGGTGCATGATCTCGATCTGGTCGCCGGCAAAATGCGAGACGGGCAGCCGGCACGGCGCAAAGCCAAACAGAGTCTTGAACACGCCGGCCATCTGCTCTGCCTTTTGGCTGCTGCCGGCGTTGATCCCGATATGATCTACTCGGTACTCCACGGTATATAGCCTCCCTTTGTAAAACCGGCGACTGAGTATTTCAGCGGCCGGGCAGTCATCTTTACCCAGTATACCACAGATTGCCCGGTAGTATGAACGGCAGTTGGCAGCAGCTAGCAGCAGTGGACGACCGTGGCGTTGCCATTATAAAACTCAGCTTGTATACAGGGTCCAAGCGGTGCGAAATTCCGCGTTTTCACTTTTGCAACCACTCCTGCTCCACTGCTGTCAGCTGGTCCCAGCGCTGGCGACAGACGGCATCAAATCCACCCCAGGAGCCGCCGTGCAGTACCGCCTGCTCCATATCCAAAAGAGCCTGTTTCATGGGTAAACCACCGGCGTAGCCGCGCAGATCGCCGGCTGTGCCCACCAGCCGGTGGCAGGGAACGATGAGCGAGACGGGATTTTGGCCGTTGGCCGCGCCCACCGCCCGGGGCGACCTACTGCCGATCATCTGGGCCACCTGCGCATAGGTATACCGCCTGCCGTAGGGGATGGCTGCCACCGTTTGCCAGACCTTTTTTTGAAAGTGGGTGCCCTCTAACAGGATGGGGACCGAAAAGTTGTAACGGCGGCCGGCCAGATAATCGGCCACCTGCTCTACCGCCTGCTGTATCAGCGGCGTACAGGCCGGCTGAGCGCCGTTAAAGCAGGTATTGGGACGCAGATAGAGCCCGCAGATGGCCCCGTCTTTTTCTAAAAACCACAGCGGACCGGCGACGCTGCGGTATCGATAGATGTACACGATGACTTTCTCTCCCCTCTTTAAAGCGCTGCAAAATACCGCGTGCCGCTTGGGACGGCGCAGACAGTGGCATCAGCTGAATTTGAGCGGACTTTGGCGGGCCGCCTTTTGACATGAAAAAAGCACGGTGCAAAACTGCACCGTGCTTTTACCTGGAGCGGGTTACGAGGCTCGAACTCGCTACCTCCACCTTGGCAAGGTGGCGCTCTACCAGATGAGCTAAACCCGCATCCTGGTGCCTCCGGACGGAATCGAACCATCGACACGAGGATTTTCAGTCCTCTGCTCTACCGACTGAGCTACAGAGGCGTAATTGGCGACCCGAAAGGGGCTCGAACCCTCGACCTCTAGCGTGACAGGCTAGCGTTCTAACCAACTGAACTATCGGGCCACATCTTCGCCCTGGGCGCCCCGCGACTGCGTTCTTCCCAGCGACGAATGTTATTATACAATACTCGTTTTTGCTTGTCAACACTGTTTTTGCAGTTTTTCGATTTCTTTTGCGGTAAATCGATATTTCTTGTCGCAGAAGTGACAGGCCACCTCGGTATCTTCACCTTTGGCGGCCATATCTGCCAGCTCGTCGCGGCCCAGGCTGATGAGCATCTGCTCCACCCGCGAGCGGCTGCAGTTACAGCGGTAATCGACTGGGAACTCGTCCAGGATATTGGGGGCAAACCCAGCCAGCACGCGGTCGATGATCTGTTCGAGCGCGAGGCCGCTGTCTAACATGTTGGTCATGGAGGGCAGGCCTTTGATATTCTCCTCCAGGCGGGAGATCTCGTCCTCGGTGGCGCCGGGCAACAGCTGTACCAAAAAGCCGCCGGCTACCTTGACGGTGAGATTGGGATTGACCAGCACCCCCAGCGCGCAGACGGTGGGTATCTGCTCGCTGGCGGCAAAGTAGGCGGTGATATCCTCGGCCACCTCGCCGGACACCAGCGGCACACTGCCCACGTAGGGGTCTTTCATGCCCACGTCTTTGATGACGTGCAGCAGGCCGTTTTGGCCCACGGCACCGCCTACATCCAGCTTGCCGTAGCGGTTGAGCGGCAGCTCTACCACCGGGTTTTGCACATAGCCGCGCACGCTGCCCCGGTCGTCGGACACGGCAATCACCGAGCCAGCCGGGCCGTCGCCTTTGAGGCGCAGCGTGAGGCTGGACTCCTCCCCCTTTAAAGAGCAGCCCATCATTGAGGCGGCGGTGAGCAGGCGGCCCAAGGCCGCAGTGACTACCGCCGAGGTCTTATGTATCTGCTCGGCCCTGGCGGCGATATCGGTGGTGTCGGCGGCGGTGATGACCACGCCCCCATTTTCGCTGATGGCACGCAAGATCCTGCCCATCGTCATCTCTCCTTACTGGCAATATATACGGCCCGCTGGCTGTCTTTTTGCAGCGGCTGGTCGCGGTACCCGCCACACACCTGCAAGACGCGCATACCGGCGGCGGCCAGAGCGCTCTCGAGCTGCTGGGGGGTGAAGTAGTACTGGGTGAACGACTCGTCATAGCGGGCAAACGACCCGCCCTGGCGGTCGAAAAAAGTGAGGTCTACATCGGTGGTGTTGTCCTCGGGGTAAAAGGTGTTCTGCCAGCCGCAGTAGGTGTCGCCCAGATCGTAGATATAGGCGTTGTCGCCCAGCACCTGGCTGTGCTTATAGTAGGTGTTGCAGTCGAACAAAAAGACGCCGCCGGGCTCTAAAAACAGGCCGATACGGGCAAAAGCCTGCCGCAGCGACTGCTCGCCGGTGAGGTGATTGACCGTATCGAGGGTGCAGATCGCGGCGCGCACGGTGCCGTAGAGGTCGAGCTCCTCCAGCGGCTGGTTCAAAAGGAGCAGCTGCACCCCGGCCTGCTGGGCGCGCTCACGGGCCTTTTGCAGCATCTCGGGCGAGATATCGGTGCCGATGACATCGAAGCCCATTTGGGCGCACAAAACAGACAGGCCGCCTGTTCCGCAGCCTGCATCCAGCAGTATCCCGCCTGAGATACCGTTTTGTTTGAGTTTTTCTGCGATGAAAGCCGCCATGGACGCCCGGTCGACATCGTCGGTAAAGGCGTCGTAAAAGGCGGCAAAATTGCCGTAATAACTCATTTTAAAAGCCCTAATCCTGTGCGTTCTCCTGCTCGCGGTCGAGCAGTTTGTCGTACCCGCCGCAGCCGTAGAGCAGCGAGCGGTTGACCCGGCTGATGGTGGCCGTAGAGGCACCTGTCTCTTTGACGATCTCGGAATAGACCTTTTTGGCCCGCAGCATTCTGGCTACGTGAAAGCGCTGCGCGATGGCCTTGAGCTCCTGGATCGTGCACAGGTCGTCGAAAAAGTCGTAGCAGTCGTCGATGTTGTCGATGGACACGATGGCCGTAAACAGGTCCTCGAAAGTATCTCTGGATAAGTTGCTGTTCAAAACCCGCTACCTCCCCAATTTTCTTCTTTAGAAAAGGCCGGTACAGCACACAGGGGGCCGCCGGGCCATGCCCGGCAGTCCCCTGCCGCCATACAGGCAGTTCACATATTTAAAGTTTAACACCTTAAACCGTGAAAGTAAAGCCTTTTCACAAAATTTGTCGGGGCGCTGCCGCTCAGTCCAGATCGTTTTGCAGCAGGTCCTCCAGCGACTCGCGCCGCACGGCCACCCGGCTCTGGCCGTCTTTTACGAACACCACCGCCGGGCGCGGGATGCGGTTGTAGTTGGATGCCATAGAGTAGTTATAGGCGCCGGTGGCCAGCACCGCCAAGACATCGCCGGGCTGGACCGGCTGTATCTGGGTGTTTTCCTGAATGAGGTCTCCGCTCTCGCAGCACTTGCCGGCCACCGTTACCGTCTCGGTGCGGGGCTGGGCGGCTTTGCCTGCGGCCAGCACATCGTAGCTGGCCTGATACAGGGCATAACGGGGGTTATCGGTCATGCCGCCGTCGACCGAGACATAGGTACGCACCCCTTCGATGTGCTTGACCGAGCCCACAGTGTACAGCGTGATGCCCGCCGGGCCGGCGATGCTGCGGCCGGGCTCGATGACCACGAACGGCGTATCGATCCCCAGCTGCGCACAGCGCGCGGCGATGACGGACGACACCCGCCGCATGTACTCGTCGTAGCTGGAGGGGTGGTCGGCGCTGGTGTACTGGATGCCAAAGCCGCCGCCGAGATCCAGTATCTCGATCTCGGCGCCCAGTTCGCTGCCGATCTTGGCAATGAAGTCGAGCATTACCTGGGCGGCCAGCTCGAAGGGGGCGATATCGAAGATCTGGGAGCCGATGTGGCAGTGCAGACCCACCAGCCGTACCCCGGGCATAGCCAGCGCCTCGCGCACCGCCTCTTCGGCCTCACCGTTTTCCAGCGCCAGGCCAAACTTGGAATCGATCTGGCCGGTGCGGATGAAGTCGTGAGTGTGGGCGTCGATGCCGGGCTTGATGCGAAACAGGATATCCTGTACCTTGCCCGCTGCCTGGGCCATCGTGCCCAGCAGCCGCAGCTCATCTAGATTGTCGACTACGATGTAGCCCACGCCGTTCTCCAGCGCCTGGCGCAGCTCTACCGGGGTCTTGTTGTTGCCGTGGAAAAACACCCGCTGCATGGGAAAGCCGGCCTGCAGCGCCGTGTACAACTCGCCGGCCGAGACCACATCCAGCCCCAGCCCCTCCTGCGCGGCGATCTTACACACCGCTTTGCAGCAGAAAGCCTTGCTGGCGTAAGTGACCAGCCCCCGGCCGCCGTAGTACTTGTCGATAGAACCCTTGAAGGCCCGGCAGTTCTCGCGCAGCAGGTCCTCGTCCATCACGTACAGGGGGGTGCCGTACTGCTCGGCCAGCTGTAGGCTGTCGATGCCGCCGATGGTCAGGTGGCCCAGTTCGTTGGTGTTGAGATTTTTAGCTATGTACATGGTGTATATTCCTCCCTCTGGGGCGTCGTGAGTGAACATGCGGCAGCAGCCGGCAGTCTATTCCTCAGCGTCGATGAACACATCCTCGATGATCTCGCGCAGCGTCTCGATGCCGACACCGGTCTGGGCCGAGGTCGGCACCAGCGTGACCTGGTCGCCGCAGGGTATCTCGCCGGCCAGTTCTTCCAACCGCTTCGCCTGCTGGTTTTTGGTGAGCTTGTCGCTCTTGGTCAGGGCGATGAGGAACGGGTAGCCGCCGTCGATGAGGAAATTGATCATATTCAGGTCATCCGCCGAAGGGGGGTGGCGCATATCCACCAGCTGGATCACCAGGCGGATGTCGCGCTGGGAGTGGAAATAGTGCTCCATCAGCTGGGCCCAGCGCTGCTTTTCAGTTTTGGCCACCTTGGCGTAGCCGTAACCCGGCAGGTCTACAAAGTAGCCCGGGGCGGCGGTATAGAAGTTGATGGTAGCTGTTTTGCCCGGCATAGACGAGACCCTCGCCAGGTTTTTGCGCCCCGCGATCTTGTTGAGCAGTGAGGATTTGCCCACGTTGGAGCGGCCGGAGAACACGATCTCGGGCGTGCTCTCGCCGGGCAGCTGGCTGGACACGCCAAAAGAGGTATAAAATTCGATCTGCTGAAAATTCATGATATCTCCCCTGCCGGTCACCGGCAAGATAAATGTGAACAAACTGTAAAAACAGCCTGTTTTGCCCTTGTTTGGCGCCGTTTGACCCGATAGATCACACCCGCACCCGACGGCCTTTTTCGCGCGGCGGCTGCTGTTGGGGCACCGCCGGCAGATCCTGGTGCCGGGCCTCTTTTTTTGTGGGGCGCACAAGCGCCAGCTGCAGCACCTCGGACAGTTTTTGTACCGGGATGAATTGCAGATGGTCTTTGACCTCCTGGTCTACATCCTCTAGATCGGGCAGGTTTTTTTGGGGGATGAGCACCGTGGTATAGCCGTTTTTGTAGGCGGCCATACTCTTTTCTTTGAGGCCGCCGATGGGCAGCACGTCGCCGTGCAGGGTGATCTCGCCGGTCATGGCGACGTCGCCGCGCACCGGCAGCTCGGTCAGAGCCGAGACCAGAGCGGTAGTCATGGTGACGCCGGCGGAGGGGCCGTCTTTGGGCACGGCGCCCTCGGGGGCGTGGATGTGGATGTCTTTGGTCTTGTAGAAATTGCCGGGTATCTCGTAGATATCGGCGATGGAGCGCACATAGCTCACCGCCAGCTGGGCCGACTCCTGCATCACTTCGCCCAATTTGCCGGTAAACTGTGTTTTCCCGCTGCCCTCGAGCACGATGACCTCGATGGGCAGGGTGTCGCCGCCCACCGAAGTCCAGGCCAAACCGGTGACCTGACCCACCCGGTTCTCGTGCCGGTCGTCGTCTTTTTCGAATTTGCGGCGGCCCAGCGTATGGGCCAGATTTTTGGCCGTCAGCGAGATCTTTTCGCTCTCGCCCGAGACGATGGCTTTGGCCGCTTTGCGGCAGCAGGAAGCGATCTGGCGCTCCAGGCTGCGCACACCGGCCTCGCGGGTGTAGCCGTCGATCATCTCGAAGATGGCGTCTTTGGAAAAGCGCAGCTGCGCGGCGGTGAGCCCGTGGGCGGCCAGCTGTTTGGGCACCAGGTGGCGCTTGGCGATGTTAAATTTCTCGACATCGGTATAGCCGTCGAGCTCGATGATCTCCATGCGGTCGTAGAGCGGGCCGGGTATCTGCGAGGCGTCGTTGGCGGAGGTGATGAACAGCACGTTGGACAGGTCGTACTCCACCTCGATATAGTGGTCGCGGAAGGTGGAGTTCTGGGCCTTATCGAGCACTTCCAGCAGCGCCGAGGAGGGATCTCCCTTGTAGTCGCCGCCCAGCTTATCTACCTCGTCGAGGAGGATGAGCGGGTTTTGGCTGCCGGCATCGGCCATGGCGCGGATGATGCGGCCGGGCATGGCTCCGATATAGGTCTTGCGGTGGCCGCGGATCTCGGCCTCGTCCTTTACGCCGCCCAACGAGATGCGCACGTAATTGCGACCCATCGCCTCGGCCACGCTTTTGGCGATGGAGGTCTTGCCCACGCCCGGAGGGCCTACCAAGCAGAGGATCTGACCGGTGGAACTGGGCGCTATTTTGGATACGGCGATGAACTCCAGGATGCGCTCTTTGACCTTTTGCAGTCCGTAGTGATCGCGCTCTAAAATGCGCTTGGCGCTGGAAATGGAGTAGTTTTGCTTGGTGTAGGTGTTCCAGGGAAGCTCGAGGCAAGTCTCGAGATAGGTCTGCAACAAATTGGCCTCCTGCGAGCTGGGGGGCATTTTAGAGAGGCGGTGCAGGTTCTTCATCAAATGGTCGGTGGTGTCTTGCGGGACCTGCAGCGAGAGGATCTTGGCCTCCATCTCGTCGAGCTCGTCGGCGGTGTCGTCGTCCTCCCCCAGCTCGCTCTGGATGATGCGCATCTGCTCGCGCAGCACGAAGTCGCGCTGGTTCTGCTCGAGCTGCACCTTCACCTTGTCGTAGATCTCGCGCTCGATCTGCAGCACGTTGATCTCGCGCTCCAGCGCCACCATCAGCCGGTCGAGCTGTTTGATGACGGTGGGCTGCTCCAATATCTCCTGTTTGACTTCGTAGGGGAGCACCGTATTGGCGCAGACGAACTCCACCAGCCGGGCCGGCTCCTGCTCGGCCAGCACGCCCAGCAGGATATCTTTGGGTGCCTGCTTGTTGCCCGAGAGCGAATAGGTCTCGAACAGCTGCTTGACTGTGCGCATTTTGGCCAGCAGACTGTCGGTGGTGCGGCGGGGCAGCGGCAGATCGATGCGCTCGGTGACGGCGGTGAGCATGTCGCCGCCGGTATGCATCTCGATCGTTTTGGCCCGATAGAGACCTTTGGCCAGCACTTTGATGCCGTCGCCAGGCATTTTTAAGATCTGCTTGACCTTGGCCACGGTGCCGATAGCATACAGATCGTCGGCCACCGGATCATCGACCCGGATATCTTTTTGGGCCACCACATACAGGTTACAGCCGTTTTCCAGCGCGTACTCCACGGCGTGGACCGAGATCTCGCGCCCCACGTCAAAGTGCATCACATCGCCGGGAAACAGCACCAGGCCACGCAGAGCCAGCGCCGGTATGCTCTCCTGCCCGTCGAATAAATGAAAATCGCTCAAAATGTCACCTCTCGTAAATCTATCTTTAATCCTAAAAAAACGGAAAACTCTCGTCACTGCGTCAGGTATCCCGACCGCCGCAACCGCTGCAAACGAGACGGCGATAAATCGGGTGCGGCGGCGGAGCTGCTCAGGGCAGCAGATGCCTATTCAAGTTAACATTATACCGGCAGCCGACCCTTTTTTCAAGCAAAACCGACTATTTTAGTAGGCTATCACAAAAATATGTTCTCCTGCCGCCGCTGCGCCGTCACTGCCGGCAACAGATAAAAACAGCACCGGGGCGCGAAAACACTGTCACGCCTCGGTGCTGTTTATACCGAGCGCCCGGGCCAAAATGCCGAGCGCTGTTTAGCTGTTTATCTGTGTGCCACTGCCCTGCCCAGGGGCGGCGATACCGCCGTGACACCGCTGACCGCACTATTTTCGGGCGCGCGGGCGGCGATGTGAAATCTGCGGGAGACGGGCTTTGCGCCGGGTCAGCTGCGGACCGGCTTGATGGCTGAAGTGCCCACGGTGCTGGCAAAGCGGGGCGGCTTTTTCTTCTCGTCCAGCGTCAGTACCGGGGTAGCTTTACCCAGCACGCAGTCTTTGTTGACCAGCACTTTGACCACCGTATCCTGGGAGGGGATCTCGAACATGATATCGGTGAGCAGGTCCTCCATAATGGAGCGCAGGCCGCGGGCGCCGGTCTTGCGCTCGATGCTCTTTTGGGCGATGGCCCGCAGCGCCCCAACGGTGAACTGCAGCTCGACCCCGTCGAGATAGAGCAGCCGCTGATACTGTTTGACGATGGAGTTTTTGGGCTCGGTGAGGATGCGGATAAGCGCGTCCTCATCCAGCTCCTGCAGCGAGGTGATGACCGGCAGACGGCCCACCAGCTCGGGGATGATGCCGAACTTGACCAGGTCGTGCGGCACCACTTCGGCCAGCAGATTTTTCTCGCGCAGCTCTTTTTTGCTCATGACGTTGGCGCCGAAACCGATGGCCGAAGAGGCCACCCGTTTCTCGATGATCTTGTCGATGCCCTCGAAAGCGCCGCCGCAGATAAAGAGGATGTTGGAGGTGTCGATCTGGATAAACTCCTGCTGGGGATGCTTGCGGCCGCCCTGGGGCGGCACGTTGGCCACCGTTCCCTCGACCATCTTGAGCAGCGCCTGCTGCACCCCTTCACCGCTGACATCGCGGGTGATGGAGGGGTTTTCAGACTTGCGGGTGATCTTGTCGAGCTCGTCTAAGTAGATGATGCCGTGCTCGGCCCGGTGCACGTCGAAGTCGGCGGCCTGGATGAGCTTGAGCAGGATGTTCTCTACGTCTTCGCCCACATAGCCGGCCTCGGTGAGGGTGGTAGCGTCGGCGATGGCAAACGGCACATTGAGGATGCGGGCCAGCGTTTGCGCCAGCAGCGTTTTGCCCACGCCGGTGGGGCCCAGCAGCAGGATATTGGATTTTTGCAGCTCTACATCGCTGTCGTCGCTCTGGGAGAGCAGGCGCTTGTAGTGGTTATACACCGCCACCGAGAGAGTTTTTTTGGCGTCGTCCTGACCCACTACATAGGCGTCGAGCGTCTCTTTGATCTGTTTGGGGGTGAGGATGTTGATGTCCTCCAGACTGCCTGTGCTGCTGGCGGGCGCATACTCCTCCTCATCTAAAAACGACTGGCAGAGCGATACACATTCGTCACAGATATACACGCCCGGCCCGGTGATGAGCTTGCTGACCTCGTTTGCGGATTTGCCGCAGAACGAGCAGTACAGCGTGTTGGGATTGTCGTTATTTGGCATAGTTCACCTGTCCTTATTTTTGCCTTGTCAGAACCTTGTCTACCAGGCCGTAAGCCACTGCCTCTTCGGCAGACAGGAAGTGGTCGCGCTCGGTATCGGCCTGGATGGTGGCCAGGTCTTTGCCGGTGTTGGCGGCCAGGATCTCGTTTAAGTGTTTTTTCATGCGCAGGATGCGCTCGGCCTGGATCTGGATATCGGTGGCCTGACCCTGAGAGCCGCCCGAGGGCTGGTGGATCATGATCTCGGCGTTGGGCAGGGCAAAGCGCTTGCCCTTGGCGCCGCTGGAGAGCAGGAACGCGCCCATAGAGGCGGCCATGCCCACACAGATGGTGGACACGTCGCACTTGACATACTGCATGGTGTCGTAGATGGCCATGCCGGCGGTGATGGAACCGCCGGGGCTGTTGATGTAAAAGGCGATATCCTTATCGGGGTCCTGCCCCTCTAAGTACAGCAGCTGGGCGACCACCAGGCTGGCGGTGGCGTCGTTGACCTCGTCGGACAGCATGATGATGCGGTCGTTTAAGAGGCGGGAAAAAATGTCGTAGGAGCGCTCGCCCCTGCTGGTCTGTTCTACTACCATTGGTACTAAACTCATGATAACACTCCATTTCTGCCGTGATCTCGCGGCGTGTGCCGCAAACTGTTTTTTGCACACCCCATATCCTGCCACAGGACAGGCGCCTATTTTGTCGTAAAAATGCGGGCTTTGTCCCCCCAGATAAACAAAGGGCAGGCAGGGGTACCCCTGCGCTGCCGCTTAGTCTATGTACGAGCAACTCGCCATAGCGAACCGCCGGTAGCGCAACTGTCGCTTTGTTTGGCCCGCTGTACTATATACGATGTACGATATATGTTGGCCGCGCCAGGCTTAGGCCTCCTCGGAGGTCTCGTCGGCTTTGGGCTCTTCGTCTTTTTTGGCAGCCTTTTTTGCCGCCGGTTTTTTGGCCGGCGCCTTTTTCTTGGCGGCAGCTTTCTTCTCCTCGATCTCGGCGTTCTCGCGGATGAAATCAATGGCCTTATTTACAGCCAGATCCTCTTTCACGCTGTCGGCGGAGATGAGCTCTTTGACCTTGTCGGCTTCCATGCCGTACTGCTCGGCCATCTTCTTGTACTCGGCCTCGACGGTCTCGTCGTCGACCTGGATGTTCTCGAGCTCGACGATCTTCTCGAGGGCCAGACGGATCTTCACCTGTTTCTGGGCCTGCTCTCTAAAGGTCTTTCTGAAGGAGGCCAGCTCCATGCCGGTGTATTTGAGGTACATATCCAGGTTCATGCCCTGAGCCTGCAGGCGATACTCGAAGTCGCGGACCATCTCGTCGATGCGGTTTTCGAACATGCAGTCGGGGATCTCACCCTCTAAATGCTCGATGACGGCCTCGACCAGCGCGTTCTCTACCTCGGTCTCGCTGGCTTTGTCAAGCGACTCCTGCAGTTTTTTCTTCACGTCTTTTTTCAGCTCGTCGAGGGTGTCGAACTCGCTGACGTCTTTGGCGAACTCATCGTCGAGTTCCGGCAGCTCTTTGGCCTTGATCTCGTGCAGTTTGACTTTGAACACGGCCTCTTTGCCAGCCAGCTCTTCGGCGTGGTACTCGGCGGGGAAAGTGACGTTCACATCGAACTCGTCGCCGGTGTTGTGGCCGACGACCTGCTCCTCAAAACCGGGGATGAACTGACCCGAACCCAGCACCAGCTCGTGGCCCTCGCCTTTGCCGCCGGCAAAAGCAGTGCCGTCGACAAAGCCCTCGAAATCGATGACGGCGGTGTCGCCGTCGGCGGCGGCGCGGTCGTCGACGGTGATGATGCGGGCGTTTCTCTCCTGCATGCGCTCCAGCTCGGACTTGACCTGGGCGGCAGTAGCAGTGTTGACGGTCTTGGTGGCTTTTATGCCTTTATAGTCGGTCACGTTGACCTGGGGCTTTACGAACAGGACGGCTTTGAACACGAGCCCATCTTGCTTGCTGGCCGACACCACGTCGACCTCGGGGGCGCTGACCGGCTCTAAGTCGGCTTCCTTCACAGCTTCCATATAGGCCTCGGGCATCACGTCGTTGATGGCGTCGTCGAAGAACAGGCCCTCGCCGTACATCTTCTCGACGATGGAGCGGGGGGCTTTCCCTTTGCGGAAACCGGGGACGCTGATCTTTTTCGCGTTTTTGCGGTAGGCCTTGTCTACTGCGGCGCCGAACACGTCGGCGGCTACCGAGATCTCCAACTCATATTTATTGGTCTCGACCTGGTTAGAACTGTTAAGGCTCATAGTTTTACTTCCTCCTGTACATTACACAATGATCTTTCTGATTATATCACGTTGTTTTTCCAAATTGCAACTGATTGCCGCACTTTTATAGACCAAATGCCCCAAAAAGCGGGCATTTTTTGAAATTTGTCACAAAAAGGCACAGCTACTCCTGCACCAGCACCGGGCAAAACCCGACCCCGTCGCAGGAGACCAGCTGAAAATCAATGCCGTCGTACACCCCGTTAAAGGCGTACTGTATGCCCTTAGAGTGGATGTGCCCGTAGTAGCATCGCTTTACGCCGTACTGCCGCAACAGATCCACCGTCTCCTGCGACAGAAAGTCGCGGTACAGGGGCGGGTAGTGCAAAAAGGCGATGATCTCGTGGCCGGGCACGGCGCTCTGCAGCGAGAGGTTCAGCCGGCCGATCTCGCGGTTGCGGATCTTGGCGTCGTTTTCGCTCTGATCCTCGAAAAACCAGCTGCGGCTGCCGCAGATGTTGACCCCCTCCACCAAAAAGCTGTTGTTGCTGAGGATGGAGATGCTGTCGAGGCCGTGCTCGGCCAGAAAGTTGTCCATCTTGTTTTTGGTGGTCCACCAGTAGTCGTGATTGCCCTTGAGCAGTATTTTTTTGCCGGGCAGCTGGTGGATGAAGGTGAAGTCGGCCAGCGAGGCGGGCAGGCCCATGGCCCAGGAAATATCGCCCGGCACCACCACCGTGTCGCCGTCTCTCACCAGCCGGCGCCAGTTGTCTTCGAGTTTTTGCAGGTACCCATCCCAGCCGGGAAAGATATCCATGGGCTTATCGGTCCCCAGCGAGAGGTGTAGGTCCCCTATCGTGTAGATACTCAAAAAAGTGTCTCCTGTCTCATTGGTATCGGGTAGTTTTGGGCTGTTTGGCCGCCGGCGCTCACACGCCCAGCGCCGCGCGCACCGCCGCCAGCATATCAGCGGGGGCACAGACGGTGGTAAAGCGGTCTTTTTTGCCCTGCAGCGCCGCCAGCGGGGCGGGCACCGGCACGCCGGAGACCGCCTGCAGCGCGTCGAGCACGGCAAAATCGTCATCGGGGCAGCGCTCGCCCAGCGCCGCCAGCACGCTGCCGGCAAACTTGTAGGGGCTGGCGGTGGACACCACCACCGTAGGGGTGGTGTCGCCGGTGTCGCGGCAGTAGTCGCGGTACACCTTTACCGCCACGGCGGTGTGGGTGTCGCACAGATAACCGTAGCGCTCGAACACCGCGCGGATGGTATCGGCGGTCTCGTCGTCGGTGGCGCAGCCGGCGGCAAACTGCGCGCGCAGGCGCTCGAGCAGCGCCCCGTCTACAGTAAAGGTGCCATCTTTGGCCAGCTGACCGTAGAGCCGGCGCACCAGTGCATCGTCACCGCCGCTCAGCAGGTAGATGAGCCGCTCGAGATTGGAGGAGATGAGGATATCCATCGACGGCGAGATGGTGGTGTAAAACGGGCGGTTGCGGTCGTACCGGCCGGTCTGCAAGAACTCGGTGAGCACGCAGTTTTGGTTGGAGGCGCAAATCAGCTTGCCCACCGGCAGGCCCATCTCCCCCGCCAGATAGGCAGCCAGGATGTTGCCGAAGTTGCCGGTGGGGACCACGAAGTTGACCGGCTGGCCCATCTGCACCCGGCCCTGCTCGACCTGCTGCAGGTAGGCGTACACGTAGTACACGACCTGGGGCAGCAGGCGGCCCCAGTTGATGGAGTTGGCGCTGGAAAAGCGCTTGCCCGCATCGAGGAAGGCCTGGGTGGCGGCGGGATCGGTAAAGATGGCCTTTACACCGGTCTGGCAGTCGTCGAAATTGCCTTTTACCCCGAACACCTGGACGTTTTGACCCTCCTGGGTCATCATCTGCCGCTTTTGCATATGGCTGACCCCTTCTTCGGGGTAGAACACGGCGATCTGGGTGCCGGGCACATCTTTAAAGCCCTCCAGCGCCGCCTTGCCGGTGTCGCCGGAGGTGGCCACTAAAATGACGATCTCTTTGCCGTCGCCGACTTTTTTGTTGGAGGCGCTCATCAGCACCGGCAGCATCTGCAGCGCCATATCTTTAAAGGCGCAGGTGGGGCCGTGCCACAGCTCCAGCATCGACATCTCCTCCCCCAGCGCAGACATGGGGGCCGCCCCTTCGGGGAACGAGAGATCGTCGTAGGCGGCGGCCACACAGTCGGCCACCTCAGCGGCGGTAAAATCGGTCAGGTACAGGCCCATCACCGCCCGGGCCACGGTGCGGTAGTCGGCCCCGCGCAGCTGCTCCAGCAGATCGCCCAGCGCCGGTATCTGCCGGGGGATGAAAAGGCCCCCCTCGCTGGATATGCCCTGCAAGATGACTTCCGCCGCGCTCTTGTGGTAGGCGCGGTCTCTTGTGCTGCAATATTCCATACTCTCAAACGCTCCCTGTTTTTATCATTCATTTTTAAGTGCGCGTCAGGCCGGGCGCCCATCTCGGGCTCTGCCAAAACGCATTTTTACATATTTTTCTATCGGCGCCAGCGGGCCCACTGCCTTTTTATACCGACTTATGCGCCAGCGCCTGCCGCACAAAAAAGTGGACGGCGTTGTTGTAAAAGATGTCCCACACCAGGCTCTGCTTGTAACCGTGGGCCAGCATAGCTTCGTAGAGCTGAGGCAGGGCCGCCGCTGTTTTGAGATCCTCGGGCATGTAGGCGCCGTCGAAATCGGACCCCAGAGCGATGACATGCTCGCCCCCCAGCTGGAGAAAATGGTCGATGTGGCAGAGGATATCCTGGATGGTAGCCGGGCCGCTGTCGCGCAAAAAGGCCTGGTTGTAGTTGATGCCCACCAGACCGTGGCTGTCGCGTATGACGCCGAACTGGTCGTCGGTCAGGTTGCGGGGGTGACCGCACAGCGCCTTGGCGCAGGAGTGGCTGGCCACAAAGGGGCGGGTGGCAGTTTTGGCCACATCGTAAAAGCCGGACTCGCTCAGGTGCGAGACATCGACGACGATGCCCAGCCGCTCCAGCTCGCGCACCGCCGCAAATCCCAGCGGCTTGAGGCCCTTATCCTCCTCGATGCCGTAACCCAGCTCGTTCTCGCCGTTCCAGGTGAGCGTGAGCATGCGCACGCCATCACGGGCCAGCGCCTCGCAATTTTTTAAGTTGCCCGCCAGCACGGCCCCGCCCTCGACAGTGAGGATGGGCAGCACCGATGGGCCCTGGCCGGACTGCAGCTGCTGGCGCAGCTCTTGCGGGCGGCGGGCAAAAGACAGGCCCGACTGCTCTTTTATGTAGGCCAGCACATTTTTATAATAGGTGTAGGCGGCGGCGCCCCGCAGCCCATCGGGGATAAAAATGGCAAAGCACTGCACCCACTGCTCGAAAAGCGATGCCTGTTCCAGCGATATCTCGAACCCGTTTTGCACAAACGGCGCCCGCTCGTCGTAGCACTTGGTGGCGGTGTCGCAGTGCAGATCGAACACTTTCATCTATACACGCTCCCCTCTCTGGGGCACAGCGGCCCCACGGTCATGTATATGCATTGGGCAGATGCTCTACCCGGGTGACCTCGAACTGCTCGTTGAGCCAGACCTCGATCACATCAAAGCGCAGCTGTACATCTTTTAGGCCTGCCGCCTGCAGATACACCCGGGTGGCCAGCTTAATGCGCTCTACCTTTTGGGCGGTCACCGCCTCGATGGGGCGCAGCATGGAGCCCTCCAGCCGCGCCTTGACCTCCACCACCGCCAGCAAATCATCCTGTTCCGACGGCGAGGCGACGATATCCAGCTCGCCGAAGCGGCAGCCGAAATTGGCCGCGCGCAGACTGTAACCCCTGTCGCGCAGAAAACGGGCGGCGTACACCTCGCCCAGAATGCCCGACATGGGCTTCACTTTGAAAGCACTTTCTTTAAAAAGCTGCGGCGGTGCAGCGGCGTGAGCCCCAGCTGGGCAATAGCCGCATAGTGGGCTTTGGTGCCGTAGCCCTTATGCCGCTCGAACCCGTAACCGGGGTAGGTGGCGGCGGCCTTGACCATCAGCCGGTCTCTGGTGACTTTGGCCAGGATGGAGGCCGCGGCGATGCTGGCGGACTTGCCGTCGCCGCCGATGACCCACTGGCAGGGCACTGGGGCCGGCGGGCAGCGGTTGCCGTCGATGAGCGCCAGCGCGGGCGCCGCGTCAAGGCCGGCAACCGCCTGCGACATAGCCTGCATGGTGGCGTTTAGAATATTGTCGCGGTCGATGACCTCGGGGCCCACCAGCACCACCTGGTAGGCCAAGGCATTTTGCACGATCTCACCGTACAGCGCCTCACGCCTTTTTTCGCTGAGTTTTTTGGAGTCGTCGAGCCCGGCCGGGCAATAGCCGGGCGGCAGTATCACCGCCGCCGCGCAGACCGGGCCGGCCAGCGGGCCGCGGCCGGCCTCGTCGACGCCGCAGAGAACGCCGAACTTCTGCCGATACGCGTCGTCGAAATCCAGCAGCGGGGCTATATCTCTCACAGCTCTGCCTCCCCTTCTGGGGCGGGAGCAGCGCTCTCGTCGGGGGGCATTTCTAAAGTAAAGCGGCCGATCTTTTGGCCGCGGTACTCGTCGATCACGGTGATGGCGGCCCGCTCGGTATTGACCTCGCCGCCGGCGACGAGCATGCCGCGCTTTTTGCCGATGAGCTGCAGCACCTCCCAGCCGCCGTCACAGCCGTCCAGCTGCTGGCGGGTGAGCTTATAGCGCTCGCACAGCTTGTCGGGGTAGCGCTGACACAGCACGTCGAGCAGCTTCATGGCGATGTACTCCAGATCCATGATATCGTCTTTGATGGCGCCGGTAAAGGCCAGCTTTTCACCCACTGCCTGATCCTCGAACTTGGGCCACAAAATGCCGGGCATATCGAGCAGCTCCAGATCTTCGCTGATGCGGATCCACTGCTTGCCGCGGGTCACGCCGGGGCGGTCTTCCACCTTGGCCCGCTTGCCGCCGGCGATGCGGTTGATAAAGGAGGATTTGCCCACATTGGGCACCCCCACCACCATCACTCGGATCTGGTAGCCGCTCATTCCTTTTTTCTGGCGGCGCTGGATGTAGTCGGCCAGCGCCTGGTGCACCGCCGGGACGAACTGGCTAAGGCCTTTGCCGCTCTTGGCGTCGATGGCGATGGCCGGCACGCCGTGAGCGCGGTAATAGGCGATCCACCGGCGGGTGGCGCGCTCGTCGGCCAGGTCGCACTTGTTGAGCAGGACCATCTTGGGCTTTTGGCCCAGCATCTCGTCGAGCTCGGGGTTGCGGCTGGCGCTGGGGATGCGGGCGTCGACGATCTCGGCCACCAGGTTGACGTTGCGCAGGTTTTCTTTGATGAGGCGCCGGGTCTTTTGCATGTGGCCGGGGAACCACTGAATGGTGTGCAGGTCGTTTGGCATGGCTACGAGATCCCTCCTATCGCACTAAACGGGTACAGCCGGAAGATGGCCTCGCCGATGATATCCTGTTTGGACACCTGGCCCAGGCTGGAAAAGCGGCTGTCCTCGGAGTGGTTGCGGTTGTCGCCCATCACGAAATACTTTCCCTTTTCGACCACCAGCGGAAACTGCACATCCCCCTCCAGCTTGGTGCGCTCGCGGATATAGGGCTCGATGAGCGTTTCGCCGTCGACGGTGACGGCGCCGGTGACAAAGTCGATATCCACCGTTTGCCCCTCGGTGGCGATGATGCGCTTGATGTAGAGCTTATCGTCCTCGTGGCTGTCGAGCACCACGATGTCGCCCCGCTCGGCCTCGTAGAAAAAGGGCAGGATGGTGAGGATATCGCCGTTGTGCAGCGTCTCTCTCATCGAGTCTCCCTCCACCCGGACCGGGCGGATGACAAAGGTAAAGAGCAGACTGACGATCACCAGCGAGACCACGATAGTCTCGACCCAGCTGAATAGCTCGCGGTAAGCACGACCCGGCTCGCCGGCAGCCGTTTGGCCCTCTTTTTCCTCAACAGGCAGCATGCGCATGCACCTACTTTCTTGGCTCTCTCCCCTGCCGGGCGCGGCGCTTGCGGCCCGCCGGGCAGGGCTGCTCCGGCACGTTGGGCCACAGCAGTCGTATAGTATATTATAGCATGACAGGCCCGGCAAATAAACCCCCATTTGCAAATGCGGGCGCCGCCGGGCGCGCGGGGCCGGGCCGGCAGAGAGCGGGGCGGCGGTGCCCGCCCCGCCGTTGGCGGCATGAAAAAAGAGCGCGGTGACCCGCGCTCTTTTTTTCGTGGAGTAATTACTTGAGCTGCTCTTTGACTTTGGCAGCTTTGCCGACGCGATCGCGCAGATAGTACAGCTTGCTCCTGCGAACACGGCCTCTTCTGACGATCTCGACCTTTTCGACTTTGGGAGAGTGTACCGGGAACACGCGCTCTACGCCTACGCCGTAAGACACGCGGCGCACGGTAAAGGTCTCCTCGATACCACCGTGTTTGCGGGCGATGACAGTGCCCTCAAACACCTGGATCCTCTCGCGCTGGCCCTCTTTGATCTTCACGTGTACCCGTACGGTATCACCGATGTTGATCTCGGGCATCTCGCTCTTGAGCATCGAGCTGGTCATGAGTTTTAAAGCGTCCATAATGATCCTCCTTGGTTTCAGGCATTCTTGTCTCTTAAATATTGGGACGGGCGGGTTACCGCACGTGAACAGAGGACTGCCCGGTTTAATGTCGGTCCTGAACATTAACCCCATCAGCAGCAGCGGCCACTGACGGAACATTCTTTAGAATGATAGCACACTTTTTGTACTGGTGCAAGCTTTTTTTGCCTTTTTATACCGGCAGACAGTCCGGCTGGGGACCTAGCGAAAGAGCGCTCCCTCGGTATCGTACAGCTGATCGCGGAAGATGCGCTGTACCGAGAGCTGGCAGCCGGTCTGGGTGCAAAAGGCGTCGAGCAGCAGCGCCGGGTTGAGGTTTTTCTGGGTGCCGGCGGCACAGCGCAGTGTGGCGGCGCACGCCTCTTTTTCGGCGCGCACCTCAGCGTCGAGCAGCATGGGGCGGATATCTACCTCTTTTATGCCTTTTTTGGTTTTTTTGGAGGTGATGATCGCCGACTGCTCTACAAACTTTTGCAGAGCGCTGGCCAGTGCCAGCGGCTTTTTATCGCCCTGCAGACGCAGCTGGTAGCGGGCGGCGGCTATTTTGGTAAAATCGCGGCCCTCGCTGGCGTCGTAGGCAGTGCGCACCCGCAGTTCCTCGGGCAGCGCCACGTCCAGACGGCGGGCCACCTCCTGCATCTCCACCTCTTCTACCAGGCGAAACTGCATGATCTCGCAGCAGCTCTCCTGCCCCAGCGACAGCGGCAGCGCAAAGGTGAGATAGATGTGGGGATTAAAGCCCTGGGTGTACCACACCGGCAGGCCCGAGCGCTTGAGTGCCCGGGTCACGCAGCGCACCAGGTCGAGGTGGGAGATGTATTTGGCGCGGCCGGTCTTTTCAAACCACAGCCTAACAGTTTTCAGCGGTTCCAAAACAGGGCCCTCCTAACAGTTTATTGGCGCCGCACCCACTGCACTGCAGCCGGCAGTGGGGGGTGGCGGTATCGGCGTGCGCCTTTTTGTTTTCGCGGATCAAAAACGCCTTGTCTACCCCGAAATACAGGTGATCCCAGGGGAGCACCTCGTCGTAGGGACGCCGTCGGTTGGCGTAAAAGGCGGGGTCGAGCCCGCAGTCGGCGATGGCCTGCACCCACTTGTCAAAATCGAAGTACTCGCTCCAGCCGTCCATCTTACAGCCGCGCTGCCAGGCCAGCAGGAGCGCCTGACCCAGGCGGCGGTCGCCGCGGGCAAACACCCCTTCGATAAAGCTGGTCTTGGCGTCGTGAGAGGAGATGCGCACTTTTTTGGTGCGCAGATGCTGGCGCATGAGCTGCTGCTTTTCGCGCAGCTCATCCATGGTGGCCTGCGGCTCGAACTGGAAAGGAGTAAACGGCTTGGGCACGAAGCAGGCCGCGCTCACCGAGACGCTCACCGACCTGCCCTTGGGGCGGTCGGGATTTTGATAATAGAGATTCACGACCCCCTGCGCGGTGTCTACGATGCCACAGACGTCCTCTTCGGTCTCGGTGGGCAGGCCGATCATAAAATAGAGCTTGATGTTGGTGTATCCGCCCTCGAACGCCACGCGGCAGGTGTGGTCGATCTCCTGTTGGCTGACGTTTTTGTTGATGACGTCGCGCAGGCGCTGGGTGCCGGCCTCGGGGGCAAAGGTGAGGCTCGACTTGCGCACCGAGCTGATCTTCTCCACCAGTTCCTCTGAAAAATTATCCACCCGCAAAGAGGGCAACGACAAGCTGACGTGGTCGCGCTCGGACCAGGAGAGCAGCTTTTCGAGCAGCGGCTCAATGGTGGAGAGATCGCTGGTGGAAAGCGAGGTGAGCGACACCTCGTCGTAGCCGGTGCTGTCGCACAGACATTTTGCCTGCCGGTCGATGACCTCCGGCGACTTCTCGCGAAATGGGCGATAAATAAAGCCCGCCTGACAGAAGCGGCAGCCGCGGATACAGCCCCGCAGCACCTCGGTCATGGCGCGGTCGTGCACGATATCGGTAAAGGGGACGACAAAAGTATCGGGGAAATAGGCGCGGTCGAGATCTTTTACGATGCGCTTGCTGACCACTTCCGGAGCACCGTTTAAGGGCTCTACCTCTTTGACGGTACCGTCTTGGTGGTAGTGTACCTGGTAGAAGCTGGGCACGTAGACCCCCTGGATGCGGCAGGCCTTTTGCAAAAACTGCTGCTTGCTCTCGCCGGCCTGTTTGCAGGCCAGATAGAGGTCGCATACCTCCATGTTGAGCTCCTCCCCTTCACCCAGCAAGAACAGGTCGATAAAGGGGGCCAGCGGCTCGGGGTTGCAGGCACAGGGGCCGCCGGCCACCACCAGATTTTTGAGGTCGTGGCGGTCTTTGGCCAGCACCGGAATGCCCGCCAAGTCGAGCATATTTAAAATGTTGGTAAAGCTCAGCTCGTACTGCAGGGTAAAGCCGAGGATATCGAAATCGGTGAGCGGATCGAGGCTCTCGAGCGCGTAGAGGGGGATGTGGTTTTGCCGCATCTCGGCCTCCATGTCGGTCCAGGGGGCAAAGCAGCGCTCGCACCAAAAATTTTCGCGGGTGTTGAGCAGCCCGTAGAGGATCTTCATGCCCAGATGGCTCATGCCCACCTCGTAGGTGTCGGGAAAACAGAAGGCAAAGCGCAGATCGATCTCACTCTTGTCTTTTTGTATGCTCCCCATCTCGCCGCCGATGTATTGGGCGGGTTTTTGTACGCGCAGCAGTACGCGCTCTATCTCGTCTCGCAGCATGCTCTTCCTCCAAAAACGGTTGTGGGCACCGGACCTCTACGCGGCCTGAAAATGCGTGATCCCGAGCCATTCTAAGGTATTATAGCCTATCTCGACACGGTTTGCAATCGCCAGTATATGCCGGTGCGGAGCCCGTAAAAAACAAGAGAGCGGGCCCGGACGACATCTGGTCCGGGCCCGCTTAGAGAGGTGCTTTCTTTTAGGGGGAATCGCTTGGATCTATTTTATGTAAGTGTGGCATTTTTATTGAGAACGCCAGCCGCGGGTGGGCACCGCGCTAATGGCTGACGGCGCAGGGGGCGAGATACTGGCCGGCAAAGTCTTCGGCCGGCATGGGCCGGGCGTAGTAAAAGCCCTGGACCACATCGCACCCCAGCTGCCGCACGCAGTCGAGCTGACCGGCAGTCTCTATCCCCTCACACACAGCGATCATTTTGGTCTCGTGGGCCATCTCCACCACCTTTTGCAAAATGACGACGCTGCGGCGGTTCTTCTCGCAGTCGATGGCCAGACTGCGGTCGATCTTTAAGATATCCGCCGAGAGCATACTGAGCATGTTGAGGGAGGCATAGCCGGTGCCGAAATCGTCGATGGCCAGCAAAAAGCCCATCTCGTGCAGCCGCCGAGCCATGACATAGACCTCGTCGTTATACTCGACAAAGGTGCTCTCGGTCAGCTCGAACACGATCAGCTCGTGGGGGATGCGGTACTTGTCGACCACCGCGCAAAAGTCCTCCAGGTAGCGGCTGTGGGCCAGGTGCCGGCGCGACTGGTTGATGGATATCGGCAACACCGGCCGGCCCTCATTTAGCCAGCGGCGCAGATGCCGACAGAGCAGATCTAACATGTAGAAATCGAACTCCAAAATAAACTCGCTGTGCTCGAACAGGGGGATGAACGCCCCCGGCATGATGAGAGAGCCATCGGGCTGCTGCCAGCGCACCAGCGCCTCCCCCGCAGCCGGCGAGCCGGTAGCGAGCTCTACCTGCGGCTGTATGTACAGTTTGAAAGCGCCGCTCTCGATCGCCGACATCGCTTTGGCCATCAGCTGCGAGTCGGCGTACCAGCGGGCCGACATCTCGGGGGCATAGTACACGTATTCGCTCACTGCGCGGCTGCTGTCGAGCGACTGCTGAGCGACCAGGGCCTTGTCGAGCATATCTTTGATCTCCTCGCCCTGCAAGTCGGGCGGCAGATAGAGACCGGCAGTGAAGTTGATCTCGACACTGAGCTGCCGGCGCAGTTCCTCGTCGACGAGCGCGGCGCGTATCTGCTCCATGCGGCGGGCCATATCGGCTTTGCCGCGAAAGACGAGCATGGCGGCAAAGATATCTTTTTCTACCCGGCCGCAGGTCTCCTGCTCGCTACAGCTGGCCTGCAGGTGGCCGGCGATGTGCCGCAGCACCTGGTCGCCCACCACAAAGCCGCTGGTGCGGTTGATGTAGCGAAAGCCGTTGATGCCGAACTTTAAAAAGACATAGGTGTTTTGCGGCCACCGGCGGCGCAGCTGGTCGGCGGCGGCGACAAAGCCCTCCATATTGTAGATGCCGGTGAGCGCATCGCGCAGGCGCAGCTCTTCCAGCTGCCGCCGGGTCACCTGGACGGCGGAGGTGTCTTGAGGCGGAAAATAGGGCACCGAGGAGTGGATGCAGCAGATGCGCCACCCCTGCGGCAGAGAGCGCAGCTGCAGCGTCATGCGCACCGTGAGCATAGAGGCGCCGCTCTCTGCCTCTACGCCCAGCCGCAGAAAAGCCAGCACGGTAGTGGTGTCGCGGCCGGAGGAAAAGCTCTCGACCTGCATGTTTTCCAGCAGGAGCTGCACCTTCGGGTCGCCGTGCAGCTGGCGCATGTGGGCGCACACATCCTCAAAGCTGTAAAACACATCGCTCTTTTCTGCGCCTATCCAAAACAGCGGCTGGGCCAAGAGCTCCCCTATCCCGTCCAGATCCCGGCGCAAATAGCACTGGATGAACCTCTGTGCTATCTGTTCTGCCTCTACACTGCGCATGCGCACACCTCCCCGGTCACATCTGGCGGTGCAGAGGGACCATTTTTTATTTTACTCTGACCTGATTATACCGCGCTTTTACCGATAAAAGCAAATCGGCAGCTCGATCTCCCGGTTGCGCTCCCCGCTCGTTGCCAATCGTTTTGCTGTGAGCGCGGCAAAAGAGGAGCCGGCCATCAGCCAGCTCCTCTAAAGATCTGATGTGCTCTGCTCAGCCGCTTCCCTGCCGGCGCTGGGCCCAGAGCAGATACAGCCCGGCGATAAGCAGCGTGGGGTTGCCGCCGGTGTGCAGCAACAGCCAGGCGCCGGCCAGACAGAGCAGACCCAGTACCGCATAGGACAAAAGCGCGCTGGCCACATCGGCCCGGCGGCGGCCAAAGGCGCGCCACAACAGCAGGTAGAGCACCTGGCCGCCGTCGAGCACCGAGACCGGCAGCAGGTTAAAGCCGCCCAGCAGCAGGTGCACCAGACAGAAGATGAGCACATCTACCTGAAAGCGCTGCTGCAGCGCTGCCAGCGCCGCCAGACCGCAGAGCAGATTGACCGCCGGGCCCGCCAAAAATACCGGTATATCGCGCAGGCCCGGCAGGTAATCGCCGCCGCGGTCGAGCCGGATACCGGCGGGGGAAAAATAGAGACCGTATATTTTTTGGCGCTGTAACAGGAGCACTGCCAGGTGCCCGGCTTCGTGCAGCAGGCTGGCCACCAGGGCGGTGCGCACGATACCCGTATAGTCGAACACCGAGATGCACAGCAGCAGAAAAAGATACAGCGGGCTGACGGCGATCTCGGTCCCTTTTAGGGCAAATCTCATGCCAGTTGCGGGAAGGCCCAAGTTGGGTTGAGCCGCACCCCGTTTATGCGAAATTCAAAGTGCAGATGGGGGCCGGTGGACCAGCCGGTAGTGCCCACCCGAGCAATGGTCTCGCCCTGACGGACCACAGTGCCGGCCGAGACCAGCAGACTGTTGCAGTGCCCGTAAAAGCTCTGCAGCCCATCGCCGTGGTCGATGAGCAGGTAGTTGCCGTACACCTCTGACTGGCCCGCCTCTTTTACTACCCCGCACAGCGTGGCGGCGATACGGGTATCCATAGGCACTGCCAGATCGATACCGGTGTGGAAATCCAGCTTGCCGGTCAGCGGGTGATCGCGGTAGCCAAACGGCGAGGTGACGGTGGGGTCTTTGACCGGCAGTGTGGGCTGCTGGGTGAGCGAAAAAGGCTCGTAGCTGGCATTTTCCGGCGGGGCCAGCGCCTCACCGCTCTGGGCGGTGGCCAGCACCGACTGATCCACCTCCTGACCGCCGCCCTGACCCAGCGCCTCGCCCTGACGCACCAGCGTGCCCGGCGCCGCCAGCGCTGTGGTGGTAGTGGCGCCCTGACTGGCGGTGGCCTGCGCGCTGGAGGACTGGGCGGCGCTGTCGGCAGTGCTGCTGGTACCGGTACCGCTGCCGCTGGACTGGCTGCCAGACGAAGCATCGGCCGAGGAGCTCTGTCGACTGCTATCTTTTTGTTCGCTCTCTTTGCCGCCGAGCTTATCGTACACCTGCCACAGCACATCCTGTGCCTCGGACAGGTCCTCTTCACGGTAGATGACGGCTTTAAAATCTTTTCGCACATCTTTGAAAAAGGTTGGCTTTACCCACTGAGTGAGCGCTATCCCCCCCACCAGCAGAGCGGTAAGCCCGATCTGCACCAAGGTGACGAGCCCGCTGTTTGTGCGCTCCTCCCGCCGCGATGGACGTGTATCCCTGCTATAAGTCCGGTAATCCCTGTCGTTTCTCACCGTTCTCCCTCCCACGCATTACGCATCCTGTCTTGCCAGGCACTTTTTGTAAAGTCTATGTCCAAAAATGCCAGAAAAGACCGCCGGACAGGCCTGGCGCCGTACGGTTTGCCCTCTTTTGTCGGCCCGCACACCTGTTGGCGGCGGTGTGCTATAATAGTAGAGTAGATGCCCCGCTGCTTTTATGTATGCGGGTGCGTGCCGAAACATTTGCAGCCGGCCCAGGCCGCTGCACAGAAAGGGGCAAATATGGACCTGATGCAGGCGCTGCGCGACCGCCATGCGGTGCGCAGCTACACCGACCAAAAGATCGAGGAACCTGTTTTGCAGGCGCTGCGGGAGGAGATAGCCGCCTGCAACGGACAGGGGGGTCTGGACATACAGCTCGTCACCGACGAGCCGGAGGCCTTTGGCAGCCTGATGGCCCGCTGCAGCGGGTTTCGCGGTGTGCGCAACTACCTGCTCCTGGCGGGTGAGGACACACCCGACCTACCACAGCGCGCCGGCTATTTTGGCCAGCGCCTTGCTCTGCGCGCCGGACAGCTGGGGCTAAACAGCTGCTGGGTGGCCGGTACCTATCGCAAAAACAGGTGCGCGGCGGTGCTGAAAGAAGGGCAAAAGCTGGTGTGCGTGATCGCTTTGGGGCATGGGACCACGCAGGGCATCGCCCACAAGAGCAAGCCGCTCTCGGCGCTGTGCCGCGTAAATGGCCCGATGCCCGACTGGTTTCGCGCCGGGATGGAGGCGGCCATGCTGGCGCCCACAGCTATGAATCAGCAGAAGTTCATCGTGTCGCTGGCCGACGGAGCGGTGCAGGTACACGCCACCGGCGGCAGCTGTGCCGAGGTGAACGTGGGTATCGTCAAATACCAGTTTGAGTGTGGCGCCGGCCAGACCTGCTTTTTGTCGCAGATACAGGCGGTGTGCTAAAAACTTGTTAAAAGCCCGGCACCTTGCTGTGAGGTGCCGGGCTTTTTTTACCTGTGGCGCCGCCGGAGGAAAACGGCCATATACGGTTTTACAAGTGAGATAGTCACAGCGGTATAAGGCCCTGTTTTTGTAAAAACTTCTCGAACTTGGCCGGCGACAGGATCTCGCTGGTCACCAGGTGGCCGCCGTAAAACAGGCTGTAGGTGGGAGAAGCCGTGGGGGCCGCCTGTGCCTGCCGGGTAGTTTGCAGCTTGCGCAGCGACAGCTGCAGGCCGTGGTCTGCCGCCAGCTGGCAAATGAGCGGCGCATATTTTTCGGTGTGGGGGCACTGATTGGTGTAGTAGAGCACCAGGCCCTGCTCTTTGATCTGGCCGGAGCGGGCGCAGCTGCGAAACTGGGGCACCGGTGCACCGCTGGTAAACGGCAGGTACCAGAGTTGAAAATAGGGCTGTGCGGTATCGGCCACTGCAAATCCCCGGTGCTTAAGATAGCCGGGGTCGCTTAAAAAGGGGCGCTTTTTTGCTGATGACAGCACTGTGAGCCCGCAAAATCCCCGCTGCTCGGCATCGGCGATACAGCGGTCCAGCAGTTCGCTGGCGTACCCCTGACCTTTGAACTTGCCCGCCACCCACAGGCAGTCGATGTGCATATACCCGCTGGCCTGTATGGGGTACCAGGCGCTTTGAGCCGGCAGGTACTCGATGAACACCTTGCCGCGCTGGTCGAGTTTGACAAAGGTGAGCCCATCGGCAAAGCGCTGTTTCATCCACATCTTTTTGGAGGACACACAGTGCTCGCCTTTTTTATCGGCGATGGCGCAACAGATGTGTTCGGTGTCGATATTGTGCTGATCTACGGTGATAAATCCCATCTGGTCTACCCTCTCTTGATCCAGGGGCTTTGGTACTTCGGTTCCTTTTTAAGCTGCCTGCCCCTGTTTACTACTGCTATCATAGCACAGCGAAGCTGACAGCAGTGTGTCAACTTTTTCCCACTAAAAAACAGCCGGACCCGCTGCCGGCTGTTTTTAATAAAAGCGCAGTGTTGAATGGGCACGCCTCTGCCCCAGTTTACAGGCGCGCGACCAGCTCGTCGCAGTAGAGGATCTGGCCATTAAGGTCCAGCATGTTGGCCAGCTGGCCGATCTGCGGCTTTTTGATATACGACTGGTCCAGGATCTGCTGATCCCAGAACATTTTGCAGGGTCGCCGTCGGCGGTGATGTGCCCTGTGGTACGAGTCACGACCCGGCGTAGATACCGTCGGCAATGGCCGCTGCCACCTGCTTTTTGCCCGGTGTGCTGGACAGATAATCCAGGTCGTCAGGGTCGCTCAGATGGCCGCAGGAGAGCGCTACTGCCGGGCAGGTAAACTGGCGGGTAACGGAGAGATACCCCTGGGCGGCGCCCAGGTCGCGCAGGGGAGTCGCCGACGACAGCGCCGCTGTGAGGTTGCCCGCCAGCCGCGCCGAGTAGGGGGTAAAGTAACTGGCCGTGCAGCCGCTGGCGGCAGACTGGCCAGCGCTCGCCAGCCGCAGCTGCAAAAACAGCGTTCCGCCCCAGTCGCGACAGGCCTGTACCCGCTGATCTGGCGGCAGTGACCCGTCGCCGATACACACCTGGGCACCGCGGGTCTCCAGCTGGGCCTTGGTCTCGGCAGCGATGCCGCGCAGCACCTCCGCATCGGTGACGCCGCCCAGCGACAAGCCGCTGTAGCTGAGGTCGAGGTAGACCCGCGCACCGGCGAGCGAGCGCACCACCGGTGCAAAGCGCAGCACCAGGTCCTGGCCGTCATAGCTGCTGCTGACACCGCGAAACTGGCCGGTACTGCCAAAGGTGAGCGCCAGCGTTTGGCTCCCCTGCTCCTCGCCGGTCAGCCAGCTGGCACTGGCAAACACGCTGTTGACTGGCAGCTCTACCAGCGGGCGAGCCCCATCCTGACAGTAAAAGTGGAGCAGCAGGCCCCCCTCACTCCACTCTATGCGGTATGGGGCGCGCCAAGACTGTTTTATGCGGAGCTGCAGGTCTTTTCCATCCAGCTGTGCGGTGATCTCTTCGATGTGGTTGGCCGGTATCTGCTCCTCGCCGAGCAGCGCCACCTCTCGTGCCAGCACTCTAGTGCCGGAGCGCAGCAGGTAGTACTGGTCGGTATACCCCAGATCGCTGCAGACCAAGGGGCCGGCCTCGATAAAATCGATGGTACCGGTAGCAAGTGGAAAGATCGTGGGGCTGGGCAGGTTGGTCATTTGGCCGACAGCATAGCCGGCGGCCCCGCCCGGACCGGCCTGGATAGCCACCGCGCTGCCACTGTAGTCGGGGTACAGATCCTGCCCCGGGTCGACCGCCGGCGGCAGATAGCTGTCGGCCGGGGGCGCAGGCAGGGCCTGGGGCCCATTTTCGGCTACGGTGACCAGGCCGCCCTGCATCTCTTCGGTGCGCCCACCGGCAGTGGCCCGTATCTGAATACGGCCCACTTCGCTGCCCGGCTGCAGATCATCGGGCACAAAGAGCATGCCCACAAAGGTACTGCCGGCCGCCGACCGCTCTTCGTCGCCAGCGGGCTGCTGTACCTGAGAGAGCGTGATCTCCTCCCCCAGCAGCCGAGCAGTAACCGCCGCCTTGGCGCTAGCCTGCACCTCTACCAAAATACCGCTGCCGGCAGAGAGCTGCAGGTCTTGTGCCGGTGACACCCCACGCAAAAGGCGCTGGTCGCACACCACCACATACAGGCGTTCCGGCTCGTCTTTGTACACGATGTGAAAGGCGTTGGGCCCCGGCGACAGCCGGCCGGTGACCGAGAACTGTCCGCGCGCGTTGCACAGCACCTTGACCCCGTTTATTTTGAGCGTGACTTTTGGGCTGGCGGTGCCGTAAAAATGGATGGTATCAGCCTCGGTGACGGTATAGGGCTGCGCCGGATTTTTTATATCCAGCCCGGCTGGGAGCGGATCATCGAGGCCCAGCTGCCGGTACCCGCCCAACAGCGCGGCCGTCACGCCGTCACCTACATCGAGCGGTTCGCCGCTGATCGCAGGCGCCTGGGGGAAGCCGGTGACCTGATGAACGTGTTGCCGCTGACCCAGATATCTCCCCAGCAGAATAGCCCCCGCCACCAGAAGCAGACACCCCAGGCAGCCGGCCAGCAGCCGCAACAGTTTTTGCGGGCGATGCGCCGGCGACTGCTCTCGGCCGGACATCGGATCGATCGCCGCGCGACGATCGGTGGGACTGTTTTGGCTTTGCTCTCTGTTTTTCATAAGATCTCCCCGTTCTACCTGCCTGTAATAAGTACATGGTATCTATTTTTCGACAAAATAACAACATTTTTGTCGAAAAACTGCACTGTGCTAAACATTTGAAGATCTTTTTGTGCATACGGTGTACTTATTAAGGGGGCTTCCTGGTATGCAAACGGGGGCTGCCAAAAAAGAGCACCGCCAATACCCGGCAAAACGCCGGGGTCCGCGGTGCTCCTATATAAGAGTATTGTGTGTGCTATGTACTATTTTTTAGGGCGGCCGGGCACCGGCTGGCAGTGGGGGCAGTAACAGCTGGAGCGCCCGCCGATGACCGTGCGCTCAATGGGTGTACCGCAGCGCGTACACGGCTGACCGGCGCGGCCATAGGCCTGCAAAAAGGCCTCTTCACTGTACTTTTTACCGGTTCCCTCCAGGTGCTGCCGGGCGGTGCGGCGCTTGTAGCTTATCCCCTGCTGCAAGATCTGCGGGGTGAGCGCCGCTATGGCCCTCCAGTCTTTGGGGCGCAGCGTGCTGGCCGGGCTGGTGGGACAGATACCGGCGGCAAACAGGATCTCGTCGGCGTAGATGTTGCCGATGCCCGCCACCACGCTCTGGTCTAGCAGGCATTCCTTGATGGAACGGCGCCGACTTTGCTGGCTCTTTTGCAGGTACCCGGCTGTGAAGGTGGGGTCAAAAGGCTCGGGGCCCAGTTTGGCCATACCGCTGAAATCGTCTTGTTCACCTGCCGTCTGCAGCCAGAAGCGGCCAAACCCACGGGAGTCTACATACCGCAGCTGCGTGCCGTCACTGAGCGAAAACACTACGTGGGTGTGTTTTTCCTGGGGCCAGTCGGCCGGGACGGCCAACAGGTTGCCGGTCATGCGCAGGTGCAGGATCACTGTATCACCGCTGTCCATCTGCAGGGTCAGAAATTTGCCGCGGCGACCCATGGCGGTGATGGTACAACCGGCCAAAGCGCTGCAGAAAGTCTCGGCTTGGGGGCGGGCGATGATCTTTTGCTTGAGCACGGCTGTATCGACGATCTTGCGCCCCACGATACAGGGCTCGATCGCCTGGCGCAACGTCTCTACTTCGGGCAGTTCCGGCATGGGTATCTCCTTGACCTATGTGGTCGCTCTCTTCTGGCGGCGGCTGTTTAGAGCAGCTCGCAGACCAGATCGGTGTAGGCGGTGGGGTCCTCGATGGCAAAGCCCGCGATCAGGCTGGCCTGCTGATAGAGCAGCTGGGCCAGCTTGGCGGCGCGGTCCCGGTCGCCGCTAAAGGCCTGCTGCAGCTTATTAAACATGGGGTGGTCAGCCCCCAGCTCGAGCACTCGCTGGGCTTTGGGCGCGTCCTCCATCTTCATCTGGGCGAAGTACTTTTCCATCTCCAGCGTGACTTCGCCGGTGCTGGAGAGAAATACCGGGTGGCTTTTGAGCTTAGAGGATATCTGTACGTCGCTGACTTTGTCTTTGAGCGTCTCTTTTAAGAAGGCCAGCAGCTCGCCGCTCTGCTCCTCTTTTTCTTTCGCCGCCTTTTTCTCCTCTTCGCTCTCGGGCAGCTCGGCGGCATTGACGTTTTTGAGCTCCTTGCCGTCCTGGTCGTGCAGGATCTGCATCACGAACTCGTCCACTTCGTCGGTGAGGTAGAGGATCTCCCAGCCGCGGTCGCGGATGGCCTCGGTCTGGGGGAGATTGGCGATCTTCTGCACCGAATCGCCGCAGGCATAATAGATCTCCTTTTGATCCTCGGGCATGCGGGCGACATACTCTTTTAAAGTGACCGGCTTTTCCTGGGTGGAGGAGTAGAACAGCAGCAGGTCGCGCAGCTGATCTTTGTGGGCGCCGTAATCGCCGACCGTACCGTATTTGAGCTGCAGGCCAAACTGGGCAAAGAAGCTCTCGTATTTCTCGCGGTCGCTCTCGAGCAGCTTCTCCAGCTCGCGGCGGATCTTCTTTTCGATATTGGTGGCGATGGTGCGCACCTGCCGGTCCTGCTGCAACATCTCGCGGGAGATGTTCAGCGACACATCGGGCGAGTCGACCACACCTTTGACAAAGCGGAAGTGCTCGGGCAGCAGATCGGCGCAGTTCTCCATGATGAGCACGCCGCTGGAGTAGAGCTGCAGGCCTTTCTGGTAGTCGTTTGAATAGTAATTGTAGGGGGTGCGCGCCGGGATGAACAGCAGCGCCTCGTAGGAGGTGAGGCCCTCGGTGCTGACCCGGATGGTGGTGAGCGGGGCCTCGAAGTCGCCGCACTTCTCGCGGTAGAAATCGGCGTACTCCTCGCTGGTGACTTCGCTCTTGGGGCGGTGCCAGATGGGGACCATGCTGTTGAGGGTATCGACCTCGCTGTACTGCTCGTACTCGGTCTTTTTGTCCTCCCCTTCACCGACTTCGACCGGGCGCGACTTGGTGACCATCATTTTGATGGGCCAGCGGATGTAGTCGGAGTACTTTTTCACCAGACTGCGCAGCCGGTACTCCTCTAAAAACTCGCTGTACTTGTCGTCTTCGGTGTCCTCTTTGAGGTGCATGATGACGTCGGTGCCGGCAGTGTCGCGGGCGCACTCGGTAATGGTGTAGCCGTCGGCGCCGGAGGAGACCCATTTATAGGCCACGTCGCTGCCGTAGGGGCGGGTGATGACGGTGACCTTGTCACTGACGATAAAGGCCGAGTAAAAGCCGACGCCGAACTGGCCGATGATATCGGTGTCATCAGCTCCTTCTTGGCCGGCAATCTCTTTTTTAAACTGCAGCGAACCGCTGCTGGCGATGGTACCCAGGTTTTCTTCTAGCGACTGCCGGTCCATGCCGATACCGTTGTCGCGCACGGTGATGGTGCGCGCCTCTCTATCCGGCAGTATCTCGATATAAAAGTCGTCTCTCGAAAGGCCCACTTCCCTGTCGGTCAGGCCGCGGTAACACAGCTTGTCGATGGCGTCGGAGGCGTTTGACAAGATCTCGCGCAGGAATATCTCCCGATTGGAGTAGATGGAATGGATCATCAAATCGAGCAGCCGTTTAGACTCTGCTTTGAATTGTTTTTTAGCCATGGAAACGATCTCCCTCTCGCAAAATTAGCACTCGAGTAATTAGAGTGCTAATTAGAGAATACCGCAATCCCTTTTTTATTTCAATGAACAATTTGTAAATTGTGCCATTTATACAAAAACAGTCTCTGTTTATACAGCCATTCATCTAAGAGCTACAGCGGGCTGTACCGATGCTGAAAGCGCTGTCTTTGGCGGGCAGGCAATCTGCCCCCACAGTCCGCAAGCAGCAGAACCTGTGGCCTTACAGAGCCAAAGTTTGGTACATCTGATGGGGCGACAGCAGTAGACAAAAGCGGTGTTTATAGGCTATACTAAAAGCCTGGTCGGGGCGGCGCCCCGTCCCTTTTTTAACTGCGACCGACAGCCGGCTGCCAAGACGCCCCGGCTGTGCACAGACAGGAGTAGAGGAGTTGCCATGTACGAGATAAAGCGAAAAAAGGTGCTCAACCCCACCGTTACCTTAATGGAGATACAGGCCCCACTGGTGGCCGCCAAGGCCCAGCCGGGCCAGTTCATCATTTTGCGGGTAGATGAAAATGGGGAGCGCATCCCCCTGACTATTGCCGATTTTGACCCCGCGGCAGGCACGGTGACCATTATCTTTCAGATCGTGGGCGCCACCACCGCCAAGCTGGGCGCCCTGAACGAGGGCCAATGCCTGCACGACTTTGTGGGGCCGCTGGGCACCCCGAGTCACCTGGAGGGGCTTAAAAAGGTGGCCGTGATCGGCGGCGGCGTGGGCAGTGCGATCGCCTACCCAGTAGCGAAAAAGCTGCATCAGCTGGGGGCCGAGGTACATACCATCGTGGGCTTTCGCAACCGGGATCTGGTCATCTTAGAGGACGAGTTTCGGGCGGTCAGCGACAAGCTGATCATCATGTCTGACGACGGCTCTTACGGGCAAAAGGGGCTGGTGACCAACGCCCTGGAAGACCTGATCAAAGCCGGCGAGCAGTACGATGAGGTCATCGCCATCGGCCCGCTGATCATGATGAAGTTTGTCTGCAAGCTGACCGAGAGCTACGGCATCAAGACCGTCGTCAGCATGAACCCCATCATGATAGACGGCACCGGCATGTGCGGCGGCTGCCGCCTGACGGTGGGCGGCGAGACCAAATTTGCCTGTGTAGACGGGCCGGATTTTGACGGCCACCTGGTGGATTTTGACGAAGCTATGGAGCGCGGGGCCATGTACCGCGATTTTGAGCGCCACCAGTACGAGGAGACCTGCAACCTCCTCAGTAAGGAGGTAGAGTAACTGTGCCCAACATGTCTTTACACAAAAACGAGATGCCCCTGCAGGCCCCTGAGGTGCGCCGCCACAATTTTGATGAGGTAGCGCTGGGCTATAGCGAGCAGCAGGCCGTAGACGAGGCCATGCGCTGCCTGAACTGCAAGAACAAGCCCTGTGTGGGCGGATGCCCGGTGTCGATCGACATACCCGGCTTTATCTCCAAGATAAAGGAGCGGGACTTTGAGGGCGCTTACCAGGTGCTGCAGGCCCAGTCCTCTCTGCCGGCGGTGTGCGGACGGGTGTGCCCGCAGGAGACCCAGTGTGAGCAAAAATGCGTGCGCGGCATCAAGGGCGAGCCGGTGGCCATTGGTCGACTGGAGCGCTTTGTGGCTGACTGGCACATGCAAAATGCCACCGCTGCCCCGCAGAGACCGGCGCCTAACGGCCACCGGGTGGCGGTGGTGGGGGCGGGCCCCTCTGGCCTGACCTGTGCCGGCGACCTGCAAAAGGCCGGCTATCAGGTGACGGTTTTCGAGGCGCTGCACACCGCCGGCGGCGTGCTGGTGTACGGCATCCCCGAGTTTCGCCTGCCCAAAGCCATCGTACAAAAAGAGATAGACACCCTGAAAGCGCTGGGTGTAGATGTGCAGACCAATGTGGTAGTTGGCAAAACGGTCACCGTAGACGAGCTGTTTGAGCAGGGATACGAGGCGGTGTTCGTAGGCTCTGGCGCTGGGCTGCCCCGGTTTATGGGTATTCCCGGGGAAAACCTAAAAGGCGTGTACTCGGCCAACGAGTTTTTGACCCGCACCAACCTGATGAAGGCCTACCTGCCCGGCAGCGATACCCCCATCTCCCGCGCCAAAAAAGTGGCGGTGGTTGGCGGCGGCAACGTGGCTATGGACGCTGCGCGCTGCGCGCTGCGGTTGGGCGCCGAAGAGGTACATATCGTTTACCGCCGCAGCGATGCCGAGATGCCCGCCCGCCGGGAGGAGATCGAGCACGCCAAAGAGGAAGGGGTCATTTTTGATACGCTCACCAACCCCACCAAGATACTGGGCGACGAGCACAAATTTGTAAACGGCATGACCTGCATGAAGATGGAACTGGGCGAACCCGACGAATCGGGCCGGCGGCGGCCGGTGGTCAAAGAGGGTTCGGCCTTTACCATGGAGGTAGACTGTGTGATCATGGCGATCGGCACCTCCCCCAACCCCCTGATCCGCAACACTACCGAGGGGCTGCAAACCGACCGCCGCGGCTGTATCATTGCCGAGGAGGATACCGGGCTCACCTCTCGCCAAGGTGTTTACGCCGGCGGCGACACGGTGACCGGGGCGGCAACGGTGATCCTGGCCATGGGCGCCGGTAAAAAGGCGGCCCAGGCCATTGACCACTATCTGCAGGAGAAGTAAAAAAGATTTCCACTTAAGAGGGGACCACAGCTTTAAAAGCTGCGGCCCCCTCTTTGGCATCCGGATAAACTTCTCCGGTCATATCTGGAACTTCTTTTATTTGCCCACGCTTACACGTGCAGGCACAGCTAATGGCTGCCGGCGGCGGAAAGCGACGGGCCGGCCGCGGGGGCGTACTGAGTGAGCACATCCACAAAGCGGTGCCTGCCGTCCACTGCACTCTTTTGGCCATCAGCGAACAACACCGGCAAATAGCCACCCTGTAAAGCGGGGTCCGTGAATACTGTGGCGGTTCATTTTGCTGCCAGTCGCCAGTTCTCCCCGCTTATTTTTGCTGTACCGCTTTGCCTTGATTGTAATGTGTTTTCACTTTACATATGCAAAAACCCCTGTAATACAGGGATCTTTGTCAGATCTTGCCGTATTTGTGTGTAAAGCTAATTACATTTACATGCTTATTTTCACTCCCACAGGCAGACCTCTACTTGATCGCCTGGCTGTTTGCCAATCTTTGCGCGAATATCTTTGCGCAGACCCAATATATGGCCGGGCGTTTTCATGCGCACCAGACTGCCGTCATAAGGGCAGCCGTCGAAGGTGGCATGTACCGGGACCCGGCCGCGGCCAAATTCTGCCCGCACATCAAAAGGAATCTCTACATAGGCGCCATCGATATCCGGAACTTTTCTGATCTCGGCTCGAAAGCGGTAAACACCTTTATTTTTCATTCTGTCCTCTCTCCTACTTTTCTCCCTTTATTATAGCCCCACAAAGCTGCCCTTGAAACACTTGACAAATCATCTTTTTTCGGTAAGATGGATACAGAAAACAGCATATACGGTGGATGGCGACCCTAGACATCGGCGCGATGAGACGCCGGGGCCGAAGAAGCAAACCGCCCGGGGCGCACATTTCCCCGGCGGCAGAAACTGACAGGCAAAAAGGAAGGTAGCCAGACGGACCTCTGAAGAGAGCGGCTGCGGCTGCCGCCTACGTGGCAATAACCAACTGGCAAAAGGACAGAGAGAGCATGTGCGCATTTGGCGCGCCGGCTCTCTCTTTTTTGGTGTAGATACCACTGCCGGTAAGACCGTGTGATCTGGACACATTCGCGCCTGTGTATGGCTGTTGGGACAAAATACAAATTGGTGGAGGAACTGAAAATGAAGATGATGTTGGTGGGGGCCGGAGCGGTCGGGGAGTGTATTTTGAAGGTCATGCAGACACGCGACCGAGAGGGGCACTGGTTTACCGGGGCGCTGGTCTGCGATATCGATATCGCGCGGGCACGGCAGGTGGTAGCAAGGCTCCCCTTTCCTGAACGCTGTACCGTGGCGGCGCTGGACGCCCGCAGCACCCAGGCTATCGCCGACCTGGCACAGGCGCACCAGATCGACCTGATCATGGATGCGGCAGCACCGTTTGTAGCTGATAACATTTTTGACGCCGCCTTTTTAGCCGGGGCCGACTACGCCAACATGGGCACCTGGTCGATCCCCAGCCAGAGACCGGCCTACGGACCGGGGATCGAAAACAGTTACGACCGCCCGATGACCGCTTACAACTTTAGCCGCCATGAGGAGTGGCAGCAGCGCGGCCGGATGGCCTGCATCTGCCTGGGTATAGACCCGGGAGTAGTGAACGTATTTGCCCGCTACGCCGCACAGTACCTGTTTGACACGCTGGAGGAGGTGCACGTAAAAGATGGCGGTGACCTGTCTATCCCCGGGGCGGGACCGGACCAGATCGCCTTTGGCTTTAATGTGTGGACGGTGCTCGATGAGTGCATGAACCCCAACGTGGAGTATGACCGCGACCGGGGCGGGCTGATCGTGGAACCCGCCCTGACCGGCGGCGAGACCTTTGTGATGCCCGACGGCATCGGCCCCAACCACCTGGTAAAGGTGGAGCATGAAGAGGTGGTGACGATGCCCCGCTACCTGGCGCGCTACGGACTAAAGCGGGCCACTTTTAAGATCGCACTGGACCCCAATTTGATAACCGCGCTAAAGACGCTGGATGCATTGGGGCTGCGCAGTTTAAAGCCGGTAGACGTGGGGGGTGTACAGGTGGTCCCCCGAGATGTGGTGGCGGCCTGCGCGCCCCAGCCCAGAGATATCGGCCGCGAGATGACCGGCAGCATGTGTGTAGGGGTGCACTGTATCGGCCAAAAAGACGGGCGGCGCAAAGAGGTGTTTTTGTACCAGACCTATGAAAATACCAGAGCTATGGCCGATTGGGACATGCAGGCTGTAGTGGCCCAGACTGGTTTTGGCGCCGCGCTGGCCCTTGAGCTGATCGCCACTGGGGTGTGGCGCGACAGCGGCGTGTTTTCGCCGGAATATTTTGACCCCCTGCCCTATTTAGCACTCATGGATCAGGCCGGATTTGACTGGCACTGTGTGGAGCTGACGCCACAGCAGCTGTAGACTGGGACGGTTTCTTGTTGCCAAATAGCCCGTTGGTCCTGTATAGTAAAGAGGTAGCCGGTAAGAGGGGCCGCTGCGATCGTCATCTGTGTGCAGCGGAGATGGCCCAGAGACCGCTACAGCTCGTTTTTAGCCGTATGACCTATTTAGAGGAGGATTTACCATGCAGTATCAAATCATCGGCGAGCCCATGCCGGTCGTCACCTGTTCGCTCGCCGCCGGCGAGTCAATGATCACCGAAAAGGGGTCGATGGCTTGGATGTCGCCCAATATGGATATGCAGACCTCGGCCGGCGGTATCGGCAAGGCTTTTGGCCGCATGTTCTCGGGTGAGGCCATGTTCCAAAACATCTATACCGCCCAGGGCGGTCCTGGACTTATCGCCTTCGCCTCCAGTTTCCCCGGTTCTATCCGCGCGATCTCTATCTCGCCCGAGCACCCGGTCATCGTGCAGAAGACCGGTTTTTTGGCCTCGGAATCGGGGGTACAGCTCTCGCTGCATTTCCAGAAAAAATTGGGCGCCGGCTTTTTTGGCGGTGAGGGGTTTATTATGCAGCGGCTGTCGGGCAGTGGTACGGCCTTTGTCGAGATCGACGGCTATGCCGTCGAGTACGACTTGCAGCCCGGCCAGAGCATGGTCGTAGATACCGGCAATCTGGCCATGATGGATGCCACCTGCACCATGGAGATACAGACGGTAAAAGGCATTAAAAACAAGTTTTTGGGCGGCGAGGGATTTTTTAACACCGTTGTGACCGGGCCGGGCAAGGTGACCTTACAGACCATGCCGGTCAGCGGAGTGGCCCAGGCATTGGCCCCGTTTTTCAATTCCGGCAGCAACTGATCCTGTTACTGCCGCCAGCTCCTATCCCCCGCCCCAATGGCAAAAATGTCCGCTGGGCACGGTGCCGACGGGCATTTTTTGTACCTGTTATGATGCCCGTGCCCATAAGATCACTGCTTTTATACGGATAAAACACCTTTAGCGGCAGATGGGACACCTTTATCAAAACCACTATAGATACCTCCATACCAGCTTGCACAGTAGGCCTTTTATTTGACCGGATCTTACAGGAGGTTCTGACACACACCCGGTAGGATAAAACGGTTCGTACCGGTACCATCATCGAACCATCGCAAAAAGCGGTATCTATAGGTTCATTATAGGCATCAGTCGGTGGCGGCATATCTGTCCCGTTTATAATTTTGAACGATGGCTTTCGGCTGGTCGAGCGCTCGCTGAATGCCGGCGGCGCCGAGCCGCCGGATCAGATGTGCCAGGTGCTCGCCGACATCATATAAAACTGCTCTGGTGGCCGATTGGGTGGCGGCCACATGCCCGGCACATTTCAGGGCATACTATGGGTGCCTGAAAGGAGCTGAGACGGCAATGCGTGAAACACCGAATATGCCTGTTGACCCCTATGACGAGGAGGAGCTGTATGAGGAGATGATGGCCGTGGCCTCGAGCACCGAGTGCACGGGCCTGGTGCCCACTCCGCCGGTGACCAACCCGGAAGTGAGCGCCTACAGCGAGATCTACGATATCCCTCTGTCAAAAGACGACGTGTTGGATATGGAAGACAAACAGTAGATCCGCACCCCGTCAGGGCACCAAAAAGAGCGGACCCGAGAGCTATCTCTCAGGTCCGCTCTTTTTTATTTTACTCGATACAACTGCTGTTTTCGGGGCGCTATTTATCTAAGACCCGCACCTCAAACTCGCAGTAGTCGTCGCCGTTAGCACAGCACTTGGTCTCGCGCACCTCTACCGGGCGACCCAGCGGAGTCTCGAAACAGCCGGCGGCGGTGCCCGCCTCGTAGGCACAGATCTTCATGCCGATATTGGGCATACCGTAACAGTCGGCACATTCGTAGTTGCGGTAGATGGCAAAGTCTTCCCGACACTCCACGATCTCCTGAATGGCGTAGCCGTGCTGGGCGGCGATGGGCTGATTGCTGAGCATGATCTCGGGCAGAGTTTTACCGGTCAGATACGGGGCGATAAACTTCTCACCGATGATACGCGCAGTCTGGTAGGCCATATCCAGCAGCTCGGGGAACATCAAAAAAGTAAAGGTCTGCCGGTCGCGCATGTAGAAGATCTGCATGTCGTTTCCCAGTGTGGGCCGCAGCGGCCGGTGCTCATCGAGCATGCGGTAGTGCTCCTGGATACGGGCCACCAGCTCGGGGCTGCGGTCGATGACCTGACCCATCTCGCGGTAGGCGCGGTCGTCGATGCACAGTTTTTCGGCGATCGTCTGGCGGTAAGCCGACAGCGTATCGAGTCCCGCAAACAGTTTTTCATCCTGCATATCCTGTAACTCCTCTAGTGTTTTTCACGGTCGAAGGTCTTGCCTGCCGCCGCCGGGCCGCCGCCTTTGCGGCGCACCAGCAGCAGGACCAAAATGGTGATGACATAGGGCAGCATTTGAATGAGCTGCACCGGTATGCCGCTCTGCTGCAGGCGAAATTGCAGGCTCTGGGCCAAGCCGAACAGCAGACCGCCGCCCAGCGCCCCGATGGGGTTCCAGGCGCCGAAGATGGTGACGGCCATGGCGATGTAACCGCGGCCGGCCACCATATCGCGCGAGAACATGCCGATGTCGCCGATGGAGAGATAGGCGCCGCCCAGGCCGCACAGCAGACCGCACAGCAGCACACAGATATACTGCATCTTGGGCACCGAGATACCGGCGGCATCGGCTGTTTGCGGGCTCTCGCCCACGATGCGCGCCCGCAGGCCGAAGGTGGTCTTATAGAGGAACACCCACAGCAGCGCCACCGCCGCCAGCAGCAGCAAAAACAGCGGCGAAAAGCTGCCGAAAGCCTGGCCGATGAAGGGGATCTTCTTTAAAAAGGTCAGTTCGATGGTGGGCAGTGTGCCGACCATCTCGCTCTTGCCGCGGTTTTGCCATATGGCCACCAGCAGCACCGTAGTCACCCCGCTGGCCAGCAGGTTGACCCCCAGGCCGCTGATGATATGGCCGGTGCCGTAGTGAATGGTAAGCACCCCGTGCAGAAGCGAGAAGAGCATGCCGGCGACCATGGCAAACAGCAGCCCTATCCAGGGAGAACCGGTCACCAGCGCACCGACCACGCCGCCAAAGGAGCCGGCCAGCATCATGCCCTCGATACCGATATTGACGATGCCGGCCCGCTCGCAGATGGTGGAGCCCAGCGCACCAAAACAGATGGGGATGGCGATGCGCATCGCACCGGAAAACATGGTCCCGGCAAATTGCAGCGTTTCAGTCAGGGCCATATCTACACCTCCTCGGTCGTGGCAGGAGCCGTTTCGGACCCCTTATGTATGGCGGCCGTTTTTTTCTTTTTGCGCCGGTAAAAATACACCAGGCCGGGGGTGGCTACAAAGATGATGATGAGCGCCTGCATGATGCCCACGAAGTCCTGGGGGATCTTGGTCATGCGGTCCATCATGGTAGCGCCCGAGCGCAGCGCCCCGTACAGGATCGCCGACAGCGTGACACCCAGCGGGTTATTTTGGCCCAGTACTGCGATGGCCAGACCGTCGAAGCCGTAGCCCGGCGAAAAGCCTTTCATAAAGTAACCGTGTACGCCCAGCACCTCACAGGCACCGGCCAGACCGGCCAAGCCGCCGGAAATGAGCATGGTCAGCAAAAACTGGCGGCCCTTTTTCACCCCGCCGCTCTCGGCGGCAAAAGGGTTGAGTCCCACTGCCTGCAGCTCGTAGCCGAACACGGTGCGCCGCAGCACCCAGACCAGAATGACAGCGGCCAGGATGGCGATAAGAAAGCCCACTGTAAGGCGGGAGTGGGGGTACAGCGTGGGCAACATAGCACTCTCGGCCACCCGCTCGGTCTTTACGACCATCCCTTCGGCCTTAAAGTGATAGGTGGTGAGATAATCGGTCAGGTAGGTGGCGATGTAGTTGAGCATGATGGTGATGATGACCTCGCTGACGCCCAGCTTGATCTTTAACCCTCCGGCCAGCACCGCCCACAGTCCGCCGGCGATAAAGGCGGCCAGCAGACACAGGGCTATGTGCAGGACCATGGGCAGATCTTTGCCGTAAGCGCCGGCCAGTGCCGCGGCGAAGGCGCCCATATACAGCTGGCCCTCGGCGCCGATATTCACTGCACCGCCCTTCATGGCAATGGCTACAGCCAGACCGGTAAAGATGAGTGGGGTGGCGGTGCCCAGCGTATCGGCAATGTTGGCCGCCCCGCCAAAGGCGCCGGAGAACATGGCCCCGTAGGCCACGAAGGGGCTGTAGCCCGACAGAGCCAGTATCAGGCCGCTGACCACGATAGCACCGACCAGAGCCAGCAGCGAAGTCTGCAGTTTTTTGCTTTTTAGGACTTTGCAAACGCGCTGTGCAGCGTTTCCAAGCATGGGCGCTCCTCCTTCTCGGTATCTTTGTGATAGCCGGTCATGAGCAGGCCCAGGGTCTGCTCGTCAAAATCGGCCGGGGCGCCGGTGGCTACGATGCGGCCGCGGTACAGTACCCCCACCTGATCTGACAGACCCAGCACCTCGTCGAGCTCGGCCGAGATGAGCAGGATAGCCTTACCGGCATTTTTCATCTCGATGAGTTTTTGGTGGATGTACTCGATGGCGCCGATATCCACCCCGCGGGTGGGCTGGGCGGCGATGATGACATCGGGGTCTTGCGACAGCGCCCGCCCGATGACCACCTTTTGCTGGTTGCCGCCGGAGAGAGAGGCGGCGGTGTCGTCGATGCTGCCCACCTTGACCCTGTAGTCGGAGACGATCTGCCGGGTGTGCATCTCGATGGCTTTTTTGTCCAGCACCCCACGGCGGCTAAAGCGGCGGCTGCGCTGATAGCCCAGGATGGAGTTGTCGCGGATAGAGAAGTCGGCTACCAGCCCGCGCAGGCCACGGTCTTCGGGGATATGGGCCAGACCGCGATCGGCCATTTTAGTGGGGGTGGGCTTGTGCACCGGCTGACCGTTTAGCAGCACCTGGCCGGCAGACAGCTGGCCGATACCGGTGATGGCCTCGATGAGCTCGGTCTGGCCGTTCCCCTCTACCCCGCAAATGCCAAATATCTCGCCGGCATGTACCTGCAGCGACAGACCGCTGAGCAGCTGCATGCCCCGGCGGCGCAGCTCGGCGTCTTTTACCTCCAGCAGCACCGGCGCGTCTGCAGCTACCGGCTTGGCCCCCTGCACTTCGAACTGCACCTGGCGGCCCACCATCAGGCGGGCCAGCTCGGCAGCGTCGGTCTCGGCGGTATTTTTGGTGGTGATGAGCTTGCCGGCCCGCAGGATGGTCACCCGGTCAGAGATTTCGAGGATCTCTTTTAATTTGTGGGTGATGATGATGATGGTCTTGCCGTCTTCCTTTAAAGAGCGCAGCACCGCGAACAGGTCTTTTACCTCCAGCGGGGTGAGCACGGCGGTGGGCTCGTCTAAAATGAGCAGGTCGCATTTGCGGTAAAGCGCCTTGAGGATCTCGACGCGCTGTTTGTTGCCCACCGACAGATCGCCCACGGTAGCTTTGGGATCTATCTGCAGGCCGTAGCGGGCCGACAGTTCGGCGACCTGCTGCTCGGCTTTTTTGCGGTCAAAAAAGGGACCCTTACGCGGCTCGTAGCCCAGCACGATGTTCTCGGTCACGGTCATGGGATCAGCCAGCATAAAATGCTGATGCACCATGCTGATGCCCTGCTCGATGGCGCTGCTGGGGCTCTTTAATGTCACCGGGCTGCCGTTGAGGATGATGCTCCCCTCATCGGGGACCGACATGCCGTAAAGCATGCGCATCAGCGTGGTCTTGCCGGCACCGTTTTCACCCAGCAGCGAGTGTATCTCCCCTTTTTTTACCGAAAAATCCACCCGGTCGTTGGCCACCACTTTACCAAAAATCTTTGTGATGCCCCTCATCTGCACAAAATCCATGGGTCCTCCCCCCTGTACCCAAAAAGCAGATAAGCGGCCAAAAGCCGCCTACCTGAATTTGGGGATGGTCTCTCCCTGCGCTGTGTCAGCGCCTTTTGTATTTACTTCAAATTTTTGACGAAAGCGTCGTACTCCTCGGCGGTGCGGGGCGGGGTGATCTTGCCGTCGACGATATCCTGCTTGGCGGCGGCAGCGGCGTCCAGCGCCTCCTGGCTGGGCATTTTTTTGGTGCCTTCGGTGGTGTAGTCCACACCGCCGTCTTTAAAGCCCAGCATCACATCGCCGGATTTGAGCGTACCTTCTTTTACTGCTTTCACCTGGTCGAACACCACGTTATCCAGGGTGCGCATACCGCTGGCGATGATCACATCGGGGTCGATGGGGATCTGGTTCACGTCGGCACCGATAGCCAGTTTGCCGCGCTCAGCACCGGCGCTGAACACGCCCAGGCCCGAGCCGCCGGCAGCCTGCATCACGATATCGGCACCGGCGTCGTACATCGACAGGGCCAGCTCTTTACCGGTGTTGGCGTCGTTAAAAGCGCCCACGTATTTTACCATGATCTCTACATCTTTGTTGTGGGCGATGGCCCCGGCTTTAAAGCCCTCTACAAACACGTTGATGGAGGGGACATCCATACCGCCCAGAATACCGACCTTGCCAGTCTTGGTGGTCATAGCGGCGATGGTGCCCAGCACGTAGGCTTTCTCTTCGTCTTTAAAGTTGATGCTGGTGACGTTGTCGCCCTCGGCCGAACCGTCGATAATGACGAACTTCTGGTCGGGGAACTCGGCGGCCACAGCGGTGACGGCGTCGGCCTGGTCGAAGCCGATGCCCAGGATCAGATCGTACTTTTTGGATTTGGCGAAGTCGCGGAAGTGACCCTCGAACTCGGCGATCTCTTTGGGCTCGACATACTGCACGTCGGCATCCAGCTCGTCGGCGGCTTTTTGCAGGCCTTTGTAGGCGCTGTCGTTAAACGACTGGTCGCCCAGACCGCCGGTGCCCAGCACCAGCGCCACGCTGGGGCCGCTCTTGTCAGATTTACTGCCGCTGTCTTTCCCGTCTGAACCGCAGCCGGCAAACACCAGAAGACCCATGACCACACTCAAAACCAAGGCAAGCCATTTTTTGCGCATACTCTTCTCCTTTTTTCCTCTGTATCCCACTCTGTTTTTTTATCAGTGACCTCTTTTATATAGAGGGTCTACCCAAATTTTACTGGCCGATGCGCTCGCGCACGTTCTCGGGCACCTCGATGAGGTAGTCGGCGCAGTGGCAGTGTTTCTCGTCGGGCACGATGGCGGCGATGGTCTTCAGCGTGATGGTGCCCATTTTCTGGCCGCAGCCCCGATACCAGTCGAAGATGGAGGAGCCGGCCCAGTTGGTGCTCTCTACCCCTTCGGCGTAGTTGGAGACGATGTAGCAGGAGGCGTAGCAGGCGCCGATGGCCCGGGCCAGGTAGCACTCCGGCACGATGGTATGACCGGAGATATCACAGCCCACCGACTGCAGGAATTTGATCTCGGTCTCGGTCTCGAAGCGCGGGGGCTCGGTGTTGGCGTACACGCCGCGGGGGAACACCCGGTCGTACTGCTCACGGGCAAATTTGATGAGCAGCTCGCGCAGGTCGGGGCACAGCGGCGACTGCATGCGCACGATGTTGCGGGTGAATTTATGGATGTTCGAGGGGCGTTTGGTAAAGTCGAACAGGTCGTGGGGAATAATGATATCGCCCGGGTCCATCAGCGGGTTGGCACTGCCGCCACTGCCTTCAGCCACGATGTATTTGACCCCGGCCTGCTGGAAGACCCAGAATATCTGCTCGCTGGGACAGCCCTCAGGGGCCAGCCCGTGGAAGCCGTGGAACGGAACGGTGAGCAGCTGGCGGGCTTTGCCGTCGGCGGTGATAGAGCCGTCGAGCTCGATGAGCTTCATGGGCATGGTCGTGCCGAAAGGCGTCTCGAACTCCATGTCTTTTTGCAGGACGCGCACGCCGTCGAGCCCCACCGTTTCGGGGAACTCACCAGCCCAGGTGCCCGAGCCGCCGATAATGGCATATGTGACCTTGGGGATCTCGTTTACGATCATTGTCTACCTCCACTTTTGCCGTGTTCTGGCCGCGGTGGCCAGAACGCCTGTCCCAAATATCCCTACAGGGGCGTCCCCTGTAAAAAGCGATCTCTGTCAACGTAAAAAGCGCCCGCAGAAGATGTACACGAATGTGTTCAATCTCTGCGAGCGCAAAAAAGCGAACTCGAATAGAGCTATCTCGATTTTTAGAAATAGCTGAAAAAACACATTCATAGCGTACGACAATTTCCGGTTGTCCCGTAGATACTCCTGCGCCGTATTCGCAGGCTTATACGAATGCTGATCTCGGTATTCAGTTGACGCCTTTAGCATAACACCACCGTTCAAAAAGCGCAATTCCCTTTTTGAAATACGGCTAAACATCCAAACTTTATAAAAAATATTGTCGATGCTTAGTAGTATTCAACAATAGCATCTTTCACAATAAAACGTGCTTTCGGCCGTGGTTTGAGGGCGCTTGGCGGTAGCTAGACCACACGCAAAATACCGGTCTGTTTAGATATCCTGCCCAGCTTATACCGTATAAGGATGGTTTTGACTGGGCTTTCTGACCTACTCTACCCGGTCATATACCTAACTTTACCTACACTTGTGTAAACTGTACAGGTATCTCTCCTTCTGTTTATGTAGTTTGCCACACTCTACTTTCTCCCATTTTTTGGTATATGCTGCACAGGATCACCTTTTCTTTGGCCGGCAAACGGCGTATACTGTGAGATAGATCCAAATGAAAGCGGCACTTTAGCCCCCTATACATTACGTATTTCGCCAGGCAGCAACCTTCTCGATACGGTCCGGCCAGTACACATTGGGCCAAACATGTACTGCCAGAGCAGGCTGAGTAGACGGATCACCGCATCAAATAATCTGCAAAATGCAGTGGGAACGGGCAGACCTGGGCAGACATTCAGCTGTATCAGGCTGCCGGTTCCGGGCCGGCTAACTGCTACTGCACAGAGGAGAACATGATGAGAGACGTAGAAAAGACCATTGGCAACCTGATCGACAAACAGACGGTAGCGTTTTTGGGTTCAGTATCTGAAGATGGCTACCCCAATATCAAGGCCATGTTAAAACCCCGGCTGCGGGAGGGGCTAAAGACCTTTTATTTTACCACCAACACCTCCTCCATGCGGGTGGCCCAGTATCGGCGCGAACCCAAGGCCTGTATCTATTTTTGCGACCGCCGCTTTTTTCGCGGTGTGATGCTTCTGGGCACTGTAGAGGTACTGGAGGACAGCGAGAGCAAACAGCGCATTTGGCAGGACGGCGATACGCTTTACTACCCACAGGGGGTGACCGACCCCGACTACTGTGTACTGCGCTTTTTAGCGCAGCGCGGCCGCTATTATCGCAATTTTTCCTCGGAAGATTTTACAGTGGAATAGAGCGGCGCAGTGCGTACCATCTGTAAATGACAGAGAGAGCAGACCCCGCACAATAGGGTCTGCTCTCTCTATTTTTGTGTTCAATCTTACAAGGCTGCAGGTAGCCAGCGCCGATCTTTACGGCCGCGGTGGCCGGGCTGAATGTATAAAACAGGTCGCGGTCGCGGTGATCCCCATCTGTATGATATGGCCATCCGCGAAAACATATGCCCGCGATGTTTCGTGACATATCTACCGCACAGGGATGTACAGGTCTACCTCTGAATCGGGGTGATCATACCCCAGAAAGCGCCGATCGTAAAGCTCAAAATCCTCTCGGTCGTCCAGCTGTTCTCTGGTGTTTAAAAACCAGGTGCCCCAGATATAGGCAAAGGTCTGTGGCAGGCGGCGCAGCGAGCCGCGGTGGGTGAACACCGCATACCGCCCACCGGGCAGCTCTTTGCGCACAAATGGCTCTGGCAGCCCCACAAAAGAAGACACTTCCATGCCGGCTACCTCACTGAACAGCACCTGGTCATTCATGGTGTAGACGGTGTTTTCGTGACAGGCCTCACAGATGCCGAACCCGCGGGCGCTGGGCAGCCGGTTGGGGATCTGCGCATAAACGGCATTGACCCGCTCCCACAGCTGTCGCAGGCGGTTATCGTGCAGAGTGGTCTTGCCGCGCAGACCAGCCACCTTGATCGGCGGCAGCGTCACGATCTGGGGGTGTACCGTCACATTGCTGGCCAGGTGGTCCAGCCGCTCGGTATCCAGCTGCCACTTGGCGCTGACAAAGGTATTTAGCCGCTGCCGCCGGTAGGACTGCGGGCTGGCATGAAAAGAAACCTTAAAGGCGCGGCTAAATGCCTCGGGAGAGTCAAAGCCACTCTCGATGGCGATATCAATGACTTTTTTATTGCTGTAGAGCAGCTTTTGGGCGGCGTCGGCCAGACGGCGTTTTTTGATATAGCTGCCCACGCTCTCCCCCAAAACTGCCGAGAACTGCCGGTTTAGATGATAGTAGGAGTACCCGACGGCACGGGCCACTTCCTCTACCCGAATATCTTCTCCCAAACGGCTCTCGATGTACACGATCGCCTGTTCCAGCGCTTTTTTATAGTCCACTGTTCGCCCCTTTCTGTCAGCCCAGCGGCAACCAGTCGTAGGTGCCGGGCACTGCTTTTTTGAGCTGGATAGACGCTGTGGCGGCGCTATCTGTCAGCGGCTGAGCCACGCTGTAGGTCCGCCAACCGTTTGCCGCTTCCCCGCCCCAACAGAGCTCTACAGTGCCGTCGGCCGGTGAGAGGAGCATACTTTTGGTGGTGCCGAAAAACTCGTCGAAATAGTGGCAGCACAACCCATTTGGATATTCGGCCAACAGCATATTTTTGAGCGCCGGCACCGTGATGCCGGTCTTGCCGCTCAGCTGCTGACCGATATAATCGTACCGTCTGGCCGAGTGGGCCATTACCTGGGGCTCGATCGCAGCCAGCTGGGGCAGCACCGCGTGGTTGGTGGCCCACAACATCTGCTGGGCGCTGTCGGGCTCTATCACCTTTTGCGCGCGGCGGCCATCCAGCGTCTCGAACAGTGCGGCGCGGCCGCTGCGATCCAGCAGGATCAGATTGAGATTATAGGCGATGGGCATACCCTCTAAACAGGCCAGTGCCTCGCTGACGTCGCGGCAATTTTCCAGCAGCGCACGGGTCACCGCCCAAAATTGTAATCCTTTATTTTTGGGGGCGCGCATGTAGGGGAGCGCCCCGACTGGGAACCCGCAGGAGCTGATGGTCACTGCCAGCCCATGCTCATTGATGCCGTCATCCCGCCCCAGGTGGAGCACGCTGGTCCCCAGATGGGCGTATTTCCCCGTTACAGCGGTGCGTACCAGGCAAAAATCCTCTGCCTGATGACTAAACTCGTAGTTACGGGCCAGCAGTGGTTTGCCGTCGGCGGTGACGGCCGACAACAGCGCCACATGACTGCACCGGGGCAGCAGATAGGTCATGCTGTAATAAAAGAGCTTTTCTGGCCGTACAGCCAGCGCATCGGCCAAACCGGCCAGCTCCTCGTTTAGACCTGGGCACCAGCGGTCAAACAGCGCTGCCGCCTCGGCCACCTGCGCGGGGCCAAACCCGCTCATACCGGCGGTGTGGTTTGACAGCAGCGCCGGGTCTTGGCGTATCACGTGCCCCAGCTGGAGCCCGACTTCGTAACTGGTGCCGCTGAGAGATAGCGTGTGTGTCTGTATCGTGGGCATAATTTTTGTCTCCCTGTCTCGGTGTGTAAAATGTAGTTGACCTGGGCAGCGCAGCTGTACCGGCCAACGGTCAGCGCCCTGCCGGGAACTTATGCAGCTGCTCTTTACAGTTTAGCAGGCGATCATTACAGCGACATGATATTTCCTGCTGTTTTTAAGAGCTGCCGCTCCAAAAGAAAAAGAGGTCCCGAACTGATGTGGCGGGACCCCCTATAAAATGCAGAGACAAAAAAAGAAAAGCCACTTAAAAAGCAGCTTTTCTCTTGGCGGAAAGAGAGGGATTCGAACCCTCGAGACGGTATCACCGCCTACACGAGTTCCAGTCGTGCGCCTTCGACCAGCTCAGCCATCTTTCCATACAGATACTCGCCGTTTTCGCAGCGAGTACTTTTATAGTATACTGATCCGACCAGTAAAAGTCAAGTAGTATTTTGCTACTTTCTGCAAAGAGTTCTCTCCGCTGTTATCGGGCAAAAAAAGCAACTATCTGGCGGGCGCGCCGGCGACTAAACAGCCCTTTTGCGCCCCATACTACAGGTAGAGAAAAGGAGGTCTTTCTATTATGGATCAAAATACCGAACTGCTCAACTTTGTACACAAAAACGTAAAAATGGGGATTGACACGATCGCCCACCTGCTGGATATCGTCGACGACGACCGCTTTAAGGTGGCGCTGATGACCCAGAAAGAGGAGTACCGCAATATCGCCGATGAGGCCGAGCGAATGGCCGGTACCGACTTGGGCGAAAACGGGACCATGGCCAAGTTCTCGGCCTACATGATGATCGAGATGAAGACCATCGCCGATCAGTCCCCATCCCATATTGCCCAGATGATGATCCAGGGCAGCACGATGGGCGTAGTGCAGGCCACCAAACACTTAAAAGAACAGGCCGGCGCCGATGAAGAAGTGCGCGCGCTCACCCAACGCCTGATCGAGACCGAGCAGGATAACATCGAGACCATGAAGTCGTTTTTAGGCGAGTAGGTCAAGTACGGCAGAAGCTGCCTGTTTCCATACCGCCCGCACCGCCCCATGCGCTGATGAAGCCTGAGCGGTGCGGGCGGTATTTACTTACTGAACTGCCGTGCTGGCGGCAGCGGCTATTCCGGCAGATCGCCGGCGGGCAGGATGCGGGCTGCTTCGTCCTCGCCCAGCGTGCTGACATCTTTTAGCTTGCGGCGTATCTGGCGGGTGCGCACCCCCACCAGATTGTCGAGCTCGTTGCCGGCCTGTTCCAGCCGCTGCCGGGTGGCGGTGAGAGCCTGCTCGAATTTGGCAAACTCGGTCTTTACCGCCCCCAACACCTGCCACACCTCGCCCGAGCGCTTTTGGATCGCCAGTGTTTTAAAGCCCATCTGCAGGCTGTTGAGCAGCGCGGCCATGGTTGTGGGGCCAGCCAGATTGACCTTGTAATCGCGCTGCAGCACCTCGACCAGGCCCCGGCGCACCGCCTCGGCATACAGCCCCTCTACCGGCAAAAACAAAATGGCAAAATCGGTGGTATAGGGCGGCTCTACATACTTGTCGCGTATATCTTTGGCAAAACTGCGGATGCGGCGTTCCAGCTCTTTGCCCAGCAGGTCGATCTGCCCCTTGTCGCCGGCGTCATAGGCCTCCTGTAGTTGAGCGTAGGCGTCGTAGGGAAATTTGGCGTCGATAGGCAGGTACACCGGCTGCTGGCCATCGCCGGGCAGCTTTACGGCGAACTCCACCACATTTTTACTGCCCGGGCGGGTAGCTACGTTTTGGGCGTACTGCTCGGGGGCCAGCACCTGCTCTAAAATAGCGCCCAGCTGCACTTCGCCCAATATCCCGCGCGTTTTTACCCCGGCCAGCACTTTTTTTAAGTCCCCCACCCCGGCGGCCAGATTCTGCATCTCGCCCAGGCCTTTGTACACCTGTTCCAGACGATCGCTGACCAGCGCAAACGAGCGGCCGATACGCTCCTCCAGCGTTTTTTGAAGCTTTTCATCCACCGTGCCGCGGATCTTATCCAGCTGCTGGGCATTGTCCTGCTGCAGTGCGCGCACCGAGCGCTGGATGGTATCGCGCATATCCTCCATCTGGCGGTAGTTTTGAGCCGTGAAATCGCTCATGCGCTTGTCGGTATTTTTCATCATGGCACTTACCGACTGCTGCAGACTGTCTTGGCGGATGGTCAACTGAGTATTGAGCTCCCGCAGGCGCTCGTTGAGCACGCCGGTAAATTGCTGCTGCGACTGGGCCAGCACGCTGCCCAAACCATTTACGCTGCTCTGTACCATCTGCTGGCTGTCGGCGCGGTTGGCGCGGGCGTCTTCCAGCAGGGCCTCTCGCAGGGCCTGCAGAGCGCGTTCGTCGCCCCCGGTACCCGACTTTTTGCGCAGTGTGAAAAATATGAGCAGCGCCAGCAGCAGCGTATTGAGGGTCAGCAGGCCCAGCAGTAAGGTCTCCATAAAAGTGAACCGTCCTTTACTGTGATTTTGCCGGCCCAGCACCGGCAAGAACTTTTGTTTACTATTGTAGCACAGCCGCGCCCGGCAGTACAAGCCCCAACGCGCAGTAGGGCCCTGCCGGCAGCGGGGCCAACAGGGCCTATACAATGTAACATACAGCACCCATGCGGGTGCTGTGCCTGCTGGCAGAGCGCCTGTCAGGCGCGGCCAGCCTCTCTGCGCTCCAGCTCGCGGTCTACTGCGTCGTCGATGAACTCGAACATATCTTTGGCCATCTGGTAAAAACGGCGCACCCGCTTGTGCGACAGATTGTAGGGGATGTCGGTGGGGTAGCGGGTCTCGATGTAGCAGCGGTTGAGTGCGGCGCTCTCATCCAGCCACTGGTCAAAATCGCGCTCGTGGCGCATGGCCTGCTTGCAGAGCCAGGTCAGGTTGTGGCCGTCGACCAGGTCGCCGCTCTTTACCAGCAGGTAAGCTTTTAGCGCTTTTTCAATGGCCTGCTGGCAGTGGAAGGCGCAGCTAAAATAGCACTTGTCGGCCAGCAGCAGTACCTCGGTAGTCTGCAGGTCCTCCTGCGCTCTATCGATCCAGTCGTAATAGCGGCGGCTGTCGTTGCCGCCATGTCTACGCCTCATAGAGCACCTTGCCTTTCGCCCGCACCTTTGAGGCAAAGGTCCCGCGCAGCGCCTTTAACTGCGCAAACTCCTCGGGGGTATACAGCACCACATCGAACGGAACCGGGCTGTCGATCTCGAGATACAACTGCCGCTCTGTTTGGGCCTTATCGGCACAGTCAGCTACTACGCACAATTTAAAGCTAACCATCTCACCCTGCAGCGAGTGCTTTTGGCTGAAGAGAATGATCTTTTCCGGGTGGATGAGCCTGACGATATCCGCCACCACTTCCCGCATCTCGTCGCGCATATCCTGTGTTGACACAGCGGTAACCTCCTCTAGAGCGCCGCACCGCCGGTGGCGGTATCAGGGCGCTTTTTTCATCTGTCTCTATTCCTATCATACCCCTTTTTAGCCTCAGCTGCAATCTGCCCGGCAACACTTTTGCCGGCGGTCATTGTGTGTTATGATAGAAAAAAAGCGGGTGCCAGGCGACGGACCGGCACCGGAAAGGATACCTTAAATGGCTAGACAGATCTGGCGCCCAGGCGCGCTGCTGGCGCCGGTGCCACCGGCCCTGGTCAGCTGCGGCACGGTCGACGCCCCCAACGCTTTGACGGTGGGCTGGACCGGTATCGTATGCACCCACCCGGCCATGACCTATATCTCGCTGCGGCCACAGCGGCACTCCTACAGTCTCATAAAAGACAGCGGTGCATTTTGCATCAATCTCACCACCCGAAAATTGGTGCGGGCGGCCGATTTTTGCGGGGTGCGCTCAGGCCGCGACACGGATAAATTTGCCCTGATGGGCCTGCACGCCGGAAAGGCCAGCCAGGTCTCGGCACCGCTGATCGCCGAGAGCCCGCTGGCGCTGGAGTGCCGAGTACAGCAGATACTGCCACTGGGCACTCACGAGATGTTTTTGGCCGAAATCGTGGCGGTGGATGTGGATGAGTCGCTGATCGACGACAGCGGTCGGCTGCAGCTGGACCGGGCCGACCTGGCCGCTTATGCCCATGGCGAGTACTTCGCTTTGGGGCAGAAGTTGGGCAGCTTCGGCTACTCGGTGAGAAAGCCGGGCAAGCGCAAAAAGACGCGGCGTTTTGTGCCCCCTAAAGCACCTACGCAATCCGGCGGTCAGCGCTGATCGCAGCAGTTGCCGGCACGCAAAAAGGCGGTACTTCTACACGAGGTACCGCCTTTTCACTTCACCTACTTGATAAGTTACAAAAATAAGAAAATCAGCACCGTGAGCAGGCCCGAGACACCGATGGCCACCCCGCTCATAGCTCCTTCTACCTCCCCCAGTTCCAGCGCTTTAGAGGTGCCGATAGCATGGCTGCTGGCCCCGATAGCCACCCCTGCGGCCACCGGGTGGCGGATGCGCAACAACCGCACCAGCAGTGGGGCCAGTACAGCCCCCAAAATGCCGGTACACACCGTAACGGCCACCGTTACCGCCACGATGCCCCCCTGCTGGCGCGAAAGCTCCATCGAGATCGCGGTGGTCACCGATTTGGGCAGCATCGAGGCGGTGAGCGCCCGATCGAGCCCCAGCAGCGAGCACAGGAGGTAGGCGCTGCCCACCGAGGTGAGCACCCCGACCAGACAGCCCAGCACGACCGGTAGAAAGTGCCGTTTGAGCACCTGTATCTGCCGGTAGATCGATACTGCCAGCACGGCAGTGGCCGGCCCCAGTAACATAGCGATAACTTGAGTGGCATCGGTAAAGGCCTGTGGCGGTACGCCGGTGAGCTGCAGAGCCAGAATAATGAGCGCCACCGCCACCAGCAGCGGGTTGAGCAGCGGTGAGCGGACCTTTCTCTGCAGCCAGCTGCCCAAAACAAAGCACACCGCGCTGAGAAAGATGGCCCCTAACGGACTCGTTAAGATCTCGCGGATCACGGCTGTTGCCCCTTTCTTTGGCGGCGGCGCTCGGTGAGGCGGATGACAGCGCTGACAGTAAACGCTGTAGCGGCAAAGGTGAGCAGAGTGGTGATCACCAACACCACCGCCAGCTGCAGCAGATAGTTTTTAAATAGGCCAAAATCAGCGGCGATGCCCACTGCTGCCGGGATAAAGAAAAAGGCCATGTTCTGCAGCAAAAAATCAGCGGTCTGCTCGATCTGGTGCAGCTTGAGCAGGCCGGTGCCCAGCAAAATGAGCAGCAGGATCATCGCCGCGACACTGGCTGGAAAAGGTACCGGCAAAAAACGGGTGACGATGCTGCCGGCGATACAGACACCCAGCAGGATAGAGATTTGTTTGAGTATTTTCATACAGCGCTCCTCGATCATATTTGTGTAGAGTGCACATTTATTTTTTTCAGACATAACCATAACACAAACAGTCAACTGGCGCAACGGAGAGAAAAATTACACAAAGTAGCTGCCGGCCGCTCTGTAAGCGGGTCCGTCGCGGGCAGTGCCCTGTTTTTGCGAGCGCTGAACGCCGGCTAAGTGCTTTGACACAGACAAATCGCCACATGAGCCGCAAATGTGCAGCGACTTTGCAGAATACCGCTTTTTGCATAATAAAACCCAGACATACTATGCGCAATATACAAATATGTTGGATTTTTAACAAAGAATGACCACGTTTTTCACAATATCTTCGTTGACTTGTTGTGCGTTTCGTTCTATAATAAAGTTAATGTAACAGGTCCTCCTATCGAGAAAAGGACCGCGCCTAAAAAGTCGGCCCCCTCGGGCCGGATAATCAATAAGAAAGAGCAAGGTGAAACACGATGCAAAATTTTGAGTATCACAATCCTGCCAGGATCATCTTCGGCAAAGGTCGCGAAAACGACGTGGGCGGTTTCGTAAAAGAGTACGGCACCAAAGCGCTGATCTGCTACGGCGGCGACTACCTGAAAAAGAACGGCCTGCTGGACCGCATCGAGAATTCGCTGACCGAGAGCGGCATCAGCTTTTTGGAGTTCGACGGCGTAGTGCCCAACCCGCGCCTGTCGGGCGTGCAGACCTGCATCGATCTGTGCCGCAAAAATGATGTGGACTTCGTGCTGGCCGTGGGCGGCGGCAGCGCCATCGATACCGCAAAAGCCGTGGCTGCCGGCGTGCTGTACGAAGGCGACCTGTGGGAGACCTTCCTGGGCCACGATACGGTAAAAGCGGCTCTGCCGGTAGGTGTCGTACTGACTTTGCCAGCCTCTGGCTCGGAGTCGTCCAAAGCCTGTGTGGTCACCAAAGACGAGGGTCACCAGAAACGGATGATCTCCTCGCCCCTCATCCTGCCCAAATTTGCCATCTTAAACCCCGAGACCACCTATACCCTGCCCGCCTACCAGACGGCTGCCGGCTGCACCGACATCATGAGCCACGTGATGGAGCGCTACTTTACCCAGACCGAGAATGTGGATTTCACCGACCGCCTGCTGGAGGCCGCCCTGCGCACCATGCTCAACGTGACCCCCAGAGTACTGCGCGACCCCACCAACTACAACTACCGCGCCGAGATCATGTTCGTGGGCAACGTGGCCCACAACGACCTTTTGGGCATGGGCCGTCAGGAAGACTGGGCCTGCCACAACATCGAGCACGAGCTCTCGGCTCTATATGATGTGACCCACGGCGCCGGTCTGGCGGTGGTGACCCCGGCCTGGATGAAACATGTGTACAAGCAGAACCTGCAGCGGTTCGTGCAGTTCGCAGTGCGGGTGATGGATGTAGACATCGCCTTTGAGCACCAGGAGGAGATCGCTCTGGAGGGTATCCGCCGGCTGGAGAACTTCTTCAAATCCATCGGTATGCCCACCACCCTGCACGATGTGGGCATCACCGACGACCGCTACGAGGAGATGGCCCTGCGCGCACTGGACGGCGGAGCCACCACCGGCTTCTTTGCCAAGCTGGACAAAGAGGATATCATCGCCATCTTCGAACTGGCCAAATAAGTATTTTTATACCGCGCAAAATAAGGAGCCGGGCAGAATCGCCCGGCTCCTTATCTGCGCCTTTTCACAGGGTTATGCGGCGGTGCCGTCTCTGACAGATGGCTCTATACCCCGCGGCCCCGTAACCGGCGGCAGAGCCACTGCTCCCTCAGGTCGAAAAATCGGCCTTATCGGCAGAGCATTGGGAGCTGCCGATAAGAAGGCCGCCCAGCCCACTGAAAAAGAGCGCTCTCGGCGCGATAGTTTGCGACGGAGGGGCGAAAAGTGACAGGAGAGATGGTAAAATGGCTTTAAAGATCGTGGTCTGCTTTTTGGCGGGTATGGGGGCTGGATTGGGCACCGGGCTAGCTGGTATGAGCGCGGCGGCGGTCATCAGCCCCATGCTCATTACCTTTTTGGGGGTGCCGGCCTACTCGGCGGTGGGCATCGCGCTGGCCTCGGATGTACTGGCCAGTGCAGTGTCGGCCTACACATACGGCAAACATAAAAACCTGGACATAAAAAACGGGCTGGTGATGATGGGGGTCGTACTGGTGTTCACACTGGTGGGCAGCTATACCTCGAGTTTGGTGCCCAACACTACGATGGGCGGCTTTTCTACCGTGATGACGCTGCTGTTGGGCATTAAGTTTATCGTGCGCCCGGTGATGACCACCAAAGAGGCCATGGGTCATATCTCCCCGCAAAAGCGGTTTTTCCAGTCGCTGCTGTGCGGTACGGCAGTGGGTTTTATCTGCGGGTTCGTGGGGGCTGGCGGCGGTATGATGATGCTGCTCATCCTGACCTCGGTACTTGGCTACGAGCTAAAAACGGCGGTGGGCACCAGCGTATTTATCATGACTTTTACGGCGCTGACCGGGGCGGTATCGCACTTTGTCATCGGCGACGCACCAGACCTGCTGCTGTTGGCGCTGTGCATGCTGTTTACCCTGCTCTGGGCCAGATTGGCCGCTCGCTTTGCCAATAAAGCGGCTCCCCGCACCCTAAACCGTATCACCGGCCTGATCTTAACAGTGTTGGGAGCTGCTATCTTGCTGGTCAACCTCTTTAAGTAACCGCCCGTATAAATATTTTTACACGCGAATACGCAAAAAAGGAGAGCAGCAGAGCCGCCCTCCTTTTTTGCGTGTTGGCGGTGAATCTTTTGCCCCACCACCTGCATTTTACTTTTTGGATCCCGAACCTGTCGCCGGGCCCGATTCAGCTCTTTTTCTTTTTGATACTGGTGCCGACGGCCAGCCCTATGCAGAGCCCTAAGCTGATACCAATGGCCATGTTTTTAAACAACAGTTGGCCCAGCGACACACCAAAACAGAGACCCAGAGCAATACCCAGCGACTGGTAGTTCTCTTCCTCCGGCTGTGAAGGCGCATCATCGGGAGCAAAATCTGGTTTGTTTTCCCCCTGATCCTGGGGCTGCTGCTCGTCTTTATCCTGTGGCTCCATAATCGTGCTGCCTCCTTTATGTGCCATCGCGGTGACCGCGGCAGCGTGCGGGCCGGATCGTGCCGCCCGCATATTGATACTATACGCCGGCTTGCGGGCTCCTGTCAACAAACACCTGTTGCGTTATAGGCGCAAAAAAGGGACTGTCTGCACAGCCCCATTTTTGCCGCAGCGCACTCTACCCACTGAGCACGCTGCACACAAGTGAAAGAAGTTTTGTAAAAAGGAGTAGATAGAACCCTTCCCAAGAGGTGTATATGTGTAAACGCGACTTGCGCCGCGGATGCACCGAAGTTTTACAGTGCCGCCAGGTCGGCCCCCAGCTGTCTGCACTGTTGTAGCCCCTCATCATCGGGGGCTTCGTTGATCATGAGACCCTGGTCACCGCACAGGGTGGCGCCGTCATTTTGGGTGCGGTCTTGCCAGTCGCGCATCCACTCACCGTCACCCCAGCCGTATGAGCCGAACAATGCGACCTTTTTGCCCGCCAGTTTGGGCTCGAGCTCGGCAAAAAACGGTTCGAAAAAATCCTCTTCCAGTACTTCGGCGCCCATGGCTGGGCACCCCAGTGCCAACTTATCGTAACCGGCAGCCTGTTCGGGGGTGATGGACGATACCTAAAAGAGCTCTGCCTTGGCCCCAGCACCGTCGATCCCTGCGGCGACAGCCTGTGCCATAGCCTCTGTGTTGCCGGTCTGGCTCCAGTAGATGACTGCGATCTGATCCAAAATATTGCCTCCTTATCTGACGGCGGCCGTGACCGGCCGCAGAGAACGGTTTGCCTTTAAGCGACAAATAGCTGTGCCATGTGTTTTCCGCGTGCCAGCTGACGGCACAGCCCGTTGCGACAGCTGGTGTATCGGGCAAATAGCAGCTGTGCCCGGTCTGGGTCGCCGTATACCTTCCAGTACCCACACAGCCGGTAATTTTGCCCCCGGTGGCGGATAAAGCCCTGGATATCTTCGAGGGGATATCCCAAAAAGGCCCCGATCTCGTGGGGAAAGCCGCACTCGTTTTGTATGGCACGGGCCAGATGTTGCAGCACAGTATTGAGCCCCTGCCCCACTGGATACCCCTGCTTTTTCAGGTAGGTGTGATAGTCGGGCTGGTCCAGGTGGGCCGCCAGCTTATGGCGGCGGTATACCAGGATGAGCACCCGCTTTTGGCAGCGGCAGAGCACCTGAATGCAGATATCGGTCCCGCTGAGTTGACGGGCCAGATTGCGAAACTGGGTGCGCACCCGCGCGAAGTCATCTGTTTTGCAACACAGCAGATTGGCCGGTTTGATGCCGGCCAGCGCCGGCGCACAGTGAAAGGCCAGCAGCTGTTCGGCGCGGCAGGGGTGCGTGCTCTCCATACGGTCCTCCTCACAGTCGCTCATCGGGGGAGCGAGCCGAAATTGTAATTAGCAATAGCTAACTATAGTGGATCAAAAACGCCCTGATCTTCAGGGCCGGTTGATCTTTGATGGTTAGTTATCGCTAACCATGGCTATACTATACCATTCCTCTCTGAATTTGTCAATGGGGAATAGCAAATTTTTTACAACTGTAAAAATGGGATATTCATGCGGTCTATCGGTGTTTTTGTCAGAGCTCGCAAATATTTTTTAATAAACTTCGCCCAATAATCACCTGACCCGTCCACTCTTTTGCCAGCTCTTGACGCTCACTTTCTATTCTATATAGGCGCGCTACCGTCTCTTTTGACCGGCCCACAGTGCAGGACAGCAAAATATGAACTCTGGGCCGTCAAGTACCGCACCTGACAGACGCCTTGACACGGCTAATATTACGTACGCGGGTACCGGCCGGGAGCCAACAAGCTTTGTACTTGGCCGTAGGATCATCTTTTTTGTCTGCAGTACTACGCCCATCTGCTTTTTATGGGTGGACAAATAACGATCACCGGTGTTCCGCGAGCAAGCTGGCACACCTATAAAAGATCGGCATATCTGCCGGCCAGCTATTCTGTGGATGACCGGAACACCGATCTTCCAGTCGGCAAGTCTCTGGAGGGCCGCCGCGCTCTACTGCATCTGATCTCTGCTCTTTTGTGACTGATCACTTGACCAAACATCTGCCTACAGCGTGTGCTGCGCACGAATATTTTAGTAGAGAGCGCTATTGGCAACCGGCATCTACATGGTCTTTAAAAACCCAGAAGCGGCCACCGGACCGAGAAGATATGGTCTATACCGACCGCGAAGCTGATCTCTCCCCTGTCTGCAAATATCTCCGCCCCCTCCTGCAACAAAAAAGAGCGGGATTCCCCGCTCTTTTACGTCTTTACAGAGGTACTCACACCTTATAAGTCGTCCACTTACCGCTTTTAAAGCGCAGCCAGGTAAGGAAAAAGCGCACCAGCTGGTCAAAGGCCAGGCCCAACCAGGCCCCCAACAGCCCCAGCCCCAGTGGATAGCAGAACAGATAGCCCAGCCCTGGGCGTATACAGGTGACGCTGATGAGCGAGACGAACGCGGTAAACTTGGTGTCGCCGGCACCGCGCAGACAGCCTGAGAACACCACCTGAGCGATCTGCAAAAAGGTGATGGCCGCCATGAGGACCATGATCATCTCGCCGTAATTTAAAATGGCTTTTTCGCGGGAAAACAGCATAAAGATCGGCTTGCCCAACACCACACAGATGATCGAGAGCATGAGGGAGAACACCACCCCCATGCGCTGACAAACGCCGCCGTAGATCTTGGCCATATCCTGCCGCTTCTCGCCCAGACTGCGGCCCACCAGCGCGATAGCAGCTACCGACAGACCGTCGCCGAACGAGAAGGAGATGTTCATGATGTTCATGCCGATCTGGTGGGCGGCAAAGGCGGTAGTGCCCAGTTTGGCTACCAGTATCGCGTAGATGAGAAAGCCGATGCGCAAAAACACCTGTTCAGCCAAGGTGCTGGAGCCGATGTTGACGATGGCGGAGATATTGCGCTTATCAAACGAGAGCGTAAAGTGGTGGCGCAGGCAGATGAACTGGTCGGGGTGCAGCACCGAAAAGATGCTCATGGCACAGGCGCAGATGCTGCCCAGCACGGTGGCGATGGCCGCCCCCTGGACCCCCAGTTTGGGAAAGCCGAAATGGCCGCCGATGAGCAGGTAGTTGAACACGATGTTTACACCGTTGGATACGATGTTGGTGCGCATGGCGATCTTGGTGTTGCCGGCGCCGCGCTGGGCGGCGTTGATGACCATTGAGAGCACATTGAAGATCATGCCCCCCTGAATGATGCGCAGGTAGCCCACCGCATCTTTATGGGTATCGGGCGCCGAACCGCACAGGTGAATGATAGGATCGGCAAAAACAACCGATGCCGCCGAGATGATGACCGTGAGCACCACCGAGATAGCCAGTGCCTGCATGAGCACCTTGTTGGCGCTCTCACGGTCGCCTTCGCCGCGGCGTCGGGCCACGATGGCCGAGATGGCCACGTTCAGCGACAGAAACACCGCCAGGGCGATGAATTTGGGTTGGGTGGTGAGCCCCACCGCCGCGATCGCATAGGACCCCAGCGAACTGACCATCACCGTGTCGACCATGCCCACCAGGCTGATGAGAAACGACTCGAGGATCGAGGGCCAGGCGATGTTGAAGGTGGTCTTGAAGATCTTTTGTTCGCTGGGGATCTCCCCCAACCGGCCCATGCCGTGTAGCAACTTTTCTGCCTTAAAAAACTGCACTTGTTTACACCAGCTTTACATTATTCATAATATGTTCATACCTGCATTATACACCTTTTTTATCTTTCGTAAAGGTATATGCCACAAAATGAGACAGCTTTTGTCGCTACCTGACAGCTGGGCAGCAGCTCGATACGCAGTGCGTTAAAATTCTCTATACAGGTCCTGTTTTTTGCTGTAATGTGATTAGACTTTACAGTACTCATGCAGATCTTTGCAGATGCGTCATGATCGCACAAAAAGCCGCTGCCCTGCACGGGCCAGCGGCTTTTATAGTGTAATGTTATTTCACTTTACACAGTCTGCATTGCCATCAATACCTTGTGCTTTCCAATCGGCGGCGATCTGCCGCAGGGCATCCTCGATACCGCCGGTGACGATATGCACCGGCACCCCCAGCATCAGGTTCACCGGCAGCGAGAATTCCTCGATGCGCCTCCCCTGCTCGTCGCGGTACACCCCGTCTTCCCGGTCAAAAGTCTTGACCGGGTAGCGCTGGCAGTAGCTCTTTTGGGTGTCGGCGACATAGCCGTATACCGGCTTTCCCTTGGCGAACATATACCCGCATTCAAACACGGCGCCGCTGTCGGGTTCGTGGCCGCGAAAAGGGTCTAGCTGGGCCAACAGAATATCGCAGGCATCCAGCTCTTTTAAGTTGTTCTGGCAAATCGCAGCCGCCATCTGGGGCGGAGCCATACCCGCCTGTGCGTGGAAGTTGGAGCGCAGGGGGTGAAAGCAGTCGAACCCGTACTGGGCGCACAACGCTGCCGCCCGCTCCACCCGCTGGTGGCAGTCTTTATAAAAAATATTGCTGTCGCTCAAAAAGATCTTGGGCATAGGGGACCTCCTGTCAAAATAGTATCCTACCGGCGGCGGGCGGCTACAGGTTGCCGCTTACCGGCGAAACCACCGGCTTGCCGTCGCGGTCTAAGAGCGGGGTGAGCCCGCCAGAGTACCCATCCTCGTGGTAGAGGTAGTTGACGCCGGTATACCGGTCCACCCATATCTCGGTTATCGTCATCGTCCCCTGCTTATACACCCGAACGAAGCGGTCATCTGCTCTGGCCATGTCGTTTTTTCCTCCCTAGTAAGGCCCTGCTAAAGCCGCATTGCAGGCAAAGTGTTTACCGGGGCAGCGGCTCGGCGATAAGTTGGGCAAAATTGGTGATGTAGCGCTCGGTAATACGGCAGATGGCTGCGCGGTCACCGAGTGATTTCTCGTCGGCCACCCCCACGGTGCGAAAGCCGGCATTGTGGGCGGTAGTGAGGGCAAAAAGCATGTCCTCGAACACCACACATTCCCCCGGAGCAGCCCCCAGGCGGCGGGCTGTCTCGAGATACACGTCGGGGCTGGACTTGTGGGTGCCCATGGCCTCGGCGCTGACGATGTGTGAAAAATAGCGCTCGATACCGTGGCTGCGCAGGATCTCAGCGGCCATATAATCGTGCGACTGGGTGGCCACCGCCATCTCGATCCCCTGCTGCTGCAAGTATTCGAGATATGCCTGTACCGACGGTTTCAGCGGCACCGCGCGGTACTTTCGGCGCACGATCTCGAACTGGGCGGCGATCATCTCGTCGGCGGTGATGCCGGTGATACCGTCGCGTTCGATTATATACTCCATCGCGCCGCTAAAGCTCTTGCCGCGGATGCGCTGCTGGTAGTCACTGGGCACCTCGTAGCCCAGCGAGCGGACATACGCCTCGCTGACCCCGTCCCAGATAGAGGTGGAACAGGTCAGAGTTCCATCCATATCAAATATCGCTTTCAAATGCTCTCTCCTAACAGTCTGCTCATCGGTGCTCGTTTGGCACATCAGAGGTGTCGCGCTCGCGGATGTAGGTGCTCTCTAAGTCGGCCAGGTGCATCTTTACTGCCAGCGGATATGCCCGAAAGGCGCCCGACATGGCAAAACTGCCGCCCTTTACGCTCTCGTCGAAACCGCCCATGTGCCAGCGGATAGCCATAGCTTCGGCTGTTTTGAGCCGCATAAAGCGCTCGATAAGAAACACCGACTTTTCGCCGTGGCCGTAGGGGAACACGTCCTCCACCTGGTAAAAAGGCACCTTCTCCCACTGGCCGGTCTGTTCGTTTTTCACGTTGCGGGTGCTCACCTTGTAAAATTGGGCCTTACACAGGTCGTGCAGCAGGCCGCAGATGGCAAAGCTCTCGGGGTTGTCCTCCCCCTCGACAAAGTGCTTTTCCATCAGCACCTGGTATACGCTCAAACTGTGGCGCACCAGCCCCTGCTGGCAGGCACAGTGAAAGCGCGTCGAGGCCGGGGCGGTGAAAAAGTCGGTTTTTTCCAACCAGTTGAGCAGCCGGTCGGCCCCCGGGCGGGTCACCTGCTCATTAAAGATGCGGATAAATTCCTCTTTATAGTCCATCTCGCGGCCCTCAGTCATCGCGGTGGGCCCGCAGCCACTCTATGCTGCAGGCGGCAAATACCGCCGCCCCCACTGCCAGTGACTTTTCAGAAAACACTGCTTTGGGGTTGTGCAGACCGTAGGTATAGCCCTCTTCGCGGCTGCCCATGCCGATGTGGAACATCGCTCCGGTGCTTAGGTCGGAGTAATACGAGAAGTCGTCGCTGCCCATGATGCGCGGCCCCTCGGTGATGGTATCTTCCTCGCCGATAGTCTGGCGGATGTAGCCCTGCATTTCCCGGGCAAAGGTGGGGTCGTTATAGGTGGGGGGCGTCTCGGCCAGGTAGGAGACGGTGGCGGTAGCGCGGAAGGTGGCGGCGGTGGAATGGATGATCTCCTCCATGCGCTGTTTGGCAAACTGGCGGATCTCGGGGTCAAAGCAGCGCAGGGTGCCCTGCATCTGGCAGCTCTCGGGGATGACGTTGGCCGCCTCGCCGGCGCAGATAGAGCCGAAGGTGAGCACCACCGGCTGCAGCGCCGATACCTCGCGGGTGAGGATAGTCTGCAGGGCGATATTGATGTGGGAGGCTACGTTCACCGGGTCGATACCGGTCTCGGGCAGCGCCCCGTGGGCGCCTTTGCCCTGGATATCTATTTTAAAGATATCGCTGGAGGCCAGCATAGGCCCGGCCAGCAGCCGCACACTGCCGGCCTTCAGGGGGATGGAGGTGTGCAGGCCGAACACCGCGTCCACCCCCTCGAGCACCCCGTTTTCGATCATGGCGATGGCGCCTTTTATGGGCTCCTCAGCCGGCTGAAAACACAGCACCACCTGACCCTTAAGCTCTTTTTCATGATCTTTTAAGAGCTGCGCCGCGCCCAGCTGCATGGCGGTGTGGGTGTCGTGACCGCAGGCGTGCATGTTGCCGTTTTCGCTTTTAAAGGGCTCGTCGGTCTCCTCTTTTACCGGCAGCGCGTCCATGTCGGCCCGCAGCAGAATGGTTTTGCCGGCGGGGTCGCCGATGGTGGCGGTAAAGCCGCAGGGGCAGATATCTTTTATCTGGTAGCCCATCTCGCCCAGGCGTTTTTTTACATAGGCGGTGGTGATGGGCAGCTCAAAACCCAGCTCGGGGTTTTGGTGCAGATAGCGCCGGTCGGCGATGAGCTGCTGTTCTAGTTCTTTTGCTTCCTGTAGCAGTGTATTCAAAATGATCTCTCCTTTTTTTAATGCGCGGGGCTACTCGTCCAGCAGGCTGCGCACCCGATTGATGAGCATATTCAGCGCCACCTGATTGTGACCGCCCCGGGGAATGATGATATCGGCGTACTTTTTGCTGGGCTCTACGAACTGCTCGTGCATGGGTTTTACCGTCTCGAGGTACTGGCGCACCACCGAGTCGAGACTGCGGCCGCGCTCTTTTACATCGCGCACCAGCCGGCGCAGGATGCGCACGTCGGCGTCGGTGTCTACAAATACTTTCATATCCATCAGCTCGCGCAGCGCCCGATCCTCGAAGATCATGATGCCCTCGAGGATGATGACCCGCGCCGGCTTCACCTCCACTACGTCGCCGGTGCGGTTGTAGTCGGAAAACGAGTATACCGGGCGGTAGATGGTCTTACCCTGCCGCAACTTTTTCAGGTGGTCGATGAGCAGAGTGGTCTCGAAGGCATCGGGGTGATCGTAGTCCAGGCGGGTGCGCTCCTCGTAGCTCAGCTCGTCGTGGGCGCGGTAGTAGTAGTCGTGGCAGAGGATGATGACGTCCTCGTCGCTGAAGGCGGTCTTTAACTTTTTGGCCAGCGTGGTCTTACCCGAACCGGTGCCGCCGGCGATACCGATGATGGTGGTCTGTTGCATTGTGTTGCCCCCTGTCTGCTAGCGCAAAGGTCGGCGGCGCCGCAGGGCCCGCCGAACCACATTTTATACCTGCTTTGATTATAATAGAAACAGGACAAAAATGCTACCCGCAAATCTCCCGCCGGGCCGGCAGTTTACCAGCACATGGGTTTTGTGATATATTGTCAGTATATGTCGGCGGTGCTCGGGTACCGGCGGCACCACCTATTTTTACGATATGGAGCACGAGAAGCTATGAAAAAGCCAAAACGCAAAAATCACGCCGGACGGCAGCTGTTGGCGTCGCTGGTGCTCGTTGGGCTGGCGACAGGTATTTTTATCTACAGCAGTTACCAGCACCGCGACCTGCGGGCGGGCAAGCCCTTTGTCCCCAAGGAGGAGCTGCCGCTGGCGACCCAGCTGACCCCCGCCCAGATGAAAGAGGACCTGGCCACTTTTGAAAAACAGCTGGCCCAGGTACACCCGGCCACTGCCGGCGGTTTTAGCGACGAGACCAAGGCGGCGCTGGAGCAGGCCAAAAAGTCGGTAAAGTCGCCCAAAAAGGTATCGGAGTTCACCACCATCTTAAACCAGGTGGCCGCCACTTTGCAGGACGGGCACACCGCCGCGGTGCGCCTGTCTGACCGGCAGATACCCGCCCAGCTGCGCTATATCGAGGACAAGCTGTATGTAAAGAGCTACAGCCCACCACAGCCGGCCCAGCCCGCCGAAAACGGCGAGGGATCTGAAAATGAGGAGGAGGCAGAGCCCGCCACAGACGAAGAGGACGGCGGCAAAAGTGCCGCTGCCGACGGCGGTCAGCTGCAGCCGGGAGATGAGCTGGTGTCGATCGGCGGTGTGCCGATAAGCCGCATCACCGGCCGGCTCAAAGTCATTACCCCCACCGAGACCGGCCGCAGTGACAGCGGCACCGTGAAAAACAGCGGCCTGTTCTACCGGGCCTGTGAAAACGACCTGCTGCGCGAGAGCACTCTGTACGCCGCCGGGGTAGACACCTCGAGCGGCACGGTGGCGGTGGCAGTACAGCGCGGCGGACAGCAGGTGACCTGCACCGCCCCGCTGGCCGACCCGGCGGCGCCGAGTTTTTCTTACACCATCGAGAGCGGGGTGTGCCAGCTGGTGCTGCCCTATTGCGACAGCGGCAAAGAGGCGGCAAGCTTTTTAAAAGAGGCCTTTGGCGCCATCAAACAGCAAAAGGTACACACGCTGGTGGTAGACCTGCGGCAAAACGGCGGCAGCGGCAGCGACATGACCGCCCTGCTGATGCCCTACATCGATGTGGACAACGTCAAGCAATTTTCAAACACCGTCACCCGTTACAGCGATCTGGCCGCCGCCCAGTTGGGGTACCGTCTTACCACCGGCAGTGCGCTCACCGATATCGGGCTGCAAAAAAATGAGCGGCAGAGCGATCTGCTGTTTACCGGCCAAGTATACTGCCTGATCGATGAAGGGGTATACGGTACGGCCAATGATCTGGCCATCGCCCTGCACGACAGCGGCGCGGCCAAGCTGGTGGGCAGCGATACGGCCGCCGCCTCTACCGGCTACGGCGCACCGGTGAGCGGGCAGCTCAAAAATTCGGGCATCTGCTACCGTATCTCGCACCAGAAGATCACCCGCTTTGCCGACTCGGACGCGGCGGCGCTGACCCCTGATATCGCGGTTAAGATCACCCCGCAAGAGCTCGCCAGCCAGTCTGACAGCCACCTGCAGGCGGTGTGGGAGGACGTCAAAAAGCAGAAGTGACGACCGGTCTCGGGCGGCTGTCTGCCCCCCGGGTCCCTGGGCACCGATGACGACGGGAGAGCGAGCCACGCGTATTTTGCGGCCATGGTAGAAAACCGCCGCCCCAGGTGCTCAGTTCCCTGGGCACAACGCAGGACAGCGTGTTGTGCTGTACATGTTGCCCTGCCGCTGACAGACATGGACGCCGCCGGCATCGCGGCCATTGCCAGAGCAAAAAAGCACGCGGCAGCGTGCATCCAGAACCACAAAAAAACGCGCCCCAGCGCCTGTCGCGTGTCCCCGTTCTCCCTGCTCTGACTCGTACCGGTCTTACTGAATTTTCGAAATCGGTGTTCGCCAACGTCTGTGACAGAGAGTCGTCTGGCACAGGCCAAACCTGATCTTTACATTCCAGTACAGCCGATCCCAAGCGCTGATGAGCGCCTGCGACAGCGGGGCCGGGCCCGTTTAAAAGCCCCACCCAGATGGGCGGCTATCGGGACTGTTGGGGCAGTCTGTTCATCCGGCACCCAGGACGGCAAAAGGCGGGCTCTACCGTCGTCAGCCAACAGCCGGGCACTGCATGGTACACTTAAAAGAGCCGGCGCAGCCGGGAACAGATCATCTGTTCCCAGGGCTGCGCCGGCTCTTTTTCTTGTGCTGAGGTATAGGTGTAAACGGGCTACATCAGCGGTGAAAACACCTTGAGCACGCTGGTGAGCATGCGTTTGGGCAGTGGCTCGCTGTCGCACTTTTGCAAGGTCATCTGCTCGCACTTTTTGAGGGTGGCCAGATAGTCCGCCTTGAGCTGGCTCACCGCCCGCGACTTGTACATCCACACCCCGCACTCAAAGTGCAGGTACAGGCTGCGGAAGTCGAGGTTGGTGGTGCCCACCACCGCCACCGCGTCGTCGGCCACAAAGGTCTTGGAGTGAATAAAGCCCGGCGTGTACTCGTAGATCTTGACCCCCGCCTCGATGAGCGTGCGGTAGTAGGAGCGGGTGACCATGTGCACGTACCACTTGTCGGGGATGTGCGGGGTGACGATGCGCACGTCGATACCGCTCTTGGCCGCCAGGCTCAGCGCCTGCAGCGTCTCGTTGTCTACGATCAGGTAGGGGGTGTTGATATACACGTATTCGGTGGCGTTGGAGATGATGTTGAGGTACACGTTCTCGCCCACGATCTCGGCGTCCAGCGGGCTGTCGGCGTAGGGCTGCACGTAGCCGTCAAAGCCGTAGTCGCGGTGCTGATAGTAGTCGGGGCGAAACTTCTCGAAGTCTTCGGTCTGTTTGGAGCAGTACTGCCAGAACTGTAAAAACATCACCGACAGGTTCCACACTGCATCGCCTTTTAGCATGATAGAGGCGTCTTTCCAGTGGCCAAAACGCTCTTTTTCGTTGATGTACTCATCGGCCAGGTTAATGCCGCCGGTAAAGCCCACATGGCCGTCGATCACGGTGATCTTGCGGTGGTCGCGGTTGTTGAGCTGCATCTGCAGCCGGGGCCTGAACTCGTTGAACACATAGCACTTGATACCGCGGCTGCGGATCTTTTTGTAGTAGCCGCTGGGCACCGTCATCAGCGAGCCCACATCGTCGTAGATCATCCGCACGTCTACCCCGGCACGGGCCTTCTCCTCCAGGATATCCATCACCGTGTCGAACATCACGCCTTCTTCGATGATGAAGTACTCCATAAAAATAAAGTGTTCGGCTTTTTTGAGCTCCTCCACCAGTGCGGCAAAGAGCTCCTCCCCCGGCGAGAGGTAGGTAGTCTGGGTGTTTTTATATACCGGGTAGTAGGAGTGGGTGCTGATATAGCGCGACTGCTTGGCGGTGTGCTTGCTCTGGGCCTGTATCTCGCGGGTGACTGCCTGGTTGGACACCAGAAAGTCGCCGGTCTTTTCGTAGATCACCTCGACTTGGCCCCGCAGTGCCTTGGGGACTTTGTTGTTGCCGAAAAACACGTAAAACAGACCGCCGAAGATCGGCAGCGCCAAAATAATGATGATCCAGGGGATCTTGTAGGCGGGGTTTGACTGCTTGCCCACGATCCAGATGACGCAGATGATGCTCAGCGCCAGCATGAACGGGTACAGGTAGGCAAATTTCTCGTTGAGCATCCACAGCGCCACCACGAAGAATACCGCCTGCAACAAGATCAGCAGGCCCACGATCACCACCCGGCTGAGCAAAAATTTTAAGAGCTTTTTCATATACCTATATTTCCTTTAAACGTGCTGCAAACATGCTGCCGTGTGGTCTTTGGCCCCCCTCTTGCGGCAGGTACTGCCCGGTGAGATAAAGTGAGGGGCTCTTCGTTTTTTTGAGGGCCCGGCAGTGGGCCCCGGTACCGCTGCGGCGCATCCAGTGCACAGCGCGCCGGGTCTTAGCGGCAGGTCTCGATCAGGGTGCGGTAAAACGCCACCGCCCGGGCCAGCGCCTCTACATCCAGGTTTTCATCCAGCCCGTGGATGCTGCCTAACTGCTGTTTGGAGATATCCAGCGGGGCAAAGCGCAGCACACAGTCGCAGATCGCCTCGTAGTGGCGGCTGTCGCTGCCCTGCAGCATCACGTAGGGGGCCACCCCCGCCTCGGGAAACACGGTGTGCAGCGTGTCGCACACATGGGCGTAATAGGGGCTGTTTATATCGGCGGTGCCGGAGCAGTCGCTGGAGGTGAGCACCTCGGCCTCACAGTCGAACTTGGCGGCAAAGTCCCGTGCCTTTTTGATGGCCAGCGCCTCTGGCTCGTGGGACATGTAGCGCAAATTGGCGGTGATGCCGGCCGTTTCGGGGATGACGTTGGGCGCATCGGAGCCGCTGGCCATGGTAAAGGCGCAGGTGGTCTGCAGCATGGCCCCGGCCTGGGCGCTGGCTCTGGGCAATATTTTGAGCAACAGCGGCCGAAACAGCCAGAGGTTTGCAAAGACCAGCTTGTAGCCAAACGGCATATAGGGGGCCATCTCGCGGAACATCCCCTCGACCGGTGGGGTGAACCTCTTGGTAAAAGGCTCTTTTTTCTCGACGTAGTCCACCATGGCCGCCAGCCGGGCCAGGGGGGTGTTTTTGGGCGGAGTACTGGCGTGGCCGCCGTGGGAACGGGCGGTAAAGCGCAGGTTGGCCATACCTTTTTCCATCAGCCCCAGCATACAGAACTTGTTCTGTATGCCCGGCAGCGGCGGATCGACCACCGCGCCCCCCTCATCCATCACCAGGCCCAGATGCACTCCCTGTTCTTTGAGGTAGGCCACTGTTTTGGGGGCGCCATAGCCGCTGATCTCCTCGTTGCAGGAGGAAGCTATGTACACGTCGCCGGCGGGGGCAAAATCCTCGCCCAGCAGCTCCTCCACCGCGTTTAAGATGCCGCACAGCGAACCCTTGGTGTCTACCGCACCGCGGCCCCAGATCTTGCCCTCGGCGATGGTGCCGGCAAAAGGCGGGTACTTCCAGTCGCCGGTGGCCGGCACTACATCCATGTGGGACATGAGCAGGATGGGCGGGCGGGATGGGTCTTTGCCGGCCCACTTAAAGAGCAGCGCCCCATCTATATCGTGCTTTTCTAACTTTTGGTGGATGAGGGGGAAGAGTTCCTCCAGCTTTTGGTGCATGGCGTAGATGGGCGACATATCGCCGCCGGGCTGCACTGTGACGGTATTGCAGGCGATCATCTGCGACAGCGTGTCGGCGTAGTGATCGACCTTCTCGCGCGTCGGCAGCGCACCGGGCTGGCCGCCCCCGGTCTTGGTGCCGCAGCGCAGCGTATTGACCACCAAAACGAGCACCAGCAACAACAAAAGCGCCAATAGGATATACAGTGCCAACATAAATCTCATCCTCCTCACACAATGCGCCCGGCATGCCGCCAGACGGCAGGGCAGCGTCCTGCACCGGCTGCCGCGCCGGGGCACCCACTGCCAAAGCGGCTATTTCTTCCCTGTTCGGCGCAGCTTGAGCAGCACCTTTTCTGAGGTATCTACGAACTTTTGCACCCAGGGGGCAAAAACCATATCGTACTCGCCGGTAAAGGTGACCACCTGGCCGTTAAAGCCCTTTTTAAACAGGTATACCCCGTGCATGTGATCCTCGCCCGAGAGATCGAGCGGGATGCCCTGAAAGTCGTAGGTGGTACAGCCAGTCTCGATCGCCCACTGGATCATGGCCCACTGCATGGCGTGGTTGGGCATTACATTGCGGAAGTTGTTGTCGGATGCGCCGTACACATAGCAGGTCTTGCCGGCAAAGTTGGTGGTGATGGCCCCCGAGACCGGCTGACCCTGGTAGTAGCAGATATACAGCCGGATGTGCTCGCCAAAGGCGTCGAGCATGCGCTCGAAATACGCCTGGGGGCGGGTGTTGAAGCCATCGCGGGCCCCGGTGACCTGATAGATCTTCATAAAATCGGGCAGCGACTCCTTGCCGCACACCCGCACCTCGACCCCTTTGCGGGCGGCCAGGCGGATGTTGTAGCGCCACTTCTGGTGAAAGCTGGCCAGCAGTTCGTCGGCGGTCTTTCCGGTGAGGTCGAGCATGTAGTTGTTGCGCCGCTGGATGGTGTCGTCGTCGGTCTGGTCCTCTTTATAGGTAAAGCCGTACTTTTTGGCCATCTCGATAAAGGTGCGGTCGTCGGCCCCTACCATAGGGTCCATCTTAAAGGTGAAGCCGCGCACCTTTTTGGCAAAAGCCTTGGCACCCTCGACCAGATCGGCAAAGGTCTCCTCGTCGCGGTAGTCGCAGATGGGGCCGCGGGGGGCGTACAGAAAGTTGCGGTTGAGGCCGGGCACCTTTTTGGTGAGCACCACCATGCCGCCGCGGATGGCGCCGTCGGCCCCGCGGGAGACGATGACCCCGTGGCCCCACCCCTCTTTGACCTGGGGCCAGTGGGTGGACTGGGTAAAGGTGCCGTTTTGGTGGTGCAGCACGAATTCCTCGTACTCGCCGTAGTGCGCTGGCTCTAAAATCTCCAAAGTAAACGCTCCTCTGACTATATTTTTAGGGCGGCGGCCGACCCGCTGGCGGCAGGGCCCAAAGCCCACCGGCACAGGCGCTATCGACCGTTATACAGCCCCGTTTTTTACCGTTTGCTTACCGGTATTAGTATAGCACAGTTTTAGACAGTATGCACCTTTTGACCGGCAGTAATTTACCTTTTTGCCAAATCGTGTTACAATACGGGGGCAAAATAGCGGTGGGCCATTATTCGGCCCGCGGCACCCGGGAGGAGTAGCGATGTACATCTGTCAGATAGGGGCCAAACAGGCCGGTCAGCGACTGGATAAACTGGTATTTTCTATCTGCCCCGATCTGCCCGGCAGCGCCTTTTACCGGGCGCTCAAGCGGGGCAACATCAAGATAAATGGCCGCCGCCGCGAGATCTCGTACCGGGTGCAGGCCGGCGATACGCTGCGGCTGTACCTGGAGCCCCAGTACCTGCCGGGGGCGGCCGAGAGCGGCGGCGTTCCCGCCCCCGTACCGGCCGGGCCCACCTTTGCCGTGGTGTACGAGGACGACCACGTGCTGCTGGCCGACAAGCCGGCCGGGCTGCTGGTTTTGCCGGGCCAAAACGGCGAGCAGAACAACCTGCAAAATCAGCTGCGCCACTACCTGCAAGAGCAGGGCGGATACCGGCCGGGGCAGGACTTTGCCCCGGCGTTGTGCAACCGCATCGACCGCGGCACCAGCGGCATCGTGCTGGCGGCCAAAACGGCCGCCGCCGAACAGGAGCTGCTGCTGCGCATACGGCAGCGGCAGATCCACAAGAGCTACCTGTGCGCTGTGGTGGGACACATGCCGGCAGCGCGCGGCAAATTTGACAACTACCTGTTTAAAGACGCCCGCCAGAGCCGGGTATATGTGCGCCAAAACCCGCAGCCCGGCGCCAAACGGGCCATTACCCATTGGCAGGTGCTGGATGAGACGCCGCAGCTGAGTTTGGTCGAGGCCCGGCTGCTGACCGGGCGCACCCACCAGATTCGGGCCCAGTTTGCCGCCAGCGGGCACCCGCTGTTGGGCGACAGCAAATACGGTGAAAACAGCGTCAACCGCCGCTACCGCATGAAGAGCCAGGCGCTGTGCTCGTACCGGGTACAGTTTGACTGGCCGGCGGAGGGCGGGCCGCTGGACTACCTGCGGGGCCGCTCTTTTACCACCCAAAAGCCGGCATTTTGTCAGCTGTTCGCACCGTGTAAGACCGCCGGCGGACAGTGAGAGAGCCGCGCTGCATGTTGGCAGCGCGGCTCTCTCTTTATGCCCATCTGGACGCTCTTTTAGACGTTTTGCGGCAGGATCTTGTTGGCCAGCACGCCCACCACCACGGCGATGAACAGGCCGGAGACGGTGAACTCGCCGATCTGGATGCCCGCCGACATGCCCAGACCGAACACCAGGATCAGCCCCACGGTGATGAGGTTGCGGCTGTGGGAAAAGTCGAGCTGGGCCTCGGCGATGGTGCGCAGGCCGACGGCGGCGATCATGCCAAAGAGCATGATGGACATACCGCCTTTGACCGGGTCGGGGATGCTGGCCAGCACACCGCCGAACTTGCCGAACACCCCCAAAAAGATGGCAAAGCAGCCGGCGATCTTCAGCACGCCGGTATCGTACACCTTGGTGACAGCCAGCACGCCGGTATTTTCGGAATAGGTGGTGTTGGCCGGGCCGCCCAGCAGGCCGGCCAGTGAGGTGGCCAGCCCATCGCCCAGCAGCGTGCGGTGCAGGCCGGGATCTTTGAGCAGGTCTTTGCCGATGACCGAGCCGTTGGTGGTGATGTCGCCGATGTGTTCCATAAAGGTGACCAGCGCCACCGGGGCGATGAGGGTTATGGCGTGCAGGTCAAACTGGGGCAGCGTAAAAAACTTGCCGCCAAAGTCCCAAAAGGGGCTGATCCAGGGGGCGCCGGTAATGAGGCTGGTATCGATGAGTTTAGCCCCCAGCACCCCGCTCAGATCGAGGCCCACGCAGAGCAGGTACCCGCTGACGAGGCCGATGAGGATGGGCACCAGCTTGAAAAAGCCTTTGGTAAAAACCGACACGGCGATGATGACTGCCAGCGTGAACAGCGCCACCGGCCAGTTTACCTGCGCCATCGAGATGCCGGTGGGGGCCAGTGTCAGGCCGATGACCACGATGACCGGGCCGGTGACCACCGGCGGGAAGGTCTTGCGGATGACATCGACCCCCACGTATTTGACGATGAGGGCCACCAGTATGTAGATGAGCCCGGCGGCGATGATGCCCGACTGGGCTTTGGGGATGTTTTTGCTGTTGCCGCCGATGACGATCTGCAGCGCGCCGATGTAGGCAAAGCTGGAACCCAAGAACACCGGCACCTTGTGGCTGGTGACCAGGTGGAAAAGCAGCGTGCCCAGACCGGCGCAGATCAGCGCCACCGACACGTTGAGGCCGGTGAGCGACGGCACCAGCACGGTGGCGCCGAACATGGCAAACAGGTGCTGGACGCCCAACACCACTTTTTTGGAGGTGGTCAGGTTGGCAGTTTCTCCCATAATATCTTCCTTTCTCCTGTTTTTCTTCCTCTTTTACGGCACAAAAAAAGCCCCGACGATAGCGTGGGGGCTTTTTTTGCGCCTGCATCAGCATACACGATTTTATTCGGCTTGTAAAGACGGATCGCAGACCGGCAAAAACCCCGCTCTATTATACTTGGTAATTATTATTGAACTGCCGCCGATAATCTACTATAATGGGCACAGCAAAAGGCCTGTCCATGTGGCGGGCCGCATTGGGCACAGCGACACCCGGTGACGGGTGCCGCGACCGCTGTGGAAAAAAGGGTGGCTGGCTGTGGGGATCATCGACTATTTGGACTATATCGGCATCGTGGCGTTTGCTATTTCGGGGGCCAGCACGGCCATTAAAAAACGGATGGACTACCTGGGCATTCTCATCATGGCTGGGGTGACGGCTATTGGCGGCGGCGTGATACGGGACATCATCATCCGCCGCGACTCGCTGCCCATATTTTTTGAGCGCTACGAGTACAGTTTGCTCATCCTGCTGACCACCGCCTTTGTGATACTGACCAAGGGGCAGATACGCTGGAGCTTTGCGCTGGACATTTTTGACGCGCTGGGGCTGGCTACCTTTGCTATCGAGGCGGGCATCACCGCTATCTCGATGGAGCTCAACTTTATCACCTTCTGCTTTGTATCGTTCATCACGGCGGTGGGCGGCGGCATCATCCGCGACCTGTTCGCCCGCGAGATCCCCCACATTTTGCGCCCGCGGGAGATCTACGCGGTGGCGGCGGTAGGCGGCAGCGTATGCTTTTGGTTTTTGCGACAGCTCATCGACCTGCAGGTGGCGGCCTACATCTGTATTGCGCTGACCTTTTTCACCCGCCTTTTGTGCATGCGTTTTCGGCTGGCACTACCCACCGTTAAGCCGCCGCAGGCCAGGAGCTGACCGGTCCGGGCCCGGGGTGTTGCGGCCCGGCGGCAGGCGGGCGATTTTGCTTGACTTTTTGGGGGGCGGGCTATACAATGGGTGTGGCCCAAAAGGCGGCATGTGCGCTGCCCGGGGCTGTGTAAAAGACTCACAGATTTGACTTTTTAGGAGGTGGACAGACAATGGACGCTGGCAGTAGTAGAGGTGCGAATACCCGGGCTGAATGCGCAGGTGACGTGCCGCAGCGGGAGGAGATGTCTGTTCCGCTCTCTTTGTCACCCGGCACTTCCCTGTAGGGCGCGCGTTTGCCCCCGCGGGGGGATGTGTGCACTTTCTCCCGGTAATATTCGGCACCTGTACTAGACCGCAGCGAGAGACTTGTGGTCTTTTTTGTTGCCCAAATTTACCGCGAGGAGGGAAAATATTATGAGCAAATTCATCACCATCGACGCGCTGTGCCAGCTGGTGGAGGAAAAGCAGTTTGCCGCGGCCCGCGCCTTTTTGCTGGCCTGCAACCCCGCCGATGTGGCGGAGCTGTTTTCTGAGCTGCCCGACGCCGCGCTGGTGCTGTTGTTTCGCGTGTTGCCCAAAGAGGTGGCGGCCGAGGTGTTCTCGCACCTGGACAGCGACGTACAGCAGCGCATCGTTGAGGGCATCACCGACAAAGAGCTCGCCACCATCGTTGACGAGTTGTTTTTTGACGATACCATCGACTTTATCGAAGAGATGCCGGCCGGCATCGTAAAGCGGGTGCTGGCGGCCACCGACTCGGCTACCCGCAGCCAGATCAATCAGCTGCTGCAGTACCCCGAGGGGTCGGCCGGCAGCCTGATGACGCTGGAGTTTATGGAGCTTCGGCGGGACGAGACGGTGGCCGAGGCCATCGCCGACATCCGCGGCAGCCGCGATAAAAAAGAGACCATCGAGACCTGCTTTGTCACCTCCCCCACCAAGCTGCTGGAGGGGTCGGTGGCTCTGCAGGACATTCTGCTGGCCGACGACAGCACCAAGATCATTGAGCTGGCCGACCCCGAGATCTGCAAGGTGGGCACGCTGGACGACGAGGAACAGGTGGTAGAGGTATTTAAGAAATACGACCTGTACACGCTGCCCGTTGTAGACCGGGAGGGCCGGTTGGTGGGCGTGATCACCCTGGACGACGTGGTAGATGTGATGGAGGAGCAGGCCACCGAGGACATCTACAAGATGAACGCCGTCTCCCCTGCCGACGACAGCTACCTGAAGACCAGTGCCCTGACTCTGGCCAAGCACCGCATCGTGTGGTTGCTGGTGCTGATGATCTCGGCCTCAATCACCGGGGCCATCATCCGCCGCTTTGACGAAGTACTCTCTTCTATGGTGCTGCTGGCGGCCTACATCCCCCAGCTGATGGACACCGGCGGCAACGCCGGCAGCCAGTCGGCGACCATGGTGATACGCAGCTTGGCCCTGGGCGATATCGCCCCCAAAGACGCCCTTGTGGTGCTGCGCAAGGAATTTGCCGTGAGCCTGCTGACCGGCTCGGTGCTGGCGGTGGTGAACTTTGGCAAGCTGCTGCTCTTTGACCGGGTGGGGGTGCTGGTGGCCGTGACCATCTGCGCCAGCCTGTTTTGCACCGTGATCATCGCCAAGATCTGCGGTGGACTGCTGCCCATTATTGCCCAGAAGCTGAAAATGGACCCGGCCATTATGGCCAGCCCGCTGATCACCACCATCGTGGATGCGGTGTCGCTGATGATCTACTTTGTTTTGGCCACCACCATCCTGCACATCCACTAAAACACGGTTTAGCCAGTGCGATCTTGACGCGGGCCGCCCACCAAAAAGGGGCGGTCCGTTTTTTGGTGCCCCAGGCAGCTGAGAAACGAGAAAACGGCGGTATGGCGACAAATGTAGCGCCTGGAAATTGTTACGAAATTGTAAATTAGTAGGTATTGGGCGCTGTTTGAGCACGATTTGGCATGTTTGGGCCGATAGGGGGCATGGGCGGGGCATAGCGCGGACAGACTATAGTGAACGCCCGGGCACCTGCCCGGCCCCGGTGAAATAGAAGAGAGGTGCCGTATGCGCTGCGGCGGCTGGGTGGAGTGGCGGACTGGTGCATGGCTGAACTGGCGGACGGGGCACTCGCCCCTGCCGGTGCCGCACAAGTTCTGCGCGAACATCGGCTGCCGGCCTGAGGACAGTTCACCGGCTTGACCCGAGGCGGTAACAAAAAAATCAAATACCAGAAAAAATGACAAATTTCTTAAACCTGCCCCGATGACCCGAAAACCGGTGGCATTTAAAGACAGATCGTCTTATACTGGGGTGTATACTCTGTTTTTTACACGGAGAGCACAACGGAAACGAGGTACCTGACTATGCAAGCTAGCTCTGCCCCCATCGACGGCCAGACCCAACAGAAGGCGGCTGCCGCCCGGCGCCACCCCGGCGCCCCCAGCCTGTACCAGCTGTTTTGGATATTTGTGATCGCCAGCATTTTGGGCTATGTGGTGGAGATGCTTTTTTATTTTGTGCGCCACGGCAGCTTTGAGAGCCGGCAGGGGCTTTTATACGGCCCCTTTTCGCAGATATACGGGCTGGGGGCAGCGGCGCTGAGCGCGATATTGGGCCGTTTTGAGCGCTGCCACAACTTGGTGATATTTGGGGTGAGCGCCGTGTTCGGCGCCGTGTTTGAGTTTGTGTGCTCGCTGGTGCAGGAGCTAGTGTTCGGCTCGGTCTCGTGGGATTATACCGGCTCGCCGCTGAACTTGGGCGGCCGCACCAACATAAAGTACGCCATATTTTGGGGGCTGCTGGGGCTGGTGTTTTTGCGGGCCATCTACCCCTGGTTTTGTGACCTGATACGGCACATACCCACCCGCTGGGCGGTGCCGCTGACCTCGGTGGTGGCGGTATTTTTAGCGGTGGACATGGCCCTCTCGGCGGCGGCGGTGTGGCGCAGCGGCCAGCGGCGGCAGGGGGTGGCGCCAGAGGGGGGCTTTGCCGTGTTTTTAGACCAGACCTACCCCGACGACTACTTAAAAGAAGTATACCCCAATATGAAGTTTATTTAAACGACATACTACGACAAAAAGGCTGGAGCGCGATGCAGCGCCCCGGCCTTTTTATGTACCGTGGGCGGTGGGGGGCGATCGCAGAGCCGGGTGGTGGGGCTTTGAGTGTTGACGAAAGAGAATTGGTTGGGCGTGGGGTGGCGGAACGGTAGATAGTGGGGATATTTTCGGCGCAGGAGTTGGCAGGAAAACTGCACGGTGGGAGGTGCTGAGGTGGTTTATGGGTGTACTGTGGGTGGCTTTGGTGGGCTTTGGTGGGCTGGGAATGTTATCAGTGAGGATGTTGCCGATGGGTGGGGCACGGATAGCGGTACTACTGAGGCGGTGCAAGAAAGGCAGCTGGTCGACTGGGTATAGGGCTGCTACGGTGGTCTGGGAGCGCGGTTGGTGGTGGGGATAGTAACGGGTAGAGGGACGGGCAGGAACATGCACGGTGGGAGGTGCTGGAAATTTTGCGGGGGTGCTGTGGTGGGCTGGAGCGTTATAGATGGGGATATATTGCCGGTAGTGGGACACTGGGAATGTCGCTGACGAAATAGAGTAAAAAAGGCGGGTGGGTGTGGGGCGCTATGGCGGGCTGGGGGTGCGGTTGGTGGTGGGGATAGTAGCGGGTAGAGGGACGGGCAAGAACATGCACGGTGGGAGGTGCTGGGGATTTTGTGGGGGTGCTGTGGTGGGCTGGAGCGTTATAGATGGGGGTATATTGTCGGTGAGTGGGACACTGGGAATGTCGCCGACGAAATAGAGCAGAAAAGGCAGCCGGATGGCTGGGTATGGGGCGCTATGGTGGGCTGGGGGCGCGGTTGGTGGCGGGGATAGTAGCGGTAGCGGGACGGGCAGGAAAATATACGGTGGGAGGCGCTGGGGATTTTGTGGGGTGCTGTGGTGGGCTGGAGCGTTATAGATGGGGGTATATTGCCGGTAGTGAGACACTGGGAATGTCGCTGATGAAATAGAGCAGGAAAGGCAGCTGGGTGGCTGGGTATGGGACGCTATGGTGGGCCGGGGGCACGGTTGGTGGTGGGGATAGTAGCGGGGATAGCAGGACGGATGGGAAAATGTACGGTGGGAGGTGCTGGGGGGTGATGGGCGGCGGGGCTTGAGCGAGATGGGTGGCTGAGGTGCCGGCGGTGCGCCCGGTGTGGGGACGGGCATGTACACAGAAAAAAGCGAGATGAGCGTGAAAGGCAGCGCGAGTGGGGCGTTGGCGGTACCGGGGGTGGGAGAAAACTGTTTTTTCTTGCCAGCGGGGGCGATATGTGCTAGAATAAATTGTTTTTTGAGATGTTGCGGGCCGGGCCCGCTATTTTGCACCGAGAGGAGGAGGACCTGTGCGCCACACGACCACCACTGCGCCCCATATACCGTGCCACTGCTGGGACAGCGTAGCGCACCGGTTCCCCCGGCGTCCGCCCCCGCGCGCGCAGCTGCACCACACGGCAGCTGGACGCGCGCTCCCCGCTTTCATCTGCGGCTTTTTTTAGGGGAAGATCAAATAGAGAAAAGGACGCTATCTACTTATGACCTGGTTTATTTTTTCGCTGCTCTCGATCTTATTCTGGAGCGGCTCGGATTTGTTTTCCAAAATAGGCTCAAAGCCCGACGACACCTACAGCCACTGGAAGATGGTGATGGCGGTAGGCCTGGTGATGGGCCTGCACGGCATTTACATGGTGGCCACCGGCACCCCGTTTCACCTGGGGGACATCATCACCTACCTGCCTGCCTCGCTGCTGTATATTTTGGCTATGGTACTGGGCTATGTGGGGCTGCGGTACATCGAGCTGTCGGTCTCGAGCCCCATCTGCAACTCGTCTGGTGCGGTGGCGGCACTTTTGTGCTTTGTGTTTTTAAAACAGGCCATGACCGGCCTGCAGCTGGCGGCAGTGCTGCTCATCTGCCTGGCGGTGCTGCTGCTCAGCCTGCTGGAAAAAAGGCAGGACGACGCGGCGCGGCAGCTGCGCCAGCAGGTGGCCAACGTAAAGTACCAAAAGAGCTTTATCGCCATATTGTTCCCCATCTTATACTGCCTGATCGACGGGCTGGGCACCTTTGCCGACGCGATGCTTTTAGATGTGGCCATTGCCGAGGAGCAGGCCAACATCGCCTATGAGTTCACCTTTTTGTTTATGGCCATCTGCGCCTTTGTCTACGTGGTGATCATTAAAAAGCAGAAGATCCGCCTGTGGGACGAAAAGCCCAAGATGGCGGCGGCGCTGGTGGAGACCGCCGGCCAGTTCACCTATATTTTTGCCATCGGCGCCAATGCGGTGGTGGCAGCCCCGCTCATCAGCAGCTACTGTGTGTTCAGCGTGCTGTGGAGCCGGCTGTTTTTAAAGGAGAAACTCAACTGGAAGTACTACGCGGTCATTGGTCTGGCGGTGATCGGCATCGCCATACTGGGCATGGAGTGACCGAGCGGGCCTCCGCCGGTGTAGCGGGACCCGGTCTTTACCGATAAAACGGCAGCGCGCCGGAACACCCCTTTTGCGGGTGTTCCGGCGCGCCTTTTATGGCTGTGCATCTGTTTGATCTGCTACGCGGCCGGACCGAAACGGCCTGCTCATGTACAAAAGCGGGTAAGGATTCCCCTGCTCATCACGATCTGTTCTATTATAAATTTTAAAACCCATGTGCTCATAAAAGCCTTTTGCCAAGGGGTTTTGCTCGTTTACTGCCAAATCGTTGACCGCATATTTTTCTATGCCGTACCTGAGCAGTGCTTTACCCGATCCTTTTCCTCTCTCCATGCCGGAGATGAAGAGCATTTCCAGGTGCTGCTCTACGATACCCATAAATCCCACCGGGACCCGGTCTTGGTTTTCCACGATGACCAAATGCGGAATTTCTTTGAGTGCCTGGGGGACGTATTTTTTGATATCCTGTATATCACGCTCTGACAAAAAGAGATGTGTGGCCCTTACAGAGCTCTCCCACACCTCCAGCAGCTGCTCGAGCAGCGCCGGATCTCTATCCGTTATTTCTGTGATCCTCATTTTGAGCCCTCCTATAAATAGAATCTACTGTTCTGTACACGACACATGACTTGCCCGAGACAAACCGGCACATGGTGGACTTTTTACATTTTATCGTCAAGCGCACAAGGTTGTCAAGCAGTTCTTTTTTCCTCGCTATGGGGCCCCGTAGATGGCGGCTATCTTTTGAGCCCTGCGCCTTATTTCGGCGCGGATATGCGGCGGCTCCAGACATTCGCATTTATCGCCGAAACGCAAGAGGATATTGTAGTAGTACTCGTTTTCTACAAAGGGAAAACGCACGAGGTAATGCGTGTCGCCGTCCGGCGAAAAGTACTCGTTTGGACAATAGTCGAGGACGATATCGGCGATAGAGCGGTGGATGCGGAGCCTGATCTCGGTCTGCATGGTCTTTAAAGTATCCGTAAAGTCTAAAACCGGCTTTTGGTGATCTCGGGGTGTAAAAGACGTTTGTTGCAGCTGTAGATCGGAGATGCGGGACAGCCGAAACAGCCGAAAGTCGTTTCTTGTGCGGCAGTACCCCTGCAAATACCACTGGCTGTTTTTGAGCACCAGCTGATACGGCTCGACCGTTCGCCGGGTCTTTACCCCGCGGTGGGCCGTGTACCCAAACTGGAGCAGCCTGCTCTGTCGCAGTGCTGCCCGCACCGTTTCCAGACAGGGTTGTACGGCTCTGTCTGCCGTCCAGGGGGCCGGGTCGATACAGATCTGGCCGGCCTTTTTGAAAATATCATCTGCTCTGTCGGCGGGGATGAAGCTCTTGACTTTGGCGAGGACAGTAGCCAGCTCGCTCCCCCCTACCATGCTGAAAAGGCCGGAGAGCGCCGTCAGGAGCGCGGAGAGATCGGCGGCTGAAAAGACCTTGTTATCGATCTTGTACCCCCGCATGATCTCGAAGCCGCCGCCGGCGCCCGACACCCCCCGGACGGGGACACCGGCCATGTTGATGGCGTCTATATCGCGGTAGATGGTGCGGGGCGAGACCTCGAACATATCCGCCAGCTCCTGTGCGCCGATACGCTCTTTTTGGAGGAGGACCAGGATCATGCTGACCAGCCTGTCTACTTTCATAGAATACCGCCTTTAACTATTTACTGCCAATCGTGGCCACACCGTTGTCAACGATCTTATCGTACAATGAAAAGGCAAACAAATCAATCTGCCCCTCTGCCAGGGGCGAGACAGAATTGGGGGAAAATACATGTTTACCATCTATATTTACCTGCCGGACACTTTGGCTGACTGGGAACTGGGACATATCACCGCCGAGTTGCAGTCGCGGCGCTTTTTTAAAAAGGACGCCCCGCACCTGGAACTGAAAACAGTCGGCTATTGCCGGGAGCCGGTGCGCACGATGGGCGGGCTGACCGCCTTGCCCGACTGCGCGGTAGGCGATATCGCCACTGGTGAAAAGAGCATGTTGCTGTTGCCGGGCGCAAACACGTGGAGCGACCCCAGACACGGCGCTATCGTCGAAAAAGCCGGCGAATTTTTAGCTGCGGGCGCGGCGGTGGGCGCTATCTGCGGGGCCACTGCCGCGTTGGCCGGCGCGGGGCTGCTGGACGATCGGCCCCACACCAGCAACGGGCCGGGATTTTTGGAGGCGGCAGTGCCCGGCTACAGGGGACAGCGCTTTTATGTAGATGCGCCGTCTGTAGCGAACGGCGGTCTTTTTACGGCCAGCTGCACCGGAGCACTGCTGTGGGCCCGGCAGATCATTGCCCATCTGGGCGTTTTTGAGGCCGATACGCTCGCCGCCTGGTACGCCTATTTTTGCACCGGAGCGCCAGAGCACTTTTTTGCCCTGATGCAGTCTGTGGCGGCAGCGCAGACAACCCTACTTTAGATAAGCTGGACGGCAGTGGGCGCAAATGCCGCGCCCCAGAACCGTTTAGCATATTGGAGGGCACGTTTTAAAACTTAAAACGTGAAACGTGGGCGCGGGGGGCGATGGACATCAGGGGCGGGCGGTGTTAGAATGGGGGAAACAGAGCGCGAAGGGGCCTGATAGAGATGGGGACCATTTATAAGACACCGGACAGCCGCCGCCAGACGCTGGCGCTGTACGACCGGCAGCTCAGATCGCTGGGGTGCCGCTGGCGCGACCGGTATGTAGACACCGGTTTTGGCCGCACTCACCTGGTGGAGACCGGAAACTTTGCCGGCCCGGCGGTGCTGGTGTTTCACGGCGGCAACTCGACCACCGCCTACAACCTGCTGCTGTGCCGTTTTTTGCTGCCCCATTTTCACCTGTACGCGGTAGATATCATCGGCCACCCGGGCAAGAGCGACCAGCGCTGCCTGCCGCCTTACGGCTACGCCTATGGGCGCTGGGCCAGCCAGGTGATCGACGCGCTGGGTTTTGCGCATATGCGCTGTTTTGGCGGCTCGTTTGGCGGCGGGGTGCTGGCCAAGCTGATGTGTGTGGCGCCGGAAAAAGTGGAAAAGAGCGTGCTGGTGGTGCCGGCGGGCATTGGCAACGCGCTGCCTGTTGGGGCGGTAAAAATGCTGGTGCCGCTGCTGCGCTACCGCCACGGCGGCGATGAGCGCTATCTGCGGCAGACGGCGCTGTACATGGCGATGACCGAAGACGTTTTAGACAGCGACACCATCGAGACGCTGCGAAACAGCTTTGACCACGTAAAGACCAAGGTGGGCATGCCCACCAATGTGGGGGCGCGGCGCATGCGGCGCTGCCATGCACCTACGCTGGTACTGGCCGGCGAACGGGACTGCCTGTTCCCGGCGCGCAAGGTGCTGCGGCGGGCGCCGAAGATCCTGCCCTGCTGCCGCACCTACCAGCTGACTGGTCGCGGCCACATGCACCTGCTCACCGAGGAGGAACAGTCGATGATCGTATCGTTTTTGCAGGGGGACCCACCTCCCCCGCCGGGCCGCTGACCAGCGGGCCGCGGCGGAGGCCTGTACGGCACCGGGCGGCAGGATGGTGGCCCGGCGCGGAGACTTAAAGCGGCAGCTGCCGCTATGGGCCGTAACGGACACGGCAGGTGACCGCGGGGCGGCAGTTGCAAGAGAGAAAACAAAAAAGGCGGGCGGCCAGGGTGACCGGCAGCTCGCCTTTTTTATGTGTGAAAACGGTAGATAGGGACCTGCAAAGGCTGACCCGCCGCCAACGGCTGGGAGAACCCGCGACCGGCGGCTACAGCTTGTTGTACAGCACCTCGCCGTTTTTGATGGTCATAACGCAGTTTAAAATGTCCTGGATGTTGTCGGCGGGGTTGCCGGCAAACACGGCCAGATGGGCCTTTTTGCCCGGGGCGATGCTGCCCAGCTCTTTTTCGACGCCCAGCATGGTGGCCGAGTTGATGGTGGCCAGCTCGATGGCCTCCAGCGGGGTGAGGCCCTCCCCTACCGACAGCACCAGCTCGTTGCCGGTGCCGGCGTGGGAGTTGAAGGGGGTGCCGCTGTCGGTGCCCAGCGCGCATTTGACGCCGGCGCGGTAGGCCTTGATGAACGAGGCGTAGTGGTCTTTGATGACCATTTTAGATTTGCGCACGGCGTACTCGGGGATGCCGTTTTCGATGCCGTATTTGTTGATATAGTACGGCGCGCAGAGGGTGGCCACCAGCCAGGTGCCGTTTTTGAGCATCAGCTCGATGGCCTCGTCGTCCAGGTAGATGCCGTGCTCCACCGAGTCGATACCGGCGCGGATGGCGTTTTTGATGCCGATGTTGCCCTGGGCGTGGGTGGCGCTTTTGGCGCCGACCTTGTGGCCCTCCTCGATGGCGGCGCGCATCTCCTCCTCGGTGAGCTGGGGGCTGCCGGGCTCGACGCCGCGGGTCATGACCCCGCCGGTGGCCATGATCTTGAGCCAGTCGGCGCCGGCGCGCAGCTGCTCGCGGGCAGCTTTGCGCAGCTCGTCTACCCCGTCGGCCTGACGGCCGCCGGCATTCCACCCGTGGCCGCCGGTCATGCAGATACACTGCCCCGAGACCTGCATGTCGGGCGCTTTTTTGACCAGGCCCGACTTGACCGCGTCGCGGATATCGATATCGATAAAGTGAGAGGAGCCCACGTCGCGCACGTAGGTGACGCCGGTCTCTATGTACTGCTCCAGGTGGTGCAGCGCCTTCATGGTCATCTGGGCGTCGGTATCGGCCACCGCCTCGGGGTTGGGATCGGGGGCCATGGTCATGTGCTCGTGGCAGTTAAAGAGACCCGGCAGCACGGTGTTGCCGGCCACATCGATGACCTGACAGCCGTCGGGGGCGGCGACCTTTTCGCCCACCTCTTTGATGATGCCGTCCTCGATGAGGATCTGGCCGGGGAATACCTTTTTGTTTACGATGTCGACGATGTTGCCGCCGGTCACCAGTGTGTACTGCATAAACTCACCTCATAAAAATGTGTTCAAAAGCAATTTTGTGCTTTAAAGTGTGTTAGTGGACTACCGACAGTTTACCACGGTTTTTCGCCGGGGTCAATACGGGGGCGCAAAAAAGGGGCGGCAAGACGAAGATGGGCCGCCTGGGGGGCATAGCGGCTCAAGATGGGGCGCGGTGGCGGCGAGGTGGTCGGCGATGGGGCGTGACGTGGCGGGGACGACTGGCAGTGGGCGCGGCGGAGACAGCTGGCGGTGAGAGGTGGCCGGGCGGCGGGTACTGGGCACGGTAAGGCGGTCAGGCGTGCGGCGCAGTCGGGCAGCGAGTGGCTGGTGGGGCGGAGCCCAGGCGGCGGGTAAAAGCGGCGTGCGGTGGAATTGCTGGCGGTGGGGCGGCGTGGGAGCGCTGGAGATAAGTTGCGCTGGCCGCTGGTGATGGGGCGTAATGTGGCGGAGACGGCTGGCGGTGAGACGTGGCCGGGCGGCCGGTACTGGGCACGGCGGGGCGGTCGGGCGCGAGATATCGGTGGCGGCGCGGCAAAACGCCCGGTGGCGGTCTTGCGCCGACAGCCGGGCGGGCAGCAAAAAAAGCAGCCCGGCGGCGGTGGCCGGCTGCTCCAAAAAGGCGTATTTATTTTTGAGCCGGGGGCCCGGCCGTTAGGCGAACACCAGCTGCACCAGCACCATATAGGCGGCGGTGCCGCCGAAGATGGAGAGCATCGTATTGCGCTTAAAGAGGTGCAGCCCGGCGGTGATGGCCACGGCGATGAGCTCGGGCAGGCCAAAGGGGTAGGCGGTGGGGGTGATGGCCTTGAGGCAGTAGATGATGAGCATGCCCATGATGGCCGGCGGCAGCACCCGCCCCAGGTAGGCGATGGTACGGGGCACCGGGCGGCCGGCGCGAAACACCCAAAACGGCAGCGCCCGCAGCACCCAGGTGACGATGGCCACCACCGCCACCACCGACAGCGTGTACAGATCATTTTGGCTCACGGTGCGTGTTCCTCCTCCCTATCGGCGATGGCCCGGCCCCGCAAAAAGCATAGGAGCAAAACCATCAGCGCCATGGCCGGCAGGAGAAAGCTGTCGGCCCCAAAGAGGAGCAGGCAGGCCGCCGAGCCGGCCAGACCGATGACCGCCGGCAGCCGGTTTTGCCGCTCGCGCAGCTGGTCGATAAACACCACCACAAACAGGGCGGTCATGGCAAAGTCGATACCGGTGGTGTCGAACGGCAAGAGCGACCCGGCCACCGCCCCCAGCGCGCTGCCCAGCACCCAGTAGCACTGGTCGAGCAGGGTGATGAAAAAGTCGTACCAGCCGGGGTCTACCCCATCCGGCGCCCGGGTGCCGCACAAAAGCGAGAAAGTCTCGTCGGTGAGGCCCAGCGCCAGGTAGATCTTTTTGGCGCCGGCGGCGGCAAAGCGCCGCAGCATGGGCAGGCCGTAAAACAGGTGGCGCAGGTTGACCATGGCCGTCATGGCCGCAGCGGTGGGCAGGCCGGCCCCGGCAGCCAGCATGCCCACGGTGACGAACTGCATGCTGCCGGCGTAGATGAACACGCTCATCACCACCGCCCAGAGCGGGTGCCAGCCGGCGCTGGTGAGCAGCACCCCAAAGGCCATACCGATAAACAGGTAGCCGGCCAGCACCGGCAGCGTTTTGGGCCAGGCGGCGCGCAGGGCGGCTGTTTTGACGCCGGGGGCGGTTCGCGTTTTGACAGGGCTAGGCGTCATGGCGCTCGGCCTCCCGCCTTTTTACCCCGCGATAGATGCGCAGGGCGGTGACGAGCACCGGCAGCAGCAGTACGCCGGCGGCCGCCGGCAAAAACCAGGCCCCCAGCGGCTGGTAGGTGGCGGCGCAGAAATCCAGGTAGCAAAACAGCAGCACCAGCAAAAATTTGAGGGCGCACAGGCCGGTGCGCAAACACTGGGCGGCAAAGATCTGGCTGCGGCCCGACCAGCGGCCGGGCATGGTGTAGAGCGCCGGCAGCAGCTCGGCGGCCAGCAGCAGCGCGTACAGCAGCAGCGCCACCGCCGGCAGCACCAGCAGGCTCGACTTTTCGCCGTAGCTGTTTATTTGGCCGGTAAGGCCAAAGTGGGTGGGCACGGTGGCGGGTATTTGATCCCACACCCGCAGCAGGTAGGCCGCCCAGAACACCAGCACGGTGATGCTGCCCAGCTCCCACCACTTTTGGGTGCGGGTAAAGGGAAGTCTTTCGCCTTTTTTCACGGTATCGTCTCCTTTTATAGATCGCGGTGGGGCAGTTTAAAGGGGGTGGCCCCGGTCGGGGTAGTTGCCCAAAAATTGCAGGTACTCACAGCTCTTCTGCAGCTGGTCGAGAAAGTCGGCCAGTCCGGGCTGGCGCAGGTTACCGGAAAAATCGAGGTAAAAGAGGAACTCGAAATCCCGGTCGGGGATGGGGCGCGACTCGATCTTTTGCAGGTTGAGGCCCTGGCTCTCGAACTGGGCCAGAAAGCGAAACAGCGAACCCTGCACGTGGGGCAGCACCGCGCAGACGCTGACCCGGTCGGCCGTCGGGGCGATGACCGGCTGGGCCATGACGGCGATAAAGCGGGTGCGGTTGCGGCCCTGGTCCTGCACGCCGCGGCGCAGCACCGAAAGACCGTACAGCTCGGCGCAGACCTCCGAGGCGATGGCGGCTATGCTCTGGTCGCCGCCGGCAGCCACCATCTCGGCGGCGGCGGCGGTGTTGGAGTACTCGTGGGGGTGCAGGTGGGGGTGCTCCTCGAAAAAGCGGCGGCACTGGCCCAGCGCCTGGGGGTGGGAGTAGACCTCGGCCACCGCGTCGAGCGCGGCGCCGGGCAGGCCCAGCAGGCAATGCTCCACGGCCACCTGGGTGGTGTCTACGATGTAGAGCCGGTGCAGGCCCAGCAGCCGGTACACCGGCAGCACCGAGCCCTCGGTGGAGTTCTCGATGGGCAGCACCCCCACCGTGGCCCGGCCGCTCTCGACGGCGGCGAACACGTCGTCGAACTGGCGGTAGAACTGGGGGCGGCACTGGGGCCACAGCTGGGTACAGGCCCGGTGGGAGTAGGCCCCGGGCACCCCCTGGGCGGCCACTGCCGCCGGCGCCGGGGGCAGCTGGACACCGGCTGTTTGGATGAGCGCCGACAGCGGCTCTCTCTGGCCGCTCACAGAGTGCGGCCCTCGAACTCGAGGGTGCGGCGGACGGTGGACATGACGCCGCCAAACTGGTCGGGGGTCAGCGACTGGGCGCCGTCGGACAGCGCGTGGGCGGGGTCATTGTGCACCTCGATGATGAGGCCGTCGGCCCCGGCGACGATGGCCGCTTTGGCCAGCGGCTCCACCAGCCAGGTGATGCCGGTGGCGTGGGAGGGGTCGACCACCACCGGCAGGTGGGAGATCTTTTTGAGCACCGGCACCGCCGAGATATCCAGCGTGTTGCGGGTGAAGGTCTCGAAGGTGCGGATGCCCCGCTCACAGAGGATGACCCGGTGGTTGCCGCCGGCCATGATGTACTCGGCGCTCATGAGGAACTCCTCGATGGTGTTGGCCAGCCCGCGCTTGAGCAGGATGGGCTTTTGGCAGTGGCCCAGCTCTTTGAGCAGCTCGAAATTCTGCATGTTGCGGGCGCCGACCTGGATGATGTCCACGTCGCTAAACAGGTCGATGTGCGCCAGCGACATGATCTCGGTGACGATGGGCAGGCCGGTCTCTTTGCGGGCCAGGCGCAACAGCTCCAGCCCCTCGGCCTTTAGGCCCTGGAAGGCGTAGGGGCTGGTGCGGGGTTTGAAGGCGCCGCCCCGCAGCACGGTGGCGCCGCTCTCTTTGACCCGGCGGGCGACTTCTAGTATCTGCTCCTCGCTCTCGACCGAGCAGGGGCCGGCCATGATGGGCACCTGTTTTGCGCCGATGGTGAGGCCGGGGGCCAAATCGATGACGGTGTCGTCGGGGTGGAACTTGCGGTTGGCGTTTTTGTACGGCTCCTGCACCCGCTTGACGTTCTCGACGATATCCTGGGAGCGCACCGCGTCGATATCGATGACCGAGGTGTCGCCCACCAGGCCCAGGATGGTGGTCTGGGTGCCGTAGACGGCGTTGACCGAGACGTTTTGCGACTCGATCCACTGGGTGAACTGCTGTACCTTTTCTCTGGAGACGCCGGGTTTTAAAATGACGATCATGTTTTTACTCCTCCTGTTTTACCGCTGCGGCACCGGCCGGCTGCCGGGGCGGCCGCGGCCGACAAAAAAGGGGCACCCCGACGAGCCGTCGGGGTGCCCACAGAAAAATACACGTATCACATGGCGGTTGCCACAGCCCCAGACCGGCCTATTCTCTTTTCACGCCAGATAAACCCGAACCCGCTAAAAAACAGGCCCAGGCTGATAAAGCTAAAAAAGAAAACGGCGATGTGGTTTGGCATGGTGGTAGCCCCCGTGTTGCTGTGCCGCCCCGAGAGAGGCGGCGATAAAAAGAGGCGGCGGGCAGAGCACCCGTCGCCTCTCTCCCATGTGTATCATGATAAACACACAGGTCTTATTTGTCAACTGAAAGTTTGGTGCGGCACCGGCCCGATCAGCTGAAAAGGCCTTTGATGCGGTCCCACAGGCCGGTCTTTTTTTCGGCCTTTTTGCTCTCCCCGCCTTTTTTCTCGGTCTTGGGGGCGGAGATCTCGTCGGTCTTCATGACGAAGGCGGTGGTGGTGTCGCAGCCTTCGGGAGAGCCGGCAAAGCTCTGGTACGACTCGCTCTGGGCGATGAGGGCGTCTTTGAGGGCCAGCAGGTTGTCGGCGTCGCCCACCAGCTCGTCTATCTGGCCCTTGGCCGGGTCGATGCCGGTGGTCTTGTAGGTGTTCATCCCCTGATCGAGCTCGCCGCTCTTTTCGCTGATGGTCCTGGCCGCGCCGGAGAGCTGGCCGGTGGCGTCTTTGGCTCCGGCGGCGCCGTCGGACAGGTCCTTGGCTCCCTGACGCAGATCGGTGCTGCCCTGACGCAGCTGCGCCTCGGCCTGGGCCAGCTGCTCTTTGGCCGTCTGCAGGCCGGTTGCCAGGTCGGTCTGCATGCTGCCGGCGTCGGTGGCCAGCGTCTGCATATCTTGGCCCAGCGCGGTCAGGGTGGCGCCGTGCTCCTCCAGCTGCTGCTTGAGGGCGCCGAAAGCGCCCAGCAGGGCGGTGATATCGGCGCTGGGGTCGGCCTGCTTGATGGCCAGGATCTGCTGGTACAGAGCGCCCATCTGCTGGGTGATGTCCTGCATCTCCTGCGAGGCGGTCTGCCCCTTACCGGCCAGGTTTTGCAGATCCTGGGCGATGGCCTGACCGCTCTGGCCCATCTGTGCCTCCAGCCCGGGGAGCAGCTGGTCTATCTCGTCAAAGAGCTGCTGCACCCCGTCGGTGTACTGGGTGACGCCGGCCAGCAGGTCGCCGGCGCCGGCGCTGAGATCGGAAATGCCGCTGTCGAGTTCCTCCATCTTGCCGCTGTAGGTCGCCAGCGCCTCGGACAGCTGCTGGGTGCCGCTGGCCAGCTGCTCGGTGGCCGACTGCAGCTGGCTCAGGCCGCTGGAGAGCTCGCCCAGCGAGATATCGCCCTTGAGTTTATCCAGCGGCAGGCTGGGGGTGGCGGCGATGACCACCGAGCCCAGTTTGAAGTTTTTGGCCTCGGCGGTGACGGTGAAGGTGTCCTGCAGCGAGAAGTCGCTGATTTGCTTTAAGGTGTCGGCGTCTTTGCCCAGGCTGTCTTTTAAGCCGGGCACGGCCAGGATGGTGACCACCTGATTGGTGCCCTCTGAGAGCACCGAGCCGCCAGAGCACTTGACGTTTTGGAAGGTGTCGGTGGGCAGGTCGAGCACGGCGGTGGTGGCAAACGGGGTGTAGATCTCGCGGCTGACGCCGCCGACGGTGGCCGAGGAGCGGCAGTTGTTTTTAAAGGCGACGGTGATCTCGACTTTGCCGCTCTTGCCGGCCAGATCCGCCGGGGCGATGTCTTTGCCGTCGAGCTTGTAGGTGATGGACACGGCGATGGGCGGGGTGGTGTCGCTGGCGCCCTGATAGTAGGCGTCATTACCGTCCATATCCCAGGAGAGGACCCCGTCTTTTAGGGTGGGGGCGGTCTCGGACTTGACATTTTTGATATCGGTCAGCGAGGTGGGCTCGCCCAGGCCGCGCACGCCGCTGTCGGCGTGCAGCCAGCTGCTGACGGTGGTGCTCTTTAAGCTGCCGTCGGCGGCCAAAAACATGTAGACGGTCTCCTGTTTGGTGATGGCGCTGTTATCGCTGGCCAGCACCGCGCCGGACAGGCTGGGGGCGGCGGCCAGCGACAGAGCCAGCAGGCCGCACACGGCCCGGCGGGCAAAGGTTTTGGGGTGCTTCATGTGTAAAGACCTTCTTTCTCTAGTGTTGGGGCTCGTTTACCGGGTGGGGGCGCGGCACACTGCCGGCGGCCGGCCGCAAAAAACCTTTGGTGGTCTTGCAGATGAGCTTGTCGCAGACCAGCAGGATGGCCGGCAGCACCAGCAGGATGGAGAACATGCTGATGACGGCGCCGCGGGCCAGCAGTGTGCACAGGCTCTTGATGAGATCCATGCGGGAGATGCAGACCACGCCGATGTTGGCGGCGAAGAAGGTGAGCCCGCTGGTGATGATGGAGGGGGCGCATTTCTGCACGGCGGTGTAGACCGAGTCATGCACCGTGCGGCCGGCCCGGCGCTCCTCGCGAAAGCGGGTGGTCATGAGGATGGCATAGTCGACGGTGGCCCCCAGCTGGATGGTGCCGATGACGATGCCGGCCACGAACGGCAGCTGCGTACCGGTGAAGTACGGCAGCCCCATGTTGAGACTGATGGCGAACTCGATGGCCAGCACCAGCAGCACCGGCAGGCTAAAGGACTTGAAGCAGATGCCGACGATGAGCAGGATGGCCAGCACCGAGGTGATGTTGACGCTTTTAAAGTCGACGTCGGCCACCTCGATGAGGTCTTTGGTGAGCGCTCCCTCACCGGCCACCACGGCGTTCTTGTCGTACTTTTTGAGGATGGTGTTTATCTGGTCTATCTGGGCGTTCTCCTCGTCGCTGGCTGCGCGGTAGGTGGAGTTGACCATCATCATTTTTTTACCGCCGTTTTGGATGATCTGTTTGACGCTGTCGGGCACCACCTCGGCGGGGATACCGCCGCCCACGTACTTGTCGTAGGAGAGCACCAGATCGATGCCGTCGAGGGCTTGTATCTCGTCGCCGATCTGCTGGTACTGGTAGGCGGGCAGACTGTCGTCGAGGATGAGAAAATGGGTGCTGGTCATGTTGAAATCATCTTTTAGCTTATTGGTGCCGATGATGGAAGTCAGGTCCTGGGGCAGCGTTTGGTCCAGCGCGTAGTACACCGGCGCTTTGGCCTGGGCGACGGCAAACGGGATAAACAGCGCCACGAAGGCCACCAGAATGCCTTTATAGTGTTTGAGGACAAAGCTGGGCAGGTGCTTGGGCTCGACGATGATGGCCCGGTGCTGCCAGCGCTGCAGCGGCTTATCGAAAGCCATGATGAGTGAGGGCAGGATGACCACCGTGCAGATGACCCCCAGCAGCACGCCTTTGGCCATGACCAGGCCGATATCGCGGCCCAGCGTGAGGCGCATGGTACACAGCGCCAGAAAGCCGGCGATGGTGGTCAGCGAGCTGCCGGTGATGGAGGACATGGTGGCAGTGATGGCTTTGGCCATGGCTTCCTCCTTGCTGGCACAGTGGGCCTCCTCCTCTGAAAAGCGGTGCAGGAGGAAGATGGAGAAGTCCATGGTTACCGCCAGCTGCAGCACCGCCGCCAGCGCCTGGGTGATGTAGCTGATCTGCCCCAAAAACACGTTGGTGCCGAAGTTGTAGACGATGGGGAAAGCGATACCCAGCATGAGCACCACCGGCGCCAGCCAGCTGCGCAGCCCCAGCCCCAGCACGACGATGGAGAGCACCACCGCCACCAGCACGTAGAGGGGCATCTCCTGGCCGACCAAAGTCTGGGTGTCCTCGACGATGGCGGCCATACCGCCCAAAAAGCACTGCTTGCCAGCTGTCGACTTGATCTGCCGGATGGCCTTGACGGTGCGGTTGGCGGCGGTGGACTCCTCAAAGCTGATGACCATCATGGTGGAGCCCTTATCGCTGTAAAACAGCTGCTGGACATCTTTGGGCATCATCTCTTGGGGGAAGCCGTCGTCGAAGATATCGTCGGCCCAGAGGGCCGATTTGACGCCGTCGATGGCGGCGATCTTCTCTTTGAGCTGCGAGACCTGGTGGGTGTTCATCCCCTCGACGACGAGCATGGTGGTGGAGCCCATGGAGAAGTCGTCCTCCAGGTATTTCTGGCCGATCATCGACTCGACGTCGGCCGGCAGGTAGGAGAGGATATCGTAATTGACAAAGGTGGATACGTACCCCAAGACCGACGGGATGAGCAGCAGCACGGCCAAGATGAGGATGGGTATCCGCTTTTTGACGATAAAGCGGGCCATCTTTTCGGACCGGTTCATGTGCATGACCTCTTTTCTGTGATTTGGTGTTGCATGTGTGGGCCCCAGCCCGGGCGCCGGCCGCTGTTTTAGCTGTAAAAGAGCGGGCCGGGCGGGGTTTTGGGCGCAAAAAACAGCGTCTCTCCCCCGCCCCGCTCGGTGGCTGGCGGGCGGGCATCGTACGCCGTGTTTTGTTTTTTTATGGGCGCGCCCCTCAGCTGGGGCGCAGCATTTTGCGGATGGCGGTAAAGAGCATGGGCTTTACCGTATCGATATCGGGCAGCTGGCCCAGCACGATGGAGCAGTAGCAGGTGGAGCCGATGAGCTCCACCACCATAAATACCAGCTGAAACGCCTCCTCGGCGGTGTAGCCCCAGCTCTCGAGCTGGCTGAGGTACTGGCGCAAAAGTTGGGTGACTTCGCTGTCAGCCCCGGTGTCGTCGGCACTTTGCAGGCCGCTCTGCATAAGGCTCCAGGACAGGTTTTTGCGGATGACCCGCAGCACGGCCGGATCGTTCTTGAGCAGGTCGATGGCGTAGTCGGTGACGTAGATGATGCGCTCGATGGGGTCCTCGATGTTCTGCTGCATGGCCTGCTGCATGGCCTGGGCGAGCACCTGGGCCCCGCGGCGGAACACCACGTGGGCCAGCACGGCATCTTTGTCTTTAAAATAGAGGTAGAAGGTGCCTTTGGCGATGCCGGCCCGGCGGGCGATCATATCGATGGACACGCCGGCTATCCCCTTTTCATCGAACAGCTCGAAAGCGGCCTGTTCGATGGCCTGCTCTTTCTTCTTTTTTTTCTGTTCTATCTTGCCGATGAGCATGGTGTACACCTCGCGTTAGGAGCCGGTGACGGCTGGCAGTTTATCAAAAATGACCGTTCGTCATTTTGTTTGACACCCACAGTATATTGCAAAACTGACCAATCGTCAACTTTAAAAAATGACTTTTAGTCAGTTTCTATAGTGTGCACGACATCTGCTAAAATGCGACAGCGCAGATTGTGCAATTTGTGCAGGGGATGGACGGGCCCAAGCCGGGTATAGGTAGAGGGGCGAGCCGGCGGTAGGGGGACCCGGGTGCGGGGCTGTGGGCGGGATGGTTGGGATGGGTGGAGAACGGACAGGGCTTATACAGGATCTATATAGATGGATGGGACGGATGGCGGCTGTGGTGGCTGGTGAAGAGGAGCGGCGGCGGGATGTGGGGCGGGCGGTGGCGCGCGGGGCGGGGTGCGCATAGGTACTTGGGATGAGGTAACAGAGGGGGCTGACGGCGCCTGGCGAGATGCTGTGGGACGCCGGGGGAACGGGGTGGGCTGGGGATTGGCTGGGGTGGCCGGTCGTGATGAATGGCGAAGAGGAGCGGCGGCGGGATGTGGGGCGGGCGGTGGCGCGCGGGGCGGGGTGCGCATAGGCACTTGGGGTGAGGTAACAGAGGGGGCTGGCGGCGCTTGGCGAGATGCTGTGGGGTGCGGGGGGCGGGGTGAGTTAAGGGCTGACTGGAGGTGGCCGGTCGTGATGAATGGTGAAGAAAAGCGGAGACTGGATGTGGGGCGGGTGGTGGTGCACGGGGCGGGGTGTGCATAGCTACTTGGGATGAGGTAACAGAGGGGGGCTGGCGGCGCTTGGCGAGATGCTGTGGGGCGCCGGGGGCGGGGTGGGCTGGAGACTGACTGGAGGTGGCCGGTCATGATGCATGGTAAAGAGGAGCGGCGGCGGGATGTGGGGCGGGCGGTGGCGCGCGGGGCGGGGTTCGCATAGGTATTTTTTGGGGGGAAACAGAGGAGCGGCGGGTGGCAGGCACCGAACTGGTGCCGGTGCATACAATGTGGTGATACCCCTTTATTTGTAATACTTTCCAGAAAGGCATGGATCGATTATGGCTACGATACTCGTCTATAACTTATACACCAATAGAATGGAGCGCTACACCCGGGCAGAGACAGACCCGATGCCCTACTCGTACGGCAGAACGCTGCTGGTACGCGAGTTCCGGGGATCTTCCAGATCGTCGGTAATGTGGACCACCACTACGGCGATGGAGTCCTGGAACATCACCCGCCGCAACTGGGGCAGCGGCATTTACGTGGGCTACGCCTACAAACGCATTTGGGAGGGCGGCCACGGCCTGCAGAGCCAGCACTACGCCGGCACCAGCTTTGACACGATGCAAAACCAGACCTCCGCCACCCGCCGCCGCTTTCACCAGCTGTGCCAGTCGCTGGGGGTGTGGACCTATGTGGAGCCCATCAGCATGACCCCCAGCTGGGTGCATTTTGACAAGCGCTACGGCAGCCCCGCCTGCTCGGCCGGGTACCCGCTGATCAGAAACGGCTCGGTGGGCGTTTACGTGCTGGTTTTACAGGACGCCCTGAACGCGCTGGGCTACACCACCCGTACCCTGGACGGCTACTTTGGCGGCAACACCACCAATGCGCTGGTAGCTTTTCAGCGGGCCAACGGCCTGAGCGCCGACGGCATTTGCGGCTGCAATACCTGGCGGCGCATCACCAACGCGGTGGTGGGCATCGGCCGCACCTCTACCGTGATCGACTAGCACCTCCCGCGCTGTACAAACGCCGGTGCGCTGTGGTAAAATAGGACCTGTACACGCATTTGTGATGCTGGGAGGACCTGTTTTATGACCTGTAGCTTTTTACACACCAACCTGACCGTACTAGACCTGCAAAAGAGCCTGGATTTTTACCGCCAGGCGCTGGGTCTTACCGAGGTGCGCCGCATAGAGGGAGACGGCTTTACCATCGTCTTTTTGGGCGACGGCAACACCGATCATCTGCTGGAGCTGACCCACTACCACGACCGCACAAGACCCTATGACCTGGGCGACAACGAGATACACCTGGCGGTGCGCGTGCCCGACCGGGACGCCGCCCACCAGCTGCACGCGCAGATGGGCTGTATCTGCTTTGAGAACACCGATATGGGTCTCTACTTCATAAACGACCCCGACGGCTACTGGATCGAGATACTGGACCACTAGGCCACTGGACCACCAGCGCCGGCCAAAACACCGCAAAAAACAGAGGACAGCAGGCCGATCGGCCGGTGCTGTCCTCTGCTTTTTTGTGCGGGCTTTAAAGCGCGGCGCTCATTTTTTTGGGGGCTCCCCTGCCCTCCAGACCAGGGCCGACGGGGTGTGTTTTGGCCCGAAAGCGGGAGCCCGGCGGCGCAGAGGGGGACCGGGGCGGCGGCGCTACCTCCGCCTATAAGCGCCTGTGGACAGTGGGGTCTGCAGCGGGCCAGCGGCCGGTGCAGAGCGGCGGGATCTAGCGCCGACAAAAAGGCCCGCCCGGCTGTGAGCCGGGCCAGGCGGCGGACGCCGACCGACGTTTTCGGCACCGGCAACAGCAGCTGATAGTCGATATCGGCCGGCGGTGGGTGAGGTAGCGCCGGCCGCAGGCGGCATAATAGCGGCCCATACCGGCCAGCGTATCGGTGCGTGCCCAACACGGTACCGGCGGCGCGCTGCCACACAGCTGCCGCTATAGTGCCCGGTTCGCGGCGACAGCTGGGGCGATGGGGCGCTGGCCCGGCCGGTACTGCGCCCACAGATCGCTTTGGAGTCGCTTTGGAGCGGGGCCAAACTGAACGTGTAGCGCAGCGAATTGAGCGGCGCCAGCTGGCCCAACCCTACGACAGCCGAACCGCCGGGCGGTACCTGTTGCTGGTGGGCCGCCGTCAGGTCACTGTGTGCGAAGGGGCTCCCTTCACTGCCGTAGGTATGGGCAGCGGCATCACCACAGGCTGCAAACCCCGCCGCGGTATAGTGCCAGCAGGCGGTCGGTCAGGTACGGCAGAGGGCCGACGGCAGGCCCGTTATACTGCCGGGCCATGGGCGCGATGAACGCGCTGCCGCACAGCTCGATACGGCCGGTGTTGCGCAGAGCCCGGGTGCGGCCCTTTAGCAAGCCGGGCATCTGCGGGCGGGTGCGGCTGAGTCCATAGCGGGCGGTACGCACGGCGGCGTGGGTGATCTCTCGCAGCTGCCGGCACTGATCCTGGGCGGTCAGCAGTATGCCCGGCGGCAGGTCTGTTCGCTCGCTCTGTGACTCTGTGACATCGTTCATAAAGCACTTCCTGCTACTGTATATACCTATCCACCCGCTGGCCGGCCGGAACAAGACTTGAAAAAACGCCGTTTTATGGTGGTGATATACGGGCAGAAAAAGAGCGGGGAGCAGACTACAAAAATGGTCTGCTCCCCGCTTATTATAGCGGCTGTGAAGAACGAGGCCCCGGCCGGTGGCAGAGGGATGGGGCCGTTTTGGCATGTGCGCCGGTCAGGGCGGTAAGGCGGGCGGGTGCTAGCGGGACAGAGGGCCAGAAAACTGCTGGCCGCGGTGTTCGATACGCGCTACCCGCGGGCGGTAGTCATCTGCCCGGCGGTCCTGTGCCAGCCAGTCGAACACCCGCCGGTCGCTGCCGAAATGCATGGGAAAGATCACCGCCGCGTCGGTGTGGGCGGCGAAGTAATCGAGCCCCAGCAGATAGCCGGGCCGGCCCAGGCGCGGGTCGAGGGGGACGAAGGCGACATCGAAATGCTCGCCCTGCAGGCGGTCGATCTGGGCGCAGTAGGCGCGGGCCATATCGCGGTTGTCGCTGTCGGGCTCCCCCTCCCAGTGCCACCAGTTGAGGTCGCCGGCGTGGTAGATGCGCAGCCCGTCGACCTCGATGACAAAGGCCACCCCCAGGTCGGTAGAGGGGAGCGTGCGCACCGCGGCGCCACCTACCTGCAGCGAAGCATCGGGCCCGATGAAGTGGGTGTCGGCCGCGGCGGGGGCGGCGATATCGCTCGATAAGATGTACTGGATACCGGGCAGCTGCCCCCGCCAGCGGAAGATGACCGGGTCGTAGTGGTCGCCGTGGCTGTGGGAGGCAAACACCAGCACCGGTTTGCCGGTGAGCGCAGCCGGATCGATAACGCCGCTATTTAGCCCCCGGCCGTGGGGACTGTTGCGGTAGTAGTCGAAAATGAGGTAGTGGCTGGCTGTTTCGAGCAGAAAGCTGCTGTGATAGAGATAGCGGACCGTATAGGCGGGCATGGCGGGACCTCCCTCTGCATGCTGGGTGCCGCACGGCGCGGCGCCGGTGGGTATCATCCCTTACAGTATGGGAGATATGGGGACAAAATGCAAGAGCCGACAGACAGTTTTTTTGCTAAGCGAGCTTGACATTTTATGCAAAGCAAACTATACTAAATTTGCAAAGTAAACTGTACATTTATCGGCGGTGAGGAGGGACCTGGTGAAAAACAACATCCGCCAGCTGCGCAAGGAGCGCAAGCTCTCGCAGGAGGAGCTGGCCCTGGCTGTGGGCACCACCCGCCAGACCATCACTTCCATCGAGGTGGAGCGCTACACCGCCTCGCTGGTGCTGGCTTACAAGATCGCCCACTACTTTGGGCGGCAGATCGAAGAGGTGTTCGACTTTGGGGAGATCGACGAAAAAGGGAGGTAACGACCGATGGAGGACTTTAAAAAGGTGTTGCGGCGGCGCATGTGGCTGCTGCGGGCGGTAATGCTGGTGGGGCTTTTGTTTTTGCTCAACCACCAGTTTGAGCTGGTGCATCTGCCGGGCCATCCGGTGGCGGCGGTGCGCGAATTTCAGGGCGGACTGCTGTCGACACTGTGTATTTTGTTGGCGGTGATGATCATCCGCTACAACCGGGCGCTGGGCGACGAGCGCCACCTGCAGCTGCTCTACAACCGCGAACACGACGAGCGCATGCGGCTGATCCGCCAAAAGGCGGGCATGCCTATTTTGATGGTGACCTCGCTGGGCATGGTGGTAGCCGGTGTGGTGGCCGGGTACTTCAATGCGGTGGTGTTCATGACGCTCATCGGGGCGGCGCTGATACAGCTGGTGGTGGCGGTAGCGGTAAAGCTGTACTACGTGCGGGTGCTGTGAAGGGGGCTCTCTCCCCTGCCGGGCACATAAAAAACAACCGCTTGGCGGCCTGAGCGCGACTGACGCCGCTCTCTGTGGGGGCTCTGGCTCCCACAGAATATTTTTTCATGAATGCGAGCACCGGCTACCGCCGGCGGCAGTGAAAAAGACAGCTATAAGTTTGTGTGCCTTGGGCAAAGCTTGGGCAAAGAAAATACACTCACAAAGTTAAATTTGCAGGGAGACAGATACGTGAAAAAAGTAATTTTAGGTTCCATAATGTTTTTGTCAGGAGCAATTTCTGTTGCTTTGGTTTTAGCTGGTTCAATGGCGAATGAATGGACGGTAAATGGACGATTTTCTTCATGGTGGAATATTCAGCAATATGGTCTTATGCCAATTATATATATTTTTTGCGGCTTAGCAGTTATTGGTCTTGCCATCGCTATTTGGGGCGTACTTGATAAGAAAAATTAAACACACAAACTAATACTTGTTGGGCTGATCCAATACGCCTTCTCGGTATAGGACGTATTTCCTCTTTGGCCGTTTTCAGTAGTGGCGAGCAGGGCAAAGTGGTGTGCACTTTGCGATTTTCCCGTTTTTCATCCCTGCGAATACCGGGGAGATCTGCATTGGGGGCCGCCCCAGTTCTCCGGCAAGGGCCGCTTGCGCTGCCTTGCGAACGCTCTCTGTGGGGGTCTGGTCCCATACAGGATATTTTTGAAAGCGCCGGCAGCTGGCTGCTGCCAGCTGTGCCGGTGCACCCAAGATCTGGCGATTTTGGACCAGCTGTAATAAAAAAAGCGCGCTGCCGCAGAGGCAGAGCGCTTTTTTGCTATCGGCTGGGCGGCAGCGGCCCGCTCTAGCTGAGAAAGCTGAGAAAATAGCGGTAAAAGCTGTCGTCATCGGTGAGTTCGGGGTGAAAAGAGGTGGCCAGCATGTGTTCTTGCCGCGCGGCCACGATACGGCCGTCCAGCTGGCAGAGCACCTGCACGCCGGGGCCCACCCCCTCGATGACGGGGGCGCGGATAAAGACCAGCGGCACCGGGTCGGGCGATACCGGCGGGATAGTGGCCGCGGCGCTGAAGCTGTCGATCTGGCGGCCGTAGGCGTTGCGGCAAACGGTGATATCCATCACCCCCAGGTGGGGCGTTTCCCCCGCTATCCGGGCGGCCAGCAGGATGGCCCCGGCACAGGTGCCCCACACCGGCAGCCCGGCCTGTATGCGCGCTTTTAACAGACCGGTAAGGCCGGCTTCATCCAGCAGGCGGCGCAGGGTGGTGCTCTCGCCGCCGGGGAGGATGATGGCCGCCACCCGCTGCAGCTGGCCGGCGGTCTTGACGGCGACCGGCTCTATCCCCGGCTGGCGGCCCAGCGCCTGCAGGTGCTCGGCAAAAGAGCCCTGCAGCGCCAGCACGCCGACCGGTATCCTGCCGCCCACGCTACCAGCCCCGATCGGCCATTTTCTGGCTGTCGGGGATGTCGCGCAGCTCGATGCCGGTCATAGCCTCACCTAGCCCCTCGGACACCCGGGCCACCACCTCCGGGTCGTTATAGTAGGTGGTGGCCTGAACGATGGCTCTGGCGCGGCGGGCGGGGTCTTTAGACTTGAAGATGCCCGAGCCGACGAACACCCCTTCACTGCCCAGGAGCATCATCAGCGCCGCGTCGGCGGGGGTGGCCACGCCGCCGGCGGCGAAGTTGACCACCGGCAGCTTGCCGCTCTGCGCCACCTGACATACCAGATCGTAGGGGGCGGCGATCTCTTTTGAAAAGGTCATGCGCCCCTCGGGCGGCAGGTTTTGCAGGCGGCGGATATCGGCCTGCATCTGCCGCTGGTGGCGCACCGCCTCGACGATGTTGCCGGTGCCCGCCTCGCCTTTGGTGCGGATCATGGCCGCGCCTTCGCCGATGCGGCGCAGCGCCTCGCCCAGATCGCGGGCACCGCAGACAAACGGCACCGCGAACTGGTGCTTGTCCAGGTGGTAGCGGTCGTCGGCGGGGGTGAGCACCTCGCTCTCGTCGATAAAATCGATGCCCAGCGCCTGCAGCACCCGGGCCTCGGCGATGTGGCCGATGCGGGCCTTGGCCATGACCGGGATGGTGACGGCGGCCTGTATCTCTTTGATCATTTTGGGGTCGCTCATGCGGGCCACTCCGCCTTGGCGGCGGATGTCGGCGGGGACGCGCTCCAGGGCCATAACGGCCACGGCACCCGCCTCCTGGGCGATCTTGGCCTGCTCGGCGTCGGTGACGTCCATAATGACCCCGCCCTTGAGCATTTGGGCCAGATTGCGGTTGAGTGTGCTTCTGTCGTCCACGGTGATCTTCCTTTCTGGCGCACAGCGCCGGTGACAGTACAGCCGGCCCATGAGCGCCGGGCCGCTGATCGGGCGGCGGGCGCGGGGCCTTGGATACAGCGGACCGTCAGCTGCCGGTTGCGCTGGGTATGAAAGTATGGTACAACAGGAGTGTACGTATAGAAATATACAATTTTTATATTTTTGATAAGGACAGTTTTATGTTCAACTACATGTTTCAGATAGACCGCAGCCGGGACCTGCCGCTGCAGGCCCAGCTGTGCCAGCAGGTGCAGGAGGCGCTTTTGAGCGGGGCGCTGCCGGGTGACAGCCCGCTGCCCTCGATCAGGGGGCTGGCGGCCATGCTGGAGGTGAGCAAGACCACAGTGGAGAGCGCCTACGCCCAGCTGCTGGCCGAGGGCTACATCGTGAGCCGGCCGGGCAGCGGCCACCGCACCGCCAGCTTGCAGGCGCTGCCCCCCATCGCGGCGGTGGCGGCTGCGGCGGCCGAGGGTGGGGGCGGCCCGCCGGTGACCTACGACATGAGCGGCAGCACCATCGACCCGCAGAGCTTCCCCACCGCGGTGTGGAAGCGCTACCTGGGGCGGGCGCTGACCGACGCGCCGCCGGCCGGCGGCTACGGTGACGCGCAGGGCGAGTACCCGCTGCGGCAGCAGCTGGCGGCTTACAGCTACCGCTCGCGGGGGGTGGTGTGCAGCCCCCAGCAGATCGTGGTGGGGGCCGGCGTGCAGAGCCTGCTGGCGCTGCTGTGCGCCGTATTTCGCCGCCGCGCCGCACGCGGGGACGGCACCCCGCTGGCTGTGGGGCTGGAGAAACCGGGCTTTTTGCAGGCCCGGCAGGTGCTCTGCGACCACGGCTTTGCGGTGTGTGAGTACGAGTTGGACCAGCTTTTGGCCGGGGCGCTGCCGCCGGTGGCCATGCTCTACTGCGACCCGCAGAGCCCCGGCCACGCCGGACACTTTGGCGCGGCGGAGAAACTGGCCCTGCTGCGCCACTGCGACGCCCGGCAGTGCTTTTTGCTGGAGGACGACTACGCCGGCGAATTTCGCTACCTGCAGCGGCCCATACCCGCCCTACAGGGGATGCGGCCGCAAAACGGCCAGGTGATCTACATGGGCTCGTTTTCGCGGCTGCTGCTGCCCAGCATCCGCGTGAGCTACCTGGTGCTGCCGCCGACGCTGCTGCCGGACTACCGGGCGCTGGGCCGGGCCTACAACCAGACCTGCTCCTCCACCGAGCAGCTGGCGCTGAGCGGCTTTATCGCCGACGGGCACCTGTACCGGCACATCGGGCGGCTGCGGCGGCTGTACGGGCAGAAGAGCCGCCTGTTAAAAGAGGCGCTGCGCAGCGCTTTTGGCCGCCGGATAAAGGTGCTGCCTTTTGACAGCGGGCTGCAGCTGCTGGTGGAGATAGACTGCCCCCGGCCCGGCCCGGAAATAGAGGCCCGCTGCCGGCAGGCCGGCCTTATCTGCCAGGCGGTGCCGGTAAAGAGCAGTCAGCGGCCGCGGCTGCTGCTGGGCTTTTGCGCGCTGCCGCCCGAGAAGATCGCCCCGGCGGCGGCACTTTTGTGCGCGGTGTGCGACCGCCCCTGACCAGCGGGCCAAACAAGCGGTGCAGCGGCGCAATTCTTACCAAAAAGTGAAAGATTTATGACGCTTTCAGCCGCTGCCTTGTCAAGCGGCGGCCGGGGTGGTAGTCTACTTTACAGACTACAAAAAGAGAGGAAACAGACAGATGCCGAGCAGCCGAGCCGATACCGACCTGCTGGCCCGTGAGGGCCTGAGTGAAGAGAGCGCCGCCGAGCGCGCCCGTCAGGGACTACTGAACAAAGACGCCACCCCGCCCACCAAGAGCATCGGGCGCATCGTACTGGACAACACCTTTACCCTGTTTAACCTGGTCATTCTGGTGCTGGGCGGGGCCATTTTGGCGGTGGGCTCGTACAAAAACGCGCTGTTTATGGGTATAATGGTGGTCAACACGCTGGTGGGCATCGTGCAGGAGGTGCGCACCAAGCGGGTGATGGACCGGCTGTCAATCCTGTCGGCGGCGCGCGTACAGGTGGTGCGCGGCGGCGCAGTAAAGCCGGTGGGCCGCGAGCAGGTGGTGCTGGGAGACGTGATGGAGCTGTGCCGGGGCGACCAGATCGTGGCCGACTGCCAGCTGCTGACCGGCGCCTGCGAGGTGAGCGAGGCGATGCTCACCGGCGAGAGTGACCCGGTGCACAAAAAGCCGGGCGACACGCTGCTGTCGGGCAGCTTTTTGGTGAGCGGCGGCGGCCGGGCGCTGGTGACCGAGGTGGGCCAAGCGGGCTACGCGGCGCGCATATCGGGGCACCAAACCCGCACCGAGCGCCCCCAGTCGCAGATATACGGCTCGGTGCGGCGCATCATCAAGGCGGTCTCGGTGGCTATCGTGCCGGTGGGGGCCCTGTTTTTGTACAGTCAGCTCTCGATCGACGGGGCCACGGTGCAGCAGGCCATCGTCTCGACCGCGGCGGCGCTGGTGGGCATGATCCCCGAGGGGCTGGTGCTGCTGACCACCTCGGTGCTGGCGGTGGGGGTGATCAGGCTGGCGCGGCACCGGGTGATGGTGCAGGAGCTGGTGTGCATCGAACAGCTGGCGCGGGTGGACGTGCTGTGCCTGGATAAGACCGGCACCATCACCCAGGGGCAGATGAAGCTGGAGGAGCTGGTGTGCGCCGACGGGCAGGACAGCGACCGGGCGGCAAAGATGCTGGCGGACTTTTGCGGAGTGATGGCCGGCGACAGCCCCACCCTGGACGCGATCGCCGCGGTGCACTGCAACCGGCAGCTGGCGGCCGACCCGGTGGCGGTGGTGCCGTTTTCGTCGGAGCGCAAGTACTCGGCGGTGCAGTTTGACAGCTGGGGTAGCCTGGTGCTGGGCGCTCCGGAGATCGTGCTGCCCGGGGCGCTGGACACCGCCTTTGGCGGCCGGCTGGCCGACCGGCCGCGCCACAGCCGCACGCTGCTGTTGTGCCAAAGCGCACAGCCCCTGACCGGCGACGCGCTGCCGGCTGCACTGCGGCCGGTAGCGGCGGTGCTAGTGCAGGACGTGGTGCGCCCCGAGGCCGCCGACACGCTGCGCTACTTTGCCGAGCAGGGGGTGGCGCTGAAGGTGATATCGGGCGACGATGCACAGACGGTGGCGGCTATCGCCCAGCGGGTGCAGCTGCCGGGGGCTGAGCGCTATGTAGACGCCACCACCCTGCAAAGCGACGGCGACATCGCCGCCGCGGTACAGCAGTACACGGTATTTGGCCGCGTGTCGCCGGAGCAGAAGCAGAAGATGGTGGCGGCCCTGCAGCAGCAGGGACACACGGTGGCTATGACCGGCGACGGGGTCAACGACGTGCTGGCGCTGCGGCAGGCCGACTGCAGCGTGGCGATGGCCTCGGGCGCGCAGGCGGCGCGCAACGTGTCGCACCTGGTGCTTTTGGATAACGACTTCTCGTCCATGCCGCGGGTGGTGGCCGAGGGGCGGCGCAGCATCAACAACCTGCAGCGCTCGGCGGCCATCTTCATCGTCAAGACCATCTACTCGATCTTGCTGGTGGCGCTGTTTTTGCTGCTGCACCGGCCCTACCCGTTTGCCCCCATCCACCTGACCCTCATCAGCGCGCTGGCTATCGGCATCCCCTCTTTCGTGCTGGCGCTGGAGCCCAACCACGAGCGGGTGCAGGGCGACTTTTTGAAGAACGTGCTGTACCGGGCGCTGCCGGGCGGCTTTTCCACGGTGCTGATGGTGGTGGCCACCGCGCTGCTGGGGCCGCTGCTGGGCTTTACCGCGGCGCAGGTATCGACGCTGTGCGTGTTCTTCACCGCCGTGGTCGGCTTTTCGCTCATCGCGGTGCTGTGTCTCCCCTTCGACTGGCTGCGGGCGGCGCTGCTCATCTTCATCGTGGCCGCCTTTTTGGCGGGATCGCTGCTGCTGGGGCCGCTGTTTTCCATGTCGGCGCTGACGCTGCCCATCTCGGTGGCGGCGCTCGTCGGCGGACTGCTGGCCGCCGGGCTGTTTGCCGGGCTGTCGCACCTGGTGGAAAAATTTTTGCACGTGTGATGAGCTGTGAGGCTCTCCCCTACCGTGATAAAAAAGGCGCACAGCTGTTTTGGGCTGCGCGCCTTTTTTGCGCCGGTGGGGCGGGCCGATACCAGTGGCCGGCGGCTAAATGCAGGGCGGTGCGCGTTTGCGGTAAAAAAGAGCACCCGGGCGGGTGCTCTCTAGGATGTTTTTTGGGGTGCTGGGGCGTATTGAGGGGGTCTCTTTCATCTGTTGCCGGGACGGTGGGGCAGCAGATAGCAGCAGATAGCAGCGGGGCGGCTGCCGGGCCTAGCGGATGTCGCGGTCGCTCTCGGGGCGGCCGGCGGCCAGGTAGCGCTTCAGGTACTGCAGCGCCTGGGCGGCGGTGTAAAAGCTGTGTGCGCGGCCGGTGATATAGGTGACGGCATCGATACACTCGGCGCGGCTGTAGGCGGCGGGGCGCACCTCCTGCAGGGCCTGCTGCAGATCGGCATCGCGGTCGACGCGGTACCGCAGGTCGGATATGTACAGATAGCCGGCCCTCTGCGCCAGGTAGGCGAGCAGCCCCGGCTGGTCTTTAGCGGCAGATCTCATGAAACATCTATCTCCTCCTGTTGGCGCCTTGGGGTGCACTGACCGGCAGCGGGCTCCGCTCTTCCGCCCCGCCCAGACCGGCAGCGGCCCCCACGTGTCCGGGGCCGCACGGGGGCGGCGGGCGGGAGAACACGTTCGGGCGGGCCGCTGCTTGCCGCGCAGGGCGGCAACGACCGATAAAGCAGACTTAATCGTTCTGCTGTGCTATACTCACTACTAAGAAGATTTTGCCAAAAAAGGTGCTGTGAGCGGCCAAATATGGCGGTCGTGGGCACCGCCGGGCGCCGAACGCAATTTTCTACATTTTCCCAGCAAAAAACTGCCGGGCGGGGCGGCAGAAAGTACGGATAGCGCTACCGCTGTGCCGGTTATTGGGTGTAGGTATCAGTGGTATCGGTGCAAAGCGGCATACTTCACACTGCATGAATACTGCCGTGATCGTGAGAAAGCATTCAAGTGCATCTACTTATATTTAACTGGACCGTAAAAAGGCGCCCGATAACAGGCGCCTTTTTAAGTTGGAAGATCAGTCTATTTTTCTTTGATACCGAGGGTTGGGACCAGACCGGGATGAACGATGATGGGCATCTCCAGATCGAGCTTATTTTTGGCATTTTTATACTTGAACACTTTTTGAGAGCCCCCCTTATTGCCGCCGACGATATAGTTTCCGATCATAGAAAAGTCGTATAGACGAGATAAGCATGTCTCTGCATCAATGTCTATATTTTTTAAGTGCGCATCGTAAATGTCTTTAAAAGCGGCGTAATAAAAATTTACTTTTGCCGACCTTTTTAATGACCTCGAGAAAGTCCTCGTATCGCGGGATATGCTTGTGTACTTCATCGTCGAATTCATATAAAAGATTGGTGCTGTACATGGCTCTTGCCGCGACGATATCAACATTTTCAAACTGGTTGTTTACGCCGTTTTGCGCCCGCTCCTGGTACGCTTCCAAGATCAGGTTACAGAAGTCGATGATGTCTCTTGGGCGAAGACAAGTCATTTCTGTGATATAATTATATTTGCTGTACCTGCCATTGATGGAACTGTCTTCAAAAACGTCTTCCCATCTGACGAGTTCATCTCCATCAGCCAGGACCGTGCGAAATCTCTTCTCCATCATCTCTTTTAATGTGTTTTTCGTCCTGTTGGTATCCCATTCAACACGGGCCACACAGTTACTGGTGAACTTTCTCTTGTCCTCAAATTTTAAGACGTCGTAGATATCATCGCGCAAAAATACACATATCTCTATCTGTTTTCCCTGCTCGGCTGCCGCTATGTTGAATTTTCTGGCCGCTTTTAAAAGGCCGATGATCTGGCAGTAGTATTCGTCTTTCGCCTCAAAGCCTATATCCAGCTCATCAAAACAAATATAGTATTTGTGCATGGGATGCGCGCAGAGCAACACCTGGCGCAACAGTGTTTTATTGACGTCTTGGATCACCGTCGGCAGTTTATCCATTGCAATGACCGATGGGATCGTGACCTCCAGACCTGGAAAACCCGCTTTTATAGAAGTGAGCCTTACTTTTTTTCGCGGCGTAAAGAGATTGGTGATATCGGGGTCTTTGGTCCCGTAGGTATCGATCAAAAATCTTTCCAGCAGTTTTTGAGCCCTGGAAGAGTCGCTGTCGTAGGGCAGCTCCTGATCGATATTCATAAGTCTTGCGCTGGCAATGAGCAATAGATACATCCAGCTCTGTATGTATTTCTCATTTTCCGGTACCCCGATGCTCGCCTGTAAATGATGGTGGTGCCAAGGATAGTCATTTAAGTTATAACCGGCAGACATAGACCAGGGATTTGTCTTGGGCAATTCCAATATCTTTTTGCAGATCGCGGTTTTCCCCGACCCTTTTTTTCCGATAGCCAAAAAGCGCGAAAAGGAGATCAGATCTTTATACGCCTGGTGCTCCTCAAAGCACTCTTCCAGCAAGATATCCTGCAGAGCGTCTATATTGCCAAACGCGTTCGTTTTTAGATTAAGAAGACTTTTCACCTGAGCGCCCCCTGCCTTTTGGTCTATATGTGCCAATAATATTTCACGAATATATATTTTTTCATAACATATATCATTTATCAAATAATATAACACAATACACCGTAAACCGCAAGATTTCAGCAGCAGGATCCTATCGTCTGACCGGTCTATGTCTCACTTTTTGTCTCAGTTTATGTACCTATTGTGCACATGGCGCGTACTGCTGTTAAACAGTTTAACGAACACATGGCTGCGCAAAAAATAGGCCGGGAGAGAGGACAGAGGGTAGAGGGTAGAGGACACAGGACACATATCAAAAAGCACCTAAAAAGTCCCCCGCGCATTGTATCTGCGCGGGGGACTGCACGCCTGGCGGAGCTTTAGCCCACGCCGAAATCGGTGTTGTCGGTCAGGAAGTCGATGCGGGGGTCGTTTTGCAGGTGGGCGTATTTTTGGCAGAACCACTGGGCCAGCTGGGCGTCGGCGCGCACGTCGGTGCTGTTTTCACAAAACACGTTGATACAGCCCAGGGGAAAATGCTCGAGCAGTATCTTCACGTCGCGGTCGAGCATCTCTTTGGTCTGGCCCTGGATGCCCACCAGCAGACACACCGAGTCGAAGTAGCGGCGGACCTCCTGCAGGTCGTCGTAGACGATCCCCTTTTTGAGCACCCGGTTGCGAAAATCGTCGTCGAAGGTCTCGATACCGCACTTGAATACGATGGGGACACCGAAGTAGTCCCGCACCTCCTGCAGGCGGTGGCGGTAGGACCAGTGGCACTCAAAATACAGCTTTTTGATCTGCTTTTGCTCGACGACCCGGCGCAGGGCGGCCATTGTGCCGGGGGTGAGCTCGAACACGCTGCCGGAGTTGATGACCTCCAGCTGGCCGGTCTGGCCGGTGACCCGGGCCAGCACCGACGCGTTGACCCGGTCGCAGAGCAGCTCGTCGGTGGAGTTGTCGCGGATATAGTCGCAAAAGGCACAGCGGCCCCAGGCGCAGGGGCCGCCTTTGAGCAGCACCAGCTCGCGGGCGTGGTGGCCGGGGATGACGCTGTAGCGCTGCAGCTGTGTGGACTGATCTGACGGCATGGCTTGTAACCTCTCTATCTTCTGTATTTTTGTTTTTAGATACGACAATTTTGTACTGTAACACGCCGGCAGAAAAAATGCAACCGGCCGGCGGCAGATGCGTCACCGGTCGGCGGGGCGTGTACCGGGGCTGCGCGCAGCTTTTTGGCGGGGCAAAACCGACGTGCGGGCGGCAGGTGGCGCGCCGGGCGGCAGGTTTTACTTGCATGTGGGCGCAAAAGTGGTTATAATAAAAACATGTTATGTGGCGCGGCGCGGTTTGCCGCGCCGACTGGGCGATGATGGGAAAGATGGCCTGTACGCGTTACTCCCCTCTTTTACAGAGAACCGGCGGCAGCTGAGAGCCGGCAGAGAGGGGCGGGCCGGTCCGCTCCCGGAGCTCTCGGCGACGAGCCGAAGGACGGTACCCTCTATCGTACCAGACGAGTGGCCGGCAAAGTGACTGCCGGCAATTTGGGTGGCAACGCGGAACGTCTTCCGTCCCATGTGTAAAAACAGGGGCGGGAGGCTTTTTTTGTGGCCCGCAGCGCGCAAAAGAGCGCTTTTCCGCCCCGCCCAGAAGTATATTGAGGAGGCAGATACGATGCTGGATATCAAACTGTTGCGCACCGACCCGGAACTGGTGAAGGAGAACATCAAGAAGAAATTTCAGGATGAAAAGCTGGTGCTGGTGGACGAAGTGGTGGCGCTGGACCGGGAATTTCGCACGGTAAAATCGCGCTGTGACGAGCTGCGCAGCCAGCGCAACTCCATCAGCAAGCAGATCGGCGCGCTGATGGGTCAGGGCAAAAAAGAGGAGGCCGAGGCCACCAAGGCCCAGGTGGCTGCCATCGCCAAAGAGCTGGCTGAGCTGGACGAAAAAGAGACCGAGCTGAGCGCCCAGATCCGCCAGCGGATGCTGGTGATCCCCCAGATCATCGACGAGTCGGTGCCCATTGGCAAAGACGACAGCGAAAACGTGGAGGTGGAGCGCTTTGGCGAGCCGGTGGTGCCCGATTTTGAGGTCCCCTACCACGTGGACATCATGGAGCGGCTGAGCGGCATCGACCTGGACAGCGCCCGCAAGACCAGCGGCAACGGCTTTTACTACCTGTGCGGCGACATCGCCCGGCTGCACTCGGCCATTTTGTCGTACGCGCGCGACTTTATGATCGACCGCGGCTTCACCTACTACATCCCCCCCTACATGATCCGCGGGAGCGTGGTCACCGGCGTGATGAGCTTTAGCGAGATGGAGAACATGATGTACAAGATCGAGGGCGAGGACCTGTACCTCATCGGCACCAGCGAGCACTCGATGATCGGCAAATTCATCGACACCATGCTCACCGAGGACCAGCTGCCCCAGGCGCTGACCAGCTACTCGCCCTGCTTCCGCAAAGAGGTGGGGGCCCACGGCATCGAGGAGCGGGGGGTGTACCGCATCCACCAGTTTGAAAAGCAGGAGATGGTGGTGGTGTGCCGCCCCGAGGACAGCGCCGACTGGTTTAAAAAGCTGTACCAGAACACGGTGGACTTCTTCCGCTCGATGGATATCCCGGTGCGCACGCTGGAGTGCTGCTCGGGCGATTTGGCCGACTTAAAGGTCAAGAGCATCGATGTGGAGGCCTGGTCCCCCCGCCAGAAAAAGTACTTCGAGGTGGGCAGCTGCTCCAACCTGGGCGACGCCCAGGCCCGCCGGCTGGGCATTCGCGTAAAGCGCAAGGAGGGCGGCAACTACTTCGCCCACACCCTGAACAACACGGTGGTGGCGCCGCCGCGCATGCTCATCGCCTTTTTGGAAAACAACCTGCTATCCGACGGCCGCATCGCCATCCCCGAGCCGCTGCGCATGTACATGGGCGGCAAGGCGTACATCGGCTAAAAGGTCCGGTGCAAAAGCAGGGCCTGTCGGGGCCGGGTGCTGAGCGTCGGTGGGCTGGCGGGCCGGTGGACCGGTGAGTTTCGGCCATACTTTCAGCGCGCTTTAAACGCGGTCAAAACGTGCCTGAGACGAACCCGAAACGCGCTCTAGACATGGCTCTAAACATGCTCCGGGCGGGCCCGGTGGGCAAAAATAGAAAAGCGGCGTGCAGAACTGCTCTGCGCGCCGCTTTTTGTAGTGAGGTGTGAAGATGGCCGCCGCGGGGGCGCCAGCCGGTCAGCCGGAAAACGGCGGGCCGGGCTGTTTGCCCCAGCAAGACGGCCGCATCGCCATCCCCGAGCCGCTGCGCATGTACATGGGCGGCAAGGCGTACATCGGCTAAAAGGTCCGGTGCAAAAGCGGAGCCTGTCGGGGCCGGGTGCTGAGCGTCGGTGGGCTGGCGGGCCGGTGGACCGGTGAGTTTCGGCCATACTTTCAGCGCGCTTTAAACGCGGTCAAAACGTGCCTGAGACGAACCCGAAACACGCTCTAAACATGCTCTAAACCTGCTCTGGGCGGGCCCGGTGGGCAAAAATAGAAAAGCGACGTGCCGAACTGCTCTGCACGCCGCTTTTTGTAGTGAGGTGTGAAGATGGCCACCGCGGGGGGCGCCAGCCGGTCAGCCGGAAAAACGGCGGGCCGGGCTGTTTGCCCCAGCAGGACGGCCGCATCGCCATCCCCGAGCCGCTGCGCATGTACATGGGCGGCAAGGCGTACATCGGCTAAAGAGGTCCGGTGCAAAAGCGGGGCCTGTCGGGGCCGGGCGCTGAGCGCCGGGTGCCGGTGAGCTGGTAGGCTGGTGAGTTCCGGCTATACTTTCAGCGCACTTTAAACGCGATCAAAACGTGCCTGCGACGAACTCGAAACGTGCTCTAAACATGCTCCCAGGCGGGCCCGGTGGTCAAAAATAGAAAAGCGGCGTGCAGAACTGCTCTGCGCGCCGCTTTTTGTTGTGAGATGTGAAGATGACCGCCGCGGGGGCGCTAGCTAATCAGCTAGAAAGACAGCGGGCCGGGCTGTTTGACCCAGCAGGACGGCCGCATCGCCATCCCCGAGCCGCTGCGCATGTTGTTGGGCGGCAAGGCGTACATCGGCTAAAGAGGTCCGGTGCAAAAGAGGGGCCTGTCGGGGCCGGGTGCTGGGCGCTGAGCGCCCGGCCCCGATGGGATGGCGGACCGGTGGACCGGTGGGCTCTGGCCATACTTTCAGCGCGCTTTAAACGCGATCAAAACGTGCCTGAGACGAACCCGAAACGCGCTCTAGACATGGCTCTAAACATGCTCCGGGCGGGCCCGGTGGTCAAAAATAGAAAAGCGGCGTACAGAACTGCTCTGCGCGCCGCTTTTTGTAGTGAGGTGTGAAGATGGCCGCCGCGGGGGCGCTAGCTAATCAGCTAGAAAGACAGCGGGCCGGGCTGTTTGCCCCAGCAAGACGGGCGCATCGCCATCCCCGAGCCGCTGCGCATGTACATGGGCGGCAAGGCGTACATCGGCTAAAGAGCGGCGTATTTTCGGCCTGTGTCCCCTGCGGGCGGGCCGGCGCCCGGCAAAATAGAGAGAGAGCGGCGCGCGGTAACAGTTACCTCACGCTGCTCTCTTTTGCTGTTTGGGGGGCGGAGGGTGGGCAGTCTGGACGACGGGAGCTGGGAGAGCGCGGAGAATCCGTCTGTGGGGAGGTGCGGGATAGGTGGGTCATCCAGGCGCGGCGGGGATGCCGGTGGGTGACAGACGGCGTAGCAGCGGCCCTCCCCTGCCCAGCGCGACTGCGGGCGGGCAGTCTGGGTGGTGAGAGCTGGGAGAGCACAGAAAAGCTGTCCCTGTGGGGAGGTGCGAAGTAAACGGGCTATTCGGGCGCGGCGGCTGGGGCCTATAGCAGGTGGGCGCGGGCAAAAAGCGCCTGACTATGCCGGGCGGCGGCTCTCGATGCCGTCCGGCACAGCACAGACGCAGCCACGGCCCACAGCGCAAAATAAGGCCCCCGGCAGAGACCGGGGGCCTTTGTTATGCAGTAGTGGGCGGCGGCGTAAGTGGGCGGTGGCCCGGCGGTTCACTCCCCAAAAAAGGGGCAGTCGGTGCCGAGACACTGCTGGTTTTGGGGCGAAAAGGTGCAGCGGGGCTTACTTTTGAGCAGCTTGATGCCGTACTGCCGGTCGACAAAGTCGATCGCCACCGACAGCGACAAAAAGGCGTTGCGCTTACAGCAGCGGGGCCCCCCTACTGCAGCGATCGCCTGCAGCGCCTGCGAGACAAAGCTGAGATTGTCGCTGTAGTACTGGTCACTGCTGAGCGGACCGGTGCCGTGCAGGATGGAGAGCGCCGCGCCGACCGAGGACGCCGAGCCGCAGACGCCCCACTGCCCGCAGGTGGCCCCAGGCATCTGCCGGCCGCGGCGGATCATCTCGTCCAGCGCCGCATCGAGATCGAAATCCACCCCCGCGCTGTGCAGCGCCGACAAAAAGCAGGCGCCGTCGAGGACGTGGTGCTCGGGGCCGTGCATATGCACATAGTCCTTTTGCATCATCTGGCAGAGGTGCTTTATAGGGCTAGTCTCGGTGGAGCGCAGGCACTCCTCTTTGATCTGCTGATAGATATCCATTGCGTTGTCTCTTCTCTCCTTTTTTGATATCACCGGGCGGCGGGCCTTTTCAGCCGGTGGCGGCGCTGTTTTAAGGGCGGCACACACCGCGCCCCGCACCGGCAGGCAGCTGGGGCGGGGCGCGGGCTGTTACATTTTGTACCGGCGGATATAGAGCGGTATCACACCGCCTCAAACTGCCCTAAACTATCCTAAACTGCTCCAAATTGCCCCCGCCGGGTGCAGGTGCTGCCGAGGTGGCATCTACCGGACGGCGGCCAGCAGGTCGCCGATGCCTTCGGCCATGGTGGGGTGGGTGTAGATATTGTCGCGCAGCACCGTGTACGGCACGCCGATATCGATAGCCAGCTTAAAGATGTTTATCAGCTCGTGGGCTTCGGCCCCGAACAGGTGCGCGCCCAAAATGCGGCCGCTGGCGGCCTCGATGACCACCTTGAACAGGCCGGTAGTCTGGTCCAGGACCTGGGCTTTGGGGATGGCCGCCACCGGCAGCCGGGCCACCTGCACAGACAGGCCCCGGTCTTTGGCCTCTTGCTCGGTGAGGCCCACCCGGGCCATGGGCGGGTCTAAAAACACGCTGTAGGGCACGGCGCCGCGGTTTTGGGTGGTGCGGCCGCCGTCGCCCAGCAGCTGCGACTTTACGATGCGGCTGTCATCCAGCGAGATGTAGGTGAATTGCAGGCCGCCGGCCACATCGCCCATGGCCCAAACGCCGGGGGCGGTGGTGCGCAGCTGCTCGTCTACCTGTACGGCGCCGCGATCGGTGAGGGCCACCCCGGCCCGCTCGCAGCCAAGGCCCTCGGTGTTGGGGTGGCGGCCCACGGCCACCAGCACCGCCTGGGCGCTGAGTGCACGGCGCTCGCCGGCCTGCTGCAGGTACACGGTGGCGGCGTCGGGGCCGTCCTCCACCCGCTGCACCTGGGCGCCAAACAGCAGCTGTACGCCGCGGTCCTGCAGGCTCTGGCGCACGGCGGCGGCCACCTCGGCGTCCTCGCGGGGCATAAAGTCGCCGGTGTTCTGCACCACCGTGACCCGGGCGCCGAAATTCTGGTAGTAGGAGGCGAACTCCAGCCCGATGTAGCCGCCGCCGATGATGACCAGCTCGGCCGGCAGCGCATCCAGCTCCATCAGCGTTTGGCTGGTATAGGTGTAGCGGCTCTCTTTTAGCCCGGGGATGGCGGGCAGGTTGGGCTGGGCGCCGGTATTTATAAAGATGTGGCCGCCCTGCAGCTGCTGGATGCCGCCGTCGGGCAGCGCCACCGACAGCGTTTGGGGGCCGGTGAAGGCGGCCCGGCCCAGGATCACCTCGACCCCGGCGGATTGGAGCTTGGCCAGATTTTTTTGCCGCAGCGCCGCGGTGAGCCGGCGCTTTTTGGCGATGGCCTGCGCGTAGCGGGCGGCCCGGTCGGCAAAACTGCCGCCCTGGGCGGCGGACATGCGGGCGCTGTGCTCCAGCGATTTGCTGGGGATGCAGGCCACGTTGATGCAGGTGCCGCCGTACATCTGCGCAGACTGCTCGATGAGCGCCACCCGGCGGCCGGACCCGGCCAGCGCGCCGGCCAGCGTTTTGCCGCCTTTGCCAAAGCCGATGATGATATCGTCGTATCGTTTCAAAAGAAAAGCCTTCTTTCTGTTCGTCAGGCGGCGGGGCCGCCGAATATCTGTGCGGTGATATCGCCGATGGCGATGCTCTGCAGCCGCTTTTGGCACAGCTCGTCGAGTTCGCGGTAGATGCCGTCCATGACGGCGCCCATGCCCGAGGCGACCAGACAGTCCATATCCACGTCGCCGCTGCGCCAGCTGACCTCGACAAAGTGCACCGACAGCGCCGCCGCCACCTGGCAGAGCGTTATGTCGGCGGCCGGGCGGGCCAGCAGGTAGCCGCCCGCGCCGCCCTCACGGGTGCGCACCAGTCCGGCACGGGCCAGCTTGGCCAGCACCCGCCGCACCCGCACCGGGTGGGTGCAGATGTTTTGGGCCAGCTGCTCGCTGGACTGGGTGCAGTTTTTGTGGTCTAAAAACACCAGCGCGTGTACGGCCAGTGAGAGATCTCCGTTCAAAGTGCTGATACCTCGCTGTTTGCAGTATTTACTGGGGGGCGCTCTCGCCCCCGGTGACGGTGTCGTAGGGCCAGTCGATGATGCCGCCCATATCGTATACCTGCCGGTAGCCGATGGCCAGCAGCTTGTCGGCCGCCTGTTTGCTGCGCGACCCGCTGCGGCAGTAGAGGATGATAGGGGCCGACTTGTCGGGCAGCTTTTCGGGCGGGCGGCTGGCGATAATGTCGTTTGGGACCAGGATCGCCCCGGGGATGTGGCCCTGGGCGTACTCCCCGGCGGTGCGCACGTCGACCAGCGTGACGCCGCCGGCGTCGATCATCTCCCGGCCCTGCTGGGGGGTGATCTTTTGATAGGTGCCAGCGGGCTGGGCGCTCTCGCCGCTCGAGCTCTGGCCATCCGGGGCGCTGCCGCCGGTGGATGGCTGGCTGCCGGCGCCGCAGCTGCACAGTACCAGCGCGGCAAGCAGCGCCACAGCGGCGATCTTTACCTGCTGCATGGGGCACACCTCCTTTTTCTCATTACTGTAATCATACTGGTTACAGTTTGTTTTGTCAAGCGAATTAGAGAAATTTTATCCGAATAACAGCGGCGGCGGGCTGTACGCGGCGGCAAACGCTGCTCGGCGGCCGGTCGGCAGCTGGGCGGCGTTTAGGCAGCGTTTGGGCGGCGGCCAAAGCGGCGGCGGCCGCGGACCATGCTTGCGGTGATGGCGGTGAGCGGTGAAGAGTGGAAGTCGGCGGCGCTGTCCGCCGGCAGCGGCCCCTGTTTTGCCGCTTCTCCCGGCGGGTAGGCGGCTCGTCTGCCGCCGCTCGCGCGGTCGGTGAGATCGCGCGGCGGGCCGTCGATGTCGCGTATAAGACCGCGCCCGACCACCCAGGTCATACAGCCCATATGACCCCATACAACTCTACACAAGCTCTATACAGGCCCTACAGGCCATAAGCCCCACACAGGCATACGGGCCCCTGCCCCGGTCTGTCTTGGTCTGCCCCGGTCCGCAAAAGAGCAGAGCAGGGGGACCTTACTCGATCAGGCGGTCCCCTGCTCTGCTCTTTTATGGGTGGCGGCTATGCTGGCGGCTCTCCGGTGAGAGCAAAGCCGCATTTGCCCTGCTTTTTGACCTTATAGAGGGCGGCGTCGGCCCGGCGGTAGAGTCTTAAAAAGTCGCTGCCGTCGGCCGGGGCCAGCGACACCCCCACGCTGGCCGACACCTGCCAGCTGCCGCTGGCGGTGCGGTGCTGATAGCTGAGCGCCTGCACCAGCTCGCCGGCCAGCTGGGCCGCCCGCTGATAGTCGCAGTTTGGCACCAGCGCGGCGAACTCGTCGCCGCCGATACGGCCCACCACCGCCTCGGGGCCAAAGTGCTCCACCAGCTTATGGGCGAAGCTCTGGATGACGGTATCGCCGAACTCGTGGCCCAAGCTGTCGTTGGCGTTTTTAAAGTTGTCGATATCGAGGATGAAAAAGCCAAAGGGGCCGTCGGCACTGCGGGCCAGCCGCTGCTGCATCTCGAGCTGGGTGGCGGTCTTGGTGTACAGGCCGGTCATCTCGTCGGTGTGGGCCAGCCGCTGCATGCGGCGCTGGCGGCGCTTTTCGGCGTCGATATTCTGGCGGTAGGTGAGCATGTGCACCGCGCCGTCGCCGGGGTTTTCGATGAGGCGGGCGGTGATGCGCATCCAGTAGTAGTCGCCGCCGGTGGAGATCATGAACTCGTACTGCAGCGTGTCGCGGCCGGCGCGGTAGCAGTCCAGCACGTTTTGCGGCGAAAAGGTGTCGATATAGCCCTGCCTGAACTCCTCTTTGATCTGCTTTTGGGCCACGATGCGCAGCGCCTGGCTGAAGGGGGTGCCCGCCGGCGCGCCCAGGCTGTCAAAGTAGTCGGCGGTGGCCTGGTTGGCCGGGCGGTCGCCGGTGATATCCAGCTCGTAGATGTTTTCAAACAGCTGCTCGGTGGCCTTTTGGAACACCGAGCGCCGCTCCTGCTCGTTTTTTTGCAGCAGCTCGACGATGCGGCGGTTGTAGCTGCGTATCACCAGCGTGATGACCAGCAGGATAAAGCCGATGATCACCGCGATGATGGCCGCCGTCTGCCCCACCTGCCGCTGCAGGCCCTGCATGAGCGGGCCGGTGTTGCGCTGCACCACCAGGTGCCAGCTCAGCTCGGGCAGGTAGCGGGCGACCAGGTAGTCGCGGCCTGTTTTCGTATCGCTCCACAGGCTGAGGGCCTCCCCTTCCTCGCGCCAGCCGAGCAGCTGCCGCCGCACGCCGGCGCTGTAGGGACAGAGGGCAAAAAACGACTGCTTCTGGTAGCCGGTATAGGCGGTGGAGAGCTGGATGTCGCTGCTGTCGTCGATCAGGTAGGCGCTGACGCCAAAGGTCTCCTGGTAGCTGCGCAGCAGCGCCTGCAGCCCCTCAATACGCACCCCCACCCCCACGATGCCCAGCACCTGGCCCTGCCCGTCGCTGATCTTGCAGTTCACGAACACCGTGATCTCGTTTTGGGCGGCCTCGTCGTTGTCGACGTTCATGGCGTAGTCGTCGCCGCTTGCCAGCAGCTGGTAGTACCAGTCGTTCTCGGGGTCGCCGGGCGCCAGCACCCGGTCGAGGCCCTCAAAGTTATAGTAGCGGCCGGTGGCGGTGGAGACTAAAAACACCGAGTCGTAGCTGTATTTTTGGCGGTAGGCGTCGAGGTAGCGGCGCAGCGTCTCGGTAAAGGCGGGGTCTTGCAGGTGATCGGGCTCCCGGGTCAAAAAATCTTGCAGCAGGCGGTCGCCAGCCATAGTCAGCGACACGTGCACCGGCTTGGTAAAGGCGGTGGAGAGCTGGTGGTAGATATCCTCGCTGGTCAGGTCGGAGACCTGCTCGATGTGCTGGATCGAGGCGCCGTAGTTGGTGCGGTAGCTGAGCGCCGCGGTGACGGCGAACCCCACCAGAATGACCAGGCAGACCAGCAGATTGGTCCGCAGCAGCATGCTCTTTTTGTGTTTCATTGCGCGCCCCTCCCCCGGGAGCCGGCCGCGCTCGGCGGGTGCGCCGGGCCGGTGCCGTACGGCAGCCCTTTTTTTCATAGTACCACGATCGGGCGGGAAAAGATATGCGCCGCCCAAAATAATCGGGCGGCGCCAGTTGAGGGGGACAATTTAGGGGCGATTTGAGGACAGATCGAGGACAGTTTGGGGGCCGTTCTGAGTTGTTTTGAGCAGCTTTGAGCCGTTTTGATCGAGTTTTGGCAGTTCGCGGGCAGTTTTTGAGCAGTTTTGGGAAATTTTGGGGCAGTACTACTTTTGCAGCTCCAGATCCTGCGCGATGCGGGAGCCGGTGGCCCCCCGCTGGCCCTGATACTTGCCGCGGTAGGGGTTTTGGGCGGGGGCGTCCATGCGGGCGAACACCAGCTGCCCCACCCGGCGGCCGGCGCGCAGCTCGATGGCGCTGCGGCTGGCGTTATACAGCTCCAGCGTGATCTCGCCCTCAAAGCCGGGGTCGACCCAGCCGGCGTTTTGGATGAACAGGCCCAGCCGGCCGATGGAGCTGCGGCCCTCTACAAAGGCGGTGAGATCGTTTGGCAGGCGAAAGTACTCCATGGTGGTGGCCAGCACGAACTGGCCCGGCAGCAGCAGGTAGCTCTGGGCGCGGATGGTGCGGTAGCGCACCTCGCTGTCGAGGTAGACGATGCCGGCGCTGGTCTCCTCGGCGATGCTGTAGGTGTCGCCCAGGCGGATGTCGACGCTGGCCGGCTGTATCTGGCCGTCGTCGAGCGGCTGGATGCCCAGCGTTTTTTGCCGCAACAGCTGGCGGATGGTTCTGTCGGATAAGATCATGGCCGGTCCTCCTTTTTTGGGGGGCGGCTGCCGGTCACTGCTCGGCGGGGCCGCCATGTAGGGTGATGTTGACGCCGTTTACCTCCACCCCGTCCTCGGCGCGGATGAGGATATATTTGCTGCCGTCGATCACCCGGGTCTCGACCAGGTGGCTGCAGGCAGGGGCGGTGCGCACCACCACGTTGGGGGTGCGGATCTCGAACTGCTTGACGTCGACGATGTTTTTGGGGCTCAGGTCGGCGTCTTTGCCAAACGCCTCGTCGTACTGCTGCACAAAGGCCTGGGTGCGCTCGGGCGGCAGACCACAGCCCTCCAGCACCCGCTTGACGGTGTATTTGGAGATGCGCAGCGGCTCCTCCTCTTTGTTCACCTTGTGGGTCTCGATCATCTGGCACAGCTCGTCGCTCACCGCCTGCACCACCTCAAAGCTGCAGTCCTCGGCCAGCGTCTCGCCCAGCACGGCGCCAAAGGTCTCTTTTTGGGCGGCGGCGGGCATGGGCGGCTGGCAGCAGAACACCGCGTCGACAAAGCCGTCGTGCACCTCGGCGGCGCTGCGGGTATAGTAGAGCGCGCTGTAGATGTTGGCGCTGCGGTCGTCGAAGGCGGGGAACATAAAGCCGAGCTCGGGCGCGGCGAGCACCCAGTCGGGCTCGCGGCTGTGGAACTGGCTGTCCTGCACGTAGTAGCTCAGCGCGGGCTTGGTCAGCTTTACCGGGCACACGCTGCACAGTATGTAGGAGAAGGTGTCGGAGGCGGCATCTTCCAGCCGCTGGCCGTCGGCGGAGCGGTACGGCACGTCGTACACGTCGTAGGCCAGCATGATGAGGTAGTTGCCCTCGATATCCAGCGACTGGATGGCGGTGTCGAAAAAGGCCTGCACCGCCTCTTCGTCTTTGAGCGCGCTGCTGCGCAGGGTCATGAGCTGCTTGTGCTCGGGGCCGTCTAGCACCTGCTGGGTCATGAACTCGATATCCATCAGGTTTTTGCCCAGCGTGCCCGACAGCGTTTTTTTGAGGATGGAGAGGATCTTCTCGGCGTCCTCCTCGCTCATCATCGACAGCGGCTGGTCGAACTGGGAGATGACCTCCCGCTTCTCGTTGACGTAGCAGCCGCGGATGTGGCTGATGTTGGACTTTTCGGGCCGAAAGCGGCGGCGGATCTCGGCGATCTCTTTTTCGTTCATGGGGCACCTCTTTTTTGTGACTTTATGCGGGTAAAAAGCCGCCGGGGCCGGCCGGGCCAAAAGAAAAGCCCGAGACCGGCAGACAGCGGCGGTATACAGCTTAAAACAGGTGCTGCCGCCGCGGGCGGGCCTTGTTTGGGCCTTATTTTGGGCCTGTTTGAGACGGGCGCCTCGCCGGGGCGGCAGCGGGCGCACCGCCTTATGGCGGCCGCCCAAAAGCCTTATCAGTGTACCATATTCTATAAAAAGTGTCCATCCGTAAACGGTGTAAAAACGGGGCGAACGGTGGCGGCGGATATCAGGTATCCGGACGGAATGCCCAGCCGATGACCGGATAGAAGTAAGAGAGGCGGTGGATCTCGATAATGCTGGTCTCTTTATCCCGCTCGACGGCGCAGGAGATCGCCACATCTGACTGGTGCAGGTCCAGCAGCGGGTCGCTGAAGTCCAGCTTCTCGGTGCTTTTTTTGCCGGGGGCCCGGTACTCCAGCGTGCACAGGCTCAGGTGCTCCGACAGCGCCGGCAGGTGCAGGGTGAAGAAAAAGCCCTGCTCGTTGCGCACCGCGCCCAGGTCGGTGGCGCTCAGCGTGGGTGAGAGGTCCAGCTGGCGCTCCAGCGATACCTGTCTGCCCTGCTCGCGCAGGATGGGAAACTCGATCTGGGCCGGGGGGTCCAGGTAGTACGAGAACTCGAGCCCCTGATAGACCAGGTCGCCGATTTCGGGATAGTGCTCAAACGGCGCGCGGCTGGTCTTTTTTAGCTGTTGCCGGTAGAGCACCAGAGTGTAGTCGGGCCCGCTCTCGAGCACCTGCTCATACACCGCTTGGCGGCTCGTGTCCTCTCCGCCCAGCTGTACCCGGCTGAGACTGGGGCTGGGCAGCTCAGCGGCGTTGTCGCTCTGGCAGTACACCAGTATCTCGCGGCGTTCGTCGCTCAGCGACCAGGCCGACACCTGGACTGCGCCGTCGGGCAACTGCCAGCTCTTGTTCACCGCCTGCCGAGTCTGCAGCCGCTGCAGGGCAAACGGCTTTTGGCGATGGCCGTCTATGGCCATCTGCACCTCGGTGGCGCCGGGGGGCAGCTGCTCCTTAAAAGCCAGCGTGTAATAGGTGTGAAACACCCCGTTTTGACCGCTGTAAAAGGTGGGGTAGCCGGCGCTGGAGGCGGTGAACGGGGCCCCCTCCACCCAGGCGGTGGCAGTGAGCTGGCTGTCGGCCGCCTCCAGCTGCATAGAGGCCAGTTCCATCTCGTCAAAGCTCTGTAAAAACGGGTTTTGGTAGCTGCGCCGCACCACGGCATAAGCCCGGCCCCGAGGCGATACGAACACCCCTTCTACGTGCAGCACACCGGCGCTGGAGGCGTATTCGGGCACAGCGCGCACCTTTTGTACTGCCAGCCAGGCACCGCCGGCCAGCATAGCGCCCAGCGCCAAGGCGACCGCGATACACTGGATGAGCACCCGTCGGGGCGAGTGCGGCTTTTTGAGCAGTTTCATGGTGGGGCCTCCTATTTGTACTTGCGGTAGTAGCGGGGCATGTAGAAAAATGCGTCGTCGTAGCCCCGATAGTCGGCAAAGCCGGTGACGCGGCGCACGCTGCCCATGGCATTTTCGCCGCTGTTGGCGCGCTGCACCGCCACGCTGCCCATATCGAACGCGATCTGCTGGATATGCAGCGTCTGGTAGGTGAGCAGCCGGTCATCGATCAGGCTGAGCAGGGCCATCACGCTGGGGAACGTGGCCCGGTCGCGGTACTTGCCCGAAGCCTTATACTGCTGGCGCACCAGGCGAAACACGTCGCTGTAGACGCTGTCGGGGGACAGCCAGGAATCCAGCGAGTTCTTTTTTCCCTTTTGCGGGACGTAACCGAGCCGGTACTGCTCGGCGCCCGAGGCGCCGATACTGGTGATGGGGATACCGCTGCCGAACACCTTTATAAAAGCGGCCTGATCGTTAAAGAGGTCCGGCTCGCCGCGCATGATAGAGGCGGTGGTCCAGCCGTCGCGCTCGGGCATCTGGTCGTAATTGCCAAAGCCGGCAGTGGTGGTGATACCGGCCACCAAGTGGGCAAAGTCGGGGTAGGTGTCGAGGGCCTTGGCCACGTTGGTAAGAGGCCCCATACACACGATCTGCAGCCGCCCTCCTTCCTCTTTGGCTATCTCGTACATCACCTGCCAGGCGGGGCGGGGGTCAAGATCTTTGGCGGGAGTAGGCAGCACCACTTCGCCCAGTCCATTTTCGCCGTCGGCCCCATCCTGCAGCACCGCATACTGGTCGAGCGGCCGCCTCTCCCCCAGGGCCACCGGGCAGGAAAATTCGTAGAGATCAGCCGCCGAGAGCAGGTTGACCCCCGCCTGTTCCAGGCCGACTACCCCGTGGGTGACGGTGATGGCCCGCAGGTCGAGCTTGTCGCAGGTGTATACATAGCCCAGAGCATAAAAGTCGGCTATATTGCCGTCGCTATCGATGAGCAGTGGGGTGCGCTGCTCGAGCGAGGTGGTGATGTGCGGCGGTACCCAGCCGATGCTGTGGGATTCGCTGCAGCCGTTGAGAAGGCCGGCCGCCACCCCCAGTGCCAGCAGCACAGCCAGCAGTTTTTTCACGGTACTTCCCCCCTTTTTACCACAGCGCCTGTATGAGGCGCAGCCGCAGTCGCCTGATGGGGCCCAATGTGCGATACAGCGCTTCGACGAGGCCCTGGGTCTTTTCCAGGCAGTCGGCCATCTGTTGAGCGGTGAGCGGCTGTGCGCCAAAGCCGACGGCCAGCACCCGCTGCAGCAGCTGGGCAAAATCCTCCCGCTGGCGGTCACTCTGGGGCGGCAGCGCCCGGGCCAGCGCCTGGTAGTAGGCCTGGTAGGAGGCCCCAGCCGCCACCTGTACCCCCGCGCAGGCCAGTACCCGGCGGGTGTAGCGGTACAGAGCCACCGCGTCGCGGCGGGCATCGCCGGTGTAAAAGCGCCGTTTTTCCCGGTGCAGCCGCACATAGCGGCGCAGGCCCAGATACAGCAGCCAGCAGGCCAGCGCCAGCACCAGCAGATAGATGAGCGCCCAGCCGATGGTGAGAAAGCTGAGGTTATACACCCGGGAGGAGAAGGTGCCGTATTTTTTGAGTGCCTGGCCGATGCTGGGGCCGGCGGCGCTCTCGGCCTGCTGCTGTACCTGTTGAGGCTGAGTGCCGCCGCTCTCTTTGGCGGTCAGTGGCTGGCCCGTGTACAGCGAGGGATCAAAATCGGTCTTTTGCACAAAACCCGGCGACACCTCTACCGGTACCCAGCCAAAACCATCGATATAGAGTTCTACCCAGGCGTGGTGATTTTTTTCGGTGAGCGTGCAGGTATAGCCCTGTGCCGGCAGTTGACTGCCGTCGGCGGCGGCGAGCTGGGTGACAAAGTCGGCGGTGCCGGCCTGCAGGTCGTCGGGGTCAGCTCGATAGCCCTCTACATAGCGGGCGGGGATACCAGCAGCGCGAAACATGGCGGTGGCCGCCGAGGCAAAATGGGCGGAATGCCCCTGTTTGGTCGTGTATAAAAAGTGCTCGATATAATCCTGCCCCTGGGGCGGGCGCGGATTTTCAATGAGCGAAAAGGTGGCGGTAGCCGCCAGATCGGCGCGTACCCGCTCCACAAAGCCAGAGAGACTGCCGGCCTGCTGGCGCGCCTGCGGGGTGTAAGTGGACCGGATCTGCCAGAGGCTGTTTTCGGGCAGGCGGGTGTAGTAGTCGTATACGAAATCGCGGTAGCAGCTCTCGTCTGCCAGCAGCACCGCAGCACTGCTATTTTGCTCTGCCGCCGCCTGCAGCGGGCCCAGCATATCGCAGTCTAGCAGCGACGGCGTGGCCCAGTAATCAAAAGAGTAGCTGCCGGCGTAGCGGTCGGTGCGGGGAAACATGGTGGCGTCTGGGTCCACCTCGGTGGGCACGTCGATATACACGTTTTCACCGGTGATCTTGTCGCGGCCCATATCGAGGGTAGTGGTGTCGCGGTAGCTGGCGTGGTACGGGATATAGGTAAAGCGGCGGGTAGCCAATTCCATCACGTCCAGCAGCAAAATATCGGTCTGGCCGCGGTACACGGTATCGAGTGCCGGGTTTTTGATGACCGGGCCGTTTAGGGCCAGGTAGTCGGCGGGGATGTTCTGCACGTGGCGGCCGCTGCTCGAAAACTGACGGCCCTCGCTGGCAGCGCGGTCCTCGGCCAAGCTCTGCCACCGGTCACCCAGGTACGCGGCGCCCACAAAGCCCTTGAAGTATTGTGTCTGCCCCGTATTGGCCGCGCGCAGCCGCAGGTCGCGCGGCTCCTGCATGTACAGCATAGAGGTATAACTGGTGGTCATGGCCACCTGGCCATTATACAGGTCGCAGGCCCGCTGGCCCGCCTTTCTGGGCACCAGCGCTTTGCCCAGCCGCTGCCGAACTGCCAGCACCGGGGCGCTCTGGTACACCGGCGGCGAGAACACCGCCAGGCCGGCCCCCACCGAGAGCGCAAACAGCGCCATGAGAAACACACAGCAGGTAAGACCCGCCCCGTAGCGGACCTCCTCCTGCACAAAGCGGCTGACAAACAGCGAAGAATAGGTGCCGCCCTTTTTTAGGCGCGTGCAAAACTGGGCGCGGCGGCGGCTGCCGTGCACCGAGATCTGCAAAAAGCCCACCAGGACCCAGCCGATGATCAGCGCCACGAAGGCGATGTAGTTGGGCTGCATATCGTAAGACATACCCACCATCAGGCAGGCGCCGGTGGGCAGCGCAAAGAAAAAGATATTGGGCCGGCACAGCACCGCAAAGGCGGTAAACAGCAGGCAGAGCGCGAGCAGGTAGAACAGGCAGATGTGGATGTTTTCCAGCGTGTCGTGCTGGGCCGGCAGCCGCAGCGGAGCTATAAAGCGGGTGGTAGAGAGATTGATGCGGTCGATCACATCGTTGACTATGGCATACAGGCCCCAGCGGGCCGTCTGGGTGCCGGCGCCAAAATACCAGGTGGCGCCGCCAGCGACCAGTATCACCACTGCGCCGGTGATGTGGGGGTGGCGGCGCACCACCGGCAGGCAAAACGGCAGCGCTGCCCCGGCGGTGGCGGCGGCCAGCCACTGCGGCGGCAGACGCCAGTCGGCGATATCGTAAAGTGAAAAAAAGGTGCACAGAAAGCTGGCCGCACAGTACAGATACAGCGCCAGCGCCATGAAAAAGCGCCACCGGGGCAGCTTTTTCTCACTGGTGTCGCAGGGCTCTTCATCCAGCACGAAATCCTCGTTTTGCAGCAGCGGGGCCCGGTCTTGGGGGGCGGCCCGGTGCGACAGGCGTTTTTTAAGCCAGGATGGCAAACTGATCGGGTGTTTCAAGGCGGACCCCTCCTGTCCCCGGTCTATAAAATCATCTCGTTAAAGGCGGCCGCCGGGTCTTGGCTGTCGACAAAGTGGAGCGGCAGCTCGTCGCGCCCGAGATCGGGTATGCTCTGGCGGCTGAAATCCCCCACCAAAAAGGCGGTCATCTTGCGCCGGTGCGGCGCGCCCAGGCGATCGATATCCCGCTGCTGCAGCCGGGAGGTGACATAGAGCACTCGGCCACAGGGGGCAAATACGGCTGCGAACTGGTCTCTGTACGCTCTCAGGGCCTGCACGTCGTCGCCGTAAGGGCTGGAGCCGAGCAGTTTTTCGACCAGCAGGTACAGGTCGGCCATGTCGGCGACCGGCTGGTGCAGCAGCGCTTTTTGGGGGCGGTCATACCAGAATACGGTGTGGGGCACCCCCTCTTTTAAAAACAGCATTGAGAGCATGCAGGCCGACTCCACCACCCCGTCGATATCCGCTTTTTGCCGGCCCCAGGGGGCATACAGCTCCAGCAGTATATACGTCTCGCTATGGATGGGCTGGCTGGGGTCTTTGACGACCAGCTCCCCTTCTTTGGCCGACAATTTCCAGTGGATACGGCTGAGACGGTCGCCGGGCTGGTAGGGCCGCAGCCGCAGGATCTCGGACGGGTCGCTGCCCACCCGGGTGGGGGAAAACAGCTCGCTCTCGTCGGCTCGGTAGTAGTGCTGGTCGCTCAGCTGCAGACTGCTGTTTAAAAAGCGGGGCTGTACGGCAACGGTACAGCTGTCATTTTTGCAGGGTACGGCCACACAGAACAGGCGCAAAAAATCGTAGAGCAGCACCCGCTGCACCGTTATCTGGTGCGTGCCCATATGCTGGGGACGCATGTTCACCGTCACCCGCTGGGTATTTTTGCCCGGCGCCAGCAGATATACCCGATGGCCGGTGACCTGTGGGTAGAGCACATTTCGCAGCTGGTAGTCGATGCGCAGCTGGGCCACCGGTATAAAAGAGCGGTTGTGCACTGCAAAAGTGAGCTGCAGCGGGTCTTTTTTGGGCAGTGCCGGCGGCGAGACTTGCAGCTCCACCGCCACCTTTTTTGCTGTCAGCCGCAGCTGCAGGTACAAAAACAGCGGCAGCAGCAGACAGCTTACAAAAATGAGAAAAGACAGGTAATCCCAGTAAACGCCGGCGAACACCAGTGCCCCCAGGCAGACTATCCCGTATAAGATGCGGCTTTTGCGCATGCTTTTTCACCTCGATCTGTCGGTTCGTCACCCAGCAGCTCTTCGCTGATCTGCGGCACCTCGACCTGCTTTAAGATATCCTGCAATACCTGGCGGGCGGTGATCCCCCCCACTTTGGCCTTAGTGCCCAACAGCAGACGGTGACAGCCCACATCGAACAGGCAGCCCTGCACGTCGTCGGGGATGACAAAGGCGCGCCCATCCAAGTAGGCACGGGCCTTGGCCATGCGGATCAGGGCCATCGAGCCGCGGGGCGAGATACCCAGAGAGACCATCTCGCAGGCGCGGGTCTTGGCGGCCAGGGCCGAGACATAGTCATACACCGCATCGTGCACTGCGGTGGCGGCCGCCTCGGCGCGCATGGTGAGGATATCCTGCTGCGTGAGCACGGGGCAGATCGTATCCAGCGGATTTTGCGTGTGGCGCTGTTTCATGATGAGCGACTCTTCTTCTAAGGCCGGATACCCCATGGACAGGCAGATCATAAAGCGGTCGAGCTGGCTCTCGGGCAGCTGTTGGGTGCCGATAGAGCCGATGGGATTCTGGGTGGCGATAACAGTGAAGGGCTGCGGCACCTGGCGAGTCTCTCCCTCGATGGTGAACCGGCCCTCCTCCATCACTTCCAGCAGCGCCGATTGGGTCTTGGCGCTGGTGCGATTGATCTCGTCGGCCAAAAACAGGTTGCAGAGGATAGCCCCGGGATTATACTCGAACCGGCTGGTAGCTCTGTTATACATCATAAACCCGGTCACATCAGACGGGGTCACATCGGGGGTGAACTGCAGGCGCTTATACTCCAGCGACAGCGCCCGCGAAAAAGCCAGAGCCATGGTAGTTTTGCCCACGCCGGGGATATCGTCGAGCAGCACATGGCCGCCGGCGGTCATGGCCATGAGGATCTTATCGACGATCTCCTCTTTGCCCACCACCGCCTTTTTGATCTCCTGTAACACCCGCTGTCGTATCTTCTTACCTCTGGTCATGGCAGCTGCACCTTCCTCTCTGCGCCTTCGCCGGGCCACCACTGTAAAACTGCTACCGGGGCAAACATTGGGCACAGCACCCGGCAAGGCTTCTGTCGAAAATTTACATGCTCTGCTATGTAGTCTGTACTCTTTACAAGAAACATCCTAACATATCTGACAGTAATACAGAACATTTTTTACTATTTTGTATACATTTGTCAATATTCTGTAACTCTTTCACAGCACGAGCACGAGCGCGATCTGCAGGCATATCGTCCAGGCAGGCAAAAAGTGGACAAGCAGCCCTATGAGCAGTGGGGCGGTTTAACACCGCAGCGGGGCGCCGGCGACTACCAGGCAGTGCGATAAGCCGGCCGTCACCTTTGGGGGAGCGCGATGCTGGGGCGGTGCAGAGGGATAGCACGCCGCCCCGGATGGGCACACCGCCATGACGACCAGAGCGCCCGGAGCAGCTTCCGATAATCGGGCGGACGCTGCTGCCATAGCTGCTTGTGGGGGCAAAGGTGGGGTACCGTCTGCGCCGAACGGGTGACGGCGCACTATGCTCCTCCCCCGCCGATAAGAGACCGCTGCTGTTGCCCGCTTTGACACTGACCGGTGCGGATAGGTAGCGACATGACTGCCTCACCCGCCATATGCACCGATACCCACACACTGAAACCAAATCATCTGCCCCACCGGTCATCGGGACGGCTGAGACTCTCTATTTTCGTCTAGTTGAGACCAGCAGCACCCGTGCTGCTGGTGCTGCTGATGTGCTCTGCCGCGGCGGCAGTGCCTAATCCAGCGGCAGCGGGGCGGCATACACCGGGGCGGGACAGAGCGGCGGGGCGGTGTGTGGTGGGTGGTGGGTGTGGGGAGCGGTGTGCAGGTGGTGGGTGTGGGGAGCGGTGTGCAGGTGGTGGGTGTGGGCGGACGGGACCGGTTGCGCCGGGCGGGCATATCCTGTATGATAGAGATATGATCTTTAGTGGGCTGTGGGCGCCGGGGCGGCGGCAGCCTGTTACCGGGAGGTTTTTTTATGCAGTGTGGGCGGTGCGGCAGTTTAAACGTACAGGTGCAGGCGGTGGCCGAGACACGGCGGCGGGGCTGTTTTACGGTGCTGCTGTATATCATTTTACTGTTTATCCCCATCGTCGGCTGGATCGCGCTGTTTTGCCTGCTGCGGGGCCAGCGGTCGGTCACCCGCGGTTACGCCGTGTGCCAGACCTGCGGCAACCGCTGGCGGGTGTGAGCTCCGGCCCCTATATCCCTCGGCGATCTGCGGCGAGCTGCCCGGCGGGGCGGCCCGCCTTTTTTTGAGCGGCGGCGGGCAGGCCCTCTTTGCGGGGCAGAGATGCGGGCGGTAAGGTGCCCCGGCCGGGCGTGTCGCGGCCCCGGGCACCGGCTCCCCCAGCCGCCGCACCGCAAAAGGCCCCGCCCAGCTATTCCCGGGCGGGGTGGCGGCTGTCGGGTACGAGCCGGGCAGATGCTGCTGCCAGGCAGACTTGGTGGACGGGCGTAGAGACAACAAAACAGGGCGGTCACTGCAGTGACCGCCCTGTTTTGTTGTACCGATAGCCAAAAATCCACGCCGCCTATACGGGGGCGACGAACCCGGCGACACGGGTCTCTAAAAAAACAGAACTTCATTTCAATCCAGTGCGCCTTTTTTACCAGGCGTCAAAAAATATTGCGATATGCGCTATCGGTACTGTACCTTACACTATACACACAACGTAGCCGAGACGTCAAATAAAATCACGCCTCTATCGTCCCTACTTCTCTCTTATTCAGCCCATCCAGGCGGACCTCCGATACTTCAGCAATACGCAGTGCGATATCCAGTCCTACATTTGTCTCCCCTTTTTCAAATCTTTTATAGTGTGCAACAGATATACCACATCGCTCGGCCATTTTTTCCTGTGATAAATGATGTGCTTTCCTATACTGATATACAGCACGTGAAAAGGTCAACATGATCGGCATGACAATTCTCCATTCTAAGTAATGTTATTTTATATAATTTGTTCCCCGCATTTGATCATAGCAAATATCTTAATAAAAATCAATGTTTTATCACTTTTTTATTAAATACGCCTACAACATATACACATAACAGCAGAGGAACGTCCTCTAAATACGTTCCTCTGCTGCTTATCTACCTCATTTACTCATCGGCCCGCTCCCCCGCTACCGAATGCGGGGGATAGCGCCGTCGCGGGGGTCGACCCAGGCGATACCGTCCCCCACCGCGCAGCGCTGGTTATCAGGACCAGAGGTCTTGCAGTGGGTCAGGCGCATGGGGTCGAGGGTGGTGTCTTTCGCCCCGCGCAGGCCGGCTTTTAGGATGTTCGAATCGCCGGTCAGGGTGGGGGTATAGGCCGGGTAGGCGGTGTCGCGGTCCAGCTCGATGTGCAGGTGCCGGCCGGTGGTCAGCGCGCCGATGTCACCCATGATGCCGATGACGGTATCTTTGTCTACCCGCTGGCCGGGCTGCACCTGCGCGCCGGCCAGGTGGAAGTAGCGCCCCACCACCGGGTAGCTGCCGCCGTCAAAGTGGTTTTGCACCTCGTCGTAGAGGATGCCCACCACGTAGCCGCACACACGGTCACAGCCGGCAAACAGCACCCGGCCGCTGCCCTGGGCGTACACGGTGGTGCTGCCCACCACGTCTTGGCCGTAGTGGTCGCTGCCAAAGCGGGCGCGGTAGGCCCCGCCCCACCGGTAGCTGGCGGTAACGGTCATATCGTTTACCGGTTGGATGAGCTGCTGAGCCATATCACTGTTCCTCCTGTTTGGGGCGCTGGTAACCCAGCGCCTTTTTGCTGTCGCCCAGGCCGGCGGTGGTGGGGTCGTTTACAATGCCCCATACCGACACCACCACCGACACCAGGATCACCGGATTTTTTACCGCCTGCACCAAAATGCCGCCCAGTGCCGCCCAGCTGGTCATATCGCCCCAGGCGAGGCCCAGATAGGCCAGGATAGGCAGCACGATGGCCGCCGCCAGTTGCGCCCAAAACACCGGATTTTTGAGCCGTACTCTCCAGTTGATCTTCACGGCAATTCCTCCCTCATCTCGTCGATGCGGCGGTGGGCGCTCTTGATGTCGCGCTCGGCCATCGCCATGCGCTCCACCACCTCGTTGTGCTTGTCCACTTTTTGCTCGAGATACTTGATACGGGTGGTGATCTGCCCGTACACCACGCCGAACGACACGGCGTAGATGAGTATCTGCACCCAAAATTGGGGGTCAAAATCCATACAGGTCCTCCTCTCTCTTAAACGCGGGGCAACCATCAGGCCGCAGTGGCCGGTGGCTGGTGGCTGTTGGCGGGGGCACACTGCGGGCCCGGCCGCGGCCGCGGTCTCTATTTTTAGAGCCGGTATTTCCCTCCTGCGGCCCCGGCTGTTTTGTGCCGCACCAAAACAGGCGCCTTCTGCGGCGGGACGCACAAGAGATCGGCGCTTTTGCCCTGTATCTGTTGGCCCTGCGCCTGTTTCTCGTCGGCGGCGATCGCCGACACCTGCGCCCAGTGCGAGCTGTTTAAACAGCTGCAGCAGCCCCGCCGCAGCTTCCCCCTACGCCAAAGCGTGCACAGGCCCCGGTCCGGCCGCCGCGCAGGCAAAAGAAATCTCCTGCCGCTGACAAAACAGCATCTATAACATGCCCGGCGGACAAAATGGCGGCAGCGTAGCCGCAGTGGCCGCCGACGCCCCATTTGCGGTTTGGCGCGGCACTGCTTACACCCGCACTGCCGCACCGATACCATAAAAAACAGCGCTCAGCCTACAGCGGTCGGGTATCGGGCAACTCTTTTACCAGATGGTCAGCGCCCCTGGGGGGATGGGCCGGGCCGGCGTTCCAGGCCCTGTTGGCGGCACAGGGGGAACACGCTGGCTGTAAAGGGACCCGGCCGTTGCTTCGCGCGCAGCCGGCGCACACGGCAGCACAGATGGCGGCCCAACAGCCCGCCCGGCAGGTGGCTGCGCCCACGTCTCATCACGCATCAGGTCCCCGCGGCGATCTGCGCCGTGTCTGCGGCCGCGCTACCGGCGCAGCTGGGCGGCGGCCTCCTTTTGCAGCCGGTCGACCTGCCGGTGGCTGTAGTCCATCACCTGGGCCGTCTGGGCTGCGGTCAGCCCCTCGATAAAGCGCAGTGTGAGCACCTGCCGGTGGCGGCTGTCGGGCAGCGCGGCGATCTGTTTTTCCAGCGCCGCGGCCAGCTGCAGCAGCCGCCGCTGGCGCTGGCGCAGCACCGCCAACAGCCCGGCGATCTGCTGCTGGTAGCGGCGGCTCTCGCTGTGCTGCATATCCAGCCCCACTATGCGCACGGTGCCCGCCCGGTAGGGAAACTGCCGCTGCGAGCTCTGCACCCGGTCGGCGGTGTACACCACCTGGTCTCTGAGCGTCTCGATGCGCCGCTGCAGCTGCCCGATCTCCCGCCGCAGATGGGGCAGCTGGCTCAATTGGTCGGCCGCTGTAAACATGTATCTCCCTCCCATATCCACACCTGTCGGTGCTGTACGCCCCAGGTCAGGGCCTCCTCGTGTGTGCACACCGCCAGGTCCAGCCGGCGGCCGTCTATGGCGCTGCCGGTATCGGCCGCCTGCCGCCAGCCCAGCCCCTCAATATATAGCCAACTGCCCAGCGGGATCACCGCGGGGTCCACCGCTACCGTGTGCCCGGCCTGTACCGGCTCGCCGGAATAAGTGTAAGCGCTGCCGCCGCAGATGTGGGGGTAGCGCTCGGTGCAGTAGGCGTACACGGTAAAGCTGCCGGCCGGGGGCAGTGCCGCCGCGGCCGCCGCCAGCACCAGCGCCGCCAATTCAGCGAGCACGGTGGGCCCCCGGCGGCTCTTTTTGCCGATAGGCGCGCAGCTCCTCCAGCGCGCGAATGGTCTCCAGAGCCACCCGGCGCTCGGTGGCGTTTCCCGCCGCCGCCCGGGTGCGGTGTATCTGTAGCAGCTCCTGTAAACGCAACATATGCTCCCCCTCTGTTTCTCGGCCGGGCCGCGGCGGTGCCTGCCCGCCCGGTCCCGGTATACATCTCTCACCTTACAAGTCTTATCCCTTTACAGCTGTTTTCGGGCGCTGTGCATCGGCGGCGCCGGTATCTGTTCGGCACTTCTCTGTACCGCTCTATGCCGTGCGGTGGCGGCGCAGCCAGTCGGCCAGCCGGCCGCCTTCTGCCGGGTCCTGACGGAGAGCGCCTGCGGCCCGTGTCTGTATCCCGCAGGTTTTGGCGCCTGGACGCCGCCGGTGCGCAGCTCCATCCCGCTGCGTCGGTCCGCTGTTCACTGTTCACTGCTCACTGCTTATCGCTCATGGCGCGCACAATAACCGCCGCCGGACCGGGCCATGTAGCTTGGCTGCCTGTCCATATGTCTGCCGCTGTGCACTGTGCAGCCGGTATCACGCCGCACCGCTGCCGCCCGCCCCCCCAAGCTGGCGCAGGGCGGTCCGCTCTTACAGGCACCTCTCGTCGGGTACCGCCACCCAACCGCATGCCCCGTATCGCCGTTCATGGCCAGTCGGACCGCCGCACCAGCTTTGCGCCCGCTCTCGACCGAAGGTCCCACCCCGAGCAGCCCCGTTCAGCCCTGCTCACCTGCCCCGCTGCTCGCACCGCGCTGTTCTCTCTCCTCTGTCCTCTAGCCGCTAGCCACTACCTGCTACCTCCTGCCCCGGCTACACGCGGTAGCGACCTGCAACCCGCATGTATCACCGCTCCACCACCGTACCCGGGCCGCCGAGGTCCCGCCAAGACCTGCCAAAGGTAGCACACGCCGTGTCCACCCGGTACAGCCCCACCAGGTGCCGCGCCGCCGCCCAGCCACATGCCCCGCATCGCCGTTCACGGCCAGTCGGAGCACTGGGCAGCACTGGGCAGCACCAGACAGCACCGAGCCGCACCGGGCCGCGCTGCACCCCGCCTGCCCCCAGCCGCACCAGCTTTGTGCCCGCTCTCGACCGAAGGTCTCACCCCGAGCAGCCCCGTTCAGCCCTGCCCGCCTGCCCCCGCTGCTCGCACCGCGCTGTTCTCTCTCCACTGTCCTCTAGCCGCTAGCCACTACCCGCTACCTCCTGCCCCGGCTACACGCGGTGGCGACCTGTTGCCTGCATGTATCGCCGCTCCACCACCGCACCCGGGCCGCCGAGGTCCCGCCAAGACCCGCCAGAGACGGCACACGCCGTGTCCACCTGGTACAGCCCCGCCAGGTGCCGCGCAAAGCCCCACCAGGTGCCGCGCCGCCGCCCAGCCACATGCCCCGCATCGCCACCCACAGCCAGTCGGGGCACTGGGCAGCCACCAGACAGCACCGGGCCACACCGAGCCACACTGCACCCCGCCTGCCCCCCGCCGCACCAGCTTTGCGCCCGCTCTCGACCGGAGGTCCCACCCCGAGCAGCCCCCGTTCAGCCCTGCCCGCCTGCCCCCGCTGCTCGCACTGCGCGGTTCTCTCTCCACTGTCCTCTAGCCGCTACCTCCTGCCCCGGCTACACGCGGTGGCGACCTGTTGCCCGTATGTATCGCCGCTCCACCACCGCGCCCGGGCCGCCGAGGTCCCGCCAAGACCCACCAGAGACAGCACACGCCGTGTCCACCCGATACAGCCCCACCAGGTCCCCGCAAAGCCCCACCAAGTGCCGCGCCGCCACCCAGCCACATGCCCCGCATCGCCACCCACAGCCAGTCGGGGCACTGGGCAGCATTAGGCAGCACCGAGCCACATCGGGCCGCGCTGCACCCCGCCTGCACCCCGCCGCACCAGCTTTGCGCCCGCTCTCGGCCGAAGGCCCCACCCCGAGCAGCCCCCGTTCAGTCCTGCCCGCCTGCCCGCTGTCCGTGCCGACCCGGTCACCCCCGCCGCGACCGTCCACCACAACCCAATCACTACCCAACCACTGCCCAACCACTGCCCAACTACCGCCCGATGTGTGCCCGGCCGGCCAGGTCGACTGCCACGGCCTGCATATCTCCAAAATGGCCCTATGCGGCTCCCGCACGGTAGCCCCCACCTTCCAGCGCCACCGCTTTGGATGTACAGGCCGGTCGCCCAATAGCGCCGCGCCGCATCGCGGCCCCCCGCAGATAACCCTGTTGCTGGCTCACCCGCACCGCAGGCCCAGCGGCTGCAGCTCGACCTGCTCAACAGGTGCAGCCACCACAGCCCCACCACAACACGGCCATACCACCGCCGCAGAGCTCCGCTCATCTGCGCGGCACAAGTCCCAAGCGCTGCGCCGCCGAGGCAACGCGCCAGCCAAATACCGCGTCCGTTACCCGCTGTTTTGCTGCCCCGCTCTTTCACGCCCCGGCCGCCGGGTCAGCTGCCGGCGGCCCCGACCTGCTCCTGCGGGGCGGCGGGCAGCGGGTAGCGGTTCTCCCAGTCATCCAGCACTGCGGCGTCAAAGCTGCCACTGGCGGGCAGCCGCACGCTCTTAAAGCGCTGCTCGTCCAAGTATCGCACCGGGTGGGGCACGTACAGGCCGTCCTCCTTGGTCCACTGTTTGCTGTGGCTCTGGCGGCGCACCGCTGCCAAAATGCGGGCGGTCAGCGCCGCATCCGGCGCCAGTCTGGCCCATGCCCGCCGCGCTCCCGCCTCATCGTGCTGTTTGGGGTAGATCTGCCAAAACTGCGCAAACCCCGCCTCCTCTGCCGCACAGCTGCACGCATCCGCTCCGCTCTCCCCCTCGGCATTGGATAGAGATCCGGATTCGGATATGGATTTAGATTTAGATTTAGATTCGGATTCGGATTTAGATCCGGATTGGATTGGATTGGGCCCGCAGCCGACCGCCGTCGGCTGACAGCCGCTGTCAGTGGTCCGCAGCTCGCCGGGGGCCGACGGCGCCGCGCCGGGGGCGGGGTACTTGCTCTTTTGGTTGCGGATGCGCTGGTGCCGCTCCCAGGTCACCAGCTGCAGGTACGGTCGGCCACTGCAGGCGTACATGAGCACCAGGCCCACCGCCGCCAGCCGCTCGAGCGCCTCGCACACGCTGTGTTCGGTCACGCTGCTTTTTAGCGGGAACAGCCGGCTCTTGATGATGGCCGGCCGCCCGTCCATGCGCCCGTAGTCGTCGCAGTTGACCATCAGGCGGTAAAACACCACTTCCTCGAACCAGTCCAGCTCGTCGACGGTGTCGCTGGTACAGATGCTCTCTTTAATGATGCGGTTCGGCATCTTTTCACCCCACTTCGGCAAAGGCGCGCAGCAGACGGTCGATAATGTCGGTGCGGCCCCGGTATTTTTGATATTTACTGGTGATCGACCCCATGCTCAGCATGCGGTGCATGGCGTTTTGGGCCGGCAGCACATACACTGCCCGGCAGCCCTCCTCGGCCTCGGTCACCAGCAGATAGATGTCGCAGGTGGGGTATATCTTGCGCAGCTCAAAGGAATACCTCCCCGTCTGTCGGCGGCCGCCCAGGTGGGCAAACTTCACGTCTGCCTTTACCGCCCGGTCGATGAGCAGGTCGTAGGGGTGGCGGGCGCTCATCCGCTCCACCGTGTAGCCCCGCGCCTGCAGCCACAGCGCGGCGTACTCCTCCCCCTGCCGGCCGATCTCGGTGGCGCTCTGCTTCAGCGGCAGCCCCAGCCGCCGGGCCCAGCTGTACATCCCGCCCGCCGCTACCAGCCGCGCCGAAAACCCGCCGCTGCCGGTATGCGCGTTGAGCTCTCTGCAGCTGGGCATCCGCTCCAGCTGCATCTCCGCCACACATTCCCGCAACTGCTGTTCCAGCTGGGCGTCGCTCCAGGGCGTTCTTTTGCACTCTGCCATAGGTCTTATCCTCCTGTTTTGTGGATCTCTCACTTTTTTACTCGAAACGCTGCGGCGGCTGTGCCCGGCCGTTTTGGTACATCCAGCGGGCAAAGTCGTCCAGGTCCCCCTCTATAAAAGCTGCCTGGGCGGCTGTGCCGCGGCAGTCCTCTCCCCGCGCCGCCGCAAACGAGCGGTACTGCGCCCCGCAGTGGTGCAGGTAGTCGTCCCGGTCGCACCGGTCGGCGGCGCGGTACACCGCCCAGTCGCCGCACACGCCGCAGTAGGCGGTGCCGCCCTGCAGCTGGCTGGCCGGCTCGCCGCACACCGCGCACCGGGGCGGGCAGTAGCGCGCGCCAGACCCGGGGCAGCGCGGGTGGCAGGGGCTGCGGCGGCAGAGGTCACACATCGCCGTCTTCCTGCACCAGCTGGATCTCTCGGGCCGCGTCCTGGATGGTATCCACCAGCACGCAGCAGGGCCGGTCGGCCAGCACCCGGTCGGCCAGCAGGTCGCTCATCAGTAAAATGCGCTCTAACAGCACCGCTGTGCGCTCCTCCACCTCGCCTTACCTCCTCCTCAAAAATTCACATCATGGGCCGGTCTCTCTTTGCCGGCCGCCGCTTTTGCCGCCCCAGCAGGCGGCAGTACCAGCAATGTTCCACCGCCACCACCAGCCCCGCCAGGCTAACAAGGCCCAAAAACAGCGCCTGGGCCGGCGGCAGCGTTTGGCTGGCACACAGCCGTATCGCCGCCACCAGTCCCGCCAGCGCCAAGGCGCCCACTACCCGATCAAGCATGTCTCTCTCCCCTCTCTGCCCCCTCTGTCGCACCGAGACCGCCGCGCCCGGCCAGCAGCGCATCCAGCGCCCGCTCGATGGTCTGCTGCGCGCCGCGGGGCGCCCGGCGGCCGTTTAGGATCTTCCCCAAATACTCCTGGCTGTAGCCCAGCGCCCGGGCCAGCTCCTTTCTGCGCACGCCAGCCAGATGCATGCGCCGCACCACGTCCCCCGTCCACTGTGCCGGCATCGCTCTTCCCTCTCTGTTCAGTATATTGAACTAACGCTTTGGGTGTGTTATACTGTATTTGTGTGTCAGCGCCGGAGTTCGTCCGCGCCGGTGTTGCCATAAGTTCATTTTGATGAACTCTGTATTTCTATGATAGTTCATTTTATAGAACTATTCAAGTGATTTTCGTTTTATATTTAGAACTTCTCTGTTTTGCCAGTTTTGCGAGGTGTGCTGCCATGTTTTATGACCGATACGTACAGTTGTGCCAGCAGGCGGGGGTAAAGCCGTCGGCGGTGGGGGTGCAGGCCGGGGTGCCCAAGTCGGCAGTCTCCAACTGGAAGAAAAAGTGGGAGGAAGGTCTGGAGGTGCTCCCCTCGGCCGAGACGCTGTCCAAGCTGTCGGACTACTTTGGCGTCACCACCGACTACCTGCTGGGCAAGACCGGGCCCGATGTCGCCGCCGCGCCCGCCGACGGCGACGTCACCCTGGACGACTTCACCTACGCCTTTTTGCACGAGAGCCGCCAGCTCACCGCCCACGACAAAGAGGTGCTCTTAAACATGGCCCGCTTTATGCGCCAAAAGCTCCAGCAGGAGCAGGAACTCCAACAAGAACAGGAGCGGGAACAGGAGCGCGAGCCGGACCGGTAGCGCCGCGCCCGCCGCATACCGCAAAAAAAGCCCCGGCTGTTTCACAGTGAAACAGCCGGGGGCTTTTTTATTGGGCGGTCGCCGCCTTCGCGCGCCGTGCTCATTATGGCGGTGGGGGCATGGGGGAAACATGGGGGACGATTTTACACCGCAGCAGCTCATCCCTGCTGTCGCACGTCCTATTTGGTAAAAACAGCTCTCGTATATCTGTCACCGCGCTCACCACCAATCGCTATTTTCTCTGTTCAGGGCAGATTTTCTGCCGACGATCAAACGCTGTGCTATCAGTAAAAATGCGCTCATCCGTTTCGGACACATCAAGGGTGGCAGCCAAACTGCGGCAGGCAGTAGCAGCATGCATGCTGCATATATTCCGCTCTTTTTAAAGTGTGGGCAGCCGGCCCCCTTGATCTGCCGGGCAAAAGGACCTGCCAGTAAGTTATATCTCTGTATGCCAAACAGGCCACCTCACCCCGCTCCACGCAGTGCCGGGTAATAGGTAGCCCACTGCAGCTCTATTGTGCCGGCAGCAGAGCTTTCTCGCCCCGCCGCTCTGCGCTCTACGCATCGCCGCTGGCGCCGCCAGTACCGGCCGGCAGCCCTACGACCGCGACAGCCGGCTATCGCGTCTCTTCGCTCTTGTCATCTTTTAATTTTTTGAGTGCGTTTAGATCGATATCCAGCACTCTGGCCATGCGCACGGCGATGGTCAAGCTGGGCGTCGATACGCCCCGCTCCACTTTTTTGTAGTGTTCCACCGAAACAGCACACTCAAAAGCTGCTCTTTCCTGAGTCCAGTGTCGGGCCTCTCGATGCTCGCGCATCTGGCGGATAAACGCTTCTAAAATTCCCATAAAACCCCTCCTATGTAGAGATTTTATGTCTTATATGTCCGCCATCAAGGTCCTATCGTATTCTTTTTGATACAAAGTTAGCAAACGCTATTTCATTCGGCTGTTTTTTTATATGATCCTCTCTCTATCTCAAATTTTCACGCACATATATACCAGAATTATTAAGTAAACATACACATTATATTACATCTAAAAAACACTGCTCCTCCCGCTGCCCGCAAGATCTCCTCCCTCAGATTCCTGGCGACCACCGCGCTCTGCCTGCTCAGCGCCAAACCGCCGCCGGGCAGAACGCCAAAAAAAGAACGCCTCTCCGCCAAGTCCACTATATCCCACCTTTTCACCATGCGCCTGCCGTGGCGCCGCTGTCCGCGCGCCCCTACAGCTGGTCGCCCCGCTCCCGCGCTCCGTCTTCTGTTACGAGATGCTCCCGCCGCCGGGCCTTGGGCAACTCCGGTGCGCTCCCCATCTTCACCCCGGGTCTCAAACAGCGTCGAAAGCTACAACAAGACTGTGCAGCCACAGCCGGCCACCTCTCCCCAACACAGTGCTCTACCGCCCGCCCCGCCGCGCTCTATATAGCTCCCGCTTATCTCGGGCACACAGTCAAACCCCGCCCCACCAACACCCAAAGCAGCAGTTTCGTCAACAGCGGCCGAGGTCGCAATCACAGCGGCAGCCCCAACGGCCGCTTCCCCCGTATACCGCCGGCTGCATCTTATAGGCGCCTGTAGTCCCGCTTATATGCGCCCAATAGGCCCCGCTTTTCCGCAGACTGCCCCCGCCGCGCCGCCCCTCAGCCGGCGGCAGGTCCCACACCGCTCCCACTCCGCGGCGGCATCTTCTCCACTACACGCCTGGCTCATGCCTGGCTCATACCCAACCCATACCCAACCCATGCCCAACCCATGCCCAACCCATGCCCAACCCATGCCGCCGCTGGTCATCTACCGGCATAAGGCCGCCGTCCCGCAGCCGTTCTCTCCGCTCTCCCACCACCTCCATCTGCTCCACAGCCCGGCCGGCAGTAAAAAAAGAGCCGGGCGGCCGGTCTCCCCGGCTGCCCGGCTCTCGCCGCACAGAGGTAACTCTTCTCTATTTTCCCTCCAGCACCTGGGCCATCCGCTCCAGGCACTGCCGAACGATCGAACGCGGGCAAGCCACATTGATGCGCTCAAATCCGATGCCTTCCTCGCCGAACATGTAGCCCTCATCCAGGGCCACTTTGGCGCGGCGGAGCATCATCTCCTCCAGCTCCTCTTTGTCCGCACAGTAGGCCCGCAGGTCCAGCCACACCAGGTAGGTCCCCTCACAGTCCACCATCGTGGCCCGGGGCAGGTGTTCGGCCACAAATTCTCTGCACATGGCAATGTTGCCGTCGATATAGGCGTTCACCTGGTCCAGCCAGTCCTCGCTCTCGTTGTAGGCGGCGATCATGGCGGTGATGCCAAACGGGTTGGCAAAGCCCACCGAGTTCTGGTCGCCGATGACGTGCAGCCACTTTTTCTGATACTCGGGGTTCTCGATCACGATGTTCGACAGCTGCATACCGGCCAGGTTAAAGGTCTTGCTGGGGGCGGTGCAGACGACGATGCGGTCTCTGTACTCGGGGCAAGCCTTGAGCAGCGGGGTGTGTTCGATCCCTTTTCGCACCAGGTCGAAATGGATCTCGTCCGAGATGATCCACTTGTCGTACTTCTTGGCGATCTCCACCACTTTTTTGAGCTCGTCGAGCGACCACACCCGGCCCACCGGGTTGTGCGGGCTGCAGAGGATCATCCCCTTCACGCCGGGGTCGGCCAGCTTTTTATCCAGGTCGGCATAGTCCATGGTGTAGCGGCCGTTTTCGTACCGCAGGGGATTGTTGACCACTTTGCGGCCGTTGCCGACGATGCTGTTGGTGAACGGGTAGTAGACCGGCCGCTGGATGACGATGCCGTCCCCCACCTGTGACAGCGCCTGGATCAGGTAGCAGATGGCCGGCACCACCCCAGGCGAGAAAAACACGTCGTCAGCCTTTACCTCCCAGCCGTGGCGGCGCCGAAACCAGCCGGTGACCGCCTCTTTATAGGCGGGGTTGTTGTACACGGTGTAGCCGAAGATCTTGCGGTCGATGCGCGCGTGCAGCGCCTCGATGATGGGGTCGGCACAGGCAAAATCCATGTCCGCCACCCACAGGGGCAGCGCGGAGGGGTCGTCTCCGGGCATAAACTCCCACTTCGAGCAAAATGTCCCTTTGCGGTCGATGATCTCGTCCAGGTCATACTGTCTCATAACACACGTCTCCTTTTTCGCCGCCCGCCGTCCCCGGTCGGAGCCCGGCGCCGCGGCCTGTAAGATGTCTCCTGTATGTATTCGCTTCTTCTATCTTATCGCCCCGCACAGCAGTTTGTCAATCGGGTGCGCAGTACACAGAGGGCCGCTGCCGCTCCGCCGCGCCAAACTGCGCCCCCAGTCCCGCCCCAGCAGCAAACCCGCCGGCGCTGTCGGCGGCTCTCTGCCGACTGTGCCCCCGCCGCCTTTGCTGCCTGCCGGGCGCCAGGGTCGGGCCATACATAAAACGGCGCCCCCGCCCACCAAAAGCCTGCTCGAGCGGTACCTGAAAAAGCCAGTTGACAGCGTCTGCACGTGCACACAGCCCGCCCTGTACCGCACATGTCCCCACCCGCAGTTCCCTGTAATAAGCCCCCAAACAGAGTCCAAAACCACGCCGGTCCTTCCCGCGCTATCAAAAAAGCGCTGCCCACCGCCCCGGTGCGCAGCAGCACCGCACCTCCCGAAAGATGTATTTCCCGCCGAGTGCCCGCCCATAACGTTCACCGCTATCCGCAGCAGTTTACACCACCGCCCATCGGCCGCGGCAGGCAGTTCCAGCACCCCCACGCCGCCCATGTCAGACCTCACTTTAACAGACAAAAAGACCGCTGGCAGAGCCAACAGTCCTTTCGGCCCATGTGGGTAGTGACCCATAGATGTAATGACAATCGACAAGTCAGAAGCATTTCGACCCACACCACCCGTGTGGGCGGTGACCGTTGTCAAACACGTACATAGCAATTTTCATACCAATTTCGGCCCACACCACCCGCTCGAACGGTGACCGCGATCACGGCTAAAAAACAGCCGATCGTTTGTAAACACTGTAGCTATGTCGCTGCCCGGTGTCGACATGTCGAGAACTCACGCGGCAGGTCTCCACCACAAATACGATATAATAAAAAGCAGGTGCGAAGGCAGCGGCAGTCCTCCGTGCGCTCATATTGCACACCCATACGCATGCTCTGCACCTCTATAATAGCTGTCGATAGGACAGCTGCCAGCTCTCTTGTCCCTCTGGACCTCAGACACAGCAGCCGCAGACCATCGATACCGGCAGCGGCTTGCGCACCAACACCTAGCTGGCCGCAGCGAAAACCTCCGCCCAAACAGACCCTGGAGCGCGGCGTGAACAGATGACCCGCTCACGGCGCGCAAAGATCGGCGGCCGCCCACGACCAGATCTTACCCAAAGAAAATAGCAGGCTATAAAGTGGATCACAACAAAAAAACACTGCACAGACGGTTTGTCTGTGCAGTGTTTTTGGTGGAGACGGAGGGACTCGAACCCACGACCTTTCGGATGTGAACCGAACACTCTAACCAGCTGAGCTACGCCTCCAGGAAAATGTGGTGGAGCTTAGGGGAGTCGAACCCCTGACCTCTGCGATGCGAACGCAGCGCTCTACCAACTGAGCTAAAACCCCAAGTGTCAAAAAAATAAGCTGCCGGGCGCTAACCCCTCGCTATCGACAAGTGTTATTATAGCATATCTCCCAGAAAATGCAAGCCCCATTTTTATAAAAAGTTGCGGTCCATCCGCCGGCCGTTCACACCGCGTGTTTTCGCCCGCTCCTGCCGCCCCGCCAAACCCGGTCCGGCGCTCTTATGTACGCGGGGCCGCGCCCCATCTGCCGGTCACCCACCCGCTGTTACGAATGGCTCTGCCCCTCCAGCCGCGACGCCGCCTGCCGTCCGCTGCGGGCGCCGGCAAAAACCTGCTGCAGCTTGCGGCTCATGCCGCACAGGGGCATACACAGCAAAAACCACAGGCAGGAATACAGCAAACTGATCTGCCCCAAAAAATTGAGCGGCAGGTCCGAGTAGTCCCACACGTGCCAATCCATCCACAGGTTCACCACGCAGCCCACCGCCAGCTCGGCGGCGGTGATGATGCCGTCCCCGGCCAGGCACTTCTTCCAAAGCGGCAGCTGGGGGTGGCGGCAGTTCAGCTCATAGATGGCCACCATGCACCCGCCGCCGGTCAGGGCCATGCTCCAGTGGGTAAAGCCCCGCCACAAGATCTCCAGCGCGCTGTAGCCCACGCAGCCGATCAAAAAGACCTTTACGTCGTCTCTCGTCTTCTTTTTTACTCTTGGCTCGATCTCTCTCACGTCATCACCCATTTGCAGTTATTTACCTCTAGTATCTGCAAATAGGCGCCGTTTAAAACCGGTACGTTTCCCCAGCCGCACCGCTTTTTGTCACATAAAGTCGCAAAAAAAGAGAGGTGCCGCCGCACCTCTCCTCTATCCTGCCGTCTCTTGCCGGCCGGCCCCGCAAAACGGCTATACCGCCGGGTCGGGCTCTGTCTCGGGTCCCGGCTCAGGCCCGGCCAGCTGCGAGGTGCAGTGGGGGCAGCGGGTGGCCCGGTCGTCCAGCTCGCCAAAGCAAAACGGGCAGCGCCGCTTTTCCTTCGGGGGCGGCGCCGACTCTTTCTTTTTGCCCAGTCCGGCCAGCCGGTTCATGCCTTTTACCAGCAAAAAGATCAAAAAGGCCATGATGACGAAGTTGATCACCGCGGTGACAAAGGCGCCGTAGCGGATGTCCACCCCCAGCACCGCCACCTTCAGGTCGCTGAAATCGGTCTTGGCAAACAGGCCGATGAGCGGCGAGATGATGTCGTCGGTCAGCGACTTGACGATGCCCTGAAAGGCGGCGCCGATGATCACGCCAACGGCCAGGTCCACCACGTTGCCCCGCAGGGCAAATTCCTTAAATTCTTTCATCAGCTTTTTCATCGTGGGTCCTCCTCTGCAAACGGGTAACGGATGCCGGGCCGGCCGCTATTTTCCGGCCCTATAGTCGCGGTAGATGGCGGTGGCCGCCCGCTGGCCCTCAGCCAGCACCTGGGCCTCGTCCACCGTCTTGAGCTGCCGGTCCTCCACCAGCACCTTGCCGGCCACCAGCACCGTGTGCACGTCATGGCGGTTGGCGTTGTAGACGATGGTGGCCACCGGGTCGTCGAACACCGGGGTCAGGTTGGGGCTCTGCATATCCAAAAGCAGGATATCCGCCTGCTTGCCAACCTCCAGCGAGCCGATGCGGTCGCCCAGCCCCAGCGACTTGGCCGGCACGATGGTCGACAGCCGCAGTGCGGTGTGGGCGCTGGGATCATTCAGCTTGCAGCCGGCCATGCGGGCGGCCATCACCGCGATGCGCATGCTGGTCCAGGGGTCCATGGTCACCCAGTCGGTGCCGTAGGCCAGCCGCACCCCGCTCCCATAGATCTTCTCCATGGGGGGAAAGCTGCCGCGCTTGCCGTACATCTCGGCGCAGTGAGCCATGGTGGCCCCGCCCTCTTTTAGCAGCTGGATGTCGCGGTCGGTGATGTAGGTGCAGTGGGCGGCCACCAGGTCCTCCCCCATCAGCCCGGTCTCGCACAGGTACTCCACCGGGGTCAGACCGTAGGTCTCCTTTAAAAAGTTCACCTCCTGCACCTTCTGGGCCACGTGGATGTGAAAGCCCACCTGGTAGTGGTGGCCCAGCTCCACGATCTTACGGGCCAGCTCTATCGATACGGTGTCGGTGGCGTGGGGGCCAAAGCGGCAGAAGATGCGCCCGTCTTTGCCGTGGTACTCCTCGATGAGGCGGCAGTTCTCCTCCACCCGGGCCGCCCCCTCTTTGGGGATGCGGGTGTAGTCGTGATACTGGATGGTCGACAGGTCGGTCTCGATGATCTTATGGGCCAGCACGCCGCGCATGCCGATCTCGTCGATGGCGCGGGCGGTGTCGCGCATGTAGTGGTAGATGTCGTTTATGCAGGTCACCCCGCCCTTTAAGCACTCGGCGGCGCCCAGCATGCTCAGGGTGTAGGTGCTCTCGGGGGTCAGCAGCCGCTCCATGGGCAGCGCCAGACCGTAAAAGGCCCCCTCCGGGTCCTCGGTCATGCCCTTAAAAAGCGAGCCGCACACATGGGTGTGCACGTCCACGATGCCCGGCAGCACCGCCTTGCCGGTGGCGTCTATCACCCGGTCGGCAGTCACCGCATCGCCGGGGTCCCCCTCCCCCAGGCCGGTGATCCGGTCGCCGTCGATGCGCATCCAGCCCTTTAAAAACACCCGATCCTCGGGGTCCTCGGTGATGACGATGCCGTTTTTTATCAGTGTAGTCATGGTATGCCCCTCCTGTGTCGTGCCCGGCGGCGCTTTTTGCGGGCGGTCCTTCTCTGCTGCCGGCGGGCAGCGCAGCGCCTGTGCTCCGTCCGGCTCGCTGCCCCGCGGCAGCGCCCGAGCAGCGCCCCACCGGGCCAGCCTGTATGTGCCCCCGCCCCGCCGGGAACTCTAAGTCTCTTTTAAAAAGGTGCGGCAGCGCTCACATCTCCACCGCTTTGCGCTTGGCGATGTAGTTCCACACCATAACGATGGCGGTGGCGGCGATCTTTGACAGCTGGTACATGATGTGGCCGATATCCACCAGCAGCCACATGATGAGCTGGTTGAGCCCCAGCCCCACGATGCTGGAGCCAACGAACACGATGACCGCCTTGGCCGACTGCTTTTTGTCGGTCTTAAACACCCACAGCACGCACAGCAGGTAGTTTACCACCACCGACACCGTAAAGCTGATGCCGGAAGACAGCAGGTAGTGCACCCCGGCCAGCTCGGTCAGTGCGATCATGATGCCGTAATCCACCACAAAGCTCAGGCCGCCGGTCACGCCAAAGCGAAACAGCTCCCACAGCCGGTCAGATCGCAAGAGCTTTCTTATCTTTTCCATCATCTAAAATTCCTTTCCCGGCAGCAGTGTCACTTTTTGCCTTGTGCCGCCTGTCCATGGAGTAGATTATACCTTTTTTGCCCCGTTCTGACAAGCAGCACCGCCCCAACTCCGGCCCCAACCACAACCACAGCCCCCACTGCCGCAAAGCCCGGCAGCTGCCCGGGGCCCGTCTGTGTCCCCCATATGCGCCCCGCGCTGGATAGCCCCGGTCACGCCCCCGGCCGGCGCGCCCCTCCATAATTTCCCGGGAAATCTGCGCCGTCCGCCGCCGGCGGCACCGCTATTTGACAAATTCTCCCCCACCTTGCTATAATAGGGGCTATCTCGCCGGCCCGGGCGGGCTGCTGCACCGGGCCGGCGGCAAATACCGCTGGCAAAACGCCGACGGGGAGAGCGCCCCCTTTTTTCCGCCCCTACAGAGAGCCGTGAGCAGGTGAGAGCACGGCGTCCGGCGGAGTGGGCCGCCGTCGCCCCTGAGTGGAGATGTGAACCGGGCCTCTGCCCCCACTAGCACCTCCCGGCAGGCACCGTTATCCGCCGGGGATGCACCGCATCCCGCCGAGTTGGGCGCGCCGCCGCGCGCCAAGTTGGGTGGTACCGCAGGCTACTTGGGCCTGTCCCTTCGCACACCGCGTGGGGGCAGGCCCATTTTTTGTGTATCTCTGGCGCGCCCCAGCCGGCGCTGCCCCGCACATTCCGCCAGCATCAAAAAAACAGTATCAGCAGCAGCGACCAGCACCGGCCGCCAACGCCCCCTATGGGCAGCCGGGGCCGGTCGCACCGCCAACAAAAGAGGAGTGTTATCGATCATGGACAACAAGAAAAAACCGAGCCGGGGCCACTTCACCGGCTCACTGGGCTTCATCATGGCCGCCGCCGGGTCGGCCATCGGTCTGGGCAATCTCTGGAAATTCCCCTACGTGGCGGGCATCTCCGGCGGCGGCCTGTTCATCGTGTTCTACCTGGTGTTCGCCCTGATCCTGGGCATCCCCATCATGCTGTCCGAGATGGCCGTCGGCCGCAACACCCAGCTCAATGCCATCGGCGCCTTTCGCAGCATCAACAAAAAGTGGTCCTTCGTCGGCGTGATCGAGATCAGCTGCGCCTTCATCATTCTCTCCTACTACAGCGTGGTGGGCGGCTGGGTCATGAAGTACATCGGCAGCTATCTCACCGGCGCCAGCGTCAGTGACCCCGCCGCTTTCGACACCTTTGTCGCTTCGCCGGTGCAGCCGGTGGTGTGGCACCTGCTGTTTATGGCCGTGGCGGTGCTGGTGGTCATCGGCGGGGTGCAAAAAGGCATCGAGACCTGCAGCAAATGGCTGCTGCCGCTGCTGTTCGTGCTGCTCATCGGGGTGGTGGTGCGCGCGGTCACGCTCCCCGGCGCCTTCGCAGGCCTGCGCTTTCTCTTTGTGCCCGACACCTCGCTGCTATCCGACCCCAAGGCGCTCATAAACGCCGTGGTGCTGGCCATGGGCCAGGTGTTCTTCAGTCTCAGCCTGGGGCTGGGCATCGCCATCACCTACGGCAGCTATCTAAAAAAGGATACCAACATCACCAAGGATACCTGCACCGTGGTGGGGCTGGATACGCTCATGGCGCTGCTCTCGGGCATGGCCATCATGCCGGCGGTGTTCAGCTTTGGCATGGAGCCCACCGGCGGCCCGGGCCTCATCTTTAAAACGCTGCCGGCAGTGTTCGACTCTATGCCCCTGGGGCGCATATTCGGGCTGGCCTTTTTCTTCCTGGTGTTCATCGCCGCACTCACCAGCGCTATCGCCCTGTTGGAGGTGGTGGCCTCGTTCTTCATCGACACCTTCCACTGGAAGCGCCGCACCGCCACGCTGGTGATGGGCGGTATCATGGCGGCCATCGGGGTCTTTGCCAGCCTGTCTATGGGCCCGCTCGCCGGCTTTACCATCGGCAGCATGAACCTGTTCGACGCGATGGGCTTTTTGACCGACAAGATCCTCATGCCGCTGGCGGCTCTGGCCACCTGTATCTTTGTGGGCCACATCTGGGGCGTCGGCAACGTCACCAGCGAGGTAGAGCGCTGCGGCAAACGCTTTGCCATCCGGCGGGCGTACAGCTTTCTCATTCGCTGGGTGGCGCCGGTACTCATCGGCATCATCTTCGTCATGGGCCTTATCAGCAACTGATCGGACCTGTTTTACACATACCAAAAGGCGCCCGGCACCACCTGCCGGGCGCCTTTTTTGTCTCCCCGCCGCCCCTGCTTTTGCCTCCCTGCAACTCTACTCCGCCGCCTGCTGCGCCAAGGCGCACCGCTGCCCCGCTCTGTCCGCGCCCCACCACCCCGCCCGCAGTTTATCCCCCCACTCTCCAGACTGCGTCGGTCACCCCTCACACCGCGCCGCAAAGCAGCAACACCGCCGGCCACCTCAAAACACATCTCCCCTTTTTATCATACATGTAAACCAGAATATTGGGGGCGGAGAATAAAAAACGCCGCTCTTGTCCCCGCCATCAGCCACTGCCGGCCATTTTTCCACTGCGCCACCGCCAAACCCAGATCTCTTTTTCACCGCCACAAATAAGAACAGGCAGCTTCCAAATCCCCCGATCATCCTCCGTCTCATCACCGGGCCCAGAGACTGCTATACCCGTCCAAAGCTGCCGTCTTTTCGCCGGTCTGCTATATATCCCCTACGCGTCTATATCCTTTATCCCCCATCGCCGCCAGATCGTGCCATCCCCCAATAACCTCACCGGCGCTGCCACCCCACCGCAAAAAAGGCGCAGCTCACGCCGCGCCCTGCATTTATCTTTTCGCCCATTCAAAACAAAGCGGCAGTTTCGGCGGTGCAGAGGGCCACAACAACAAAATACGTCCGTCAATTTTGCCGCCAAATCTTCCGATGTGCCGCCGTCTCCAACGCGCCCTGCTCAAGCTGCCGGCCGCCGCGGTACCAGTAGCCGTTATGCCGTCTGGCGGTCTGGTGTTCCCGCTCCGGCACAAGCTTTCTTATCTCCACCGCGGCTGTTCTGCCGGTCCCGCCTCTGTGCTGCCGGCGCGGTGCATCGGTCCATAATTTGCCCGTATTCCCTCTATCTTTGGCAGCGGCTGGTCCTACAGCTTTTTTTCGTACTCCATCTGCTGCTGGTCGGTATACCCACAGCGCTCGTAAAAAGCCTGTGCCGCCGTGTTTTGCAGCCCGGTAAACAGGGTCACTGCCCGCACGCCCCGCCCCCGCAAATACTGCTCCATAGCCGCCATCAGCCGCTGCCCCAACCCCAGCCGCCGGTAATCGCTGCCGATATACAGCTCCTTTATCTCCCCCTGTATATCGGAGTAGCAGATAGAGCGCCATACATGCCCGCAGATAAAGCCAGCCACTGCACCGTCTACCACCGCCACCAATACCTGTTCTGCCGGCTCTTCCAGCAGCGCCGCCATCTCGTTGCCCCGCAGGTGCCTGTCGCCCCGTTAAACGCCCGGTTGAGCGCTGCCAACTCAGCCGCATCTCTCCTCTGTGCGGCCCGCACGGTGATCTCTCTCATCTCTCTGCTCCTCTCCTGTTGCCGTGTCGCCGCGCTATTTTTGCGGCGATCAGCGGTAATATATACGATCATACTGCGCCAAACGGCCCTATTTCCAGGCCCCATGCGCTGCCCCGGCACACCTCCATCCCCGCGGTCCCACCAAACAGCCCGATCTGCCGCTCCCCCCTGCGCATAGCGATCTCCCAGACCTGCTCGCCGTCCTCCCCGCCGACCCTATCGCCCGCAATCCGCCGCTGCCGCCACTGCTCTCCCGCCCATTCAGTCCGGTGCTCCCAGCCGCCTGGGCCGACGCGCCAAACATCCGCCCTATAAAAAAGGGGCACAGCTGCCCCTCATAAACAGCCGTGCCCCTCTTTACTTGTACGCTCTGTGGCGCCGCGCACGACCGGCCTCTCGACCCGCCCTGCACTGTGCCGCCCGCTCTCTAGATAGAGCGCAGCAGGCCCACATACTCCTTGACGATCTCGGGGTCGATGTTGCCGCCCCAGTTGTTGCCCTCAAAGCAGGCGCCCACCAGCGCCGCGTCAGCGTATTTCATACGGCGTTTTACGTTCTCCAGGTTGGTGCCGCCGCCCAATACCACCGGGATGTTGCCCGGCAGAGCCTTGATATCCTCCACCATGCGGTTGTTGAGTTCCTCGTCGCGGCTCATGATCTCCACCGCATCGGCGCCCACGGTCATGGCGCTCTGGGCCAAAGTCTGGATGTGGCCCTTGTCGTACTCGCCGGCGTGGAAGTGATAACCCGAGATCTCGGCGATCATATCCACATCCTGCGCGCCGATGTAGCGGCGGTAGCTCTGTACTTTCATGGGGTTGGCCTCGATGGTGCCAAAGTTCGAGGAAGTGGTGCCCAGCATGGCGGTGCAGCGGGTAAAGTCGGCCTTACAGACCTTGGCTACCGCCAGCGACGGGGTGATGCAGTTCCACATCAGCTGGATGCCGATCTTAAAGTCGGGGCCGGCCAGCTTGCGCACCTCATTGGTGACCAGTGCGATACCCGCCACCCGGGCGTAATCGGTATCGTCGGTGGAGGGGTAGATCTTGTCGACCGACTGCACCAGGCAGCCGTCGGCGCCGCCTTTGATCAGCGCTTCCGTGTCTTTGAGCGCCTTCTCGATCGACAATTCCAGGTCACCTTCCTGGTACAGCGGTGTACCGGGCAGGGGTTTTAAGTGGACCAGACCGATGGCCAGCTTTTTGCCATCCAGAGATTTAAACATAGACATACTGTTTTTACCTCCCAAATTCTATTGTCGAGAGCGCAGCGCTCCCGTTTTTTACCTCATACAGCTACATTGTACTCACAGGCAGTTTGGCTTGTCAATCTACTTTGCACCGATTGCGGACATCCGTCCTCTTTTATGGCACCCGGCACAAACCGCCCCTTAAAAGTTTGGCGGTTTTTTCAGTAGACAGGTCTTTTAATGCTGGTGGGCGATCTCCGTCAGCAGCAGCTGCAAAAAGCGGTAGATGTTGTCAAACGACTGGATGTTCAGGTACTCCTCCGGCGTGTGGGGGTTGCCGCAGTCGGGGGCAAACGACACGATATCCAGGTGGGGCATCTTGGCCTTGAATTCACCGATCTCCATCCCGCCGTGCACGGCGTTTAGCTCCATCTGCCGCGCAAAGGTGCGCTGGTACAGGTCGGTAGCCAGCGCCCGCAGCCGCGAGTTGGGGTCGAATTTCCAGCCCGAAAATTTGGCGTCTACCGTCACCGCAAAGCCCAGCAGCGCGCAGAGCCGGTCTATCTCGCCGCCGATAAGATCGCGCAGACTGTCCTCGGCGCTCCGCACAAAGTCGCGCACCAGTATCTCGTCTTCGCCCACCGTCAGTACGCCCACGTTAGAGGAAGCCACTACCAGCCCGGGCATATCCATGCTCATGGCGCGCACTCCGTCGGGCAGCAGGTACAAAAGGTCGATGAGCGCCGCCGTGCAGTCCGCAGTCAGCGCCTTCTGCTCCCCGCCACCGTCCGTGCAGGTAAAGGTAAAACCGGCGTCGCTGGTCGAGAGCTCCTCTTTTATCGCCGCCGCAGTCGCCCGGGCCGCCGCACCGGCGGCTGCCGGGTCCTCGGCACACACCACCGCCACCGCGTCGGCGGCGATAGCATTCATCTTCGAGCCGCCCCGTAGCGACGCGATGCGCAGTGGGCTCACCGCCGCCATATCGTGTAAAATACGGCCCATCAGCTTGATCGCGTTGCCCCGCTGCCGGTCGATAGCCATAGCCGAGTGCCCGCCCAGCAGGCCCTCGATCGTCAGCGTCAAAAGGCCGCCGTCTACCGGCTCCCACTGGGGCTGCCGGCGAATATCCAGCACCAGCCCGCCGGCACAGGATACAGTGGTCACGTCTTCGCGGCCGGCGCCGCTGTCCATAGCGATGAGATACTGGGCCTGCAGATCGCCGGTATCCAGCTTCATCGCGCCGATCAGGCCGATCTCCTCCATCGAGGTAAATACGCACTCCAGCGCCGGGTGCTCGTAGCTGTCGTCGCTCAGCAGGGCCAACATGTGGGCCACCGCCGTGCCGTCGTCAGCGCCCAGCGTGGTGCCGCTCGCGGTGAGCACCCCGTCTTTCAGCTGTAAAGTCAGCGGGTCTTTGGCAAAGTCGTGCTCCACGCCGGGCAGCTTCACACATACCATGTCTGTATGTCCCTGCAGCATAACGGTGGGGCTGTTTTCATATCCAGGCGTGGCCGGCTTTTTTATCACCACATTGCGCGCCTCGTCCACTCGGCACCACAGCTCGTGCTCTTCGGCAAACTGCTGCAGATAAGAAACTACTGCCGCCTCGTCGCCAGAATTGTGCGGGATCGCACAGAGATCCTCAAAGTAGCGCAGGGCCAGCTCGGGCTTTAACCCCTCGGTGATATAGGACATAGATCTTTCCTCCATTTTTGTCTGATGGTTTTTGTTACCATTATACCACCGCTGTAAAGCATACTTTTCGGGTTTTTGCCGCTCCTCCACCACCCCCAACTCCCGGGCTCAACTCATATAGTGGGCAAAGCCGATCATTCCCATATCTCATCCCCCGTACGCCCGGTCGACCCACCAGCCGGCAGCATGCCGCCCACCCCCGTCCATCTCCTCTACATTTTGTGCACACCCGTCTCACCTGCCTCACCTTCCCACCGCCCACCGCGAACATCCCGCCGTATCGAGCGCCACAAAAAAGAGCAGTCTGACCGCAGACCGCTCTTTTATAGCAGGTGAAAAAGTCCCGATAAAAGCAAAAGGCCGCATAGGCCATCGCCTATGCGGTTATTCCCAGTGAAATGTAGAGGATCTGGCCCCGAGCAATGATGAATACACAGACAAGCCCCACTTTAAAAACAGCTTACCAAAGCGATCTCTATACGCTCAAAACCAGTCAGAGCAACATCACTTTGACAAGACCTCTTGAAAAGCGTGGATATAACACACATATTACAAATCCACACCACCCACATGGGTGGTGACTAGTTTATAGTGGTATTTGATACCACTTATATGAATTTCAATCCACACCACCCACACGGGTGGTGACGGTCGGGCGCCAATTTTTCGCAGCGCCTGTGGCAATTTCAATCCACACCACCCACACGGGTGGTGACAGCTTTTCCGTGTCCATCGACGGCAATGTGGAGATTTCAATCCACACCACCCACACGGGTGGTGACATGTACAGTCACGGAGGAGCGCAACGGGGCTTTTATTTCAATCCACACCACCCACACGGGTGGTGACGGCTGCGGAGCTACCGGCGGGTATAGGCCTACAATCATTTCAATCCACACCACCCACACGGGTGGTGACCACTTGCTGGTGATTGCTCCATACATTCACCCCCTTTATATTTCAATCCACACCACCCACACGGGTGGTGACCTGCGTTCTCCCCGGGCATCATCTTTTCAACCTTATTTCAATCCACACCACCCACACGGGTGGTGACAGCAATCACTGCCAAAAGATAGCCGACTGCTTATATTTATTGTAGCTATATCGCTGTATGTTGTCAACATATCCATTACCCATGCAGTAGATCTGCGCGGCAAAACAGGTAAAACACCGGTGCGAACATAACAGGTATTCTCTGTGTGCTTATACTTCGCACCAGCAAAACAGCAATCAGAGACTATTCCACTTTAGATTTTACTGGGTATTTCTATCCTCTGATACTACTCTACAGATATGCCGCATAATTTTGCCACCTCTACCTGACTTAAATCGTGGGCGCTCCTGTACTCGCTAAGCATTTTAGATAGCTCTTTAGTCGTTGACATGGGCCCACCTCTTTTCTCAATGACAGCCGGAGCTTTTGGTTTACTCCCTGAAATCGTTCTCTAAATACCTGAGAGCGCTCAGATCAATGGTAGAGACTCATTATTTTAGGGGGATGATAAGCAGTTTTGGTGTACTTTTTGATCGGTATCTACCAAAAACAGGGTTTCAGAATAAAGTCCGTACTAAAACGGGTTATGTTCTTTTCGACTCTGACAAGACGGCATCTTTGTTGATAAAAAGCAAATGGGAGTTATTTTGACCCGATTGAAAGGCACGAGGTGTAAGCAGATCGGTGGGTTATCAAATGCCTAGAGCCCATCCAGTGCCCAACTGGTGCCAAAGAGAATTTGGATATCGCTATTCGGTCCGGTGTCGTAGCACCGTGGGGGTTCACCGAGCCATTCAACGTCACGCTGCCATTTATTAAAAAGCCACAAGCCATGATCACCTGTTAGATTTGATGGAAAAAAGACCATCCAACAGCTGCATCCGTTGACTGGCCCGAGGAGATGTAAGTAGCGTTAACCACCCACAAGTCTACTATACCCCTATATTTGGGGTAAAGATACAGATCGCGCAAAATAACCCCCGCCCCTCAAACTAAGTAAAGAAGCGGGCGCGCCGAAACGGTAGGCTTGCCGGTAGAGCAAATCTGCACCTAATACCCCGCAAAGATCGAAAGGCGGCACCCGCCAGAAGTAAACCGCCAACTCCAAAAAAGCGAGCAGGTGGGGAGCTGTTACCTGCCCCCCGTGTTAGGGACACCATAAAGAGGTTTTGTCCATTACAGACAGATTATGGCCGCAATGTGTAGACGCACAATATAGGCGGGGCTATCTAAAAAGACTTTAGCCAATATACGAGGTCCATAACGGCTTTCTGCAAATGCGCCGGGCATAACGGATACCGTGTGGGACATCCAAAAATAGAAAGCCCTGATGGCGCCCCTGTTGGCACCCGCAAGATCTTGCCGCCAAATGCCTTGAAATCTTGTATACAGAAGACCGTATCGGGGGGTATGGGCGACCAAATAAATGCCGCTATATCCCCATGCATGGCGCTTCCAAGTGTTGACCGGTATGCGCCCGGGTGACGGGTGCGGGTGAAATGCACGAGTTGGATAAGCGAGACAGGAAAGGTGCTATCATGAAAATCAGCCGGTCGATCAATGCGGGCGGTGAGATCACAGTGGTTTAAACACAAATGCGGATAGATCCTTTTATCTGGCGACAAAAAACCGCCGGGTATAGGAGATGATCAATCCGCCTTGCTAAAGTCTTTAAGCATCGTCACAAAATGAGTATTCTCCTCCCCCAACGGCGGCTCTGGCGGCGAAAAGAGCATGTACCCGTACATGGCAGACCGATTACAGGCAACACAGGCCTACATGCGGTCTGTACGCGTTACGGCATGCGCTTCGTCTCATACACCCAAAGCAAGGTGCCGGAGAAGTTGCTCAAACCGGCTATAGGGCACAGTGAGAGCATGGATACCTGTGGAGTATATGGCCATCAGATCGACGGCGAACTGCAAAAGGCGGCGGGTCATCTCGATATCGTCTTTCAGGATATTCTAAAATAAAAAAAGAGCGGTCCACAAATACAGTGGGCCGCTCTTTTCATTCCAGAGGTATGCTAAAAAGTGTGTTCAAAGCAAAAATAAAAACCACATAAACACAATGTTCATGCGGTCTCTTATGGTGGAGCGTAGGGGATTTGAACCCCTGACCCCCACACTGCCAGTGTGGTGCGCTTCCAGCTGCGCTAACGCCCCGTATTTTGTCTGCCGGTCTCACCCGACGAATGTTATTATAGCAAACGGTATAGAGGTTGTCAACACTTTTTTACAAATATTTTCCCGGTCTGTCTCTCCCCTCACTAGCCTGCCCGCAAACCGCTTATCTATGCCGTTTTTTTCATAAAAAAGAGCGGTCCGCCACCGCAGACCGCCCCTTTAAAGGCAATATCTCGCCGTATTTTTTAGTTTCTTCCGGTGCCGCTCCAGATCTTTACAAGTCAATCGGCACGCCGCGTCCAGTCGGCCGCCCAAACACAACCGGCATCCGGCTGGGCGGCACTACACCATCTATCTAAATGCCCGCATTTTATCGGTGCACCAGCTGCTCGGCTGTATTACGGTGCTATAGGTACAGACGGCTCACCGCACCGGCTGCTCGGCCTTCTCGCCCTCTACAGCTCGGTACGCCCGGTAGCTCACTGCGCTCACCAGCGCCGCCAGCCCAAACGAAAGCGCCGCAAACCAAAACGGCAGCTTGCTGTCCACCGTGTAGATGAACCCGGCAAACAGCGATCCGCCGATCATGCCCACCGCTTTGACGGCGTTGAAGATGCCCGACAGCTCGCCGCTGGTCTTGCCGGCGGTGGTGTCGCTGGTCACCAGCGTCTGCTGCATAGGTATGTACATCACGTTGAACAGGTAAAACACCACGTTGGCGGCGATGAACACCGCGTCGCCACTGACCAGGCACACCGCGATCAGCGTGGCGGTACACAGCCCAAACACCGGGATGATACTGCGGCGCATATCGGTCTTTTTGGCCAGCCACACGTTCACCGTCAGGTTGATGAGCAGGCCGATAATGCCGATGACCGCCTTGATGATGCCGTTATACGACGGGGGAAAGCCCAGCTCTGCCTTGATATAGTAGTTAAAGGAGTTATCGTAATTGAAGGTGGCAAAGTTGGCAAAAAACACCGCCAGCAAAAACACGCCCAACGGTTTGGTCATGCCCACCGCCATCGAGCCAAACGCCTTAAAGGGGTTAAAGCTCTGCTGCGGCTTTTGCGGGTCGGGCGCGGGCAGCTTTTCGCCCACCACCAGCAGCGTGATCAGGGCGATGACGATAATGCCGATGACCTGCGAGGCAAAATCCCAAAACAGCGACGCCTGGCCGATGACCCCGCCCAGCAGGTAGCCGATGGCGATCGACACCGAGCTCACCGCCGCAAATACCGACATGTACGACGCCAGCTTGTGCGCCGGGCTGTTGTTGACGATGTAGGCCATAGCCGCCACCAGCCAGCCGCCGCCAAACACGCCGGCGATCACTCGGGCGGCGATGGTGAACGGTATCGTATCGGCAACGCCAAACAGCAGCTGGGCCAGCGCATATCCCACCCCGGTGATGGCAAATACCTTCAGATGGCCGATACGGTCACCCAAGGCGCCCCATACCGGGCAGAATAGAAAGTTTGAAAAGCTCATGGCGGCAAACGCCACCCCGAACATGTAGTCGGGATATCCCAAACTCTGAAACATAGCCGGAGTCACCGGATGGATAAAGTTAGAACAGGCGGTCAATATGCTAAACAGCGCCAAAAACAGCGGGATGCTCGCTTTTTTCTTCAAAAGGTCTCCTCCTCTTATCGCCGCCGGACTCTGTCAGATCCTGTCGGCGGCCACGCCACAAAAAATGCGCCCAATACCCAGTATCCAGTACAGTGTACAGCGCATTTTTTGCTTCTATTCTCTTGTCGCGGTCCTGCCTCGCCCCGCTCGGTCACACACACCGGGCCGGTCAGCGGCAGACTGCGTACGCTTATCCTCTATTTAAAGAACGACTCAAACGCCCGGTAGGCCATATACACGTCGGTCTTAGCGACCACTTCCAGCGGCGCGTGCATCGACAGCACCGGCACCCCAACATCTACCACGTCCACATTGAGGTTGGCGATATACATGGCCACCGTTCCGCCGCCGCCGGCGTCCACCTTGCCCAATTCGCCCATCTGCCACACCACTTCGTCTTTATCCAGCATATCCCGCACAGTGGCCACAAATTCGGCCGAGGCGTCGGAGGTGCCCCCCTTACCGCGGGCGCCGGTGTACTTGGTCACCACCACCCCGCGGCCGATATAGGCGGTGTTCAGCGGCTCGTTGACGTCGGGGAAGGTGGGGTCAAAGGCGGCGTTCACGTCGGCCGACAGGCACTTAGAGGCCGAGAGCACCTCGCGGCCGGTCAGGCCAAAGCAGGCGGCCAGGTCCTGAATAAAGTAGCGCAGGTAGGAGGAGTTTAGGCCGGTGTTGCCGTCGCTGCCCACCTCTTCCTTGTCGGCCAAAATGGTCACCGTGGTATACGTGGGGTCTTTGGCGTCTATCTCGGCCCGCAGGGCGGTGTAGGCGCACACCCGGTCATCGTGGCCGTAAGCGCCGATCATGCTGCGGTCAAAGCCCACGTCGCGGGCTTTCCAGGCCGGCACCATCTCCAGCTCGGCCGAGAGAAAATCCGCCTCTTTTACGCCGTATTTCTGGGCCAGCAGCTGCATGATGTTGAGCTTCACCTTCTCCGCTGCCTTGTCGTCTTTAAAGGGGCGGCTGCCGATGAGGATATTGAGCTCCTCGCCCTTGATCCCCTCGTTGAGGTTGCGCTTGAGCTGCTCGCCGGCCAGGTGGGGCAGCAGGTCGGTGACGCAGAAGATGGGGTCCCCCTCCTGCTCGCCGATATTCACCCGCACCACCTCGCCGCCGGCCTTCACGATCACGCCGTGCAGCGCCAGCGGGATAGCGGTCCACTGGTACTTTTTAATGCCGCCGTAGTAGTGGGTCTTGAACAGCGCCAGCTCACTCGACTCATAGAGCGGCCGGGGCTTTAAGTCCAGCCGGGGCGAGTCGATGTGCGCCGCGGCGATGTGTACCCCCATGTTCAGGGGCTGGCGGCCGATGGTGGCCGCAATGACCGCCTTGCCCCGGTTGCACAAATACACCTTGTCGCCGGGGGCGTAGCTGCCGCCCCGCACGAACGACTGGTAGCCGTTTTCCGCCAGCAGCGCCACCGCGGCGGTGGCCGCCTCCCGCTCGGTCTTGGCCACATCCAAAAAGTCCTTGTACCTCTCGCAGAACAAGTCGGCCTGGTACAGCTCTTCCTGGCTGAGCACCTCACCGCAATTTTTCTCCTGTATCAGCAGTTCTTTGGCCAACAGCTGGCCATTTGTCATCTCGTTCATATCTGGTACCTCCTCTGTCATAGATGATGGGGCGTTCTCTCGATTTATAATCAGTGTAAAGCTGCCCGTGCGGCACAAAAGCAGGTCTTTTACCGGCACCCGCCGGGCAGTATCTCTGCCAGCAGCGCGTCGGCGGCGGCACAGAGCTGCCGCCGGGTCCCGCCGTTATACAGGGCAAAGTCGGCCGCGCGCAGGTAGTAGAGATCATCCGGCTGGCTGGCCACTCGCTGGCCGGCCGCCGTATCGGTGAGCCCGTCGCGCCCGGCAATGCGCCCGGTGCGGGTCCCAGCCGGCGCCAGCAGCACCAGCAGCCGGTCGCACAGGTCCACTGCCCCGCTCTGGATCAGCGTCGCGCCGTCTAAAAACAGCGCTTTATCGGCGCGCTCCACCTCGGCCCGCAGCGCTGCCACGATGCGCGGGTTGACGATGCTGTCCAGCACCGCCAGCGCCGCCGGGTCGGCAAACACCTTGGCCCCCAGCGCCCGCCGGTCGATGGCACCCCCCTGCACGCAGCCGGGAAAAGCGGCGTCTATAGCCGCTACGCAGTCCGGGTCGCCGTCCATCACCTGCCTGGCAAAGCGGTCGCAGTCGATCACCGCGCAGCCGACCGACCGCAGATGCGCCGCCAGGGTAGACTTGCCCGCCCCGGTGGGCCCGGTCAGGCCGATGACCGCCCGCCCGGCGCTAGCCAAGCTGCTGCACCCGAAAAGCCGCCGCTCGCAGCAGCCGGTTATACACCGCCAGCGACACGCCGTCCTTTTGCGGGGCGCGGGCGTATACCGTTTTAGCGCCGCGCTCGTCCAGCTCCCGCAGCGCGGTAAACAGCCGCGCCGCCTGGCTGTCGGGGTCGTCCTGCGCGCCATAGGTCACACAGGGGACCGGCAGCCGCTGCTCCTCGCCGGAAAAACACAGCGCAAACACGCCGGGACCGGCGTGGGCGGCCACAAAATCGCGGTAGCTGTCAAAGCCGCCCCCCAAAATGTACACCTGCGCCTTGGGGGCGTAGTGCTTGTACTTCATGCCCGGCGACTGGGCTGTCTGCCCCTCTTTTAGGGCCGACAGCACCGCCGGCGAGATATCGATCTCGCCCAGCACCTGCCGCAGCTGCTGGGGGGTCACCGCGCCGGGCCGCAGCAGGCAGGGCCGCGGCCCATCGATGGATACCACCGTCGACTCCACCCCCACCTGGCAGTCGCCCGACAAGACGATCCCGTCCACCCGGCCCTCTAAATCGGCCACTACGTGGCGGGCGGTGGTGGGGCTGGGCGAACCCGACAGGTTGGCCGACGGCGCGGCGATGGGCTGGCCCGACAGGCTGATGAGCGCGTGGGCCACCGGGTGCACCGGCATGCGCACCGCCACCGTGGAAAGCCCCCCGCTCACGATGGACGAGACTCTATCGCTCTTTTTGTAGATGATGGTCAGCGGGCCGGGCCAAAAGGCGTCGGCCAGTTTCTGGGCCGCCGACGGCCAGCCATCATACAGCGTTTTGGCCATCTCCACCGTGTCCACATGGACGATGAGCGGGTTGTCCTGGGGGCGGCCCTTGGCGGCAAAAATGCCCCGCACCGCATCGTCAAAATAGATGCTGGCCCCCAGCCCGTACACCGTCTCGGTGGGGATGGCCACCAGCCCTCCGGCGGCCAGCAGGTCAGCGGCAGCCTCGAGATCGGCCCGGTCGGTACTTATGTCGTTTACGGTAAAATGTACCGTGTGTTTTTGCTGCATAGCTCTCTGCCTTCTTTATTATATGCACGCTGTCTGCACGCTCAACCGGCAGATTTCAGCTTCTCGGCCTGGTCGTAGGTGATCAGGGCGTCGGTCAGCTCATCCAGCGAACCGTTTAAAATGCTGTCTAACTTGTACAGCGTCAGGCCGATGCGGTGATCGGTCACCCGCCCCTGGGGGAAGTTATAGGTGCGGATGCGCTCCGAGCGGTCGCCGGTGCCCACCTGGCTGCGGCGCTCAGCGGCGATCTCGTCCTCCTGGGCGCGCTGCTTTTGCTCCAGCAGCCGCGAGCGCAGCACCTTCATAGCCTTATCCTTATTTTTAAACTGGCTGCGCTCGTCCTGACACTCCACCACCAGCCCGGTGGGCAGGTGGGTGATGCGGATGGCCGACTCGGTCTTGTTTACATGCTGGCCGCCGGCGCCGCTGGCGCGGTAGGTGTCGATCTGCAGGTCGGTGGGGTTTATATCGATGTCCACCTCCTCGGCCTCGGGCAGCACCGCCACCGTCACCGTCGAGGTGTGGATGCGGCCCTGGGTCTCGGTCTCCGGCACACGCTGCACCCGGTGCACGCCGCTCTCGTATTTAAAGCGCGAAAACGCCCCGTCACCGGTGATGAGAAAGCTCACCTCTTTAAAGCCGCCCAGCTCGGTCTCGCTCTGCGACAGGATCTCGGTCTTCCAGCCGCGGCTCTCGGCGTACATGGTATACATGCGGTACAGGCTGCCGGCAAACAGCGCCGCCTCGTCGCCGCCGGCGCCGCCCCGTATCTCGATGATGACGTTTTTGTCGTCGTTGGGGTCGCGGGGTAAAAGCAGCACCCGCAGCTCTTCCGACAGCACCGCCAGCCGCGCCTTGGCGTCCTCCAGCTGCTCCTGCACCATCTCTTTAAAGTCGGCGTCCAGCCCCCCCTCGTCCAGCATGGTCCGCGCCTCTTCCTGGTCATTTTTGGCGGCGGTGTACTCCTTGAACTTCTCCACGATAGGGGTCAGGTTTTTGTACTCTTTCATCAGATCGCGGTAGCGGTCCTGGTCGCCGATGACCGCCGGGTCCATCAGCATCTCGTTTATCTGTTCATACCGCTCCTGGGCGGCCTCTAATTTATCAAACATCCGGGTCTCCTCACAGTAAAGATCATCTCGTATATCGCGGCCGGGCGGGGGCTCATAGTCTCTGCCCGGCCCTCTTCTCGCGGGCGGCAACAGGCGGGGCCACCACCTGTTGCCGGCAGCTAGTACTCGTGGTCCTGGCTCTCTTCCCGCAGGATCTTTTTGATGTTCTTTTCCACCTTGGCCCGGGGTACCATCACCAGATGGCCGCAGCCGGCACACTCGATCTTAAAATCCATGCCCACCCGGCGGACCCAAAACTCGTTACAGCCACAGGGGTGGTTTTTTTTCATGATGAGCTTGTCGCCCACTTGTACGTCCACGCCTATACTGCCCCTTTCTGCCCAAAGGCAATGCTCTCTTGGGCGGCACCTGCCAAAAACAGGCCGCCTAACTGGTATATTATACCCGCTTTTTGGCCGCAGCGCAACCGGCAGGGCCCCGCTTTTGCCGCCGCTGGCGCCGGCGCCGCGCCGCATAATGCAGCCGTCGCCCACATACAGATAGATTAAACGCGTGGCGGGCGCTGTGGGCGCCTTTTTTGAGCCATCAACGTCAGAGTAAAATTACAAGGAGGGAAAAAATTGGATAGATTTTCACCGGAGGGAACGCCCGGCGCCCGCGAGGTCGGCACCTTTTCCTCCCTCTCCCAAATCACCGACGCCATCGATACCGGCGCCATCTTCGAGGGCCCGGTGCTCAAATGCGACAGCGCCTACAACCTGCTTTTAGATCTGGGGGCCGCGCAGGGGGTGCTGCCCTTCGCCGAGAGCGCCATCGGCGCCGACTGCGGCCGCGTGCGGGAGATATCGGTCATCACCCGGGTGGGGCGCAGCGTCTGCTTTGCCGTCACCGAGCTGCAAAAAACTACCGGCGGCCAGTACCGGGCGCTGCTCTCGCGGCGGCAGGTACAGCTGCGCTGTCAGCAGGAGTTTTTAGATGCGCTGGTCCCCGGCGACGTCATCGACGCCGTCATCACCCACTTCGAGCCGTTCGGCGTGTTCGTCGACATCGGCTGCGGCATCGTCTCGCTGCTGCCCATCGACTGCATCTCGGTCTCGCGCATCTCCCACCCCAAAGATCGCTTTTACCCCGGCCAGCACATCCGGGTGGTGGTCACCGGCCGCGACCAGCTGGGCCGCATCACGCTCTCCCACAAAGAGCTCCTGGGCAGCTGGGAGCAAAACGCCGCCGATTTTTCCGCCGGCGACACGGTATTCGGCACGGTGCGCTCGATCGAGAACTACGGCGTATTCGTCGAGCTGCGGCCCAATCTGGCCGGTCTGGCCGAGCTCAAAGACGACGTGCAGGTGGGCGACCGGGTATCGGTATACATCAAGAGCATCATCCCCGAGAAGATGAAGATCAAACTCATCATCATCGATACGCTCTCCCCCGCACCCGCCCCGCGGGAAAAATTGCGCTACTATTTTACCGGCAGCCACATGGATCAGTTCTGCTACTCCCCCGCCGGCTGTCTCAAGCAGGTACACACCCAGTTTTGACCGTTCTTTTTCTCTTTTATAAAAATGGGCAGCAGGTCCGCCGTTCTGCCCTTTTTATACCCGCCAAAAAGGTACAAGCTCTCTCCTTTTTCGTCTCTGTTCGCTGTTCGCTCTGCCATCCTCAGCTATTGGCATACATACCGTCTGCCCCCGCCCAGCACCGATCTGCGCGACCCGGTCCCACCAGTCCGCCGGTATTCAGTATTCCCCCGTCCGGCTCTCCGTAGGCCGCACAGTCGCTTTCGGCCGTCTTTATTTAACGGGGCTTTCTCTCCCCCGCCAAACTGCTGTACCCGTCTTTCTAGATGATCGCCCGCCCACTCGACCTACCCGACCCACCTGGCACACATAGCACCCCCGGCTCGCCTGAGCCATCTGCTCATCTCTTGCCGTGTCGTGCCCGGGCCGCCTCGCCCCGCAGCAGTCAACCAGCCGATCCCTCCTTCATCCGGCTGCCTCTGCGCACAAAGCACTTCCAATTTATGGTATATCGGTCAGTCTGCGCTGTCCCACAAAAGCGGTTTTCTCCCGCGCTGCCGGGCCCGCCGCCGTCCCTTTTCCGGCACGTGCATTCTCACCGATAGGTCTGCCGCTTTTTGTACGCATTTGCCATCTTTACTTTTGCCGTTTTCTATCGTACTATAGAAAATAGTTCGTTCGACTGTTTTTTACCCCTTTCGCGCGGCGCGAGCGGGTCGGTCTGGGCGCCTGCCCCCTGCGGCGATCGGGGCGGCCGCCCGCTTTTGAGAGAGGATCACATATGGCAAAAAGCAAGTGGCATCGGGTAGGGCTCATTGCCCTGCTCTTTATCTCGATGGGCTTTTTAGGCATGGTAGACAGCGTGCGCAGCGTCACCATGCCCCTAATGAAAGCCGAGTTCGGCACCGACTACAGCGCGCAGGGCATGTTCATGTTCTTCACCTCGCTCACTTCGGTGGGGGCGGCTTTTTGCGGCAGCATGTTCGTCGGCCGCCGCGGGCCCAAAGCCACTGTGCTCGCCAGCTTTCTGCTCATGGCCGCCTGTATGGTCTCGGTCTTTTTTTCGCCCAGTTTCCTGTTCGTCACGCTGTCGTTTATGATCTACCGGGTGGGCTACAGCTTTTACAACGTGGGCTCCAACGCTATGTCGGCGGTCATTTTCGCCGGCAAGCTGGCGGTGATGATGAATCTCTTCCACGGCTTTTACGGGCTGGGCTCCACCATTGGCCCCATGTTTTCCAGGCTCTGTATGCAGACGCTGGGTATGGGCTGGCGGCAGGTGTTTTTAGTGATCCTGGCCCTGATGCTCGGCAGCTTTGCCGCACTGCTTTTTTTAAAGATGCCCGCCGCTCCACCGCCGCCGGTCAACAGTGAAGATGCGCCGCCGCCCAAAGCAGCCATGACCCTCAAAGGGGCCCTGCGCGAGCCGATGGTCTGGCTGTTCGGGCTGTCGCTGGGCTTTATCTCCATGATCGAGATGGCCCCCTCCTCCTGGGGCATCTTCTACCTGCAAGATGTGCACGGGTTCGATCCCACCACCACCGGCGCCACCTTCCTGTCTCTGTTCTTTTTGCTGTTTTCAGCCTCACGGCTGCTGCTGGGCTCCCTTATCGAAAAGGTCGGCTACATCCGCACGCTGGTCTGCTGTGTGGTGGCCGCGCTGCTCATCCACGCCGCCGCATTCATCATCGGCGGCAGCGGGGTGTGGCTCATCCCCATCTCGGGGCTGCCGCTGGCGCTGCTCTGGCCCACCCTCATCGCCGCTGCACTGCGGGTGTTCGGCGACGACTCGGGGGTGGCCTCGGGGGCCATCCTGGCCATTTGCCCCATGGTCAGCAGTCTCTTGCAGCTGGGCATGGGCAAAGTAAACACCGCCCTGGGCATGGACTGGGGCTACAAGATCCTGCTCTCTATCGGCTTTTTGGCCATCATCTGCCTGCTCTTGCTGGCGCGGCTGATGAAAAAGCGCCGGGGCTCGGTGGTGTGACCGCCAGCGCCCCCACCGCACTATCGTAGCAAAGGAGCCATGCTTTCATGGAAAACAGTGCATTTATCCACGGGACCGAACCCGGCGGACTCACCACCACCACCGAGATCAAGGTGCTCTTGTGCCACCTGTGCGGCCAGCACCCCACCGGCGTGCCGCAAAAGCTGCTGGTCGACAGTCTCACCGTCGAGGGGATCGCCAACTACTTCGAGCTCACCTCGGCCATCGGTGCGCTCATCGATGGCGGGCAGCTGCGCGTCCAGGGCGATCTGCTGCTGCTCGGCCAAGGCGCCCGCGACTCGGCCGAGCTCCTGGCCGCCCAGGTGCCGCTCTCGGTGCGCGAAAAGGCCGAGGAGCTGCTGGGCCGGCAGATGGAGCTCTTGCGCCGTCAGAGCGAGACCGATGTGCGCATCCTCAAGGTGTCCGACGGGTATGTGGTGCGCTGCAGCGTGCTGGATATCGGCACCGATTTATTCGCCGTCTCCATCTTTGCCCCCACCAAGGCCCAGGCCCAGCGCATCCGCGACAATTTTTTGCAGGATCCCCAGCGGCTGTACCAGTATAATCTGTTTTTGCTCACCGGCGACGACTTTGCCGATTAGCACCGGCCCACTGCTCCCCATACCTTCCGGCGCAGCGATTGCTGCGCTTTTTTCGTGCCGTCGGGCATATCTCTCCGCCGCGCCCCGGCCCACCAAAAGCCGGTATCGCCCGTACGGGCGGCGGGCGGTGATCTCCCCCGGCGCGAGAACTGCCGCCCGGTCAAAAAAAGTGTGCTGCTTTGGGCGCCCGGGCTTGTACCGCCGGTTTTTTTGGTGCATACTGATAGGCAGAGATCGATAAGTGGAGGGATACCCTATGCGTGCGAGAACACAGCGAGAACTGGTACTTTTATATCTGCCCGACACCGGCGCCGACGATTTTGCCGGCGCTCCACTGCCCCGCCTGCTGCAGAGCCTGCGCATCAACTGCCGGCAGCTCACCGCCGATGATTTCGGCCGCACAGTGGCCCAGGTGTTCACCGGCGCCCCCGGCGTGGCAGTCACCGGCGACGACGCCGTGCCGCCTGCCGCCCCGCTCATGCTGATGCAGGGGCTCGAGCGCCCGCGGATGGACAAACTGCTGCAGGCCATGCGCGAGCACGACCTGCAAGTCGACCTCAAGGCGGTGGTCACGCCCCAAAACCAGCGCTGGCCGCTCTGCCGCCTGGCCGGCGAGATCGGCCGCGAGCACCAGCTGATGAACGCCTACTTTGCCCTGCAGGGGCGCTATAAGGCGCTGCGAGCCGTCTCTCCCCAGCCCGAGAGCTGGACCGAGCCCCTGGCCCGGGCCGAGACTCTTTTAAACACTCGGCCGCCCGAAGACGGGGCCGAGGCGCACACCCGCCTTTTGCAGCAGATGGCCGACGAGCTGGCCAGTCTGCAGGCCGGTCTATAGGCTGGTCACAAACTGTGAGGCCTGTACAGTTTTTCTTTACAAATATCGGCACAAGTGCTATAATGATGCATCGACGATCAGCAGCCTGTCCAGTCGGCAGCAACCTGCGGTCGCGGATGTAGATGGAGGCGTGTGTGCAATGGTGGAATCGCTGGTCTCGGGCCTGGGTACGCTGGGGCGCAACCTGTTTGTATTTCTGGTGTCGCTGACGCCGTTTTGCGAGAACAAGGGCTCTATCATGTTGGGCGCCACGATGAACCTAAAGTGGTATCTGTCGTTTTTTACCAGCAGCGCCGGCGCCATCCTGCCGGTGCCGTTCTTGCTGGGCAGCGGCGAAAAAATACGTGTCTGGGCCCACAACTCCCGCTTTTTTAGCGGTCCCATGCGCAAGATCGACCAGTTTTTAGACAGCCATCAACAATTTTTCGCCAAGCACGGCTGGCTGGCACTGCTGCTCATCACCTCCCTGCCCTTTACCGGCATCGGCATCTGGGCCGGCTGTCTCATCGCCAACCTGGCCGGGCTCGACCGACGGCAGAGCCTGTGGGCGCTGTTTGGCGGGGTCATCCTGTCCGGGCTGTTCACCACGCTGGGCACCTACGGCCTGCTGGTACATATCGCCAACTTTTTTGGCAAACTGTTCCATCCCGGGGTGCTGTAGCAGCACCTGCCTGTCAAGAAAACGCTTTCGGGCCGCCCCCGCCACACGGGGCGGCTCTTTTTATGTCTTTTTCGTCGGGCGGCCACTCCCTATATAGCCGCCAACGCTTGTGCCCACGCCCCCAAGCGCCTATAATAAAACTGTATAAACGGCTGTTTGCGACGCCGATGTCTGCCCCCGTCGGGCCGGCGGACATCGGCCGGTCACTGTCTTTACTGGGAGGTGTTCTCGGTGACTGTTGGCGGCTTTGCCATCACCCAACTGTACGACGACTTTTTTGTGCTGCAAGAGCCGGGGGTGCGCTGCTTTTTGCTTATCGATACCCGGCGGGCACTGCTCATCGACACCGGTTTTGGCCGCGGTGATATTGCCGCCGCGGTGCGCGCGGTCACCCCGCTGCCGGTCACCGTGGTGCATACCCACGCCGACCCCGATCATATCGGCGGCACAGCCGCTTTCCAGCGGGTCCTCTTACACCGCGGCGACCTGCCCCGCTTTCAGAGCCGTGTGTCTACCCGGTCGCTCACCGTGACGTTCCTGTCAGACGGGGATACGCTCACCGCCGGTAAATATCGCTTTCAAGTCCTCCACCTGCCCGGACACACCCCCGGCAGCATCGCTCTGCTCGAGCGCCAGAAGCGCTTTCTCATCAGCGGCGACACCCTGCAGACCGAGCCGGTCTATCTCTTCGGCCCCGGGCGCGAGCCGGGGCGCTACCTGTTTAGCCTGCAGCGGCTGTATCACCTGGCCGGCAGCTTCGATACCGTCCTCCCCGCCCACGGCAGCTGTCCCGTCTCGGCCGGCGTGCTGGGCGATCTCATCGGCTGTACCCAGCGCTACCTCTCGCGAGAGCTGCCGCCCCACCAGCTGCCCGCCGGTTCTCCCATCGGCGATAAGTGCCGCCTCTACCGCTGGGGCAGCGCCGCCCTGCTGGGCGAGGTCGGCGGTCCCCCGCGCTAAGACCGAGCCCCTGGCAACAAATGCCGCTGCCCACCACATATTTTGCCCACGATAAAAGCGCCCCGACCAGCAGCTGGTCGGGGCGCTCTATTTATCTTCTATGTGTCTTGCAGATGTAAAAACTAATCCTCTAAGATCGGCAGCGGGTCCATCTCCACGGTGGTGGTGCCCAGCATCTTCTCCATGTAATCCACATAGGTCTCGCGGGTCAGCTTGGGCTCATAGATGTCCACCAGGTGCTTGGCGCCGGCAGCGCCGTCTTTGAGCAGGTGGTAGGCAGTCAGGGCAAACAGCTTGGCCGGCAAAATGTAGGCGATATCCTCATCCACCACTTCCACATTGTTGTTGTGCAGCTCACCGGTCAGGCCGGTGGTGTAAAACTGGATCAGCGGCATGATGGCCGATACATCGCCAAAATCGGTGGAGCCGGTGATATGTGCGCTGGCCGGCACCTCTTTTACCCGCAGCGGCTTTTTCTCGCCGGCAGCAGCCAGCGCCGCCTCCAGCGCCGACACGTCCGGGCAGGGCTGGGTCGAGAAGTAGCCCGGCAGCGTCTCGATCTCCACCCCGCAGCCGGTGGCGATGGCCCCGGCCTTAAAGCAGCGGTCCACCTTGGCGTTGGCGTCGATAACTGCCTCCATGGTCTTGGCGCGTACGCAGTACTCCAGCACCACGTCGTCGGCGATGATGTTCACCGCGTCGCCGCCTTTCAGGTAATAGCCGTGGCAGCGCACCGTGTCGGCGTCGCGGAAGCTCTCCCGCTGCAGGGCGATACCGTGCAGCGCCAGCTCGGCGGCGTTGAGCGCGTCTACGCCTTTGTGGGGGAAACCGGCGGCATGGGCCTTTCTGCCCTTAAATTTCACCGTCTTGTTGACGAACACGTTCGACGAGCAGTTCATGATGATGGCGTCATTCGAATTGTCGGTATCGCTGTGGTGGCCCAGCGCCACATCGATATCCTCAAAGGCGCCAATGCGGATGAGCTCGCATTTGCCGCCGCCGTAGCGGGCTTTTCCCTCTTTGCGCAGGCCGTTTTTGTAGTCGATGTCCACAAACTCCTCCGACGGGGCCGACATGAACACCACATTACCCCCCAGCGCCTCCTTTACCTCCGGCACGCTCAGCGCCAGCGCCGCGCCGATGGTGGCCGTCAGCTGGGCGTGGTGGCCGCAGCAGTGGGCGGCGCCGGTCTCGGGGTTGGTGTCCTTGTGGTTGGCGATGGGCAGCGCGTCCAGCTCGCCGATGACCGCCACGGTGGGGCCCTCGCTTCCCTTGGGTTTTAAGTAGCCCTTGGCGCCGGTGATGGCCAGCTCCTCGTCCACCTGCATCCCCAGCTCTTTGAGCAGGGCGTTAAATTTCTCTGCCGTGCGGAACTCGCGGTAACCCAGCTCGGCGTGGTGCCAGATGTCCCGCCCGAACTCCACGATCTTCTCGCGGTTCTGCTCGATGGTCTCGATGATCTTTTGTTCGATCTTGTCCATATGTACAGTCTCCTCTTTTTGGTTTAGCAGTTTAAATGCCTATCATATTTCTACTATACCACTGCACCCCGGTCGCCGAAAAGATACCGCGCGCAATACCGGCATTTTCCCCCTGCTGCACCGCATTTTTTTGTAGTATATGCTCAAAAAGCAAGCGCCGGTCGACCCCCGTCACAACAGCTAGGCTGGCCGGCACTTCGGGGCGCGCCCACTGCTCACACCACCTGGAAAATAAAGAACTTCAGGTAATCGGTCTCCGGCACCCCGTAGAGGATGGGGTGGTCGGGCGACTGCTGGCGGCACTCGATCTGTCGCAGGCTCACCCCGGCGTCGCGGGCAGCCTCGGTGAGCATCTTGCGAAACAGCCCCTCCCCCATAAAATGCGAACAGGAGCAGGTGGCCAGGTATCCGCCCCGGGGCAGCAGCTTCATGGCCCGCAGGTTGATATCCTTATACCCCCGGTAGGCCTGCTTTACCGTGGCGCGCGACTTGGTAAACGCCGGCGGGTCGAGGATCACAAAATCGTAGTCGCGGCACTTGGCGGCGCTCAGCTCGGTGAGCAGGTCAAACACGTTGGCGCACACCAGGTCCACCCGCTCATCCAGCCCGTTTTGATGCACGTTCTCTCTGGCCATCTCCACTGCCTGCTGCGATATATCCACCGAGGTCACGTGGCAGGCCCCGCCCATGGCCGCGTTCATGCCAAACGAGCCGGTGTGGGTAAAGCAGTCCAGCACCCGCTTGCCGGCTGCGTAGCGGGCCACCGCCTGGCGGTTAAACTTCTGGTCTAAAAAAAAGCCGGTCTTTTGTCCGCCGGCAATATCCACCGTGTAGTGCAGCCCATTCTCCACGATCTGCACCCGGTCATCCGGCGGCCGCACCTCCCCGTCGATGGGAAAGTAGCCGGTCTTTTGCTCCATCCCCTCCAACTGGCGAATGGCCACGTCGTCCCGCTCGTACACCGCGTGGATGACCTGTCCATCCTGGCGCAGCACCTCCACCAGCAGCGGCAGCAGCCGGTGCTTGATGCGCTCGATACCCAAACTCAGCACCTGACACACCAGCACGTCGCCAAAGCGGTCTACCGTCAGTCCGGGGAACTGGTCGGCCTCCCCAAAAATCAGCCGGCAGCAGCTCGCCTGGTGCCCCATCACCGTCTTGCGGTACTCCCAGCAGTAGCGCAGCCGCCGGGCCCAAAAGGCGTCGTCAAAGGTGTCGTTGCGGTTGCGCGAGACGATGCGCACCCTGATCTTCGAGTGGCTGTTATAAAATCCGGTGCCCAAATAGCTGCCTTTGGCCGAGAACACATCGGCCAGCTCACCGTCCACACAGCTGCCGGTGGTGGCGGTCACCTCGGTCTCGTACACCCAGGGGTGGCCGTTTTGCACCCACTGGGTGCCTTTTTTGCTCAGCTGCACGCCGGGCAGGTCGCGGGTCTTCATCATGGGGTCGCTCCTTTTATGCTCCGCCGGCGGCGTTTGCCCCCGCCGGTGTTTTGTCCACTGTTCACTGTTCACATTTCGCCGCTTTTTTGGCGGCACGATTATAGTATACTATATTTATCGGGCAGTTGCATACGCTCTTTTTTCAGCGGCGAAACTGCCAGTAGACCATTATTCCCTACCGCCGGGGGCAAGGTGCGCCTCCCCGGCCAGTTCACAAATGCAACAGGCAACAGGCGACAGGCGGCGCAGAGCCCCTACCAAGACGAGAAAAAGGTGAGCAGATTGAGAGAGAACACGACAAAAACACTGTATTTCGGCGGGCCGATCCTCACGATGGAAGACCCGGTCCCCCGCCATGCGCTGCTGGAGCAGGGCGGCAAGATATTGGCCGTCGGCAGTCTGGAGGAGCTCACGGTCCTCGCCGGCGACTGTCGGCAGGTCGACCTGCAGGGCCACTGCCTGCTGCCCGGCTTTATCGACCCCCACAGCCACTTCACCACGCTGGGCACAGCCCTCACCTCCTGCGACCTGACCGGCAGCGCCAGCCCCGGCGAGATCGTCGATCGGCTGCGCCGTTTTCTGCAGCAGCACCCGCCGGCCGACGGCGGCTGGGTGGTGGGCTTCGGCTACGACAACAATCTGCTGCCGGGCGCGGCCCATCCCACCCGTCAGCTGCTCGATCAGGTCTCGTACACAGTGCCCGTCCTCATCTCCCACGCCTCCGGGCATATGGGGGCCGCCAACTCCGCCGCGCTGGCCGCCATGGGTCTCACCGCCGCCACACCCGACCCCGAAGGCGGTCTCTACGGGCGCACCGCCGACGGCCAGCTCAGCGGCTATATGGAGGAGCGCGCCTTTACCGCCGCCGGCGCCGCCGTCCCCCCGCCCGCGGCAGACCTGCTGGTGGGCAGCCTGCTGCGCGGGCAGGAGATCTACCTGCAAAACGGCATCACCACCGCCCAGGACGGCATGACCGGCCAAAAAGAACTGGCGCTGCTGCGCCTGCTGGCCGAAAGGCAGCAGCTCAAACTGGACGTGGTGGGCTATGTAGACCTGGCAAATTTCCCCGACTTATTGGCCCAGACCCCCGCCTATAGCGGCGGCTACCGCCACCACCTGCGCCTGGGCGGGTACAAGATCTTTTTAGACGGCTCTCCCCAGGGCCGCACCGCCTGGCTGTCGGCCCCTTATCTGGGCGGGGACGGGCACTACTGCGGCTACCCCATCCACACCGACGAGCAGGTGCGCCGGCTGGTGCAAAAAAGTCTCGACGACGGCCGTCAGCTGTTGTGCCACTGCAACGGCGACGCCGCCTCCCAGCAGTATATCGAGGCCTTCCAGGCCGTGCTGGGGCAAAAGTCCTGCCCCACCCGCCCGGTGATGATCCACGCCCAGACGGTGCGCGACGACCAGCTGGCCCAAATGGCCCCGCTGGGCATGATCGCCTCGTTTTTCACCGCCCACACCTACTACTGGGGCGACGTGCACCTGAAAAATCTGGGGCCCGCCCGCGCCGGGCATATCACCCCCGCCGTCTCGGCCATCGAAAACGGGGTCGTCTACACCTTTCACCAGGATACCCCGGTGCTGCCGCCGGACATGATAGACACCCTGTGGTGCGCGGTCAACCGCACCACCCGCGCCGGCGTCGTGCTGGGCCCCGACCAAAAGCTCAGCACCTACCAGGCGCTGGAGGGCATCACCAAAAACGCCGCCTACCAGTATTTTGAGGAGCGCCAAAAAGGCACGCTGGCCCCGGGCAAACTGGCCGATATGGTCATCCTCAGCCAAGACCCGCTGCAGCTGCCCGGCGATGAACTGCGCCGCCTGCAGGTGCTGGCCACCTGCAAAGAGGGCCGGTGGGTGTACCAAAAACACTAGTTTCCCGGCGTTTGCCGCTCAGCTCAAGCCCCTTTTTCGGTGCCCTTTTTCTCCCCTCGGGCGCCCCCCGCTCTACCGGGCGGGGACGGTCACGGCCGCCCCCGCCTTTTTGCTGACCTTTTTCGCCGTTTGCAGCCGCCGACAAATGTGTTACAATGGGCACAGTATGTATACAGAAAAGAGGGGTATCTTGCGCAACATCCTGCTCATCTCCACCGGCGGCACCATCGCCTCGGTCAAGACCAGTCAGGGGCTGGCCCCGCAGATAGGGCCAGATGACCTGCTGGGCTACGTCCCTGCCCACCGCGAATTTTGCCGGGTAGACACGCTGCCGCTATTAAATCTCGACAGCACCAACATGCAGCCGCACCACTGGCTGCAGATCGTGGGCGCCATCCGCGAGCACTACCAGCGCTACGACGGCTTCGTCGTCTGCCACGGCACCGACACGATGGCCTATACCGCCGCCGCACTGAGCTATCTCATCCAAAAAAGCCCCAAACCCATCGTGGTCACCGGCGCCCAAAAGCCCATCGATCTCGACGTGACCGACGCCCGTACCAACCTGCTCGACAGCCTGCGCTATGCCAGCAGCAGCCGCTCCCACGGGGTGGTCATCGTCTTCGACGGCAAGGTGATCCTGGGCACCCGCGCCCGCAAAGAGCGCACCAAGAGCTATAACGCCTTTTCCAGCATCAATTACCCCTACCTGGCCACCATCCAAGACGGCCGCATCACCCGCTTTTTCACCGTGCCGGTGCCCGATGGCGGGCCGGTGTTCTATAACCAGCTCAGCTGCCGGGTGGGCCTTTTTAAACTCATCCCCGGCATGGGCCCACAGCTGCTTTTGGCCATGGCCGACAGCTGCGACGCCATCATCATCGAGAGCTTTGGCGTCGGCGGTCTGCCGGCCGACCCCGGCTGCGACTTCACCGCCGCGCTCACCCAGCTCACCGGTCGGGGCAAAACGGTAGTGATGACCACCCAGGTCCCCTATGAGGGCAGCGATATGGCCGTGTACCAGGTGGGGCATCTGGCCAAGCGGCAGCTGGGTCTGCTCGAATCCTACGACATGACGCTGGAGGCCACCGTGACCAAGCTGATGTGGATACTGGGGCAGACCTGCGACCCCGCCCGCATCCAGGCGCTCTACCACGCGCCGGTCGGGCTCGATACACTGTACGCCGAGACATGAACAGAGCTCGGCGCACCCAAACGACGTATATATAACGTATGTATAGGGAGAACACGTGGCGATCAACAAAGTGCTGATGGCGGCGCTCAAGGCGCTGTCTTACCCCGATATCGACATCAAAAAGAGCTATAAGATCGAGCGGCAGCTCAAGAGCCTGCCCAAGCTCAAGGTGCCCAGCCCCTATTACACCAGCTGGGACCACCAGGTCTTTGCCGGCGACCACCAGGTACCGGTGCGCATCTTCACCCCCCGCACCGTGGGCCGCCACCGGGTGTTGGTGTTTTTCCACGGCGGCGGCTGGGTCACCGGCAACATCGACAGTTACGACCGGGTCTGCCGCGACATGTGTCAGCTCACCAACTGTATCGTGGTGTCGGTAGACTACCGCCTGGCGCCGGAATACCCCTTCCCCGCCGGGCTGGAAGACTGCTATCAGGTCACCCGCGAGATCTTTTTAGACGACAGCCTGTTCGATACCAGCCCCGACGAGATCGTGCTGGTGGGCGACAGCGCCGGCGGCAATCTGGCGGCGGCGGTCAGCCTGCTGGCCCGCGACCGGCGCGAGTTCCTGCCCCGCCGGCAGATCCTCATCTACCCGGCCACCTACCCCACCCACGGGGCGGGCTCTCCGTTTGCCTCCACCCGCGAAAACGGGCAGGACTACCTGCTCACCTCCAAGCGGGTCGACGACTACCTGCAGCTGTACGCCGGGCGGCCAGGCGACTTTCAAAACCCCTATTTTGCCCCGCTTTTGTGCGGCGATCTGAGCCGCCAGCCCGACACGCTCATCATCACCGCCGAATACGACCCTCTGCGCGATGAGGGGGAGGCCTACGGGCAAAAGCTCAGCCAGTTCGGCGCCCGGGTGCGCACCGAGCGCATCCCCGATGCACTGCACGGCTTTTTCTCGCTCCCGTTGGGCTTTGCCATGGTCAAAGACTGCTACCGCATCATCGGCGAGTTCCTCTCCGATACCGGGGCGCTGTAACACCGCATCTCTATCTCTGCGAGGTGAACTGCACTTGTCTTTTAAAAAAAATAACGGCTGGCAGCGTCTGGATAACGCCGCCAAGATCTTTCCCTCCAACAGCACCAAGCGCGATACCAAGGTGTTTCGCTTCTGCTGCGAGCTCACCGAACCGGTCGACCCGGTGCTCCTGCAGCCGGCGCTGGAGGCGACGCTCGAGAGCTTTCCCCTGTACCGGGCGGTGCTCAAACGGGGGCTCTTCTGGTACTATTTCGAACAGAGCGATCTGCCCGCCACCGTCCAGCCCGAGCTGGCCGCCCCCTGCCAGCCGCTCTATATCAAGGGGCAAAAAAATCTGCTCTTCGCGGTGACCTACTACCGCTGCCGCATCAATCTCGAGATCTACCACGCTCTGACCGACGGCACCGGCGCCATGAACATGCTGCAGCTGCTGGTCAGCCACTATCTGGCCCTGCGCCACCCGGAAGACTTTCCCCACGGGCGGGCAGCCATCCCCTACGACGCCTCGATGGCCCAGCGCATGGACGACAGCTTTTACAAGTACTACAGCGGCCGGCGTCACCCCCGCCAAAAAGAGCCCAACGCCTGCCAGATATCCGGTTCCCGCCTGGCCGAGAACCGCATACGGGTCACCGAAGGCGTACTCTCGGTGCGGCAGCTGCTCGATCTCGCCCACCAGTACGACTGCACGCTCACCATCTTTCTCACCGCCGTATTTTTGCAGGCCACCAGCTGGGAGATCCCGCAAAAGGCGCTCAAAAAGCCGGTGGTGGCCAGCGTTCCGGTCAACCTGCGCCAGTATTTCCACAGCCAGTCGGCCCGCAACTTTTTCGGGGTCATCAACGTGGGGTACGACTTTCTGCACGGCAGCGACCAGCTCGCGGCCATCATCGCCAGCCTGAAGGCCGACTTTGCCCGCGAGCTCACCCGTGAAAAGCTGGAACAGCGCATGGACAGCTTTGGCGCGCTGGAGCGCAACCCCTTTATCAAGCTGGTGCCGCTCTCGCTCAAAGACCCGGTCCTGCACCTGGCCGGCTGGGCCAGCGGTCAAAAAAACACGGTGGCTATCTCCAACGTGGGCAAAGTCAAGCTGCCGCCGGCGCTGCAGCCCTATGTGCGCCTGTTCTCGGTGTTCGTCAGCACCGAAAAAGTACAGGTGTGCCTGTGCTCCTGCGGCGACGCGCTCACCGCCAGCTTTACCTCCCCTTTTGCCAGCACCGAGATCGAGAAAAATTTCTTCCGCATCCTCACCGGCATGGGGGCCGCCGTGCAGCTCGACTGCTCCACCCCCGATAGCTGGCTGCTGCCCCCATCCCCCACCGGCCCTGAAAAGGAGGTCCCGTGATGCGCTACTGTCAGGCCTGCAAGGTCCACCTGCCCGACGACGCCGCCCATTGCCCGCTGTGTCAGGGCCCGGTATCTCCCGCGCCGCAACCGGGCGCACCGGCACACCGCAGCGCCTTTCCGGCGGTACCCATGGTATATAAAAAGTACAATCTGTTTTACAGGCTGCTGGTGTTTTGTACCGTGGCGGCGGTGGTGGTGTGCTTTGGCATCAACTACCTGTTGCCCCAAAGCGGCCTGTGGTCGCTCTTCGTGGCCGGCGGCGCCGGCTGTCTGTGGATCAGTTTGGCCGATGCGGTGCACCGCCGCCGCAACCCGCCCCGGGGCATCCTCAATCAGGTCATCCTGCTGGGGCTGCTGGCCCTGGTGTGGGATCTGTGTACCGGCTGGCGGGGCTGGTCCATTACCTTCGTTATCCCCTTTATCTGCCTGCTGGCTATGGCGGCCATGGCCGTGGTGGCCAAAGTCATCCGTCTGCCCATCAGCGACTATCTCATCTACCTGTGTGTCTGCGGCGGCTTTGGCATCCTGCCCATCCTGAGCCTGGCTCTGGGCTGGGTCAGTGTGCGCTGGCCCAGCTTGCTGTGCGCCGGCGGCAGCGTGCTCAGCCTCACTGCGCTGGCAGTGTTCGAGGGCGAGAAGATGCTCTCCGAGCTGCGGCGCCGTCTCCACTTGTAGAAAAGTACCGCTCTCTTGGCAAAGCAAATAGTTTTACCTGTAAAACTCTGTCACAAGTCAGCAGATTCTCGCATTTTTCTGTTTGGAATTTGCAAATTTTTGTGGCATAATGTCTAATAGATACCGCATGGTATATTTTGGCGGCGGCCAGTGGGCCGTCGTCTATTGCGAAAGGAGAGGTTTTTATGTTTAAACCTCTGAAAAAGTTGACCGCTCTGGCTCTGGCCGGCGCCATGCTCTTTACCGGCTGTACCGGCAAAGACGGCAAATCCTCCAGCAAGTACGACAAACTGCTCGACCCGCAAAAGCCGGTCTCGATCGAGATCTGGCACTACTACAACGGCCCGCAGAAAATCGCCTTCGACGATCTGGTGGCCGAATTCAACGAGACCGTCGGCCAGGAGAAAGGCATCGTCGTCAATGCCGTCAGTCAGGGCAACGTCAACGACCTGATGCAAAAAGTTACCGATGCGGCCAATAAAAAGGTGGGCGCCGACGAGGTGCCCGACATCTTCGCCGCCTACACCGACACCGCTTACGCCATCGACCAGCTGGGCCTGGTGGCCGATCTCGACCCGTACCTGACCGGCGACGAGCTCGATGAGTACGTCGCCTCCTACATCCAGGAGGGGCGTTTTGGCAAAGGCGACCCGCTCAAGATCTTCCCCACCGCCAAGTCCACCGAGCTGATGATGCTCAACAAGACCGATTGGGACAAATTCTCGGCTGCCACCGGGGTCACCGTCGATCAGCTCTCCACCGTCGAGGGCCTGTGCGAAGTGGCCGAAAAGTACTACGACTACTCCGGCGGCAAAGCCTTTTTCGGCCGCGACGCAATGGCCAATTACATGCTCATCGGCGCCAGACAGCTGGGCTGTGAGCTGTTTTCGGTCAAAAACGGCAATGTAAAGCTCGACCTGGATAAAGAGGTGCTCAAAAAGCTGTGGGACGGCTACTATGTCCCCTATGTGCACGGTTATTTTGCCGCCAAGGGGCGTTTTCGCTCCGACGACGCCAAGACCGGCGATCTCATCGCTCTGGTGGGCTCCACCTCCGGCGCCGCCTATTTCCCCGGCCAGGTGGTCACCAGCGACACCGAGAGCTACCCCATCGACGCTATGGTCCTCGAGCCGCCGGTGTTTGCCGGCGGTGAAAAATACGCGGTCCAGCAGGGGGCGGGCATGGTGGTCACCAAATCCGACGAGGCCACCGAGTACGCCTGCACCGTGTTTTTGAAATGGTTTACAGATAGCCAGCGCAATCTGGAGTTCTCGGTCTCCTCCGGCTACCTGCCGGTCAAGACCGCCGCCAACAAGGTCAGCTCGGTCGACAAAGCGCTGCAGTCTACCGCCGGCGACGACTCCTCGGTCACCCAGAACCTGCAGCTGTCGCTGCCGGTGGCAGTTGGCATGGTGCAAAACTATACCCTCTACACCACCCAAGGCTTTGAAAACGGCAACGACGCCCGCAACGTGCTCGAAAAATCCATGCAGCAAAAAGCCGACGAAGACCTCAAAAAAGTCCAGGCCGCGGTGGCCGGCGGGCAGAGCCAAAAGCAGGCCGCCGACAGTTTCTGCACCGACGAGAATTTCGACAGCTGGTACGATAGCTTCTGCCAGCAGGTAGAGTCGGCCGTCAACAAAGGCTGATCTCTCTGGCCATCACCCGGCCAAGCGACCCACCGCAGATAATAAAGGAGTACGGCTATGACACAGAGCGTCACGCGGCAAAAAGCGCCCCGGCGGATCACCGTCATGAGGAAGATGCTGCTGCCCATCATCCTGGTGATGGTGGTGCAGGCGGTCATCTTCTACAGTGTCATCCTGCTGGGCGGCACGCTGACGCAGCTGGACCAAAACTCCTTTGACATTTTAAACGAGCGGGTCATCAACCGCAAAAACTATCTGCAAAACGATATGATCCAGCGCTGGAGCAACCTGCGCTCCTCCCCCGACACCATCACCGCCAGCGTCAAACAGGCGCTGGGCGGCCGCAGTGCCGACGAGCTCATGGGCGATCTCGACCTCTCTACCGATGTGCTGCGCACGCTGTCGCCCGAGCTCCTCTACCTGCTGCGGCTCAATGCGGTCACCGGCGCCTTTGTGGTGCTGGGCCAGCCCACCACCGCCCAGCTCGAAGCAGAGACGCTGTCGCTGCCCGGGCTGTACGTGCGCGATCTGGACCCCAGCACCAACAACGCCAACAATTCCGATCTGCTGCTGGAGCGCTGTCCCATCGCGCTCTCCAAAGAGCTGGGCATCTCCACCGATACCCGCTGGAGCCCCCAGTTCACCTTCTCTCCCCAGCAGGACCCCGACAGCTTTGCCTTTTTTAAAAACCCCTACACGGCCACCATCAACTACGCCGACGCCGACGATGACGAGCTCTGCTACTGGAGCCGCCCGTTTTACCTCAGCCAGGACGATATCCCCGTCATCACCTACTCCATCCCGCTGCGCGACGAGAGCGGCACACTGCTGGGGGTCATGGGCATCGAGCTCAGCTGCGACTACCTCACCCGCCAGCTAAACTACAGCGAGCTGGCGACCGAGAATCAGGGCGGCTACCTGCTGGCTGTCGGCCAGTCCGAGAGCAACCGCTTCGACAAGGTGCTCATGTCCGGCCCCACCTGTCTGCAGCAGTTCGGCTCCCGCAGCCAGATCGATCTGGCCGCCGCCCCTATCTCCGGCAACAGCTATCAGATCGACGCCGGCAGCCTGCAGACCGGTGATAAGGTGTTCGGCTGTGTGCAGTACCTGCACCTGTACGACCGCAACTCCCCCTTTGAGCAGGATCAGTGGGCGCTCATCGGGGTGGTGCCCAAAACAGCTCTATTGGGCTTTTCCTCCAAGCTGCACGCCACACTGCTCATCTCTCTGGTGCTCTCGCTGGGCATCGGCGTGGTGGGGGTGTGGGCGGTAGCCCGCAAGTTCTCTCAGCCCATGGTGCGCCTGTCGGGCAAGGTGCGGCAGAGCACTTCCCCGGCCGCATTGTCGCTGGAGAGCATCGGCATCGCCGAGATCGACGATCTCATCCGCTCCATCCAGCAGCTCAGCCAAAATGTGGCCGAGTCTTCGGCCAAACTGGCGGCCATCATCAACCTCTCCGGCGTGTCGGTGGGCGCTTTCGAGCGCGCCGATGTGCAGCAGGGGGGGCAGGTGTTCTGCTCCGATCAGATGCTGCGCTTTTTGGGCATCGACATCAGTGAGCCCTACCGCTATATCGACGCCGACGATTTCGACGCGCTCATGACCCAGCTGCAGACCGATCTGGAAAAGACCGAGGAGGACGGCTCGTGCATCTACCACCGCAAAGACGGCAGCGGCCACGAGCAGTGGCTGCGCCTCAAGGCGGTGGATGACGGCGGCCGCATCCTGGGCGTGCTCATCGACGTCACCCAGGAGATCGTCGAGAAAAATAAGATCGAGTACGAGCGCGACTACGACCTGCTCACCAACCTGTTGAACCGCCGAGCCTTCCACACCACCCTGCAACAGCTCGGCCAGGAGCCCGAAAAGCTGCAGGTGGCGGCGCTCATCATGCTCGATCTGGACAATCTCAAATACATAAACGACACCTACGGCCACGATCAGGGCGACGGCTACATCCGCTGCATGGCCGAGATCCTGCGCGGCCACAGCGGCGACGGTATCGTCACCGCCCGCATGTCCGGCGACGAGTTCTACGTCTTCCTCTATGGCTTTGCCAGCAAAGATGCACTGCGGGTCTCGATCAGCTGTATCCAAAACGACATCCGTCAGGCGGTATTCCCCCTGCCCGACAACCCGGAGTTCAAAGTCCGCGCCTCAGCTGGTGTCGCCTGGTACCCCGACGACTCCCGGGATCTCGAGATGCTCATCAAATACGCCGACTTCGCCATGTACCAGGTGAAAAACACCATCAAAGGCGAGTTCCGCGAGTTCGATATCGTCAGCTACAACCGCGATTCCTACCTGTTGCACGCCAAAGAGGAGCTCAACTTGCTGCTGGAAAATCAGCTGGTCAGCTACCACTTCCAGCCCATCGTCAGCACTGCCGACGGCTCTGTACTGGGCTACGAGGCGCTGATGCGCAGCCACTCCAAAACGCTGCACACCCCACAGGAGATCCTCACCATCGCCCGCAGTCAGTCCAAGCTGCACCTGGTCGAACAGATGACCTGGTTCGGGGTGCTGGCCTCGGTGCGCCGCCGGCAGGAGGACTTTTCTGGCTGCCGCATCTTCTTGAATTCCATCCCCAACCAGGCTCTCACCACCGCCGAGATGCAGCGTCTGCAGGCGCTTTACAGCGACCTGCTGCCAAACATCGTGCTCGAGCTCACCGAGGAGGACAAACTCGATCAGGAGCTCACCCGGCAAAAACAGCAGTTCATCCAGCAGCAGAATGCGCAGCTGGCCATCGACGATTTTGGCAACGGCTACAACAGCGAGAGCCTGCTCTTGGATTTGACGCCGGATTATGTTAAAATCGATATGTCCATCATTCACAACATCGACCGCGACTACTCGCGGCAGCACCTGTTGCAGAGCCTGGTAGACTTCTGCCACAAGCAGAATATCCGGGTCATCGCCGAAGGTGTCGAGACCCGGCAGGAGGTCTGTACCCTGGTCAGTCAGGGGGTAGATTACCTGCAGGGCTTCTACCTCGGCCGGCCTACCAGTCTGCCACAGCCAGTCAGCGCCGAAGCCGTGACAGCCATAAAGGGCTGCCACCAGCTGTAAGAGCACCGTGCGGCGCCCCCCGTGTTTTTGGTAAAGGAGGCCCTATGCGCATCAAGATCACCGCCGACAGCACCTGCGATCTCTCGCCAGAGCTGATCGCAAAGCACCAGATCGACATCACACCACTGTATATCGTACGCGACGGGGTCAGCTATCGCGACGGTATCGAGATAAAGCCGCAGGATATTTTCGACAGCACCGAAAAAGATGGTCGTGTCTGCCAGACGGCAGCCATCAACATCGCCGACTATATCCGCTATTTCGAGCCGCTTTCGCAGCAGTACGATGCCGTCATCCACATAAATATCGGCTCTGAATTTTCCAGCTGCTACCAAAATGCGCTGGTGGCCGCCGACGAGTTCTCCAACGTCTTCCCCATCGACAGCCAAAACCTCACTGCCGGTATCGGCTATCTGGTGCTGGAGGCCGCGCTGATGGCCGAGAGCGGTATGGCTCCTGCGGATATCTGCGACCGGCTCAACCATCTGGTGCCCAAGATGGAGACCAGTTTCATCCTCGACAAGCTCGATTATCTGCGCCGTGGCGGGCGCTGCTCATCGGTTGCGGCGCTGGGGGCCAATCTGCTCAGCCTAAAGCCCTGTATCGAGGTCAAAGAGGGCAAGATGCACGTGGGCAAAAAGTTCCGCGGTCAGTTCGAGCGGTGTGTGCTGCAATACGTGCAGCAGCGCCTTACCGGCCGCAGCGACATATCCTACGAGCGGCTGTTCATCGTCCACACCACCGCCAGCCCCGACCTGTTGGCCGCCATCGAAAAAGAGGCCCGCAAGCTGGGCGACTTTAAAGAGGTCATCACCACCCAGGCCGGCTGTACCATCTCCAGCCACTGCGGCCCCAACACCGTGGGCATCGTCTTTGCCCGCCGGCAGTAGCCGCACCGTACCTGTCCCTACATAAAACATAAAAGAGGCCGGCACGATGCCGGCCTCTTTAGTATTCTGCCCCCTGGGCGCCAAGCGGCAGCCGGTAATAAACCGGCTGCCGCTTTTTTTCCTGCAAATTTCCTGTACTGTCTGCGCTGTGGCCGGTCACTGCCCGGCTGCTGCACGCCGTTTGCGCCCCGCGCGCAGGTCGAGCAGCACCATGATAGCCAGCCCGGCCAGCCCGGCGGCGCTGATGGCCGCCCCGGCGCGAAACAGCGGGGCCGTGTAGCGCAGCTCCACGGTGTGCGACCCCTGCTTTAGCGGAAAGCCCACAAAGGCCTGGTTGACCTTCTCGATCTTCTGCTCTTTGCCGTCCACATAGGCGGTAAAGCCCTCATCATAGGGGATGCTGGTGACAAAGTAGCCATCCTGCTGGGCCGTTACCTGGCCAGACACATTGCCCGCCAGCGACTTCTGCTTATCAAATGTAAACGGGGTCACCTGGGCCGCCGCGCTGCGCAGCGTCTCCACCGGCAGCATGTGCACCTGCAGGTTCGAGATGTGGTAGTTGCCGGGCGACAGAGTCACATCCAGTGCCGTCAGGCGCTCGCTCGAAGAGATCACATACTCAAACTGGTTGTGGTGGGCCTGATAGTACTCGTTGTTGTAGGCCAACTTGTTCTCCACCCCGTTGATCCCGATCTTAATGTCCTTGTGGGTGCCGATATTTTTCACGTTAAAGCCGATGAGCAGTAGGTTGTCCTGGTACCCCTGACCCAGGTCCAAGTGCAGCTTGTCGCTCTTAGTCACCTGCAGGTCCCAGCCGTCGTCGGTGGGGGTAATAGTGGTGTAGGGGCCTATCTGCCATCCGTCGGGCAGGTCGGTGGGCAGCACCCAGCTGATGGGGCTGTCGCCGGCCAGGTCGCTCTCGTCGGGCACCACGGTCTGATGCAGCATCACGTCCAGGCTGTAGGGGTACCCCACCCGGTTATAGGCCGACTGGCTCACGGTGCGGTAGGTCACGTAGCCCAGTGGCAGCGCATAATCCGACCGGTACAAGGTATAGTCTCCTTTTGTCTGCACCGGCTGGTAACCGGCGCCGGGGTCGCCATCGGTCACCACATAGCGGGTGCTCATCAGCAGCTGAAACAGCGCGTTGGGCGTCTGGGCGCTGACCAGCTTGTTGCGGTAGGGCTGTGCCATGCGGAAGGTATCGTCGCGAAACGACTTGTAATCGGCGTTTTGGGTAGAGGAGTACACCGAGGTGTTGAGGTAATCCGGGCGGTACACGTAATTCACGTTGTACAGGGTATCGTCCAGGTTGCCAAAACGCCACAGTCCATCTTCAGCGTCCAGGGCGGCGTCCACCAGCTGCTGTTTCTCTTCGGGGAACACCCGCTCGTACATCTCCTCGCTGACCAGCTCGTCGGTGCTGTTGGCGATCAGGCAGGTCGCAAACGACAGGCAGAGTATGACCGCGTAAAAGGAGCGGCGCACCGCCGGCCGGGCGCAAAAAAAGCACAGTGTCAAGATCACCGCCGCCTCGGCGTAATAGATGAGGTTTTTGTACCCCAGCAGCCAAAATACTGCGTTGGCCAGTACAAACAGCAGTGCCAGTTGCCGGCAGCGCACCCGCCGGGCCGCCAGATCGGCTAAAAAACCGGCCAGCATCAACCCCACGATGGGCGCAAACGGGATCAGTGCCTTGTTGCGCAGATACAGCGCCCCGTTAAACAGGTAGAGCGACAGCGGCAGCGCCAAGATCATAGCAAAGGTAATGTGCAAAAATTTGCGGGGTCGGCCGGGGGCAAAAAAGCCCCACAATACCGCCAATACCGCCACTGCGCCAAACCCCAGCGAATAGGGGCTGTAGAGCAGCCCGTCCAGGTTAGCTTTGGGCACCAGCAGGTCCAGCAGCTCGGCCGTCTTGCTCACGCCGCTCTCCCGGCCGCCCAGTATGGCCCAAAAGGTGGGCAGCAGCAACACGGCCGCCATCGCCACCCCGCAGATGACCGGCAGCAAAAAGCGCAGTCCATCCGCTAAAAAGTTCTTTACCGTAAAGCGGCGGTCCCGGCGCTCCAACACCTTTAGCCACAGGTATACCCCGTACAGCACCACCACCACGATACCCGCCACCGAGTAGTAATAGCTGGTCATCACCATCAAAAACACCGATAGGCACAGCAGCCAGCGGCTCCCCTTTTCAAAATAGCGGTGGGCGCCAAGCAGGGCCAGCAGCAAAAACGGCATGTAGTTGACAAACATAAAGTGCCGGTGGGCCTGAAAGATCAGGGAAGACGAGGTGATGAGCAGCAGCGACGTCACCAGACACACGTTCTGGCTGAATTTTTCCCGCCGCAGCAGCTGGTAAAACAAGATCCCGGTGACAATGGTCCCCACCACATTGGCCACCGCCATATAAATGGTCATAGGCACGAACGGCAGCAGATAAGAAAACAAAACCAGCGGGCTCAGCAGCCCATAATACGAAAAATTGTAGATATTTTGCCCCGCCCCTATACCCAGGGCAAAATTGGGCAGCAGCTCGCCGGTCTGGTAAAACAGCTTGCGAAAATAATCGGGAAAAGCGGTGTGCTGGCCCAGCCAGTCGGTCTTCGAGCCAAAAAACATACCGCCCGCACAGGTAATGGCCACCACCGCCAGCACCACCAGCGCGATCACCAGCCAATCGGCCCACAGCGGGCGGCGGCGCACCAGCGCACATCTCTCTTTTTTCACGGTCAGGTCCTCCTCTTGTCCCGTGGGCCCGCCCCTCTTTTTCATGGCCGGTCACTGGGTCCTTTTTACAATTGCTATCGTACCCTTTTTATCTCTTAACAACTGTTGCTAAATTCTGAAGATTTTGTGAAGATGCTGTTTCGAGCGGTCACTTTTTGTCATCGCCCATGCGCCGTGCACAAAACCTCTCCCCACAGGGGCCAAATTTTAGCACACTGCTGTCTGCGCCTACTGGCCCATCTTCAGTGTGGGCCGCTGGCCCGGCGGCTAGTCGGCCCCCAGGTGCGATAAACACAGCCCGCATGTTCCGCCGCTGTCCAGTCACAAATCTGCCGCTGTTCTCGCTATTTTGTTGCGCTGTCGCCGCCATCGCCCGTCCAGCCCGTCGCTGCCGGCAGCGATGCCGAACCCCGCTGCCGACAGTCACATAAAATAAATCGAGCCCGCCGCTACCGGCGAGGCACCAAAAAGACGATATAGAGAGGAGCCATCACGTTGACTGATTGCACCCGTTGCACCCACCGCGACCGGGACGCCTTTGGCAAGTTCCCCATCGGCATGTCCTATGTGCCGTGGCAAGTTTGGCGCGAGATATACAAGTCTGATGTTGCTTTGAGACGAGGCACCATCTTCAGCCAGTTAGATCTACCCTTTGGCAGAAAGAGAGAGGAGGATCGTTCATGGGCGAACAGCGAGACGAGCGAAAACTGCTCCTGCAACAGATAGACCAGTACAGCTTTGCCGTGGACGACGTCAAGCTGTTTTTAGATACACATCCACACGATGAGGAAGCGCTGGCATACTTCCGCCGCTACAGTGCCCTGCGCAAAAAAGCCCTGCAGGCCTATACCCAGCGCTACGGCGCGCTGTCTATGGATACCGCCAAAGGCGACCGGTGGGACTGGGTCGATACCCCTTGGCCCTGGGAAGGAGCGTATTGAGAAATGTTTCAATATGAAAAGAGACTGCAATTTCCTGTAAATATCAAAAAGCCCGACGCCAAGGTGGCCCAGATGATCATGTCCCAGTACGGCGGCCCCGACGGCGAGATCGGCGCCTCGCTGCGCTATCTGTCTCAGCGCTTTGCCAGCCCCTACCGCCAGGTATCGGCCGTGCTCACCGACATCGGCACCGAGGAGCTGGCCCATCTCGAAATGGTCGGCTCTATCGTGCACCAGCTCACGCACAACCTCACCCCCGAACAGATCAAGGCCTCCGGCTTTGCCGACTACTATATCGACCACACCACCGGCGTATGGCCGCAGGCCGCAGGCGGCGTCCCCTTTACCGCCACCGAGTTTCAGTCCAAAGGCGATATCATCACCGACCTGCACGAAGATATGGCCGCTGAGCAAAAGGCCCGCACCACCTACGACAACATTCTGCGCATGCTCGACGACCCCGATATCATCGCCCCCATCAAGTTCCTGCGGGAGCGCGAGATCGTTCACTTCCAGCGCTTTGGCGAGGCCCTTCGCTACGTGCAGGACCAGTTGGATTGCCGCAACTTCTACAGCATGAACCCCGCCTTCGACAAACGCCGCTAGTCGCACCGCACCATCCCTCCGCTCTGCTAAGCGGCCGTGCTGTCAGCGCCCGCCCCACCACTCCCGGTGGGGCGGGCGCTTTGGTGTCTATCAGCCCCACCGTGCAAGCGGCTTCCTCCGCTGTCGACTCCACTGGGCAGAGACCGCCTTTTTCGCCACTCTTCGCAAAAGCAGCGGCGTATACTGTATTTAAAAATGCGGGAGGTGATCCGGGAGATGCCAAGACCCAAAAAGCCGGTAGATTACGCAGCCGAGCTGCAAAAAGTAGAGATGCAGATCCTGCGCTGCGACAAGACCAAAGCGGAACTGATGGAGAAGAAAGGCGAGCTGCAGACGGCGCAAAAGCGCCAAGAGATCGATAAGCTGTACCAAGTCGTACAGAGCAGCGGTATGAGCGTAGACCAGGCGGTAGACCTGCTGCAACACGCCGAGAGCGCTGCCGACATACAGTAGCCCCCTCCAACGCGCCATCAGAGCGCCGTCTCCCCCCCCACGGGGCAGACGGTGCTCTTTTTGTGCTCCTCTCTATCTACCCCAAACTACCCCAGAACACCAAAAGCGCCGTACGATCAAGCAGCAGCACACCGCCACCTGTCCGTTCCGCCCCTCTGCAACCTGCTGCACCTCGCCGTGCCCGCTCGGTGACCGCTACTTCTCCCCTCGCCTGCTGGCATTTGAAAAAGCTCACAAAACCTAAGTACATTCTTATCAGACAATTCTCTTGTGCTCAGAAACGTTCCATGGTAAAATTATATATATAAACGAATCAATTCGACATGTAACCGCGCATATTGCCCGGTTGTCTACAATATTTATACAACAAATCACAACTTTTGTGCACAATGGGAAATAGTCACGCGCACAGCGACCCGCAACAGATTGCGGCAAATTCTTGCAGTGTTATAGTGCTATGCTTTGGTCATAGCGCAATTTTTGCAGGACAGGCCACCTCCCTCTCGGTCGAGAGCGCCCGGTGACCGCCCCGCACAGTGGAGTTGATAGAGATGGACCACATTCCCGCCCACAGCTGCGTGGACTGTTTTACCACCAGTTGCTCGGCTCACGACGGCAAAAACCCCGACTTCTGCCTCACCACCGGCCTGGATCCGCAGCTGCACCAGCAGGTGCTGGCGCTGTATCAAAACGACGCGCTCATCCACCGCCTGGCTGTCGCCTCTGCCGAGGTGGAGGCAGAGGGCTACCGCCAGTGGCCCCGGGTCAAAGAGACGGTGGTGTTCGCCCGCAAGATCGGCGCCAAAAAAATCGGTATCGCCACCTGTGTAGGTCTGGTTCGCGAGGCCGGTATATTTGCCAAGATCCTGCGCAAAAACGGCTTTGAGGTATACGGTGTGGCCTGCAAGGTGGGCAGCACGCCCAAAAGCGATATCGGCATCGATGAGGCCCATCAGATGAGACCGGGCGAGAGCTGCTGCAATCCCGTACTGCAAGCCGAGCTGCTGAACCGGGCCGGGACCGACCTGAACGTGGTCATCGGCCTGTGCGTGGGCCACGACAGTCTGTTCTACCGCTACAGCAAAGCCGTCACCACCACTCTGGTGGTCAAAGACCGGGTGCTGGGGCACAATCCCGTGGCTGCCCTCTATACCGCCAATTCGTACTATAAAGATCTTTTACAGGAACAGACGAGGTAATTCCTATGTTGACTGATATCTACACCAACTCTCCCCTCCCCATAGCCGGCAGCTGCAATATCCGCGAGCTGGGCGGCTACACCAACACCCAGGGCCAGCGCCTCAAATTGCACGCCTACCTGCGCTCCGACAGCTTGCACAACCTGCCCGAGAGCAGCAAAGAGGCCCTCTACCGCTACGGCGTGGGCTGTGTCATCGACCTGCGCTCCGACTCCGAGGTAGAGCGCCACCCCTGTGTGCTCGACGGCTATAAAGATATCTGCTACCACCACATCTCCATGTCTGATAATATGCACGCCACCGCTTTCGATCCGGCCACTTTGCCCGAGAGCATGTCAGACCTGTATATCTCCCTCTTAGATGAGCACGGTCAAGCTATCCGCCGCGTATTCGAGGAGTTTATCGATCACCGCCGCAGCTGCTGTCTGTTCCACTGTACAGCCGGCAAAGACCGCACCGGCGTCATCGCCATGCTCCTTTTAAAGCTGGCCGGTGTCGACGACGAATGTGTTGAGGCCGACTACGCCGTCAGCGAAGACAATCTGCGCCAGCTGATCGCCGGCGCGCAGGAACAGCTGGACCAGTATCATGTGCCCGCCTACCTGTTTGCCTCCAACCCGGCCGAGATGCAAAAGACGCTCTGCCACCTGGAGGAGACCTATGGCGGCGCCACCGGCTATCTGTCACACATCGGTTTCTCCGACGACGAGATCGAGGTGCTGCGCCACTCGCTGCTGGGCTGACGGGCGCACGGAAAAATTAATAAAAGCAAAAACACTCTGGCCGCCGGGGACTGCGTTTCCCCGGCGGTCTTTTGCGCCGTCATTTATGCTATCATTGATGCTGACAAAAGCGGCCCTGTATCGCCGCCCACCGCACTGCCAGCAACGTTTCCGAAGTTTTAAAATACCTCTTCTCCCCATCGCCCCACTGCTGCGGCCGCCGGCCGCCACTTTTCTTTGGCGGCAAAATTTGCTATAATGGGGCGCAGACGGCGCCGGCAGCAGAGCTCGCACCGCTGTGGCCATAGCTGTGCACCGGCGCCGCATTGGGGGCTTTCCCACAACTGTATAAAAAGGAGTCTTTTTCATGTCGATACAAGCTGTTCGCGCATATTTTTCCCCGCTGGGCCGGGCCGAAGATATCCTGGAGTTCCCCGTATCCAGCGCCACCGTCGAGCTGGCGGCGCAGGCGGTGGGGGTCGAGCCGGCCCGCATCGCCAAAACACTGTCTTTTAAGGATAAAGATGGCAGCGCGATCCTCATCTGCTGCGCCGGCGACTGCAAAGTCGATAATCGCAAATACAAAGACCAGTTCGGCACCAAAGCCAAAATGCTCACCCCCGACGAGGCGCTGGCTTTCACCGGCCACGCCGTGGGCGGCGTCTGCCCCTTCGGTCTGCCCCAGGATCAGCCGGTGCGGGTGTACTGCGACAAGTCGCTGCAGCGCTTCAGCACCGTGTTCCCCGCCTGTGGCAGCGCCAATTCCGCCATCGAGCTCACCTGCCAGGAGCTGGCCGACTACGCCCACAGCCTGGAGTGGATCGATGTCTGTAAGTGACCGGCTCTACCCCGGTAGGGGGTGCCGCTGATGTCCTCCTATCTCCTCCCCATCAAGGCGGCTATTTTGCTGTTTCCGCTGCTGGCCGCCGTCTTCACCCTGCCCTATATCCTGGTGCAGTACCGCCGCTACGGGGCGCTGCTCATGCTGCGGGTGGCGGTGGTGTACTCGTTTATACTGTACCTGATGTGCGCCTATTTTCTCACGATTCTGCCGCTGCCGCCGGTAGGCGAAGTGGCTCAGTACACCCGCCCCATCGTCCAGCTGCGCCCCTTTCAGTTCGTGCGCGACTTTTTAGCCGGCAGCGGCTTTGTCCCCGGCGACGTACACACCTGGCTGCCGGCCATGAAAGCCAGCACCTTTTACCAGGCGGTATTCAACGTTCTGCTGGTTCTGCCTTTTGGGGTGTACCTGCACTACTATTTTGACCGGGGCTTCTGGAGCACCTCTCTGCTCTCGTTTCTCCTCAGTCTCTCCTTCGAGCTGATACAGCTCTCAGCGCTGTTTGGCATGTATCCCCGCCCCTACCGTCTGTTCGATGTAGACGATCTGCTGCTCAACACCATAGGCGGTGTCATCGGCTGGGGCATCACTCCGCTTTTTTGCTGGTTTCTGCCCCCGCGCGAGCGGCTGGATGCCCGCTCCTACCAAAAGGGGCGCCGGGTATCCTACACCCGGCGCCTGGTGGCATTGGCCGTAGACTGGGCCGGTATCGGCGGCTGTATGCTGGCCGGCGCCCTGCTTCTCCGGGGCACCGGTCTGCCCACCGCAGTGGTGCAAAAGCCGCAAAACCTGGCCCTGCTCTACATCTGCGCGGTGGTCTTCTACTACTTCTTTTTCCCCTGGTCCAGCGGGGGCCGCACGCTGGGCAAGCTGCTGGTGGGCATCAAGCTGGTGGGGGGCGACGGGCAGCCGCCGCATCTGGGGCAGTTGGCACTGCGCTACAGCCTGCTGTACTTTGTGCTGCTGCCGGCCCCCGTGCTGGCCGCGGCGCTCACCGGGGTGCTCCCCAACACCAACGGTCCGGCGCACACCGCCCTGTTTTTGCTCTGTGGAGGGCTCATCGCCATCCCTATCCTGTTCACCTTTCACGTGTTCGCCGGCCTGCTCACCGGCAAAGACAGGCTCTTCTACGACGAGCTCAGCCACACCTATAACCAGAGCACCGTGCGGGCGCCAAACGACCCGCCCACCGCTCGCGACTGACCGCAGCGCCCACGCCGCGGCAGAGAGGAGACCGCCATGGATGTCACCCAACACAACCGCACCGCCTGGGACGAAAAGGTTCTCCGGCACGACCGCTGGACCGTCGGCGTCTCCAGCGCCCAGATCGCCCAGGCCCGCGCCGGCCGCCCACCGCTGGTGCTCACCGCCAAAAAAGTCGTCCCCGCCAGCTGGTACCGCGATGTGCGGGGCAAACAGGTGCTGTGCCTGGCCGGTGGCGGCGGGCAGCAGGGGCCGCTGCTGGCGGCGATGGGTGCCGTCGTCACCGTGTTCGACGGCAGTGATCTGCAGCTGCAGCAAGACCGGCAGGTCGCCGCCCGTGAAGGCCTTTCTCTGGCTACCGTACAGGGCGACATGCGCGATCTCTCGGTCTTTGCTGGCGCCAGCTTCGATCTCATCTTCCACCCGGTATCCAACTGCTTTGTCGACGATATCCAACCGGTGTGGCGGGAATGTTATCGGGTACTGCGCCCGGGCGGGGCGCTGCTGTCCGGTTTTGCCAACCCGCTGGTCTATCTGTTCGATACGCTCACGCCCCAAGCCGACGAGTTAAAGGTCACCTACCCGCTGCCCTACGCCGACATCCGCCACCTGCCGGCAGATGTGCTGGAAAAATGGGTGCAGGATGCACAGCCGCTGGAGTACAGCCACTCGCTGGAAGAGCAGATCGCTGGCCAGCTGCGCGCCGGTTTCCTGCTCACCGATCTCTACGAAGATATTTCCGACGACCAGCGCCAGCTAGACCGCTATACCCCTACGCTCATCGCCACCCGGGCGGTCAAACCACCGGTCGGTCTCCCCCTCTAAAAACAGGCAGAAATCCCCCCACGCAGGCAGCATACCGCCTGCGTGGGGGGATCTTTTATTGCGATCATTTCTGGCGGTCATGGGCATATATCCGCTACTGGACCGCCGTCTCCTGTACCTCAAACTGGCTGGCGTAGAGCTTGGCGTAAAAGCCTCCGGCATCCAGCAGCTGCTGGTGTCTGCCCTGCTCCACGATGTGCCCATCGCGCATCACCAAAATGTTGTCGGCCTCCTTGATGGTCGACAGGCGGTGGGCCACCACAAAGCTGGTCCGCCCCTCCATCAGCTTAGCCAGTGCCCGCTGGATGCGCTGCTCGGTGCGGGTATCGATGTTGGAGGTGGCCTCGTCCAGAATGAGCATGGGCGGGCTCACCAGCAAAATGCGGGCGATGCACAGCAGCTGCCGCTGGCCCTGCGATATACTGCCGCCGTCCTCACCGATCACCGTGTCGTATCCCTGGGGCAACCGCTTGATAAAGCTGTGGGCATGGGCAAATTTGGCTGCCGCCACGATCTCCTCGTCGGTGGCGTCAGGCCGGGCGTAGGCGATGTTCTGCCGCACCGTGCCCGAAAAAAGCCAGCTGTCCTGCAGCACCATCCCGTACTGCTGGCGCACGCTCTGTCGGGTCACATCCTGAATATCGGTGCCGCTGATACAGATGCGGCCGCTGTTTACATCGTAAAAGCGCATCAGCAGGTTGATGATGGTGGTCTTGCCGCAGCCGGTGGGTCCCACAATGGCTATGCGCTGCCCCGGCTGTACTGCCAGCGAAAAGTCTTCGATGAGCGGCTTTTGCGGGCTGTAGCGAAACGAGACCTGCTCCAGCCCCACGCTGCCGTCGCTGCGGGGCAAAACAGCCGGGGCCTCGGTCGGCTCATCGGGCTCGTCGAGCACCGCAAACACCCGCCTGGCACTGGCAAAAGCCGACTGCAGCTCGGTCACCACGCCAGATATCTCGTTAAACGGCTTGGTGTACTGGTTGGCATAGGTCAAAAAGGCCGAGATCTGCCCCACCGTCAAATGCCCCGCAATGGCCGCCACCGCCCCGATGATGCCCACCCCGGCATACACCAGCCCATTTACAAAGCGGGTGCAGGGATTGGTCATCGAGGAGTAAAACTGGGCCCGCACACCGCACTGGTACAGCTGCTGGTTGATGCCGTCAAAGGTGTCCTGCGCGCGGCTCTCATAGCGAAAGGCGCGCACCACCTTCTGGCCGGCCACCATCTCCTCCACCAGCGCTCCCATATCGCCCCGCGCCGCCGACTGCCGGCGAAACTGGTCGTGCGAGTGGCGGGCGATAAAGCTGGCCACAAACAGCGACAGCGGAGTGATGAGCACCACCACCAGCGCGATCTTCACGTTGATCGACAGCATAAACAGCAGCGTGCCCACAATGGTGATGACCCCGGTAAACAGCTGGGCAAAGCCCTGCAGCAGCCCGTCCGAGATCAGGTCGATATCGCTGACCATGCGGGTGATCAGGTCCCCGTGGGCGCTCTGGTCGATAAAGCGCAGCGGTACCTTTTGCAGCTTGTCAAACAGGCTGCGGCGCAGGTCGCGCACGGTAAAAAACGCCACCCGGTTGGTGCACAGCGTCATCGCCCACTGAAATACCGCCGCCAGCAGGTACACGCCGGCCAGCCACAGCAGGATGTACAGCACGCCGGTAAATTTCACCTGCCCCGGCCCCACGATCATGTCTATCGCCCGGCCAATTAGTACCGGCCCGTACAGGGTCAGCCCCACACTGGCCGCAGCCGTCAGCAGCGCCAGCACCAAAAACAGCAGATGTGGGCGCATATAGCGCAGCAGGCGGCCCAGCACCGGGCTCTCTTTTCTGGTATCTCTTTTCACTGTGCCGCCTCCTCTTCGCTCAGCTGGGAGAGACAGATCTCCCGGTACACCTGGCAGCTGTCCATCAGCTGGTGATGGGTGCCGCTGCCCACCAGCTGCCCGTCGTCCAGCACCAGCACCAGGTCGGCATTTTTAATGGCCGACACCCGCTGCGAGACGATAAATACCGTGCTGCCCTCTATGCGGGCCAGCGCTGCCCGCAGGGCCGCATCGGTGGCAAAATCCAGTGCGCTGGCGCTGTCGTCCAGGATCAGGATCGGCGGCATGCCCACCAGTGCCCGGGCGATAGTCAGCCGCTGCCGCTGCCCGCCCGACAGGTTCTTTCCCCCCTGCTGCACCGGCGCATCCAGCCCCTGGGGCAGCTTCTGCACAAATTCGCTGGCCTGGGCGATATCCAGCGCCCGCCACAGCTGCTCGTCGGTGGCGTCCGGCACCTGCCACAAGAGGTTCTCGCGTATCGTGCCGGTAAACAGCCGCGCCTGCTGCGGCACCAGGCCAAACTGGGCCCGCAGGGCATCCAGCGGCCACTGCCGCACATCCTGTCCGTCTATCTCAACTGTGCCGGCAACTGCGTCATAAAAGCGGGGCAGCAAGTTGACCAGCGTCGACTTGCCGGCGCCGGTGCCGCCGATAATGCCTACCGTCTGCCCCGGCTGTACCGCAAAACTGATATCGGTCAGCGCGTTCTCACCGGTAAAATAGCGAAAATCTACATCGCGCAGCTGCACCTTGGGGCAGCCGGCAGTCGGGGCGGGCACCGCCGCACCCGGCTGCTGGGCGATAGAGGGTACCGTCTCCAGCACCTCGCTCACCCGGGTGGCCGAGGCCGAGGCCTTGGTGAAGATCACCACCAGGTTGGCCACCACCACCAGCGCCAGCAAGATCTGGGTCATGTAGTTGACCAGCGCGATGATCTGCCCCTGGCTCAGCGCCCCGCTATTTACCTGGTAGCCGCCGAAATACAGGATGGCGATGATGCCAAAATTCATAATGATCGATGTCAGGGGATTGAGCAGCGCCGAGACCCGCCCCACCCGCACCGAGGTACCGGCCAGATCGCCGCTGGCGTCGTCAAAGCGCGCTTTTTCCTGTTCCTGGCGGGAAAAGGCGCGGATCACCCGCACCCCCTCCAAATTCTCGCGGGATACGGTGCCGATACGGTCTAATTTTTTCTGTATCGTGCGGTAAAACGGCACCGTCTTTTTCATCACCACATACAGCGTGAGTCCGATGAGCGGGATGGCCGCCAAAAAGATCAGCGACATCTTGAGGTCGATGGTCATGGCCATCACCGTGGCACCGATCACCAAAAACGGCGCCCGCACCACCAGCCGTATCAGCATGGCCACCGCCACCTGCAGCTGGTTCACATCACTGGTCACCCGGGTGATCAGGGTGGCGGTCCCAAACTGATCCAGCTCCCGGTGCGACAGCTGGCCAATCTTTTTAAACATGTCCTGACGCAGCAGCGTCCCCACCCCCTGCGAGGTCCGGGCGGCAAAGTACTGGCAGGTCAGGGCACAGCCCAGCCCCACCACGCCCAGCCCCACGATGAGCGCCCCCATCTTCCACACGTAGGGCAGGTCGCTCCGCCCCACGCCCCGGTCGATGATGTGGGCCATCAGCGTGGGCACCAGCAGTTCAAAGATCGCCTCGGTCAGTTTAAAAAGCGGGCCCAATATCACCTGCTTTTTAAATGGCTTCAGGTAGCGCAGTAGTTTTTTCAATCGATAAGACCTCTCTTTTCCTCCCCAGTCCGGGGGTCGGCAGCTCTCTGCCCCGGCTGTCTTTTCAGCTCGCGGCCGGGCGGGGCTCTACTTGTAATCGCCGCCGATATCGACTATTATTATAACAACTGGATATCTATATGAAAACTATTTGTTTTATATCCTCTCCATACCTAAATCGTATGGCATTTGTGCAAATCTTTACAGCAGATACGGTTCAGATCGTCCCTCTGCACAGCGGTCTGCCCGCCGTCTCGGTCTCTGCTGACGGCAGTAACAGGCCTCTCATTCCCAACAGGAGCGTATCTATGGATCTAAAAGCACTGCACTACTTCGTCACCATCGCCGACGAAGGCGCGATCACCGCCGCCGCCAAAAAACTGCATATCTCCCAGCCGCCGCTCTCGCGACAGCTGCACCTGCTCGAAGAGGAGCTGGGCCAGCTCCTCTTCGAGCGGGGCCCGCGCCAGCTGCGGCTCACGGCGGCCGGCCGTCTGCTCTATAAGCGGGCCTGTCACATCCTGGAGCTCTCACAGCTCGCCAAAAAGGAAATGTCCGATTACGGCCGCGGCCAGATCGGCATCCTCAGTCTGGGCACCGTCTCCTCGTCGGGCAGCGCCGTTTTCCAGCAGCGCATGCAAAATTTCTGCCGCCAATACCCCCAGGTGCGTTTTGAACTGCGCGAGGGAAACACCTTCGAGCTGCTGGAACTGCTGTTTGCCGGCATTATCGAGGTGGCCATCGTCCGCACCCCGTTTAAAGATGCCGGGCTGGGCTGCATCTATTTAGAAGAGGAGCCCATGGTGGCTGTGGCGTCAGCCGACTACCACTGGCCCACCACCGAGGGAGCGCTCTTCATAAGCCAGCTTCGCGATCGGCCGCTCATCTTCTATCGCCGGTTCGAAACTCTGCTGCTGGGCTGCTGCGAAGACGCGGGTTTCGAGCCAGATATCCTCTGCAAAAACGACGATGCCCGCACCACACTGCTGTGGGCCACCACCGGTGCCGGCGTCTCTATCATGCCCCGGTCGGCCCTCCAGCTGATGGGCCGTCTGCCGGTCAGCTTCAAGGTGCTCAAAGAGCGCAGCCTCTACACCCGCATCGCCGCCGTCTGGGTCAAAGACCGCTACCTCTCCTCGGTGGCCCAGCGCTTTTTAGAGCAGTATACTCCCAGCGCCAGCCACTAGCTATCCGGCACTCATCCTTAAATAGCCTGCCCGCTACTTCTCCCGGGCACACCAGTTTTATAAAACAAAAAGGGGCGCCCCGGCAACTCAAGTCACCGGGGCGCCCCTTTTTGTGGCCCAATACCCGCTCACGCGGTGCATGTCCTTTCAGTTCGCCGCCAGCGGCACACTGGCCAGCAGCGCCTCGTACTCCGGCTGGGGCATGGGGCGATAGAACACATAGCCCTGTATCAGGTCGCAGCCGGCGCGGCGCAAAAACTCCACCTGCTGCGGGTCCTCTATCCCCTCAGCCACCGTCACGATCCCAAACTGGCGCACCAGGTTGATGATGCCCTCCACGATCAGCCGGTCCTTGTCGGCGTGCACCATGTCGCGAAAGAACAGCGCGTCGATCTTCAGCACATCGATGCTCAGATTCTTAATGGTGCTCAGCGACGAATACCCCTTACCAAAGTCGTCGATGGCACAGCTGAAACCCGCCGCCTGCAGATCGTCCACGATCTCTGACAGCTGGTCCCAGTTTTCAAACAGGATCGTCTCGGTAAACTCTATCTCCAAAAGCTGCGGCGGCAGGTGGTACTTGTCGCGGATAGCCGTGTACGCCGGCACAAAATCCGCCCCGCCAAACTGCATGCGCGACACGTTCACCGATACTGGCAGCACCCGCTTTTTGCTGTCCAGCATGTGCCGCAGCCAAATACAGACCTCCTCAAACACATACCGGTCTAAAAGCGGGATGGTCCGGTTCTTTTCAAACACCGGGATAAACTGGTCGGGCGGGATCACCGTCCCGTCGGCGCGGCGCCAGCGCACCAGCGCCTCGGCGCAGGCGATCTGTCCGCTCTTCGGGTCGACCTTGGGCTGGTAATACACCTCAAATTCGTGGGCCTTCAGCGCGTCGGCCATGCTGCTCTCAATGGCTTTCTGGGCAAACAGCCGGCGGCGGATCCCCTCGTCATAAAAGCAGTACTGGCCGCTCACCGTCCCGTTCTTCACGTCGCCGCGGGCAAAGTTGGCCCGGTCCATCAGCCCCTCTACCTTCAGCTGCTCCACCGTGTCCTCCACACAGCAGATACCGCACCGCACCGGCAGCGACTGCTTTTGATAGGTGGTGTACACATAGTCCACGATCTGCGCGTCCACATACCGCTGGCGCTGCAGCAGGTGTCGCTTGGCGTCGTACTGCCGCAAGATCACAAAGTTGTCGGCATTTATCCGCCCAAAAACCTCGCTGTCGCCCATATCAGCCGATAGCAGCGCCGCATAGCGCTTTAAGATGTTGTCGCCGCAAGCGTAGCCAAGCAGGTCGTTCAGGTACTTAAAGTCGGCAAAATCCACATAAAAAAGCGCGTATTTTTCTTCTGCCGCCCCGTCCAGCAGCAGCTGAGCCTCTCTCTGAAAGCGGCCCAGGTCATAAGCGCCGGTCAGCGGGTCGCGGCCCGCCTGGTCGCTCAGGTCCTGGTTGGCGCTTTTCAGGTGCAGCATCTCCTTAAAATTAAAGCGGAAAAACACCGCCCACACCGCCAAGATCCCCACAAAAAGCAGGATGATGAGCACCGTAAGGTCTCTTGTCTGGCGGCTGGAATAGGCCTCGGCGGCAAAAACCGTCTGGTTGGCCAAGTCAAAATACTGCTCGCTCTTATCTAAAAAAGCAGGCGCCACCGCCGCGTCGGTGCGGTGGGCGTAGAGCAGCTCTTTCAGGTCTCCCCACTGCTGGTCCAGCTCTTCCAGGCGCAGGTGGTAGTCCCGGTCCTCGATCAGCGCCAGCCCATACTTGCCTTTGCCGGTGGTCAGGTTCTCCAAAATATCGTCTAAGTACACGATCAGCTCGTCGCTCGGCGTGTCGGCCAGTTCCAGCTTCACCAGCCGCTGGGTGGCGCCGCGTACGATGCCCACATAATTGATCAGCTGCCCGTGGGAGCGCACGCTGTGGATAGACTGCAGCGTCACACACCCCAGCAAGATCATCCCCACAAAAAAGCCGAACAGCGCGTACCGCCACCGCCTTTTCATCGCCGCCTCACCTCCCCGTTTTACACATATCATCATTATACCATTTTCTACAAAAGAAGCCAAATTCTTTTTTGCATTTTTAGACGTTTGCCAAAAACATCGCCACATTCTTTTTGGACGCACATATCCAAGCTCGCAATTATGACCTGTCTTCCATTTATCCTGCGCCGGTCTGACGAATCATTCGCCTATCAGCTGGCAGTGGTTGCCGACAACGGCGCCATGGAAGTGACCCAGCCGCTGCGCACAAAAAAAGAGCGCCCGGGCACTGGTCCCGGGCGCTCGCTTGTCTCGTAAAAACAGTTTGCCGACGCGGTATATCCGCCTATCGGCGCGGCTGCCAATGCGGCTTTTTAATGCGCTGTACCGCTTTTAACATGGCCAGCAGCATCACCGTTTCAATGGGCAGCAAGATCAGGTTTTTGGTGATGCGCACGCTCATCAGCGCCCAAAAGGCACTGCCGTACATCACCGACAGCCACAGCGGTGTCAGCAGCAGGTTCACCATCCCGGTCACCGCGCATTTGGCCGCCAGCGCCCGCCAGATGGTGGGCACTTTCTGGTACAGCACCAGCCCGTACAAAAAGCCGGTGACCACCGCATTTAGCGTAAAGCCGGGGAAAAACCCCCCCGCTGTGGGCCGCACCAGATACTTGATGATATCGGCCACCCCATTGGCCGCTCCGGCTGCCACCGGGCCGTACAGGTACCCGCTGGTGCCGATCACCAAAAAGGTGAGCCCGATCTTTAAAAACTCGTTGGGCACGATGGTAAAAAAGTGCAGCACCACGTTCAGCGCCGTGAGCATGGCCAGCCCGGTCAGGCTGTAAGGCGAGCGCAGCTCCTGCGCCGAGCGGGCCACACATTGGCCCAGTGACAATTTTGCGTTGGCATTCGATGACATAAAAAAAACCTCCTTATCTCTGCAAAGTAGTGTGCATGCAGCCACATAAGGAGATGCTCTAACGTCTCTCTCAGAAGAAAAAGCCAATTTGCCGCGGCCAACAGTTCCCGCGCCTGCACCGCACCTCTAGCCATCCCCCTAAGCAGGAGAAAGGCCCGAAAAGGTACTTCTACCCATTCCCCCTACAGGCGGGTACCGGCCGGAGGAAAAGGCAACTATTTGCGCCAGCAAAACGGAGCGCTGTGCCCGACAAGGCTCTTCTTCAAGCTATTCTCACAGAGAATAGCCGTGGCAGCGGGATGCAGACCGCGCACCGCAAGAGTCGTGCCGCTCGTCCACCGCGGCCGGCCCGTCGGACCTGGCCACAGCAAAAAGGCAGCGCCGCTCTTTTCGTCCGGCTGTCAACTCCCCGTTCAGCCGGCACTTAACGCGCAGGGTCTTACTCTGCTAAAGGCATTGTAGCAAAAACGCCCCTACCGTGCAAGACCCTGCCCGCTAAAATCGGGAATGAAGCTCTCACTCACAGTTCCCCCCTCCTGCACAAAGGCGTTCTCAATGCCCAGTTCCAGCGCGTAATCGATCACCCGCTCGTACTCCGCCGCCGTTATGCAGCGGCCCAGCTCGGGCCAGCGCACCCGCACTCGGGGCAGGGGGGTATACTGGTTCATGATGCTCAGGTACACGCTGTCGCCAAAGCGCCCGTAAAGATAGCGCAGCACCGCCCGACTGTCCGCCTCACAGCCGGGCAGCAGCAGGTGCCGCACGATCATCCCCCGCCGCATCATGCCGCAGTCGTCAAACACCGGTTCCCCCACCTGTAAAAACATCTCGTCCAGGGCCTCCCGCACCACCTGCGGGTAATCCGGCGCCCCCGAATAGCGCGCCGCCAGCTGCGCATCCAGGTACTTGCAGTCGGGCAGGTAGATGTCCACATACCCCGCCAGCATCCGCAGTGTCTCCCTGCGCTCGTAGCCGCCGCAGTTATACACCACCGGCAGCGCCAATCCCCGGCTCTTGGCCAGGTCCAGCGCCGCGATCACCTGGGGCAGATAATGGGTGGCTGTGACCAGGTTCAAGTTGTGTGCTCCCTGCTGCTGCAGCGACAAAAAGCTCTCGGCCAGCTGGGGCACCGTCACCTCTACTCCCTGCCCGTCGGCGCTGATCTGGTAGTTCTGGCAAAATACGCAGCCCAGCGTACAGCCGCTAAAAAACACCGCGCCCGAGCCCCTGTCGCCCGACAGGCAGGGCTCCTCCCAAAAGTGCAGTGCTGCGCGCCCGGCGCGCACCGCCGCTCCGGCCCCGCAGTACCCGGTCTCTCCACGCAGCCGGTCGGCGCCGCAGCGGCGCGGGCACAGCGTACAGTGTTCCAGCAGCTGCCGGTAGTCCTCCCCCATGTTCACCGCTCCCCTCTGTTTTTCCTGACGATTATACCACCGCTAGCCCCGGCAGCGCCACTTTTTTGCCGCTACCAGACGATTTTACACCTTTTTCGATTGACAAAATTCTCACATATCTGTACTATTGTACTAAACATCTAGTACAAAATTCTCTGCGGGCGGGCCTCCCAGCCTCACCGCGGCACTGAGAGAGGGGCACACACATGCAGCTGATACTCCAAGATATCACCAAGGCCTTTGGCGAAAAATCGGTGCTCACCGGCGCCAGCTTCACCTTTGAAAAGGGAAAGATCTACGGCCTGCTCGGCCGCAACGGAGCAGGTAAGACCACGCTGTTTAACTGCCTCAGCGGCGAGCTGCCGCCCGACAGCGGCGCCGCCGTCGTCCAGTTCGGCGACGCCGAAAAGCCGCTGACGCCCGAGGACATCGGCTACGTGTTCTCCACCCCCATCCTGCCCGAGTTCATGACCGGCTACGAATTCTTAAAATTCTACATAGAGATCCACAAAAACATCCCCCAGACCGCCAGCATCGACGACTACTTCGAACTGGTCGGCATCGAGCCGCAAGACCGCCACCGCCTCATCAAGGGCTACTCCCACGGCATGAAAAACAAGGTGCAGATGCTCTGCTTCCTCATCGCCAAGCCGCCTATCATCCTGCTGGATGAGCCGCTCACCTCTTTTGACGTGGTGGCTGCACTGGAGATGAAGAACCTGCTGCGCGATATCAAAAAAGATCACGTCATCATCTTCTCCACCCACATCCTGCAGCTGGCCACCGACCTGTGCGACGAGATCGTCATTCTAAACGGCGGTGCGCTCTCCCAGATGGACACCGCCCTGCTGCACAGCAAGGAGTTCGAGGAGAAGATCATCGAGATCCTGCGCGATCCGCCCCACCAGCCCGAGACCCCGCCCGCCGCTGCCGCCAGCCCCAAAAGCGCCTTCTCCCTGCGCGGCAAAAGGAGGTGATGGGCGTGGAGCAAACGCAAAAAAACAGCGACTTCGCCAGCACGCTGATCACCGTATTCACTGTGCAGGCAGCGCTCACCGCCAACAAATTTATCTACTATTTTAAGCGTATCCCCCTGCTGGGCCGCCTGGCCGGCGACAGCATCTACGCCGACGGCAGCCTGAAAACAGCGCTGTGCGGGGTGTTTGCCATTCTCAAGCAGCTCATGCGCTTTTTCTACAAGGCGCTCTACATCGGCCTTGTCGCCTATCTGCCCGCCTTTCTCATGCTCGAAAACGCCGCCAAAGCCACCCGCCAAGGCCTGTTCGTATGGGTCCTGCTCATGATGAGCATCGGCGGCGCAGTGCTGAACGCCCACACCGCCAATACCGACTTTTTGCGCTATACCTGTATCAAACTGCTGGGCATGGAGCCGGGCCGTTTCATCTACAGTACGGTGGTGTTCGATCACCTCACCGACCTGGTATTTTTCCTGCCGGCCTCCCTCATCTTCGGTCTGCTGGCCGGTCTGCCGCTGGTCAGTTGTCTGGTGCTGCCGGTCATGGTGGTGGGGCTGCATCTGGCCGGCGAGGCCCTGCATCTGTTTTTGTTCGACAAGTGCGGTATCGTACTGGTCAAAAAGCATCTCATCACCTGGGGCTTTGCCGGTCTGTGCCTGCTGTTGGGCTATCTGCCGCTGCTGTTTCCGGGCCTGGCGCCGCTGGTGCGCCACCACTGGGCAGTCAGTTTGCCGGGCGCACTGCTGTTTTTGGTGCTGGGCGGTCTGGGCCTGCACTACTTAAAGACCTACAGCGTCTACACCGGTCTGTCGCAGGCCACCACCAACCTCAGCGAGGCGGTGCTCGACCCCAAAAAGGCCCAGAGCCAGGCGCTGTTTGCCGGGGTCAAGCTCAAAGATGAAGACCTGCGGCAAGAGAGCCTGCAGCCCGGCCGCTTTGCCCACCGCCACGGCTTCGACTACCTCAACGCCCTGTTTTTCGACCGCCACCGCCGCATGGTGCTAAAGCCCATCCTCATCGAGCTGGCGGTCATCGGTGCCCTGTTTTTACTGCTGGTGCTGCTGTGCATCCTGTCTCCCCAGCTGGCCTACACCGGGGCGGCGGCGGTCACCGGTATCCTGCCGGTGTTCGTGTTCTGCATGTACATGGCCACCAGTCAGTGCGAGCGCATCACCCGCGCCATGTTCTATAACTGCGATATCGCCCTGTTGCGCTACAGCTTTTACCGCTCCCGCCGCGCCGTGCTCGAGACCTTCCGCCGACGCATGCTCTACGTCGGCGGGTTCAATCTGCTGGTGGGCGCGGCCATGTGCGCCGCCGTCGGCGGGTTCGTGGCGCTGGCCGGCTACCACTGGCCGCCCGACCAGATGATCCCCTTCATGCTCTCACTGCTCTGCCTGTCGCTGTTTTTCGCGGTACATCACCTGTTTTGCTACTATATCTTCCAGCCCTATACCACCGATCTCAACATGAAAAACCCCTTCTACAAGCTGGTCAACATGGCCGTTTACCTGCTGTGCTACCTCTGTTTGCAAATAAAGGTCGAGCCCCGGGGCTTTGCCGTCGTGGTCAGTCTTTCCACCGTCGTCTACATGACCGTGGCGCTCCTGCTGGTCTACCGCTTTGCCCCCAAAACATTTCGGGTCAAGTGATCTCTTGCCCGCCGTCAAAACAGCCCCGGCCACCCTTTTTCGGGGGTGGCCGGGGCTGCTTTTTCTTTCACTTTTCCCTTCACTCGGTCTCTCCGGTATCTCTATACAAGCAAAAGCGGTTCTTGCCACCGCGTTTGGCCCGGTACATCGCCTGGTCGGCCCGGCCGTAAAGCGCCTGGTAATCGTCCCGGTCGGCAGTTCGGGCAACGCCCACACTGGCAGTCACCGCGTGGCCGGGCAGGTCCGGCAGGTGGATGGTGCTGATAGAACTGATGATGCGGGCGGCGCGGCGCTGCACGATCTCGTCGCTGTGCGCCCCCACCATAAACACCGCAAATTCGTCGCCGCCCACGCGGCCCACCATGTCCTCCTGCCGAAAGCAGTGGCGCAGGCCGGTGCCCACCGCGCGCAGCAGCGCATCGCCGGCCGCATGGCCGCAGCAGTCGTTGACCCGCTTAAAATCATCCAGGTCGATCATGAACAAAAATCCCTTGGTGCCGCCCTGCAGCAGCTCCTCCACCTGTTCCTCCAGCGCCGCTTTATTAAAGGTGCTGGTAGCCCGATCCAGCGCCGAGCGCCGCCGCAGCGCCTCCTCCTTGCGCTTTTGTTCACTGATGTCCATCAGCTTGCCGATGCTGCGCTCCGGCCGGCCGGTGCGCGCGTCATAGAGCGTCTGGTACTGGCAGCGCATCCAGTGGTAGCGCCCATCCCGGCCCCACATGCGCAGCTGGCAGCTGTCGTTTTGGCCCGGTGCCAAACTGGCCGCCTTTTTGAGCAGCGAGTCAAACAGCACCGCATCCTGCGGGTGCAGTACCGATAGTCCCCCCTGCCCCCGGCCGGTATAGCGCATGTTCAGCTGCGCCACGGCGAACTGGTTTTGTATATTGGGGGTAAACTGCAGCGTCTTGTCGCGGTGATCGTACTCCAGCAGCACCGTGTCCGAAAAGCGGGCCAGCAGCGCGTACCGTTCCTCCTCCATCCGCAGCCGGCGGCGCTGGCCCCAAAACAGCCAAACGCCCACGCCGCCCAGCAGTGCCAGCAGCGCGATAAGCGCCACCGCCAAGATCACCGTGTAGCGCAAGATCGCCGTGGGGTGCCCGGTCATGCGGGTGGTGCGCATACAGCAAAACAGCCGCCAGCCGTTATAGCCCAGGTCCTCCACCGCCACATACGAACCCTGCCCACCCGGCTGGGCAATGCGCACCACTGTGCTCTCGCCGCTTTCCAGGGCAGCCTGCAGCTGCGCGACCTGCTCGTCGGGCACCTGTTGTCGCCGCAGCTCGGCAACCAGGTCCAGCTCTCTGGGGGCGCCGTCTCCCGCCAGCACCACCAGCGTGCCACTGCCGTACACCAGGTAGCTCTCTCCGGCGCCGTAGATGGTCTTTTCCCCCGTCGGCCCGGTGAGCATCTCACCGCAGATAGAACAGTAGAGCACCCCTGTCAGCTGCCCCTGCCGCAGTACCGGCGCCGCCACATAAAAGGTATAGCCGCCCGCCTCGCCCCGGCCCGCATACAGCGGGGTCACCACCGTCTGGCCCCGGCGCAGCTCCTCCAGGCCCTCCTGCTCCTGCGGGGTGTAGTCCGCTGCGCCGGCAACCAGCTCCTCTGCAGTCAAATAGGTCACGGCACCGCTGCCCTGCTCTCCGCACACCGCGCCGATATAGCGGTCGATCCACGCTCTGTCCGCGCTGTCGGCCGTCTGGATAGCCGCGGCCATGCTCTGCAGCGTGTCGGTGGCATCGTCGATATCCGCCTGCACCACCTGCCGGCGAGCCATCGCGCTGCCGCGCATGTCCTGCACCGCCATATCTACAAACAGCTTTTGCACCCGCGCGCGGTAACCGGCAAACAGCCCGCTCATCAGCACCGCCGCCAACAGTAAAAAAGCCAAAAACAGACCGATGGTCCAGCCCACATGCCGCTTTTTTCTCCGGTCCACCCGCTCTCCCCCGCCTCTCCTCAACCCTGTCCCGCAAAGCTTTAAAATTGGAGTATTTTACTAAAAAATAAGTATACTAGTTTTTGTCACAAAACGCAATATGTGTACATATACCAATAGTTCGTTTTAACTACAGAACAGCAAAGGGGTGGAACCGGCCCGTGAGATGTGGTATGATAGTTGCACGACAAAATTCGACCCGCGGGCGGCGCGTCGCCTGCGGCACAGCACGTAGGGGGTCAACGTATGCAACTGCTAAAAGAGCGCATTTTAAAAGACGGCAAGGTCAAACCCGGCCATATCCTCAAGGTCGACAGCTTCTTGAACCACCAGATGGACGTGGCGCTGTTTAACGAGCTGGGGCGCGAATTTGCCCGCCGCTTCGCCGGCGAAAAGATTACCAAGATCATCACCGTCGAGGCCTCCGGTATCGGCATCGCCGCCATCGTGGCCCAGCACTTCGGCAACGTGCCGGTAGTCTTCGCCAAAAAAACGCTCTCCAAAAATCTCGACGGCGAGCTGCTCACCGCACAGGTCCGCTCTTACACCCGCGGTGGCGTGTACACCATCCAGATGGAGCGCAAATTCCTCTCGCCCGACGACAACATCCTCATCATCGACGACTTTCTGGCCAAAGGGCAGGCGCTGCTGGGCCTGCTCGAGATCGTGGCGCAGGCCGGGGCCAAAGTGGCCGGCTGTGGCATCGTCATCGAGAAGGGCTTCCAGGACGGCGGCCAGCTCATCCGCGAAAAAGGCGTCCGGCTGGAGTCGCTGGCCATCATCGAGTCCATGACCGATGATACCATCACCTTCGCCCCCTAGTGCCGTACAGTTTATGGGCAGGTATATTGGCCGCGGCGCTGGTGGGCTCTGCGGCCTTTTACTTTTACTGCCAAAACCACTGCCTGCAGGTCAGCCGGCCGGTACTCGATCTGGGGCTCGACGCCCCGCTGCGGGTACTGCATCTCTCCGATCTGCACAGCGCCAGCTTTGGCCGCGGCGGGCGGGCGCTGTACCAGATGGCTGTCCAGCTGGAGCCCCAGCTCATCTGTATCACCGGTGACTGGATCGACGCCAAAGACAGCGCCTGGCGCCGCACCGCCGACGCGCTCATCCAGCTCACCGCCGTCGCACCGGTGGTCTTCGTGCCCGGCAACCACGAGCACCGCAGCGGTCGCTGGCCGCAGATACGCCCCTATCTGGAGCGGGGCGGGGTACAGGTGCTGTGCGACGACCTGCTCACCCTGCACACCGCCGTCGGCCCGGTGAGCCTGCTGGGTCTCGACGAGCGGCGCGGCGTCACTTACGGCCAGTACCTCTCCCGGCGCGGCGGCCCGGCGCCAGACCCCTACTCCCAGCTCTTTGCCGCGCTGGCGCAGCGCCCCGGCCCCCGTCTCCTGCTCACCCACTACCCCGAGCAGTTTTGCCAAAAAGGCGGTGGCGGCCACAGCCGCCACTCGTTCTCGCTGCAGCTGTCCGGTCACGCCCACGGCGGGCAGATCCGCTTTCCTTTCCCCCAAGGGCTCATCGCCCCGGGCCAGGGGCTCTTTCCCCGCTACACCGCCGGGCTGTTCACCTGCCGCGGCCAGCGTCTGCCAAGCGGCAGCCGCCCGCACGGGCCGGCGCTGCTGGTCAGCCGTGGGCTGGGCAACAGCTTTTTTCCCCTGCGGGTACAAAATCGCCCCGAGGTGATCCTGCTCACCCTGCGCTAAAGCCAGTCGGCCTGCAGATATAAAGCACCGCTCCACATCCCTTTTCGGGCCTGTGTGGGGCGGTGTTTTACAAAAATTCACAAATTATTCGCGGCGCGTTCTCGCCGGTATAGTACACTGTGTCTTGTTTTGATCCTGCCCCCCACACCCCGGTGGTCCGTATCCCGGCTCTGTCGCCGGCGGCGGGCAGTCCCCACTAAAAAACACAGCTGCCCGCACACCTGTACGCGGGCTCACAGCAGAAAGGAACGCCACCTCATCATGGCACGAAAAGTCCTCTACTACGGCGGTGATATCATCACTGCCGACCGCGACGTATACGCCGCCGCCCTGCTTACCGACGGTGGGCGGGTGCTGGCCGTCGGCGAGCCGGATGCGCTCATCCAGCGCGCCGGCGACGATGTCGAGCCCTGCGACCTGCAGGGCGCCACCCTGCTCCCGGGTTTTGTCGACGGGCAGGCCAGCCTGCTGCACCTGGCCGGGCACCAGGCCCAGCCGGGCTATTTGCAGTCGGTGGCTCAGCTGCAGCGGGCCCAGCGGGCACTGCTGTTGCGGGGGGTCACCACAGTGGGCAGCTGCTGCCGCACCCCGGCCGACTTTACCCTGCTGCGCACCGCCGCCGGGCAGGGTCTGGTGTGCACCGACGTACAGGCCAGTATACATATTGATATCGCCGAGCAGGTGCTGCCGCAAAATGCCGAGTACCTAGGCAGCGGGCAGCGCTGTGGGCTGGGGCGGCTGCGCATCGCCAGCTTGTATATCGTGCTCGACCGGCCCGACCGCTACCGCGATCAGGAGCTGCGGCGCATCGTCCAGTACAGCTTGGCCAGGCACATGCAGCTGGTGGCCCACTGCCAAAGCCCGCAGCTGGCCCGCCAGTTTGCCGACAACTTCGCCGCCGCCCTGCAAAAGAGCACCGAGTGCTGCACCTACCGCCCGGTCATCACCTGCCCCCAGCCGCTCGACGTGAGAGCGCTCTCCAGCAGCGCGCTGCAGTTCGCAGGCGCCCCCTCCCCCCTGCCCGAGGCGCTGCCCCGACCGCTCTCGGCCATGCGGCGGCTCATACTGGGCGAGGTGCTGCCGCTGCAGGCGCTCAAGATCGCCGCCTACCGCCCGGCCTACCTGTATTTCGAGGAGGATCAAAAAGGCATCCTCCAGCCCGGTGCCCGGGCCGATCTGGTGCTGCTCAGCGACAACCCTCTCAAGGTGCGCCCCAACGAGCTGGGCGATATCCGGGTGCAGTCGGTCATCAAAAACGGCGAGCAGCTGCACCTGTTTGCCCAGTCAACTGCCGGCGCCGTTCACCAAACCTCGCCCCACAGGTAAAAGGAGCACTGCTATGCACCGTCTCACGCCAAGGCTCTCCATCTTTCCCCTCTCCCCTGCCCAAATGCAGCTGTGGGTACACGATCTGCCCGCGCTGGAGGCCGCGCTCGGCTGCACCTACCGGGGCGAGCCGCTGTCCGGCCCCTTTTTGCAGATCGTGTGCGCCCAGGCGTCAGCGGCCGCGGACGCCGGTACAAACTATATGTGGCACAGCTTTTGGCTGCTCATGCGCCGCAGCGACCGCAGCATCGTCGGCTCCACCGTGTGGAAAGGAGCACCCGATGCCAGCGGCCGGGTCGAGATCGGCTACGGCCTGGGACAGGCGTTTTACCACCAGGGCTACATGACCGAGGCGGTGTCCGAACTCTGCCGCTGGGCACTCGATCAGCCCGCTGTCACCTCTGTGCTGGCCGAGACCGACCCGCTCCCCCAGGGCGCCGCCTCGCAGCGGGTGCTCAAGCGCTGCGGATTTCTGCCCTACCCGCAAAAAAGCGGCTGTTGGTGGTGTTTAAAATAGCCGCCGCACCCGCGCGCTCCTGTAAACAAAAAGCGCCGAAGAGCCATTCTTCGGCGCCTTTTATTTCTAGCTGTCTTTACAGGGCGGCAAAGTTCTGCTGCAGTACCTGACGCATCGTCTCCTCCTGCCCCTCGGCAAAGGTGGCGATGATGGTCACCATGTAATCTCCCTGCTGGCGCACCATATACCACTGGTGTACCCCTTCCGCCGTAACCGGCAGCACCTGAAAAGTCTCCTGGGCCACCTCCAGCGAAAAAACATCAGCACTGGTATCGTACTGGGGCGCCGCTACCGCCTCCAGCTGTTTTTTCAGTATCTGCAGGTAGTTTTTCTCGGTCAGCGCCGCCACCGGCATCTTCTCGGCCGCCAGCTGTACCGCCGGCAGTCCCTCGGCCGCAGTGGCCACCATATCAAATATGGTCTGCTGCTTCGACTGCTCATACCCCTGCTGCTGTCCGTCCGACAAATTGTCGGCGCCGCTGTCCATCATGGCGTCAATCTGCTCGTCAGTGTAGGCCGACCAGCCCGCCGGCAGCGTAAACACCACTCCCAGCGACTGGTTTTCAAACCGCTCGCCCGCCCAACTGCCCCGGGCAAATACAAACGTCTCCTCCTCTTTGCTGCTGGCCGCCGAAGATGACGGCGCACTGCTCTGGGCCCCGCTCTTAGCCCCGTCTTTTTTGCCCGGCAGCGAACAGCCGGCCAGCAGTACACCGCCAGCCAGCAGCACCGCTAAAAGTCTGCGCACACTCTTCACCTGTATACTCCTCCTCTTTTTTCTGCCGGGCGCCTCAAACAGCACCGTGCGGCAGCTCATTTCTGTGTCTACCATATCAAAAAAGCCCCTATTTTACAAGGGGCGGCACGTATTGACAAAGTTCCGTTCACTGCACTATGATACAGGCAGTGACCGTGTAGCCGCTCTGCCATTCGGCAGAGCGTTTTTTCTAGCGGCTCCGCCGATGCGAGCGCGGGGTCTACACTACAAAAAAGGAGTACTTTTTATGGCTGTATATCGGGGCAATTTTCTCTACACGCCGGCACTGGGCCAGCTAAAGGTGGTCGAGCGCGGCTGGCTCATCACCGAAAACGGGCTGGTGCGCTCACTCACCCAGCGCCAACCGGCCGCAGCCGGTCCGCTCACCGCCGATTTTGGCGACGCGCTGGTCCTCCCCGCCTTTACCGACCTGCACCTGCACGCGCCCCAGCTGCCCAACATGGGCCTGGGCTACAGCGAGGGGCTGGGCGGCTGGCTGGAGCGGTACACCTACCCCGTCGAGCACCGGTACGCCGACCCCGGCTACGCCCACCAGCTCAATGCGGCGCTCATCAGCCAGCTGCGGCGCTACGGCTCGCTGCACGCCGTCATCATGGGCTCCACCTCCGCCGCGGCCGCCGCCGATCTGCTAGAGCAGTACCGCCGCAGCGGCATGTGGGCCTATGTGGGCAAAATGAATTCCGACTATCCCGGCTACGGCGTCCAAAACGAACAAACCGCCCCCTCCATCGCCGAGACCGTGCAGCTGGCCCACCGCTACGGTGGACCCGGCCGGGTCCGCTATGCCATCTCGCCGGAGTTCGTGCCCTGCTGCTCCGACGAACTGATGGCCGCTCTGGGCCAGCTGGCCCGCGAGACCGGGCTGCCGGTCCATTCCCACATGTCCGAAGGGGAGAGCGACCTGCAACTGGTGCGGCGTCGCTTTCCCCGCGAGGGGTGCTACGCCGGGGTGTACGCCCGCTTTGGCCTCATGGGCAGCGGCCCCTCGGTCATGGCCCACTGTCTCACCAGCCCCGAGGAGGAGATCGCCCTGCTCAAACAGCACGGCAGCTTTGTCGCCCACTGCCCGGTCTGCAGTCTCGACTTGGCCGGCAGCGGCTTGCCCCCCATCCGCCGCTATCTAAACGAGGGGATTCCCGTGGGGCTGGGCAGCGATATCGCCGGCGGCCACACCCTCAACATGATGCAGGTCATAGTGGCCGCCGTGCAGATCTCCAAGCTGGTGGTACAGCAAAAGCCCCAGCTCTCCCCCCTCAGCGAAGTCGAGGCGCTCTACCTGGCCACCAAAGGCGGCGGCGCCTTTTTCGGCCGCGTCGGCAGTTTCGAGCCCGGCTACAGCTTCGACGCACTGGTCATCGACGACCGCGATCTGGGCCAGCTGTCGCCGCTGCACCTCTCCCCCGCCCAGCGGCTAGAGCGCTTTCTCTACTGCGGCGACGACCGCCACATCTCCCGCCGCTACTGCGCCGGCCGGGAACTCACCGCCCTATAGCCGCCTATCTCTTGGCCCGGCAGCACCGCCAAAAAGTGCCTGCCGGACAGTTTGCCGGCTGCTGGCGGCTGCTGGGCGGCACTGTCCCCTCCTGCACATTTCCCCGTTTCTGCGATCTCTGCAACACTAGAATACAGTTGCACAGACCTGCCAAAAATGGTAAAATAAATTGTTTGTTTTACACCATCGACCAGGAGGCTCACTGTATATGCCAGACTATAGCCAGCAAATCAGGCGCCGGCGCACCTTCGCCATCATCTCGCACCCCGACGCCGGCAAGACCACGCTCACCGAAAAGCTGCTGCTCTATGGCGGCGCCATCACCCAAGCGGGGACAGTCAAGGGCAAAAAGTCCTCCCGCCATGCAGTGAGCGACTGGATGGAGATCGAAAAGCAGCGCGGTATCTCGGTCACCAGCTCGGTGCTGCAGTTCGAGTACGGCGACTGCTGCATCAACATCCTCGACACCCCCGGCCATCAGGACTTCTCCGAGGACACCTATCGCACGCTCATGGCCGCCGACTCGGCAGTCATGGTCATCGACGCCGCCAAAGGCGTCGAGCCCCAGACCCGCAAGCTGTTTAAAGTCTGCCTGCTGCGCGATATCCCCATCTTCACCTTCATCAACAAAATGGATCGCGAGGCGCGCGACCCGTTCGAGCTCTGCGAGGAGATCGAGGAGGAGCTGGGCATCGGCACCTGCCCCATCAACTGGCCCATCGGCTCGGGCAAATCCTTTAAAGGCGTGTACGACCGCAAAAAGCGCGATATCTTGGCCTTCAGCGCCACCGGCGGCGCCAAGCGGGTCCAGGCCACCGAGGCCGGTCTCGACGATCCCCACCTGGTCGATATGCTGGGGCAGGAGCTGTATCAAACACTGTGCGACGACGTAGAGCTGCTCGACGGCGCCGGCGACGATTTCGATATGGAGCTGGTGCGCCACGGCAAGCTCTCGCCGGTCTTTTTTGGCTCGGCGCTGACCAACTTCGGGGTTGAGCCATTCCTGGAGCAGTTTTTGCAGATGACCACCCCGCCGCTGCCCCGCACCACCGTCGAGGGGGATATCGACCCGTTCGATCCCGAGTTCTCGGCTTTCGTGTTCAAAATACAGGCCAACATGAACCGTGCCCACCGCGACCGTCTGGCCTTCATGCGCATCTGCTCGGGCAAGTTCTCTAAGGGGATGGAAGTGCTGCACGTACAGCAGGGCAAAAAGATCAAGCTGGCCCAGCCCCAGCAGATGATGGCCCAGGAGCGCGCCATCGTCGACGAGGCCTACGCCGGCGACATCATCGGCGTGTTCGATCCCGGCATCTTTTCCATCGGCGACACGGTCTGTGCCCCCTCAAAAAAGGTGCGCTTTTCCAGCATCCCCACCTTTGCGCCCGAACACTTTGCCCGGGTGCGCCAAGTTGATACCCTCAAGCGCAAGCAGTTTGTCAAAGGTATGGACCAGATCGCCCAGGAGGGTGCCATCCAGATCTTCCACGAGCCCTATTCCGGCATGGAAGAGGTCATCGTGGGGGTGGTGGGCACCCTGCAGTTCGACGTGCTGGAATACCGCCTCAAAAACGAGTACGGGGTGGATATCCGCATGGAGCGCCTGCCCTACCAGTCGCTGCGCTGGATCGAGAGCGAGATCGAGCGCCCCGACGACCTGCACCTGAGCACCGACACCAAGCTGGTGCAGGATTACCGCGACCGCTATCTGCTGCTGTTCACCAGCGAGTGGAACGTGCGCTGGTCGCTGGAGCACAACAAAGGTCTCGAGCTGGCCGAGTTCGGCATGAACGAGTCGTGACCCGCTCTCCGGCGTTTTTTGTGATACAGATATAAAAAGAGCTGTGCCGTCCCTCACCAGGGGCCGCACAGCTCTTTTTTCACCCATATCGGGTAATTCTAGCGCCACACCACTTCCGCCGGTTTTTTGGGGGCCGGGCGTCGGTAGTGCACCGCCGGGTGCCCCAGCACCAGGCAGGTGGCCAGCTGCAGGTCATCCGTCACGCCGAAAAATGCCCGCAACGCGTCATCCTCGGCGATCGCACACTGGGCAAATCCACAGTACAGCGCCCCCAGACCCATGGCGTGGGCCATCAGCTCTATGTTGGCCGCCGCCAAGCACCCGTCGACTACCTGGGGCGCCAACACGGCGATCATCTGGCTGCCGCCGTAAAACAGCGTGTCCTTTTGCCGATCCTGCAAAAAGTCCTCGTACCGCCGCTGCATCCCCTCTATGCCCCGCCGGGCCGCATACCGCGCCAGGCTGGCAAATATCCGCTCTTCTATCTGGGGCAGCTGCTCATCCAGCACCACATAGCGCACCTGTTGCCGGTTCGAGCCGGTAGGGGCTGCGCACCCCGCCTGCAGCAGCTTGTCTATCTGCCGGCGGCTCACCTTTTCCCCGGTAAAGCGGCGGATGCTGCGGCGAAACTGCATCATCCGCAAGAGCTGGTCGGGGTCCACGTCATATCGCTGGGAGGTATATGGCTCCGGGTCCCACTGGGGATACTGGGGCAGCTTTACCGCCCCCACAGGGCAGATAGCCGCACAGTGCCCGCAGCTGATACACCCCCGCGCGCTGGGTGCCGCCCGGCCCCCCACCACGTCTATCGCCTGTGTCACGCACAGCTGTACACACTGCATGCAGCCGGTACAGCGCTCGGTATCGATCTCGATCACCGCGCTCATCCCCCTTTTTCTCTTCTGCTAGTAGTATACCGCACCGGCGCCCTGTTTGGCCAGTCAAAAGTAATACATGCCCCGCACTTTTTCTGCCGCCGGCGCCGGCTCATTCAGACAGAGCACCGCGCTGTTTCCGGCCCGGGCTCCGCAGTACAGCCGGCACCGTGCAGGCAGTCGCAACGATCCTCGGTCCGCCTGTCGACCTCGATCCAGCGCCTCCTACTGCCGCCTTTTTGCGCACCTGTTCCCCCGCCGCGCCCCCAGCTGCGGCAATCTCCGGGCACGACGCACTGTGTATAGGCGCACCCCAAAAGCGCCCGTTTACAGTGTTGGGGGCATCCCTCCCCTGCAAGCGAGCGCCTTTGTCTGTGGGGCCACGAGTCAAAACAGCCCGGCTCTCCTGCGACCGCCGCGGCGCGTTTTTATTTTTTACCGCCCGCGACTGCCTATAAAAAACCGCAGCTTCCCGGGCCCCACCAGGTCCGCTATTTATAAAGTCTCCTTATCCCGGCCCCACCGCTTAAATGCGGATCGTCTCACCGGCATAGATCAGGTTCGGGTCCTGGATACCGTTTAGCTCCGCCAAATACGACACCGTGGTGCCAAAACGCCTGGCCAGGTCCCACAGTGTGTCGCCCCACACGATGGTATAGTAGCCGTTCCCGATACTGCCGGTACCGCCACCGGGGATAATCAACACCTGTCCGGGAAAGATCAGGCTGGGGTCTTCTATGCCATTGGTCGCCGCCAGCGCCGATACGGTGGTGCCGTAATACCGGGCGATGTCCCACAGCGTGTCGCCCGCCTGCACCGTGTAAGTGCCGCTGCCGCCACTGCCGGTACCACCGCCCTCACAGAGGATGCGCAGCACCTGCCCGGGGTAGATCAAGCTGGGGTCCTGCAGGCCGTTTATCTCGGCGATACAGGCTACTGTGGTGCCAAAGTACCTGGCTATGCCCCACACCGTATCACCCGGCTGCACCGTGTAGTCGCAGGTGTCGTGCACCTCCTCGGGCAGCCCGGGGTCAGGTATGATGCTCGAGCCCGAGAGCAGTATCCCGTCGGTAAAGCGGTCGCGGTCCACGTTGCCGCTAATGCCGGGCACGGAGCCGGTGCTGGTGTACTGCCAGCCCACCCAGCTCTGCCAGGCGCCGCTGTCGCCGGGCGCGTCCACACCGTAGTGGGCCACCCACAGCGGGTAGCTGGCTGCCAGTTGGGGCGACCACACCGTGCGGGCAGTATAGGCGTTGGAGTAGAGCACCACCTCTTTGCCCGACAGTTCGGCCACCGTCTGGATAAAAGCCTGCCCGATCGCGTTGATCTGCGCTACCGACAGGTCGCCAAAGCTCTCAAAGTCCATAGCCAATCGGCAGTCCGGCTGGGTACCCGAGATGGTCGAGACAAAAAACTGGGCCTGCTGGCGCGCCTCGGCCTCCGAGCGGGCCGTCACATAGTGGTAAAAGCCCACCTGCAGTCCGGCTGCCTTGGCCCGCTGATAATTTTGGGCAAAGGTGGCGTCCACAAAGCCGCTGCCCACACTGGAGCGGATATACACTACCTGGATGCCGGCGGCGCGCACCGCGGCAAAATCGATATCGCCCTGATAACTGCTGACGTCGATACCGGGGTATTGATTGGGGCTGGAGGGGCTTATCGCCGCCGCACCAGGTACCGCAAATATCATGGTCAGCAGCGCCGCCAGCACGCCCGCCGCCCATTTTTTAACTATTTTTTTCATAGATAGGGCCTCCCATAAAAGTGAGAAGTCGCCTCTCACCGGCCCGCGCCACACAGCACGGCCCGGCCAGGGGCTGCCCCATACTATGCACCGCCCCCTCCGCCGGTGTGGCGCCCATCTATTTTCCACCCGTGTCAGCGGATATATAGCCCCCTAAAAGCTCTGGCAAGTCCCCCAAGCCCCCCGCCCCCGGCGCCGATACTGCCCCATCTGCCCGCCAAAATACCGCCGTCGTGCCGGCCAGTCACTCTGCCCACCAGCCCCACCATCTGCCAAATGCCTCCCTGCCCCGGTCGGTGGCCCCCGACCGGTCATACCCCGCCGTCACTGTGCCCCCACACACAGGGCACATGCCCCCCGGCCGCCCCAAACGCCCGCGCCCAATACCGCCTTGCGCGCCGCTGCCATGTGGAAAAGCAGGCCGGATTTTCGATCCCATCAGAGTCCCACCAGAGCCCCACCGGACCTCCACCAAATCCCACCGGTACGCACCACTCCTCCTTCGCCCGGTAATGCGCCGCCGTTCACAGCCACAGCATCGCCGCACCGTGCCGGCAGCGCGGCAAAAACGTTCTTGCCCGCGCTCCTCTCCCCACCGCATGCCCGTCTGTCGCCGCGGCCCTCCCGGCCCGACCTGTATATCCACCACAAAAAAAGCGCCCCGCAACCTCTGCGGGGCGCCTGTATACAGCGCTCTATTTTCAATGATACATGCCGTCACACCGGCTCACAGCGCCGCCAGCAAATGCTCCTTGGCCTGGTCACAGTCGGCAAAGCTGCGCTCCTCACCCAGCAGATAAGCTGCCAGGTCTGCCCACTGGCGCAGCGGGTACTGGGCCGGCTCACACTGCTCCACTGCCTGCCGCACCGCCGTGCGGTGGGCTTTTAAGCGCAGGTCAGAAAGGTACAGGCAACCGGCCTGCCGGGCTATATCCTCAAGCAACTGCCTCTCCAAGTGCCTTTCCCCCATCTCACAGCGCCACACACCGCTGCTGCCGGTACTCTGTCCGCAGTATAGGTGCCGCGCGATCTGTCAAAACTACCTCTTATCCAATCAAATTATACCCTATAAGTTCCGATAATTCAACCCTGTGCGTTCATTTATGATTTTGGTGTGAAAAGGTAGACTAGACTTATCATGTTGAATGGAGACCTGCCATTATGGAATTGGATCTGGTCCAGATGGGTGCCCGTCTGCGCAACAGCCGCATCGCACACGGGTACACCCGGGAGCAGCTGGCTGAAAAGCTGGGGGTCACCCCCAAATTTTGTGCGGATATCGAGCTGGGGAAAAAAGGGATGAGCCTGCGCACGCTCTGCCGCCTCACCGAGGTGCTGCACCTCTCGGCCGATTACCTGCTGTTCGGCCACGGCTCCAGCGGCGATCTGCAGCAGATACAGCAGATCCTGCAGCACTGTCCCCCGCAAAAGCGCCCCCTGGCCCGGCAACTGCTCGAGGTGTTTTTGCAGGCGCTGGAATAGCCTCTCCCCGGCACTTTAGCCCCTTACCGTCCTGTTCACCGCCACATCGCGCCACACAGCAAAAAAGAGAGCGCCCCCGCCGCTTTACCCGGCAGGGGCGCTCTCTTTTCTCTCTACGCGGTCACGCCGCACTCACGAACCCATCTCGCCGTCCATGTAGTCGTCTTCGTCGTTGTCGCCATCGTCGAGTATCTCGCCCACCCGCATGCGGCGCTCGGCCTTCATCTTTTCCACCTGACGGTGGATGAGCTCTTTGACCCGCCGCGGGTCCTTGATGTTTTTGAGCACCAAAATGGGCATAGTCTTATCCGACGACTTCAGGGTAATAGTCCCCACCCCAAAAATGCGCTGTCCCAAGCTGATGCGCAGGCTGATATCCCGCACCCGGTACAGCAGCACCTCCTCCAAGTCGGTGCTGAGCAGTCCCTGCTCCAAAAAAATGCGGTCATCCGACATCAGGTACTTGGTAAAGGTGATGGGCATCCCTAAAATGCGCCGGCGGTCACGCCACAAATACTCAATATCCAGCTCGTCTTTGGCCATGGTGATTCCTCCTCTTGTCGCCGCCAATCCGCGGCTCTCTGCACTGCGTCGAGCACGGGCAGCGCGGTCGCGCTACCAGCGGTTTTTATTCTGGTACTGCCGAAATGTCTTGCGGCTGTCGCGGTAGGCCAGATGATTTTTTATGCGCTGCATCGCGTCCGGCCCAAAAAACAGCAAAATATTGAGCACGCTGATAACGATGGCCGCCTTGGTGGCCCAGCTGCCCATGACCAGCGCATACAAAAAGTACAGCGCGTCCAAAAAAGCCAGGTACTTCACCTTCACCGGCAAAAAGAAAAACAGCAGCAGCTCAAAGTCGGGGTAGAGCATGGCAAAGGCGAAAAACAGCGACAGGTTCAGGTACTGGTTGACACCGGTGCCGGTGATACAGCCGGCCAGTATCGTGCCCAGCATCCCGCACAGGTAAAAGATATTAAAGCGAAAACTGCCCCACTGGGCCTCCAGCGCGTCGCCGATCATGCAGTAAAAATACAGGCTGATGACCACAAACAGCGGCGACGAGGAGGGCGGCAAGATGGCAAAGGTGAACAGCCGCCAAAATTGCCCCTGCGCCACCAGGTGCATATCCAGATACAGGTACGAGCTAAAAGCCAGCTCCGGCATAAACAGGTCGATCAGATAGACCACCAGCATCAGCCCCGAGATATAGAGCATCAGCCGCTGGATTCCGCTGCGCCCAAATCGGCGCTCCAATTTGTTGAGCCATTTCAATGTACGATCACATCCTTTAGGCAGTATTATAACAGAGCGCGGGCGCTGTGGCAAATGTCCGCCGCCCCGCCTACAGGTCAGCCGGTCCCGCCGCCCGGCAGGCAGCGCCGTGTATTTTCTCCAAGGGTTGGCCCCCCGCGGTCATATCGCGGTAAAAAGCAGTACATTTTTGTAGGTCTGCCCTGTTCGAGCCGGCTCCAGCAGCCCGCGATTTTGTGCGTTTTTTTAATCGTTGCCCCTAGCCGCCGGCGGTATTTTTTGCTATAATAAGTCCTATTGCGATCTGGCGCAGCACATAAAAAACGGAGGTGCATCTATGACCAAAGACATGACCCGGGGCAACCCCATCAAACTCATTTTACTGTTTTCCATCCCACTGCTCATCGGCAACATCTTCCAGCAGTTTTACAACATGGCCGACACCGTCATCGTGGGCCGCACCATCGGCGTCACGGCGCTGGCGGCGGTCGGCGCCACCGGTTCTATCTCCTTTTTGGTGCTCGGCTTCGTGCAGGGGCTCACCAGCGGTTTTTCGGTCATCACCGCCCAGCGCTTCGGCGCCGGTGACGAGGCCGGGGTGCGCCGCTCCTTTGCCACCTCGGTCCTGCTGAGCATCGCCTCCACCGCGGTGGTCACCACCATCAGCGTGCTGGGCGCCCGCCCGCTGCTCGAGCTGATGCAGACCCCGTCCGACATCATCGATCAGTCCTACGCCTACATCGTGTGCATCTTTTTCGGCATCGGGGCCACCGTCTTTTTTAACCTGCTCTCGGGTATCATCCGCGCGCTGGGCGACTCCAAGACCCCCCTCATCTTTCTCATCATCGCCTGTATCGTCAACATCGTGCTCGACTTCGTGCTCATCGTCAACGTACATATGGGGGTAGCCGGGGCGGCAGTGGCTACCGTGGCCGCGCAGCTGCTCTCCGGCGTCTGCTGTCTGGTGTATATGTTCCGCCGTTTTTCCATCCTGAAACTCAAAAAATCAGACTGGAAATTCGATCCCGCCTTTGCCTGGGAGCACCTGCGGGTGGCGCTGCCCATGGCCTTCCAGTTCTCCATCACCGCCATCGGCGTGGTGGTGGTGCAGAGCGTGCTCAACGGCTTTGGCTCCACCTCGGTGGCCGCCTTCACCGCCGCCTCTAAGATCGACCAGGTAGCCACCCAGCCGCTGCTCTCTTTCGGGGTGGCCATGGCTACCTTTACCGCCCAAAACTACGGTGCCGGCCATTTTCACCGCATCCGCGAAGGGGTCAAAAAATGTGTGGTGGTCACCATCGCCGCCAGCATCCTGGGCGCCGCCGTGGTCATCATCTTCGGCGGGGCGCTCACCCGGCTGTTCGTCGGCAACGCCGCGGCCGAGGTCATCTCCCTCTCCCGCACCTACCTCACGGCGGTCTCGCTGTTTTACTGGGTACTCGGCCTGCTGTTTATCTTCCGCAACACCATGCAGGGGATGGGGCGGGCGCTGGTGCCCATGTCCGCCGGCGTCACCGAACTGGTGCTGCGGGTGGTGGCCAGCTTCACTCTGGCCAAGGCGCTGGGCTATCTGGGTGTCTGCCTGGCCTCTCCCCTGGCCTGGATCGGCGCCGCCGTGCTGCTGTGCATTTTCTATGTGCGCACCATGCGCACCATCCCCAACGAAGATGAACCCGCTCCCCCCACCACAGTCTAGATCGTCTACCCTCCACCGGGCGGCCCGTAGCCGTCCGGTGTTTTCTTTTTCCGTCATCCCCGCCCACCTGCAAAGTCGCTTTCTCGCCAGCCCCCAAATAGCTCTTTCCCCCAACACCGGCTCTGCTACCGGTCACTCTCCCGGCAACATCCCCTGCCTGCCCCCACACCCTACACACACATCACATTCCCCAAAATATCCAGCCTCCATCACGCCCCGGCCAACCGGCAAACTGCCCCACGTTACCCTCCCACACAGCCCTCTCCCTCCCTTCAGCTCAGCAGGGCCGCAGACTCTGTCCGCACCGCACCCGATAAAAGTCGCCCATCCCCACTACATCCCCCGCGCTCCCCATCAGGCTACCTCGGTGCCGCCCCACAGCCCCCATCCTATAGCCGGTCTCCCACCCGCCAATTCCCCATAAGCCGTATCTCTCCCACCGTATCCACTGCCCCGCAGCCAGATCAAACCGCCCCGCCAGGTTCTCCCTATAACGCCGCCCCATCCAAATGGCCGCTTTTTTCCGACCTGCCGCTCTCGCAGGCCCCCGCACCGGCAGTTATCTGCTACTTGACCGGCCAGTCCCCACGGCAAGCCGCCTGAAAGCCGCTGCCGTATCGCATGGGCTTTTTTCCAACTTTTCTACCAGCGCATCTGTAGCGTGCCGAGATCGCCGCCCCGACAGAGAGCCCAAAAAGAGCGGAGAGAGCACCCGCTCTCCCCGCTCTTCAGTCAGTAAAGATCTGTTTCCTACTTAATACTTAGTTCTCGCGCTCTTTTCGGCGTGCAGCTATCCAAAAGAACACCGCACCAGCGGCAACAGCCGCCCACAAAATCGCTGCCTGCCACCCGGCGTCACCGGTATCTACCCCTTTTTGGGCGTCTACCGGGTAGCGCACAGAGGCACTGGCCGTGGGGCCGGTATCGCTTCGCTGTCCATCCGGGTCGGTCCCCACCGCCTCGGCGGTATTCACCAGCTCTCCCCTCTCCTGCATCTCGGCGTCGCCGGGGTCATACACCGTCGTCTTGTAGGTCAAGGTGTATTTTTCTCCGGCGCGCAGCAGCGGGACCTGCACTTCGATCGTCCGCTCCCAGATATCGTAACAGTCAGCCGGCACCTTTTCGGTGTGGCCGTCCGGGTAGGTCAGGCACATGCTCCCCCTGTCCAGATCCAGACCCGCCGGCAAATAATCAAAGATCGAGACGTCTCGCCAGGTCGAGTAGCTGGTGGGGTTCTCCAAAGTCACGGTATATATCAGCGTATCACCCAGGTGCGTGTCCCCATCGGGCCGCCCCGGCTGCTCCACCGTCTTATCCAGTATCGGTTCAGGGTCGGCCGGCAATACCTGCTCGTCCCCAGGGTACACCTTGTCGCTGGCGGCAAGCTCATCTGTCTCTATCGGCCACTCGCCCGGCCTCAGCGTATCGCCCGGCTCATAGGGGTACTCCTCTGCATCCCCCCAGTGGCCCGGTTCGCCGTCCGCGGCGGGTCGGCCGCCATAGGCCTTACCGGTATTGCCGATATCGCCGGTCAAGGCGTCGGCCGTCACCGTCACCTCAAACGCCAGTTCATACCGTTCGCCGCCGTAAATATCGCCCACAAACACTGTCAGCGTGCGGTCATCGGTGTTGTACGCCCCGCCGTCCAGCATTTTTCTGCTGCCGTCAGGGCCTGTCAGGTAAATACTGTCCAGGTCGATATCCAACCCCTGGGGCAGCGTGTCTGTGATCGCCACACCGGTCCATACCGAGCCGTCGCGGCTATTTTCAGCCCGCAGCACATACCGTATCCGGTCGCCGATCTGCACCTTGCCGCCGCTGTCGGTCAGGTCTGCCGCGGTCTTGGTCAGGTGCCCGTTGGGGTAGGCGATCGGCTTGGCGCTGTCGTCTCCATTCGGGGTCACCGTGGGAGAGGTGGCGCTGCCGTTGCTGCCCGCAGCCTGGGCGGTGTTCGAAAGGTCCCGCCCCTCTGTGGCCCCGGGCTCAATAGACACTTGGTTGATGAGCACCTCAAAGGTCAGCACATAGGTGTCGCCGCCCAGCAGCGAGCCGATCGGCACACACAGCAGCCGGCTGCTCTCATCATAGCACGAACCGTCTACCTGCACCGCCTCCTCCCCGTTTTTCGACAGGTAGATCGTGTCGGTGTCCAGCGTCATCCCCCTGGGTATGCGGTCTTTCATCACCACGTCTTTCCACAGTGAATTCTGCTGGTTGTTTTTGGCCGTAAGCGTATAGGTCAGCCGGTCTCCGGTCTCGTTGCCGTCGCTGCGGTCTCCATTCACCACACCTTTTCCCAGCTCCGGCTGTACCGTGTCCACCCGCACGAACTCCACTACCACCTGGTGGTCCTGCTTGATATCGGCAAAAGCGTGGCTGCCCGCCGTCTTGCCCCGGTGATCGGGGTATTCCTTGCCGTCCACCGTCACCCGGTACACCTCATAGCCCTCGGCCGCCTGCCACTGCACCTTGTAGTCGCTGCCGCGTTCCAGCACCGCCGAGCCGGTTATCGTGCCTTTCACCCGGTCGATAGCTGTATCTACGCGGTACTTTTCGCCGCTCTCCGGCTCGCTCCCCGCGTCGTCCCGCGCAAATATCACCTCCACCTTGTGGTCGGCGCCAATCGTCAAAAATTCAGTCTTGCCCGGCAGATCGGGCTGTATCAATCCGTCCACCCGCACTTCTTTTACATGCCAGCCATCCGCCGGCTGCCATGTCACTGTGTGGTCGTCTCCCTCCTTTACCGTCGTGCTGGGGGTAATGCTCCCGGCCCCCGTCTGTGCGGTCTCCACCACAAAGCTGCCGTCCTCCGGGTGCTTCGGCCCCTGGCTCTCTCCGTCCTTGGCAAACACTACCCCGACCGTGTGGTCGGCGGTTATGTTTTCCAGCGTGTGGCTGTCGGCGCCCAGAAGGTCATCGCGCACCTGTCCATCCACGATCACGCTGGCCAGGTGGTAGCCTGGGGCCGGTTCCCAGCGCACTGTAAAGCTGTCTCCGTCGGCCACAGTACCGCCGGCAGTAACGGTCCCCAACCCGCCGACGATTTGTGCCGATACCCGGTGCAGGTCCGGCTGTGCACCGCTGTCGGCGGCAAAATACACCTCTACCGTGTGGTCCCGGCCAATGTTGGGGAAGTTGGCCGCCGTTGCCGCACTCTCTACCCCGTCGATCACGATCTTTTCCACCCGGTGACCGCTGGGCGCCGTCCAGTGCACACTGTGATCTGCCCCTTTTTGCACGATGGTGGTGGGGGTCATGTTGGCCATCGCGGCGTCTGTCAGCCCGTATACCGCAGTAGACACTGTGTATATCTCTTTTTTCTCTGGTTCGGTGCCGTCGTCCTTTTCCAGCGCCACCTCCACCAGGTAATTCTGGTCGATATTTGTAATGGTAAAGCTGCCGGCCTTCAGCAGATCGTCCCGCGCCGTCCCGTTTACCAACACGCCCACCACCCGGTAGTCCTTCGGCACCGTCCAGCTCACCGGGTAATCGCTGCCGGGGTCCAAAGCGCCGTTGCCGGCGGTGATGGTCGCCCCGCAGTCACCGGTAATGGCCGTCTGCACGCTGAAGGTCCCCGCCGGGGCCTCGTATTTGGCCTTTACAAAAGTCACGTGGATGGTGTGGTCCTCCTGTATCTGCTCAAAGGGGTATTCGCCCGGGGTGCCGATAACGATGCTCCCACTGCTGCGGGCACTGCGGTAAGCGGCTCGGCGAGCAGTCCCCGTTTCGGGGTAATAGGTTCTGGTGCTGTCCACCGTCACATCCAAAACGGTCCACCCCTCCTGGGCCGACCACTCTACCGTATAGTCCTCCCCTTTCTTGACCACCTTAGATTCCGATATACTGCCGCCCCCCTCTTTCGAGGTGTCCACGCGGATCAGCTCATCCTCCGGTATGGTGACTACACCGGTCTGCTCCTTGCCGCTCAGCTGCACCACTACCCGGTAGTCCTGGCCGATATCGGTGAGGTCTGCACTGCCGGCAGCGGCATCCACGGCAAAGCTGTCCACTCGGTCTCCCTGGGCGTCGTATACCGTCACCGATCTGACGGTGTAGTTCTTGCTGTCCCCCAGCACGGTCTTTACCGCATATGTTCCGCCCGCCGGTACCCACGCCGATGGAGTGATGCTCCCCGGCCCACCGACCAGTTCCGTGGTCACGCGGTAGGCGCTCGGCGCCTCATTTTCCTTTGCCAGTTCGATCTCAACCCGGTGGTCGCTCGCCACCTTGTCAAAAGTCACGCTGCTTTTCGCTTGCAGGTCGGGGCGGCTGGCGCCATCTACCCGCACCGCTTTTACAAAATAGCCGGGGGCCACCTTCCAGCTCACCCGATAATCTTCCGTCTGCGGGCTGTCTTTCGCCAGCCGTGCGCTGGGGGTGATACTGCTGGCGCTGCCGCCGCCAATGAGCATCGTGTCCACACGGTAGTACACTTTTTCTTCCGCGGCGGCATCCCGCTCAAATTCCACCAACACATGGTGGTCGGCGTCGATAGCGGCGATCGTCAGCTGCCCGCTGTCGTCCGGCGTCAGCAGTCGGTCGTCCAGCCATACCCCTTTTACGTGGTAACCCGGGGCCGGCTGCCACTGTACAGCCACGTCACTGCCCACTAAAAAGGGGCTGCTCTGCCCCGCGGCCGTCTGGGCCGTCACGGTCCCTTCACCCCGCTGTCCCAGCGTCACCTGCCAGGTCTTTATCCATTTGGCGTACAGCTCTACCGCCTCTTTTTCGGGCATCAGGGGGAACACGGTCTCGCGGGTCACCACCTCGCCACTGCCATCGGCGCTCTCATACCAGCCGCCAAACGCATAGCCCGCGCGCGAGAGACTATCAGTAAACCCGACCGGTCTCCCCTCGCTGGTGAGCAGGGTACTGGTCTTTTCGTCACTGCCGTCATTGCGGTAAAAATTCACCTGCCGCGCGCTCACATCGATCTTTAAAAGCAGGTCCTCGCTCACATTGCCCGACCAGTCCACCGCAAAAGCATGCATGTAATAGGTCTTGCCCGGCACCAGTTCCCCGGTGTCATAAGTCACCTTGTCGCCGGCGTTAGATGCCCTGAGCAGGTCGCTTCCCGCCACTGCCGGTTTGGCAGCCGCCGCACCGCTCTGGTCCACCCCGGTGACGATGTATCCCTTCAGTCCCGACAGCGCTGTCTGCTGAAAGGCATCCTGCCTGTCTTCGCTAGCAGAGGACCACTTCGCCACGTACTCCGCATCAGAAGAGGTATTTTGCGGCAGCCCCTTTACACGGTAGGCGTAGTTTGTGCCGTTGTCGCTCGAACCGCTCAGCGTCACCCGTGCCGAATACCCGGTCAGCCCCGAATTGGGTGCGATGGCCGTCACCTCTCCCTGGGGCTTGTCCGGCGCCGCATCATCTGTAAACGAGATATCTTTGGTCTCGTTGGTCGAGGTGGTCTGGGCCAGGTAGATCAGGGTGTTGGCGATGACTTTCATCTCGTCCTCGGTGGCTCTGCCACCGGAATGGCCGGTCTGTATCATGGCTGTATTGTTGCGGGTCACCAGGTAAAAATTCCCCGTTTCTTCGGTCGAATTCGGCTCTACCAAGCCGCCGTAATCGGCAAACTGCATCCACACCGTGTTGCGGGGCGTACCGTTGGCATCAGCACCACCCACTAGCTGACCCAGTGTATGACATGTCGGTACAACGAGGGTCCGTCCCTCCAAGTCCCAGGGCCTACTGGTCAAAAAACCCGTGTTGGTGACCTTGACATTGATCATCCCACTCTGCGCAGTGGAGCCTATATAGATGTCATTTTTTCCGCGGAAATCCAAGAATTCCTGGCCGCCAAAGAGCTCAAATCCGCTCTGATAAAGAACAGTATCGTGTCCAAATAGGACACCTCCGCCAGCGCGCAAAAAATCAGCTACAGCTGTTGGCGCATTGCCACTCAAGCCTCTGCCATTATTGCTGTCAGCTGTACCGAACATCAACACGTCATATTTATAGGCACCACTGCCGTCCCGCAAAGTCTTTTCGGGATCGACATTAAAGTTGGTGATACTGATTTCGTCTACCTGGATGATCCCCCGGCCAATTTTTTGGCCAGTGGTGGCATCCACCGTCTCCATCCAGCCTTTCAAATTATTTCCAGTATCCAGGTAAATGTTGAGCACCCGTACCGTCGAGTTGGTGTCATCAATATCCACTGTAGAACGAGTAGCCCAGGTCGTCCAGCTGCCGTCAGTGCTCTGTTTGCTCTGCCACAGCTGGTAGGAATATAGTCGGGTCGGGTCGGGCATCCCCTGACCTGGCCGCTCCGGGTTTTCAAATGGAAAGCTCCACTCCAGCTTTTGCGACAGCTTGCCGTCGCTGCCCACCGTGTAGTAGCCGTTCAGGTTGATCGCTCCCCGCTCATACTGGGGCGGCTCATATCCCTCCGGCACGTCCTCCGCTGTGCCCACAGTCCCGCTGTCGGCTGCCCAGGCAGTCACCGGTACTAGCGGCACAAAAAGAGAGAGCACCAAAGACAGCGTCATCAACAGTGACAGAGTCCGTTTTTTCATTTTGTCCACTCCTCATTTTTTGTCTATACTGACAATCTATGGGTTTTCGTTCACAGATCTATTTTGGTCAATAAATGCAAAAAAGCTGACCTGCACTATGCAGGTCAGCCAAAAATCTCGCACTGATTTGTAATTGGTATTATGAACGAAAACCCATAATTTACTTGTATACAGTTTAGCACTATGACTAAAAATGTCAAGTTTTAACAAAAATCCATTCATTTTATCTATTCTATTGTGACTACATCGGTTTTTACCAGCCCGCAGTCTGCACACAGTCAATAGGCAGCCGGCGCACAGTCAGCACGCGTCCCACACGAGACCAGCATAAAACCAGTCCAAAATCAGCCCAAAACCAGCCCAAAACCAGCACACAGACAAGGCGCCCCTCCTCTGTGGTCCGCCGTCTCTATCAGGTCACCGCACAATCCACCGCACCAAAACGCCGCCCTGCTGGCTGTCATTTTTATCTGCGTCTGTCCCCCCTGCACAGCTCCGCTATTTGAAGCTGCCGGCGCCATTCAGTCCCCTACGTATATAAAATGAAGCATCACTTTTGTGCACCTGACTCGGTCTCATCTCCCCCGGGCCACTGCACCACTGCACCGCGGCCCATCCGTCTAGGCCGTTTTTAAATATCATCTGCTCTCTTTTTATAAAGGTCTCCCGTCTCGCAGCGCCCCGGGTCTTCCTCAGCCCTTACTGCCGCCCCAGCCCGGCTGCGCCCCAGCTCCTGTCCGCACCGCCATTATTTGCCCACACAAAAAAGCTCTGCCCGGCACATACGTCCGGGCAGAGCTCTACTTGATTTGGTCGTTTTTTCAACCGCGCTCAGCTGTTTTCAGCTGTGCTCGCGGCGGGTTTTATCCCACACCACTTCTGAATAGTGGGCGCTATACGCGGGCGGACGATGTCCACCCCTTTACCCACACAGAAGGTGGCCACCAGCGTGCCAAAGCCCCAGGGTGCGCCCATGAGGATGGCGATGACGAACATCACCCCGTAGGTGATGTACAGACCCCAGCCATAAGTCTTGTGCAGCAGCTTTTCGCCGATGGTGATAGCGATCATGTCCAGCGCCTGGATGCCCAGGTCGATGGGCAGATAGTAAGCCAGCGTCACGATGATCACCAGCGTGCCGATGATCGGGAACAGGTAGCGCACGACCGGATTGCCCTCCAGCCCGTTGGGGAAGATCTTCTCAAACAGCGCCAGCCACAGGTTGATGAACGGCCCCAGTCCAAACGAGAACACGATAGAGCCCACGTGGATCATCTTGCGGTTGATAAACAAAAAGATGATCAAAATACCGATGTTGCAGGCCATGGAGGAATACCCCATGGGGATGCCGGTGCGCAGGCTGATGCCCTGCTGAAAGCTGGTAAACGGGTCGCCGCCCAGGTTGGCAAAGGTGTACATCGCCACCCCCAGCGCCATCACCGGGATATCCGGCAGCATGACCAGCGTGCGCCGGATGATGTCTTTCATTCTGTCGCTCATTGCGGTTAACTCCAAACTCCTCTTATTTTGTCCGCCCGCTCACCGGGTAGTACGGCCTAAGGGGCCTATTTCAGCACTTTGGGCAGTACGCTCTCGCCCTCGATGTCGGGGGCGTCAACGCCCAGATAATCGGCCACAGTGGCGGCGATGGTGGCAAAGGTGGGCTCGGTGCCCAGGTCCACCCCGCCCTTGATGTGCGCGCCATAAATGATCATCGGCACGTACTCGCGGGTGTGGTCGGTGTGCTTGGTGTAAGAGGGGTCACAGCCGTGGTCGGCGGTGATGATCAGAATGTCGTCCTCTTTCATCTTGGGCAAAAACGCCGTCAGGCCGCGGTCAAAATCGGTAGCTGCCTGGGCGTACCCGTCAATGTTGCGGCGGTGGCCGTACACCATGTCAAAGTCCACCAGGTTGAGGAAAGCGATACCGTTAAAATCCCGGTCCAGCAGCGCGGTGAATTTCTCCATGCCGTCGTTATTCGAGACCGAGCGAGTGGTGTCGGTGATCCCCTGCCCGTCGTAGATATCGTTGATCTTGCCCACGGCAATAGTCTCCAGTCCGGCCTCTTTGGCGTAGTCCAGCACCGTCTTGCGGGGGGGCTTGATGGAGTAGTCGTGCCGGCGGGAGGTACGGGTAAAGTTCCCCGGCTCGCCCACGAACGGTCTGGCGATGACGCGGCCCACCGCGTGGTCGCCGGTGAGGATATTTCTGGCGATCTCGCAGTACTCGTACAGCTTCTCCACCGGTACCAGGTCCTCGTGGGCGGCGATCTGGAACACGCTGTCCGCCGAGGTATACACGATCAGGTCGCCGGTCTCCAGGTGCTGCTTGCCGTAATCGTCCAGCACCTTGGTGCCCGAGTAGGGCAGGTTGCACAGTACCTTGCGGCCGGTAGCGGCCTCAAATTTGTCCAGGATCTCGCGGGGAAAACCGTTGGGGTAGGTCGGCAGCGCCTTGGCCGACGACACGCCGGCGATCTCCCAGTGGCCGATGGTGGTGTCCTTGCCGTTAGATCTCTCCTGCAGGCGGGCAAAGCTGGCGATAGGCGCAGCGGCCTTCTCGCCGCAGGTCACGCCCTCGATGTTGAAAAAGCCCATCTTCTGCAGGTTAGGGGTATCGAACTTGTCCGATTTGGCGATCGCGCCCAGCGTATTGCTGCCCACATCACCGAACTTGTCAGCGTCCGGCTCAGCGCCGATGCCAAAGCTGTCTAAAACGATCATGAATGCTCTTTTAGCCATAAAAAAGACTCCTTTATATAGAGATTGACGCACATGTATATGCAGTATTATTGTAACACGGATCCTGTAGATGTACAAGCAGATCCTGCGGTGCGCCGGCATTTTTTGTGCGCCGCCGGCGCACAAATAGCAAAAGCTAACTCCCCTGTGCTCCGCGGCTGTCTCACCCCGTCCCAAGCCACTCAAAACGCCCCGCCCCAGGCAGACAAACCAGCGCTGGTAACAGCTCCAGGCATCGCTCTCCAGTCTATCACTGCCCTCCCGCTCACAGCTCACAGTTCACAGAACCCGGCAGGTCCGCAGGCCCCTGCCGGTGTGCCGTCTCGGTCTCCACATCCCCCGCGGCCGCCGCTGACCGCCGCACTCTGTTCGGCCACCTCCACGGCGATAGCCGCCCCCGCCGTCGGCTGCAGGCAAAAAACCGGGCGGCGGCCACTTCTGGCCCCGCCCGGTCCTGTATCTGTACTTTTTGCCGCGGACCTGTATATCCGGCCCCGCTGCTGTCCCAGTATGTTAAAGTGGACTCCCGCACCGGGCCTACCGGTCCGCCTGTTCGGTCTGGCGGGTCTCCTCCAGCACCTCTTCAAAGGCCTCGATCTCGGCCTCCTGCGTCTTTTTCTCCACTTCTTTCTTTTTCTTGCCGCTCATCATCTGGTTAAAGGGGTGGTCCAGGTGCAGCGGCCGCAGCACCAGCTTATCCCAGATCGGCACGAAAAAGCTCACCATTGGGCCGGTGAACAAAAAGCCGATCACGGTGCCCACGCCCACGATGCCGCCCAGCAGAAAACCGGCCACGATAAAGCAGCCGTCCACCGTGATCTTCATGTAACGGTACTGCCAGGTGGGGTGAAAGTCGAGAATGCGGAAAATAATAGAGTCGGTGCTCGAAAAACCAAAGCGCAGCGCCACGCTCAGCCCGCAGCCCATGCACATAACGACCATGCCGACGGCGATCATGATCCCCTTTACCAGCAGCGTATCGTTGCCGCCGATGATAAGGCCGATGATGGGGTCTACCCAACCCAGCAGCAGCGAAAAGCCCACCGTCGAGACGATGGTCCCCACATTGATGAACTTAAAGGCAAAGATGATCGACACCGTCAGCGTGATCGAGCTGTTGATCATCGAGGCGTTGCCCAGCCCGCAGTGCAGCGTGCGGTCCAGCCCGTCCAGCCACACCGAGATCGGGTCCGATCCCAGCTGGCTGCGCACGAACAGCGCCACGCCAATGGCAATGAGCAGGTTGGCCGTAATGCTCAAAAGCGTTTTCAGCGCCATGTCCTTACCGCTGAGCCCGCCAAATTTATCGTCTATGATCTTGCGCCACATACTCTGTTCCCCCACATCCTCACGCCGCAGGCAAAGCCCTGCCGCCCCGCACATTCTCCCTCACCGGGCCCCCGCGCGGCAAAACTGCCGGGCCCAGACCCAAAGCGCCGCCACCAGCCCCGCCCCGCCTGTCGGCACGCGGAGCCAGCCGCCCGCTCGTTCACTGAATATCATACCATCTAAAGCCGCTTTGTCAATGAATCGGCCGGCGGTTTTTCGGCAAAAAACGGGTGTTTTTTTGTGCGGCCTGACTAGAGCTCTCCCCACTGCCCTACCCGCCGTCGTGCAGCCTGCAAAATACCTGTCCGATACCCCGTCTAAAGGTGAGCGCCTTTCACAGGTTGCACAAAACAAATCATGGCCGGTCACCTAAAATTTTCAAAATGCGGCTGTTTTGCCCCTGTCCGTCATGCTATAATACAGAGGAAACTGGGGCACCAGTCCCTTTTTTAATAGGAACTATCCAACTGTCCAATTGTCAAGCCCAGTGGTGTACCCGCGCCGCCGCCGGGCCCGCATCCAATATATCTGTCGAGTAACGAGTAAAAAAGGAGCGCACACTATGAGAAAGACTAAGATCGTCTGCACCCTGGGTCCGGCTACCGACCGCCCCCACGTGCTGGAGGAGATGCTCAAAGCCGGTATGGACGTGGCCCGGGTCAACTTCTCCCACGGCAGCCACGAGGAGCACCAAAAGCGGCTGGATATGCTGTTTTCCCTGCGGGAACTGATGGGCCTGCCCATCGCCACCATGCTCGACACCCGCGGCCCCGAGGTGCGCACCGTCACCTTTAAAAACGGGCCGGTCACCCTGCATCAGGGGCAGACTTTCGTGCTCACCACCCGCCCGGTAGAGGGGGACGAGAACATCGTCTCGGTCACCTATAAAGACCTCCCCCGCGACGTGCAGGTGGGCACCACCATCCTCATCGACGACGGCAAAGTCGAGCTCACCGTAGCCAGCGTAGACGAGACCGACATCGTCTGCACCGTCTGCAACGAGGGGCCGGTGGGCGATCACAAAGGCATCAACCTGCCCGGCGTCAGCCTCAGCATGCCCTACCTGTCCGAGAAAGACCGCGCCGATATCGAGTTCGGCATCGGCGCCGGGTTCGACTTTATCGCCGCCTCCTTCGTGCGCTGCGCCGAAGATGTGCTCGACATCCGCAAGGTGCTCGACCGCAACCACTGCAAGACCATCAAGATCATCTCCAAGATCGAGAACGCCGAAGGCGTGCGCAACATCGACGAGATCCTGCGCGTGTCCGACGGCATCATGGTCGCCCGCGGCGACATGGGCGTCGAGATCCCGCTGGAAGAGATCCCGGTACTGCAAAAAATGCTCATCAAAAAGTGCTACATCTCCGGCAAGCAGGTCATCACCGCCACCCAAATGCTCGACTCCATGATCCAAAATCCCCGCCCCACCCGGGCCGAGGCCACCGACGTGGCCAACGCCATCTACGACGGCACCAGCGCCATCATGCTCTCCGGCGAGACCGCCGCCGGTCTCTATCCGGTAGAGGCCGTCAAGACCATGGCCCGCATCGCCCGCCGGGCCGAGCACGACATCCGCTACGACAGCCGCTTCAAGGCCCGCAAGATCGACGATAAGCTCAACATCACCGATGCTATCTCCCACGCCGCCTGCACCTCCGCCTACGACCTGCAGGCCAAAGCTATCATCGTGGTCACCAACTCCGGCTCCACCGTGCGCATGGTCTCCAAATACCGGCCCGGCCACCCCATCATCGGCTGCGCCACCGACCCCGGCGTCTGCCGCCAGATGAGCCTGTCCTGGGGCGTGCAGCCCATCTTGCTGCACGACTGTAAATCCACCGACGAGCTGTTCGAGCACGCCGTGTCGGTGGCCAAAAAAGAGGGCCTGCTGGCCGATGGCGACCTGGTGGTCATCACCGCCGGCACCCCTCTCTCCCAGTCCGGCACCACCAACCTGCTCAAGGTGCACATCGTGGGCAATGTGCTGCTCTCCGGTGCCGGCACCAGCAAATCCAGCGTGGTCGGCAACCTCTGTGTGTGCAAAACCGAAGAGGAGGCGCTGCAAAAATTCCGCCCCGACGATATCCTGGTCATCCCCTCGGCCTCTGCCGGCATCCTCCACCTGCTCAAAATGGCCTCCGGCATCATCACCGAAGACAAGAGCGACGACTGCTACGCCGCCGTGGTGGGCGCCGCTCTGGATATCCCGGTCATCATCGACGCCCACAGCGCCACCCGCGTGCTGAAGAGCGGCACCACCGTCAAGCTCGACGCCGAAAAAGGCATCGTCTGCTCCAGCAGCCTGCAGTGAGCGCGCCCCACCGGCACACCGTTATAAAATAGCCAATACAGCAGGAGACGGCCCCACCTGGGGCCGTCTCTCTTTTTTATGTCTGCGCGCTTCCCGCACTACCGCCCCCGCCGCGCAAAAGATCGCCGCGCAGCATGTATTTTCTCTTGCTATTTGAGTGGATATCCCCTATAATCATAACACGACTATTTTAGTATACTTTAATCAAAACACTGCCAGTAAGAGGAGTCAGAGCACATGCAGATCATCAAGCGCAGCGGACAAAAACAGACCTACGCCCCCGGCAAGATCACCGCCGCCATCCAAAAGGTGTTTGTCAGCACCGGCCAACCGGCGCCGCCGTCTGTCCTAAACGACCTGCTTTCCCGAATCGAGGCCCTCCTGGGCCCAGGGGCCGACCGCCCGGTCGAGCAGATACAGGATAAAGTCGAGCAGGCACTCATGGAGAGCGGCTTTTACCCCCAGGCCAAAAGCTACATCCTCTACCGCCAAAAGCGCACCGCACTGCGCGATCTGCGCGCCAGTCTCGCCACTGCCGCCGGCGATCCCCAGCTGCTGCCCTGCCTGGAAAAGATCCAGCGCGACTTTCCCGAGCAGGCCTACAGCCTGCAGGCGCTGCAGATCAAATTCACCAGCTTTCTCAAGGCGGATATGCCCGCAGATGAGCGCCTGACGGCGCTCATCAAAGCGGCGGTGGAGCTCACCACCAAAGAGGCCCCCCAGTGGGAGATGATCGCCGCCCGGCTGTTGCGCCACCAATTCTCACAGCGCCTCGCGCGCGAGATGGATAAGCGCGGCCTGCACACCTTCTCCCAAAAGGTTCGCTACCTCACCGAGGAGGGGCTCTACGGCCGCTACATCAGCGAGCACTACACCGCGCCTGAGCTGGAGGCCGCCGCCGCATTCCTTTGTCCCGAGCGCGACGACCTGTTCACCTATTCCGGGCTCGACCTGCTGCTGCAGCGGTACGTCATCTCCACCCACGACCATATCCCCCTCGAGTCCCCGCAAGAGATGTTTCTCGGCATCGCCCTGCACCTGGCCATGGCCGAGACCAGCGACCGCCTGGGCTGGGTAAAGCGCTTTTACGACCTGCTCAGCAAAATGGAAGTCACCATGGCCACCCCCACGCTGGCCAACGCCCGCAAACCCTACCACCAGCTGTCCAGCTGCTTTATCGACACCGTGCCCGACAGCCTGGACGGCATCTACCGCAGCATCGACAACTTCGCCAAGGTCAGCAAATTTGGCGGTGGCATGGGGCTCTACTTCGGCAAGGTGCGGGCTACCGGCAGCAGCATCCGCGGCTTTCAGGGCGCCGCCGGCGGGATCATCCGCTGGATCAAGCTGGTAAACGACACCGCCGTGGCGGTGGACCAGCTGGGCGTGCGTCAGGGGGCGGTCGCCGTCTACCTCGACGTGTGGCACAAAGACCTGCCCGAGTTCTTGCAGCTGCGCACCAATAACGGCGACGACCGCATGAAGGCCCACGACGTCTTTCCCGCCGTCTGCTACCCCGATCTGTTCTGGCGTCTGGCCAGCGGGGACCTCGATCAGCCCTGGCACCTGCTGTGCCCCCACCAGGTGCTCGCCGTCAAGGGCTATGCCCTCGAGGACTATTGGGGAGAGGAGTGGGAAAAGCGCTATCTCGACTGTGTGCGCGACGCCCGCCTCACCAAGCGGACGATGCGCATCAAAGATATCGTGCGCCTCATCCTGCGCTCTGCCGTCGAGACCGGCACCCCTTTTGCCTTTAACCGCGATATCGTCAACCGCGCCAATCCCAATGGCCATCAGGGCATGATCTACTGCTCCAATCTCTGCACCGAGATCGCCCAGAACATGGCCCCCATCCAGTCGGTGCACACCCAGGTAAAGACCCAGGACGGCGACACCATGGTCGTCACCACCACCCGCCCCGGCGAATTCGTGGTCTGTAACCTGGCCAGCCTCTCGCTGGGCAATCTGCCCGTCGAGGACGACGCCTATCTGCGCGAAGTCGTCAAAACAGCGGTGCGCGCCCTCGACAACGTCATCGATCTCAACTTCTACCCCCTGCCCTACGCCCAGCTCACAAACCAAAAGTACCGCAGTATCGGCCTGGGCGTCAGCGGCTACCACCACATGCTGGCCAAGCGCAAGATCAAGTGGGAGAGCGAGCAGCACCTGGCATTCGCCGACGACCTGTTCGAGCGCATAAACCGCGCCGCCATAGCCGCCAGCAGCGACCTGGCCGCCGAAAAGGGCCGCTATGCGCTCTTCGAGGGGAGCGACTGGCAGACCGGCGCCTACTTTAAAAAGCGCGGATACACCTCCCCCAGCTGGCGGGCACTGGCGCAAAAAGTGGCCGCTCAGGGCATGCGCAACGCCTATCTGCTGGCGGTCGCCCCCACCTCCAGCACCTCCATCATCGCCGGCACCACCGCCGGGCTGGACCCGCTGATGCGCCGCTTCTTCCTGGAGGAGAAAAAGGGCCACATGTTGCCGCGGGTGGCGCCGGAGCTCTCCCCCGCCACCTACTGGTACTACAAAAACGCCCACCAGATCGACCAGACCTATACCGTCCGCGCCTGCGGCGTGCGGCAGCGCCACATCGATCAGGCCCAGAGCGTCAACCTGTATATCACCAACGACTACACCATGCGCCAGGTGCTCGGGTTATATATCAAGGCCTGGGAATGTGGCGTCAAGACCATCTACTACGTCCGCAGCAGATCGCTGGAAGTAAATGATTGCGAGAGCTGCTCTTCCTGACAGGAGTGACCTTTTCATGCGTACACTGGTAAAAAAACCGCTCTTTAATCCCGGCGGTGATACCGACATCCGCCACCGCCGCATGATCGGCGGCAACACCACCAACTTAAACGACTTCAATAATCTGCGCTACACCTGGGTCAGCGACTGGTACCGCCAAGCCATGAACAACTTCTGGGTCCCCGAGGAGATCAGCCTCTCCCAGGATATCAAGGACTATCCCCAGCTGAGCACTGCCGAGCGCACCGCCTACGACAAGATCCTCAGCTTTCTGGTCTTTTTAGACTCCATCCAAACGGCCAACCTGCCAAGCGTCAGCGCCTACATCACCGCCAACGAGGTCGGGCTCTGTCTCTCCCTCCAGGCCTTTCAGGAATGTGTGCACAGCCAGAGCTACAGCTATATGCTCGACAGCATCTGCAGCCCCGACCAGCGCAACCACATCCTCTATCAGTGGAAGACCGATCAGCACCTGCTGCAGCGCAACACCTTTATCGGCGAGCAGTATAACGCCTTTCAGCAAAAAAAAGACGCCCCCACGCTGCTGCGGGTGCTCATGGCCAACTACATCCTCGAGGGGATCTATTTCTACAGCGGCTTCATGTTTTTTTACAACCTGGCCCGCAACGGCAAAATGCCCGGCAGCGCCCAGGAGATCCGCTACATCAACCGCGACGAGAACACTCACCTGTGGCTGTTTCGCAGCATCCTGCTCGAGCTGCAAAAAGAGGAGCCCGACCTCTTTTCCCCGCCGCAGGTCGCCGCCCTCAAAAACATGCTGCTCGAGGGCGTACGGCAAGAGATCGCCTGGGGCCACTACGTCATCGGCGACGATATCCCCGGCCTCACCCGCGATATGCTCACCGATTATATACGCTACCTGGGCAATCTGCGCTGGACCAGCCTGGGCTTCGAGCCGCTCTTTCCCGGCTGCGAGAACGAGCCCGCCAGCATGGTCTGGGTCAGTCAGTACGCGAGCGCCAACATGGTCAAGACCGACTTTTTCGAGGCCAAAAGTACTGCCTACGCCAAAAGCACCGCCCTCATCGACGACCTGTAAATACCGCCGCAACAGCAGCTGCAGCACATGTGCAGGGCACCAAAGTAAAAAAGAGGTGTCAGCGCCTACCCGGTGCCGACCCTCTTTTTTCTTATCTCCCGCCCGTCGCTCTGCACGGTGACACACCTCTCGCCTACTTTAAAAAATACGGGCCCATACACAGTCAGATCAGGCCTTTCTAAATTTCAGGCGCTCCGATTCCACCGCACCGGCAAAAAGATCCGCCGCTCTTCTCTCCCCTTTTTCCTCAGCGGCAGCTGTCAAATATACCGTTTGACTCTGGGCGCAATGCGGTCGTTTTGTAAGGACCGGATATATTCGCCAATAAGGTATTAGCCTGTTGGGTCGTCTACATTTTCCAGTGATAAATGCACGCTGTCGTCCCACCTCAAAATTATTTCTGCTATACCGCCGTCAGGGCAGTTACCGTGTCTTTGTCCAGATGGTGTCCTAGCCTGTTTTTTGGCCGGATCAAAATACGCATGGGCAACGTATCCAAGTCCCCAGTCGCTGTGGTGCTGTGGCACTGCAGCGACTTCTTTCCTTTTTCACAGCGGTGCAAATCGGATCTAAAACCAGATCTACGGTCTGTACTATTCCGGCTCGGTAGAAAGCAGTGCTGTTCTGTTGCCGCACAGATCTCCTATTACCGGCAGATACAAATTACCGCATCTTGTCTAAATACCAAAAACGCCCGTTACCCCCTACCGCTCGGGGGGGGGCTCCTGCCCAAAGCCATCGGCCCGGCAACTTGGGGCAACGATGAAACCGCTGCCCCAATTCCCTGTATTTTCTGCACCTACGAACTTTAAAGATCGGCCCGTATTTTTTTACACAGAACACCAAAATCGGCCTTTAACATGCAAAAAATACCGCCGCGCTCCAACCACCATACCTCCACTTTTCGGTATTTATAGATACATTCGTTGGCGTTTTGCACGGCTGTATCGCTCGCATCAAGGAGAGATCAGGGGTTTATTTGCCCAGCCGTTTTACAAGATCTACTGCCCGCTTCTGGACACACCAAAAATTTACACATGGTGGCTGCCGGATGTGTTCGCCCCTACCGGTAAATAGCCGGGGATATTTGGTGCATGAACACACATCCTTCCAGCGAGATAAAAAAGTCCGGCGGCAACTCATTTTTCATCCGGAACCGTTCCCACACCTATCTGTACCGCTGCGGCGTCACAGCCGCCTTCCGCCCTCTATACCTGGGTAAACTCTGGCGCTTTCGCCCTTCCCGATACAACGGTCCTTTTTGTGGTCTCATAAATGTCTTCCCCTGTTCTTCTGTCCACTCCCGGCCTGCTGTCCCCCGCCCGTACCTTTCTGCGATCTCATCCCCCATACCTGGTAAAATGCCGGGCATTCTTTTTTCTGTACATCAAAAGACCTCCTGCCACAGTTGCCCTGTAGCAGGAGGTCTCTCTGGTTACTGCCCATTTTCATGGACCTGTTTCACGGGGCGCACCCTTTATTCTCACCGCTTGCGCACTCACACAAACAGCCAAAGCAGCGCCGCCACATACAGCACATACACCCCCACCATACAGGCTCCCTGCCAACGGCGAAAGCGCTGGGTGAGCAGTGCCGGCACACAGCAGACCAGCACCGCCACCAGGCTCACCGGCATATCCAGCAGCAGTCCCTGGGGCGAGATGGGCAGTGCCCGCCCCGAGAATACCGCACACAGCGGCAAGATCAGCGTGATGTCGATGACCCCCGCTCCCACGATGTTGCCGGCCGATAGCCCGGTGTGCTTTTTCACCGCTGCCGTCACCGCGATGGTAAACTCCGGCAGCGAGGTGCCAAACGAGATGATGGTCACCGCAATAAAGGCCTCCGGCACACCGGCCATCCGGGCTATCCCGCTGCCGCTGTACACCAGCAGCTTAGCCCCCACAACAATGCCTGCCGCACCCAGTAAAAAGCCCGCTATCTGCCGCCGCCTGTCCCCCGGCCGGGCCGCTGGCCGCTCTGCACTGCGCTCTTTTTTAGCCGTGTAGATGTTAAAGGCCACATACCCTAAAAACAGGAGCAGCAACAGCACACACCCCAGCGCCGACAAACTGCCGCGCAGGCTGCACAGCAGCGCCACCAGGCAACCGGCAGCCAGCAGCGCCCCCTGCCCCCACAGCTGCGAGCGGCGGATCAAAAACGGGGCGCCCAACACCGCTACCCCCAATATCAGGCTCACGTTCACCGTCACCGAACCCACTGCGTTGCCCACCGCCATATCCACCTTTCCCTCAAAGGCGGCAATAGCCGAGGCGGTCAGCTCCGGCAGTGTGGTGGCCACGCTCACCACCGTGGCGCCGATCAAAAACTGGGGCACCCCCAGCACCCCGGCCAACCAGACCGCGGCATCTACAAACCAGTCGCCGCCCTTGATGATCAGCACCAGCCCCACCGCAAATAACGCCATCATATAGAAAAATGTCATCTCTCTGTCCTCCTCTCGCCCTCTATGTGCCCCTTATCGTCAGCGCACATCAAAGCCCTGCTTTTTCGCACAGCAGCACATGCTAGATCATCAGTAAACGCCCTATATAGAAGCCGTCCTTTTCACCGGTAGGCAATTCCCCCTGCTATACGGCCATAATCAGCCGCTGTCCCCACCTCGATCTCACCGCCTGTCCGCTGTCTTTCCCATGCGCATACAGGCACGCCCCTTTTTAAGCAGCGCCTCTAACCTCTACACAATAGCATCATTTGTCGCTTTTCCGGCTGCCCCTTTTAATTTTCATCGATCCTCGCCCGCCTTCACACCTGTTTTTTGCAGATACTGCTTTTCTGGGTACAGGTCATCTGGCAGGTACCGTTTTACCCGCCAGGATCTCCCCGCCCCTCTGCCCGCACATACATTACACACACAAAGTACAGCTATCGTTTTGCTGTACAGCCATACCAGGCCCCCTTCACAGGTTCCCGTTTCTCAAGTCGGTCTTCTGTGCTCCAGGCTGTCTTTTTCCGCCACAGCTGTTCCGATCGTCGGCCGGCAAGATTACAAGATAGATCCGGCATCCTCTCTTTGCTCCAGAGCAGCCGGCCGGCAATGACCACCTGCTTTTCCACCCTACAGTCACCCGGTCTCGGCTGCTATCTCCGCGCCCGATAAAACAGTCTTTGACCGCACCATGGTACAGCAGTGAATAAGCCCCAGTACGAAATACCATCTATGTACCGTCTACCCCTCACTGCCTACCATCTATACACCGCCCCAAGCCCTGCAAAGTGTAGGTCCCCCTCTCCTCCATCTTGCATCAGCGCTTTTCCGCTTTCGCACCGCTCTATGCCCACAAGATCTGTCTCCCGGTCTAAAACACATACCGCTCCATTTTTCTCAGCCGCCACACGCACCCGGTCTTTTATAACTTCTTTTCCCTATCTCCATCACCTACGGCTGCTCTTTCACTCCCCGGGCCGTTCCAATATATAATACACGATATCACTGCGACACTCCACCATAAAGCGTGCCGCAGCCAATGTTCCCAAGTTCCTCTGCCCAGCTCCGTAAGTACTGCCCGCCCATCGGCAGCAGACCCGGGCAAACAGGGTTCCCCGTCTCACCCCTTCTATTTTCGCCCGATCCGGTAGGTCCCCGTATCAAAACATCTAAACCGGCTGTCGCCCTTTTGCTGCCACGTAGGGGCAACTGCTAAAAGATACAAAAAGCTCGTAAAACCAGATTTCCAAAATAGCAGTCAACACCGCGCATCCCCGCAACAGCGTTTTTTCTTTCGCCGCTAAAGCGACGGGGATCTCATGGACTTTGAGTCGACCTGGCCCGAAGATCATTTCTAGCACCACAAACAGGGCAACGACCACAAGTATAGGGCAACTTTACCTCACGCGCAAAAACAGTTTCGCAACGCTCTTGTATTTACGTTTTTTGTTGCGCAATAGAAACTCGGTAAGCCTTGCAAGAAAGGCATTACAGGCACTAAAACCAACAGAGTAAGGTGTCTATGCCGTTTCCCTCAAAAATGCACGCTAACTGCGTAGCATTTTAAAGAGGATATTACTCGTTTAGAGTATCCATTCCTTAGCAAGCATTGCCAAGGGGCATCCTTTTCAGAAAATGCAAACATTTTTCGGTATTGGGAAGTACCCAACGCCTTTTGCCTTATTTTCTACCTCTATAATAGATCCGTATGAGCCCTTTAGTAACTAAAGGAGAAAAAGCGCAACAACTGTCCTCTGTCTCACATCACGGGCAGAACACTGAAAACACAAAAAAGCAACTAAAACAGGTATCTGCCGTCAAACAAATAAGATCCTATATCCATCAGCAACACAACAGCAATGATTACGAATACGGCATAAAAGGTATAGGTGATAGGCTTTCTATTTTTCGCTTTCAGTTTATCCACCCATGCAACCAGCTTGTCCAAAAGATTCAGGCCGTTGGCAGCATAGACGATCAGCGCCATAAACTGACTGACCACAAACCAAATCGTCAGAAGCAGCGTTGCGGTCAGAAAATTTTCTGTTTCGCCGCCCATGAGAATAACAGCATAGTAAGTGGGGTCAGTAAAACAAGAGATCGCAAACACAAAGCCAGTACTTAGGTACTTGATCCAACGCCCATCAACGGCTTTCTTCTCCTTCTCCCCTTTTTTCTTGCGCGCACTAAAAAGCCTTCGCAGCACCCACACCAGAATAAAAACAAATACTACAAACTCCAAAACCGCCCAAACTGGGCTATTGTCCCCGGGTACCATGCTTTTGAGAATATCCACCGCCGCCGCACCAAAAATAGAGGAGAGTATAGCACCGATAAAAATGCTAAATCCCGCATAGGAGAGGAAGAACAGCGTAATATTCGACTTTTTTTCCTGCCGCAGCCCCATAGACAAAAGGTAGACCGCTGTAAATGGGTCAACACCTAAAATGCCTAACCCGATCGTGCTGATTATTTTATGTGTCATCAGTATTTCCCCTATAGATCTTTCGTTCTACTGCGGAAAGATGTTAGATATTTTTCCATCAAACGCAATATCTTCTGATGTTCCTTTTCTGTCATTTCCTCAAAGGCTTTGTTTTCCGCTTATTTCATAGGTAATATTTTTCCCCGAACCAGCGCTTTGCCTTTCGCTGTCAAATAGATTTTTAATTCTCGCCCAGCACCTGCTTTAAAATTCGATCACGCCCTCTTGATCAAGTCTTTTTACAGATGAATCTACAACCTGCTTATTCAAAAGTGTGTACTTATAAATTTCTGTTTGAGTACAGCCGTTACCAAGTGCCAAAATGGCTTGCAAAATAGCATTCGCACTGTCGAATAGTCCCTGCAGCACGCATATTTCGTGATAAAGCTCATCAATCGCATTTTTCAAACGGTCAAATTCTTGTAGAGCGGGCTGTTTTTCAAACCTCATATTTTGAGTCCGAAATATCATTAGAGCGTTACAAAAGATTGAGTTGGGCAAGTCAAATCCAGTCCTGATAATAGCTGTGCGCATAACCGCATAGCCCGGTACTTGGATATGGATCTGAATGCTCTCAGGTATTCAGAGGACGAGCCTGGCGAGTAAGGTGCAATAGCCCTCAACCTAAGTGATGGCTACTATTCTGCTGGTGCGAAGTATAAGCACGCAGAGAATACCTGCTATGTTTGCACCGGTATTCTATCTTTTTTGGCGTGAAGATCTGCTGTATGAGCAATGGATATGTTGACACCAGACAGCAATATCGCTACTATAAATATAAGTAGTCTCCTATCTTTTGGCAATGATTGCCGTCACCACCCACCCGGGTGGTGTGGATTGAAATCACATTATCCCTGTATCATGTCGAAAATATACAGGTCACCACCCACCCGGGTGGTGCGGATTGAAATAGCATTACCTCCAACAACCAGGTCGTCAAGATCACCGTCACCACTCACCCGGGTGGTGTGGATTGAAATGTATAGCATGGCCCGCGTTATAAAATCGACTTTAGTCACCACCCACATGGGTGGTGTGGATTGAAATAAAAGTTGGCTGAAACAAATTATCAGAGGGCTTGAGTCACCACCCATGTGGGGGGTGTGGATTGAAATACCCAGTAGTCATTGCCCGATTTGTACTGGTGCCCGTCACCACCCACACGGGTGGTGTAGCTTGAAGCATACTCCCGTCAAAGCCTTTCGGCAGCCGCCCCCGTCAACGTTTAACATGAACAGCGCATAAATGCGCCGCCGACAAGTACACCTGTCCCTGCTGGTATGCCAGACAAGAGGTCAAAAGCATTTGCTACCTTCGCCCTTACATAGTCTGGTTTCCCTTATATCTGCCTATATCTTTTTATATCGCCACAGGAATTTGGGGTACTATATAGGCACAATGTTGTTATGCGTGTCCTAATCGGCGGGAAAAGCCTTTATTGGCGATCGTTTTCACCGTTCAAGGCTTTTCAATGGCAAAATTTCTAATACTATTTTTTAGCCTTGATTATCATGGTCCCACAGTTTTCATAAAGTACCTTTATGTCATTGAATCCGGCATTTCCCATCAGTTCTATTTGATGTTCGAGCGTCAACGGGATATCGATATGTATAAAAACATCATCAGGTATGTTGTTTACTCTGCGTTTATACGCACACTGTTCAAGGCAAAGCGTTTCTTCTTCATCCGAGCAGGCAATATAATCACATTCGATATAATACCCGCCTTGCTTGATCGCCTGAAAGAGCTTGTCATAAATTTTTTGTTTCTTTTCATATTTAAAGTGATGGAGCGTTTCAAAAGACAGGGCCGCGTCGTATCGTTCTCTTCCAAATGGATATTCAAAGTAATCGGATAAGATCAATTCAACGTCCTTGTCCCTATACTTAGCTTGTAATTTTTTTAACATGTCCTCCGACAGATCGATCCCGGTCACCCTGGCTTTGGGAAATCGCTGATAAATCGCCTCAAGTTCTAATCCCGTGCCGCAACCAATATCCAACAAAGCGTGTAACGCTCCATCAAAATAGTCAGCGATATGGGCATATTCTTTTTCCCAGTGTTCAAGATGGACCTTCTCATAAATATCCATTCGCTTAGAAAAGAAATCTGTCATTTCTTCTATTGGTGTATTCCGTTCCTGTTTCAGCCAATCTCTAAGCTCATACATATACCTTTCAGTTTCTTCTTTTGTTCTAGTTTTGCTTTCCAGCATCTTTACTCAACCTCATTTTTCATTCTGATAGATCGATCGAAAACTGCTCAAACGCATGATCCAGCAATTCCCTTACGGTATCAAAGGAAATATCTATACCATTAGACACGATCTGAGTAGCGATTCCATGTGCATATAGCCAAATATTGATAAAGAGCATTTCGGCCTTCTCTATGGGTAACCCGGTTATTGCCCGAGCATTTTCTATCGACCTTCTATTCCACTCTGCACAAACGATATCCCGCAGCGATGACCCCTCCATGTTCCTATTCATAAACAGCGTATGAAAGATCATTTTCTCAGTTCGTGCAAATTCGATATACGCGATCCCCTGACTTAATAATCGATTATTTTCAGTTATCCTACACTCCATAAAAGCATTGTAATAGGCGTCAAGTTGTGTAAGGATGTCGCTTTTTAGTTCTTCCATATTTTTGTAAATACGAAAGAGCGGTTTTGTAGAGCAGGTAAGCGCGCTCGCTAAACTGCGGGCATTGACACCATCCATCCCATCCTCCCGCACCAATTGCATCGCTGCGTTTATAATATCTTGTCTGCTAATAATCGGTTTTGGTGGCATCCTGTAATCTCCTTTAGCAACTTAAGTTGCGCAACATTTGTTATCATTATGGCATTTCTTTTTAAAGCCGTCAACACACGCAAAAGAAAAGCTGTATTCCGGAGGTCAAAAAGGCCAAATAGATCCCTCTCCTTTTCTGTGCGCTTCACGACTTTCGCAAAGTGGCAAGCTGTGTATGTTGTCAGCCACTTTTTGCGTCTGGTCCGTTTTGGTCAGCCCTGCAAAACACCTGTCGGTGAGTCTCCTCCACCCCCGGACTTCGGGCCAGATTGGAGCTGTTGACAACGTGCAAAATTATGTCCGTACAACGTCAAACAAGAAAAAAGACGCTCTTAGGCGTAACACATATACTTCACCATCCGTTTGAGGTTCAGCGCTGTCGCCAAGAGGAGTCAGTGGTTCTCCGCTGCCTCCAAACTTCACCGCAAAATATACGTTTCCACTGTGTCCCCCTTTCTGGGCGGCAAAGGCACCGTTACACCAAATCTGTCTCTCAAATAGGGCGTCCAGATAGTTCGGCTCGTTCTGCCATGTCAGGTCCTGCCGAACAACAAGGCAAAAATAGATATCGAACGGCTTCCTCGCCCCGCGCTTGTCATATTCACCTAGGCATTTGGCCTAAAAGGGACAGCTCCGGCAGTCCGCCCGCTCCGCCCCAATATTTCCGGTCTACGCCGCCGGCGTTTGCGGTACAGGTCCCCACATGCAGCGCCTTCCCATTGGAACAGCGGTATAGGTCCTGCACCTCGTCGTAGACAAATGTGTACCGTTTGAACTCCACTTTCGTTCTGTCGGCAAAGAGCTGCAGCCCGACGCAGAAGGTGATGCCGAGCTTCTCCAGTTCCCTGTAAGTCAGTGGAAAAATGCGGGGCTGCATTCGCCGTGGCGGTCCGGATGGGGGAGAATGTTTTGGTGGGTCCGCTCCAGGGGCTCCAGATACGTCACGGGGTCGTGGGTGTCGCCCGGTGTCACCGTGACACCAGGAATCACTCCGTGGTCACAGTCCTCCGTCTGGTGGACGAGGTAATGCGGTCCTTGCGGCTTGCCCGGGCGCTGTATCTGGCCTAAATCCGAGTCTGTGCGGCTCACATACCCATAACTGCGGCAGCTGTCTTTTCTAATCTGTTTTCTTTACTGCGTCCTCCGTTTCCCTGTTCTCTGTTCCAGTTCCTCCAGGCATTTCTCTTCATAGGTCCAACCGCTCCCAGTGCTCAGCTCCTCCGGCATCTCCACCAGCCCCTCTGGCGCACGCGTCCCACAACTCGTCGGTGCTCGCCCGCCCTTCGGGTTAAATACCACTGGCCGACTGCTATGAGCCGCTTATTTGCGGCGTTTTCGTGTTGGTCGTTATGGAACATGAGCTAATGCAAATGTACTCTTATAGATGAATGATAGAAAATATACAGATAGACTGGTCGACTGATCATCCGCCTAAAAAAGAAAGGAGCCGGTATACCGTCCGATGTAAACACAATAAGAACACTTGCGTATGATCCAACTGATTTACAGCGTGCCCAAGAGATCAAACACGTTTTGTATCAAATCCAAAACTCTATTCCCGAACGCAAAGAACTGATAACTAAAAGAGATGCTGCAACTATGTAAGCAGTCATACAGACCCACCTAAGTCATGTAAAAAAGAAGGATCTACGGGCACTGTCATGATTAAATTTCTGTCGCCATAGTTGACCGGTCATCCCGAATCTTCCAGGATCTACTAAACATTACCGCAATAGCCAATAGATCTAAAAAAATAAAAACGAGTGAAAAGTCCAGCTTTCACTCGTTTTTATCTCACATCTTATTGTCAGCATGTATATCAATTTGTTGTGTATACTTTCCCACTACTGCAAACACTGCTGTCGGCGCCTTTTACACAGATACCAGTCGTAGTGGGAACACGCCCCACCGGCTATCACCCGGGCAGCGCTAGATCTTCACCAGCTCATAAGCACAGCTGCCCAACCCCAATTTTTCAGCGTGCTCCACGCCGCTACGCCAGTTGGTGGTGGGATGGATATCGGTAAAATAGTCGCCGGTGTGGGGCACTTTGTCAAGCAGGCTGTCCGGCAGCGGCTGCTGGGCATTTACCATATCGGCGCAGGCCGTATCCAGTGCCACCGGGTCAAAGCTGGCGAACATCCCCACATCCGGCACGATGGGCATGTCGTTTTCCGCATGGCAGTCACAGTAGGGAGATACGTCCGCCACCAGACTGATATGAAAGCTGGGCTTGTCGCCAATGACCGCCAGCGTGTACTCCGATATCTTTTTGTTCAGCACGTCAAAGGCCTCATCCTGGGCCGGCTGAACAGCGTCCACCGGGCACACGCCTATACAGCGGCCACAGCCCACGCATTTATCATGGTCTATACACGCCTTTTTCTCCACAAACGAGATCGCGTCGTGAGCGCAGTTTTTGCGGCAGGCGCCGCAGCTAATACACTGCTCCGTCTCCACATAGGGCTTGCCGGCGGAGTGCATCTCCATCTTGCCTGCCCGCGAGCCACAGCCCATACCGATATTTTTAAGCGCCCCGCCGATACCGGTACACTCATGCACCTTAAAATGGGTCAGCGAAATAAGGATATCCGCATCCATCACGCCGCGGCCGATCTTGGCCTCTTTTACATACTCGCCGTCAATGGGTACCAGCTGTTCATCGGTCCCCTTCAGCCCGTCGCCAATGATCACCTGGCAACCGGTGGCAAACGGGTTATAGCCGTTTTCATAGGCGGCGTCCAGATGGTCCAGCGCATTTTTGCGGCGGCCGATATACAGGGTGTTACAATCGGTCAAAAATACCCGTCCCCCCTGTTCTTTCACGATGTCGGCGATCACTTTGGCATAGTTGGGGCGCAGGTACGCCAAGTTGCCCGGCTCGCCAAAATGTATTTTGATAGCGGTAAACTTATTTTTAAAGTCGATCTGTTCCATTCCCGCCGCTCTCACCAACCGGGCCAGTTTCTGCAGCAGATTTTCCTCCAGCGTAGCATGAAAGTCTGTGTAATACACCTTGGATGGGCTCATAGATCTTCTCTCTCCTTTTTGGTCTGCTGGTCCGGTCACCCGGTCCACTTCTTTTTGGGTCGCTCTCATTATACCGCAGCGGCGGGTCCTTTGTCCCCCTGTTTATCAAAATATTTCCATTTCTAAAATCAGCAGTCAGGTGCTCCCATTATGTCAACGCAGTCAAAAAAGGCAAATCGTACCGCCAATTCCCCCAAAAAGGGCCGAATTTACAATTTCGTAACATTTACGTCCCTCAATTTTTCTATCCGTACCGCCGCTTCATTTTGTCTGTATAGGGCCTTAAACATTGAAATATCACCACACTCGCTCTATAATACAGGTAGATATTGGGTCAAAACAGCTGTATTTTCCACTTATTTTTACCTCTACCCGCTCCCAAAGCTCAATATTTTGTCATTAAACCGCCACTTTACCGCAACAATGCAACAAGAAAGGGGTGCTGTTCATGATCACACAAATTTATTCGATCATCTCGGTAGAGGAGGCCCTGCAGTGCGTCGAGGCCGGCGCCGACTACATCGGTGTCCTGGTAGAGGACGCGGGCCGCGGCTGCCCCTGTGCGGTCCCTCTGGAGACTGCCGCCGATATCTTCCGCGCGCTGGCCGGCAAAGCCACCCGGGTCATGATCCCCGCCTCCGACCGGGAAGAAAATATCCTCCACTATGCGCGCACCGCACAGCCCGATATCGTCCATCTCAGCAGCAGCTTTAAGTCCAGCGCCGCCTTCCAGGCGAAACTCGAGGCTGCTCTGCCCGGCGCCAAGATCATGCAGGCCATCGGCATGTCGGGCCCCGAGGCCTACGACGAAGCGCTACAGCGGCAAAAATACGCCGATTATCTGCTGCTCGATTCAGTCTCTCCCAACGCCCAAAATGGCGGCATCGGCGCTGTGGGCGTTCCCCACGACTGGAGCATCAGCAAAAAGATCGTCGATGCAGTCGACATCCCGGTCATCCTGGCCGGCGGCTTGGGTCCTGACAACGTCGTTAACGCCATCCACACCGTACACCCCTTCGGCGTCGACTCGCTCACCAAGACCAGTGTAAAAAATGCGAGCGGCAAACTTCTGTACAAAGATATCAGCAAAGTCCGCCAATTTTGCCACCTGGCCCACTCCACCCATATCTAGACCTCTTTAACAAGAATCACATGGATGGCTTATCCATGCGGTCCTTGTTGGTGCCGCTGACCGGACTTGAACTCAAAACACCTAGTTTTCCACTTACGCAGAAACTTAAAAAAACGGCTTATCTACGCGAAATATTAACATTTTCTGTTTTCCTGTTTAGCTATCTAAAATCGCTATTTTGGCAGTAAAGTGGGTTACAAAGTGGGTTATTTTATCGAGGCCATGTTACCCTCAGTATCATAGCGGACGACAGCGAGCACGATCACTTTGTGCATGGATAATCCTCTCTAACATTATTGATTTTCAGATGTTAAGCCCGCATGACAAGTATAAGAATAACCCTGACTAAATATAGCCAGGGTTATTCTTAATTTCCGGTTTTACCTACACCACCCATGTGGGTGGTGACACGAGGTGTACAGCATCTTCTCGGAGTTCTCCCAATTTCAATCCACACCACCCGGGTGGGTGGTGACGCGTGCTGCTGAGTTCATCGCCCAGTTGCTCAAAATTTCAATCCACACCACCCGGGTGGGTGGTGACCGGGGCCGTCACAGATCAGGGCTTTGTCTAAAGCGTAATTTCAATCCACACCACCCGGGTGGGTGGTGACTGCAATCACTACCAAAAGATAGGAGATTGCTTGTATTTATTGTAGCTATATTGCTGTCTGATGTCAACATGCCCATTGCTCATACAGCAGATCTTCTCGACAAAAGAGATAAAACACAGGTGCGAACATAATGGGTATTCTCTGTGTGCTTATACTTCGCACCAGCAAAACAACAGCTTTTTATTGCTTAAATATCAAGGTCATTTTGTGTTTCAATATCAAACTCAACACGCATAAACACACTCAATTTACAACACGATTAGAGTTATCATTCATTTTATAAAAGCGTAGATTTTATTACAATTATGTTGTAATCTAAAAATATCCTGCTAATATATAAAGCAATAATCCACATATTTTTCATTTAGTCGCAGAAAGGGATGCTTTATAATTGTTGGACAAAGAGAAATTATGGATGAAGTTGCAAGAGATTATTGGCGACTCAGCTAAGACTGATCAAGTGATGAATGTGCTTTTAGGGATTGAAGCCGAATATCGCCAAAGTCGTAGCGCAGCCCAAAGACAAGGTATAGAAAAAGCCAAAGAAAACGGAGTTAGATTTGGCCGACCCAAAAACCCTATACCCAAAGGGTTTAATAAGGTATATGATCTGTACTCTAAACGAATGCTATCATCTACATTAGCAGCAAGAGCTTTAGGTGTGAGTGTAAGTACATTTTTTAGATTAGTTAGACAGTATAGGAACGAACTTGAAAACATAGAGCAATAGTAATTATATCAAAAAGCCCCAACTATCCAAAAGGGTAGGCCGAGGGGCTTTTTATTTACTCCTTAGTTAGGCTCGTTCTCTAAACACTTGAGAGCGTTTAGGTCAATATCCAGTATCCTAGCTATACGCACAGCTATTATCAGGCCTGGATTTGACTTACCCAACTCGATTCTTTTGTAATGCTCTATAGATATTTCGCATTCAAAAGCCGCCTTTTCTTGCGTCCAACGTAACAACTTTCTATGGGTTTTCATTGTCCTTGAAAATTCGACTAATATTTCCATAAAAAACCTCCTTTATGGAAATTTTAAGTTCTATATATGTATATTCAACGTCTTATAGTGCGCTTTTGTAAAAATAGTTAAAGTTCTGTCAACTACACAATTTTCTATTTCAAAAATATGATATTATGCTAGAAGAAAAAAGCCCCCGGCCATCCATGAGAGAGGACAGCCGGGGGCTTTTGTTGTGTACTATTCGGTTTTATCTTCATCCGCACCGCCCATGGGGGCGGTCTTGTCCACCGTATCAGCCAGCGACGCCAGGCAGCGGCGCAAAAACTTGGGCACAGGTGCGCCCAGGTCTCCGGCGTTCTCGACGATCGAGCCCAGCTCGGTGATGATATACCATACCATCACCACTGTGCAAAGTAATGCCGGGTACTCAAATGGCAAGTGTATGGATGGTATGTTGCCGATAATCAGCGCGATCACCAGGTCAGCACCGCCGGCAGCCACTACTGCAACGATCATGCCGGATTTGTGCCACAGGCCTGCCCGAGCGGCTGCAGATCTCCAGGCGCCGTTTTTGACCGCTACCATGGTGCCGGTGATATAGTCCACCAGCATGACAGCGATCCACAACACAGCGAGCCAGCCAAACCAGCCCCAGACTGCGGTCAAGCCGGCAATACCGGCGGTAATGGCTACCTTGATCTTGTTGATAGTCTCCACCATGTCGCCCCCTATACCCGGATCTGCTGGCCCGGATAGATCAGGTCAGGGTCAGCAATACCATTTTTGGCCGCCAGCGCCTGGTAGGTGGTGCCATACTTGGCCGCAATACCAGACAGGGTGTCACCAGACTGCACGACATATACCTGCCCGCCGGCAGCACCAGCGCCGGGGATGGTCAGCACCTGACCGGTATAGATCAGGTTGGGGTCAGCGATGTTGTTGGCGCCCACCAGTGCCGCCACAGTGGTGCCATATCGTCCAGCAATAGCCGTCAGGGTGTCGCCGGCCTGCACTGTGTAGGTCTGCGTCTGCGGTGGCGTCGGCTGCGGGGCGGGAGCCGGGGTCGAGCCGCCCAGGCCGTTGAGACCCGCTGCCTTGATGATGGTGGGATAGTCCTTGTAGGCAATGTTGGTGTCGCAGTGGCCACCGGAGGTGTTGGCGCCCGGCCAGCTGCCGCCGGTGCTGCCGATCTGGTCCTGCCAGATACCGCACTCGCGGTCAGGCGCCAGCAGACCGGGGCGGGCGTACCACAGGTCGTATTTGGTCAGTTGGTCGGGGTACAGACGGTTTTGGCACCAATCCTTGTTGGCGTACCACATGGCATAATATCCCGCAGCCTCCAGGCCGGCACAGATATGCTTGATGATATTTGTGGCCAGCTGGCGGCTGATACCGCCGCGGGCGGCTTTGTAGCCGTCGGCGTCCTCCATGTCAATGACGATGGGCATACGGGGCCGCTTGCCAGCCAGCAGCCGCAAGATGTGCTGTAGCTCGCTCTCGGCCTCGTCCATAGACATGGCATAGCTATACAGGTATGGCCCCCAGGGGATACCCAGGCGGTCACACTCGGCTACATTGCGCTCATACTGCGCGTCGTCCTGGCTGGCCCGGTCGCTGCCATAGCCACAGCGTAGCATGGCAAACTTTGCCCCTGCCGCTTTGGCCGTGGGCCAGTCCACTAATCCGTTGGCATACGATACGTCGATACCTCTGTACATATTATGTACCTCCTTTTTATTGTACTGGGATCTCTCCCAGCAGCTCCCACCCCTGCGGGTATGCGCTGGGGAAGTGTACGTTGTGGTCTATCTTTGACCGGTATACCTGTCCATCCTCGGTACAGCAGTCCCCCGTCATGTAGGGGCTGGTGGCCAACGCCATAAATGGCAATGCTTTGGCTGGGTCGGTAGACCACACAAAGCCCCACTGTGCCGGCAGCTCCTCTGGCTCGGCGCTGTAGATATCGCTGTCATAAGGCTGCAGCAGCCGCACGACGCGGCCGGCAGTAGAGCGGCACACAAAACCAGCAGGACGGGCCAGCATGTTTTGGGTCGCCTTGGCTGCTGCAAAACTCGGTATGTAGCCGTCCTCGGCGTATAACTCGGTGCCCGACATGTCGACAGCTCGGTCCTGTAGATCGATAGCAAGGGCTTGGCCCTGCCGACGCATGGCGTCCAGTACAATATCTTTTTGGGTCATATACTATTTACCCCCTGTTTGAGTGCGGCGGCGAGCTCGTCCCAGGTCACTGCCTTATCGGGCAGCGCCCGTATCCTCGCCTGCAGCTCCTCTTCCTCTTCTGCCTTTTTGCGGGCCGTCTCTATTTCTTCCAGCTCGGCGGCAGTGTAGGGGATATAGCGGTATATGTCCTCGTATTCGTCCCAGGCCTCCGTTGCTTCTACACCTGGCTTGTCCACGACCCACTCCACATCTTTTCCACCATTGGGGTATTCGGCTATGGTTTCAAAATGCCCCTGTTCTTCCACCGCTTCCACGGCCTCGTGGTGCGCTATGAGCACCTTGTCATTGACCAGATAGCCTTTTGTGTTGTCGTAGGTTTCTAGTTCGTTGCCCTGTTCATCTAAAATTCGCATTTTGACCTCCTTTAGGCAGTCCTGCGCCAAACCGCAAGTCTAATACCCGGGGGTTGCACTGTCAGCGCTTGGCCGTATGGTTGGTTGCTGTCCTGCATGGACGTAAAAGCCCAACCGTTAACCGCCCCGAATGATGTGTTCGATCCACCTTGACCAGTTAAATTCAGTCGCACCGCTGTTCTAGCCGGCAAATTAGACTGTGCAATGGCATTGTCCCACGACCCGAAAGTAGTCCCCATGGTACTACTAGCAGCACCTGCGTAAAGATAATAACCATTAATGCGCATCCATGTGCCGCCAAACAAGGAGGCCGGGGAGGTGTGGCTGTATGATATATAGATACTGTTGACGGGATATACCTTGTTGAGCAGGTTTTTGCTGGTGATTATCTCAATCCACGGCCACCAGTTGTCTTGCCAGTCCCGCAATGCCCTTGCGTATAAGGTTTGGCCGGTGGTCCATTGTCCTGCAATCTCTACTGATCCACCAGCGCCGAGGCCAAACCCAAGCACCGACAAGTAGTCAGCCGGCGCACCTGATACGTCGGCCGCCACATTATAGCTATAGACGCCGCCCCTGTTGGCTGTGCGCCCGCTCTCTGGCGTCTGTCTGCCTAAGCTGGTAAGGGCTGTATGACTGTGTGCTTTGGCAGCGTATTTGTCCGGCAGCGCTGTACCCGCCTCCACGATATTGTCCACCGTGTCGATGGACCCGCTCTCGTGCATTTTGCCAATGCCGATACCGGTCTGGGTCATGTGCATGGTGGGCACACCGCGGTCTATGGTGCCCTCTGCCGTCGCACTGGCCAATAGGTCAGCGGTGGTAAAGAGCAGATAAAAGGACCTGTCAAAGGTAAAACCGCCGGTACCCAGATCGCCGTCGATATAGCCGATATATTTAAACTCCGCCCCCTCGGTGGTGATGGGTATAGTAATGCTGGCCGACAGGTCTTTGTCCGCGGTGCCGCGGTACTGATAGGAGGCGCTTACCGCGTTATCGACCGCGCCAAATGATCCGGTCCACCACACCCCCTGCAGCTCCAGCTGGGTCTTGGCGTCCACACCGCTGTCCCGGCGTAGGGTCACCTTGGTAATGCGGGGCGGGGTATAGGGCACCAGCACTGCCAGCCGCTCTACCACTGTCTGATTGCCGCGGCTGTCCACCGCTGCCACCCGTATGCTGCCGGAGGTCACTCCCGCTAGCTGCATGGATACGTCAGCGGAGGCCGAGTATGTGCCAGATATTGAGGCGCCACCGCAGTACAAGATATACTGCTTGATGGTGGCGCCGGTGGTGCTGGTGGCCTTGCTGCCCACCGGCACCGTGGCCCGCAAGGTGCTGTAGCCGCTTATCAGCTGTTGATCGTTGCCGGTCAGCGCGGTGGTGACTGCGTTGATATCCGCAAAAACAAATCCAGTAAAGACCGGGGCGGCTGCGGCTGCGTCTACCGTGGCATTGCCGGTGGCCTGGACCGTGCCGCACAGATGGTCATAGTGATAGCAGTGGCAGACGATCTTGGCGGTGGCGGTATTGCTGTTGGGTGTCGCGGCATACTCGGCGGAGATTTCGGCCGCGGTGGGGGTGTAGGCATAACTGGTGCCCACGTTGGTGCCGGTGCGTATTTTGGCATTGCCCACGTACAGCTCCACGGTGTGGGTAACCGCCGACCGGGTACGGGTCAGGGTCACCGTATACCCATTGCCGATAGTATGGGCCGGCGAGGAGGTGATGGTGCTCACTCCCGGCGCCGAGGCAGTACCGGATTTTTCCGAGGTGCCCAGCGACCGGGCGTAGTGGGCTGCCGCGCAGGTCACCTTAAACGTCACGCTATTGGCACTGCCCATAGCCCCATAAATGGTGCCGATCTCGGCGGTGGTCGGGGTAAAGGTGTAAGCAGCACCCACGCCGGAGGCGGTGCGCACCAGGGTACTGCCGGCGTAAAACCGCAGTACATGGGTCACCGCCGCCCGGTCTCTGGTGATGGACAGCGCCAGGCTGTCCCCCACCGTCGTGTTGGGGGTAGTGGTCAGAGTACTGCCCCCCACCTGGCTACAGGTGGCAGTGGCCGACTTGGTACCTATATTGGTGCTGCCCGAGTAGGTGACGCAGGTCACCGTAGCGGTGGCGCTGGTGGCGCTGCCCATGGCAGCGTAGATAGACTTTACGTCGGCCTCTGAAAAGCTCCATGTCTGGCTGGTACCCACGCCGGATGCCGTCTTGATGGTGGTGTTGCCCACTTTGAGGGTCAACGAGTGGGTAAAAGACGAGCTGGCGCGGGATATGGACACCGTCACGTTATCGCCCGCCTTAAACGCCCCCATGGAGGGGGTGCTAGCTCTGGGTATAGTAGACAGCGTATAAGTACCGCTGGCCTGGCAGTAGCCGGGCGAGTAGGAGCTGGTGGGGCTAAAAGTGGACGATATGCCGATACTGCCGCCGCCGGTGGCGTTGTGGTATACCCAGGCGTCGCAGGTGGCCAGTACCACCTTGCCGCCCGCTCCGATACTCACGACCTTGCTAAAATTTTGCTGGCCGCCGTTGATGGTAACTGTGCCGCCCACAGCGCTGATACTGTCCCAGCTGCGGGTACCCGAGGTCAGCCACACATCCACCCGCACGATGGAGCGGTTGTTGGTTACATCGGTCTGTATCTCGTATACGTCCAGATAATAGGCATAGTTGCCTGCATAGTTGGATACTGATCCGTTGATACGTGCCAATATCTCACCTCCTAGTCATTGACCACAAAAAATGCGCCGGTATCCACCGGTATAATACGCAGCGCTTTAGAGGGCTGCCCATATCTTCGCACTGTCAACTCATCCTGAGCAGTAAGGCGCGATATCAGAGCTTGGTCTTTGGTCAAATATACTACGTCCTGTCCAGTATCCTTGTTACGTACTAAAAATTGCTGGTTGTCTATTTTAACTGCGAATGGATCCCCGCTTGCATCTACCTGAAGCCCCCGTTGAGTAACGGTGACCCCACCAGCCTGTATCTCATTTTGTGCCTGTTGCCAAGCAGTGCACACCAGTCCCTCTTTCACGGTGATATCGGCCACTGTGAGAATGCCGTCCTGCACCCAAAACTCCACTTTGGCAGTGATATCCTGGGCGGTAAAGTTGCCAGTACGTTCTACCCATTGATCGCTCATGGGCAACTCTAGCTGACTACCTCCAATATGAACTGTTGCTTCTGTCTGCAGTCCGGCTTGTAGCTTGTACCGAAAATACCAGGCATATTGCCCGCCGGGCACTGTCTTGATGGTCTGCGACAGCCTGCCAGTATGGGTCACCTCATCAGCCAGTACAAATGCCCCACCGGCGGAGGTGGCGTTATACACCGACGTAGAAGTATCGCACATTACTGCACCATCGGTTGTCCAGTCCTCTAGTCCCAGACGAGCCGAACTGCCGAATACCAAGTTGTCGCCGCCAGTCTTTTGCATGGACAACTGGATATGCTCGATACTCTGTTCTAGCTCGCTTTTTACTTCTTTTAATTCTGTACCGGTAATATAGGTATGAGCAATCTCGCTGCGCAACACGTCCGCTGACTGGGTCACTTTGCTGCCGATGAGCTCGTCGGTCTCTCCTCGGGTATAAGTCTGCTCCACCCTCGACACGGTGGTGTCCAAATCACGCTTGATCTCGTTGACTTTGCCGGCGGTCTGTATACTGGCCTCGTCCAGCGCAGATATGCTGCCGCGAATTTCGCCCTCGATAGTGAGCGGGACGGTCGATAGGGTGATAACGTTGCTTTCTGGTGCGTTGGGATACTCTCGATAAGCCACTACTTGATGGACCTCTATCGTCTTTCGCCGCCGGTCTATCAGCTTGACCTTGTCGTGCAGCCCTATAGCGAGTCCGCTGTATGACGGGTCGATTTTTGCCAGATCGGCTACGTCCAATTCGTAGCTGCGGTTCGGCACAGCCAACTTGGCCAACCTTAATATTGCGTCGTCTTTAAGCGATTGTGGGTTGGTGTACCGCTCGTCCCTCCAAACGGCAGATATGACCTTATCACTGTATGTGTGGTCCTCTATATAAGGTACACCGTCGTTGACTGAGGCGATGTTCATCGCTTCGCCTGTCTCCTCATCCGGCTTGCCATAGGGGTATAAGCGGGTCACCATTTCGTAGGTGTCACCTTTCATATCCACTCGCCGCAGGTTGAGCTGGTCGGTGATGTACAGATTTTTAGGCTGCTCGTTTTCTGGTTTCAGCACGGTGATGGACTTGGTGGCAGTGTCAAAACGATAGGTAACGCCGTATACCGACTGGCAGTGCATTACCACATCATATGGGGTGCTGTCAGACAGTTCAATGCTGCGTTTAATAGATACTAGGTCGGCGCCGACCGCGTACCAGCCGGTATCTGCCAACAAAAGCATAAGCGTGTCACTAAGGGTTAGTGTTGTGGACACAAACGCGGGTGCAAACACCCTCTGCCGTAAAACGTCCAAATCAAGCTCGGCCACAAAATCTGTGTGTACCAGCTGCTCGTCTATAGACTTGACGATGTATCTCTGCCCTTGGCACTCTACCGGCAGTTCCTCTTTGATATGGGGATACGACGGATGTTCAAGCGGCACGGAAAAACTTAATTTCTGTAATCCGTTTGATTGGTAGTCTATATGATGATCTACATCTATATCTACCAGTCCACCCGGGCCTGTATATCTGATGCCCAGTATTACCACCTCCCTCTATAACTTATGGTCACCGTGGCTCGAGATAAGTCATCAGCGACTGCTGTAAACTCGCCCTGCGCGGCCGGAAAATCTATGATAGACACCGTGTCAAAGGCGTTTACGCTATCTATCTCTACTGTACGCCTAGCGCCATCTACAACCAGTGTCTTGCCCTGTGGCAGGCTGTGTATGATCATGCCGCACACAGCGTATTCGGTTAAATCTTGTAACGCCTCTACCGAAATTGTAAGGTAAGTTTTTTGCGGGCCGTCAATTGCTATATTTTGCAGACTTTCGGAGAGCACAACACAAACTTCTGGCCCCCATATCACCGCATCGAACACGCAGTTAAGCAGTATCATGCCTGGCAACAGGTCGGTTAGGGTGTAGCTGTGCAGTATGCAATCGTACTCTTTTTGGAGGTCATCCTCGAATATCACGTTACACTTAAGCAGCCGCTGTTTGAGTTCTAATGCTAGAGATCGTGCCGCCTGCACATCGGGGGTTTCTATCAGCAGATCGATAGATAAGCTATATAAGCCCTCTTTGGTGTCCGTATAGGTGGGCAACAAGGCTCCGCCGCCCTGATAGGTGTTGGGGGATAAGATGGAATCCTCCACTTTATACGCCGTGCACGCCGCCGAAAAATAGCCAAGAACCACCTCCACACCGGAGGTATATATGCTCTGTATCATCTTATCCTCCTAGCATTGCGGGCCTGCTGCACAGATACGTGTGGTGCTACCGCATATCCTATTTCTTTGCCGTCCAGGTTTATTTGGGTATACACTGCGACTTCTTCGCCGTCGGGCGCGGGACCGTTTTTGTTTTGCATGAAATCTTTGTTTTCTTCTGCTGTTAACAAGCGCTCGCCTTTGTGGGCTCGGATGGTATAACCATCATACGGCACGTAGTCCAGGCCAGTATAGTGCGAATACCTCGGGTCATATGGGTTATTTCCATTAGAGTGTCGATTTATAACACTTGTGGCGTATTCCAGCTTACTCCAGTCGCCAGATGTTGTAACATTTATTCCGAGCCCGAAACTCATGTCTTTCTCCTCGAAAGTATTATCTTTCCACCATTTTTTCAGCTTGCCCCACCACGTATAGATTTTCCCACTATCGGTGTCCACATTTTTGTAGAGGTCATGATAGCCGTCCTCAAGCTTGTCTAGGCCGTCTTTCCTGATCTTTTCTGCGTTGTCCACAGCCACTTCGTAATCGTGTTCAGCCAGCTGCTCAAGCTTATACCCATTGGCTCGTATAATATCATTTTCGCTTTTTTTCCACTGCTCCGCAGTTGCAAGCGTTTCCTCTTTTTTCTTGTATGCTGCATCTATGGCAGCGTCCCTCTCGTCGTTTAAAAGCTGTACCTGCTCTGCTGCCATATCTGCCGTAATTGTAACTCCAGAGGTCTTCCATCTATTCATCAGCAGTTCTGACTCTTGTACAGTGCCGGACAATTCCCCTATCGCAATACTACCGCTTTCATCAAGTATCTGGTTGATCTGTTTCCACCCCTCATCAGTGAGAGTACCGTTTTCATCTACATGCGTCTGCATGATCTCAGTTATTTTTGCTTCATTGTCCGCTAAAGTTTGCTTTTTTCTATCTGCGTCGGCAACTAGGGCACGATGGAACGAGTCGTACTGTTCTTGAGTAACAAGACCGGTCTTTACAAAATTCTCTTCGTATACCTGTAAGCTTTGTTGTGTTCCCTCATCAATCTTCGCTACCACCTGGTCCACCATACTGTGGTAATCTCCTGCAATCCCTGTAGTCATCTCTGTAGTAATGGTAGTACCGTTAATCTTTAGATTGAGTAGATTTGAGCGTATGCTTTCATCCATCTCCATATAAGCGCCAACCGCCTTTTTGGTCTCCTCGCTTATCGTAACCGTGCAGTCTTTTGCTGCGAGGCCCATTTTTATGTTGCTATCCACCACATTCCCAGAGGCGTCTACGAAAGCTGACTTAAAGAAATCAACTTCCGGCACTACCTCTTGGCTCAATACATGCGCGACCGTACCACCCACAACGGCAATACCGCCAACCGCCGCTGCTACTGGCAGCGCAGCGCTCACAAGGCCGCCAAGTGATGGGAGCACCCCGCCAATAGCGGGAGACAGCGAGCCTAGTCCACCGGCACCTGCTGCGGTGCTCGCTGCACCTCCCAAGCCTTTTAATGCCCCGGCAACATTTGAAAATGTAGTGATACCCTTGCCCACTGCACTGATAGCCGGGCCAGCAGCGGCGGCTACCAAGGCGAAATTAACGGCCATTTCCTTTTGAGCAGGGGATAAATCGTTGATAAAATCAGCTACCCCACTCACCAGATCGGCTACCTTAGAAATGAGTGGAGTCAAAGCGTCGCCGAACGCGATAGCGGAGTTTTTGAGCTTGTTGATGGAGCTGTCAAAGTCCTCCGCTTCGTTCTCAGTGGCTGCTTTAAACGCCTTGGCCGCCGATCCGGTAGCCTCACCCATGGCTGCTATCTTCTCGCGGAGCACGTCGCTCTGCTCACCGCTCAAGGTCAGGGCGAGAGTTTGTCCCTCGATAGAGCCGATGTAGGACTGCAGCGGCATGCCGCTCTCATCAGCTGCCTTGACGATGGCGTCGATAGTGCCTTGTAGGCCTAGCCCCTCTATCATAGCCTGTCCACTCTCATACCCCAGATTAGCCATGAGTTCGGCCATACTATCGGTTGGTGCCATCAAGGCTTGTAGCACACCGCGCAACTGGGTAGATACCTCTGCTGCGTTACCAGTTACGCCAGTTCCGGTGGCCATGACGCCAAAAAGCTCCTCCTGCGACACCTTGAGTGTGGCCGCCAGAGGCACCACGCGCCCCATACTAGCCGCAAGCTCTGGATAAGTGGTCTGCCCCAGCTTGACTGTCTGGAAAGCGAGATCAGACACCTTCTCGTTAGCCGCAGCTGATGTATCACCATACCCTTTAGTAACCGCACTCAACAGGTTAACACTATCTACTAGTTCCGCACCGCCAGCTTTAGCTCCTTTGGCTGCTATGGTGACAAGATCCATCGTTTCGGCGCTGTCACCGTAGGCAGAAATGACCTGATACGTGCCCTCAGCGATCTGGCTGGACGACATGTTTACGTCGTTAGATACCTGTAGTACATTTTCGGACAACTCTCTTGTGCGGGCCTCAACCTGCTGGGCATTGCCATCCAAAAGGGTCTTTACTTGGGCCATATCCTTTTGGAAATCCATGGCGAATTTGGCCGAGGCGGCTCCTGCACCCATCAATGGCACTGTTATGGCTTTGGTGAGCGTACCCCCTACTTTCTGTAGGTCCTGGCCCACCTGTGCGGCCTTTTTGATTTGCTGGCTAATACCGTCAGCCTGCTCTTTTGCAGTCTGCTTTGCCTTTTCCATCTCGGTCTTAAAGCTGTCTAGATCTACCGCTATCCGTGTGAGCAGCGGCGCAAGCTCAATGCCGCCTGTTAATGCGCTCAATGTACCACCACCTTACTGTGCCGCCTTACGGCGGTCATATCCGCTTTGGTCTGGGATAGCCGCCATATGTCTTTTAGCGTCTCGCGGCCCGTTTCCGACACCAAAAAACTGTGTACCCAACTCTCTTTACGCAGATACAAAAAAGCCGACAGCGGTAACGCCATCAGCTCGTTAAAATTTAGCCCCGTGTAATCTTGCATACGCTTTAACTCACGGGTCCTGCAGTCCATTTCTTTTTCCCATTCCTCGCAGGCAAAATACTTTTTGATGATTGCATCGCCCACGGGACCGTCAGGGATGGGCAGTTTTAGTTTGGGTCGCTGACGGCTGCACTGCCCGACTTGATAAGTGCCCCCAAAATGGCCTCTACGGCGGGTTTGGGTAGCTTGGCTAGCTCCGTTGCCGTGAAGTCTCTACCCTCGGTGTTGTTGCTCATGGCTCGGGCAACAAAGTCAAGCTGTTCGTCTAAGGTGGTCGCTTTGCCGCCTAGCTCCTGCCACATTGCATAGGACAGGTCTTTTACGTGGACGATTTCTTCACCGACTTTTATTTCGAGCGTTTTGTTCAGGTAGTTGTTTAAGTCTAGCATTTTTGCCCTCCTTAAAAGTTTTCACAAGAAAAGAGACCGCCGAAGCGATCTCTCATTTTCTATCAGTCGTGCACTGAAAATGCCAGTTAATTCCCTCTACGTTAAGCTATACTCAACGTAAGTATCAGAGCCACCATTGCTGTTTGCGATAAGCGCCGGTTTTATTCCTTTCGGCACCTCGAAAACCAACTTTGCCTTTTTAAACAGGCCAGGATTTAAGGCGTCATATGGCCCGACATACCCATCATCACCCAGTATTACATTTAGCTCTATCGATTTATCATCAGCAGCATAAGTTTTTTTATCCGTGTCAACTAGCAGGAAATCAAGCAAGCTATAACCCGTATCTAATGCCTGGTCTATCGCTGCTATCTCGATTTCCACTACTACGAATTCATTATTTGTAGTATATTTTTCGTCTCTGAGCTTTGGAATCTCTGTTGTTGTTTCAAACGACACTGTTTTTAATTGGTATTCCCCACTTACGCCTGCTTCCCCCAAAGCATACCGCTTATACATATCTTTTTCCGGGACAGAACTACTAGAGTTGGGCTTTTCTGGCTTTGCCCCGTTGGTCTTGTCATTATCCCCACCACATCCCGCAAGTGACAGCGCCATAAAAAGCGCCAACACCGCACACAAACACTTTTTCATTTCACAAAACCTCCATATTATGATAAACAAAATATATCACAATTAGAGGATATGTACAACCTTTTAGGCAGTCTTCACGACAATTTTTGCCGAGCCCGCCTTAACGGCTTTGCCCTCTGCATCCCGCTCCACCACAACGATGGTCTCGCCGGCGGTGAGACCCGAGATATTGCCGCCGCTGGGCAACTCAGTATAACCGGTACAGTTATCACCTACGCAAGGCACATTGACAGTAGGACCGGCAATATAGGCCTGAGTATTACTACCGCCGGCCGCCGGCGTGACGGTGATCTTGGTATCACCAGTGGCGGTGCCCGCAGCGGATTGTACCGTCAGGCCGGTTGCCTCTATGGCAATCTCCTCCTCAATTTCAGCCAAAAAGTCCTTGATATAGCTGATGGCGTTGAGAGTGGCGTCGACAGTCAGCTCATTTTCACCGAACTGTAGCGAAAAGCCGTTGCCGCCCTGGCCGATCATCGTAAACCGCAGCTTGCGCCCGTCGTCTTTGGTGTGGACAAACCGCACCATTACGTTGCGCAGAGAGCCTTTGCCGCGAAACGTCAACTTGCGGGTCCCGGTGGCCGTATCCTCGGCAAACACTGCCGTAGAGAGCAGCGCGAGCTTGCTCAGGTCCCACGACAAGATACCGGTTTTGGCGGTGATCTCCTCATTTTTGATAACTGTTTTAACAGTGCTGCCATACTGGTTTTTGATGTCGTATCGGTCGGGCTTGTACTCCGCCGAAAAGCCCCCCGAGCAGTGGCCTACGTTGTGGTCTTCGGTCTCGATGACCGCATGGTCGGGGATCTCTTTGTCCGCAAACTCGTACATATACAGTTCGCCAGCACCAAAGATGATCTCATCTTTTTTGTCCAAATCATTACCTCCTTGCATATCTGATGGTGTATATCTGCTGATACTCGTACCGGTCAAAATCGCTGTTATACAGGCAGCCGCCACCAGCAAGCAGGCACCTGACAGCGTAACTGTCACTAAGTAGGGACTGGCCTTGCACATCGGTATTCAGCCTGTTTTTTACCTGCGCGGACAAGCAGGCTGCCTCATCATAAGATGGCGATATGATCTTGAGTGTAAGCATACCCGTGTGCACTGTGCCAGCGCTGTCGTCGTAATACTCATACACCAGATTAGGTTTGCTCAAATCACCGGTTTTGATGGGATGGATAGCGTTGGGCACAAATATTCCGGCGAGATATTCGCACAGCAGCCCATATATCTCAAGTTCCACTCGTGCTCCCCTCTCCCAATAGCTTGCTGATCTTGCCCTTATTTTTTTCGATGGCTCGCCGCATAAACGGGTTGGGCTTTTGGCCTGCTGTCTTATGCGTGTTTCCCTTGGCGTCGGTATACACCCATGGTGTCTTGCGGCCATCTCCGTCCTCGGCATATATGCCAGTGCCTTGGTGGACATATGGGGCATACTCCATGACGTTGTACAGGGTCAGTGTGATCTGCCCATTGTCTACGTCCACCTGATGGCCGTTCGCCGCTCGTAATAGGCCCATGTCTACCGGCGTCTCTTTTTTGGTTTGTCCCTCTAGATACAGCCCGCATGTTTCGGCGTTACGAGCCGCCAGCTGAACCAATTGTGTAGCAGCTCCGTCTACACTATCACAAAACGCTTTCTGGTCATCCATCACTGCCGGTCAGCTCCTTTAGCCGTACCATCTTATAGCGGCCACCTACAGGCATGGTGCACACCTTGTACTGCCGGTTATCGGCGCATACTATTACATCGTCGGTCTTGGCCGCAGTCTCCGCAGATATGCCGATATGGCTCGTCACATCGCCCTGTACAGTCTGCGATATCCTCAGAGTATCGTCCTGATAGATAGCCATATCAATCGATCCGACCGATTGCAAACGCTGCTCCACGGCCCCCGTGGTAGGGGACCGAATGGGCACGTTGCGCAGCAGCGACACGCGCTGCAAATTACTCATAATGCTCACCAGCTAAGCCTCCTCGCTCTATTGAGACGCCTGTGCAGCGTAGCGGGCAGGTCTGTGCTATATGTGTAGGACACCCCCGAGTAGCTCTCTGCCGATATGCCGTCGCGCCCCAGTGTGTTGTAACGGTGCAGCAGCAAGTCGGCCAGCAGCGCCACGTGCTTTCCCGTTATCTCCGGCATACCGCAGTACTCGATAAGTGCGGCGCTTTCCAAGGCGTACAGTGTGTCAAACTTAGCCTCTGCACTCGACTCAAGCCCTACAACAATGCTCTTAACCTGCTCCTTGACGGTGTCCATTAGGCTCCTGCTACCTCTTTGGTATTGACCGGAGCGGCAGTGGTGTTGATAACGTTGACCTGGGTGGCGGGCTCATCCACGTACTCGATCTGTGCGGTGACAGCCGACTTGTCGCGCAGGACGCCAGTACCATATACCATCAGGCCGCGCACGCCGTCGGCAAAGCTGCCCTCTAGGCGCATGGCCTCCATCTCGTTGAGCTGTTTGCCGTGGCCAGTGGCTGCCTTGGACAACGCTATAATCGTAGTTTTGCTGGTCGCTACAGGCAGCTCCTCAGACACGCAGATCTGCAGGCCGGAAACAGTCTGGCCCTCTACGACACCGTTTTCCAACACCTTGGGATTGGGTGTAAAACGCACATCCTTAGAGAGCAGGCCCAAATACTCGCTATCAATAACAGCGTAGCGGTTTACTTTGGGCACCTTATTTTTGTTGAGTTTGGTGGCCATATCGACCAGCAGGTCATAGGCGTTTTTACGGTGAACCTGCTTAACGCCCAGTTTGTTGCCGGCAGCGACGCCATCGGCAATAGCTTTAAGCACCGCCTTGTCTACGGTTTCGTTCATGGCCGCCGATGCCTCGGCTACCGTGGGGTCCACGAGGTTACCTGCGGCCTGTACCTTGTCTACATCATCCACCTTAAAGGCAAAGTACTTTTTCTGATCCATGTTGAGCTCGACTTTGGGTACATCGATCTCGTCCCACTCGACGGTACCGGCATAGTCTTTGGTCGCTACCGCGCCCACAGTGCCAAACACGATCTTGTTGCCCTCGATGCGGGTAGGGGCGGTGGTGATGACATCTGCCAGAGAGCGGTTGTGGTAGTTTTCCAGCAGCCGCGCCTCCCATATGGTGGGGATAAAATTGGTTACTGCCATTTAAAAATCCTCCTTATAATGACTTCTGGATATCGCCCCAGTTGGCGTTGATTTGGTCTACAGTCATACCACGCAGCTGTTCGGGAGTAAATACAGGCTGCGTGGTTTGGGTTGTCAGGGTGTTGGGCGAGGTACCGATCACGCCAGTATCAGTCTCAAACTGGCCGGCATAACTCTCCTGCAGGGACTTAAAAAGGCCCTCCTCGTCATCGAGAGAGCCCTTTTCGTCCAGCTTGATATTGTCTGCGCCATATTTGTACAGCAGGTAATCGGGGTCTTTGGCTCCGCGCTTGGTAGCGGCGGTCAAAAAGGCGTATTTTCCCTTATCCACGGCGCGGCCAGCTTTTTCGTCCTCTAGCTGCTGTTGCAGAGCAGCCACGTCTACCTTTTGGGCATCGGCTAACTTGGCGCTCGCCTCGTCCCTCTCCCTTTTGATGGTGTTATACACCTCCTTGGGCACCGTGTACTTGGGCAGCTCCTTATTGATCTGGTCGACTACAGTATCAATATCAAGGTTGCCGTCCTCGGTTTTAGGTGCGTCTCTCAGTAGTTTCCTAAGCCATTCCATACTTCTACCTCCATAGATTATTATACTGTCTCTCACAGTAGGGAGTAGCTGCATTTATGCCCAGCGGCCAAAGGGCGCAAAAAAGCACTGGGAAATCCCAGTGCTCTATTGGTGATCTTCAGGTGTACAATCTTCCACCGGCACATCTCCACCGTCAATGGTAAGGGGAGGGTCTTTGATTAGCTCCGGTGCTTCCTCCATGCTATCCCAATTTATTTTTTCTTCCACTCGCTATACACCTCCTCGATAATCTCTCCTATCCTTTTAGCGACAGGTCTAGGTGTGGGGTTGTTGCAATATTCTGCCCACGCCTCTGCCACAAACTCTCGCACGGGGTCCTTATTGCTGTTTTTCCAGGCGTATTCAGACAGTGCCTCCGTCATTTTGGGGCCTTTTAAGGACTGGAACAAATCTATGACTTCTGGTCTCCCAGAAATCATAATTAAGTCGTCTATTTGGTGTGCGATCTCATGGTCTAAAACACTTCGGATAGTTTCGCACCCCTCCGGGTGGAATTTCATTTTTACGCAGTAACGGAGTTCTTGGACCAATTCCTCTGCCGAACCAACAGCAGCATTGACCGTAATGCCCCTGCCAATTTTATACCTGTAGGATTGCGCGATTACATTTTTAGACACTCGTGGCACCCGTTTGTTGGCCTGTTGCTTGGCAAAATCAAGAAGCCGTTTTTCTGTTACTCCGGGGTTCCTGGCCCGTAATTCTGGCATGATTGTTTCGATGTATTTCTTCTTGATGTATCGGTTCCGCTCCTGGCAGGTCCCTACAAAATCAAAATTATCTAGTAGCTCTGGAAATTTTTTAAGATTATCCGCCAGGCCTCCGTTCCATGCGTTTGCAATCTCAATATCCACGCCCTTGTACCCTGCATGTGGCACCTTTAGGATTTTTTCGGCGTAGGTATTTGCGTCTTTAATTGAGCTAGCTTGCCGAATCTGCTCCTCCTGCTTAATTATATCACGATTTTGTGTGTCCTGTGTATTTTCAGTGGGTAAATCCACAACCGGTATGTAGGTACACCGGCAATTGGGGTGCACCGGCAGGATCGGCGCCTTGTCGATCGGATACTCTTTTCCGTGCAGCACCCCACACTCAGGGCATGTCCTCTCGTCCTCCGCCGCCCAGAACTGGACCTTTTTGACGCCGCTATCCTTGTAGGCCTTTAGGGCGCTGTCATTGAGGTAGTGGATGGTTTCGGTGCGGGCAAGCCTCAAAGCGTTTTTGTACCCCGATTGCATTTTCCCGTCTATCTGCCGTGCCAGCTCTCCAACACCCAGGCCTTGCACCAGCCCGCGGGTCAATATCTCATTGAGTGCAAAGGTAAGTGACGCTTTATCCCGCCAGATGCGGTCACTAAAATCAGCACCGGACCAGGGATATTTCAGCGCTTTTTCCACCGCCTTTTTGTTGACGGTAGTGAACGCTCTGTCTGGCAGCTCAGCCCGCAGCGTCTCGTAGTTGGTCTGGTATGCCTCTATTAATACCTCGCCCAGCTGCTGTTTTTCCGCCTCTTTAAGCTGGTCTACAGTCTTTTGAATGTTTGCCTTAATGGCCTTTAGTCTCTTGATCGTGTATCCATCAGTCAGCGATAGCTTACCGCTCTGGCTCTTTTTGAGCAGCTGCATAAGATGGGCGTCTATATCTCTTTGGGCCTTGCTGTAAACATCCTGCAGAGCCCTACACTCATCCACAGCAGTATTGTATGCGTCCCACGTATGGGCCGCCGTACGGTCAGCCCAATACTCAGCACTACTCCTGCTGGGCATTATTCGTTACCGGAGCCTTGTTGTATAGGCGCCGCTCCTCGTCTTCTTGCTCCTCTGCCACGTCCGACATCTCTTGTTCGGCGTCCTGTACCCATGGGTGATGGGAGATCGCCGTTTTACGACTGATGATCGCAGTGGACGCTGCCACATTTTGGATGGCCTCACTCTCGTTGACCATAACCGATCGGTTAAAGATGATCTCCACCGGCTCTTTGGGCACAGCTTTGCCAGTCAGCGATAGGTAGGTATCCACAAACTCCAGAAGCTTTCGAAAGGCAGTCTTGAGGGATTTTTCCAGTTTATTGCATTTGAGGTCGAGCCCTGAGTACAAAAATTTAAGGGCCACACCTGACGGCGCGGTCCCGATGTCATCCAAATTTTTGTTGACTCCCTGCCCAAACTCCAATATATCCCGCTTGAGTTGGGCGAAGTGGGTGTCATACCCGCCCAGGTCTATGCTGGGGCTTATCGCCTCTACACCGCCCTCAGTGGCGTCATCCACGTTGATGGCATTGTAGTGTGCGATCTTGCCTGCAAGCTTGTGCAGGTCCTCCTCACCATATCCCTTAAGCACCCACACCAGCCGTCGGGCGACGTCCAAAAAGTTGGAGTTCTCTGAGCGCTTGTCGTCGTAGTCGTCAATAAGACTCTTGACAAATTTGATGTCTGGGTACTCATAACTGTTGTTTTTAACAGCTATAAAGGGGATGGTTCCCCAACTTGTAGGCGCACCGCCCTTGCCTCGTTTGAGATAAGGCGTGGGGAAATCCTTGTAATTGGTGTTTGCTGCCAGCGCCCCGCCCCGCAGATCGTAGTGGTACACACCATCGAATGTATAGAGATCAACACGCTTGATATTCTCCTTTCGAGACCCGATATACTCAGTCTGCTCGTAGGTACGTATGACCGCCTGCAGTTGCGTGTGGTCGTCGTCTGACCAGATGGGTACGATCTGCTGAGCTGGGAATACCAACGTCTTAAACTCACCCTGCTCGTTGATGTACACATACAGCCAGCCAATGCCCTTGTTGCTGGCTTCCTCACAGAGTGTCTCAAGCCGCTGCTCGAAAAACGGCTGCCCGAGGGTCTCGCGTATTAGCTCTATGTACGCCTCGTTGCCGCATTTGATAGTCGGCTCTTTGGCAAGCAGATAGGCCACCTTGTCATCCACCAAGTTGTGCATAAAACTGTGCACAAGCTTATTATTGATGGCGTCCTCATCCACTACTCGCTGCTCTTTGGCGTCGTATTTGTACTTTTGTTTTCTGGCGATAGCCTCGTTGTCGCCCAGGTAATATCGCTCGCCCGTTATCATCCAATGGTATTTGGGGGAGCGCTCAAAAGTGCCAACCTCCTCCATAATGATTTGTCGGTCGTCCAGTCCGTTATTTTTGAGCTGTTGCGCCCAGTTTATGGTGGGCGCCAATATTCCTACTCCTGTTGCCATTGCTTCCCCCTATAACCGTGGCGCATAGATCACAGCGCTCACAAAATAGCGTATATCGTCCATACAGTGGTCATTGGTCTTGATGGGCTTATCCTCGCCTCGCTGGGCCGCCTTGTCGTCCCAAGCGTAGGTATAAAACTCCTTGCGGCTGTGCTGGCAGCAGCCGCATATTTTGACCTTGTCACCTGAAAGCGCGGTTGCAACCCTCGTTATGCCCTTGATAACATCGTTGTTGGCCTTACGCACCCTGTACGGCGTGCGCTGCCGTATAGCCGCGATAAGCGGCGCTGCTGACGGGTCCACTATGACCTGCGTTATCGGTAAGTCTCCCGCAAAAGCCATCAAATCATCCGCGTACTGTTCCGGTGTCTTTTGTCTTTGTTTATCCCTGCCGCTGTAGTAGTACTCTTTGATGCGATACCAGACGCCCTCACAGAGGCCCCACAGGCCGAACGTGGTCGGGTTGTAGGTACCAAAATCGCAGCTGATGTAGTACTTGCTGTATTCGCGCGGCTCGTCCGGCACGACGTGTACCGCCTCGTCAAAGCAGTCGTATATGAGGCCCTCGGCTACCGCCCACTCGCCCAGGATATAGCGCCGGTAAAATACGCCGGTGTACTGGCGTGCAAACCGCTGACGGATATGCTCAGACAGAGACAGATTGTCATCCATGGTAAAGTGTAGGTGCAACACGTGCTTGTCAGCGGCCTTGTCTATCCACTCAGTTTTAAACCAGTGATAAGGTCCCCCGGGGTTGCAGTTAAACCACCACTTAGATCCATCCACCGAGCAGCGGGCGGTGGCCTGGTTGACAAAGCTCTCCGGCATGAGGGCCACCTCGTCAAAGTAGGCCCCCGCCAGGGTAATACCCTGTATCAGGTCTTGGCTGCGCTCGTCCTTGCCGCCAAACAGATAGTAGTAGTTGCTGGTCTGGCCGTTGGAGATCAGTATCAGGTTATCCGCCCGCCTGTCCTCTACCCGATAGCCGTGTTTGGGTAGTATCTCCTTGAGCGTCGGCAACACGTTGCGCCGAAAGCTGCCTATGGTCTTACCGCACATGGCAAAGTTTTGGCCGTCAAATCGCGTCATCGACCAAAAAACAAAAGACAGGCTCATAGGGAGGGTCTTGCCCGCCCTGATGGACCCGTCCGCGATAATGCCGTCATAGTCTCTGACTGGCGAGCCATCTGTCCACCAGTTGAGTAGTTGCCGCTGCTTGCGTGAAAACGGGGCGAACTTAAACACAGCTACTCACCCCAGTCATCGGCAGCTGCCCCGGCCAATGCGTCCACAAGCCCGTCGTTCTCCTGCTCTACCGGTTTGCCGTACTTGCCTTTGAGCTCAAAGAACAGCCGTATCGCCTGCGTATCTCCGCCACAGCACTTGCGCACCAGTGCTTTCCAGACGCTGGAGAGCTCGCTGTCTGTAAACTTATCGATCAACTCGTTGAGGTAAGTCCTAAACGCCTGTCTATCCATCCAGCGGTAAAAGGTGGTGCGCGAAATGTCGATCGTTTTACACAGATCAGTCACTGTACCGGTGAAATCCGGATTGGCCAACATCTCCGCCGCCTGCCGCTGTTTGGGGCTTAAGCCCGATTTGTCCTGTTTTGCCACGCACCACCCTCCTTTCTTCTACCCCGATCCCATCCCTCTGCCGTATATGCGTATCGCGTGCGGCAGCACACCCGTAAAACAAAAGAGCCTACACGAAATGTGTAAGCTCTCAATATATTGTCCTCCACTGGGCCACATCGTTGAGAGGTGTGGGAGGTCCTGTTTAATACTCTGCGTCTCGGCGGTCCGCCTATGGTGCGGTGTCTACTACGCAGGATAACTTTACTGCAGTCCGCTTTCGCGCACTACTTTACATTACTATTTTACATTAGCTTCACCTTATCATTCTATATCATGTAGAGCGGCTTTCTGCAAACGACATACTTGCGGGACACTATATTTCATCTCTTCGGCTGTCTCCTCAATTGTCAGCCCCTCTATGTACCGCAGCCGTAGCACCTGCCTGTGTCTGCTGTCTGGTAGCTTATTGATCTCGCGCTCTAGGCTGTCTGCTAGGTCCAGCAGTTGATCTCTGCGGATTGATCTCTCTGATAATTTGTGAGATATCTCTAGGCTGTACCTGCGTGCCTCAGTAGCCGTCAGGTCTATCCCTGATACAGTTACACACCCCTCAGTGTACGGATACTCCCGAGCAGACGCTTTGACTACATCAGTCGCATGAGGCATGGCATCACGCAGTCGCTCTATCTCCGCTGTAAGCTGTGATATCTCTCTGCGCAGGTGTGGCAGCTGAGCCAGTTGAGCTGCTATATCAGGCATTGAGCACCTCCTTGACCAGTCGCCCATAATTGGGATTGTCCCTCGTGATCTCGACTATCTCCGCCATCGTGCCAGGGTATCGAGTATCATTTTTACGCATTACAACCCTCTTCTTTTTCGGATTTTTGCATCCATAGTAGTGCGAGTTGCACCGCTTACTACAAAATTTTCTGTGGCCTGCTGGCAACTCTTTTCCGCAATTTATGCATTTGCGTTGTTCTGGCCTATTGCTTTTGTAGTACCCATTCCAGTATCTGGACTTACATATTGCGCTACAAAATCTCTTTTGATCTCCAAAAAGTGCGGCCCCGCAGTGTGCGCACATTCTGCCGTTCGGTTCTCTATCCATTTGGCACCTCCTCTATCATCTTGGCGCCGCAGTTGGGGCAGTAGTTAAACACGCCGTGCGGCATACCATAGTTTTCGCCACACTTAGAGCAGTAGCGTGTTATTCCAAGCAGATACGGCTTTTCAATCCACCGCCCACGCGGTCGCAGGTCTTCGGGGTCGATGGTGGGAGCCTCATCAATGCACTGTTTCAGCCAATCTCTATCCTGCGCTCCGTCGCAAATATCCACCTTTTCCCACTCCGTATAGTAGCGGTCAACGGCGGCGTCTGCGTCAATCAGCCTCATGGTATGCCTCCTAGTCGTCTTTGGGATGGCTTATTTCATAGCCGCACTGTGGGCAAAAATCATAGTACTTATCTGCCTCATATTGACAGTGCGAACAGCTTAGGTAGTATGTGCCATCCTCTTTTTGGCCTAAAATCCAATAAGCAATGGGGCGGATCATATCAGGTTCGATGGTCGGGGATGACTTCACTTCTGCCATTGCTTTATGCCAAAACTGAACGCGATCCCAGTCTTCTAGTTTTCTGCTTTTTATAGCGCACCCACTTAAGCGGTGCACGAGCCCGTCTGCGTCAATCAGCCTCATGGTCTGTTCTCCTTTTTCCTGCACAGCAAAATGGGTCATCTATTCGTGCTATTTTAAAGGTATCTTCTGTTAAACAGTTGTTGTGTATTACGCACTCCCGACACCGCACAATTGGCGGGGCTTGGCGGGTGTTCCAGATGGAGAGTAGCCTTCTTGCCACATTAACATCTGTGTCGCCATTGTTGTATGAGTGCCGCAAAAAACCACACCAGTGTGTCTTGCAACTGATAATTGATTTATAGCCCTTTTTCACAACGTCTATCTCCGCTTTGGCACCGCAAAACGGGCACGGCAGCACAATCCCCTGTCTGGTGCACTCCTCCTGTGCCTCTCGGTCGCCTAGCAGGGCGCGGCGTACTAGGTCAGTCATGTTTTTCTCCTTTTTTGGTTTTGTGTGCGGCAATGGCCGCATCTGTGCACAAACGTAACAATACCCCAAGCAATACGCAGCCCAATATGCGCAGGACGTCAGTCATGGGCGGGGTCCTCCTCCATTGGCTCGTTCCAGCAGTCTTCACAATCAGCGTTATCTATACAACTTCCCCCATAAATGGTTTTACGGCACGCCGCCGGTGTCCCATAGTTGTCTTTCGGCGCTTTCGGATACTTCTCGAAAAAATCCTGTGCATACTTCTTTTGCGGGTGCTTTGCTTCCCACTGTCTAACAATTTCTTCAGCTTTTTCTGGGTCTTTCATTTCAAAATCTCCACAAAAGCAGCCTAACCCGTTCTTCATCTGGCCAAGAGCGCAATCAGAGCATCTCATATCACAATAGCTCTCTTCTAAATTGTAGTTAACCATCCTGCGCTTGATTTTCATGTATTCCTGAAATTCCATCATTGTACCTCCATAATCCAAATCTGCTTGTCCTGCACGCCCCACTCCAGGGCCTCTCCATGCGTCTCAACCGCCATATCTATGCGCCGCCCCTGTATCGCTCCGCCAGTGTCCTGTGCCTGTCGCCAGCCTACACCATCTATGTACAGCCAGCTGCCCAGCGGGATCACATCGGGGTCTACCGCTACCGTAAGTCCAGCCTGTACCGGTGTGCCTGTGTATGTATAGGCATTGCCTCCGCATATGTGCGGGTACTGCTCGGTACAGTAGGCCACCACCTCAAATTGGCCTATCGGCTGTAGCATGGCCAGCGCAGCGGACACGATCAGGGCGGACAGGTTAGCGAGCACCGTCTTGCCTCTGCCACTCTCTTGCTACCCGGCGGTAGGCCTTTAGTTCCTCTAAGGCGGCCACTGTCTCTTTCTCGACGCGCTGCTCAGTAGCGTTTCCCGTAGCCGCACTAGCAGCCTCCCGTATACTGTGTATCTGGATAAGTTCTTGCAAATTCATCCTGAGATGCCTCCCACTCTCGGTATATCTCCATCCAGTCCTCTAGCTCCATGGTAACCAGCCAGTTGCGGTTATTTCGCCGGTGCATGACCGCAGGTATCTCCGCAGGGCGGCTATCGCTGTGCGCCTGCTGCACGGCACCGTACAGGTCCAGCCGCTCCACGCGCTTACACTCGATATGTATCCCAGGCAGCCCCACCACGTCGGCGTCTCCGTTTGTGCCTGCATACTGCTGTCCGCGGCGGCAGTCGTAACCGTACTCGCGCAGCTTACCGGCCAGTTCCCGCTCTCCGCGCTTGCCCTTATCTCTACTGGCTTTACCCATGTTCATCGCCTCGACTTATCAGCGGTAACGGCCTGATATCGTTGTCCAGATCCATAGCGTTAAAGCTGGCCTGGTCTCTCTTTGTGGGCAACTTGACACCCTCCCACCGCCGCTCACGCAGGTACTTGGCTGGATTGGGGATATATTTGCCATTTTCCTGCTGCCAGTCCTTGCTCTGGCACTGTCTCTCAACAGTAGCGACGATCTTGCTGCACAAGGCAGTATCAGGCGATAACGCGGTCCATTCTCGCATTGCCTCTGGTTTTCCGTACTGCTTGGGATATACGGTCCAAAATTGTTCAAAGCCCTCTTTTGGGGTGTTCTCGCGCGTGCGCGCGTTGGATTCTGATTCGGATTGGATTGGATTCGGATTGGATTGGATTACGGGGGCATTTGCTTGCACTTGCACGCGATTGCTTGCAGATGTTTTCACACCACTTTCAGGCGACGGATATTTGCTCTTTTTTGCGCGTATGCTCTGGTGCCGCTCCCAAGTTACCAGTTGCAGGTACGGCCTACCATCATACTCGTACATGGTTACCAAGCCTACAGTCGATAGCTTATTAAGAGCCTCCGTTATACTGCGCTCTGTCACATTACTTTTCAGGGGAAATAATCTGCTTTTTACAATTGCCGCTCGTCCATCCATCCGACCATAGTCATCACAATTTACCAGCAGGCGGTAAAAGACCACCTCTTCAAACCAGCTCAACTCATCCAAGGTATCACTGGTGCACACGCTTTCTTTGATGATACGGTTCGGCATATCTCATCACCCCACATCCGAATATGCTTGCAATAGTCGATCAAGGATATCTGTACGATTCAGATATTTATCGTACTTTGACGACTTCTGCCCCATAGACATCTGTTTCTGTTTTACGTTTTTAGCTGGGATTATATAGACAGCCTTATTTCCATGTGGATCCTCAGAGATTGCTAAATACACATCACAAGTCGGATATATCTTTTCTAGCCTAAATGAATAAAAGGCGAACCCCTCCTTAGTCTTATATAAATGGGAGTATTTCACGTCGGCTTTGATGGTTCCATTTATCAGTAAATCGTATGGATGTCTTGTGGTCATCCTTTCCACCTTATATCCCCTATGGGTTAACCACTGTGCTGCATATGCTTCTCCAAATTTGCCTGTTTCTGTATCGCTCTTTTTCATTTCTAGTCCTAACTTTTTTGCCCATCCATAATAGCCATACGTTTTAGCCACTTTATTTGATAACGCATAGTCACCACAGTATTTGTCAATTTCGGATCGGGTCGGCATCCGGTCAATTCCTAATGCTAAAACACATTCCTGCAATTTCTCCCCTATAAGCTCCTCACTCCATCGAGCTCTTCTGATATTTTTCACAGTATCTCCTCATTAGCTAAAAGGCAGGTCATTATCCATGTCCATCTCCAAAAAATCGGCTGCGTTGCCCGCAGAAAAGATCATGGCAGATGCTGATACTGGTGCACCGGATACGTCAGCCGACTTCTTCTCACAGAAGTGCACGCCGTCTGCCACGATCTCAAATGCAGTACGGTTGTTGCCGCTCTTGTCGGTGTATTTGCGGGTCTGTAGAGATCCATCGGCGATCATCATCTGGCCTTTGCGGAAGTACCGACAGATAAACTCTGCTGTGCCCCGCCAGGCCACTACCGGGATAAAGTCGGTCTGCCGCTCCTGCCCCTTGGGGGCATAAGAACGATCACAGGCCAGCGTGACCGTTACCACCGGTACCCCTGCCGGTGTCTGTCTCATCTCGGGGTCGGCAGTAAGCCGCCCCTGTATTGCCACGATATTCAGCATGTCATGTCCTCCTATAGGTAATTCCGCCCGAACTCCCGGCGGAAATCGTCTACCGTCTTATTCTGCTCTGCCATCCATTTGCGCTGCCCGTACTCGTGTAGGCGTTGCGCCGTCTCTGCATCTTGATGTACGGAGTGCGGACCAAATATGTGGCAGCTATGGTGGCACAGCTTGACGGTAAGACCGTATCTTTCGCTCTTCTTGCGATAAGGGCCACCGAAAATGTGGTGCGTATCCAGTGGATCACTATATCCGTTCTTGCCACATAAGAAGCATTTATCCATGTGTACCACCCCACTCTGACATCATCCGAGCCAGCTCCTCTGGTGTCTCGGTCTGGATGCCCAGAGCCTTTGCCTCGGCTACGATATAGTCCAGTAGTACGGACATCTCGCGGGTGTCGTACCCGCTGGACCCGTGATATACGACCACTCGATGATATCCGGGCAGCTTAGGGCTCTCGCCATCGTCTACAGCTTGGCATCCTATCCCGCCAGCCTCCCAGTGTCGGATAAAGGTGGATACAGCGTCAGCGCGGATAGGGACCATATCAAACTGTCCCACGTCTTTTACCGCCCGCTGGTATACCTCCTCTTTGGTCATACCGTGTACTGCCTCGGCAATGCGCTGGCACAGTACCCACATGTAGGCGTTGGCGTCTTTAGATCGCCCCTTGCGCTTGATGTGCGCGACATATTGCTTACTTGGGGTGAGCTTGTCCACGATCTCTCGGGCCAGCACCGGGCTGTTGATATGTAACGCCATCCAGTGGCCATCACTGTCCTGCTGCCAGCGGGCCCGGTCAAACTCAATTTGCACCGCGGTCCTCCTTTGCTTTGAGGGTCTTGTAGCAAGCAATACACATCCCGCCGCAGGAGGTATACACCTCTTTAGCAGTGACTGTTCTGCCGTCTTTTTTCACGTCCTTGACCTCTTTGCCGCAAATCGGACACAATATCGGTGAGGTACTGCGCATGTCGGCAAAAATGTCGCCAAATACGTAGACCGACCGGCGGAGCTTTGTATTTTCGATGTTGAGAGCGACGATCTTGCTGTTCTCCACCCGCATATAGGTGCATGTAAACCTGTCGTAGGTAGTTGGCTTACCGTTTTTCTGTACTGCATTATAGTTGGGCTTGCCGTCTTTCCCTACCGCTGGTACATAGATAAACGGTGCTGTGTAAAGTTCTCGGCCAATGCCCCAGTTAAAGCCCGCCCGTTTAAAGCTGTCGCTGGCAAGCCCTTTCTCTTTTTCGGTGTAACTCTCGGTGCCGGTGTCTTCTTTGCCCACCCAGCGCTCTTTTTCATCGTCCCAAATGCTGATCACGCAGTTAGCGTTGTCTCTGCTGTGGGTGCGCTGCCAGTTCATAGGGCCGACGGTCTCATCCAGTATGTTCATGTCGCACCGGGCGTCTTTGTACAGGAGCAAAGACAGCCCTTTTTCGCTGATAGTAGATACACGGCACTCGACCTCATCGGCCCGCAGTGCCCGAAAACTTAACCCCTCCATGTCTCTCCCTCCTAACACAAGGGCCGCTGTATCGCGCGGTCCATGTTGTGCATCCAGGTGGCAAAGCCGTCCAGATCGCCTTGTATGTACTCCTCCAGCATCTCCGAGCCGTTGTAGCTGCCTACGATCAGATCACCTTGGTAGTGCTCGGTCAGATAGGCTATGTAGTGCGGCCAGTCCTGCTTGATATAGTCAACCTTGTCCAGCCAGCAGGCGTCTTGATACACTGCCCGGTCGCAGCAGGTAGAGCAGTACAGCACACCGCCGATCTCGCGGTCAGCCATATCACCGCAAACGGAGCAAAGCGGTGGGTCGTATGTGCTGCCTGAGTTAGGACAGCGCGGGTCACACGGTGTATGCCAACAGAAATCACACATGGATATTTCTCCCTTAGCATTAAAAATAAAAAAATTTTATACCGAACAAAAATCTACATATCGTGGTAATTTCTAACCGAAAGTAGCTGTTTTAAAATATACAAAAAGTATAAAACGAAACGTAAATAACTATATCCAATGTTGTTTTGCAGTCCATTATTGCACTTTATGCACTTTTGGTCTCCTATGGTCAAAATCCAGAAACACCACAATATATAGTGTTATAAAATATAACACAGCCATATATATGCGATTATAGAGTTGACATTTTTTATTCTATGAGATAAAATCTGTTCATCAAATCGATTTGAAATCGCAACGAAGGAGGTGTCGTCTTGGTAAAGAAATTACGTATACGATCGTCTTCTAAGATTGTTGGCCGCAGTCTCAGAATACGGACTTCCGTCTCGAACGGTTCTTCCACCAAAACAAAGACTAAGTACATCAGATTCAAGTAGGTCACTAACATTACTGCCGGTTAATTGCGGAAGAGTTCCTCCACAGTAATATCCGGGAAAAATTTCTTCTGAAGAATAAAGGCTTCGTCTAACCAGAAACGGTATTCGCCATTTAGCTTTCGCAAGAATTGCGCCACGGAGACATCAAGCTGTTCGGCGATATCCTTTTTGAAAAGCCCCTTCTCCCAGATAAGCCTTTCTAGGACAGGATATTTTCTCTGTGACATGTGGTTCACTCCTTTCGTGTTGTTATAGCTGGCAGCCCGTCTATTCAGGAGGAAAACAAATGAAAAACACGAAACAGACCAGCCGTCGTGCCGCCACTGCGGCATCTAAGGTCCTTCGGGACAAGCGCACTGGAAAAGCCAGCAAAACTGCCGCAGGTAGCGCTCTTTCACAAACGAAACCGAAGAAAAAGTAGTCTTTAAAGAGCAGGGGTCGCCCTGCTCTTTTTGCTTGAATTTCTCATTAAAGCCCTTATATGCTTTCAACTTGACAACCTCCCTCGACGTGGTATACTTGGGGTGTGGATTTTTGTACTGCGTCTGTCTCGGCGGCAACCGAGGCGGGCGCGCTTTTTTGTTTGCGGGCATCTTCGTTGTAGAGTTCAGCCAACTTCTCTATCGCAAACTGGTTGTAAGATGGATAACCATTGCGATGCAGCACCTCGTGTAGCTTTTCGCGGCTTCCGATAATATCCATGGGCACACAGGCTGTCGGCTTATACACGGTTTCGGGCGTCTGTCTTGCCCTGCTCCTATCTCCGTATGTATTTACGATTTTCAGCCCGTGTGGACCATAAAACTGGCTTACCGGGAAGTTACATATCTTGCTCAAATCTTCTGCCAGGGGCGGTGTAGGGAGCAGCTTGCATTGCTCGATCTTGCTCAGCGCCGGTTGGTTCATCCAGCGGTAGCCTCTACGCCATAGCTCGATCACTACGTCCGACTGCCTGAGCCCCTGCTGTTTGCGGGCATCACTTAGTTGCATGGGCTTGCCTCCTTATCTCTTACATGATTTCAGTCACGTCTACCCCCAACGCCCGAGCCAATTTGCCAACAGTTTTTAGTGACAATTTTTTACCCTGAACGGCGTTGCACACGGTGGACACTGCTAGCCCTGACTTCTGAGAGACCTCTCCGATGGTCATGCATGACTGTGCGATTAGTATCTTAACTTTGCTAATAGCCTCATTACTGTTTTGCATGGGTATGCCTCCTTATCTTTTGGTGTAGAGCCGCATGGTGCGCGAACATATCTGTTTGCGCCATGTGCTCGCGCATCCGGGCGGCTATCTGGTCATCGCAGGCTTGCCGATAATCCTTGTAAGCTGCACATATCGAGTGGCAGTTTGGCTGGCGATACGCGCAGTCCTTGCACGGTGCGTCCATCAGTATCACTCCTTATTGTCTTGACGGGTCAGGGCCTTGTACCAGATCGCGGTTACTATCCCGGCTGTGCAGCACAGTCCTGCAATCAGGGCTTGTCCAGTGGTTACACTACCGGCGCTGCACATAGCTACGGAGAGCAGCAAGCCGATACTGCCGGCGACTATGGCAATGTTATGTATCATAGAGTCGCCTCCCTGCCATAATGGCGAGCAAGCTGTATGCACCTTTCGGCCATGATGATAAACTGCTCATTTGGTGATAAACTGTCGTCTATGGGAGCGGGGGTCGACTCCGCCTCTCCGTTTGGCGGAAAGTACAGGTGCAGCTCATTATGTGGGACTCCTAGATAATCGAGCACCTTATACTGCTCTTTTGTGCTCCAGTCGATCGTGCCCTGCATACGGTTATTTACCGATGATTCACACAGCTGCAGCTCGTAGCTCAGCTCCTTACGGGTTATCCCCTGTCTCCTCATTTCTTTTTGTAGTAGGGTATACTTTTTACCTTTCACCTTTTAAGCCTCCGTTTCGTTTCTCGCGGGCACAGTTGGGGCCGCTGGTAGTTTCCCGACGAGTTCTACCCTTTGTTAGAGATTTTAGACCACTTTAAAAGTGACTTCGTGGCCTGGGTTCTCTTTGATTAAACACTCTTTCATCTCTGCTACTGTCATGTTATTATCAAGTGCTGCCTGGATTACCTCCACTAGCTTTTTGCCATCGAGATAGGCCCAAATATATCTGCGTTTATTTCTACGGATCATTGTCTTTCTCCCTTCTCTGCTCGCCATTTGGCGGGCTTTTTACTTTGCCTTTTTCGCAAGATGCTGTATAATTGTGGAAAAAGGGGTTGATCATTGTGGTGGAGCAGGTAATTGCAGTGATTGGTAGTATACTGTCATCTGCTGTTGGAATTATTTCTGTGTGTATAGCAGTAGCGACGTTACGGCAAAATTCAAAACTGATAGAGGAAAGCACGAGGCCATATATTGTCATATTTTTTGAGTTTACCAACGCAGCCACAGCGGTTAATTACTTAGTCGTGAAAAACTTTGGCCAAACAGGAGCAACTATAGACCACATCGACTATTCTTTTGATTCTCTCGGTGACGAAGCCAAGGATTTGTTAATCCCACAAATCAGCAGCATTGAGGGAGTGTTTTTAGCTCCTAGTCAAAAAATCCCTTTGCCATTCCATGTTTCTAGTTCCGGGGAAATCAAAGGCCCCATTCATTTTTCTATTGCCTATCATTCATCTTCAAGGTCATATCACGAAGAGATCAACACGCGGATAGCAGAGCAGTTTAAAGCTCGGTCTACTCGTAAGATCAATGGTAACGCGGATCATCTTCGCGACATTTCTTACACCATGCAGGAAATTACAGAGCGTTTGATTTAATAATTGCTAAAGATCCTATTTTCTCACGACACATGTCCAAGACGTACATTGCGTAGTCTAGGGAGTTGCCATCTAGTATCTGGCATATGTCCTTTACAGTTTCTTCTGCAACTTTTTCGTCAATCAGATTTCCGTTCACAAATACACCTTGTTGCATCTTTACCTCCCGCCCGCCGTTAGGCGGGCTTTTTCTTGCCTGTGAAGTTGGTTTATGCTATCCTTTGGACGTATCGGGAGTTGCAGCTCCAGACAGTTTTTTAAGCTCTATAGGGGTGGGCGTATGGATAAGCTGTGCAAAGCAATACTTGAAAAATTTTCAGAAACAGCAATAAATAGTACAAGTGAATTTATATGTGCTTATTTGCCTGATTTCAAAAACGATTGCTCGACTGATGCTAAAACAGTTGCTGCATCGTTAGGTGTCAGTATGTCATATACAGTTGATGCTATAGACTATCTAGTAGTAGATGGCTATCTGGAACGTCTATATGTCGACAAAAGCGACGGTGAAAAAATCGTAATTGGAGTAAAGCTTACTCATAAAGGTAAACACTATAAATATTTCGAGAGACAAAAAGTCAAAGCTTATATTGCTAAAAAATGGATAGATTTCTTTGCTCTTATCCTATCTGTGGGAGCACTTGCTATTTCTATCACCGCACTACTACTAGAACACTAACCGCAACCGTGATAAGCGTTAACCATATGAAAAATGCTTTTATAACCAGTTGGCATTTTTCTACTGCCTCTACGTTTTTGAAGTACAAATTGCGCACTCGTTGGTTTGATGCTATCTCAACACCATCAATGGAAATGGTATCTGGCTGTGGTGTGGTCATTACTTCTGCGAGGTCAATCTTAAATTTAATTTTATGTTTCATGGCTACTCCTTTCTCCCGCCATCAGGCGGGCTTTTTACTATCCGGTTTATCGGACAGTGTCTGTGTTATTATCTAGCTGTAGGATACGATTGATGCTGGCGACGATACCCGGGGTGGCTAGTTCGCCGCGTAAAATGCGATGTAGATAGCCACTATCAAAGTACTTTCCCGTGTCTTTCGATACTTCGGCGATGAGCCATTCTTGTGTTTGTTCAATATCGACAAGGCGCTTTTTGATTTCTTTGCCGAATTCACAAGTTTTTGCCATTCAGTAAAAACCTCCTTTACACGTATTGACTATTACGGAAAACAGCAATATACTAAAATCACAAAAACAAATTACTAAATTCCGTTGGCCTGTGCTTAGTATATTGCTGAATTCAGTTAAAGTCAAGATAAAATTACTAAATTTAGCAAATATGGCATTGAGCCCAAAATGGAGGTCTTCACTTTGGGAGAGATATACAAACGCATAGAAGATTTGTGCAAGAGCTCAAAGATAAATATTACTGTCATGTGTAAAGAGGCTGGCGTGCCCCGCTCCGCGCTTTCAGATTACAAGGCAGGAAGAATTAAGACCCTATCCGCTGATAAACTTTCAAAAATAGCAGCCTATTTCAACGTGTCGGTGGATTATCTCTTAGGTAACACAGATCAAAAAGAAAAAGCCCCCGCAAAAGCGGAGGCCGATGATGTTACGTTTGATGATTTCACCTATGCCATGTATCATGAAAGCCGCGAGCTAGACAATGAGGATAAACAGGCATTGTTAAATATGGCAAGGCTTTTAAAGAAAAAGATAAAGGAAAAGGAATAGTGTCCGGGAGGGGCAACTATGAGGAGGCTTGTAGAGCTATATACCTCTGCATATGCGGATGGGGCTCTATTTTTCAACAGATTTAACCTACCAAAAGATTTAAAATCGATGACCTTAGAAATGGACAAAAATTATGGCATCTTTGTTGATGAGTGTAAAATTGAGTCATCTACAGAAGAGCTTGAGATCATAGCACATGAGTGCGGCCACTTTTATACTGGCGCTACACACCGAGTTGGGAGTCCTTTTGACCTAATCGAAAGGCATGAGGTACGAGCAGATCGATGGGCTATCGAACGTCTAGTGCCTAAAGAGAATTTCGATATTGCTATTAGATCTGGTGAAGTAGCACCGTGGGAACTCGCTGAACTATTTAATGTGTCACAGCCATTTATGGAGAAAGCCATCAGCTATTACCATATGCTAGATTTGATGGAAAAAGAGAAAGGCCAGCCAACAGCTGCATCCGTTGACTGGCCCGAGGAGATGTAAGTAGCGTTAACCACCTACAAGTCTACTATACTCTTATTTTCAATATAAAGATATAGATCGTGCAAAATAAAACCCGCCCCTTACACAAAGGCAAGAGGCGGGCACGTCGAAATTTGGTAGGTTACAGGAAGAATAAACCTACATCCGTATTATACCACTCAAATTCTATACACGCAATGTGTACTAATGCACAAAATAACCTGTCTCATGTTGGCGCATAAGACAGGTCTGTAAAGGGTAGATAATCAGCAAGACCATCTACCCTCTTATAATAGCATAATTTTATAGGAGGTACAATTATGTCTACACGCAAAAATGATGCGCAGTGGATGGAAAAGCAGCAGCGCTGGCAGATCAAGGTACAAAAGGACGGCCAGCGCCGTACTTTTTATAGCTCTAACCCCAGCCGCCGCGGCAAGGTGGAAGCAGAGCGCAAAGCAGACCATTGGCTTGAAGTTGGCAGCTGTGACGAAAATATTCGGTTTGGGTCTTTATGGAGCGACTTTCTCGCAGAAGTGCAGTTAACCACTAGCCTATCTAATTACAAATCTCATGAGCTATATGGGCGTAAATGGCTGCTCCCCAGGCTTACTAAAAAACGAGTGGCTGCGATCACTTTACAAGATTGGCAAAACTGCCTCCTAGATGCTTATGTAAGTGGGCTGGCCAAAAAGACCATTAAGAATATAAGGGGATCTATAACTGCTTTTTATCGCTATGCTTTTAAACGAGGGGTGCCCATCGTCCGTCCTGAATTTTTGGACATCCCCAAAGATGCTCCGGTAAAACCTAAAAAGATCCTACAACCCCAAGATATCAAAACACTATTTTCATGTGACACTGTGCGTGTACATAATCAAGAGGTAGAAGCATTCTATATTCATGCCTGGCGCTTTCTTACTGTCACCGCATTACGTAGAGGTGAGTTGTGTGGGCTATGCAGCAGTGATCTGGACAACAACATATTATGCGTAAGTCGGTCTATAAACAGATTTGGTGAGGTCACTGGCGGTAAGAATCAAAATGCGGAAAGGTCTTTTGTTCTGTCCCAAATTGCTTTAAGGATCTTGGATGACCAGTCTGCCATGCTGAAACGCCTACATATTATCTCCCCTTACCTCTTCCCTGCTGAAGACGGTACAAGACTGAACCCTAATACGCTGTATGATCGCTGGGATACATACCGTAAACAATACGGGATAGAGACTACTCTACACGGTTTGCGGCATACGTTTATCTCTGTAGTAAAATCGGACATGCCCGGAGAGCTCGTAAAGCTGATAGCGGGACACAGTACCAGCATGGACACCTTCGGCATATATGGGCATGAACTAGACGGCGATGCAGCAAGAGCAGCAGGTATGGTAGACGATGTTTTTCGCCGCCTGATAAAATAGTTTTTTAAAAAGTGGGTTATAAAGTGGGTTATTGACAAAAACAAGGACCGCATGGATGGCTTATCCATGCGGTCCTTGTTGGTGCCGCTGACCGGACTTGAACCGGTACGCTGTTGCCAGCGAGGGATTTTAAGTCCCTTGTGTCTGCCGATTCCACCACAGCGGCACATAGAAACGACTTTATTATAATACAATACCGGGCGGTGGGTGTCAAGATAAAAGTGGCTGTTTCACCGGTGATCGAGCACCGTATACGCCAGCCGGTATATGACTTTTTCCCCGGTGGGTGTTATACTGAAAGCTCAGGTATGACCGCTTATTTATAGGAGGCCTTCCCATGAAGAAAAAGCCGCTGCTCATTGCTCTTGTCGCTGCCACAGTACTGCTGCTCGCCGGCATCGTTACTTTTATTGTGCTACTGAGACCACAAAAGGTACCGGTCATCGAGGCCGGCGATACTTCCTACAATCTCGGGCGCTACGACCTGCAGAAAGAGGGGCTTGCCGGCCTTGAAAAGATACTGAGGGCAACGAAGGGTTTGCCGCCACAGTACAATATGTCGTACTTTAATGCCGAGCTGGACCGCAGAGGCCTGGTGCAATCGTTCACGCTGTCGCTCGACACCTACGATGAGAGCGGTACCTACTACGGCGGGGTGAGCTATCTGTACCGCGACAAGACCATCACCTATACCGAGACCACCTCTGCCAAATTGGGTCAACAGCTGGCATTTTTCTACGACCAAAACGCGACTTTAAGCTACCTAGACGGACTACTTAAACAGATCCCTATCAAAAAACAGATCGCCGTCAGCGGACTATCCCGCTACTTTGTCAGTTACCGCCCACACACAGTGGTGCGGCAGGGGAACCCTATTTTTGACCTGCGTGCGGGAGACGCTCCCCAGGTGCTGGGTCCGCAAGACTACGCCGACGGAAAAGGTGGCGTGAGTGACGGCAAGACCAGCGTTGTGATCACTCTGTACGACGGCAGCAGTATGGTCTCTGGGCAGCTGTTTCAGTATGTATTTGCGCCGGCCGACGCCGATACCGCTTTGGGCGACCGGACCAGTCATATGCAGTGTGACTACATGATCACCGGCGGGCAGCTGCGCTTTTCTTACGACTATGGCTCCACCTGGGTACCAGCCCCCATTACCGAGCAAGAGCTAAAAGAGACGATGGATTTTTATCAGGACCGTTTGGCTCTGCCCTCTACCAGCCTGTTCATGCCGGTAGATCCGGCGCTGCCTACCGCCTATTTCTGGGGCAAAACGCCGGTGCTGACGATCTCTACCGGTCAGGGCGGCAGCTGGCAAAATGTACAGCTGCCCCTGTCGGACAGCTTTGAGCGGTCTGTCAACAAACGGGCAGTGGGGTTTGTCTCCTCCAGCTTTGGCTGGGCCGCGCTGGGGACCGACTGGTCGATGGGCGGCGGTGAACACAAGGCCTGTTATTTTACCCGTGACGGCGGCCAGAGCTGGGAGGAAAAGGCGCTGCCCATGCAGGGCTCCAGCCGCTACTTGCGGGACATGGCTATGGCTACCGAGCAGGTGGGAGCTGTTGCCCTGGACGCCGGCAACGACGTGTACTACCCGCTGCTGTTCGTCACCGATGACACCGGCGACAGCTGGGCTCAGATCGAGCTGCCCTACGACCAGATTCCGGCCGAAAAGGTGCAGTACCTCACCGATATAGACAGTTTCCAATATGCCGGCGGCCAGTACACGCTGGTGTTGGGTCAAGGCGATGCCGCCAATGCCAAGGTTACCTTTACTTCTACTGATCTGCATGGCGGCTGGAAACTTCAGGGTTGGGGCCGGGCTGCTATCCACACGGTGGGATGATCGGTACTGGCAGGGGCACTACCGGCCCTCGACGAACCAGTTGCCCTCCAGATCGTCGTGGTATAAATACCGCTCTCGGCCCAGTACCCGCACCGTATAGCGTATGCCGGCGCCCCCCACCTGCTGGGCCACGGCGCGCTCTACCTGCAAAATGCGGTCTATCTGGTACACGGTGCCGTCTTCCCACTCCAGCGACAGCGGGGTGATGCGCCCCTTTTCATCGATGTGTACCACCACCGGCACGACTACTTTGCGCACAGCTCTCAACCTCCTAAAAAGCCCACCGGATAGATGATGTGGTCTCGCTGCGGATCTACTGCCGCCAGAGCCGGATCGGTGAGCATGATGCCCCGGCGCACAGCGAAATTTCCGTACTTGGCGCGGATCCCATCCAGCGCGCGCTCCAGATCGGTCTGGCGCTGGGCGCGCTGGATCTCGCCGTAAAGCGACAGCTGTGGCGGCGTTTGCAGGGCCAGATTGCAGGCCTTTACCCCCAGTCCCCGCGCCGGACGGCCCGGCAGCCGGTGGCGGCAAAATAGCCGGTGCGCGGCATCGAACAGCGTCTGCGAATCCTGACAAGGCTCTTTTAGCGTCGTCTGGCGCTGATAGCTCCACAGGTCGCAGTCGCGAATGGTGAGCTGCACGGTGCGGGCGGTGAGGTGCTGCGCCCGCAGACGGGCAGCTACGCTGTCGCACAGTGCATACAGTGTGATGCGGGCGTCGCGGTCGGTGACCAGATCGCGCGGGGCGGTGGTGCTGTTGCCGATACTCTTGACCGGCAGCGAGATGTGGGCCGGCCGCACCTGTGAGCGGTCGCACCCGTTGGCCCAGCCCCATAAAAGAACGCCCACCTTGCCCAGCTTTTGCTGCACCAGTGCCGGCGGTTGGGCGGCCAGCTGACCGATGGTGTGTATGCCCATACGCGCCAGCTTGCTTTCGGTGGCGTGGCCCACGTAGATCAGGTCCTGCACGGGCAGGGGCCACACCCGCTCCCGCCAGCAGTTGGGCGGCAGCACGGTGGTGGCGTCGGGCTTTTTTAAATCGCTGCCCAGTTTGGCAAATACCCGATTAAAAGATACCCCCACCGATATGGTGACGCCCAGCTCTTTTTTTACCCGCTGGCGCAGCTGGGCGGCGATCTGGCTGCCGCGGCCAAACAGGCGGGCGCTGCCGGTCACATCCAGCCAGCACTCGTCCAGGCCGTAGGGCTCGACGAGATCGGTATAGTCTAAATAGATCTGCCGCACCAGCTGTGAATAGTGCAGATAGCGGCCATAATCGGGCGGTACGAACACGATCTCGGGGCATTTTTGCCGGGCCAGCCACAGTGGGTCACCAGTCTGCACATCACAGGCGCGGGCCTCGTAGGACTTGGCCAGCACGATGCCGTGCCGCAGCTGGGCGTCGCCGGCCACCGCCACCGGCTTGCCCCGCAGCTGGGGGCGATATACGCACTCCACCGAGGCGTAAAAGTTATTGAGATCGGCGTGTAAGATGGTCCTTTCCATAGTCATTACCGGCGTATACAGCGCCAAAAATAAACATTTGTTCTTTTTTCTGTGTTTTTATTGTATACCGCTCCCCCGCCGATATCTACAGGGAAATACCACCAGCTGCTGTGTGCGACAGTCTAGGGCCGGTTTGATAGACCGGCCGTGGGCGGGGCAAACTGACTGTACCAGTTCTATAAAAAGCAAAGGAGGACGACGTTATGTGCGGCCGATACACGCTGTTTACCGATACCGACAGCCGCGAGATCATGCGCATTATTCAGGAGGTGAGCAGGCGCCACCCCGAAAGAGAGGTAAAGACCGGTGAGATCTTCCCCACCAATGCGGCGCCGGTGCTCCTGCGGCAGGGAGCGCATATTCAGGCGGATGTTTTTGGCTGGGGCTTTCCCAAATTTGGCGGCTCGGCGGGCGTGATCATCAACGCCCGCAGTGAGACCGCGCAGGACAAGCCCATGTTTCGCAACAGCTTGCTGTTTCGCCGCTGCGTGGTGCCCAGTACCGGCTTTTACGAGTGGTCGCAGGACAGAGCCCACCAGAAGTACCTGTTCACCCGCCCCGGCGACAGCGCGCTCTATATGGCGGGGCTCTATAACGTGTTTGACGGGCAGCCGCGGTACGTTATTCTCACCCGCGCCGCCAACAGCTGGATGCGGGATATCCACCACCGCATGCCGGTGATCCTGCCGCCAGATCAGCTGGAGAGCTGGTGCAGCGCACCGGTCGAGCAGGCCGCCAAGCTGCTGCAATGCGCCCCTGAGCTGGCGCGGCAGGCGGTGTGATCTCTCCAGCTCAGCTTGTGTTTTAAAAAGGGCGGACCGCTGCCAAAGTAGCGGTCCGCCCTTTTTATGCCGACATCACAAATGTTACGAAATTGTAAATTCGGGCATTTTGGGCGGTATTGGGCGCCACTTTAGGTATTTGCCGCTGCTGGGAGCGTGTTTACCGGCTATCACCTTTTGCCGCTTTACAGCGCTGGTGCACACACCGATCCAACCGGTCTTTTATTTTGGGGCGCCGGCGAGCTTTTAGCAGCGGCGGACAGTTGGCAGGCAGTTTTTTGCCCGGCTGTTTTTGGGGGATAGAAGAGGGGCACAAAGTGCCGGTAAACTGATCGCAGATACTGTCACGCTTTTCACAGTTTGTTAAAGGGAAACCTTTTTCTTTTGACCGATATAGAGTATACTGTACAAAATGGTGAAAACAGGTCCTGTTATAGCGATCTGTGCGGAGGTGGGGGCGTTTTTATGAGGATGGGGCGACGGGTGTGGGCACTGCTGCTGTTGCCGGCACTGCTGCTGGGTGTTTTAAGCGGGTGTAATGAGAGCAAGAACATTGTTTTTGAGGCCGACACTGGAGCGGTACAGCACCAGACCGACCTGACCTTTTTTGGCTACAAATACGAGGCGCTGAACGTGATGGCCATTGAGGACGCGCTGCACGGTTACATGGACGACTACCCCGGGGTGAACATTGCCTATGACGGCATCAAGAGCCCGGATTACTTTAGCGTGCTGGAAAAGCGGCTGTCCACCGGCAACGGCGACGACATTTTTATGGTGGACCACGAGCGGGTGTTAAAGCTGTCGGGGCAGGGACAGCTGGCCGATCTGTCGGACCTGTCGACGCTGGAAAACTTTAGCGATCTGGCCCGCAGCCAGATGGCCGCCGACGGGACCATCGACTACCTGCCCACCTCTATCTCGGCTTTTGGCCTGTACTGCAACACCGCGCTGCTTAAAAAGCACGGGCAAAAGATACCCGAGAACCTGGCTGAGCTGGAGGCGGTGTGCGACTACTTTGTGTCGCAGAAGATCATCCCCATCGTGGCCAACAACGATATATCGCTAAAGACGGTAGTGCTGGCCAAGGGATTGCTGCCGGTATACCAGAGCGCGGACCCCGCCGCCCGGATCGCCCGTTTGAGCAGCGGCCAGGACGACCTGACCCAGGTGTTGGCCCCCGGCTTTTCACTGGTGGAAAAGATGCTGCGCCGGGGTTGGATAGACGCCGACGAGGCGCTGAACACCGCCAAGACCAAAGACGACCTGGCGCTGTTTGCCGCCGGCGAACGGCCCTTTATGCTGACTGGTGTCTGGGCGGTGCCCCGCCTGCGGGAGCTGGAGCCGGATTTTTCTTTTGAGGTGCGGCCCTATCCGATCTTAGACGACGGCAGCGTGCTGGTCATCAACATCGACACCCGCGTGAGCGTGAACGCCGACAGCCCCCATGTAGAGAAGGCCAAGGAGTTTGTGGAGTATTTGACCCAAAAAGATGTGATGTGGGAATTTGTGGACAGCCAATGCTCGTTTAGCCCACTCAAAGACAACCGCCTTTCTGAAGACCAGGCGATACAGTCTATCAGCCCCTACCTCACCAACGGGCGCAGCGTCATTGGCGCCGACGACAACCTGCAGCTGCCCATTTGGGACCTCGCGCGGCAGTGCACGGTGGGGATGCTGCAGGGGGACAGCGCCGAGCAGGCCACAGCGCGCATGCAGCTGCTGATCGACCAGTGGCGCGCACAGCAGACGGAGGTAGGTACACCGTGAAGAGAAGGCACAAGTGGGCTATCGTTGCGCTGGTGCTGCTGGCACTGGCGGGACTTTTGGGCGGCGGTATCTACTATATCGCCCATGTGCAGGAGGCGCTGTGGACCAAGGCGGTGACCGATATTTTGGAGGTGACCGCCCAGGGGCGGCACGCACTGGACACCTATATGGAAAAAGACGCCGAGACGCTGCACCTGCTGGCAGCCGACCTGAGCGGCGAGGACCCCGCCGACGGGGCCACGCTGCTAAAAAAGGTGCGCCTTTTTAGTGAGAGCGGCACCAGCTATATCTGCGTGGTACTGGATACCGGTACCGTGTATACCGACCGGCAGCAGACGGGGTATGTTTTGAGTCAGGAGCAGCTGGACACCTTTTTGGCACTGGCGGAAAGTGGGGTGCGCCGCCCCTTTTTAGACGGCTATACCGGGGTGTGGACCCTGGGCAACTACGAGCGCTTTACGTTTGCCGACGGCACCGTGGGACTGGTGCAGAAAACCCGTCCGCTGGCGGAGGTGGCGCAGCGATTCTCGCTCTCGTTTTACGACGACACGGGGTTTTCTTACGTGGTGGACCGCGAGGGGGATATCCTCATCCGCTCCCTGCACAAAAACAGCAACCGCACCTTTCAAAACCTGTTTGACATCGTCGACCTGCAGGGCAACGAGTCGGGCGCAGTGGAGACCTTTCGCGCGGCGCTGGGCAACGGCAAAAAAGGGGTGGCGCGCTTTCAGTACCAGGAGCAGGAATACGTATTTTGTTACGTGCCGCTGGAGAGCGTGCCGGGCTGGGACGTGATCTCGATCGTGCCCAACCAGGTGATCATGGAGCAGGCCGGCGAGATCATTGAGCAGTCGCAGATACTGCTGCTGTTGGTGGCGGCAGGCGTGCTGGTGCTGACGGCGTTCTTTTTGTTCTACCGCTACTCTACCAGACGGATCGTGGCGGCCAAAGAGGAGGCGCGCCGGGCCGCCGAGAGCGCCAGCGTGGCCAAGAGCCGCTTCCTCTCGAACATGTCGCACGATATCCGCACGCCGATGAACGCCATCATCGGCATGACCAAGCTGGCCGCCGACCAAGCCGACCAGCCGGACAAGGTGCGGCAGTATTTAAAGAACATCGATCTGTCGGGGCGGATGCTGGTGGGGCTGATCAACGACATTTTGGACATGTCGCGCATCGAGAGCGGAAAGATGGTGCTCAGCGAGACCGACACCTCGCTGGAGGAGCTTTTGACCGGCATCGTGAAGATGGTACAGCCTATGGTGACGGAAAAGAAGCAGCAGTTTGAGGTGCGGCTGTTGCAGGTGCAGCACGAGACGCTGTGTTTTGACGCGCTGCGGCTCAACCAGGTGCTCATCAATCTGCTCTCGAATGCGGTAAAGTTTACCCCTGCGGGGGGCGCTATCACCGTAGAGGTGGCTGAGCAGCCCGCGGTCAAAGAGGGCTGTGCCCGTCTGGTTTTTCGTGTGGCCGACACCGGTATCGGCATGAAGGCCGATTTTCGCGAGCATTTGTTTGACACCTTCAGCCGCGAGCAGGACAGCCGTGTAGACAAGATCGAGGGCAGCGGGCTGGGCATGGCCATTACCAAGATGATCGTGGACCTGATGGGCGGCGAGATCACCGTGCAGAGCCAGCCGGACCGGGGGAGCACCTTTACCGTGGAGCTGGATATGCGCCTGCCCGGCCGCCAGCTGCCGGCCGAGGACCCGCTGCCGCCCATGCGCGTGCTGCTGGCCGACGATGACGCAGCCACCCGCCAGTCGGCAGCCGCCTTTTTGCGGGAGCTGGGGGCGGCAGCCGATATCGCCGACAGCGGACAGGCCGCCGTGGAGATGGCGGTAGCGGCCCACGGCCGAAAAGCGGACTACGACCTGATCATTTTGGACTGGAAGATGGCCGGCCTGAGTGGGATCGAGGCTGTGCGCGGGATACGGGAGCGCATACCGGCCGAGGTGCCGGTGGTCATTTTCTCGGCCTACGACTGGGCGCAGATCGAGGCCGAGGCGGTGGCGGCAGGCGCCAACGGCTTTATCCAAAAGCCGATCTTCAGGTCGACGCTGTACCACTGCCTGCGGCAGTATGTGCTGCGGCAGGAGCCCAGCGCCCCGGTCGGCGGCGACACAGCCGACCTGAGCGGCCGGCGCATCCTGTTGGCCGAGGACAATGCCTTTAACCAGGAGATCGCCCGGGAGATCCTGCAGGAGGTGGGGGCCCAGGTCGAGACGGTAGACGACGGGCGGGCCTGCGTGGAGCGCTTTGCGCAGATGCCGGCGGGTTATTTTGACCTGATCCTGATGGACATACACATGCCGGTGATGGACGGCCATGAGGCCGCCCGCCAGATACGGCGCATGCGGCGGGCGGACGCGGTGACCATCCCCATTTTTGCCATGACGGCCGACGCTTTTGCCGAGGACATCGAGGCGGCCAAGGCGGCGGGCATGAACTGCCACATTGCCAAACCGCTGGATATACCGGTCATGCTGCGCGAGATGCAGCGGTACCTGCCACGCTAGACAGTGCGCCGGCGCCCGGGAGGTGCCCGGCCGCTGTTTTGGGAGATGGGCTCAGTTGTTCCGGCGCCGGCGGTGTGGTATAGTGAACTTGGATATGTGCAAAACTGCCGGCGGACCGGGCTATCTGCCCGCCGGCCCTATTATGGAAAGGATGGTCTTTATGCCTCCCCTCAGTCTACTCATCCCCATTGGTATTGCGGTAATTTTGATCTTGGCACTGTTTTTCACCGGTTATGTGAAAGCGTCGCCCGACACGGCGTACATCATCTCTGGCCTGCGGCGGCAGCCCAAGGTGCTCATTGGCAAGGCGGGCGTAAAGATCCCGTTTTTAGAGAAAAAAGATATCCTCAACCTGCAGCTCATCCCCATCGATGTAAAGACCTCCAACGCAGTGCCCACCGCCGACTACATCAACATCAACGTGGATGCGGCAGTCAACGTAAAGATCAGCGACCAGCCCGAACTGCTGCGGGTGGCCGCCCAGAATTTTTTGAACCAGCCCACCGCCTACATCTGCGCCGTGGCCCGTGAGGTGCTGGAGGGCAACATGCGCGAGATCGTGGGCAAGATGGACCTGCAGGAGATGGTATCGGATCGGCAGAAGTTTGCCGAGCTGGTAAAGCAGAACGCCGAGCCGGACCTGGCCTCGATGGGGCTGGACATCGTGAGCTTCAACGTGCAGAACTTTATCGACGACTCGGGGGTCATCGAGAACCTGGGTGTAGACAACATCGTCAAGATCCAGAAAACGGCGGCCATCGCCCGTGCCGAGAGTGAAAAAGAGATCGCCAAGGCCAAAGCGATGGCCCAAAAAGAGGCCAACGACGCCCAGGTAGCCGCCCAGCAGGAGATCGCCATCAAGCAAAACGATCTGGCGGTAAAGCAGGCTGAGCTCAAACGCATATCGGACGCCAAGAAGGCGGAGGCGGACGCCGCCTACCGGATCCAGGAGCAGGAACAGCGCCGTACCATCGAGATCGCCACTTCGGACGCCGACATCGCCAAGCAGGAAAAAGAGATCGTCATCAAAAAGCGCGAGGCCGAGGTGCAGGAAGAGGCGCTAAACGCCAGCGTGAAAAAGCAGGCCGACGCCGAGCTGTACCGCCGCCAGAAAGAGGCCGAGGCCCAAAAGTTTGAGATGCAGCGCGCCGCCGAGGCCGCCCTGTTTGCCAAGGAGCAGGAGGCCACCGGTATTCGCAGGGTGGGCGAGGCTGAAGCCGAGGCCATCCGCCAGAAAGGACTGGCCGAGGCCGAGGCCATGGAGAAAAAAGCCGAGGCCTACCAGAAGTACAACAGCGCCGCTATGGGCGAGATGCTCATCAGGGTGCTGCCCGATATTGCTCAGAAGATCGCCGAGCCCATGGCGGCCATCGATAAGGTGACCATTATCGGCTCTGGCAGTGAAGGCGTGAGCAGTGTGGCGGACGGGGTGCCGGCGGTGATGGCCAAATTGTTTGAGACCATGCGCGAGACGGTGGGCATCGACCTGAACGAGATCGTGCGCGCCGGCAGCTATGACGCCAAAGTGAACCGCAATGTGGCGGTGAGCGGTATACCTGAGAGCATTACCCTAAATACCCAGACTGCAGAAAAAGAAGAAGAGACGACAGTGGAAGAAAAGGACGAGGACGAGAGCGAAAAAGAGAGATAGTGCGGGTACATAGGCAAAAAGAGCTGCCAGCAGGCGGCTCTTTTTTGTTTGGACGTTTGTCTGGGTGACAGAGAAATTTTTCTGAAATGAGAGGCTCTCTGTTTTCTGTTACAGATAATTTATCGAGATCTGATAAATAACTATCGTAAAGTATCACACAAATATTTTCTATAAAAACGGTGTTTGACCGCGAAAGATCGTCGGCGCTTTGTAGGTCTCGTGGCCCCGAGCGCCTTTTTGTCTGCGGGGGGCTAAGACGGCGCCATATACGATAAAAGCTCTGATAAAAATACCGCTAGCGGGCCCGCTCCTCTCCCATTTTATGTGGGCTATACGGAAGAGCGCCCCGCCATGCGCAAAGTGCGCCAAGGCGGCGATGCGGTATACTACGTGAAATACGTCCATTTACCGCGCGGGCAGCGATGAGCCCGTTATCGCCGAAAGGAGGAGCATCAACGGATCGGTCCTGCGCGAAAGTACGCTCTGCGGTCTCGTCTATTCCTCTTGGTCGGCCGGTTCTGACGGGATGGGTTGTACGCTCTGCCGCAAAGACTTGATCGGCGGCAGCGAGCCGGAGCCCATTTGGAGCGGACGGGGATATCCATCTGGTGGGGAGAGGGCAGCCCCCTCTATGCGCACCGTTCACGGGCGAAAACACGGCAAGACCGGGACAGCGCGCGCAGGTGCGCACAGACGCGCACAGACGTGTGTACGGCGCTGTCTAAAGGCAGTGATGCCAAACCCGAAGAGCGAACAGAACCTGTCGGCACTTTGTGCGATGCGCCCGGCGCCGCTTGTTGTGTAGAGTACACCGCCGAGGCCAAATATGGCCTGAAACTTTTTAGACCAGACAGTGCAGCAGAGCGCTTTTATCTTCTGGGCCGAGCCGCCGGCCACTGGTCACCGCCAAGTCTGTCTATGTGGCCAGCTATCGGCCGGATCGTATCCAACAGACCGATCTGATGACCGGAGAGCCCCGATCTGTATGGTTGGTCTCCCCTTCTCGGCAGAGTTTTATTTTTTGACCTGCGGTGAAAACGACCTCTATTTGTATGCAGCGGCCGAGACGGCAGAGCAAGAGCAGTCCGGTATCTACCAGCTGCCTATGGCCGGCGGAGAGCCGGGGGCTGCTGACAGGTGAGGAGAGCGGGGCTGCGGAGCGAGACTTTACAGCAGGCGCCGTCGTATTGGACGGGTGACCACACTGGTTCACCTATCTCGCCCCTTGCCGGATAGATCTGGCCACTGGGGAGATCCGGCAGGTACTTTTTATATAAGACGGATGCCTGCGCCAAAACAGAGAGACAGGATGGCTTAAAGCCATCCTGTCTCTCTGTTTTATAGTTGGGAGTAAAGAAGTCAGCTATGTAGCATGTAGAGGAGATCAGAAGTATCTCTTCAGCAGGCCGGCGAAACCACAGCCGTGGCGGGCCTCGTCTTTAGCCATCTCGTGTACGGTGTCGTGGATGGCATCGAGATTGAGGGCCTTGGCGCGGGTGGCCAGGTCTTTTTTGCCGGCGCAGGCGCCGTGCTCGGCGGCTACGCGCATCTCGAGGTTCTTCTTGGTGCTGGAGGTCACTACCTCACCCAGCAGCTCGGCGAACTTGGCGGCGTGCTCGGCCTCTTCAAAAGCGTATCTCTTATAGGCCTCGGCGATCTCGGGATAGCCCTCACGCTCGGCCACACGGCTCATGGCCAGGTACATGCCGACCTCGCTGCACTCGCCGTTAAAGTTGGCGCGCAGATCCTCGATGATGTCGGCGGGAGCGCCTTCGGCCACGCCCACTACATGCTCGTCAGCGAAAACCAGACCCTCGGAGGCCTGCTCGTTGAACTTAGAGGCGGGAGCGCCACAGACCGGGCACTTCTCGGGCGCGGCGTCGCCCTCGTGTACGTAACCACAAACGGTGCAGATAAATTTTTTCATTCGTAAATTCCCCCTAATCAAAATTCTCTCACAAGTTTTAACTGGTATTGGGTCAGTTTCTCTTGGTGTAATTAAACTATACCACCTTAGTCCACATTTGTCAACACCTCTCCGACAAAATTTTTTCAATAATTTTCCTGCCGGGCACCAAACAGAGCCGGCTGCGCAACAGTTCCTGTTTGGTGCCCGGTGGGGATACTTCTACTCGGCTGGATGTGGTACAATATAGAGCAGCTGATCGCACCATCAAGTAAGAGGAGGCCCTATCCGTGGACACACTGCTCATCTCGATCAACTCTAAATACAGCCACACCGGGCTGGCTGTGCGCTACCTGGAGGCGGCCATCCGGCGGGCGGGGGGCAGCTGCCAGGTACTGGAGTGCACCATCAACCAGCTGCCCCACCAACTGCTCAGCGAGATCTACCGCCGCTGTGCACGCCCTACACAGCTGCTGTTTTCCACCTATATCTGGAACGTGGCCACGATCGCCCGGTTGGGGCCGGACCTGAAAGCGATACTGCCCCACTGCCCCATATTCTGTGGCGGCCCGGAGGCCGGATACGACCCTGATTTTTTAAGCAAGTACCCCTGGTGCGACGGGGTGCTAACCGGTGAGGGAGAGATACCGGTGCCGCTGTTGGCGGCGGGGGCGCCGCTGCCGGAGGTGCCCGGCCTGCACTGGCGAGACGGGGCACGGGTGGTGCAAAACGGTCCGGCACCGGTGCCGGACATGGACCAGCTGCCGTTTGTATACACTGCGGACACGCTGCCCCGCGACCGCACGCTGTACTATGAGACCAGCCGCGGCTGCCCTTTTCACTGCCACTACTGTCTGTCGGGGGCGGGGGGACAGGTGCGCTTTCGCAGCCTGGAGAAGGTATTTGCCGAGCTCGACTTCTTTTTGGCGCAGCGGGTGCGGCAGGTAAAATTCGTCGACCGCACCTTTAACTGTAATCGGGCGCGGGCGCGGACCATCTGGCGCTACCTGATGGAACACGATAACGGGGTGACCAACTTCCACTTTGAGTTGGGGGCCGACCTGCTGGGGCCCGAGGACGCGGCGCTGCTCGAGGGGGCCCGCCGGGGTCTGTTCCAGTTTGAGATCGGGGTGCAGTCCACCCATCCGGCCACGGTGGCTGCCGTGCAGCGGGTACACGACTTCAGGGCGATCGCCAAGGCGGTGGGCGCACTGCTGGCGCCGGGCAACATCCACATCCACCTGGACCTGATCGCCGGACTGCCCCACGAGGACCTGAAGGCTTTTTCCCGCTCGTTTGACGATGTTTACCGGCTGCACCCCCACCAGCTACAGCTGGGCTTTTTAAAGCTGCTGCACGGCAGCCTGCTGCGCCAGGAGGCCGAGGGGTACGGCATCGTGTGCAGCGAGGCGCCCCCCTATCAGGTGCTGCGCACCCGCTGGCTGTCTTTTGCGGACCTGCTATTGCTGGAGCAGGTGGAGGACTGTGTGGATACCTTTTACAACTGCGGCCGCTACCGCACGGCGATCGGGTACCTGGAACAGCTGCTGGATAGCCCCTTTGCGCTCTACTGCCAGCTGGCCCAGTATATGCAGCTGGAGCGGCAAAAAGAGCAGGTATCGGGCATGCCGGCGGCACTTTCTAAAGAGGACAAGTGGCGTTTGCTGCTGGCGTTTGGCACCGGGCTGCCAGGGGCCGACGCCGCGCGGCTGCGGCAGTGCATCCAGTTTGACCGGCTGCGGCAGGAGCGGCCAAAAAAACACCTCCCCTTTTTAGACGGCGGTGACCTGACGCCCCGCTACCGCCAGCAGATCCGCGACTTTTACGGCGATGAGGCGCAGGTGGCCCACTACCTGCCCGGCCATGTGGGCATGCACCCGGCGGCTATTGCCAAGTCGGTGTACATCCACGTGTTCCCCTATCCGGTGTGGCCCGACAGCCGGGAGACGGCGGGCGGACCGGTGGCGGTACTGTTTGACTACAGCCGCACCGACCCGGATAAAAACGCCATATTTTACCAGATAGATCTGGGCGGATCTGTTTGACAGGAGTTGCCGCCAAACCGTATAATAGTAGCCAAGTGCTCTTAAATCGCTCCCATTTGTCGATCGTTTTCGAGAATTTCGCCACCAGTGACGAGGAGGTCTTTGTGCCATGGGCTATGTAGTGTATATAGGCGCCGCCAACGTGGATATTACCGGTTTTGCTACCGGTGACCTGATACCCCGCAATTCGAACCCCGGCAAGATACGGCTGTACAGCGGCGGCGGAGCCCGCAACAGCGCCGAGTGCTATGCCCGGCTGGGGGGCGAGGTGAAATTTATCGGGGCGATCGGCGACGACGCCTTTGGCCAAAAACTGGTGCAGGACAGCCAGGCGGTGGGCATCGACATGTCGCACTGCCTGACGGTGCCGGGAGCGATGTCCTCGGCCTATATCGCCCTGATGGACGAGGAGCGCGACATGGCCGTGGCGCTTTCGGATGTGGAGCTCGAGCAGCGGCTGACGCCGGAATTTATGGCTGCGAAGCTGCCGGTGCTGTGCGGGGCCCGGGCGGTGGTGCTGGGCAGCGGGCTGCCTATGGAGACGCTGGAGTTCGTCACCCAGAACTGCCGGGTGCCGCTGTGGATCGACACCTCGTCGGTATCGCGCGGGCTGGCTATCAGGCCCATTTTGGGCCGCTTTCACACCGTGAAGTGCAACCTGCTGGAGGCCATGGCGGTGACCGGCGAGACCGCGCAGGACATTGCGGCCCTGCAGCGCATGGCCAGGGCTATTTTGGCCATGGGGTGCCGGCGGGTGCTCATCACCTGCGGCGCGCGGGGCGCCTTTTGCGCCGACGGCGAGAGCATAGGTATGCACCCGGCTATACCGGTGCGCCGGGTGCAGAGCGCTACCGGCGCCGGCGATTCATTTTTTGCCGGGGTGCTCTTGTGGCGGGAGCGGGGGTACTCGATCCAGCAGTCGGTCCGCTTTGGGATGGCGGTGGCCAATCTGACCATCCGCTCCCCCCTGCCGGTCAATCCCGATCTAAATTTAGAGGAGGTCTTAGCTCTTGCATTCTGACTTTGAAGACACAGCAAAAAACCCAAAATACGGCGCACCCATCACCAAGAGAGAAGCCGAGATCCTGGCCATCATTCGCAAAAACCCCATGATCAGCCATCAGGAGTTGGCCGACATGCTGGGCATTACCCGGTCTGCGGCCTCGGTGCACCTGACGAACCTCACCAAAAAAGGCAAGATCAAGGGCCGCGGCTACATACTTGAGCAGCCCAATTACGCCACCATCATCGGCGCGGCCAACATGGATATCAACGGGTTTTCGTTTGAGCCCATGGTGGCCGGCAGCTCGAACCCCGGGCGCATCTCGCTGGTGCCGGGGGGCGAGGCCCGCAACTTGGCCGAGAACCTGGCTCGGCTGGGCATCAACGCCAAGCTGATGGCCCCCATTGGCGGCGACATGTTCGGCGAAAAGATTGTGGCCGACTGCCGGGCGCTGGGGATAGATACCTCCGACTGCCTGCTGCTGCCCAACGCCTCTACCTCACTGTTCATGGCTTTTATCAACTCCGGCGGCGACATGGCTATGGGCCTGTCGGACATGCGTATCGAGGACAACATCACCCCCGAATACGTACAGCGCAAATCGGGCATTTTGGCCGGTTCTAAGGTCATCGTGCTGGGCAGCGGGCTGCCGCCGGAGACGCTGCAGTACGTGCTGGAAAACTTCCCCCAAAAGGAGATCATTATGGATGTGGGGGCGGTGGGTAAATGCAAGCGCTTTGTCCATCTGCTGGACCGCATGTGTACCTTACAGCTCAACCGCATCGAGGCGGAGTTCATCTCGGGGATCTCGATCGTAACGGCGCAGGATGCCATCCGCGCGGCCAAACACATCAGCAAGATGGGGCCCAAACGGGTGTTCATCACGCTGGGCGTAAAGGGCTGTGCGGTGGTGACCCCCAGCGAGGAGGGGTTCTTCCACACCCGCGCCCGGCGGCCGGTGAGCACCACCGGCGTGGGCCAGGCCTACACCGCCGGGATCGTGTACGGGGCCATCTACGACTTGTCGCTGACCGAGACGGTGCAGTTTGCCATGGCTTGCTCTATCCTTACGCTGCAGTCGGAGAGCGCTGTCAACCGGGCGCTGAACCTGCAGGCAGTGGAACAGGTGGTGCTGGATAACCAGGAATACTAAAATTTTGCCGCCGCTCCGGCCGCTTGCCGCGAGACGATAGCAGCCGGGTACTGTTTGACTGCTTTTTAGGGCTGTGGGCACCGATACCGGTCGCCTGCCGTCCTATTTTTATGGCAGCGACGGCTGTTTGACCGCCGATACCTGCGCGCAGAGCCAGATGATAGTGCCCGGCAGGGTCGGTGGCGGACAGGGGTTGAAAAAAAGGGCGAATATAGGTAAACTGGTAGGGTCAGTGCAATAAGGAGGCAGAAACCTTGGGAATATTGGACCTGTTTAGACGAAAAAAGCGGGATAAAGACGCACCTGCTGCCGCGGCAGATACACCCGACCAGCAACCGAGCCGGGAGGCGCCGACAGAGGACGCGCCGCCGACTGCGGCAGTGGACGAGCCCCCCGCTGCGTGCAAAACTGCTGCACAGAGCGAAGCTGCCACAGGGGATATACCGGCAGCAGGCGCTGTAGCTGCCCCAACCGCCGATGCCGACAAGGCAGAGGAAGCTGCTGCTGAGAGTTGCACCACAGTGGAGGGTGAGACAGATATAGAAAAAGCGGCCGCAGGCGGCGGGCAGGCAGAGGTGCTCTCCCCCACCGAGATCCTGATGCTGTTTTACGCCGAGAACTACAGCCAGGACCAGCAGTTTTTTGAGGGGTTTTGGTACTACGATTATCAGCTGCAGGACCCCTACCCCACCTTGCAGATGCTCTGGGAGCAGGGGTATTTGCAGCTGGGCGATCTGACCGGCACACTGCAGCGCGAGACAGCGGCCAACCTGCGGCAGTTGCTGCGGCGGCAGGGGCTGCCCACCTCGGGCAACAAACAGGTACTGGTGCAGCGGCTGCTGGACTCGGTAGGGCCGCAGGCGCTGCAGCAGCTTTTTCCCCACCGGCGCTTTTGCCTGACCGAGAAGGGCCGACAGATAGTGGCGCAGAACCCCGGCATCTATTACGCCCACACCCACCCCAACTGCGGAGTGGATATCTGCACCGCGCACCAGCTGTGCGCCGGGCCGCAAAACCACCTGACGGCCCTGTACGCCCAGCTGGAAAAGAAAGCCCGGCAGCAGCTGGAACAGCAGGATTGGGCCGCCTATCGCACTACCCGGTTTGGCATGAGCCAGATCGCCCAGGACCAAGACGACCAGCGCCGGGCACTGCGGCTGTTGGCGGAGGTGCTGTACTGCGACCTGTACCAGCTGGGGGCAGACGCCGCGGCCATTTCCCGGGCAAAGCTGCCCACCGGGACGCTACGGGCACTGCGGGCGGTACAGCGCGCGCTGGAACTGAGCGACCGACAGCTGCACGAGGCGCTGACCGAGGAGTTCTCCACCCTGCTCTCGCCCCGGCACGAGCTGCCGGACGAGACCTGCGCCGACATTGTACTAGACGCATTGGGGGCGGCGGTAAAGGTCTGAGCGAGAGTTGGCCGGTAAACACCGCAGGTCGATACACAGGTATAAATAGGAAAAGCCGGGCCAGAACGCTTAATCTGGCCCGGCCTTTTTATGGTGCTGAAATGGGGATATTATACCGGCAGGGTAGCCGCACACAGTTCGCAACGGTAGCAGGTGTGCTTTCGGGGAGTTTAAATAGGTCTGGGAACTTGGGAGATAGACCGTTTTGTTAAAGACGCAAAAACACCGGTGGCCAACGAAAGCCATCGGTGTTTTAAATGGAAATGGGAACTGACAAGGATAAGCCCTTACAGGGGATGGACCTTGTTTTTCACATCTACGTGCTCGCCGTCGATGTGCAGTTTTTTGTTGCGCCGGTTCTCGAAGAACTTGACGGCGACCTGACCGAACTGGGCGTAGGTCAGCACGTCTTCCTCCTGCTCCATGTACTCGGCACACTCGGCGCGCAGCTTATCCAGCTCGGGCTCCAGATTATCGGCCGGACGGCAGGTGATCTGCGGCTCGTCGCCGATGATCTGCTTGACGAACTCGGGCTTGATGGGGACCGGAGTCTGGCCGTAGTCGCCGCGGACCAGGCCCTTGAACTCTTTGGTGACCATCTTGTAGCGCTCGCCGTTTAGCACGTTGAACACCGCCTGGGTGCCCACGATCTGCGAGCTGGGGGTGACCAGCGGCGGGAAACCGGCGTCTTCGCGCACGCGGGGGACCTCTCTGAGGACCTCTTCGTACAGCTCTTCCTTGCCGGCCTGCTTGAGCTGCGACAGGAGGTTGGAGAGCATGCCGCCGGGTACCTGGTACAGCAGGGTGTTGGCGTCGACGCCCAGCACCTTGTGGTTGATCATGCCGTTATCCACGTATTTCTGGCGGATGGTAGCAAAATGAGCGCGGATCTTATCGAGCTGCTTTAAGTCCAGACCGGTGTCGTACTCGGTGCCCTGCAGGGCGGCGACCATCGACTCGGTGGGGGCGTGGGAGGTGCCCAGCGCCAGCGGGGACATAGCGGTGTCGATGATGTCGACGCCGGCCTCGATCGCTTTGAGCTCGGCCATGGAAGCCAGGCCCGAAGTGTAGTGGGTGTGCAGCTGGATGGGGATCTTGACCGTCTCTTTGAGGGCCTTCACCAGGTCGTAGGTGCCGTAGGGGGTGAGCAGACCGGCCATATCTTTGATGCAGATAGAGTCGGCGCCTTCATCCTCCAGCTGTTTGGCGTACTTGGTGAAGTACTCGATGTTGTGCACCGGAGAGGTGGTGTAGCACAGGCAGGCCTGCAGGTGGCCGCCGGCCTTTTTGGTGGCGCGGATAGAGGACTGCAGGTTGCGGATGTCGTTGAGCGCGTCGAAGATGCGCAGCACGTCGATGCCGTTGGCGACCGACTTCTCGACAAAGTACTCGACCACGTCGTCGGCATAGTGGCGGTAACCCAGGCAGTTCTGCCCGCGGTACAGCATCTGCAGCGGGGTGTTGGGCATGTGCTTTTTCAGGATGCGCAGGCGCTCCCAGGGGTCTTCATCCAGAAAGCGGATGCAGGCGTCGAAGGTGGCGCCGCCCCAGCACTCGATGGAGTGATACCCCACCTTGTCCATTTCATCCAGGATGGGCAGCATATCGTCTATGGTCATCCTGGTGGCGAACAGAGACTGGTGCGCGTCGCGCAATACGGTCTCTGTGATTTTTACTTTTGCCATAAAACCGGCACCTCTTTTCTTTTAAAGATTACTGGATGGTCATGATCAGTGTGCTGGTCTCGACCGAGTCGCCCTTAGCCACGTTCACAGCGGCAACGGTGCCGTCGACCGGGCACATGATCTCGTTTTCCATCTTCATGGCTTCCAGAATGGCCAGAACGTCACCTTTTTTCACCGCGTCGCCGGCAGCGACCTTGAGGTCGAGGATGGTGCCGGGCATGGGGGCTTCGATCTTGGTGCCACCGGCCACTGCGGGCGCAGCGGGAGCGGCGGGGGCAGCAGGTGCTGCCGGGGCGGCGGGAGCGGGAGCCGGAGCAGCGGCCGGGGCGGGAGCGGCAGCTACCGGAGCAGCGCCGGCGCCCAGCTCCTCGACAGCTACGTCGTAAGCGGTACCATTGACAGTTATGCTAAATCTTTTCATGTTGATATATCCCCCTTTAGTCAGGTCTTAAAGCGGCATGTTGCCGTGTTTTTTTGGCAGGTTGGTGACCCGTTTGCCAGCTAACATCTCGCAGGCGGAGATCAGGGCACTGCGGGTGTAGGCCGGATCGATCACATCATCTACATAGCCGTTTTTGGCCGCCTCAAAAGGCGAGGCCAAGGTATCGATGTACTCCTGTACTAGGGCGGCCTGGGCGTCTTTATCGGAGCCCTTGACCTTGTCGGCCCACAGGATGTTGACCGCTGCCTCGGGCGACAGGGTGGAGATGACGGCGCTAGGCCAGGCCAGCGTCAGGTCGGCGCTGGCATTTTTGCCGGCCAGCACCACATAGGCACTGCCACAGGCCTTGCCGGTGACCACGGTGATCTTGGGACAGGTGGCCTCGGCGTACACGTGGGCCAGGCGGGCGGCGCTGCGGGCGGCACCGGCCAGCTCGTCGGAGGCGCTCTCGTAGAAACCGTCGGTGTCGACCAGAGTGATCACCGGGATGCCAAAGCTGTCGCACACCGAGACAAAGCGGGCGATCTTGGCGGTGCAGGACGAGCACATCTGGTACGCAGCACCGGCGGTGGCAACGACGCCCACTACCTGACCGGCCAGAGTGGCCAGCGCAGTGGTCACGTGCGAGGCAAATTGAGCCGAGAGCTCCACGACGCTGCCGGCGTCGAAGATACCGGCCAACACTGCGGCCACGTCGTAATCCTGCATGTTCTCGCAGATACCGCGCAGTGCGGTGCCATCGGCCTCTTCGTACTCGACATAGGGGGCCTCGGACAGATTGTTGAGCGGCAGCAGCGAGACGATCTTTTTAGCCTGCTCTACTGCGTCGTCGACGTCACCAGCTACCAGGTGGCAGACACCGGCCTTGGCGGCGTTTTCGGCGCTGCCGGCGCCGGCGACCTTATCGCCCAGAGCGCTCGTCACAAAGGGGGCGGTCATGAACAGCTGGGCGTCTTTGGCCATGATGACCACGTCGGCCGAGGCGGCCATCACCGCGGCAGTGCCGGCACAGACACCGGCCACCACTGCTACCTGGGGCACGACGCCAGACAGCGACTGGGCGCAGCCGAGCATCTGGCCGTAGGCGGCCAACACGTCGTGGCCCTCTTCCAGGCGGGCGCCGACCGAGTCGTAGATACCGACTACCGGCACGCCCACCTTGGCGGCCAGCTCGTACACCTTGGCCACTTTTTTGGCGTGGACGGTGCCCACGGCACCGCCCTGCGAAAAGGCGTAGGCCATGCCGCCGCCGATCATGCCGTAACCGGTACACACGCCTGCGGCGTCCTCCCCGCACCCGGCATAGGCGTCAAGCTCGACGAAGGTGCCTTCGTCGAACAGTGCGACCAGCCGCTTGTAGGCGCTGGTACCGCGGTCCAGACTGCCGCCCTGCTGCGCAAGGATCTCAAGCCTGCTTTTAAGACTCATCTCTGTTCCTCCATTTCCATACTCTGCAATATCTTCGGCGTGCGGGCAAAGACCCGCCGGTAAAACCGCCGCCGAAAAAATGATAGCCTTTTCTGTTTTGGCCCACAAATGGGCGCCAAGGCAGTTTGGCATCACAAAACCAAAATCAAATAAATTATACAACGCCACCCGGAAAATAACAAGTAGCAAATACCATCGGAAAGGCCCAAACTGCCGCCGGACAACAAAAAACCGGGCGGAACGTATTCCGCCCGATTTTTATCGCCTCGTCATATCTACACAACAGACGCTGGGGGATCCCTTTATGGACTCTGTCCCAGGGGCATCAGTCAGCTGAGGCCGTAGATCTTCCTGTCACCTTGGCGGACAGCCAGGCCACACCCGGTGATCGCGGTGCAAACGCGGCAAAGACTAACAAACATTCGGTGGCTTGCTCTCCCCGTTTGTTAAAAGAGCCAGCGCCAATTTCCTGTAAAAAAACTCTAAATAAAGCACTTTAAAAACTACGCTGGCAGGTTTTTCTCGACAATTTTATGCTTTTTAGTCCTATTCCAGCAGTGTCTCCAGGTCTTTTACTGTGGGCTGTACCACTGTATTATGATTGATTTTTGCCGCTGCAATCTTGCTGCTAAACATATAACAGGGCTTAAAAGGCCTTCCCATATCGACAGAGGGAGCTGTAAGAGGGATCGTCATTTGTGTTTGCTGTAATATGCAGGCATCTGCAAAATCATTAAGAAAAACCGCATTGCACCAGTTTCATTCGTGTCATAGGGGTCCTCTACAATGAATGAAAAGTCTTTAAAAGTCGTGGCAATATGAATGGTGCCCTCAGTTTCAGCCGCAGGCTTTGTGAGGCGCAAGGTGTCATTTTCCAGAGAGACAGCGGAAAAGCTGTCATAGCTTAAGATCGTATCGTCGATGACGTTACCCAGAGATACTGTGCTGGGAAAGGCGACACTTACCAGTTCCTCATCCTCCCGTTTATAGTGCTCGCGCACCTTCATAAAATAGTCGGAATACTTGCTTTTAGGCTTTAGCCACATATCCAAAGTGTGTTCGTTTTCTTGGTAATTAAATGTAAAACGAGTTTGATTGGCAAGCCTGTCACCGATGCAGTAGATAGGGATCCCACTATTTGCAACGGTGATAAATGCGTCCGGATCAGCGAGCAGGTCAATCTCTCCATTGCCGATACTCGCCACCACATCATTTCCCTCCTGCTGTGCAACCTCCAAATCGCTCACCCCGGCGTTGGTGCTGATGCCCGCTACCATTTGGGCAAAATCCGGATAGGTATTCACCGCCATGGCCACATTTGTCAAAGGCCCCATACAGATGATCTGCAGCTTGCCACTCGACTCTTTTGCCGCCTCATACATCACTTCCCACGCGGGCTTATCCGAGAGTTTCTTTTTCCCCGCCGGCAACGAAACGCCTCCCAAACCGTATTTTCCATCAGCAGAGCCTGTAGCACTAAAAAGCTTTACCAGAGGCTCTGATCTCCCCATCGAAACGGGGCAGTCAAAACCGTAGAGATTGGCCATTCCCAGCAGATTTTTTCCCGCCTGCTTGGCTGTGACCGCGCCATAGGTGGCGGTGAGCCCCTTTAGCTGCAGCTTATCACAGGTACCAATTAAGCCCAGCGCATAAAAATCGGATATATTGCCATCGCTGTCAATGAGGATAGGTGTTTCCTCTGTCAATGTTGTGCGTACAGGTTCTTTCCCCATGTCAGAGTCGTCGCCGCAACTACACAGTGTGGAAAGCGTCAGTAGTAAACAGAGCGCTATGGCGATAAAGCGTTTCATAATAAACCTCCTGTTCCTGTGCTCCCTCTGGCGGATGGGCACAGACGTTTCGTTACACCGGTCGGCGGGCATGAAATATTTATGACGTTCTGGACATCGGTGACCAAATCGATGAGGCCATCTATGGTCTAAAAGCAAACGCTCTCTGAATAAAACAGCAATTGTTATCTGGCCTACTTAACCTAGTCCTTTTATGTGGATACACGAGTTACATAGTGGAGATGTTCATCTGTCGTGTCATAATTGTATAGCAGTTCGCCTTGTCCAACACGGTGACCGGGTTTGCTCTCCATGAAATGTCCACCGTGCTGACCGTGCACACCGGCGCGGTGTCAGTAACTTTTTCATGTAGGCATCTGCCTAAAAGTATCGCTACTTTGGCTATTTTTGCAATCAGAAACTGAGATCGGCAATGGGGATCTTGACTACATAGCGCTGATAGACGGCCGTATTTGCGTATTGGGAACAGAGACCACCACTTCGCACCTCCTTTTGCGGCTGATCTTGTATGTCAGCCAGGGTCCGCTCCCATCGTCTATGCTACCGATACTGGAGAGAACCGCTCTGAACACCTGCGCGCTCATATCTTTTTTACCGCCGGCTGCATCTATGCTGATTACCTGGCCGGTGGTATTGTCGACATAGAGTGACAGAGCCGGTGCCTCACCGAGCGCCGGAAACTCCCCGGTGTCTTAGAGAGAAAAATTGTGGAGGGCAGTACCATAATGACACATATGCGCAGGGCCGATACTTTTTCATATCCAGCACCTCCTTGTATGTATTCTACAAAATTCGACAAATATTCTCAAGACTATCCAGATATAATCTCTCATTTGCTGGTACCATCCTGTGTATTTTGGGCAAACTGTATGGCTGACAAAAAAGAGGCGCGGATAGGTCCGCACCTCTTTTTTTGCCGACTGGGTAGATACCGCAGCTGCTAGAGATCTTTTTTCTCGAAAATATTGCGGGAGACGCCAAAGGAGATAAGGCCGCCCCCCACCAGCAGTGCCAGTACCAGCGCCACGTATACCGCCGGCGGCATGTGCATGAGCCAGGCAGGCAGCTTGACACCCAAAGCATTTGCCAACATGAGCGCCGCGTAGGGCACCATCATGACTAAGATCATGAGGATGCGGGCGCGCTCGGCCCCCATTTTGTAGAGGATGGGCAGGATGACGAAACCGGCCAGCAGACCTACAGACCCGGTGGCGCCGATGACGGCAAACCCCTCGATAAGAGAGATACCGGTCTTAAAAAAGCTGAACACCACATTGAAGATAGAGAGCAAAACAGCGGCGCTGCCGGTCATGATGAACATAAACAGGTAGCGGGCGGTGACGATCTGCCCCCGGGACAGTGGCATGCTCACTGCAAACCGCGGCCAGTGGGCCATATCGTCGTAGCTGGCGGCGGTGATCGAGAGCAGTGTGAGCATCATCATGACGATACCGTAGAAGAAAGAGGCATCGCTGAAAAAAGAGAACACACCAAAAAAGGCGAAGTAGATGATGTACAGTTTGATGTTGCTGCCGAAGATATAGATATCTTTTAAGATCAGGCCTTTCACTGCCGGTCCCCCCTCTCGCTGCCGCGGATGAAGTGCAACAGCACCTCTTCCAGTCGTCCGGGCTCGCACACCACATCGCCGGCAGGCAGCCCGTTTTGTATATCGCACACCGCCTCGAAACCGAATGCCCCCTGCTGCAGACCGATGAGCGCAGACCGCTGGGTGCTGTCCATGGCGGCCAGCTGCTCGGGCGAGCCCTTGAGCAGCATGTACCGCTCCAGCAGCTGGTCTTTTTCCTGGCAGAGCAGCAGCCGGCCGTCGTCGATGAGTGCGATGTAGTCGGCAATGCGCTCCAGGTCGCTGGTGATGTGGGAGGAGATGAGGATGGAGTGGTCTTCCTCCAACATAAAGTCGGCGAAGATATCGAGGATCTCGTCGCGCACCACCGGATCGAGCCCGCCGGTGGGCTCGTCGAGCAGCAGCAGCCGGGCGCGGTGCGACAGCGCCGCGGCAATGGACAATTTCATCTTCATGCCGCGGGAAAATGCCTTTACCTTTTTATCCAGCGGCAGCGCAAACTGCTGCAGGTAGTGAAAAAACTGGTCCTGGTCCCAATTTTGGTAGATGTTTTGCATAATGTGGGATATTTGCCGCGGCTGCAGAAAGTCGTGGAAATAGCTCTCGTCAAACACCACCCCGATATCCTGTTTTTGCAGTGGGCCGCACACCTCGCTGCCAAACAGACGCACGGTGCCGGCGTCTTTTTTCACCACGTCCAGTATCAAATTGAGCAGGGTGCTCTTACCGGCCCCATTTTTGCCCACCAGGCCCAGCACACAGCCGGCCGGCAGGACCAGATCGACTTTTTGCAGCGAGAAACCGCTGTAATGCTTTTCCAGGCCCTGTACCTCTAACGCATATTCCATCTATGTCGCCTCTCTATCTCACGGTATCGTTTTGCCGCCGGGCAGCGCGCAGCCGGTCACTCGTCGTACAAGAGCGCGGCCAGCTGCACGAACTCGGCCCGGTCGACCCCACAGCCCTTGGCTGTGGCGGCAGCCTGTTCCAGCTGGCTCTCCAGCTGGCGCATCTTCTCCTCCCGCACGAATTCCAGATCGCGCTCGGCCACAAAGCTGCCCCGCCCCTGCTGGGTGGAGATAAAACCCTCCCGCTCCAGCTCCTCGTAGGCGCGCTTTGTGGTGATGACACTGATCTTCAGCTCTTTTGCGAGCAGCCGCATCGAGGGAAGCGCTTCCCCCGGTGCCAGCCCCCCAGTGAGGATGGCGTCTTTGATCTGCGCCACGATCTGCTCGTAGATGGGGGTGCCGCTGGAATTGCGGATGATGATGTGCAACCGCTTCATCTCCTTTGTCAAGTGTACACTGTATATATAGTATATATACAGTATGAACTATTGTCAATACAATCGATAAAAAAATAGATGGAAAGTTTTAGAGGGCCCGCCGGGGCGGTATCGCCGGGGACACCAGAGAGGAAAACGCGCCGCACCGGCCCGACAGAAGCGGGCCGACACGGCGCGTTGGATACAGGATAAAAAGAGCGGCTGGCTCAGCGGAAGATGCCGACAGCGGTGCGCAACATGATGGCGATATCGCCCCAAAAGGAGAAATTTTCGAGGTACTGGAGGTTATAGACCATTTTGGCCGGCAGCACCTGGTGGATGTAGATATCGTCGGTATCGCTGCCCGAGTCGAGCATCTGCTGCTCATCTTTAAACTTGATGCTGGCGTTGGAGGTGATGCCCGCCGGCAGCAGCAGGGTGGCCCGCATCTCGTCGGTATAGGCCTCTACATAGCGGGGCACCTCTGGCCGGGTGCCCACAAAACTCATATCGCCCAGCAACACGTTGAGCAGCTGGGGGATCTCGTCGATGCGCAGGTCGCGCAGACGTTTGCCCACCCGGGTGATGCGCATATCCCCCGGCTCGGTGATGAGCGAGCCCAGTTTTTCGGCCCCCTGGACCATAGTGCGAAATTTGAAGATGCGAAAGATGCGGCCGCCGGTGGTCACCCGCTGCTGGCGAAAAAATACCGGGCCGGGCGAATCGAGTTTGATCCACAGCGCCAGCGCCAGAAAGACTGGTGAGAGCAGCAGCAACATGGCGGCGCTGAGGATGATATCGAACCCCCGCTTGCAAAAGAGCCCCACCCGCTTGTGGCGCAGCAGTTGCCAGTACCGGCGCACGGCCGGATTATCCAGCGCTGGGGGCAGCTGTTTGGGCAGCATCACGGGCGCAGATCCTCCAGACAGTTTTTTACCACCTCGATGACGTACTGCTGCTGCGCGTCGGTCATGGTGGTGTAGACCGGCAGCGTGATCTCGTTTTCAAATTGGGCCAGCGCACAGGGGTAGTCGGCGATGGAATAGCCCATGTCTTTATAGGCGGTGAGCAGCGGCAACGGCTTGTAGTGCACGTTGGTGGCCACTCCCTGCTGGCCGATGCGCTCGATGAGTGCATCGCGCTGGATGCGGCCGGCGCCCGGTACCCGCGCCAGGTACAGATGCCCGCTGGAGGTGTAGTCGTCGCCGTAGTGGCGCAGCGACTCGAGCTGGCCGGCAAAGGCGCGGTCGTACTGCTCGATGAGCTGGCGGCGGCGGGCCAGGAGCGCGGGATAGCGCGCCAGCTGACTGAGACCCAGTGCAGCCATGATATCGGTCATATTGCACTTGTAGGCCGGGGAGACGATGTCGTACTCCCAGGAACCGGCCCTGGTCTTGGACAGTGCGTCTTTGGTTTGGCCGTGCAGCGAGAGCAGCATGAACTGGCGGTATATCTCGTCGCTGTCGACGCCCTCGAACCGGCGCCAGGCGGCACATCCGCCCTCGGCGGTGGTCAGGTTTTTGACGGCGTGGAAAGAAAAACAGGTAAAGTCGGCCACGCTGCCCACCATCTGCCCGCCGTAGGTGGCGCCGATGGCATGAGCGGCATCGGCCACCACGGCGATGCGGCCGATAGCGGCCTGCAGGGGGGTCTGCGGCACGAACCTGTCCTGCTCGCGCTCCAGAGCCTTAAAGATGGCCCGGTAGTCGCAGGGCACGCCGCCGATATCTACCGGTATGACCGCCTTGGTGCGGCTGGTGATGGCCGCGCGCATTTTTTCGGGCGACAGGTGAAAACTGCCCGGCTCGGTATCTACCAGCACCGGGGTGGCCCCCACGTGGCAGATGACGCTGGCCGAGGCGGTGTAGGTGTAGGCGCTGGTGATGACCTCGTCGCCGGGGCCGATGCCCAGCACCCGCAGCGCCAGTTCCAGCGCGGCGGTGGCCGAGTTGAGACAGGCGGCCCGGTCGGCCTGACAGTATGCGGCCAGCTGGCGCTCCAGCTCCTTGGTTTTGGGACCGGTGGTGATCCAGCCCGAGCGCAGCGCCTCTACCACGCTCTGTATATCCTGCTCATCTATATCCGGGGGTGAAAACGGTATCTGCATCATGACAAAGACCTGCTTCCTTTTTGTTTTGTGTCCGCTGGGGACAGTGCCGCCCCGGCCGCCACGCGGCGCGCAGGCAGCTGATAAAAGACCGGCCGGTGCGCAGGGACCTCATCCGATCTATAATGTACCTATTTTATGGCATTTACTGGGGGGTGTCAAGAAAAACGGCGGCAGCGGTCGGAGGGGCTGTGGGAAAAGTGTCCAGTGACACAGCGGTGTTTTTTAGCATAACGGCGAATTTTACCAAAAGCATATAGACCGCGGCTCAGGTGTGCTAAAATAGGGTTGTATTTTTGGTATCTCTCGGCTAAATAATCCCTACATGGCCATATGGCCGCTAAAGGAGGAAGCTTTTTATGCCCAAAAATGAACTGCTGCAAAACCTGATCGACACGGGCTTCAACCTGCCCAAGCACCAGCCCTACCCCGAGCTGACCGACGGATTCGTGGCCAGACGGCTGGACAAACCCGCCGGCAAGGTGGATGTGGTGATGGACACCGACACCTTTAACGAGATCGACGACCAGTACGCTATCTCCTACATGCTGAAGCACGACGAGAAATTTAACGTGCAGGCCATCTATGCCGCGCCTTTTGTCAACGAGAAGATGAAGGGGGCCCCCACCGCCGCGGTGGGCATGGAAAAATCTTACGACGAGATCTTTAACATCTTAAAGCTGCTGGGCCGGGAGGACATGTTTGACAAGGTGTACCGCGGCTCTACCAGCTTTTTGCACGACGAGCAGACGCCGGTCATCTCGGACGCGGCCAAAGACCTGGTGGAAAAAGCCATGCTGCGCGCCGACGACGACCCGCTGTATGTCATTGCGATCGGCGCTATCTCGAACGTGGCCTCGGCCCTGCTGATGAAGCCCGAGATCGCCAAAAAGATCGTGGTGGTGTGGCTGGGCGGCCACTCGCTGGACTGGCCGGACACCATGGAATTCAACATGGTACAGGATATTGCCGGGGCCCGGGTGCTTTTGACCTGCGGCGTGCCGGTGGTGCTGTTCCCCTGTATGGGCGTGGTATCGTCGCTGGCGACTACCGGGCCGGAGCTGCAGCACTGGCTGAAGGGCAAAAATGCGCTGTGCGACTACCTGTGCGACATCACCTGCACCGAGGCTGAGGAGTGCGGCCAAGGCCCGTACTGGAGCCGGGCGATCTGGGATGTGGCGCCGGTGGCGTGGTTTTTGAGCGATGCGGTGATGGACCGCCTGGAGCCCGCACCGATCCCGTCGTACGACGGCCACTACAGCATCGATAAGTCCCGCTACCCCATCCGCTATGTCTACGCGCTCAACCGCGACAAGATCATGGGCGACCTGTTCGAGACCCTGACCAAATAAGAGAGACAGACGATAGGAGCTATGCGCCGGTGCGAGCACGCACCGGCGCATTTTTTGTATTTGGTACGGGCGGTGGAGACAGGTGCCGGCAGGCGGCAGTTGACTGCCGCACGCCCCAGCGCCTATACTATAGAGACGGCGGCGACCTCGGCCGCCGCACATACCGGTAGAAAGACAGGTACTTTTGATGATGGGACCTTTTTACGATACACATTCAGCGCCGCCCATACCCGCCGAGGCCCTGACCCACGGCGGCAAATTTCACGCCGACGATGTATTTGGCACCGCGCTGCTGCAGCTGCTGCGCCCCGACATACAGGTGCGGCGCAGTTTTCGCGTGCCGGCAGACTTTGCGGGGCTGGTGTACGACATTGGCGGCGGCCCGTTCGACCACCACCAAAAAGGGGCCCCGGTGCGCCCCGACGGGGTGCCCTACGCCGCTTTTGGTCTGCTGTGGCACGCCTATGGTGAAATACTGCTGCAGCGCTTTTTGCCCCCCATGCCTACAGAGCAGCGGCGGCGCGAGGCACTGCGCTTTGACGAGAAGTTCGTACAGCCACTGGACCTGGATGACAACACCGGCTGCGGCAGCGAGCTGGCAGCGCTGATCGGTGATTTCAACCCCGCCTGGGATGAGGACAGCGGGCCCGACAGCGCCTTTTGGCGGGCGGTGGCGTTTGCCGATACCGTGCTGCGCAACCGGCTGCACAGCATCGCCGGCTTTTGCCGCGCCAAGGCACTGGTGGAGCAGGCGCTGCAGCAGATGCAGGACGGGGTGGTGATACTGCCGCGCTTTGCCCCCTGGAAATCTGTGCTGTCGCCCAGTGAGGCGGTGTTTTGCGTGTATCCCTCTCAGCGGGGCGGCTGGTGCGCCCAAGGGGTGCCCATCGAGGACGGCGGCGGGCAGCTGAAGTGCCCGTTTCCCCCGCAGTGGGCCGGGCTGGAAGATGAGGTACTGCAGCGCACCAGCGGTATCGGCGGCCTGACTTTCTGCCACAACAACCGCTTTTTGATCGCGGCGACCACCCGGCAGGACGCGCTGGCTGCCTGCCGCGCCGCCGTACAGTTGCGCGGCCAAGACAAATAGAGTAAAATGTGGATGCGGGCTGGGCGCACCGCGCCGGCCCGATAGTTGCTGTTTGAGAGCTGTGCCCGTTTGCGCTGGTTTGCGCTGTTTGCGCTGTGAATAAAAAGGAAGTTTTAACGATATGAGCCAACTGTACAATTTTTTGCTGCGGCTGAAAAAGTATGTGCTTCTGCCCTTCGACCTGGTGCTGTGGGGCTGTGCCTACTTTTTCTCGTTTGCCATGATCCGCAACACCTTTTCGCTGCTGGGGTACGAGCACGTGTTCGTCACCACTTTTTTGACCTATCTGGGTTGTGGTCTGGCCGCCTTTTTGCTGTTTCGCATCTACGACCAGATGTGGCAGTACGCCGACTTTGTGGAATTTTTGTATGTGGGTATCACCAGTGTGGTGGGCAACATCTTCTTTTTTGTAGTCAGCTTTTTTCTGCACCTGAACATCGGCGTGCGCACCTACATGATGAGCGCGATCCTCAGCACCTTCTTTTTGTTCATGTGCCGCATCGTCTACAAGATCAACAAGGTAGTGGACGCCAAGTTCTCAAAGCCCGAACCCAAGCGCACCAAGCGGCTGCTCATCGTGGGTGGCGGCGAGGCCTGTGCCATGATCTTGTCGGAGTTAAAACGCAACGTGTCTAACGAGTTTTTGCCGGTGTGCATCGTGGACGACGACCTGACGAAAAATCGCCGCTCGATCCAGGGTATACGGGTGTGCGGCACCACTGAAGATATCCCCGAGGTGTGCCGGGACTACAAGGTGGACGCGATCTTATTTGCCATCGCCAACCTGGGCAAGAACGACAAAAAGCGCATCCTCAACATCTGCGCTCAGACCGGGTGCGAGGTGAATCTGATCCCCGACCTGTACCGGGTGATGACCGGGCAGAACGTGCCCATGAGCAGCATTCGCCGGGTGGAGGTGGAGGATCTGCTGGGGCGCGACCCCATCAGTCTCAACTTAAAAGACGCCGCCCAGTACATCACCGGACGCACGGTGATGGTGACTGGCGGCGGCGGGTCTATCGGCTCGGAGCTGTGCCGCCAGATCGCCAAATACTCGCCGCAGCGGCTGGTCATCGTGGACATTTACGAGAATAACGCCTACGACATCCAGCAGGAGCTGGTGGGGCTGTATCACGACAGTTTGGCCCTGGCGGTGGAGATCGCCTCGATCCGCGATTTTGAGAAGATGGATATCCTCTTTGACCGCTACCGGCCGGACATCGTGTTCCATGCGGCGGCCCATAAGCACGTGCCGCTGATGGAGACCTCGCCCGAGGAGGCGGTGAAAAACAACGTATTTGGCACCCTGAACTTAGTAAAGCTGGCCGACAGCTACCACGTGCACCGCTTTGTGCAGATATCCACCGACAAGGCGGTGAACCCCACCAACGTGATGGGGGCCACCAAGCGCATCTGCGAGATGATCATCCAGTCGATGGACGCGGTGAGCGAGACCGAGTTCGTGGCGGTTCGCTTTGGCAACGTGCTGGGGTCTAACGGGTCGGTCATCCCGCTGTTTAAAAAGCAGATCAAGGCCGGCGGGCCGGTGACGGTGACCCACCCGGATATCATCCGCTACTTTATGACCATCCCCGAGGCGGTGTCGCTGGTGCTGTCGGCCGGAGCTATGGCCCGGGGCGGTGAGATCTTTGTGCTGGACATGGGCGACCCGGTGCCGATCCGCCAGCTGGCCGAGAACCTGATACGGCTGTCGGGCCTAAAGCCGGGGGTGGATATCCAGATCGAGTACACCGGCCTGCGCCCCGGCGAAAAGTTGTTTGAGGAGCTGCTTATGGACGAGGAGGGAATGCGCGAGACCGCCCACAAAAAGATCTTTGTGGGCAAGCCCATCGAGCTGGACGTGCCCACCTTTTACCAGGAGCTAGAGCGGCTGCGCACCGTGGCCGAGGACAACGACCGCCGCGGCGTGACCGAGATGGTGAAAAAGATCGTGCCCACCTACACCCCTAAAGAATAGGCGTAGAAAGAGCCCCCACTGCCCGGCGGCGGTAGGGGCTCTTTTTTTATCTGTGTCTCAGCCGCCTATACGATAAAAGTATCTGCTGGGGCGGGTAGGGATACGGCGGCCGGAGACAAACTCAGGAGCAGAGAAAAGCGCGGGGGCAGTATCGCAGCGGTGTTTATACGATCACCCAGGTGCCCGGTCACACGCTGTATGGCCCTATACCTGTGGGGCGATCGCTATCCCGGTCTCCCCTGCTGCACGCCGCCGCTTTTGGCTGGCACCGCATCTGGGGGCACCTTCCTGCCCGGCGCTCTCATGATCGTACCTTAAACGGCAAAAGCTCGGATGGCGACACAAATAGAGAGCGGACGCCGCGTGGCGCCCGCTCTCTATTTTATACTGTGTCTATTTTAAAAAGCCCTCGATGATCTTTTCCTCGGCCTGCTGTTCGGTGAGGCCCAGCGTCATGAGCTTGGTCATCTGTTCACCGGCTATTTTGCCGATGGCTGCCTCGTGGATGAGGGCGGCATCGACGTGGTTGGCCGTGAGCTCGGGGATGGCACTGACCACGCCGTTATCCATGATAATAGCGTCGCAGGCCGAATGGCCGTTACAGGCGGCGTTGCCGTTTATGCGGGAGCGAAACAGCTGCCGCGAGGTGCCTTTGGCCACCGAGCGGGAGACCAGATCGGCCCCTGATCCCTCGCCGTTCAAGTCGACTACGAAGTTGGTCTCAGCGTACTGGTCGCCGTGGGTCATGATCTTTTCTTTGATGACCAGCTTGGCGTTTTTACCCAGCACCGCCGTGGATTCGCGCTTGGTGGAGTCGACGCCCTTAATCTGCGTGGTGTCCATCTCCATATAGCTGTCTTCAGCCATCTCGATATGGGTCTTGGGGTCGATGACCCGCTTGCCGCTGCCGTCGCCGATGCCCAAGTGCTTTTCGATGTACAGCACCCGCGCCCCTTTTTGCAGGAAAAAGCGGTGGACGCCGTTGTGCCGGGCCTCGGACCCACCGTCGTTGTGCACGCCGCAGCCGGCCACGATGGTGACATCGGCCCCTTCGCCGATATAGAAGTCGTTGTACACCAGATCGTTTACGCCGGTGTGGGTGACTACCGCCGGGATGTAGATGGTCTCGCCCACGGTGTCGGGGTCGACCAGGATATCGATGCCCGGCTGGGTGAGCTTAGACTCGATCTTGACATGCTCGGTGGACTGGCGGCCGGCGCAATCACCGTCTTCGCGGATGTTGTAGGCGCCGCCGATAGGGCCGCCGAACAGGTCGGATACCTGGCCCAAAAGCTCTTGGGTGATGGGGTTCATATTCATGTCATCAGGCCTCCCTTCCCGTTCTGGGGCAGTATGCGCAGCTGCCGCCCTCGGTATCCAGCAGCGCGGGCAGTATTTCTTCTCTGGGGCCGTGGGCGGTGATGTGTCCATCGGCCAGCACCACGATCTCGTCGGCGATCTCTAAGATGCGCTCCTGGTGGGAGATGATGAGGATGGAGCCGCTGACCTGCTGGCGCAGCTGTTTAAACACGTCGATGAGGTTGGTGAAGCTCCACAGATCGATGCCGGCCTCGGGTTCGTCAAAGATGGTGAGCTTGGTCTTTCGAGCCATGGCCATGACGATCTCGATGCGCTTGATCTCGCCGCCGGAGAGGCTCTGGTTGACCTCGCGGTCGATATAGTCGCGGGGGCACAGGCCTACCTGGTGCAGATAGCCGCAGATCTCGGGCTCGTCGAGTTGGCGGCCGGCGGCGGTGATGATGAGATCGCGCACGGTGATGCCCTTAAAGCGGACCGGCTGCTGAAAGGCGAAGGTGATGCCCTCGTTGGCCCGCTGGGTGATATTGTGACCGGTGATATCGGTCCCGTCGAGCAGCACCTGCCCGCTCTCGGGCGTCATGATGCCGGCGATGACTTTGGCCAAGGTGGACTTGCCGCCCCCATTGGGACCGGTGACCACTACGAACTTGTTGTCGCCCACCGTCAGGTCGATATCGTGTAAAATGACCTTTTTGCCGTCTTCCGGCGCGGTGAGGGAGATATGTTTGAGCTGTAGCATTGCGTCCCCTCCGTGTATAAAAATGTTACGAATTTGTAAATTCGGGCCTAAAAGAGCCAAACCCAACGGGAGTATGCCCCAAAACCGCCGTTTTGGTCACGGCTTATGGAAACAGAGCCTGTCTCTTTTACCCAGGGAGCATTATACACCAATTTCATCCAAATTAAAAGAGAGGCGCACAAAAAAGGGATAAAAAATTTGTCGCTCCTGCCTTTTAAAATCTGCGGCTGTAACGACGCGGCAGCGAGCTGTGTACATACGGTTGCAGATGTGACCAAAAAACGGTATAGTGGGGATAGAGAACAGACACCTGCCCCACCCCGGTGCGGCAGGCCGATAGGAGGGGGCCGTTATGGTGCGGCGCAGAGACAGAGCGCGCGGGTTTACGCTGGTGGAGGTCATTGTGGTGCTGGTGATACTGGCCATACTGGCGGCCATTGCCATCCCCGCGCTGACCGGCTATATCACCACCGCCCAGGAGCGGGCCTGCCAGGTGAACATAAGTGGACTGCGGCGGGAGCTGATGGCCGAGGAGATCTACCAGACCGGCGGGCAGGGCAAGCTGACCAGCCCCGAGCTGCAGCAGATCGCCGATGTATCGGATTTTGTGTGCGCGCAGGGCGGGCCGTACAAGGTGTCGCGCAGTGCGGGGGGCGATGTGCGCATCCAGTGCGTGGTGCACAACATCTCGTCTTTTGGTTTTGACATGGCCGGGGCCCTGAGCGGCCTGTTTGAAAACGGCGACAGCGAGCTGCAGACGGTGCTTAAAAACTTTACCGCCATGAACAAGCACATCGACTCCTCGAGCCCCAACGGCACCAACGTGAAAAAAGTGGTGGCGGCGCTGAAAAAGCAGGGCTTTGACATGGAGGGCGAAGGGGTGAACACCTGGTCGTACCAGGGACAGGGCAGCGGCAGGTACATTTTGTACTGGACCACCGAGAACATTGCCGACTACCAGGTGGGACAGTCGATGCGGGTGATGCGCTACAACTCGAACCTGGGGACCTACACTGCCGGCTATGTGACGGTGGGCACCGAGACGCTGGAGGGCCAGAGCTACAAGGTGCTGAGCTATAACACCGGCTGGCAGGAGTACACTGCAACGCCCCAGACGGACAGCGACAAGAAAAACTTCGACACCATCAGCGGGGTGTTTGAAAAGATGCCCGACGCGCCGTGACAGCAGCCGCCGGGCGGCCGGCACTGTGCAGTGGGGCCGTGTGGGACGGACGTCTTGCACGGCCCTTTTTTGGCCAGTGGTCACCGCTGCGGCCGAAAGGCGCGGGCGCGCAGCGCCGTGGGGCAAAACGGCGCGAACAGAGAGGAAGGCGCATATGGAACGCTTTATAAACCTGACCGAAGAGAACCTGGCCGATGAGCACTTGAGCTGCATCATCCGCAGCAAAAAGGGCCACCCGGGCGTGGACGCCAAGCGGCAGTGGCTGGCCGAACGGCTGAAAGAGGGGCACGTCTTTCGCAAATTGGACGAAAAGGCCACCGTATTTATCGAGTATGCGCCGCTAGAGACGGCCTGGACCCCGGTGGTGGGCGACAACTACCTGTACCTGTACTGCCTGTGGGTAGACAGCGGCCATAAGGGTAAAGGCTACGGGCGGGCGCTGATGGAGTACTGTCTGGCCGACGCCCGGCGACAGGGGCGATCGGGCGTGTGTATGCTGGGGGCCCAAAAGCAGAGATCCTGGCTCTCGGACCAGAAATTTGCCCGGAAATTTGGCTTTGAGGTGGCCGACCGCACCGAGGACGGCTACGAGCTGCTGGCGCTGTCGTTTGACGGGACGACGCCGGCGTTTGCCCCGGCTGCCAAACGCCAGCAGATAGATAGCCAGGAGCTGACCATCTACTATGACTGGCAGTGCCCCTATGTGGCGCGGGCGGTGGAGAGAGTAAAGCAGTACTGTGCAGAAAACGGCGTTTTGCTGAAGCTGGAGCTGGTGGACACCCTGCAAAAGGCCAAGGAGCTGCCGGGAGTGTTTAACAACTGGGGCGTGTTTTACAAGGGGCGGTTTGAGACGGTAAACCTGCTGGACGCGGCCTACCTGCAGCGGATCTTAAAAAAATAAGCGTCCGACCGGGTGCCGGGATTGGCGGCGCCCCGGCTGAGAACACGGCCGGTGAGGCACACGCAACGGCGCCCGCGATCTGACCCGCGGCCGCCGCTGCGCGGGCGGTGGGACAAAGCGGGCGGACAGCGCCCCTCCCCTGCTCTGCCAGGCCGGCGGATGGCGGTACGCACAAAACCGCATGACAGCTGCCGGGCAGGTATCGGCAAATTTGCCGTTTACCTGGCGCCAAAATCGTTGTATACTGCTAACTGTGCCTGTTTTTAAAGCAGGCCGGCGCTGGGACAGGTCTTTGAAAGAGCGCCCGACGACGGCGGACAAAATACGACGAAGTAGAAAAGAGGGGAGCGCTTTGCGCTACGATATGACCGAGGGGCCAATGGCCAAAAAGCTGATATTTTTTGCCCTGCCGATGATCTTGGGCGACATTTTGCAGCAGCTTTACAACGTGGCTGACACTGCCATTGTGGGCCGCTTTGTGGGCAAGACCGCGCTGGCGGCAGTGGGGTCGTCTTTTAGCATCATGGCTTTTGCCATATCGGTGGTGACCGGGATGTGCATGGGTGCGGGAGTGGTGTTTGGCCAGTGCTTTGGCGCCCGCGACCCGGGGCGGCTGGCCCGCTCGGCCAAGTTCTCGTTTTTTCTGATCCTGGGGGTGACGGTGGGGCTGTCGGTGCTGGCGGTGGTGTTTTGCCCGCAGATCTTGCACCTGTTTCAGATGCCGCAGGACACCCGGCCTATTGCCCAGAGCTATTTGCAGATCACCTTTGGCGGGCTGCTGTTCACTTTTTTATACAACTATTGCGCCTGCCTGCTGCGCTCGGTGGGCAACTCGCGGGCGCCGCTGTACTTTTTGGCGGCGGCCGGGGCCATCAACGTGCTGCTGGACCTGCTGTTCGTAGCCCATTTTGGCATGGGCGCCGCCGGGGCGGCCTGGGCCACTGTGATCGCCCAGTTCTGTTCGGCGGTGGGGTGCTGCCTGTACTGCTACCGGCAGCAGGTGATACCCAAAGGCGAGGTGTATGACAGCGGCGCGCCGGTGGGCGGCACCGTGCTCTCGAACAGCTTGCTGACGGCGCTGCAGCAGTCGGTGCTCAATTTTGGCATGGTGCTGGTGCAGGGGCTGGTGAACTCTTACGGGGTGACGGTGATGGCCTCGTTTGCCGCCGCCAGCAAGATCCACTCCTTCGCCTCGCTGCCGGCGACCGATTTTGGCAATGCTTTCTCGACGTTCGTGGCACAAAACAGCGGCGCCAAAAAGCCCCAGCGCATCAAGCAGGGGCTGCGCACCTGTCTTTTTATCCTGCTGGGCTTTTCGCTGGTGGTGGCGGCGGTGATTTTGCTGTTCTCGCGGCAGATGATCGGCATCTTTATCGACGCCGGCGATGTACAGGCCATCTCGATCGGCGCCGACTACCTGCACGTGGAGGCTTACTTTTACTTTTTCATGTGCGTGCAGTGCCTGTTTTACGGCTTTTACCGGGGGCTCTCGATGCAGCGCACCACGGTGGTTCTGTCGGTGGCTTCGCTGGGGACGCGCACGCTGCTCTCGTACCTGCTGGCGGCCACGGCCATGTCGTTTACCGGCATCTACTGGGCGGTGCCCATCGGCTGGATGGTGGCCAACTGCGTGGGCGTGATCATCTACAGGCGATCGCGCTGGGGCGACCGGTTGCTGGCCGGCACCTGACCCGGTAACTACACAGCTTTTACCGGCAAAAAGAGAGGTCCCCGCCTGATCAGGCGGGGACCTCTCTTTTTTAGCGGCTGTTTTTATACGCGCGACTGCCGCTTTAACTTGTTGCGGATAAGGGCCCGCACCGCCACACAGAGGAGCAGCAATACCACGAGGGCAATACCCGTTATTTGAATGCCTGTATACCACGGTGCGGACTGCATGGCATATAGGCCGGGATGCTTTTTGTAGTCTGCAAACCTAAAAGCCGCCCCGCCGATGAATACGCCGGTAGAGCACCCCATGAGCACGCCGATAAGACCGTATATTTTTTTGAGCATCTTCTCTACCTCCGAAGGTATTGACCGGCTGCCCGATACGGATATGCGCTCTTCTCTACGCTTTTGCCCGTACGGGAGCGCGCACCCGGACAGGCGGTGCGGCATGGTGAGAGGGGCGGCGGCTCTTTCGCTTACAGCCGACTCTGGTACTGGCGGGGGGTGAGGCCATAGCGCTCTTTAAAGGCGGCGCAGAAGGCGCGGTAGTCGGGAAAGCCGGCGGCCAGACAGATCTGGAGCAGGCCCTGCTGCCAGCCAGCCATTTGACTGGTGGCCCAGTCGAGGCGCAGATCGCGCAGCTGTTGGCGAAAACCCAGACCCAGACACCGGCGCAGCAGCCGCGAGAGGTGCTCGGCCGAGACGCCCACGTGGCGGGCGGTGCTCTCGAGGGTGATGGGGCTGCGAAAGTGCTGCTGCATGTAGCTGAGGGCAGAACGGCAGTGCTGCAGTGACTTGGATGGGGGCATAGCTGCCTGCGGTGCGGCGTATGTGGACAGCAGGTAGTGAAGCAGACCGTACAGGTGGGCATTTTGCAAGAGCGGCGTGAGGGGCGTCTGCTCCCCGTCGCAGACTTCGAGCAGCTGTTGCAGCAGGGCGGTGAGCCGCTCGCTCTGTACCGGGCCGCTGGGGCCGCCCAGCCGGGCGTATCCGGGCACTGCCTGGGACAGAAAGCTGTGAGGCCACAGCACCGACAGACCGCTGGGGGCGGCCTGCTCGACCGGTTCGAGCCCGTGTATCTCGCCGCCGAAGAGCAGCACCGGGGTACCGGCGGGCAGCAGCACAGTGCGGCCGCCGCAAAAAAAGCGCACCGGGGTGGAGCGGTACCAGAACAGCTCGAGATCGGGGTGCCAATGTATGGGTACCGGGTGCACCCCTTCTTGCCGGTGGCGGTACAGATTGGCGATGAGCTGCTGGGTGGGGCGCACCTGCTCGAAGACCGGCTGCATGTTCTCCCCCCTCTCTAGTATGGTATTCTGTTTTTAGATATACCAGACTTTGCCCGACAGCGCAAGAAAAATATCAAAAATTGCAAACTTTTGTGCAAGTACAGTAATGACAGCCGGGGGCCGGCGGCTGTATGCTGAAAAAAACGCTGTGGGCAGCGGCGGCCGACCGGCCGCCGACTGAAGTGAGGAGGAAGACACATTGAAAAGAAAGATCGAGGCGATCATTGAGCGGATGACGCTGGAGCAAAAGGCCACCCTGTGCACCGGCGCCACCCATTGGCGTACCGCCGCCTTTCCCGAACTGGGGATACCCAGCCTGATCGTGGCCGACGGTACCAGCGGACTGCGGCTGCAGGCCGGCAGCCAGGACAAAGAGGAAAACGACCTGTATGAAAACGTGATGTTTTTTTCGTTTGACAGCCCGGAGGCGATCGCCCGCACGCTGCCCAGCACCTGTTTCCCCGCCGGGTCGGCCATTGCCTGCTCGTGGGACACGGCGCTTATCGAGGAGGTGGGGTCAGCTATTGCCAAGGAGTGCAAGGCCCATGACGTAGGGCTTTTGCTGGGGCCGGGGCTGAACCTGCGCCGGCACCCGCTGGCCGGGCGCGGCTTTGAGTACTACGCCGAGGACCCGGTACTATCGGGCGAGATGGCCGCAGGTATGGTGCGGGGCATCCAGAGCCAAGGAGTGGCGGCCTGCGTAAAACATTTTGCCTGCAACAACGCCGACTACAAGCGCACCTGGATAGACTCGATCGTGGACCCGCGGGCGCTGCACGAGATCTATTTGGCCGGATTTGAGCGGGCCATTAAAAAGGGCCTGCCGCGGGCGGTGATGGGCGCCTACAACAAGGTAAACGGGGTGCAGAGCTGCCAGAATCCCTATCTGCTGACCGATGTGCTGCGGGATGAGTGGAGTTTTGACGGTGTGACCATGAGCGACTGGGTGGCGGTAAAAGACCCGGCCGAGGCCTGCCGGGCCGGACTGGACCTGCAGATGCCCCCCAGCGCCAGCTGTGTGCGGGCCATTGTGGCCGGGGTGCAGGACGGCAGTATACCCGAGAGCCGGGTAGACGACTGCTGCCGGCACCTGATCGAACTGGCGCTGACTTACAGCCAGGAGGGCAAAGAGCACCAGCCGGTAGACTTTGCCGCCCACCACCAGCTGGCCCGCAGAGCCGCCGCCGAATGCGCCGTGCTGCTAAAAAATACCGGTGTGCTGCCGCTGGCAAAAGACACCCGCTCGCTGGCAGTGCTGGGGGCGCTGGCCCAGTACCCGCAGTTTAACGGCACCGGCTGTGCGGCCATGAACCCCCAGTGTTCAGATATCCCGCTGCAGGAGATAAAGGCGCTGGCCCCCGAGGGCTGTGCGGTGACCTACGCCCCCGGCTATACCCGCGACTACCGGCACGACGACGCACTGCTGGCTGAGGCGGTAGCTGCGGCCCGGGACGCGCAGGCAGCGGTGGTGTTTGCCGGCGCCTTTTTGCCGCCGGAGGACGACGACTTTAACCGCCGGACCCTGGACCTGGAGCCGGCCACTGCGGAGCTTATAGAGGAGGTGCTGGCTGTACAGCCAAACACGGTGGTGGTGGTGTACAACGCCGAATCGGTGGCGATGCCGTGGGCCGACCGGGCGGCGGGGATACTGGATCTGTGGTTTTCGGGCGAGGGCTCGGGCCATGCGGCAGCGCAGCTGCTGTGGGGGGAGATAAGCCCCAGCGGCAAGCTGCCGGTGACCATGCCGGTGCGCATAGAGGACACCCCGGCATATCTGAACTTCCCCGGGGAGGGCGACTACCACTACTACTGTGAGGGCATCTACGCCGGTTACCGCTATTACGAGAAAAAGAAGATCGAGCCGCTGTACCCCTTTGGACACGGACTGAGCTACAGCCGCTTTACCTACTCGGCACCGCGGGTATCGGTGCCACAGCTGATGTTGCCGGGACAGGTGACGGTGTACTGCACGGTGCAAAACGACGGCCAGATGCCCGCCGCCGAGGTGGTGCAGCTGTACGTGGCCGACCGCCACGCCAAGCTGGCCCGCCCCGAAAAGGAGCTGAAGGCCTTTACCCGGGTGTATCTGCAGCCCGGCGAGAGCCGTGAGGTGCAGCTGACTTTGGAGACCCGCGACTTTTGCTACTACGACCCGGCCTGCGGCTGGGTGGCGGACAGCGGGGTATTTGAGCTGCTCATCGGCGCCTCCTCGGCGGACATTCGGCTGCGCATAGACCTGCCGGTGATAAGCGACCGCCCGGCACCTTTTGTGATGACCACCGACACCCACTATGTGGACCTGTTTGACGACCCGGTGGCCACCCAGGTGTTTTATGACTACCTGGTGGAGAAGGGACTTTTGCAGCGGGAGCAGATATCTGCGGAGCTGACCGAGCACTTTAAGGTGATCTTTTGGGGCATGGCCCAACACCTGGACGGAGCTACCGGCGACCGCTTTACCCCTGAGATGGCCAGCGAGGTGACCGACCGCATAAACCGGGCGCTGGAGACCCGACAGCAGACGGCGAGATAATCTAACAAAAAGGCAGTGCCAAAGGTGAATACCGGGCACTGCCTTTTTGTCGTTTTACAAAAGCTGTGTAGAAGGTGGGTGCTAAAAGTCGATACCGGCGCAGCGGGCCTGCCGCCCGAGGTCGCGGGTAGCCAGCGTGTAGGCCCGGCCGTCTTTTACAAAATGGGTGCCGCACTGACGGAAGGAAAAATGGGTCTTGGCGGCGGCGCACTGATCGCGCAGCGCCAGCACCCAGTCGTAGTAGAGGGGGCGGGCGCGGGGATCGGACTCGCCGCCGACCACCACTAGCTCGACGCCGGCGAGGTGGGCGGAGATATCTACCGGGCCCAGCAGCGGCTGACAGATGATGTTTTTATGGCAGATGGGCAGCGCGGAAAAGATGGGCAGCCGCAAGTCGGCGGCGGACTGGTCCTCGACCGTGCAGCCCACCGTCACGTTGGGGTAGCCGCTGCCCCAGTCGGGCGGCAGACAGTGGGGCAGCCGCTCGATGCGCTTGGTCAAAAACAGAAAGTGCAGGTCGGGGCGCCGGCGCATCATCTGCCAACAGGCCGGGCGCCAGCCGTCGGCCTCGGGCAGCAAAAAGTCGGAGGAGAAACAGAGGTATACCGTCTGCCCGCCGCGCATCTTGTAGGCGCCGGTGCTTGTCTTTTTCAGGGGGGCATCAAAGCCGCTCTCGCTGCGGCGGATATCGCCGGTGTCTACCCCGCGGCGGGCATCGCCTTTGTGGATATAGCAGTACTTGCAGCCGGCGCTGTGGCGGTGACAGCCGCGCCAGGGGTCCCACTTGGCCATGAACACACCTCCTTTTTAGGGAGCGCGCCCTGAGCGGGGGCCCCCTTTACAGGACCAGTGTACTACACCGGCAGCATGTGGGCCACACCTTATGTGCCGCAAAATGAGAGATGTGCCGCCGGTACCTTTACGGCGCGGCGGCGATGCAGTATGATTAGAGTGGACGACGAGACCATTTGAAATACAGAGAGGTGGCAAAGATATGGGGGCGACCGAGACACTGGTAACCGGGTTGCGGGACAAAGACGCCGTTTACGCCTACAGCTGCTTAAAGCAGCTGCGGCAGCTGAGCGCCGCGGGCGACGAGGTGTATGGTTTTTACGGGGACTTTGTCGAGATGCTGGCAGACCGCAGCGCGTATGTGCGGGTGCGGGGGCTACTGCTGCTGGCCGACAACGCCCGCTGGGACCGGGCGGGAAAGCTGGACGCGGTGCTGGAGCGCTATCTTCTGCACATAACCGACGACAAGCCCACCGCTGCGCGGCAGTGCATTCAGGCGCTGCCGACCGTGGCGGCGGCCAAGCCCCACCTGGCCGGCCGCATTTGTGCGGCGCTGCGGGCGGCCGACTGGCGCCAATACGCCGACAGCATGCAGCCGCTGATCAGAAGAGATATCGCCGCCGCGCTGCAGGCGATCGAGCAGGGCCCGGGGAGCGTATCCCATGGGTAAGCGGGTGCCCGACAGCGAGCGGGACCGGCGGCTGACCGGCGCCGAGCAGCGCCGCTACTAGCAGTTTTTACAGCAGCGGCAGGCGCTGCTGCAGGCCGGATACCGCGAGACCGACCTGACGATATCGGTGGGCTACGCCAACATGATGGCGCTGGTGTTGGGCCTGCCGGTGGTACTGGTGCTGGGGCTGGCCTTTTTGGTGCGGGGGCCGTGGCCGGGCCACTTTGCCCCGCAGGGTCTGTTGGTATTTTTGGCGCTTTTTTTGGTGCTGGTGGTGGTACATGAGCTGATCCACGGCCTGTTTTGGGGCCTGGTGGCTCCGGACCGGTTTAGGGCCATAGAATTTGGGCTGATGGTGCAGTACCTGACCCCGTATTGCTGCTGCAAACAGCCGTTGGGGCGGATGCCGTACGCGGTGGGGGCGCTGATGCCCACCCTGCTTTTGGGCGTGCTGCCGGCGGCGATGGCGGTGGTGACCGGGTGGCTGCCGCTGTTTTTGATGGGGGCACTGATGATCCTGGCCGGGGGCGGAGACCTGTGTATTTTGCTGGAGCTGTGGCGCTACCGACCGCAGACGGCCGACGCGGTGTATCTGGACCATCCCTACCTGTGTGGGTTGGTGGCGTTTGAGCGGCTGTAGCGGCGACAAAAGGGACCGGCAGAAAACTACCGGTCCCTTTTTTGCACATCAGGGGCAGATAGCGGCGCCGGTGGCCCGGCGGGAGCATTTTTTAACAGCTGTTCTACCGCCCGGGGGCGGTGAGCAGCGAGGCGAGCAGCTCGGCGCAGCGCGCCTCGCCCAGTGTGCCGCTGTCGAGCGACAGGTGGTAGTTTTGGCAGCGGCCCCAGTCGCGCCCGGTAAAGTACTTGTAGTTGGCCCGGCGGCGGCCGTCTTTATCGGCCAGGCGCTGCTGAGGGGACTTCTCCCCCTCCCCATACAGGCGCAGTATGCGCTGGGCGCGGTACTGCTGGCTGGCGTGGATGAAGGTGTGCAGGCAGTCGTCCCGGTCTTTTAAGATAAAGTCGCTGCAGCAGCCGACGATGACACAGGGGCCGTGATCGGCCAGATTGGCAATGACCTGATGCTGGATGACCCAGAGAAAATCGGTGGTGCTGAGGCCATCCATCGCGTCGGCGCGGCCCAGTGCCTCGGGCCGGCCAAGCGCCTTGAAGATGTAGGAGAGCGTGGTCTTGCCGGGGGCGTATTCGCCGTTTTCGGCCACGAACTGCTCGTCGAACCCGGTTTTTTGGGCCACCTGCCGGATGACCTCTTTGTCGTAGTAGGGGATGTGCAGCTGCTCGGCCACGGCGCGGCCGATACTGCGGCCGCCGCTGCCGAATTCGCGGCTGACGGTGAGGATGTGTTTATCCATTATGGGCGCTCCTTTCGAGTGAGCATTTTCAGGGTATAGGCGATGACTGCCGCCGAGATCACAAATGTGAGCAGATCGGATACCGGCATGGACCAGAGCACGCCGTCGAGGCCCCACCAGACCGGCAGCAGCACCGCGAAGCCGACGCCGAACACCACCTCGCGCACCATGGACAGCAGTGTGGAGAGCAGCGCCTTGCCCAGTGATTGCAGATAGATGAAGGTGGCCTTATTGACACAGGCCAGCACCATCATACACAGGTAGATGCGAAAGGACTTGACGGCAAAGGCGGTGTAGTAGCTGCTCTCGCCGGCGGCGCCGAATGCGGCGATGAGCTGCCGGGGAAAGAGCTCCACGACCATAGTGGCCAGCGCGCCCAGAATGGCCTCGGCGGCCAGCAGGCGGCCAAAGAGCGCGCGGGCCCGGTCGCGCCGGCCGGCGCCGATGTTGTAGCCGACGATGGGGATACAGCCGGCGGCCATGCCCACCGCCGCCGAGATGACGATCTGGAAAAACTTCATGACGATGCCCACCACGGCCATGGGGATCTGGGCGTAGGGGGCCTGGCTGAACACCGGGTCGCGCGCGCCGTACCTGGTCATCATGTTGTTGATGGCGGCCATGGCCGCCACCAGCGATATTTGCGATAGAAAGCTGCAGACGCCCAGCGGCAGATACCCCGCCATCAACTTGGGACGCAGCGCAAAGCTCTGCCGCTGCAGCTTGACTGTGCGCATGTGGCACAGGTACCACACCGCCAGACCGGCGGTGAGCATTTGCCCCAGCACGGTGGCCACGGCGGCGCCCATCATGCCCAGGCGAAAGCCGAAGATGAACAGCGGATCGAGCACGATGTTGACCGCCGCCCCGGCCAGTGTAGAGACCATGGCGAATTTGGGGCTGCCGTCGGAGCGGATGATGGGGTTCATAGCTTGACCGAACATGTAAAACGGCAGGCCGGCGGTGATGTAGGTGAAGTACTCTTTGGCGCAGCTATAGGTCTGGCGGTTGACCTGGCCGCCAAAGGCGGTGAGGAGCTGGCGGGAAAAGGCGAAGTAGACGGCGGTGAGCGCCAGGCTACAGAGCACACAGAGCACCACGGCGCTGCCGATGCTGCGGTGGGCGCGCTCTTTTTGCCCGGCGCCGAGACTGATGCTGACAAAGGCACAGCAGCCGTCGCCGATCATGACTGCCAGTGCCAGCGCCACCACAGTGAGGGGAAACACTACCGTATTGGCGGCGTTGCCGTATGAGCCCAGATAACTGGCGTTGGCGATGAAGATCTGGTCGACGATGTTGTAGAGTGCCGCCACCAGCAGCGAGATGATGCACGGCACGGCGTACCGGCACATGAGGCGGCTGATCTTCTCGGTCTCTAAAAAGGTATTGGATCTCTCTTGCATATATGCGGGTGACCTCCTCTGTCACAAAAAAACAGCGCGCGGCCGGGAGCTGGATTTACGCCGCTTCCTGGCTACACACTGTTTTACCTGCCCGTCCCGGGGGAATTTTTCAGGCCGGAACTCTTTAATTGTCGCCGCCGGCTGCCGGCAAAAGGCGCCCCGGCCGGTAAACAGGCGGGGCGAGACCTCTCCCCTTTTTAGAGATGTGCGGAGACTGGCGGGCGCAGCCGGTACGGATGGGGCCGACTGAGCGCAAAAAAACAGCGTGCGGCCCCAACTGGACTTATGCCGTTAGGCCACACGCTGTATATTGAGTATACCTTTTTTGCCGCGGCCGGCAAAGGCTATGTTGCACAAAGATGGCCCTCTATACAGGCCGGCAGCTGCCGCATTTTGCGCAGGAGACCGCCGCTATCGGGGGCGCTGCTTTGCCGCGGTTGGCCGCCCTATTTTGAACGCGGCCGACAACTGATCGCGTGTTTCTGGAGTCATTGAGATCGTGCCGGGCGCACGCCCGGCTCCTATCGTTGCAGGAAACATGCGGCTCGGGTGCATAGTTCCCGCAATGTGGGGGATCGCAAAGAGGGGGATGTCAGAGCAAGGCGAACGCAGTGAGTCCGCCGCTGCTGGCTGCCCGCTTTTGAACATGGTAAACAACTACCCACGTGCCACTGGACCCGTTAAAATCCCGTCGGGCACACGCCCGGCTCCTATCATGGAGGTAACAATGCAGCTCGGGCGCGTTGTTGCCTCCATGCGGGGGGATCGCAAAGAGGGGGATGTCAGAGCAAGGCGAACGCAGTGAGTCCGCCGCGGCTGGCTGTCCTCTTTTGAGCACGGTAAACAACTACCCACGTGCCACTGGACCCGTTAAAATTCCGCCGGGCGCACGCCCGGCTCCTATCATGGAGGTAACAATGCGGCTTGGGCGCGTTGTTACCTCCATGCGGGAGAATGCAAAGAGGGGGGTGTCAGAGCAAGGCGAACGCAGTGAGTCCGCCGCGATTGACACCCCCCTTTTGAACGCAACCCACAAATGTATCTCACTTCACCCGCACATACACCACGCGGCTGGAGCCGTCGGAATTGCGGATGGGGTTGAGCTCGAGGATGTTGAGCGATTTTAAAAACGGGGTGAGTTTTTTGTGACCGAAGTTGCGCACGTCGAAATCGGGGTAGCGCTTGCTGAGCAGGTTGCCGATATCGCCGGCAGAGGCCCAGCCGTCCTCGTCGGAGATCTCTTCGATGATGAGGCGGATGGCCTTTTTGATGGTGGTGAGCTTGGTCATCTCTTTGGCCACGGTAGCCGCATGGGTCTTGCCGCCGGTCTTGGCGGCGACGGTATCGGTGGCGGCGTCGGATTTGGCCAGGATCTCGAGATAGCGAAACTTATTGCAGGCCGAGATAAAGGGCTGCGGCGTTTTCTTTTCGCCCATGCCCACCACCATCATGCCCGACTCGCGCAGGCGGGTGGCCAGCCGGGTGAAGTCGCTGTCGGACGAGACGATGCAGAAACCGTCGACATTGCCGGAGTAGAGGATATCCATGGCGTCGATGATCATGGCCGAGTCGGTGGCGTTTTTGCCGGTGGTGTAGCTGTACTGCTGGATGGGGACGATGGAGTTATCCAGCAGCACCGTTTTCCAGTTGCCCAGGCTGGGGCTGGTCCAGTCGCCGTAGATGCGCTTGTAGGTGGCCACCCCGTCGGTGGATATCTCGTCTAAAATGTACTTGATGTACTTGCCCGACACGTTGTCCGCGTCGATGAGCACTGCAAACCTGTTTTCCAGTTCCATATGTCACTCTCCGCCCCGTATGGGGGTTATTTTTCCAGTGCGCATTCCGCTGCCCGCCGGGCCAGCAGCCGGTCCTCGCACTTTACATTGATGGTGAGCGCCACCGCCATGACGATGATGCCCACAAAGATAGCTGTGTACACGAATTGAGTGGAGGTGGCCGCCACCAGTGAGCCGAACAGCGGCTGGAACAGCGACCCGCCCAGAGCGCCGGAGAAGGTCATCACCGAGAAGGTAGCCCCCGAAAACTGCGGGAACTGCCGCACACCGGCTCCCAGCAGCGTGGGATAAGCCGGTGCAAAACCGAGACCGACGATGCCGATGCCCACCAGCTTGATCACCGGTGAGGGGGCCAATGCGGTGAGGCCCATACCCACCGCCGCGATGCCCAGCGAGAGACACAGCGCCTCGCGCTCGCGTTTAATAAAGCTGCCGACCACCCGGCCGGCAATGCTGACCAGCCAGTAGGCCGAGATGGCATAGGTGCCCAGCTCGGAGGCGCCCAGCTCGTCGAAGTAGTTGACGGCCCAGTAGGTGATGCCGCTCTCGAAGCCCAGGTAGCACAGCATCACCAACATGTATACCACCAGCGTGGGCGAGCGCAGCAGCTTTAAAAAGACCAGCTTTTCGCCCTTGGCGGCCGGGCTGACCTGGTTGGTGATATTTTTGCGGGTGAACACCAGCGTAGTGGAACAGACGAACGCCGCCACGATGACGATGTAGGCGTTTTTCCAGGCGAAGGGCTGGCCCAGGAAGAACTGGCCCACCAGGATGGGGCTGACCACCGCGCCCAGCGAGTAGATGGCCTGGGCGATACACATGTAGCGGTTTGAATTTTCGGGGTTGGCGTCGGTAAAGGCGGCGTAGATGGTGCTCTCGAAAGCGCCTACCCCGCAGCCGTATAGGAAGTAGCCCACTGTGACCACCGTCACCGAGGGGGCCAGCGCCACCGTGAGCGCACCGGTAGAGACCGCCAGGCCGGTGATGAGCACCACCCGCTTTTTGCCGATCTTTTCGCTGAGCTCGCCGAAAATGACCACCATGAGAAAGCTGCCGGTGTACAGCGCGCCGATGACGGTGCCCATGACCGTGCTGGAGGCGCCAAAGTCGGCGCAGATCTTACCCACCATGGCCTGATGGGCGGCCAGACAGCTGCCGGACACGAAAGAGGCCAGGTAGATGATGGCGTTGAAGAGTTTTTTGTTGCTCGCTAATTTTGTAGACAAAACGTTCCCTCACTTTTTTGATCATGTACAGAAGAGGGGCTCTCCCCCGTCCCGTAAATAGAGTGGATCCTACATCCGTCCCAATTTACCAGCACAATCAAAAAGCGGTCTGCTTTTTCGCAAAGTGAAAGTATTGTCGGCAAATCACTGTGCGCGCCGCCTGCGCGCGGGTCACTGTATAAAAGGCGGTAAGGCGCCACCCGGCACAGCAGATGGCATGTATAAGCATAATTTTAGCAAAAATACCGGCAAGATGCAAGGCAAAGGCAGCGCCCGCCAGAGAGCGGGCGCTGCCGGGTATGTTTTGCCGCCGGCACGCGGGCCGGACATTTGCGCGGCGAACTAAAACTTGGACACTTCCTCGAGCAGATCGTGTTTGATCTGCCACAGTTTGGGCGAGAGGTCTACATAATAGCGGTGGGGGTACTCGAACCGCTTGACTTCATCCCACAAATTGTCGACCTGCTGGAGACAGTAGGCCTGTATCTCTTTTAGGGGCAGCGGCTGGTGCAGCGACTTGCCGCCCCTGAACACCTGGTGCAGGATGGGCTCGGCGTACACGCCGGTGAGGTGCTTTTTCTTCCAGGTGGCGTTGGGGTCGAAGATGGTGATGCCGTCGCGCACATTGATCTGCTCGTCGTGGCAGGTGACATAGTCGGCGATGGGCTGGTGGGTGTCGCAGTCGTACAGGCGGTAGACCATCTTAAAGCCGGGGTTGGTGATCTTCTCTACCGTTTCACTGATCTTGATCTTGGGGATGTAGGTATCCCCTTCTTGCAGCGCCACCAGCTTGTACACCCCGCCGAACACCGGATCGGACTTGCTGGTGATGAGGTTTTCGCCCACGCCGAAGGAGTTGATCTTGGCACCCTGTGTGAGCAGGTCGCGGATGATGTACTCGTCCAGCGAGTTGGAGGCCACGATGCCCACGTCGGCAAAGCCGGCGGCGTCGAGCATTTTGCGCGCCTTTTTAGAGAGGTAGGCGATATCGCCCGAGTCGATGCGGATGCCTTTGGGGCGATGGCCCTGGGGGACGATGACTTCGTTAAACACCTTGATGGCGTTGGGGATACCGGATTTTAGCACGTTGTAAGTGTCTACCAGCAGCGTGCAGCTGTCGGGGTAGATCTCGGCGTACTTTTTAAAGGCCTCGTACTCGGAGTCGAACATCTGCACCCAGCTGTGGGCCATCGTGCCCACCGCCGGTATCTGGTAGTCGCGGTCGGCGATCGCGCAGGCGGTGGCGTCGCAGCCGCCGATGTAGGCCGCCCGGGCCCCCAGGATGGCGCCGTCGTAGCTCTGGGCGCGGCGGGAGCCGAATTCCATAACGCTGCGGCCGTCGGCGGCGCGCACCACCCGGTTGGCCTTGGTGGCCAAGAGCGACTGGTGGTTGATGGTGAGCAGCACCATCGTCTCGACCAGCTGAGCCTGGATGATGGGGCCGCGCACGATGACCACCGGCTCGCCGGGGAAGATGGGGGTCCCCTCTTTGGCGGCCCACACGTCACAGGCAAAATCAAAATCGAGCAGATACTGCAAGAACTCCTCGCAGAACAGGCCCTTGGTGCGCAGGTAGTCGATATCCTGCTGGGTGAACTTGAGCTCGCTGAGATAGTCTACCAGCTGCTGCAGGCCGGCAAAGATGGCGAAACCGCCGCCGTCGGGTATCTTGCGAAAGAACATATCGAACACGCCGACTTTGTTCTGCATGTGGTTCTCTAAAAAGCCGTTGGACATGGTCAGCTCGTAAAAGTCGGTGAGCATGCTCAGGTTGCGGTGCTGATCTCTGATAACTTCCATAAAGAAAACTCCCTGCTAATGGCCCGGCGGCAAAGCTGCCCCGGCCGGGCCTACGGGGCCGCTGCCGCGCCGACTGCGGCGGGCGGGCCACATTTTTAACGCGCACGGCGCACCACTGCTGCCCTACCAGGCGACCCCGGCAGCGGTTTATCCGTTTGCTATTGTATACAAAAAGTATACCACTTTTTTATACAAAAGAAAAGAGCGGCCCTGATCGGGGCCGCCCAGTGGGCTACATTTGATCGAGATACCCCTGCACCTTTTGCACGAAAGCGGGGAACGCCCCCGCATTGCGCATGATCTCGGGGCAGTTTTTGCTGATAAAGTCGCCGTGCTGCTTGATATGGTCGGTCCCCAATTTATAGTAGTGCAGCAGGTAGGCGGTGAGCTTGGCGGCGTTGTCGACCGCCTGATCGTAATTGCCATCTTCGTTGATGCAGATCTCGATGCCGATACCGTTCAGGTTACCGCCGTTTTTGGTGAGCTTATCGCCGGCATGCCAGGCGACCTCGTTATCGGGCAGATGGTGGTAGATCTCGCTCTCGTCGACGGTGTAGTGCCAGGAGAGACTGTCGGTCTGGGCCTTTTTGTGTATGTAGGTGTTGTGGGCAGCGGCGTTGGAGCCGGCGGCGGGGTTGCCGGTCTCGTGGATGACCACCCACTTGACCTGACGCTGGATGCCCGGGCGGCCCTCGATCCCCTCGGGCAGGTAATCGGTGTGTACCGGGACGCCCAATACCTCATCGGGTTGGCTGGGCTCTTTATTTTTGCCGTTATAGCGCCACCAGCTGACCCCGGCCATGGCCGCCACCAGCACTACCAATATGAGCGCCAGCAGTGTGCGGCGGCCGGCCGGCGTGTGAAAAAAGTTTTTGCCCGGGCGGCGTTTGCCCGGGCGCGGTGGGCGGCGGCCAGCAGCGCTGCGGGGCCGGGTGCGCGGCCGGGGCTTTGCAGCGGGAGAGCGGCGGCGGGGCTTGGGCAGAGTAAAGAGTATCGTCAAAGGTAGATCCCTCACTTTTTATGGTTTGACAGCTGGTTTGGCAGCTGCTCCAGGGCCGGTTTAAGGCCGGGAGGTTGTCCCCCCTATAACATAGTATAGCGGTGGCGGTGACAAAATGCCATGAAGAAACCCTTAATTTTCGACGCGTTTTGCACCGGCGGGCAGCTTTAAAGCAGTTGGCGGCGGTTTGCCAGGTGATCTGAACGCCCCAGAGCCGTGGGCTGGAAACCGGGGGTACCTAACGCTCTGATACCGCCCGAGCCGCCGGTAAACTGCCCAATGTTTGCCCGCTCGGATTGTACAGGCCGCAGAAAAAGCGAGCGCCTCTTTACCCGGTGCTTTGCAGCAGGTACAATAGATTTGGATATGTGTGACGGTAAAAAACTGTACACCTGTGATGAGAAAGGACTTGCTGTTATGGAGAAGACCAAGATCATTTTAGACGTGGACACCGGGTCGGATGACGCTGTAGCCATTATGACCGCTCTGCTCTCGCCCGAGCTGGAGGTGCTGGGCATCTGCACGGTAAACGGAAACCGCTGCATTGAGATGACCACCGAGAACACGCTGCGGGTGGTGGAATACCTGGGCAGCGACGTGCCGGTGTTTAAGGGCTGTGCCATGCCGCTGGTGAGCAGTCTGCAGCCGGGCCGCCGCCCCCATATGCCGTTTATCGGCCAGGAGGACCCGGAGGAGAACGTGCACAGCGACTATCTGGACTACCTGCCGCCGGCCACCATCAAACCGCAGAAGCAAAATGCTATCACCTGGCTGATCGACACACTGATGGCCTCGGACGGTGACATTACGCTGGTGCCGGTGGGCCCGCTGACCAACCTGGCCGTGGCGCTGCGCATTGAGCCGGCCATCGCCGACAAGATCAAGGAGATCGTGATCATGGGCGGCGCGTACGAGTACGGCAACATCACCGCCACCTCGGAATTTAATATCTGGATCGATCCGGAGGCGGCCAAGATCGTGATGGACTGTGGGGCCAAGATCACGCTCATCCCGCTGGACGCCACCCACCGGGCCTGCATCTCGCTGGCGGAGTGTGACGAGCTGGACGCAATGGGCACCAAGGCGGCGCTGGCCACCTCGGAATTTGCCCGCTATCGCATCAAGGGCTACCGGGTGTTCCAGCCCATGGAGCAGGACGATTGGGGCCCCATCCACGATGCGCTGGCAGTGGCCGCCATCATCGATCCCACCGTGCTCAAAGACGTGCGCCAGCTGCATGTGGACGTAGATTTTTCGGGTGGGTCTGCTGACGGCATGACCGTTTGCGACGTGAACTTCCGCGACAAAAAAGCGGTGCGCAACGCCGCGGTGGCGCTGAACGCCGATCGGGAAAAATTTGTGGGCATCATCAAGGCGGCGATGGCCAGGTCGGAAAGAGCATAGCTTTTCGCGCAAATGGCCAGTGGGGCTTGGTGAAAAATGGGTTATCTCTGGTCCCCAATGAGCAGCGCAAAAAGGGCAAGAACCGCTCTCGGAGCACAGCTCCTCGCGCCGCATGCGCGGCGGCGCTGTTCTTGCGGTAGGAGAAAGACTTTTGTAGAGCCCATGCGCAAAAGGTCAGTTGGGCTTGGTGAAAAATGGGTTATCTCTGGTCCCCAATGAGCAGCGCAAAAAGGGCAAGAACCACTCTCGGAGCGCTGCTCCTCGCGCCGCATGCGCGGCGGCGCTGTTCTTGCGGTAGGAGAGAGACTTTTGTAGAGCCCATGCGCAAATAGTCAGTTGGGCTTGGTCAAAAGTGGTCTATCTCTGGTCCCCACCAGGTAGCGCAAAAAGGGCAAGAACCACTCTCGGAGCGCTGCTCCTCGCGCCGCATGCGCGGCGGCGCTGTTCTTGCGGTGAGAGAGAGACTTTTGTAGAGCCCATGCGCAAAAGGTCAGTGGGGCTTGGTCAAAAATGGTCTATCTCTGGTCCCCACTGAGCAGCGCAAAAAGGGCAAGAACCACTCTCGGAGCGCTGCTCCTCGCGCCGCATACGCGGCGGCGCTGTTCTTGCGGTGAGAGGAGAACGCTAGGAGCCGGAGCAGGACAAATAAGAAAAAAGCAGGACAGTTTAAGACTGTCCTGCTTTTTTCTATGGCTGTTGGGACGGGGCAAAAGGCCTGATAAAAGATACCGGTAAAAAGTGTTTCCAGCCCACTATATCGGAGAAGATAGGGGGCGTCAAGGCAGTGGGGACATTCTTGTGTCAGCTGCCAAAGGCGCCGGTATGCCTTTGGCTGTTTTGCGCCTTTACGCCTTGAGGGCAATCGTCTATACTGAAACCAGGCGCCGCCGACAGAGAGCCTTGGGGGCGGTGCGGGACAGAAACGTTTGACACAGAGAGGAGCAGGGATATGTCGACACCAAAGGTCTGCCTGTGTACCCCGCAGCGGTATGCACCGAACTGGGAGGCGCAGCTCGCCGCCTGCCGGGACGCTTGCCGCGAACAGGGTTTTTTGCTGTTGGAGGCACCGCTGGGCGGCACTGACAACAGCGCGGATTTTACCGCCCTGATGGACGCCGTGCGCGGCTGCGATCTGCTGATCGCCGATATGAATAACTTCAGGGGCTGGGAGCCCGATTCGGGCGCCTGTTTTGCGCTGGGCGCCGGGTATGTGTGGGGCAAAAAGATCTACCTCTACCTGGACGATCTGCGCAGCTGCGTGGAGAAATTCACCGAGGAGAAATACCCCGACCAGGACCGGGAGCAGATGGACATAACCGACCCCCAGAACCAGAAAAAAGGCACTGTTTCGAAAGGATGGCGCGACCGGGACGGTATCGTTTTGGAAAACGGGCCGCTGAACCTGATGATGTCGGCCCACGGCATTATGGTGCAGGGCGGATTTGCCGATGCACTGCGGCGGGCCAAACAAGACCTAGAGGGGGTGCGGTAGATGTTTATTGACAAAAACGGGATCGTGCGCCGGCCGGTAGCCTATTTGGCGGGGCCGGATATGTTTTGGCCGGACGGTATGGAGATCGGCGCCGGGTATGTTGAGATGAGCCACCGCTACGGCATCGACGGCATTTTTCCGCCCGACCCGGCCCGCGAGGACCAGTACCGCGAGTACACGCCGCAAGACAACTCGCAAGAGGAGCTGGAAAAAAAGATCTTTACCCACGACATGAACCAGATCTACCGCTCGGACATGATCATTGCCAACCTGAACGACTTTCGGCGCGGGCAGGAGCCGGACTCGGGCACTGCTTTTGAGTGCGGGGCAGCCTGGGCGCTGGGCCTGCGCTGCTACGCCTTTTTGACAGATATCCGGCCCCTGGTCGAGCGCTTTTCGGCCGCTAAGCACCGCAGTGCCGAGGGGCGTTGGGCAGATGAAAACTGCTATGTGATCGAGGACCGCGGGCTGCCGCTGAACCTGTACTTTGGCGTGCCGTTTACGGTAGTACAGGGCAACATGGAAGACGCCATGAAACGCGCGCGGGCCGATTTTGACCGGGAGCTCGTCGCGGCCGGCCACCGCGCGTTTGATCCAGAGCAGATCTAGCAAATGGGCATATCGGGCCGTCGATACAGCGTGCCCAGCAGTGTGGCGACCCGCACCGCTTGCCGTCCTGTACTGCTTTTAGAAAAGAGTGACGGCGTTTAGGCATGGACCACCACAGCGACGTCTATGGCGGGACTGCGCCTGGGGGATATTTTGCTGCGATGTGTCGGGCCAGTCGAGCTGAAAGTATAGTCTGGCACTGCAGGCTATTTAATTCGATAGGGGCAAAACGAACGGCAGGGCACCCGCGATCTGTCATGTCTTTTCGTATAGGCACCACCGATCAGGAGCGGCTAGAAGTTTTTTCGACCCATCACCGCGCTTTTAAGGCCAAAAAACTGTCCAAAAAGAGCACACCGCCAGGCAGCGATAGCATCCACAGTAGAATGGATAACTGCGGTATAAAGGTACCGATCGGCCCGGGCAAAACGGCCGGGACCGGTTTTGAATATGCTCTGTGCTGCATGTTGCGTGCTGTGTTCTGTATGCTGTGTGCTGTGTGCTGTGAAATCCGCCTTGATAAAGAGGATGCACTTCAGCGCGCGTACGGCGAAATAAGTCAAGGCGCCCAGAGCCCCTCGGCCGAGGGGCTACCCGTGGGCGACCAAACCGGACCTGGCAGTGGACAAATTCGGCCTGGGCTAAGCTAGGCTGGGCTGGGCTCTTTATTGTAACGTTTAAAAGCGGCCAAACAGGTGTTTTGCCGCGCGAAGGTGCTGCTGTTTTCGTGAACAGCAGCACCTTCGCACTTTTTATACAGTACATAGGCACCATTTAAATACGCTTTTGGGCGGGCGATCATGTCGGGGACAGCAGCTCGATCACCGCTATTTCGGGCCGGTTTAGAAAGCGTATGGGGACTGGGTAGTTGCCCAGACCACTGGAGATAAACAGATCTGTATTGCCCTGCCGGTACAGGCCCTTGGTGTAGCGCACCGAGTCGGGGCCGGCGATCTCGGGGAACCAGATGCCCTGATTTTGCAGGGCGCCGACGCCGGGCAGCCGCACCTGTCCGCCGTGGGAGTCGCCGCACAGGGCCAGGTCGACGCCGAACTCGGCAAAAGCGGCCAGGTTTTGGCTGTGGGCCAGCAGGATGGTATAGCAGCCGGTATCCAGCGTGAAGGCATTGTGCAGATCGAAGGTGGCGGAGTAGTACTGATTGTTGATACCGTACAGGCACAGGCGGGTACTACCCACAGTGACGATGCACTGCTCGTAATCCATCACCTGCACGCCGCTCTCCTGCAGTTCCACGGCAAAACCGCCGTCGTCATCGTGCTCGCCGTTGACAAAGTACACCGGCCAGCTCTGGGCCAGGCGGGTGAGCAGATCCAGCGCCACCTGGCGGCCCTGCTCGTCGCCGCTGGTGTACATGTCGCCGGTACAGACCACCAGGTCGGGCTCGGCCCGGCGCACCTTTTGGACCAGGCGGTCGTTATCGGCGCCAAAGCGGGAGCCGTGCAAGTCGGTCAGCTGCACGATGCGCACCGGATCGGCTATCTTGCCGCTGTACAGCTGTACCTCGGTGGTCTTTAGCCAAAAGGTGCCGCCGTACCACACCGCCACAGCCAACACCAGCAGTGCTGCCGCTGCGAGCCAACGGCGGCGCCTCTTCTTTTTGGGGTGGGGCATGTCTGTCTCCTCCTTCCCATTAGCGCCAGCGCACGCCTTGGCGCTCGAAATAATCCATCGCCGGGTTGTTTTTTCGCAGATAACTGCCGACCGGCCGGCCGTGGGCCACGCTGACAAACACACCGTACTGCTGACTGCCGCGGCGGGCGGTGAACAGGTACAGGCCCAGTGCCTCGTCTTGTTTTCCTGTGGTCTGTTGCCCGCCGGTATAGTCTACCTGGTCGGCCAGCGCGGCCATACAGTGGGTGCCAAATTGCAAGTTGCGGTAGCCCTGCGCGGCCAGCAGGGCCCGGGCGCCGGGCAGGGTGGTGGGCCGCAGTACGGCAAAGTAGAGGCCGGTACTGAGCAGCAGCCCCAAAAAGGAGGCGACAGCCACTGCCGACAGCTTGTTGACCGGATGGCGGCGCTGGTACAGCATAAGGCCACCCAGCCCCAAAAGCACCCCAAAATACTGCCAACAGCGCAGCAGATAGCGATCTTGCAGCAAAAACACCGCGACGAGCACCGTGAGGGCTGCCAGCAGCAACCCATTTAAAAGATCTGTTTTGCGGCGGGGCTTGGCCGGGGGCTGGCGGCGGTCGGCCAGCAGCCAACAGCAGCCGTACAGCGGCGGCAGCAGTGCGACCAGGCCAAAGCCTGTTTTGAGCCCGCCGCCAAAGCCGTACACCTGCAGCACGTAGAGCGAGACAGCAGAGAGCAGGTAGAGTGCGACAGCGGCAGCCAGCGCGCCGTAGCGGCGCCAAAAACACTGCGGTGCGCCCGCGGCGGTACCGCCGCGCTCTTTTTCTGTACTCATGGTTGTGCCCCTCCCCTATCGCCCGCCCGTTACCGCCCGCTGAAAACCAGCCGGCAGAGCGGCGGATACTCTAGTTATATCGGCCCGGGCGGACCGCTATTCTTAAATAGTATACCGCCCAGCGGGACGGCTGTCTACGCACCGGGGGCGGCGGCACTGGAAAAAGACGGCAAAGGCTGCTATAATAGGCGTTATCTACCCGGGCGCGCCGCACAGGCGGTACCGCCCGCATACAAAAAGAGGTGTATGGGACTTGACTGATTTTTTGATCCGGCACTTTGTGCCCCAGAGCGAAGATACCCAGGACCACCGGGTGCGCACCCGCTATGGAGCGCTCTCGGGCGGGGTGGGCATTGGCGTGAATGTGCTGCTGTTTGCCGGCAAGCTGCTGGCCGGCCTGCTCTCGGGCAGTGTGGCCATCATGGCCGACGCCATCAACAACCTGTCGGATGCGGGGAGCTCGGTCATCTCGCTGCTGGGCTTTAAGCTGGCCGAAAAACCCGCCGACAAGGACCACCCGTTCGGCCACGGCCGCACCGAGTACGTGGCCGGGCTGATCGTGGCGTTTTTGATCATGCTGTTGGGTGTGCAGCTGGGGATGAGCAGCTTGCAGAAGGTGTTGCACCCCGAGCCGGTAAATGCCGGTTGGCTGGCGGTGGGCATTTTGTTTTTCTCTATCCTGATGAAGCTGTGGCTGTTTCGCTTCAACCGCCAGGTGGGGCGGCGCATCCAGTCGCCGGCGATCTTGGCCACGGCGCAGGACAGCCTAAACGATGTAGTTGCCACGGCGGCGGTGCTGGTGGCCACGGTGGTATCGGCCCTGACGCCGCTGGAGCTGGACGGCTGGATGGGCCTTTTGGTGGCCGCTTTTATCCTGTACTCGGGCATTGGGGTGGTGAAAGACACCCTGGACCCGCTGCTGGGGCAGGCCCCGGACACGGCGCTGGTAAACGATATCTCTCGCACGATACTGGGCTATGAGGGGGTGCTGGGGCTGCACGACCTGGTGGTGCACAACTACGGGCCGGGGCGCATTTTCGCCTCGGTACATGTGGAGGTATCGTCTTCGGTGGACATACTGGTCAGCCACGACCGCATCGACAACATTGAGCGCGACTTTGCGCAGAAAAAAGGGATCTTCCTCGTAGCGCATCTCGACCCTCTGGTGGTCAACGACGCGCGCATCAACGCGCTGCGCCAGCTGGTATTAGAGAGCGCCCGCCAGGTGTATGCCGCCTGCAGCGTACACGACTTTCGCGCGGTGCTGGGCGAGAGCCATTCGAACCTGATCTTTGACGTGGCGGTGCCCATCGACTGCCCGCTGCAAAATACCGAGCTGTGCCACCAGATCGAGGAGCAGGTGCAAAAGACCGACCCGCACCTGTACTGTGTGATCACGGTGGACCGCGGTTACCAGACCGATTACGGCGCCGGCTGCTAGCGCGCCGACAAAAACAGGGAGGGACGCGACCGGCCATGCCGGACCGCGCCCCTCCCCTTTTTTATAAAATGGGCGGTGTATCACGCCTTTTCGTCTTCTTCTAGATTGTCCAGTGCGTACTGCAGGCACTGGATGACCAGCTGATTGAGCGACAGCTTGTTTTTGGCCGCCAGATCGCTGAGCCTGCTGACCATATCGGTGGGCAGGCGGAAGGTCTTGCTCTCGGAGTCATAACCCTTTTGTATCTTTAACATCGCGGCACACCTCCTGGTCCTAGTATGCACGAACAATTTATTTTAATATAGAATTATTTTGCAATCTATTTTAATTGCAAAATAATTGCTATCGTGTTACACTGTACCTGTTCGCAAAAACTGTCGAAATGCAGGAGGAGGCGCGTCTACGGTGGGCAGAAAATGGGTGTGGGCGATATGTGTGGTGCTGCTGTTGTGTTGGCAGCAGGCCGCGCCTGTCCCGGTACCGACCACTGCGCACCGGGCCCCCACCCCGGCTATGAGCGCGGTGACGGTGGCAAAACACCCGCCGAATGAGCGCGCCGCCACCGACTGCCGCCGCCAGATGACCTGCGGCGCGCCGGGAACACCAGACGCGCTGCGTGCCTGCCGCCAGATCATTTGGGAGGTGCTACGGGTATTTTGGGCGCTGCTGTACCCGCTGCCCACAGCACTGCTGGACCTCACCTGCTGGTAGCAGCCGGCACTTTAGCACCGACTGCCAAATGGGGCGCCGCCTGCCCGGTCAAATATGTTTTTTTTCTCTCTTGATAAAAAGACAGAGCCTGCCGAGTGGCGGGCTCTGTCTTTTTATTTACAGGATAGATGTTTGGGGCGGGGCGATTATGTATCGGCAGCCAGCTGGATGGCACCGCCGCTGTACACCGGCACAGCCGCGGTGCTGTCGATCTGCTGGCAGTAGGCCAGATCGCCGGTGAGACCGTGGCTGCGCATCGTATTATAGTGGGCGGTTTGGCAGAGCAGCGCATCGATATCGGCGCTGTAGGCCACGAACATCTTTTGCGCCATATACGCGGCATCGTCGGGGTGAAAGCGCCCACCCATACGGGAGAGCGCGTGCAGCACACCGCCGGCGGTGATCACGTCTTCCAGCGAGAACTTGCCCCGGGTGCCGGCGCAGATAAAGGAGATATCGGCGCTGCCGCCCAGCAATTTTTGCGCCACTGCCGTGCAGTTATTGAGGCAGGCCAAAAACACCCGACCGGCACGGACGGCTTTGAGGGCGGCCTTGGTGCCGTTGGTGGTGGAGAGCACCAGCACCTTGCCGCCCACTACCGCCGGCGTGTACTCCAGCGGGGAGTTGCCGCAGTCGTAACCGGGGATGATCTGGGTGTGGCGCTCACCGCCCAGCAGCACCGGGGTGCCGGGATCTTTGGTGAGCAGCTGTTGTTTGAGGGCCAGCCCGTCGGGTGTGTGCATGACCGGCAGCACTTTGAGACAGCCGTTTTGCAGGGCGGCGGTGATGGTGGTGGTGGCGCGAAAGGTGTCGATGACTACCGCCCACTGGCCGGTGACCGCAGCGGGGTCGACCCAGTCGTGCTGCGTATAAAGGGTAACTTGTCGCATAGATGTTCCTCGCAGATATGAGCTCTGTTACAGATCTAAAAATACCGGCCGGCGGCCGCGAAAATAGCAGTAGGCAGTAAAGCCGGCCTGCCGCAACAGCTGCGCCCCGGCCGCCAGCTGACGGCCGATATCGGCGCTGTGATGCGCGTCGGAGCCCAGCGTGACGATGCGACCGCCCAGCTGGTAAAAACGCCTGAGATAGCCGACGGTGGGAAACGGCTTGCCGTAGGACTGATACAGCCCGGAGACATTGAGCTCCAGCCCGCGCCCGTTTTTTATGAGCACCGCAAATATTTCATCGATCTGGCGGTCAAAAGCCAACAGGTCGAGTGCGGCGGCCGTTTGCGGTGAGGCGTAGCGCAGCGGATAGGTGAGGTGGGCCAGCACGTCGAAGCAGTCTAGCTGCACCACCTGCAGCAGCTCGCCGAAATAGGTGCGCAGGATCTGGGCAAAGCGGCGGGGACCGGTAGCGGGGTCGAACATTCCCTTTTTCGCCGGCGAGCCGTGCATAGAGCCCAGCACAAAATCGTACGGGGCGGCGGCGATGATCTGCCGGGCCAGCACCGGGTCGGCCTGGGGATAGGCGAGCTCGATGCCCTGCGTGAGCACCAGCTGCCCCGCCCACTGCGGCCGCAGCGCCGCCAGCTGCTGCCGGCCGCTCTGCAGCCGCTGGAGCCAGACTGCGTCGAAACAGTTGACCTCGCAGTGGTCGGTGGTGCAGAGGCCCAAAAGCCCCTGTTTGGCGGCGGCCGCCAGATTTTCCTGCAGCGGCGTGTCGCAGTCGTGGGAGTAGACCGAGTGGGTATGGCTGTCAAACAGGGCAGCCATCAGATATCTACATAGCGGGGCTTGCGCTCGACAAAGTAGCAGTAGTGGTCAAAGCCCGCCGCTTTTAAGATGGCCACCCCGTCGGCGAAGTTGGCGCCCACGTGCTGGGGGAAATGGGCGTCGGAGCCGATGGTGACGATCTCGCCGCCCAGATCGTGAAAGCGCTTTAGGTACTCGCCGGTGGGAAACGGCTTGCCGTAGGGCTGGCGCAGGCCGGAGACGTTTATCTCTATCCCTTTACCGTTTTGGATGAGGGTCCTGAAGATCTCGTCGGTGATGTCGTCGTATTTGTGCAGGTCCATCCCGGCAAGCCGCTCGGCCCCGGCGTAGCGCAGGGGGTAGGTGATGTGGGCCAGGATATCGAGCTTATTGATCTGGGCGGTCTCGAGCAGCTCGTGGTAGTACTTTTCCAGCAGCGGCTCGAACTCAATGGTGGAGAAGTCGATGACGCTGAAATCGGGCTGGTTGTCGGCTCTGTGCATCGAGCCGATCATGAAATCGCCCTCGAACGAGCCGTAGATGCGCGCCACGATGGCCGGGTCGAAATTCTGCTGGGCCAGCTCCATGCCGTAACAGAGCAGCAGGCGGCCTCTGTACTCCTCCCGCAGCTGCTGGACCTCCTGCCGGCAGGCGGCCATACGGGCCTCCTGCTCCGGCCGGTCGTGGTTGCAGTCGCAGTGGTCGGTGACGCAAAAGCCGTCGATACCGTGGGCGATGGCATACTCGCACATCTCGCGCAGGTCGGTATCGGCGTCGGGCGAATACTGGGAATGGGTGTGGCTGTCAAATACAAAGGGTCTCATGGTCGCTCCTCCTCATCGGTAGTTTACCTCTCCCCGCCATTATACACCTTGAGCGGCAAAAGAAAAAGACCGGGAACGGCAAAAAAGGCGGCCGGCGGGGGTCGACAGCGAACACCCGCGGCCGCCGGGATACCGGCAAGAGATGCTATTTTTCGTAGACCTGTGTACAGCCCGATCCGGTGTTGCCCAGCGCATCGCGCACACAGGTGGTGTAGCTGCCGGGAGGCAGGGCAAAAACAAAGCGGCCGGCGGCGAGATCTTTTAGCAGCGGGTCGATGCGCGTGCCGGCGGCGTCGACGCAGTACATCTCGGCCACGCCGCTGGGGTCGGCAAAGGTGAACACGGTGCAGCCCCCCTCTACAGTACTGTTCTGCAGCGAAGGGGGCTGATCGTCGATGCAGCTCACCACCAGCCGGCGCCGGGCGACACTGCCGTTTTTGCCCCGCGCAACGAGCGTGTACACACCGCTGTGGGGCACGCTGACTGCGTAGGCGCCGTCCCTGTATTCCAGCGGCCAGCGATCCTCCTCCCCCTGCAGATAGACCTCCCGCACGCCTGCCGGGCAGACGACCTGCGCCTGTAGGGTGACCGGCTGGGCCTGGGGCGCCGTCTGCGGCCACCGTGCGTCGACGATCGCGACCGGGGCGGCGGTGGCCGCCCCCAACAGCAGCAGCGCGCAAATTGCCGATACGGCGGTGAGCAGGCGCAGGGGACGGCGGCGGTGGGAGCGGCCGGAGCCGCTCTCTGCCGCCAGCCGCTGCCGCCAGCTCTGCTCGGCTGTTTGCTCGATACGCGGCCCCAGCGGCCACACCAGCAGGCTGCCAAGGCCCATCTGGCTCCGCAGCTTGCCGAGGGCCCGCTTTAGCAGGCGCTTGACCGTGCTCTCGGACCGGGCCATGACGATGGCGATATCGCGTATTTTGAGCCGCTGGCCGTAGCGCAGCAGCACCGCCTCACGCTCGTCGGGCGGCAGCGCGGCCAGAGCGGTGCGCAGGCGCTCGCGGTCGCTCTTTCGATCGATCATCTGCTGGGGTGTGGGCGCGGTATCGGCCAGATCGCCGGCGGCGCTGTCATCCAGCGACAGGTCAGCCGGCGTTTGCCGCTGGCGGCGCAGATACTGCAGGCACAGGTTGCGGCTGATCCCGCTGAGATACGCCGCCACTAGCTCGGGGGGATCGACGGTATCTATTTTTTGCCAGAGGTGCAGGTATGTCTGCTGCAGCAGGTCCTCCGCCACCTGGGGGCTGGCCACCAGGTGCAGGATGCGGTAGTACTGAAACCGGGCAGTGGCGGCATACAGCGCATCAAAGGCGGTGCGGTCTCCGGCGGCAGCGCGCTGGGCGAGCTGGCCCAGCTGGCGGTGGGTATACGGCATAATATCGCCCCTTTTTGCGACATTTTTGTCGCCATATCTCTAGCCACTATAGCACGACCGTATAAATGGCGACAAGTGGAAAAAATTTTTCGGCAAAATGTGACCCATTTCTGCAAAAGATGCCAATTATTAAGTAGCCCATCGCCTAGATGCGCAGTATCTGGCACCTGGAGCGAAGGCATTTACATCACGATTGGGAGGGCTGGACTATATGGGACACAAGAGGAGAGCCGGCAGCAGGTGCTCGGCGCTGCTGCTGGCGGCGGCTATGACTCTGTCGGCGGTGCTGCTGCCGCCAAGACAGGTAGCGGCTGCCGAAGAGACGGCGCTGTATATCGATACCGGCGCCGCGGTCAGAGGCGGCGACGGCAACTTTACCTTTCCCGACTTGCAGGTGCACGCACCTGCCGGGCAGGAGGTCAAGAGCGTGACGGTGCAGTTTACCAGCGTCGTAGAGGCTGCCGACACGATAACGCTGCCCACTTTGGGGGATTTTACCAGGTTGAGCGGCAGCAAAGAGGTGAACGTATCGATCAATGCCAGCGGCAAGAGCTGCGACGACTGGAGCCGGTATCTGCGCGAAAACCTGAAGGTGAAGCTGGCCGGCGACGATATGAAAAAGCTGCGGCTGGTAGCCAGCTACGAAGAGACCACCGACATCTACGACTACGACGCTGAAAGCGGGCACTACTACCAGGCGGTAAAGGACGAGATCGTGTGGGCGCAGGCGCTCACCGAGGCGGCCGACGCCACCTATATGGGCATGCAGGGCTACTTGGTGACGGTGACCAGCAAGCATGAAAACGACATCATCACCTCGCTGGTGAAGCAAAACACCTGGATGGGCGGCACCTGCCACCCCGACTATACCGGTGACGCCGCCGGCTACACGATATCGTACGGAAAGTACTACTGGGTGACCGGGCCCGAGAGCCTGGACAGCGCGGGGAACTTTGCCCCCTCCCTGTTTTGGCAGGGCGCTTTTAGCCAGTCGCAGGCCAATAACCCCAGCAGTACAGTGATCTACAGCAACTGGAACGGCGGAGAGCCCAACAACGGGCAGAACAAAGGGACCGAGTACTGCCTGCACATGTGGGGCACTTCGGACCTGATCGGCACCTGGAATGACGGGACCCCGGCAGTGAAGGCCGGCTATATCATCGAGTACGGCGGCATGCCCGGCGACAAGCCGGTCACCGATGGCGGCGGCAGCGGGTTTTCGGTCGTCGACGTCAACCTCGACCCCACCGGAAAGAGCCTGTCTACCAGCGCCAAAGACATTTTTGTGGGGCAGCAGCCCGAGGTGAGCAGCAAGGCCAACGGCAGCCAGGTAGACGCGGTGACCCATGTCTATTATGAGCGGGACCCCGACGGCACCTGGGCACCTGTTGAAGGGCTGCCGACCCACGTGGGAGAGTACCGGGTAGAGTCTGTCAAGGAGGGGTATAACGGCGACAGCGACACGTTTTCGGTGTTGCCGATAGAGCTGAGCGTGGCCCCCGCCGATACAGATGGACAGGCCTATACCAAGATCTATGACGGCGGCACAGACTACAGCGGCGGTTTTGTGCTGAGCGGGCTGCCCGAGGGGGCCAAGGTCGGCCTGAGCTGCACTGCCACCTACAACAGCAAAAATGTGGCCGAGGCCGATACCATAACCCTTACCGAGGTGGCGCTGACCGGCGAAGATGCCGGCGACTATGTGCTGACCGGCCTGACAGATGGAAAGGTGACGGTACCGGGGACCATCACCCCGCGGCCGCTGGCGGTCTGCCCCACCTTTGCCGTGACGGACAGCTGGGCCGGTGTGCCGCTGGCAGATACATACGGGCACAGCGTCACCGGCTACGACCCCGACGGCAGCTGGGGGAGCATGTTGGCGGGCGGCGACCGCGTAGAAGATACACTGGGTGCCCCGGTGTACAGCTGCCGGGCAGGAGATATAGAACTGGACCGGGGCAACCCGGCGGCCGGGACCTATGTGCTGGCGGTGGATTTTCCCGACAGCACTGCACTGGCCAGACAGAACTACGCGATCACCTACTCCCCTATCCAGATCGTTATTCGCCAGCGGCAAGCGCCGCAGGTGCGCCCCGGCGAGGAGCAAGATACCGGTGGCGGAAGCGACCCCGGTGGCACCCAGCCCGAATACCTGGTCCCCGATGCCGTCAGCACCGAGCCGGACGGCACCGTGCACGCTACGATCACCGACGCGGTAACGGTAAACGTACAGCCCAGCGGCAGCCTGTCGCGAATCGAGGTGGCGCAGCTGCTCCGAGAGCGCTACCAGATCAGCTCGGTCTTGCCTGACGGGCTGCTGACCTACTCGGCCGCCACCATATTTAAAGGCGGCGCACTGCTAGAGCGCGTGGACCTGACACAGCCCGGGAGCTACCTACTGTCGATCACCGCCACCGACAGTTTGGGCAACACCACGACCATCTTGCTGGACTACACGCTGAAAGCACCGCAGCTAGGCGTGGACAGCGACTCTGACGACGGACACCAAAACCCCAGCCGGCCGGAGGACGGCGAGCTGACCGGGACTATCGCCTACACCGGCGACCACGGCATACGGCTGGCCGTTGTGTTTACAGCCGCCGCGGCCCTGGGCGGCGCCGCCTTTTTAGGGGGCAAAAAAAATGAGCGCCGCCTCTAGCGCACACCACAGATAACGGGCCAAGAGCCCGCCCCGGGCAGGATATACGGGGCGGGCTCTTTTTTTGTTGGGCTGGGCTGCATCTGTTGCGCAAAAGACCTGTGTGTGCAGCGCACAGTCTGCACGGCGGTGGCACATTGACATTTTGCGCGCGCTGCGCTATGGTGATAAAACAGTGTGTGAATAGGGGGGAAAGAGCGATGCGGGCCAAGGTACAGATGATCGCGGCCATGCTGCTTTTTGGCAGCCTGGGCGTGTTTGTGCGGCACATCAGCCTGACCTCGGGCCAACTGGCGCTGGTGCGGGCGGTGGTGGGCAGTGCGGTGCTGCTGGCCGTGAGCTTTCTGAGCGGGCGGCGGCCCCGGATGTCGGCGGTGCGCCGAAACTGGAAGGTGCTGCTCTGCTCGGGGGCGGCTATCGGCTTTAACTGGATCCTGCTGTTCGAGAGCTATCGCTACACCACCATAGCGGCGGCCACCCTGAGCTACTACTGCGCCCCGGTGCTGGTGATGCTGCTGGCCCCGGCGGTGCTGAGAGAGCGGTTGCAGCTGTCGGCGGTGGCGTGCACATTGGCCGCCGTTGCCGGTATGGCTTTGGTGGCGGGGGCCGGGCCATCGGCCGCCGGGCAGCCCCGCGCTGCACTGGGCCTGGGTTTTGGATTGGGCGCGGCGGCGCTGTATGCCTGTGTGATGCTGCTGGGACGTTTTGTGCACGGGCTGACCGGGCTGGAGAGCACGCTGATACAGCTGGCGGTGGCGGCGGTGGTGCTGTTTCCCTATGTGCTGGCTACCGACGGGTTGGACATCGCGTCTGCGGGGACCGGCAGCCTGCTTTTGGCGCTGCTGGTGGCAGTGGTGCACACCGGCGTTGGCTACTGGCTGTACTTCTCGGCGCTGCCGGCCCTAAGCTGGCAGACTGCTGCCACCTTTTGCTATATCGACCCGGTATCGGCCATCTTTTTTTCGGCGCTGTTTTTGGGCGAGCAGCCCGGACTGTGGCAGCTGGCGGGGGCGGCGCTGATATTGGGCGCCGCCTTTGGCGGCGAGTGGTGGCGCGGCCGGCGGCAAAACAGCGCACCGACCCCTGCCGCCGACAGCGCAAAAAACAGATGAGACCGACGGGACCCGCTGCGAGCGGTATGTGCCGAATATAAAAAGGAGTGTAAAGCATGTGCAAGAACAACCCCTATGACGACCCCCAATTTTTTGAGGCCTACAGCCAGATGGGGCGCTCGACCCAAGGGCTGGCTGGGGCCGGCGAGTGGTATGCGCTCAGAGAGCTGCTTCCCGATCTTGCCGGTAAGCGCGTGCTGGACCTGGGCTGTGGGTACGGCTGGCACTGCCAGTATGCCGCCCAGGGCGGCGCCAGCTACGTGCTGGGCTTGGATATTTCGGAGAAGATGCTGCAGGTGGCACGGGAGAAAAACCGATTTGACCAGGTGGAGTACCGCTGTCAGTCGATAGACGAGATCGATTTTGCCGCCGACAGCTTTGACGTGGTACTGAGTTCGCTGGCGCTGCACTATCTGCCCGATTTTCAGGATATCTGCCGCCGGGTGGCCGGCTGCTTGACGGTGGGCGGGCAGTTTATCCTGTCGGTGGAGCACCCGGTATTTACCGCCTACGGCAGCCAGGACTGGTACCGCGACGAGCAGGGGAAGATTTTGCACTGGCCAGTGGACGGCTACTATATCGAGGGGGAGCGCCAGGCGATATTTTTGGGCCATCCGGTACAGAAATACCACCACACCGCCACCAGCTTTGTACAGGGGCTGTTGCAAAATGGTTTTGTGCTGACCGACTTTGTTGAGCCGCGGCCCGACCCATCGATGATGGACCTGCCCGGTATGCAAGATGAGCTGCGCCGCCCCATGATGCTGCTGTTGGCCGGCAGGCTGGATAGGAGGTAGCGGCAGCTTTTATGGCTGCTGCCGGAGATGCCGTACAGCCGCCCGGCTGTACTTGCATTCTGATAAAACAGACTTTATAATGGGGACAGGAACTGCCCACATACTCGTTTAGAAAGGGGATGCCCACCATGGAATCTATGGAAAACGTGCTGGTATGCAACTGCAAAAAGGTGACCTACGCCGACATTGAGAACGCGCTGCATCAGCTGCCCACCATGACCGCTGTAGAACAGCAGTTTGAAGGTGTGCAGAAGATCACCCACTGCTCTACCGGCTGCGGTGGCTGCCACGATAAGATCATGAAGATCATCTCGGATATCATGTACCCGTGATGGTGCCAAAACGGCCCCCTCAGCTAAAGCTGAGGGGGCCGTTTTATCGTTCTGCGCTCTACCCGTCAAACGGCTCGACCTGTATGGCCGAGGGGTCGCTCTGCGGGCAGCGGTACAGCAGATCGTCGGGGCCAGTAAAATACAGATAACCGCCGCAGGTGTCCAGAGGACTGGCGAAGGGATCGTCTTTTACAGTGAAAGGCAGGGTCTCTATCCGGCCGGTCTGGCTGTGTACCCGCGCCATCGTCTGATAGCTGTCGCTGTCTATCAGGTACAGCCAGTTTTCGTCGTAGGTGAAAAGGCGCATGCCTTCGGGCAGTTTGGCACACAGCTGCACCGGATCTTTACTCTGGTAATCCGCCACCCACAGCGCATCGGCCTGCTGGTAATAGACGCCGCGATGGGTGGCCAGCCATCCGTCGTACATGGTGCCGGTGTAGGTGCAGATGTGCTGGCTCTCACCGCCGCCGAGCTGTGACAGCACGATATCCTGCCGCACCGTCACCTGGGGCTCATAGCCCAATACCTCGTGGTTTTCGGCAGCGGCATAAATGCCGCTGTCGAGATCCAGCGCCCCCAACCCGGTGTACACAGCCGACAGCGGGCATACGACACCGTTTTTCAGCGGCTTTAGATCGGGGAGACTGTAGGTATCGGCACCGTTTGCCCGCAGCATGTCTTGCCCCCCCTCTGCGGTGTAGAGCACATCGCCGATGATCTCGTAATACTGCGGAAAAAACGGCTGTTGTTGCAAGGCGCCAGTGTGCAGGTCGCAGCTCCAAAAGCCCAGGGCAAACAGCGCATCACCGCGCGGCGTCATGTCGCGGCTGGTAAACAAAAGCAGATCTTCCCGATACAGACGCAGGCCATACAGCTGTGTATCGGGCATGGAGACCAGCACTTTAACAGCCCCCTGCGCATCTATCTGATAGATCTCGTGGTAGCTGCAGACATAGGTATTGTCGGCGCCCCGGCGCACCCGGCTGTTTTGATACTTGTTGTCCTGATAGGACAGCTGACTGCCGTAGCTGGGCGGGGCCGGTTTTTTTGAGGGTGCTGTCAGTTTTTTTGCACCTTCACTGGCGTGGCTGCACCCGCCAAGCAGGGCGGTCAGCGCCACTGCCACCGCCAGCAGTTTGGCCGCGCGCATGTGGCACTCCTCCCCTTTTTTGACTGCGGTCAAAGCAGCACTTCGGTCTTGGCCGGCTGGGTGGCTGCCAGCAGGCGGCCGCGGTTATAGCTGTAGAGCACGGCGCTCTGCCGGTTGAGGGCGTCGTAGAAGTTGGCGGCGTCCAGCACGATAAAGCTGGCTGGTCGGCCGGGTTCGATGCCGTAATCTTTGCCCAGGTGCAGGGTGCGGGCAGCGTTGTGGGTGATGAGCCGGTAGCTGTCCATGATCTCCTGGTAGCCCATCATCTGGCAGACGTGCAGGCCCATGTGCACCACCGTGCGCATGTTGCCGTTTCCCAGCGGATACCAGGGATCGAAGATGTCGTCGTGGCCCATAGACACGTTGCAGCCGTTGGCCAACAGCTCTTTTACTCTGGTCACGCCCCGGCGCTTGGGGTAGGTGTCGAACCGGCCCTGCAAATGGGTGTTGACCAGCGGATTGCAGATAAAGTTGATGCCGCTCATAGAGAGCAGGCGAAACAGTTTGCCGCAGTAGGCGTTGTTGTAGCTGTGCATGGCGGTGGTGTGGCTGGCGGTGACCCGGTCGGAGAGACCGCTCTCCAGCGCCCGGCAGGCCAGCACCTCCAGCCCACGGGACTGCTCGTCGTCGATCTCGTCGCAGTGCACATCCACCAGCTTATCGTATTTCTCGGCCAGCTGCATACAGAAATTGACGCTCTCTACGGCGTACTCGCGGGTGAACTCGAAGTGGGGGATCGCGCCCACGCAGTCGGCGCCCATCTTCACCGCCTCCTCCACCAGTTCTTTGCCGTGGGGTACGCTTAGGATGCCGTCCTGGGGGAAAGCCACGATCTGGATATCGATCAGGTCGCGTAGCTCCTCCTTGAGCTCCAGCATGCCTTTCATACCCGCCAGAGTGGGCTCGGTGACGTCTACGTGGGTGCGGATATGCTGTACGCCGTTGGCTGCGTACATCTTACAGGCCCGGCGGGCCCGGTCCTTTACATCTTGGGGGGACAGTTTCTCTTTGCGCTTACCCCAACAGGCGATGCCCTCAAACAGGGTGCCCGACATGTTCCATACCGGGTCGCCGGCAGTGAGACAGGTGTCGAGGTGGACGTGGCTCTCGATAAAGGGGGGAAGCACCAATTTGCCGGTACAGTCGAGCACCTCTTCGCCGGGGGTGGGTTGCAGGTCGGGGGCGATCTCGGCAAACAGGCCGTTTTGCACCCGGATATCGGTGGGGGTGACGGCATTTTCCAGCAGGCAATTTTTGATGAGCAAACAGATCTCTCCTCTCGCTTTGACGGCACACGGGACCGCACCGCCGCCCGTTTGAGGGCGCTGCGCAGTTACAGGTGCCAAAAGGGGCCAGAGGCACCGGCTGACCGTCTGGGCGGTACTGAGCCGGGCCTCGGGCCCCTTTTACTGTATGTATTTATTTTTGCCCGATGAGCGGGGTCTTCTCGATGAACTCCTCCACCACATCCCAGGACGGGACGGTGCGGGCGCCCACTTTGCCGATGGCGTAGCAGGCGGCGGCGTTGCCGTGCATGACGGCGTCGTGCAAGTCGAGGCCGCGGGCCACCGAGGCGATAAAACCGGCGTTGAAGGCGTCGCCGGCGCCCACGGTGTCGACCACCTCCACATCGAAGGTGGGCAGGAAGCCGTGCTCATTGCCCTGGTAGTAATCTACCCCGGCAGCACCGGCGCGGCAGATGACGACTTTACCCTGATCGGCATAGTACTTGCAGGCCTCCTCGGGGGTGGCCTTACCGCTGAGCGGCACATACTCCTCTTTGCCCGAGCCCAGCAGCACGTCGGCCAGCTCTACGCAGCGGTTTACGCGGGCCTTGAACTCGTCGGTAAAGGGAGAGACTTCGATGCGCAGGTTGAGGTCAAAGGAGATGGTGATGCCGCCGTGGGCCTTACACTTCTCTAAAAAGCCGATGACTGTGTCGGCGGCGGGGTTCTCGCGCAGCATGAAACCGGTGGTCTGTACCCAGCCGATCTTGTCCATCAGCTCGTCGGGCAGGTCTTCAGGCACCAGCTGCAGGTGGCTGGGGTGCACCGGCGGGAAGGCGTACAGGATGCGGTTTTTATCTTCCGACACCACGGCGAATACTGCCACGGTGGAGATGGCCGGGTCACAGGCCATGTAGTCGGTCATGACGCCGTCTTTGTGAAAATCCTCTTTTAAGAAGTCGCTGTAGTAATCTTTGCCCGCTTTGCCGGCAAAGTAGACGGGCATGCCCAAGCGCGCCAGACCGGACGCGGTATTGGCGGTGGCGCCGCCGGACTGGATGGTGGGGTCGGGGCGATAGGTGTTGTCCACCTCTTCGCCGCGGGCGATCGCGTCCATGATCTGGCGGGATTCGCCGTAGGGGATGATGATGTCGGGGTTGATATCGCCCAGGCACAAGATGGCCTTATCGGTCTTTAAACTTTTCATTAGAACTTTACACTCCTGGCTTCACGGCAGAATTTTTCGACTTTCTCGAGATCTTTGATGCGGGTGCCATCGGGCAGGAACTTGTTGGTGTGGGTCAGCGAGTCGACGCCCCAGGGTTTGACGATGCGCACCGCCTCGGCCACGTTCTCGGGGGTGAGACCACCGGCCAGGATGACATCGGCTTTGCCGGCGACGGCTTTGACGATCTCGGCGTCGATATTCCAGTCGTGGGGGACACCGGCGGCGCCCACACCGGGGATGTTTTCGGTGACCGAGTCGAGGATGAGGATATCGCACCACTCGGCGTACATTTTGGCCTCTTCGATGGACTCGGGGCCGGACACGCCGACAGCCTGCTCCAGGCGGGTGGTGGGGTTGGCTTCTTTGATGCGCTTAGCCAGCTCAGGGGTGGAGAACACCTCGCCGCCGCACATGTGGATCACATCGGGTTTGAGCTCACGCACCCGCTCGACCACCAGGTCCTCGGGGTCGTCGATAGAGATGAGCACGCCGTTACCTTTGCCCTTGATGGTGGCAAAAATCTCTTTGATCTCGTCGTAGCTGAGCTCGTTGGGCAGGTTGGCGCCCGACACCGGGGAGACCCCCAGATAGTCGCAGCCCAGCTCGATGACTTTCAGGGCCTCTTCGGGGGATTTGATGGAATACAGCTGAACGATCATGATGATGTCCTCCTTATTGTGTAAAACAGGTGTTTTATTACCTCAAAAGAGCATACCCAATCGCTGCGGGCGCGCAGGCTTCGCCTGCTTGCCTTGCTCTGGGTACTCTCTCTTTGAAATCTCTCTGCATGGTGCCTTTGGCACCATGGATGATGTCGGGCGGACGCCCGACTTATTTTAATGGGTACAGCGATACGTACGCAGATTTTTTATCCCTCATAAGAGCATACCCGATCACTGCGGGCGCGCAGGCTTCACATGGCGCCTACACCGCAGACGGGCCGCACTTTGTTTAATTATACCATCTATCTTTGGCCCCCCGCAACCAAAAACAGAGCGGTTTGCCGGCCAATAGGTGCCAAAGAATCTCGAGAAAAACCAGCATTTTTCATAAAATATTTTTTAAAAACACGGCAAAATAGCGAAAATTTGTCAATCTGCTTCAATCGATTTTTAATCTTCCAGTAGATTTGTCTCGGCTGTAAAAATATAAGCATTTACTTATTTATGTGAGTCAAACTTAATTATCGAGCACTGCTATAGAGATCTCTTTGCCAAAAGCGCTGCTGATAGGATACATCTCTTGACTTATGGCGCTGGGGCCTGTACATTTAATATATGTGTGATATTCGCTGCCGAAATATCTGCTAAACTGGCGGCGCGCGATAGAGGGGAGCAACGACTATGAGCGAGATCAAAAAACACCTGGCCTTTTATCTGGTCATCGACGAGAGCTGGACTACCGGTGAGCTTGCGCAGCGCTGCCGGCAAGCCGTAGAGCAAGGTGTCACCTGTTTGGATATTTTGGGCAGTGACCAAGACCGTATCGCCGCTGTACAGCAGGTGGCGATCGAGCACGGTCTCCCCTGCGTCACCCAATTTGGCGACGGCGACGGGGCGTACCTGCCCACTGTAGACATGGTCGCCGACATGCGGCAAAAGCTGGGCGCCAAGGCGATCGTAGGCTGCACTGTGTTTGGTGCCGGCGAGGCCAAAGAGGCGCAAAAAGCGGGGGCCGACTATCTGGGCGTACCGGTACAGCGTACCGGCTTAGAGACGTTAAAGGCCATCTGTGCGGCGGTGGGTATTCCGGTGGTGGCCTATGAGCCGAAGGACATTGCCGCCCTGCATGGCTGCGGCATCAATGGCGTGGGCTTTTTAGCTCAGGCTATGCCGGCGGACCTCTCTTCTACGGCGGCGGCTATTGCGGAGGTGCTGTGATGCGGGGCGCGATCTTTGATATGGACGGCACACTGCTGGACTCGATGTGGATGTGGCGGGGGCTCGACGAGCAGATACTAATCGATAACGGTGTGCCCGTACCCGAGGATCTGGGCCAAAAGATCGTGACCATGAACTCACAGCAGGCCGCCGAATATCTCTCGAGCAATTACCTGCCCCACCTGGAGCCGGAAAAGATCATGGAGAACTGGGAGGAGATGGTTTGGCAGGCGTACCGCACGGTGATCGCCCCTAAACCGCTGGTGCCCGAGTACCTGCACGCCTTAAAGGCGCGGGGGATAAAGATGTGCATCGCCACCATGACCGACCGCCCTCAGGCCGAGACGGTACTGAGACGATTGGGGCTGTGGGACCTGTTTGAATTTATCATCACCGTGCCCGAGGCAGGTAAAAGCAAGCACGAGCCGGATATCTACTTTCAGTGCTGTGAAAAACTGGGTCTGGACCCGGCTGACTGCACCGTGTTTGAGGACGCCTATTACGCTGTAAAAACCGCGAAAGCCGCCGGGTTTACCGTCTGCGGCATTTACGACGACACCTCGAAATTGGACTGGCCGGCCATTGAGCGGACCGCCGACATCGCCATTACCGATTACCGGCAGTTGCTCGAGCAGCTGTAGCCGTGCGGCCGATCGCCGTTTAAAAAGGCGCTGTACACACCGATGTGTGCAGCGCCTTTTTTATTTTGTAAAGGGGTGCCGCCCCCACGGTAAATGATATTTTTGCCGGTGGCCGGCAAGGCGGGACCGTGACACGGGGCAAGAAACCAGTGGGCACCTTTGCGGCGGCGCAGACCATACCGGTGAAAGCGGCAGCAGCCGGTACCCAGATCTTCTGTACTTTTGCCGGTATTCGCAATTTGTTCACGGTTTATTCAGCTTTTGGACCTTGTATGGCGGGGGGTGCACCGGTATGATAAAAAGCGTTTTCACCCATATATGACATACTGTCACTTGACTGCTGTGCGAGGAGCGCTATGCCCACTACTACTTTTTACAATCTGCCCGCCCCCAAGCGGGCCCGGCTGACCGCCGCCATCGTCGACGAATTTGCCCGCGTGCCGTTCGAGCAGGTCTCGATCAACCAGATCGTGCAGAACGCCGGTATCTCGCGGGGGAGCTTTTACCAGTACTTCAGCGATAAGCGGGATATGCTTTTGTACGTGCTGGACGACTACCGGCAACAGATGACCCGCCACGTGCTGTGCAGCCTGCAGGACGGAGACGGCGATCTGTTCGTGCTGTTTGCCGGCATGTTGGACTTCTGCATCCAGTTCGGCACCGACCCCAAGACCTACGGATTTTGCAAGAACCTGTTCGCCGACGCCAAGTTGGGATGCGGCTTTGTACTGGCCCCACCGGAAGAACACCTGCCCCAGGAGATCTTGGAGGCGCTGGCCGACGGTGTGAACTGGCAGACCTTGCGGGTGCGCACCCGTGACGACATTTACGAGATGATCGAGATCATGGCGCTGCTCACCAAAGACGCCATGACCCATATCTTCCGCGATATCGACCGCTGCGAAGAGATCCGCCGCCAGTACCTGCACCGGCTGGAACTGGTGCGCCGGGGTTTTGCCCTGGTGTGAAAAACGCCTAAAAGCCACCACAGAGGAGACTTTATGTTACAGCTGAAAAAAATTACCAAACGCTACACCACCGGCACCTTTACCCAGACCGCGCTGGACGGTATCGACCTAGAGTTTCGCCCGTCGGAATTCGTGGCGGTGCTGGGGCCCAGCGGCTCGGGTAAGACCACCTTTTTAAACATCATCGGCGGGCTGGACCAGTACGACAGCGGCGACCTGGTCATCAACGGCCGCTCCACCAAAGATTTTAAAGACCGCGACTGGGACGCCTACCGCAACAACAGCGTGGGCTTTATCTTTCAGAGCTACAATCTCATCGGCCATTTGAGCATTGTGGACAACGTGGAGATGGGCCTTACGCTGAGCGGTGTGTCGCGGGCTGAAAAACACCAGAAAGCCACCGAGGCGCTAAAGCGGGTAGGCCTGGCCGATCACCTGCACAAGCGGCCGGGGCAGCTCTCGGGCGGACAGATGCAGCGGGTGGCCATCGCCCGAGCTTTGGCGGGTGACCCGGACATCATTTTGGCCGACGAGCCCACCGGTGCGCTGGACACTCACACCAGCGTACAGATCATGGAGCTCATCCGCGAGATCGCCAAAGACAAGCTGGTCATCATGGTCACCCACAACCCGCAGCTGGCCGAAGATTACGCCGACCGCATCGTGCAGTTTCGCGACGGACAGGTGATCGCCGACTCTGACCCGGTGGTGCACACCGGCGAGAGCGAGCGCGGTTACACGCTGAAAAAGACCAGTATGAACTTTTTGACCGCGCTCAAGCTGTCGGGCAAAAACATCTCTACCAAAAAGGGGCGCACGGCCCTGACCGCCTTTGCCTCCAGCATCGGTATCATCGGCATCGCGCTGGTGCTGTCGCTGTCTAACGGGTTTGACAAGCAGATCAGCTTATTCGAGTCGGATACGCTGTCGGGCTTTCCGGTGATGATCACCCAGCAGGCGGTGGAGATGGACATGGACACCATGATCGAGCAGCACAGCCAGATGATGGGCAGTCAAAAACGGCCGGACGAGTACCCGGATAAAAAACAGGTTCTGCCCTATGACCCGGCGCAAAACAGCATGGTCCACCAGAACACCTTTACCCAGGAGTACCTGGATTACGTGGAGCACATCGACGGGTCGCTGCTGTCGGGCATCTCGTACACCCGCACGGTGAACATGAACCTGCTGCATCAGGACGACAGCGGCGACGTGACGGCGGCCAGCACCTCTAATCTGAATTTTGCCGCCTACCCCACCTCTCTCAAGGAAGGCGGCGAGGACTACCTGCAGTCGAGCTATGACCTGCTGGCCGGCAGCTATCCCCAGGAGGATACCGACCTGGTGCTCATCGTCGACAGCTACAACCAGATCGACCAGAATATTTTGACCCAGCTGGGGATAGACAGCAGCGGGCCGGTAGATTTTGACGACATTGTGGGCAAGACCTTTAAGATCGCCCCCAACGACCTGTACTACACCCAGATAGGTAGCTGGTTCACGGTGGATAGCAGCGCCGAGCACCTGCGCCAGATTTATGACAGCGAGGACTGCATCACGGTGAAGATCGCCGGTATCCTGCGCGCCGATCAGGATACCAAGCTGCAGGTGCTCTCGGCGGGGGTAGCCTACTCGGATAAGTTGACCCAGCGCTTTATCGATAGCGCCCAAGACTCGGCCATCGTAAAGGCCCAGCAGGAAGCAGATTACAACGTGCTCACCGGCCAGCGCTTTGACGATGCGGCCGCAGCCGGCAATCACGGCGGCAGCCAGAATGCCGCCACCAAAGAGCAGATACTCGCCGCCCTGGGCGGTGACAGCACCCCATATATGATCGCCCTGTACCCGGTAGATTTTGCTGCCAAGGAAAAGGTGACCACCTATCTGGCCGATTACAACCAGGGCCGCGACAGTGCCGACCAGGTCATCTACACCGATATGGCCGCCACCTTCACCTCGCTCTCAGGCGGTATCATGGACGCCATAACACTGGTACTGGTGGCCTTTGCGGCGGTGTCGCTGGTGGTGTCGCTGATCATGATCGGTATCATCACCTACATATCGGTGCTGGAGCGCACCCGCGAGATCGGCGTATTGCGCGCGCTGGGCGCCCGCAAGAAGGATATCACCCGGGTGTTTAACGCCGAGACCTTTATCATCGGCGCCTGCTCGGGGCTGATGGGTATTGGCATCGCCTACCTGCTCACCTTCCCGGTCAACCACATCCTCAAGAATCTGACCGACCTTTCGAACGTGGCACAGCTCAACCCGGTGCACGCGATCTTGCTGGTGGTCGTAAGCGTAGCGCTGACCATGCTGGGGGGCATGATCCCCGCCCGGCTGGCGGCCAAGAAAGACCCCGTGGAGGCGCTGCGCAGCGAGTGAGGCCCTGTAATTTTGACCACTATGTAAAAGGAGTGCCCGTATGGAAAGCAGACATGCCCCTTTGAGCGTGCGCAGTGCCCGGCGCACCGGCCGCTGTGGACGGCAGTTCCGCCGCCAGGGACCAGCACCCAAACGTCCCGCCGGCCGACTGGGCCGGCAGCTGACCCACCTGTTTGGCCGCCGCACGCGCACCGTATAAAATATCGATACGCTCGCCATGAGTCCCCGGCACTGGAGGTTACCAGTGCCGGGAACTTGCTTTTTCTGGCGGCAGCCGGTCTATTGGCGGCCGGTACCTGACGCCTGTACAAAAAGAGAGGTGGAAATTTTGACCATTCTTATACTAGGCAGCGAGGGCTGTTTCCTCTATAATAAAAGTACGAATAGAGCGCACAGCTGTTTTGCCGGACGCCGGCCCGGGCGGCAGTGTTACGAGCGAAGAGGGGGATACCATTGGACCGCGTCAGATCACTTGAGAGAGAGAATGCCCGGCTGTTGCAGCTCGCCCAGCACGACTACCTGACCGGGCTGTACAACCGGGGCGCCACCCAGGAAAAGGTGGAACAACTGTTGCGCCAGACCGGCGATGGGGCCCTTTTGGTGCTGGACGTCGACGGCTTTAAGCAGGTGAACGACCAGTACGGCCACCTGGCCGGCGACCGGCTGCTACAGCAGATCGGCCAGGTACTGGGGCTGCTGTTTTTGGTGGAGGAGCCGGTGGTGGGGCGCATTGGCGGCGACGAATTTGTGTTGTATTTCCCGGGTAAAAAAGGCCCTGATTTTGTGCCATCCGCGGTGCGCCGGGTGCGTGACCGGTTGGCGGCCGTGCCGATACAGCCTGACAGCGGGGTCTACCTGTCGGTATCGGTGGCGGGCAGTGCGGCCCAGCCGGGTGATGACTACCTCACTTTGTTTGACCGCACCGACCAGCAGCTGCTGCGCCGCAAGCGGAGGCGGTCGCCCCCCAGCGGGCCCTTAGTCCCGGTACAGGGGCTGGACGCCGATATCCACAAGGTGCGGCAGGACCTGCGGGAACAAAAGCGCCTGCCGGGTGCGTACTGCCAGGACTACCAGACCTTTCAGAGCATATACCGCTTTGTGGAGCGGGGCCTGCAGCGGACACACCGCCACTGCTGTATACTGCTCATCACCCTGACCGACGGGCAGGGCGATCTGGCGCCGCTGCCCCGCCGCCAGCGGGAGATGGACCTGTTGCAGGAGACCGTATCGCTGTCGCTGCGGGCAGGAGATGTGTTCACCCGCTACAGCAGCTGCCAGTTCCTCATTATGGCCATCGGCGCCAGCAGTGAGGATGCCGGCCACATCGCCGCCCGCATCCAGAAGGAGTTCTACCAAAAAGTGCCTGCCTCCTCTGACACCAAGCTGCAACACGCAGTGTGCTCGCTGGTGGATATCGAGGAGCCGGCCAGGTCGTAACTTGCCACTGCTTATCCACTGACCACTACTTACATATCGCGGCTTTCGTTGTTTTTGCGTCTCCCCATTTCTTTTTTCTACAAGATAAAAGCAGTTCCCCGCCGGTCGCAGATAGCGGAGAACTGCTTTTTTGTGCCGGCAAATATTGTGGGGCTACTTGTGCCAGCGCCGGAGCGTGGGGAAAAACTGAGTCATTGCCGTACGGGCCTGCTGCGGGGTGATGTGGCTGTCGGCTTTTACCATGGGCTGGATACAGGCCTCGATCATCTCCTCCATAGTGCAGTCTTGGGCAAAAGTGCCGTTTTGGTAGCAGTAGTGGCAGTAGTCGGTGCTCTTGCTGCCGTCGCATTCAGTCCCGTACAGATCGTCGGTCATAGGCATACCGCAGCTCTGGCAAAATTTCTGTTGCATACTTGTGCTCCTTTATCTGTTTTTATTGGGTGTGGGTCCAGTATAGCAGTCTATACCAGACAGCTGTGTGTCAACTAAACTTTTGCCCAGTCCAAAAATTTTACGGACGAGTGGCAGCATACACCGGTGAAACTGTCAAAAGAGAGCGGACCGATCAAGATCGGTCCGCTCTCTTTTGACGGTGCCCAGCGTGCAGTCTCTACTGGGCCGCAGCTGGCGACTTACCCGGCACGCCCGCTCGCAGATAGGCGTGCGCAGTGCGCCATCTATAAATAAAGGGTCCCCTGATCGGCACGCTTTAAACTGCTGCCGCCAGCGCCCTGAAAGGAGAGCTTTTTACACAGATCAGCCGCGATCACTCGGGCCGGGCAGCAGCTGGCGGCTGGCTGACCGTGCCGGCAGCCATCGCCACAAAGGCCAGCGCCAGCAAAACACAACTAAACAGCACTGCCAGCCGCCCCAGCCACCAGCTGAGCGCCGCCCCCAACACGGCGCCACCCATAAAGCAGAGCACGATGGCTGCGTACCGGAGCGCACTGCGGCGATCCTCACTGCTGCCGCCGTGTAAAAGGCGGTGCGTGCAGTCGGCGAGCGAGCGGAGATTGCCGGTACACATCGTGCTGGCATAGGTCTTGCCGTGCAGGACGCGAAAGCCGCTGGCCTGCAGTGCACACACAAAAGAGACCAGTGTGGTGGCGGCCATGTCGCCGCTGCCCTGGGGCAACAGAGCCACCCCCGCCAAACAGACTGCCTCGGCACAGAGCAGGCCCTGCCGCCAGTGTAAAAACAAGCTGTCACCCCGGCGGCGCAGTTCCAGTGCCAGCAAGCTGCCCACAAAAAAGGCGGCTACCGGCACCAGATACTTCCACACGGCGGCCATATTGCCCTGGGCCAGCGACAGTACCAGCAGCACCAGATTGCCGGTCTGGCAGTTGGCGAACACGCCGCCCCGGGCCAGATAGGTGTAGGACTCTAAAAATCCGCCCACTGCGGCCAGCAGCACACCGGTGCGCAGTGACTGGGCCATCTGTCGCCTGTTCTCCATCTGTCTTCCCTCCCCTGCCTTTTGGCAAACACCCATTTTCAGGGCTCTTGTATCTTCTCGGCAATATCAGTATACTAGGAGACGAGAGATTTGGAAAATGATTTATTGATATGCCTGTCATGTTAAAATCGCATGGCAGAAAAAGGAGAGGTTATCGCCGTGGCTGCAGATCTCGACCTGTACCGCATCTTTTATCACGTGGCCAAGTACCAAAATTTTACCCGGGCGGCCGAGGTGCTGCTCTCGAGCCAGCCATCGGTGACCCGGGCCATGCAGAACCTAGAGAGCGAGCTGGGCTGCCGGCTGTTTGTGCGCTCGGGGCGCGGGGTACAGCTGACAGCTGAGGGCCAGCTGCTCTACAGCCGTATCGCCCCCGCTTACGAGAGCATCGTGCGGGCCGAGGAGGAGATCGCCGGGGCGCTGAGTTTGTCGCAGGGGGCTGCCTATCTGGGCACCACCGGCATGGCCCTGCACTGCCTGCTGCTGCACCGGCTGCGGGCCTTTTGCACCGCCTTTCCGGGCATACGGCTGCGCATATCTGATTACTCGACCCCGCAGGCCATACGGGCGCTGCAGGCGGGCAGCGTAGACATGGCCACCATTACCACTCCCGCCCAGCTGCCGGCCGGGCTGCGCCGCACGGCGCTGGGCGATTTTGAAGAGGTCATGGTGGGCGGTCCCCGCTTTGCGGCACTGGCCAGCGGCAGCCACACGCTGTCCCAACTGACCCAGTACCCGCTGGTGGGTCTGTCTAGCGACACTGTCACCTATGCCTTTTACCGCGATATCTACGCCGAGAGCGCCCTGGACTTTTCCCCTGACGTGCAGCTGTCCACCTCGGACCTGGTGCTGCCGGCCATCGCCCATGACCTGGGGATCGGCTTTGTGCCGCTGCCGATCGCCCGGCCGGCACTGCAGAGCGGGCAGGTGGTCCGCATACCGCTGGCCCAACCGCTGCCCCGGCGCCAGGTGTGGCTGCTGACCGACCCGCGCCGATCGCTGAGCCCCGCCGCCAGAGCACTGTATAGAGCACTGCGCCAGCAAGACTTTTGACCTGTGCCGTGTGCTGTTTTGCAGTATTTGGCAGGGGCAGATAAAGCGGAGCCCTGCCGGTACCAAAAGACCGGACCGCCGGGTGTTTGCGGCGGGCCCCCAACATCGCGCATTAAAAAGAGCGCCCCTATGGGCGCTCTTTTTCGGTACAGGTGATATTCCCTAGCTGTCGTCGTCATCGGTTTCTTGCTGGGTCTTTTCTTTTTGCTCGGTCTCCCGGTGGCGGGGCGTGGCGGTGAGCCGCTGGTCGCCCTCGACGATATCGTAGGTGAGCATATTCAGGTACTGGTTCTCGGGGACCGGCTGGCTGGCGTTATACGAGTATACCGGCGTGGTCTGCATCAGGCCCAACACCGCGCTGCGCACCGGGTCTAGCGGGGCGTGTATCACGTCGGCCAGCACATAGGGGATGTAAAAAGCCGAAATGGGCTTTTGGGGGATGACGTTCAGGTCGGCATCGTAGTTGGCCCATACCAAATAGCTCTGCTGATAGAGTTTGGCACAGTTTTCGCTGCTGATACCCAGCGACTCATACAGATCGTCTTCGGCCGAGAAAAATGGGAAGTGGTCGCCCACAAAAAAGACGATGGTGGGTTCATCGAGTTTTTTGATGCTCTCGATAAAGCGGCCCAGCGCCTGGTCGGAGTGCTGCACTTCACTCAGGTAGTACTCCAGCTCGGTCATGCCGGTCTCGGGGAACTTGTAAGGCTGGTGGTTTTGCATGGTGGTGGTGTAGATATAGGCGGGCTTATCCTGCTCGCGCAGCATGCGCTCGATCTGGGTGTACACCACGTCGTCGTCTATGTAGGCGTTATAGTCGTAGGTGGGGACGGTAAAGTCGCCCTCGAACACCAGGTTGTCGTAGCCGAAACGGGAATAGGTCTGGTTGCGGCCGTAAAAAGTGGCGCTGAAGGGGTGGATATAGCTGGTCTCGTACCCCAGATCTTTATAAAAATAGGCAAAGGTATCCTGCTCGCGGTCCTTGAGCAGTTTTTGCGGGGTGGGCTCGTCTTTGAGGCCGCGCATGGGCAGGCCAAAATTAAGCTCGAACTCGGTCTTGACGGTAAATCCGCCAAAGGTGGGCACCACGGTCGTGCCTTTATATCCCTCGCTGCCGATGCGGTCGAAGTTCTGGTACACCTCATCAGAGATGCCCAGCTGCTCAAAGATGCGGAAATCGGCAAACGACTCGTTCATGATCATAATGACGTTGGGGCGGACGAAGTCCCCCGCGCTCTGTTTGTAGGAGGAGACGTCCTGCGGCTGTACGTCGTAGGTCTCGTAGTCGCCGGCGCGCTCTTTTTTGCCCGGCGCTTTAGAGACGGCGTTCTCGACCACATTGGCGATCATCTGGTTGTGGGCAAATTTCTCGTTGGTCTTAAAGGTGTTATAGGAGGTCTCGACATCCACCCCGAAGGTGCGCAGGATGGCGGTATTGACCCCCGACATGAAAAAGAAACCCACGAACAGACCCAACATGACCGCCCCGACCCCCGCGCTCACGTACCAGCGACCGCCGATCTTGGGATTGAGCCAAAATACGGCCCCGAAATAGAGCAGCACTGCCAACAGGCACAGCGCCAGCGGCCAGGTGATCTTGATATAGGCGAACTTGGCGATGTCGGAGGCGTTGGCGGTCATCACCAGGTCGGAGAGCAAAAAATGGGTGCCGCTGGTGGAGCACTTAAAGAACTCTACGCAGGAGAAGGCATACAGCGTACCGGCGGTGAGGAATACCGATATCCAGCCGCGGCGCACCAGCAGGGTAAAGCCCCAGAAAAAGAGCGATACCAGCAGCACATCGAACGCCAAAATGCCGGGCCGCTGCACCACAAAGTCGATAAAATCGCCCAGGTGTTGGGCCTGATTGCACTCGGTTATCAGCACTGCAAACAGCGGGAACAAGGCCAGCAAGACCATGCCTGCCCGCCGGTGCCGGGTGGTATTTTGTTTTCGGGCGTTTTGAAAGCGCCGCAGATACTTCCTGACTCGTTTCAATATGCGCACCGTTTCCTTTTTATTTTGATCAGTTGCCCCGGCGCGGGGCGGGTGAAAATACCGACGGGGACCTGGTACAGGTCCCCCATACGGCTATTCTACTATAGCAAATATCCCCTAAAAAGGACAGCAATAAAAGTTTACAATTTTATGAACTTTCGCAATATGTACAATATGAGACCCGGCCAGCTGGCACAATGCCCTAAAAAAGCACCGGTCTACCGCTGTTTTTTCGGCGCACATGTTTTGTGTTACCACAGGCAGGCTCTAAGCCCAGGCCAGCAGGCGCAGCGCCCCCAGCAGGATGAGGATAGCGCCGCTGAGCCACGACAGGTCGCGCCCACTGATCTTCTGCACCCGGCCGCCCAGCCAGTGACCGCCCAGTACGGCGGCGCAGCCCAGTAAAAAGGCGGCGCCCATCAGCGGCAGCAGCGGCACCGATAAAAGCCCCAGCCCCAACCCGGCCCCCAGCGAATCGACCGACAGGGCCGCCGCCAGATACAGCGCCTCTTTGGCGCTGAGCGCCTTGGACTGATCGCGGTCAGCCCGCGTCTCGTCGAGGTAGACTTCCAACATGAACTGGATGCCGGCCAGCTTAAATCGCAGCCGTTTTTTTTGCTGCCGCTTTTCGAGGTAGCGCTTTACGGTGCTCTCGCACAGGGTGACCGCACCGATGAGCAGCAGCAAAATCGCCCCCAACGCCGCCGGAACGCCCGGCGGCAAAATGCGGGCGATGAGCCCGGAGCCGGCCACCGCCACCCCCAGCACGCAGCTGCCCACCCCGCCTATGACCGCCGCCGAGCGCAGCGGGATGCGGATACCGCCCGCACCATAGGCCAGACTGGCCACAAAAGCATCGGTACAGATAGAGACCGAAAACAAGAGAATTTGAATGATCAAGGACGAATTCCTCCCCATGCCCAAATCTCGGGTGGGCGCAGCCGGGCACTGCTGCGCGCCGGGGCCGGTACGACGGCCCAGAAAGTAGTAAGGGATAAGCCCCCATTTTTGCAGCTGACAGCGGCTGGGCTGCCGGTGCGGCCAGAACCATACCGCGGCCGTACCTGCCATCCTATGCGCCGGCGGGGCAAAATGTCCCCGACGTTTTGCCCCGCTGTACGGCGCCCATACCGATTATACCAGTATCGGCGGCGGTATGAAAGCGGCCACACAAAAAAGCCCGTCCCGCACTAGCGGGACGGGCGATATCTCTTTTGCTCACAGCACCAGCTTCCTGGGGGCGGTAAAGGCCATCTGCTCAAAGACCGGCGGCGGTACCGGCGGCGAGAGCAGATAGCTCTGCAGCTCGGTACAGCCCCAGCCGCGCAGTTTGCGGGCCTGTGCGGCTGTGTCTACCCCTTCGGCCACGGTGGACATGCCCAGTTGGGCCGCCAGTTGTACGGCCCAGTGGGCCACCTGCTCGCCCCGCCGATGGTCGCCGCCCACAAAAAAGGCCCGGTCGAGCTTGAGTGTGTCTGCCGGCAACCGGCGCAGCGATGCCAGCGAGGAGTAGCCGGCGCCAAAGTCGTCGATAGCCAGACCCAGACCGGCCTGTCGGATCGCGGCGGCGGCGCGACACAGCGCGTCCATATCCTGGGCGGCAGTCTCGGTAAGCTCGATCTGTGTACAGCTCGGCGGCAGCCCGCTACGCTGCAGCATCTGCAGGTAGGGCTGCAAAAAATCGGGTTCGGTCAGCTGGCGCCGCGAGAGATTGACCGATATCGGCAAGAGCGGCCATCCGTTTTGTCGCCAGCTGCACAGCAGCGCGCAGACCCGGCAAAACACCCAGCGGTCCAGTTGGGCAATAAAACCGCTGCGCTCAAACAGCTCGATAAAGTCGCTCGGCGGCAGCAGCTTTTCTCCCAACTGCCAGCGCACCAGTGCCTCGGCCCCACAGATCTTTCCGGTCTGCAGGTCGGCTTTGGGTTGCAGATACACCCGAAACTCCCCCGCTGCCAGAGCTGCGGCAGCCCGATCGAGTTTTTGCTTGCGCGCCAGCGCCTGCGCCAGATCCTGTGGTGCATACAGCGCACAGCGGCAGCTATCTGCCGTGCGGGGCAGTTTGGCTGCGGCGCGGCAGGCAGCAGCGGCACGGTCCTGCGCGGTGACCACCCCGCAGCGCAGATCGCCCAGCGGATAGGCGCCGGCGCTGAGCGACAGCGGCCAGGGGGGGTACCAGCTGGGGGTACCGCTGCCGAGCCGTATGGCAGCGCGCGCCAGGCGGGCGCGCAGCGCCCCCATCCCCCGCCAGTGCAGCAACAGCTGAAAGTGCTCCCCCGCCGCCCGGGCGCACAGCTCGCCCGGCTCGAGCTGTGCGTGCAGGCAGTCGTATAGCTGGCGCAGCACTCTGTCGCCCTGCAAGCTGCCCAGGAACTCGTCGATCAGGTCAAAATCATCGATGTGCAGTGAGACCAGCACGTAGCTGCCCGGCGGCGCACGAAACACCAAGTGCCGGCACAACAGGGCAAATTTGGCCGCGCTGTCGCCGCCGGTGACCGGGTCTTCGAAGGCCAGTGCCTCCGCCTGCCGCCGGGCGCGCTGCCGCGATATCCACAGCACCAGCAACGTACCGGTCAGCGCCGCCGCTGCCAGCGCCCACCAGAGCACCACCGCTCCACGATCCACTTTACCGCCTCCTCACCGTCTGCGCACCAGCGCCTCTTGTTTAGAGTATGGGCGACCGAGCGGCGGGGTAACCAAATAAATGAAGGCCGGGGCCGGGCCCAGGTGCCGGTCAGGCGGGTATTTTACAAAGAAAGCGCCGCCGGAATGATCCGGCAGCGCTTCTCAACAACGATTTTGCGGTCTGCCCGCGGTCACTGCTGTGCCGACAGCGGGGCGGGGCCCTGCATGTATTTGGCGACGAAATCGGGTACTGGGATAGGCTTATTGTAGTAATACCCCTGCACAAAGTCGCAGCCCATGGCCGCCAATATCTGCTGCTGTTGCACCGTTTCCACACCTTCCGCCACGCTCTGTACCCCCAATTTTTTGCACAGGTCGACCAGGTTTTGCACGATGGCCTGCGCGCTCTGGCTGGCGTAGAGGTCGCTTATGACGCTCTTGTCGAGCTTGAGGGCATCGAGCGGCAGGCTGGAGAGCAGGTAGATGTTGCTGTACTGGGCGCCGAAGTCGTCGAGTGACAGCCGGTACCCACCGGCGCGGATGCGCTCGCCGATATCGGTGAGCGTGCGGCGCTCCAGCTCGCCCATGCTCTCGGTGATCTCGATCTCGATGAGGTGGTGGGCGACGCCATAGGTGTCGCACACTCGGTCGATGTGTTCTACCAGCTCTTGCTCCAGTACAGTCGAGCGGGAAAAGTTGAGCGATATGGGGAACAGCCGGTAGCCCGCCCGCTCCCAGTCGCGCAGTATGCGGCACACCTGTTCGAGCACAAAAAAGTCGATCAGGGCCACCAGGTTCTCGCGCTCCAGATGAGGGATAAATTGGGCGGGCGCTATGAGCTTTTGCCGGTCGTCAAAGCAGCGCACCAGCGCCTCGGCCCCGGCAATAGCCCCGGTGCGCAAACAGGCCTTGGGCTGCAGGTAGACGGTGAACCGCCCCTGCTGCAGGCCGTTTTCCACGTCGCGGCGCACCTGGGCGCGAAGGCGGCGCTTTTGATCGAGCGAATTTCCATCGCGTTTGCCCTGCTCTTTTTGCACCGCCAGCATCTCGTCGGCATGGCGTATCATGCGGGCGATATCGATATCGGCATCGGCCCAGCTAAAGCCCATGTACACCGGGCAGTCTTTGAGACCGGCGGCGCGGTACTGCGTCTCGTAGGTCATCTCCATAAAGTGCTGGTAGGTGACATCTTGACACAGCACCAAAAATTCGTCGCCCGCAAGGCGGTAGGCGCGGTCGGCGCTGAACACTGTGCGCAGCAGGTCGCCCACCTCCTGTACGGCCTGATCGCCGCGGTCGTAGCCCAACTTCTGGTTGAGCAGCGACAGACCGTCGATATCGGCGGTGAGCACCCCCAGCGAGGAGACAGCATCGGGCTTAAAGCCGCGCAGGTACTTGATAAAGCTGGTGCGGTTGCGCAGGCCGGTCAGCTCGTCGTGTACGGCCAGATAGCGCTGCTTCTCCAAAAGGTGGCGGCGGACCAGTTCCCCCGTCAAAAAGTAGGACAGTGAGCCCAGCAGGTCGCTGTCGCCCAGGTGTTGGCGCGGATTTTCGACCACCAGATGGCCGGTGATCTGCTCGTGCTGTACCATAGCTGCACAGTATACCGTCTGCACCCCGCGCAGCAGCATATTTTTAGCCTCGGGCACGCGTTCAGCCAGGTCCTGCACGCCTTTGACGGCGATGACCTCCCGCCCGGTAAAAGAGCGCTGCACCCAGTCGGTGTAGTTGCTGCTTATGTCTGCCATACCTTTTGGGGGCACCGGCTCGGCGCCTTCGCGGTGGTCTTGATGGGACACGGTCCAGCCGCCGTCTTTATCTATGGTGGTGACGTAGGCGCGGTCAGCGCCGTAAAAGCGGCGCACTGCACCGGTGACGGCAGCCAGCGCCTCTGTATCGTCTTTGGCGGCCAGCAGCGCGCTCACGCAGTGCAGCAGCACCTGATCGGCACCATTTTCGCCTGAAAGCGTGTCCTCGCTGCCGGTCAGATCGGTGGCTATCTCCATGCGGGCCGGTCGGCCGCCCCACACCACCAACTTGTCGCGCAGCAGATAGCGGCGGCCATTTTTGGCGTTTTGATTTTTCCACAGCTGGAAATATTCGGCGGTGGGGATGTGGTTTTTACAGAAGATGCAGGGGCGCGAAAAGCCTTGGATCAGCTGGTAACACTTCTTTCCGGCAAATCCCTCCTCTGGCGCACAAAAAGCCCGCCTGGCCGCCGGGTTCATGTACAGGAGCTCGTAGTTCTGGGTATCGATGACGTACATGGGGTCGTCTATCACATCCATCAGGCAGCTCTGGTGCAGCTGTTCTTTGGCCACACATTCGCCGGCGATCTCTTGCAGAGAGCGCTTTTGGGCCTGCATTTGGGAACTGTACACGGCACAGCGGTTTTTGCCCTGCGCCTTGGCCCGGTAGAGGGCGATATCCGCCTGGTCGTAAAGGCGCTCGAAGTCACTGCCCATCTGCAGCGCAAAGGCCACCCCCACCGAGCAGGAGACCTGCAGCCGGCGGTTGCCGGCCAGATAAAAGCCCGCCACCTGCTGGCAAAAGTCCTGCACCTGATCGACCACCCGCTGGCGGTCGGTGACGCCGGTGAGCAGCACTATGAGCTCGTCGCCGCCAAAGCGCCCGACGATGCTGCCGGCGGCAAAGGTCGACTGCAGCAGCTTGCCCACCTCGCCCAGCACGTAGTCGCCATACAGGTGGCCATAGGTGTCGTTTACCTGTTTAAAGTTGTCCAGATCGATCATCAGCAGCGCACACAGCGAGCGGGGCGTGCTGTTTTTCAGCGTCTCCTCGATCATCAGGCGCGCGGTCTGCTTGTTGTAGATACCGGTGATCACATCGCGCTCTACCCGCTCTTTGAGGGCCAGCTCGGTCTTTTTGCGCTCGTCGATATCGCGGATATAACCGGTCATGTGCACGTGACCGGTGGCGGGGTCGGGCGATAAAGTGAGCGTGGCGGCGATCCAGTGGATCTGCCCCTCGCCGTTTTGGCCCCGGTACTCAAACGTCATCTGCCGCTGGCCGCGGCGGTACAGCGCCAGCAGATTTTTACGGTCCATCTGCTCGCGGCACTGCTTTTGATAGGTGCGGCCAGACATCATGGCGACGAGCTGGTCGAGAAAATTCTCGTATCCGGCCCCTTCCCAGCTGCCGGGGCGGCCCTTGAGCCACAGCTGACTGATGATGCCGGCCGTCAGATCCACCTGGCCCACAGCCAAAGTGTCGACCGAGAGCATCTGCCGCAGCTGTTCCTCCTGCATCACCCGGTATTCGGCCTCTTTTTGGGCGGTGACGTTTTCAGATACCGCCACGGCCCGCACCGGCTGGCTCCGGTCGTCAAACAGGGTGGTGTAGTGGACCTTTTCCCACTGGTAGCTGCCGTCGGCGGCACGGACCTCCAGCGTGCAGTGGGCAGTGGGATCACCCCGATGGATGCTGCGGTACAGCTCGCGCAGCGCGTCGGCGCTGGTGGCGGGGATATAGCCGATATCCAGCAGCCGCTGAGGGATGTCGGGAATGACCGTGTCCAGCCCATTTCGGTCGGCGTACTCCTTATCCAGTATCAGCTCGCGGCGGGCAATATCGTACTCCCACACGTTGATACCGGTCTGTTTCAGGGCGATGCGGTAGCGCTGCTCACTGTAGACCAGCTGCTGTTGGACCTCTTTTTCGGTGGTGATGTCGATGACGAGACCGCTGATCTTGCTGGCAGTAGGGTCGTGGCTGACAGCGGCGCTGACGTGCAGCCAGCGCACACTGCCGTCGCGGCAGCGCACCCGGTACTCGCTGCTGACCCGGCCGCCGCCGGCGGCGATGACCTCTTCGATCTGCCGGCTCAGGCGCGGCATGTCTTCAGGGCAGACCAGCAGCGCCGCCCGATCGCCCAGCTCGTCGTGCATCTGCTGGCGGGTGTAGCCGTGGATGGCAAAGTAGTGGTCGTTGGCGTACTGGACGGTAAAGCCCGCGTCCAGCTGGGCGCTGAACACACCGCCCAGATCTCCCTGGGCAATAGCCTGCAGCTCCTGCTCGGCCTCGATCTGGCCGGTGATATCCAGACACACACTGACGATGACCGCCTGCCCGTCAGGCGACTGGGTGCGCATGCCCCGGTCGTACACCCACATATAGGAGCCGTCTTTTTTGCGCATGCGGTAGGCCACTTCGTAGCTGCTGCCGGCGGCCATAGCGCTGTCCACCTCGCGGTCGACCCGCTGACGGTCGTCGGGGTGCATACAGCCGAGCACCAGACCGCCGATATCTTCGGCAAATTCGTCGGCGTCACTATAACCCAGATAATCGAGCATGGGCTGATTGATAAAATACAGCGGAAAGCCCGGCTCTATGTAGCCGCCCATCATCCCACCGGGCAGGTTTTCGGTTAAAAAGGCCATACATTCCTGCCTGGCCTGCTGGTGCAGTGCGCTGCTTAACCGCTCGCTGAAATATACCTTTTGGCCCCGCCCATCCGGCGTTTTATACTGTTGGCCGCTCATCGCACTGTCTCCTTTATCCCGACTCTGTTAGCCGCAGTGCCGTCACCGCTGTAACCGGGCGCTGTAGCTGGGCGCAAATTGCCGCATAACAGCCCTTACTGGCGCGATGTGCAGCGCGTATTCTGTACGTTTTACCTATTTATGATTATACTGGTAAATGAGCAAAAAGGCAACGGATCAGGGGGTTGCACTGTAAATATTTGGCCAGAGTGCACCAAAAGCTGCCGACAATAGCTACTCGCCGAGAAAGCCTCTCCCCTGCCATGACATCAAGGCAGCGCATGCGTGCCGATATGCGCCACATGGCGGGCCGCACGCACGGCCCAGTTGCCCCGGGCACTTGACAACTGCCGCCCGCTGCTACTACAATATAGGATACACGACTTGGGCCGGGACCGTACCCGCGGCCCGCGACAAAAAAGGAGCTGCCCCCATGAAAGCACGAGAGACCGACTGTGTGGCCATCTTCCCCGATACGATACAGCGCGTGGCACCGCACATGCCCGCTGCGGAAAAGCTGACCGGTCTGTCGGACTTTTTTAAGGTGATGGGCGACGGCACCCGCATACGCCTGCTGTGGGCGCTGGAGATCAGCGAGATGTGCGTGTGCGACTTGGCGGTGCTGCTGAACATGACCAAATCGGCGGTGTCGCACCAGCTAAAGATCCTCAAGAGCGCCAAATTGGTGCGCAGCCGGCGGGAGGGAAAAAACATCTTCTACTCGCTGGATGACGACCACGTGTGTCAGATCCTCAACATGGGGCTCGACCACACGAGTGAATGATGAAGATCATAGCCGGGCCTGTCTGCATAACAGACAGGCCCGGCTTTTTATTTTGGCAGCTCCGGCGCACCGGCGGCAGTGGCGATCCGGCATTTGCCGCACTGTTTTGCCAGCTTTCCCAAAATATAATTACCGCACCGGCTGGTAGGTCATCTGCGCCGGCAGAGCGGTGGCTTCCAGTTTGAAGATGACCGGGCGCAGCCCGTCGTTGCAGCTGCAGATGGCCACCCCGGGCTCTTTGATCCAGTCGCCGTAATAAAACAGCGTTTCTCCAGCACCGTGAGCCAGAGCAAAAACGTACTGATAGATCGCCTTCCACGCCTCGTCGCACAGGCCGTCTGGTTTGGCGTAGTCGGCGTAAAACACCTGGCCAGCTTTTAGCATGGGACAAGCCGAGAGCCCCGGTACCCCGTACTGGGCGGCCAATTCACCATCTAATGTGGTTTTGAGTACAGTGATCTTTACCTTGTTCATGCTTGCAGTCCTCCTTCTACACATCTTTTTGTATCCCCATCTTATCGGCACTACAGCGGACGGGCGGCAATACAGCCACTCATTTAGGGCCACATTCTCATCAGCCGATCATACCACCACACAACCGCCCTGCGAGCGGATATGCAGCAGACGGCAGCTGTGCGAACCGAATACCGACTGAACGGTGCGGGTGAAAGTATCTTCTATATCAATAGGTACAAAGGCCTGCACCGTGCCGGCAAACCCGCCGCCATGTACCCGCACGGCACCTCGATCACCGAGCAGCGTTTGCACCACTGCCCGCGCCAGCATCACTGCCTGATGCCGCGGGGCGACCGGGACGGTACTGTTTTGCAAATACATAGCCGAGGAGCGACCGGACTGCCGGCACAGCTTTAAAAACACCTCAAAGTCACCAGCGGACAGTGCCGCCGTCTGTAGGCACACGCGGGCATTCTCCTCAAAAAAGTGTATGGCCCGCAGCACCGCCCGGTCGCCCACTTTTGCCCGCAGAATGGGGATAGACTGCCAGAATACGTCTCTCTCCACCCGGCTCAACACCTGCTGACCAAAAAAGGCTGCCACCTGCCCCATCTCTGCGGGGATGGCGGCGTAGGCATCGGTCAGGTCGCGGTGATCCGAGCCGGTATCGATGATATACAGCTGGTAGCCGCTGGCTGTGTAATCAAAATCTATCTGCCGGATGCGCGGCAGCTCTGGGTCACCAAGATCGATAGCTATGGTACCGCCCACCGCACAGCCTATCTGGTCCATCAACCCGCAGGGCTTGCCAAAATAGCGATTTTCTGTCGCCTGGCCCAGCACCGCCAAACGGGTATTAGACAAAATGTCATTGCAGAACAAGTGGTTTTGTATCACGCCCAGCAGGACCTCTAAAGCCGCCGAGGAAGAGAGACCTGAACCCGCTGGGACGTTGGAGGTAACGTAGGCACAATACCCCTGTACGGGGTGGCCACCCTGGACAAATCCGGCTGCCATTCCACGCACCAGAGCAGCGGTCGTCCCCAGCTCTTCCCGGCGTGGAGACAGATCAGACAGGTCGACCGAAAAATGACCGTACCCCTCGGCGTACAGCTCTACTGTATTCGTGCCGTTGGGGGCCGCACAGGCCAGCATATCCATATCGACGCTGGCGCACAGCACCCGCCCGCCCTGGTGGTCGGTGTGATTGCCGCCCAGCTCGGTGCGGCCAGGCGAGCTAAAAAGAGCAGCAGGAACACCAGCCAGCTGGGGCCACAGCCGTAAAAATCCATTTACCACCTGCCGGGCACGGGAACGACTTCGTTTGCGTGCCGCGCTGCTCTTTTGCGGGCCGTACAGTGTGGCCAACTGCCGATCATATGCGCCGGCGGACAATTTATCATATAGCTCTGTTGGGCAGGTCATGCTCATATTTCTCCCCTTTTGGCTCTGACTCCGAGATATGATGCGGTTAAAAGGCACTACCGGTCCTATAGGGCATGTGCTGGTACATACTGGGCCGGATGGATAATCGGCTGCCGACTATTTTAGCTGTATTTTGGCAGCTGTGGCGTCGGCGCTAAAACAGGTCAGGCGGCAGCAGGATGTCTTCGTGCGGCACCTTGTCCCAGCTGAAATCTTTTGCCAGCTGCGCGGGCAGAACCGGCTGAGGCCTTGGTTGTAGCCCGGCCAGCCAAGCCAGCCGGCCTATGATATCAGCTGCCGTATAGCCCTTTTTTTGCAGGGCGGACAAGCTCACGTCGCCGTCGCGTTTTGACAGCCGCCGCCCATCCGGGGCCAGCAGTAGCGGCGTGTGGGCGTAACGGGGCGCGGGAAAGCCCAGCAGTTTTAGCAGCCACAGCTGGCGCGGTGTGGACGAGAGCAGGTCTCGCCCCCGCACCACCTCGGTCACCCCCATGGCGCCATCGTCGGCAGCCACTGCCAGCTGATAGGCGAATACCCCGTCAGACCGGCGCAGGATAAAGTCGCCGCACTGGGTGGGTAGGTGCTGATGGACCTTTCCGTAATGGCCGTCGGTAAATGAGATCGTGCGATCTGGCACCTGCAGCCGCACTGCCGGTGGGCGCTGCTGCGTACGCCGCGCGATCTGCTGAGGTGTAAGGTCCCGGCAGGTGCCGGGGTATAGTACCTGCCCATCGTCCAGGTGGGGGGCCTGCGCGGCATGCAGCTGGGCGCGGCTGCAAAAACAGGGATAGGTAAGCTCCATAGATGACAATGTATCGAGACACTGCTGGTAGTAACTGCTGCGCTGTGACTGCCAGTAGGGGCCATTGGGGCCACCCAAGTCGCCGCCCTCATCCCAGTCGAGCCCCAAGAAATGCAGATCGCGCTGCAGCTGACGGGTGTAGTGCTCGCTGGTGCGCTGGGTATCGAGATCCTCTATGCGCAGCAACACCCGCCCATTTTGACTTTTGGCCGAGAGCCACGCCAGCAGTGAGCAAAACAGGTTGCCCAGGTGGAGCCTGCCGCTGGGGGTGGGGGCGAAGCGGCCCACTACGGTACTCGACATGGCACATCTCCCCTTCCAGTAAGCAATTATCAGCATGTATGCACAGCATTTTTGGGTGCGGTCATGGCCAGGCGAGCGCCGGCCAACACACTCTATTTATGATAAAATAAGGGGCATAGGCGTGTCAACAAAGTTGTTACTAAAGTGTAAATACGGGGCATTTTTGCCCGATTGCCGGGTTGTAAGGGAAAAGTGCCGTTTTGCCGCCGTGATATAAAGTGTGGCCGGGGCAAGCAGTACCTACCCCGGCCACGATGACAGCCGATGACGCCGTCGATCAACAATTTTTGGTACGGCTCTGCTCTTGGCCGTCGCGCACGCCCTGATGGTATGCGCCGAGCAGCGCCTGGGCGCAGTTTAAAAAGACCTGCTGCATTTTATCATCTAAAGGCTGGCCCAGCGCGCGCTCCATAGCGCTCACCAGATCCTCTGCCGGCCGGTGCTTATAGTCTTTCAGTTCGATTCCTCGCACGGTGTCCTCCTTGGTATACATAGATTGCCGTTTGAGTGCTGTTGTCTGTTGTTTTTAATATTTGGGTACTGTACACGTATAAAGCTGTATCTTTTGAACTTGCTATATCAGGTGACAATACACTCATAAAACGCATCTTTATTTTACAGCAGACAGATGCCTGTGACTACCCTTATTATTACCAATATTTTACAATTTCTGTTGGCGATTGTCACAGTCTGTCGAAAACTGTATAATAGTTCCTTTATCCTTCGACGTATTCTATGTAAAAGAGCTTTCCCGCAGCTTTGCGGGAACGACCATATCTGTACAGATCATCAGCTATTTGATCTGCTCCAACTAAGCGATCTAAGGGGAGACTCGTGTACTTCTGGGCGCGCTATTTTTGAAGAGTCATGTGCCCGATACACTCAATCTTTTGCTCGGAGCGCAGCGCCATGCTCACCGGAGCAGCAGATAAATTGGATTTGGAGAGCGCCGTACCGGCTACACCATATAAAGTGACTTGGCCGCTGCCAGTGATGGTATAGTTGCCCGGCTCTAGATTTTTGCCGATGAGGAGCGTTGTATCGGTGAAGTCCCCACCTTTGGCTATGACCGTGACCGGCTTTACAAAAACGGGGGTCTCCTCCTCTTCCAGATCAAAGGCTTTCAGTAGTTTTTTGTTAAGGCGGTCCAGTTGATTGATGATGATCCAGTTTTGTTCTGATATAGCCCGCAGGTAAGCGATTTTAGCCACATCTTCAAATTTTCCCGACAAAAGAGAGTTCAAGTGACCTAAGGTGCCGATACCCGATAGGTTTTTGATGATCTCCTGCGCAGTAGCGGCATCTTTTTCGCTCAGGGAAGATAAATTGTGTTCGTAAATAAAATCCTGTATCTGCTGTTCCTTTTTGTCCTGCTTGTCCTCTGTGTACCCGTACATTTTAGCTCCTCCTCTTAGCATGCGGCTTTTGACCGTCAAAAGCCTGTTTGATCCTTTCTATAAGTATCCGCACCGGGAGGTGTTTGACCATGTACGCGGGCAAATGAGGGGTTGTGCCGACAAAAGTTGTGGGCACATAAAGAAACACCGCATAGATGGCTTATCTATGCGGTGTTTTTGGTGGAGGCGAGGGGGGTCGAACCCCTGTCCGAAAACCGATTCATACGGGCATCTCCGAGTGCAGGCCGTCATTTACATTCCCGGTTTCAGGCGCTGATGGCCAAGCTCAAAAAACCAGTATCTTCGTATACCTGATACGCTACGAAGCCCTCGCGTATACATGTGCACCACTAAAGTGACACCCTACAGCCGGTCGTGGTCCCCCGACAGAGGATGAGCGGCTTAAGCCGCTAAGCAGTAATCGTTAGAATCTGCGTTTAAATTTAAGGTGCGGATTGTTGAAGCGGTCCCGCGCCGCTACTCGCTTCCCGTACTGCACAGTCCCCGTCGAACGCCAAATACGCCCCCGTAAAGACGGTACAGCGGCAGCTTTTGGCACCAGCTGCCCACTCACTTATTAGTATACCACAGCGGCTGATAAAATGCCACTATACAATTTTTCCGCTATCGGCTGCGCTCTTTTAAAGCGCGCTGGATATCGCGTTTGGCGGCCTTATTTGCCATATCGGCCCGCTTGTCGTAGAGTTTTTTGCCTTTACAGAGCCCCAACTGCACCTTGACGTGCTGGCCCTTAAAGTAGAGCGACAGCGGGATGAGGGTAAGGCCCTCCTGTTTGATCTGGCCCAAAAGGCGGTAGATCTCGCGCTTGTGCAGCAGCAGCTTGCGCTCGCGCACCGGGTCGCGGTTAAAGATATTTCCCTTTTCGTAGGGGCTTATGTGCATGCCGCGCAAAAAGACCTCGCCTTTGTAGATATCGCACCAACTGTCTTTCAGGTTCACGTTGCCGGCCCGCAGGCTCTTCACCTCGGTCCCGGCCAGTGATATGCCGGCCTCGATACTCTCGATGACGAAGTAGTCGTGCCGGGCTTTTTTGTTCTGTGCTATGGTCCGCAGCTGTTTTTTCTGCTCCACCGCTGTCACCTCTTTTCGCGTTGTTCAAATTGTGAACAAACTGTAAAAACGCCCCTTTTTTGCGCTTTTGAAGCAACTTTACAGCTCGTTGCGGCCCTCCAGGGCCCGGTACAGCGTGACCTCGTCGGCATATTCCAGTGTGCCCCCGACGGGGATACCGTATGCCAGCCGGGTCACCTTGACCCCCAGCGGTTTGATCAGCCGCGAGATGTACATGGCGGTTGCCTCCCCCTCCACGGTGGGCGGGGTGGCCATAATGACCTCTTTTACCTGGCCGCTGGACAGGCGGGCCAGCAGCTGTTTGATAAACAGCTGCTCGGGGCCGATGCCATCCATGGGCGAGAGCAGCCCCCCCAGGATGTGGTAGGAACCAAAATACTCTTTGGTGCGCTCGAAGGCAAACACATCGCGCGGGTCCTCCACCACGCAGATGGTGGACTTGTCGCGGGTCGTGTCGGCACAGATGGCGCAGGTATCGCTGTCGCTGAGGTTTTGGCAGACCTGGCAGCGCTTGATGGTCTTTTTGGCCCGTACCATCGTATCGGCAAAGAGCTGGGCGTCGGTCAGGTCCATGCCCAGCACGTAAAAGGCCAGCCGCTGGGCAGTTTTGTGGCCGATGCCGGGCAGCTTTTCAAACTGCTCTACCAGCTCGTCCAGGGCGGTGATGTGGTAGGACATGGGGGCTTACAGATTAAAGCCGGGCAAATTCATGCCGCCGGTGACTGCCTGCACCCGAGTATTGGTCTCGTCCTCGACCCGGCGCACCCCTTCGTTAAAGGCGGCGATGAGCAGGTCCTGCAGCATCTCGATGTCGTCGGGGTCCACCACTTCGGGGGCTATCTCGAGTTTGGTGATCTCTTTTTTGCCGTTGATCGACAGGCTGATCATGCCGCCGCCGGTGGCGACCTCAAACTCGGTCTCCTCGACTTCCTGCTGGATACGGGACATCTCCTCCTGCACCTTTTGAGCCTGTTTCATCATCTGATTCATGTTCTGGGGGCCGTAGCCCTTAGGCAGTCTGGCTTTCATAATCTCTTTACTCCTTGATCTCTACTGGTATTCCCTGTGCGCGGGTGTGCTCGATAAACTTTTCTAATTGGGGATTGCCCGTGGGCTGCTGCCGGGACTCGCTGCGGTAGGGGCCCAGGCGGTAGTTTTGGCCGGTCACCTGGACCAATGCCTGGCGGATATCTTTTTTGGTCTGGGTGCTGGAGCGCATCAGTGTTAAAAACAGCTCGTTTTTCGAGTCGATGAGCAGCAGCGCGTCGCCGGACAGATAGGCCTGAGAGCCCTGCAGCGCCGTGTACGCCAGCTTGTTGCAGTCGCCCAGAGCAGCGAGCACCTGGGACCAGGGCTCGAAAGCGGTGAGCGCCCCATCCGCCGCACTGTCGGGGACAGCAGCCGGAGGGGTTGGGGCCTCTACATCCGGTGACGGGCGGGCCGGGGGCGCGGCGGCAACCGGCGGGGCAACCATCTCCTCCTCGGACGGGGGCGGGGCGGCGCTCATGATGCCCTGCCAGTCGTCCGGCTCGGGCGACGGGGCGGCCTGTGCGGTGGGTGCCGGAGCAGTCGCTGTAGATGCCGGAGCCGATGACACCGATTTTTGCGCGGGAGCAGCCGGGGCCGGGCTGGCGGCGGGGGCGGTATTTTGCGCGGCAGTGACCGGGCGCGACGAAACGGCGGGGACCGACTGTTGGCTGCCGAACTGCCCCCCTGCCGTACACAGAGAGATGAGCAGCATTTCCAGGGCAATGCGCGGGTCCTGCGCGCGGCCGACCTGCTCGCAGCCACCGGCCACCGCCTGTACTAAGCTGAGCATCTGCTCGGGGGCGATACCGGCTGCCTGCTGCAGATAGCGGTCGCGCTCGTCGGGGGCGCAGGCGGTGACGGTATCGAAATCGGCCATCACCTTGCAGAGCATCAGGTCGCGGCTGTGAGAGAGCATCTCCTGCGCCAGGCGACCCATATCGGCCGAGTGGGCGGCCAGATCGTCGAGCAGATGGATGGCGCCGGACACGTCGCCGGCGAGCACACAGTCGTACAGATCGAACACGTGGCTCTTGTCGGCCACGCCGCAGAGGTCTTTGACCAGCTGCAGGGTGATCTCTTCGCCGGTGGAGATGCATTTATCCAGCAGCGAGACGCCGTCGCGCATGCCGCCGTCGGCCAGGCGGCCCAGCAGCATAGCGGCATCGGACGGCAGTGCGACCCCTTCTTTTTGGGCGATGTACTGCAGGCGGTCGGCGATCTGCTGGGCGGTGATACGGTTAAAGTCGAACCGCTGGCAGCGGGAGAGGATGGTGACCGGCAGCTTGTGGATCTCGGTGGTGGCGAGGATGAACACCACGTGCTCCGGCGGCTCCTCCATGATCTTGAGCAGGGCGTTGAAGGCGGAGATGGACAGCATGTGCACCTCGTCGATGATGTACACCCGCTTTTTGCACTGGGTGGGCACAAAGTAGGCCTCTTCGCGCAGGGTGCGGATGTTGTCGACGCCGTTGTTGCTGGCGGCATCGAGCTCGACCACGTCGGTGATGGAGTCGCCGTCGATACCGGTGCAGATATCGCACACGCCGCAGGGCTGGCCGTCGTGCACGTGGGGGCAGTTGATGGCCTTGGCCAGTATTTTGGAGCAGGTGGTCTTGCCGGTGCCACGGGAGCCGGTAAACAGGTAGGCGTGGGAGAGCTTGCCGGTCTGCACCTGGTGTTTGAGTGTGGTGACGATGTGCTCTTGGCCCACCACGTCGTCGAAGGTGCGGGGGCGATATTTGCGGTAGAGTGCCAGGTACACGGGCGTGTTCTCCCCTCTCTCGGCGCCCCGGCGGGGGCGGTGTTTTTTGACAAATGGGTACAAAAAAGACAGGGCCACGCGCAGCTAGATATGCGGGCATACAGGTTGATCTGCGGCACACAGAGAATTCCGCTTAATGCTGCTCGGTTCCCCGCCTGACATGGTTCACGGTGCCCTGTCGCACAGGACCCGCATGCTCGCATATCGAGGTGCGCGTTTGCCCTGCCTTACATAACAGTGATAGTTTAGCATATCTGTCCCCAAAACACAAGCCCCAGAGGCGGGTTTTTGCCCGCCGATCCGGACCCGACCGACGGCAGTCAAAAGTAGAGCGCCCCTTCTGTCTCTAAGCACAAAACGCCCAGCCGCCCGCCAAAGCCCAGGCCGCAATCCACCGCGATGCTGTCGTTTGCCCAGAAGATCTCGTCCGGCTGTGCCCCGGGAATAAAGCGGGTGGGCAAATGGCCGACAACGGTGGTGGTGCCAGAAAAGTGGCCGGCACAGAAGTCATGGGGCCCAAAAAGCAGCTCTTCCCTGGTGTAGTAGTGCATATCCATATCGCTAAAATCCGGCAGGCCGCCGTGGACCAGCAGGTACTTTTTGCCGCACACCTCTATTTTTTGATACAGCGGCAGGGAGCGGATATACGCGAGGAGCTTCAGCTGCTCGGTCCGGTCCTGGCGGCAAAAATCCAGCAGGGTGTCCTCCTGGCCGATGGGCATGGTGGACAGCTCGCTTTTGATGACCGCCCTCTGTGACTGCGGGTCGCTGCATGAGAGCTCCTGCAAAGTGGGCAGGAGCATGTACTCGTGGTTGCCCAAAATGGCGGTCACATTTTTTCGCCCCATTACGTCCTGCAGGAGCCGTATGCCGTCGCTCCCCCTGTTGAGCAGGTCGCCGACGATGTAGAGCCTATCTGCGCCACAGAAAGAGACGCCGCGCAAAAAGGCTGAATACCTGTCATAAAAGCCGTGTACGTCCGACATCACATAGGTCATAAGTTGCCCCCCCCCCGTCCGCCCCACAAAGGTGAGAGCACTCTATTCTTTCGCCCGTCCAGACGGCTGGGCAGCACCTGGGTGCCGGCCATCTGCCTTGAGCGGCAGCGCGCCTTTGGCCTGCAGCAGCGCCCCCAGGATCAAAAGCTTTATCACAAAGGGCAGATATATCCGCGCGGTGCCGAAAATGTTCTCCTCGATCAGTGCTGCGCGCAGGGTCTCCAGCCCCGCGGACACATCTGCCCGGATATTTATCGTCGTTTTGACCCTCTGTGTGCCCGCATCGCCGTACTTGGCCAAAAATTCGCGCTCGTACAAATTTACCCGGACCCAGTCGATATCGCCCAGATCGGGCTGCAAGTTGTTGTAGGCAAGCCCCACGATAAAGCCGTTTTGCACAGGCGCTTCGCCGTACAGCAGGGCGCGGTACTCCCGCATACCCAGCATAACGGTCCTGCTCAGAGCCAATTGTTTCCTCATTTCTGCCGACCTCTCTCCCTGTTTATCTGTTTATCCTGTATTTAGTCAGTCAACTGACTGACTAAATACTACCTCTACATTCGTGTGCAGTCAAGACTTTTTAAAAACAGGGCGGCGTGGCAGATCACCACGCCGCCCTGTTTTACCCAGGAGCTGCTATTTTTATGGGATTGGCCTATCGGCCGGCGGCGCGGCGGCCGGCAGCTGCCAGTGCCGCTGCACCGCCGGCGCAGGCGGTGAGCACCGCCAGAAAAGCGGGCAGGTCATAGCTGCAGATCCCGGCGGCCAAGAGCAGGCCTGCGGCCAGCAGCACACTGCCATAAAAGAGCAGGTCAGTTGCCCCTATGGCAGTTTTCGTGCGCCGGGCGGCACCTCTGCCGTGCAGCTGACACAGCCGCAGGACGGTGAAGAGGGCGGCCAGGGCCGCCAGCAGCCAGAGGTAGAACTGCACCCGGCAGCTGCCCGCAGGTGCTGAGAACGCGCTGTCGGCGGTGTTGGGAGCCTGGCTGCCGCCTTTTTTATAGGTCGGTGCATCGCCGGGTCCTTGGCCGCCGGTCTCCCCCTCGGCAGTGATGGTGCCCTGCTTTAAGGTGTAGGCGAGGGATACCGTAAGGCTGTTGCCGGCAGAATCGGTCGCCGTACACAACAGAAAATAGCGGCCCGGGCGGGTGGTATCGATACCGGTGGCGGTGATGTCGGCGCCGCGCTCGTCGAGTATGGTCACCGCCGAAAAGGTGAGCGAGCCATCGGGCAGCAGAGAGGTGAAACGGTAGCGGCTGTGAAGCAGCTGCCGGGCTGTTTGGGCACTGATGTGGCCGCCATAGAGAGGCGGGGTGGCCACCGACTCGGTGACTGTGTCACGCAGTGTTCCGTGCTGGGCGCCGGTGTCGGGGTCTACCTGGATGCCGGGGGTCGGCACCACCGCATTTTCGGGCAATTCCGGGCCAAAATCGACGCCGTCCTCGGGGTAGTCGACTACCGGGATATCGCTGGGCAGCAGCTGATAATCCAGCTGGATGGTGGTGGTGTTGCCCTGACTGTCGGCAGCTCGATACAGGATGGTACAGCGGCCGGGCTGGACGGTGTCGAAACCGGCCGTAGTGATGTCGCGGCCCAACCCGTCGAGCAGCACCAGCTTGCCGCTGATGGCGCCGTCTTGCGTTTGTGCGGTGATCTGATAGCGGTAGTAAATCATCTGCTGCGCACCGGCAGCGGTGAGATGTCCGCCAAAAGGCGGGTCTGAACGGCTGGTGCGCTGGCGCACCTTTTCGTACACTGTGTCGTGGCAGAGCGCCGTATTGGGGTCGACGGTGAGAGCGGGCGCCGGGACCGGTGATACGGTGGGATCGTACAGTGGGCCGGCGGGACCGACCGAGCCGGGGTCGGGGCGCTGTACAGCGGGCGGACGGGTGCCGCTGACGGAGAGCTGGCCGCCGGCGTTGCCCGCCGCGTCGAGTACGCGGTAAATACCGTTGGGGAGAAAGACTGTTTGCCCGGATGGGCCGACCCCATCCTGCAGCGCGAATACCTGCCAGTCATCAAAGATACCGGCGGTATTTCTGCGCTGTATACGCCACAGGCCGGAGCGCTCGTCCGCCGCCGCGATACCTCTGTGATCGGCGGTGAGAGAGGCGGTGGGGGGCTGACTGTCTTGCCGATACTGCTGTTGCACGATAGCCGATACCGGCTTATTGGAGTCGCTGTGGCCGGCCTGCAGCGATATGCTCTTACCGGATGTCTGTGCATCATCGCGCCAGCTGTTGGTACCGGGGAGCAGCGCATCCTCGACATAGAAGCGGTCGTAATCGGCACTGGGATAAAAGGTGAGCCCGGCCGGGCGGTCGCCGCTGTACCAGCCGTTTTCACCCAGGGGATTCATGCGGTAGTCACAGGGGGCCGCAGGATTATCCGGGTCACCGGCCACCGGCTCTTTGGGGGCGAAAGCCAGCTGGATGCTCTCCTCTTTGGCGGCGCCAAAAAAGTCGTCGGTGAGCTGCTGGGTGAGGCTGGCCTTACCCTGTACGCGGCTGCTTACTCTGGCCAAAAAGGTGACCTTGGTGCCGGGTGCCTGCGGGCAGGTGACCGGGATACCGCCCGGGGCGATGAGCGCGGCCGGATCGCCGCTGTAGACCGCGCCGCCCACCGTCACCTGTTGGCCCTGGGCCCCGGTGAGGTAGTCGAGGCCGTTAAGGGCACTGATCTGCAGATGGCAGTCGACCGGATCTCCGCCGGCGCCATTTTGGAAATTATTGCGCACAGTGGTCTCTACCCTGACCAGTGTGCCGGGGGCCACCTGGCCGCTGAGCACCTCTCCAGACGCCGGTGCAGTGACCTGCATTTTTAAAAATCCGGGATCGTATTTGGAAAAGCCAAAATTTTTAAATTCTGCCTCTACCCGCGCGTTATCGGCGGCGGGGGGCACGTCCAGACTGACATGGGTGACGCCCCAGAAATAGAGGTAGGCCTCGTCCTCGAGTTTTCTGCCCTGATGGTCGATGCTGGAGGACATGGTCTTACCGGCACAGGTGATGGTGAGCGTGCGGTCGACCGCCGTATAGGTGATGATGAGATCGCCCTGCGGGGCAAAGGCGGACGGCTCTATCTCCTGCCGATCCCACTCATCGTAGATGCCGGTGGCAAAGTCGGTGTGGTAGGCAAAGCGCAGGAGGCTGCCCTCGCCGCTTATACCTTCGGCGTTGCGAACAGCCGGCGAGATGGCGGCGGTAAACCCCTCGTTGGCCTGCGGGGACTTCATCAGCGTGAGGGCCAGACCGGTATCGACCGAGGCGGCTGACGGGGGCACATTTACCTGATAGGTGCCGGTAAACTGCCAGTCGGCGGTGAGGGGGATGGCTTTTTTGGTGATCACCCCGCCTACCGAGCTGTTGGTAAGACCATTTTCTACATAATGGGGCAGCGTGTCGATGCGCGCCAGAGTGAGTTGATTGCCCTTTACCTGGGTGGGCGAGCCGATCGTCTCGCGCAGGGTAAAGAGATCCTCCAGCTGCGTGACGGCGGCCGCCGCCCGCACCTCGTTCGTTATGAGCGGTACCGCCGACAGGCTGCCCCACAACAGCACTGCCGCCAACACTGCGCACATCAGCTGCCGCGGCGGCCGCTGATGGCGGACTTTTTTGTGTCTCATGGTGACTATCCTCTCCTTTTTTGTGTTGTGTCAGCACAGCTTACAAGAAGCCTTATCATTAAGTCCGCTCAGGGGGCAAAACGGGTCACCAAATTTTGCCCTTTTTTGTCGATAGCGGGGATGGTATACTTACTTGTGAGTTAGGCCGTATAAATCAGGCGGCCGTTACCGGGGGGATCTCTATGTCATCGACACAGTCACATCAGGAGCTGGGCGAACTGGTACGCCGGGCCAGGCAGGGCGACCGCGCCGCCTTTGAGGCGCTGTATCACGCCACTGTACTGCCGCTGTATTACCGCACGCTGTCTTTTTTGGGGGACAAGGAGGCAGCGCAGGACATCGTACAGCAGACCTATTTGCTGCTGTGGCAAAAGCTGGACGGGCTGCAGCGCCCCGAGACGGTGGTCGCCTGGCTGAACCGCACCGCCCAGCTGCAGTGTTACCAGCATGTAGACCGAGCCCGTCGCCGGTCCGCCGTACCGCTGTGTGAGGCGATCTTGGACAGACAGTGGCAGGAGGCGGACGCGGGCGTGAGCCTGCCCGAGCAGCAGGCTGAACAGCGCGATACCTACCGACGGCTGCGGGAGGCCTGCGCCGCACTGGAGAGCCAGCAGCGGCTGCTCATCCTGCTGCGCTACGACCGGCGACTGACGGTGCGGGAGATATCCGCAGCGACCCACCTATCTGAGAGCACCGTTAAGCGCACGCTGCGGGCGGCACTCAAAAAGCTGCGCGGGCAGCTGGGAGCAGTGGTACCCGCCGGGCTGTTGGGATTGGGGCTGCGGCGATCTGGTATAAGCGCAGGGGGCCCGTTCGGCGGCCGGCGGCACTTTCACTTTGACCCGGCCAAAGTACTGGCAGCTGTGGCCGGGGCGGCGGCGCTCTCTGCTGCTGGGCTGTACTTCGCAGGCAGCCCTCGAGTACAGATGGAGACCGACAGCACCTTGCTGCGCAACACGCCGCTCACAGCGCAGATACAGATATCGGGGCCGATAGCGGCCCAAACGGTGGTGGCGACCGACAGCTGCGGGCAGATCATGCCGCTGCAACAGGTTTCAGACGGCCGTTTTTTACTGCAGATCGCACAGAATGGCCACTATACCGTAACGGCTACCGCCGCCAGTGGGCGCAGCCGGAGCGCTGCGCTGCAGGTGGACTGCATCGACACACAGCCCCCGGTGCTGAGTGAGGTGGGCGTGCGGGGACGGGATACCGTGCTCACCGTCGACGACGGGGGCAGCGGCGTAGACCAGATCAGCTGTGTGGGGGCCGATGGCCGGGTATTTGCTCCTGTCTGGCAGGAGGGCTGCCAGTACGGCTTTTCTTTGCCGGCGGGAGACTACCAGCTGCACGCTGCTGATCTGGCCGGCAATGCAGTACAGCGGCGAGTGGTGGTACATGAGGAGTTTGACTGACGGGACCGGCCCCCGCTGCCAGAGGCCCCGTTGACGATAAGATAAGGGAGCAGCAGCCCGCCGTCGGACAGCGGGCTGCTGCTCCCTTATTTTTGATAGACAGTCCGTTCCATAAAAAACAGCATACGTGCTGCTCCTGCTCAGGACAGCTGCCTTTAAACGGCATAGCGCATAGCGCACAGCGCAGTTGCCGGCTGCCCGCTATACGCTACAGGTAACTGAACATGCTGATCAGGCGTGCGAGCCAGATGATGAGCGACAGCGCCGTGCCGGCGATACCGCAGATAAAGCCGGCCAGACCGATATTTTGAGCGCTGGACTTGCGGCCCACATTGCCGGCGGGTATGGCCACCACCCCCAGCACGACGCCCGCCAGCGGTATGAACCAGGCGGCGGCGAGCGAGAAGATGCCGGTGACCAGGGCCAGCTTGGCTTTGTCTACAGGGTCGTGTACCCGCACGGGAATGGGCTGCGGGGCCGCCGGTCGGTCGGCTGGCACGGCGGGTGCTGCCCCCGGCGCCTGCTGGCCCCAGCCCGGCGAGCTGGCGGCGGCAGTGGCAGCCACGGCGGGGTTAGGCTGCTGCAGCAGGTAGAGCAGCATATCGACCCGGCCCTTGAGCTGCTGTTTGACGGCAAAGCCCCAGAAGCCGGTGAGGCCCATCTCACCGGCGTACACACCGGGCAGGATGGCGAATTTTAGCCAGGCCTCCAGGTGGACCACCCCGTTTTGAAAGTACATCTGGATATACTGGGGGGCGGTAAAGAAACCGCTCCCCTTTTTCCAGACCATCTGGCCGCCGTCGCTGGTGAGGACAAAGCCCTCTTTGGCAAAAAAGTCTTCGGCGATAAAGCGGATCATGTCATCGGGGTTGCCGGTGGCGATCTCCGTAACAAATCTGGCCATATGCTGTGCGCTCCTCTCCCTTTCAGTTCTGCCTAAGTTCTGCGCCCACGGTTGGGGCGGGGCAGAAAAATGCGCAGCGGCAGGTCACCGCCCACTGCTGCGCACGCTTATAGATAGTATGTGTTTTTAGAACTTGACGAACTCGCCCTCGGTGGGGCCGCCGGCGGCGTTTGACTCGTCGGTATCGATGTGCATGGCGGTGGCAAATTTGTCGCTGACGCGGATGACCACGTCGCCGAAGATGAGCGAGCGGTCGGCGGTCTCGACCTTGACGCCGACGATCTCTTTGTCGGCCACACCGAATTTGGCGGCGTCTTCGGGGGTCATATGTACGTGGCGCTTGGCGATGATGACGCCCTCAGAGAGCTCTACCTCGCCGCAGGGGCCGACCAGCTTGCAGCCGGCGCTGCCGGCGATATCGCCCGACTCGCGCACCGGCGCGGCCACGCCCAGTTTGCGGGCCTCGGTAGCGGCTACCTCGATCTGGGTGGAGGGGCGGGTGGGGCCCAGGATGGAGACCCGGGGCAGCGTGCCTTTGGGGCCCACCACGTCGACCCGCTCCTCACAGGCGTACTGACCGGGCTGCGAGAGCTCTTTTTTTACCGTCAGCTCGGCGCCTTTGCCGAACAGGGTCTCGAGGTCCGCCGGGGACAGGTGTACGTGGCGGGCAGAAGTCTCAACTAAAAATTTTGCCATTTTAAATATCCTCCATACTCTGCATTCGCGCGGCTACCGGCCGCGCGGCTGGACCGGGCACAGGCCCGGTACTTCCATCGATCACGCCTGGGCCAGATACTCCTCCAGGGTGATGCCCCGGCGGGTGATCTCTCTGGCGTGTTCTACGCCCACATATCGAAAGTGCCACGGCTCGTAGTGGATGCCGGTGACATCTTCTTTCCCCTTGGGGAAACGCAGGATAAAGCCGTAGTCGGCGCAGTGGCTCCACAGCCACTGGTATTCCGGCTCATCTTCCAGCACCTGCTCCAGGCCGACGCCGTCGAAGTAGGCCGCCGGCACCAGGTCGGCCGAGAGGCCGGCATTGTGCTCGCTGGTGCCCGGCGGAGCGATCCACTGGGCGGCCTCTTCTTCGGCCTCCTGCTGGCTGTAGCCCTGGTCGACATACTCCTGCACCTTGCCCTCATAGAGCTCTTTGGAGCGGGCCACGGTGCGGTAGCTGGAGACCACCCAGAAACGATTGCCGCTGGCGGCGGCATCGGCCATCATCTGGTTAAAGGCGTCGACGGCCCGGCTGTCGAACTGATAGCCCTCGTAGTCGGTATCGACTACCTGGGGCACGTAGCCGCTGGGCAGCGGGTCGTTTGGGCCGACCAAAAGCAGGCGCCAATCGCTCTTGTCGATGGTGGGGGCGCTGGCGGTCTGGGAAGAGCTGCCGGCGGCAGAGCCGCCCGCCGCAGCCGCACTTGAGGAGGGCGGTGTGCTGGTGTTGGTGCTGGTGCTGGAGGCGCCGCCCCGGTCGCCGCCGCTGGAAAAGTGGCGGATGAGCGCCACTGCGCCGACGATGAGCGCGGCCAGCAGGGCCAGCGCCAACACGGCCACCAGCACCCGCCGCCAAAAGTAGTTTTTGCCGCTCTTGTAGCGGCGCACGCGCATATTTTTACCGGCCAATAAAACGCCTCCAAACACTGTGTGACTGGCTGCCGGCAGCGCCGGACGAGCCGGCCCTCCCGGGCCGTTTTCATTGTACCAACATTTGCCCGCGTTTTCAAGGGGGCAAACGCCGGCGGGCGCGCCGGAGCACTGGTGAAGCGGTGAAGCTGCCGTACCGGGCAGGGGCTGGGGCTATTTTGTCCGCCGGACGAGACGGCGCTGCTTTTGGCGGCAAACAGGCCGCTTTTGCCCGGCGGGGGTGACAAAAAGACCCGCTGCCGAATACATTGGTGTAACACAGCGAAAAAAGACAGGGGGAACTTGTATGTCAACAGCGAAAAGGCTCTGCTACTTTATGTCGGCCAGCAGCCCCACCGGCTTTGCCAGTTATTTTGGCCACCTCACCGCCACCGGTTCGGGCTACCGGCCCTACCTCATCAAAGGGGCTCCGGGAGGCGGCAAATCCACCATACTGCAGGCGGTGGGCGACGCGCTCGTCGACGCGGGGCACACCGTGGAATTCATCCACTGTTCCAGCGACCCGGACTCGCTGGACGCGGTGGTGTGCCGGGAAAAAGGGGTGGCGGTGATGGACGCCACCGCCCCGCACCTGCAGGATCCCAAATACCCCGGGGCCCACGAACAGGTGATCAGCTTATACGGCTGTATAGACGCCCGGGCGCTGCAGCCGGTGCGCGATGACATCGTCGCCCACCTGGACGCCGCTACCGCCTGCCACGCGCGCACCTGCAAGTTCCTCTCGGCGGCGGCCTCACTGCTGGCCGACGACCGGGCCATCGTATCGCGCTACACCGATTGGCCCAAATTGCAGCGGTACGCCCAGTCGGTGGCCCGGCGGCACTTTGCCGAAAAGCCCGGCGGCCGGGCCGGGGTGCGCAGCTGCCGCATGCTCTCGACCATTGGGCAAAAGGGACCGCGTACCTTTACCGACACGGTGCGGGCACTGTGCCCCGACATCTACCTGATCGAGGACGCCAACCGCGCGGTGGCACCCGCCTTTTTGAAGATCCTGGCCGAGAGCGCTCTGGCCGCCGGATACGATGTGACCTGCTGCTACTGGCCGCTATCGCCGTATGACAAGCTGGAGCACCTGCTGGTGCCCGAGCTGGGGCTGGCCTTTGTGAGCCAGGAGCGGCAAAACACGCTGTCGCGGGAACTGCCACGGCCGTACCGCCACATCTACAGCCGCCGCTTTTTGGACCTGGATGGCCTGTACGCCTACCGCAACCGGCTCTCGTTCAACAAAAAGGCGGCCAAGGAGCTGCTGGCCGAGGCAGTAAAGGTGGAAAAAGAGGCGGCTGCCCACCACGATGCGGCCGAGGCGCTGTACCGCCCGGCCATCGACTTTGAGGCGGTGCAGAAGATCAGCGATGAGCTGGTGGCCGCTATCTGCGGTTAGCGGGATACCGGGCTGACACAGCGGCGCAGGGAGAGACGGGGGTTTTCGCGGGCGGGCAGTTGTGGTAAAATGGCAGATGTTGGCCCCCAGGGGCCACAGACCGATACCCAACTGTTACAGGAGGACCTGCCATGATCTACACGACGACCGTTCCCGGCTTTTCACTGCGCGCCGCCACCGAGGATGACGTGCCGCTGGTGCTGCAGTTTATTAAGGCGCTGGCTGCATACGAAAAGATGTCGGACGAGGTGGTGGCCACCGTGGACTCGGTGCGCCGCTCGGTGTTCGAGCAGGGGCGCGCCAAGGTGCTCATTGGTGAGCTGGAGGGCCAGCCGGTGGCCTTTGCGCTGTATTTTTACAACTACTCGACCTTTTTGGGGCGCTCGGGTCTCTATTTGGAGGACCTGTTCGTGTACCCCCCGTACCGGGGTAAAGGGCTGGGCAAAGCGATTTTTGCCACCTTGGCCAAGATCGCGGTGGAAGAGGGCTGCGGCCGCATGGAGTGGGTGTGCCTTGACTGGAACCAGCCCTCTATCGCCTTTTACCGGGGGATGGGCGCAGTGTCGATGGACGAGTGGTCGACCTACCGGCTGACGGCGGATAAGCTGCAAAAGCTGGCAGAGACGGCAAACTGACCGGCAGCGCGGCTGACCTGCCGACGGCCGGCGCCTGGATGCGCGCTAAAGCGCTATAAAAAGGGAGAGGACCGGGCAGATGCCGGTCCCCTCCCTTTTTTGGGGGCGGAGTGTGGCGCTAGTGCCCCCGGTGCTTTTCGCGGCGCTTTTGCTGCCGCAGCGCAAACTGCCGCTGCTGTGCACATTGGCGCCGGCAGCGCTGCTGTTTTTCGCGCTGTCTCTTTTGCTGCTGGTACTGGGCCTGCAGCGCCTGCTGTGCCTTGGTACCTACCCCGGTCTGCTCGAGCTGGCGGGCGATGGCCCGCTGCACCCGCTTGGGATTTTGCCGGCGCTCGTCCGGACCCTGCTGCGCGCTGGGCGCGCTAAAGGCCAGGCGGTGCCAGTTTTTGAGCAGGTAGTCGTACACCTGATAGTCTTTGGGCTGGGCGCCAAAGGTGACTTTGCACACCTGATACCGGCCCCGGTACTGGCGCTGGTAGACGCCGACCCAAAATGAGTCCTCAAAAAACACGGTGAAGGTACATTCGATACGGTCCATAGCAGACTCCTCCTTAAAAATGGTCCCGCAGAGAACGGACAACCAAGGAGGCAGGTTACTGACGGCACTGGGCCGCGCCCGGACTACCGACCGGGCTGTGTTTTTATCTCTGCTGTACCCATTGTACGCTCAGCGTCAACCGACGACAAGGGGCAGAGCGGTAAAGGGACAAAGATCTGCGGGCGGATCAAGGTATTGGGTACTTCGATGCTGGAGGGAGCATCTGGCCGGCGTGAGCACGAGCACAGCCAGAACAGCCGTGCCGGCGGGATGGCGCTGCCGAGGACACCGTCGGCAGGGCAGTTACAGCGCTTGACAGAGTTTTACATCAGAGCGTAAAATTTGGGTATCGATCACTTTACACCTGTTACTTTTTGCCCGGCGGCAGCCGCTGTGATACGCTGATAAACTGATGAGCGCACTGCTTTGCCGTGTGGTCCGGTAGAGATACCGGCTGTTTTTGAAAGGGGCCTACTTGTGATGGACGAGCGCAAAAAGATTATTTTAGATGTGGATACCGGCAGTGACGATGCGGTGGCGATCACCTGTGCACTGTTGAGCAGTGCGTGTGATGTGCTGGGGATCTGCACGGTGGGGGGAAACCTGCCGCTGGCAAATGTAACGGACAACACACTGCGGGTGGTACAGTGCTGCGGGCGGGAAGATGTGGGGGTATATGTGGGCAGCGCCTCGCCGCTGGCCTCGACCCTGGTGCCGTGGGGGCTGCAGGCTGAGCTGCTGTGCCGCAAGGAAGGGGTCCGCGAGCTGACACTGGATTTTCACCCCGAGCACCTGCCGCTGCCGGCACCGCGCATTACCGCCAGGCCACAATGTGCCACCGTATGGCTGATCGAGACGCTGCTGGCGGCCGAGGACCACAGCATTACGCTGGTGCCGGTCGGGCCCATCACCAACATCGCCATCGCCCTAAAGGCCGATCCGCGGATCATCCCCAAGATCCGCGAGATAGTGATGATGGGCGGTTCCGACCGGGTCATCGACCCCACCCAGGCCGCCGAATTCAACGTGTGGTGTGACCCGGAGGCGCTGGAGATCGTTTTGCAAAGCGGGGCGCCGGTCACGATGGTGCCTTTTGACGCCACGGTATTCGCGGCGCTCACCCGCGAGCAGGCCGCCGAAATTCGCCAGGTGGGGACGCCCCCGGCGCAGCTGATCGCCGACCTTATCGACCAGCGACTGGATGCGAGCGTCGATTTTGAAGCGGTACATGGACTCTCGACAGGAGAGCCCATACACGACGCGCTGGCGATGTGTGCCGCCCTGCACCCCGAGGTGCTGACGGATGTAAGGCAGGTCAGCTGCCATGTAGACCTGGGGCGCGGCTACTGCTATGGCGAGACGGTGATCGACCGCAACTATAAATATGATGCGCCCCAGGAGAAAAACTGCCGCTTTGCCTACGGCGCCGACAACGAGTTCTTCTTTCAGTGGATCCTATCGGTCCTAAAGGCAGCTCGCTGAGAAGGTAGATGGTGGCAGGTGTCCGCTCCCCTATTTTCGATACTTCCGATGTGTTCGGTGCGGGGGGCTGGAGAGGGTTCTCTGCTCCACCGCATAAACGCCCCGCTGGTGGGGCTGTTGTGAAACTGAGCATCTACCGCGCCGCCCCGAGCTGCGCGAAAAAGCAAAAAGCGCGGCAGACCTGCCCTTTTGTGGGGCGGATCTGCCGCGCTTTGCCTATGTGGATATGCGGTGATGGCTATGCCGGCCGCTTTTTATTTGCCGTAGCACTTTACGTGCAGCTCGCGGGGGCGGGGGCCGTCGAACTCGTAGAACAGGATGGCCTGATCGTCGCCCAGGTCCAGCTCGCCGTCTTTGATGATGGGGGTGACATCCACGCCCACCACCACGCATTTTACGTGGCCGGCAGCGTCGAACGGGGTCTCGACGTGGTTGTAGTTGGCGCGCAGCGGGAAGATGCGGTCCAGGTCGGCCTGGAAGTCTCTCTGGGCGGCCTCCTCTTTGGTGGCGATGCCCACAGCGGCGGTGGTATGGGCGTTAAAGATGACACAGATGCCGTTTTTCACGCCGCTTTTTTTCACGATAGCTTTGACTTTATCGGTCACGTCGGTGACGGTCATATAGTCGGTTTTCAGCTTGATCACTTCATACATAGCGCTTTCCCTCCTCTTCCCTACATGATGTTGACGTGTACTTCACGGTCGTTTTTGGGGCCGTTGAACTCGCAGAACAGGATGCCCTGCGAATTGCCGAACAGCAGCTCGCCATCTTTGATGATGAGCGACATTACATTGCCCACAAAAGCGGCTTTGGAGTGCGCGGCGGCCTCGTGCGCATTGTTGGTGCGCTGCTCGTAGTCTACCTTAGAGGGGAAAGCGCGGCGGATCTCCTCCATCGAGTCGTCCCAGCCCTTGGGGTCCCAGAAAGAGTGGATGACCAGGCCCGCATCGGTGTGGGGGATGGACACGGTGAGGATGCCGTCGGTGACGCCGGCGCCGGCGATGATCTCTTTGATCTTGGGGGTGACATCGATGGCTCTGTTGTGCTGAGTTTGCAGCTTGATGACTTCAAACATATTATTTGCCCTCCTTCTCTCTGTCCATCACGATCTCGATCTGGTGGCTCTGGTCGGCGTAGATGCAGTTGCGGTCGCCGTCGCCCCAGGGCGACTCGGTGATGCCGCGCAGCGGGGTCTCGCCCAGCTCGTTTTGCAGGTAGCCGCACAGCAGCGTGAGGGGCATGAACTGCATCAGCGGGGCCATCCAGCTCTCGGCGGCGGTGGGGATAGAGACGACCTCGATACCTGCGGGGATCTCGCTTTGGCACACGTCGGTGATGGCGACGGTGGGGCGGCCCAGGCGCGCCATGTTCTGCATGGCCTCGATGCAGCGGTACTTGGCCGGGCTGGAGGCGGTGACGTAGACGATGGTGCCGATATTCTGCGGATTTCTGGCAAAGTAGTTGACGTGGCACCAGTCCTCGGTATTCTCGACGGCGGTGACTTTGCCGATCGCCTCGTACAGTTTGGCTCTGGCAAACCAGGCCGAGGCGTAGTCGAGGCCGGAACCCACACAGTCGTAATGGGTGCAGGGGGCCAGCTTTTTGCCCAGGCTCTCGGCCTTGGCGATGATCTCGTCGATGTGGGGGCGGAAAGCCTCGCAGTAGGCGGCCAGGCCCTCACGGTAAGCTTCTGCCTGCTCGGCGCAGATGCGGCCCTTGACTTCGCCCATCTTGATGGCCAGCAGCAGAAGGGTCATGACGCTGGTGAAGTAGGTGGCGGTGCCGGGGGCCAACTCAGCCTCGGGGCTGTCGTGTTTGAGCACGCGGTCTACGTGCTGGGCCAGCGGGGCCTCGAGATTCTCGGTGATGCCCAGGGTAAAGGCGCCGTAGGGGTGCACGGCCTCCATGGCGGCGGCGGTGGCGGCGACTTTACCGGAGATAGAGATGCCGATGCACAGCGTTTTGCCGTAGTTAAATTTGCTGTTGTTGTAATTGTACGCCACTTCGGGGGCGGGCAGAGCGTCGACAGCCAGGCCAGCGAGCTTTTGGAAGGCGGGCTTGGCGGCAACACCGGCTATGTACGAGTCGCCGCAGCCGGTGAGGATGAGTTTGTCGAACGCGCAGATCTCCTCTTTGGTGAAGAGCGCATCTATTTTTTTCTGCAGGTCGCCGATAAGGGGCCTGGCCAGGTCTACTAAGCTGAGAGACTGCCGGATCACAGCATTGTCCACTGCCTGATTCATAAGGAAATCCTCCATTTCAATACAAAAATCACGGGTTGTGAGTTAGTCGCTGTACACCGAGAGGTAGCACTTTTGCAGTCTCGGGCCGTCGAACTCGTAGAAGAAGATGCCTTGGCTGTGGCCCAGCACCGGCTTGCCGTCTTCCACGATGAGGGTGGTGTTGGTGCCCATCATGGCCGATTTGGTGTGGCCGGCAGCGTCGGCGGGGGTGTCGAACTGGTGGGTGTAGTCGACTCTCTGGGGGACGATCACGTCCAGCTGGATCTGCACGTCCTGCAGGTCGTAGTCGTGGAGCATGTAGGGCGTCAGCGAGATGCCGGAGGTGGTGTGGGGGGCGGAGATCACGGCGATACCGCTCTTTACACCGCTGTCGGCGATGCATTGGCGCACCCAGTCGGTGATCTGGTGGACGCCGTTTTTCTGGCAGTCTATCTTGGTCTCATAAAACTTCATTGCAAGCGCTCCTTTCGCACATCAAACGATTTCGATCTTGCTGGTCTTGATCTTGTTGCCGTCCTGTACGGCGAAAGCCTCCATACCTTGGCGGAACATGCCTACGTTTTTAAACTTGGCCAGGTAGCCGGCAAACAGTGCGAAGGGGATGTAGTTGCCGGCGGGAGTGATCCAGCTGTGGGCTGCGCTGGGCAGCTTGCATACTTTCATGCCGGCGGGGAACAGGCTCTCGTCGGCGTCGGTGAAGACGATGCAGGGGCGGCCGATGCGGGCCATGACGCCTGCCGCTTCGATGATGCGGGGCATGGCGGGGTTGTTTTTCTCGGCGATGAGCACGGTGGCGATGCCTTTGTAGTCGCGGGCGAAGAAGTTGATGTGGCACCAGTCCTCCACGTTCTCGTAAGTGCACACGTCGCCGGTCGCCTCGTAGATCTTGGCCGAATCGAACCAGGCGGTGACCATGTCGTCGCCGGCGGCCACGAACTCGAAGCTGTCGATATCTTTCCACTCCTCGGCCAGAGCGAACATCTGCTCGTCCATGGCGTCGATGCAGTCTTTGTAAGACTCGATGTAATCGACGATATCTTTGCGGTACTGGCCGGCCTGACTCATGGGGTAGTGCATCTTGACTTCGCCCATGCGGATGGCCGAGGTCATCAGCGCGTAGATAGAGGCGTAGTAGCTGCGCAGGCCCGGCGAGTGCTCGTCGAAATTGTTGGTGTACGGAGGCATGGGAACAGCCATGGTAGTCTGGCACTCCTGCGCCAGGGGCGAGTCGGGGTTGCCGGTGACGGCTACCGTGTGGGCGCCCACCCCGGTCTCGTTGCCGCGCTTGGCGATCTCGATCATCCGCGATACGGTGCCGGATACCGAGATGCAGTAGAGCAGCGGGTTGTGGGGCTCGCCGCCCAGCACGCTGCTGTCTAAGTGGCGGGCGGCCTCGATGGCCGGCAGCGCCGAGGTGCCGATGTGGCCCAGTTTCTCGAACACGGGTCTGGCCGCCAAAGCAGCACAGTAGGAGTCGCCGCATCCGGTCAAAATCGCCTTTCTGGACGCGAACAGCTCAGGGGTGGACAGGGCCATGCGCAGGTCCCCGTCGTCTTGCTCCGCCAGTGCTGCTGCCATGTCCAGCAAGTCATAGACTTCCTGCCGAAGAGCATTGTCAAAGTCCTTCTTGTTCATAATTTGCCTCCTAACAAAATTTTCACACTGCATTTGTGCACAATGTACACTTTGGGTGCATATTCCCATTAACAATTGTACAATGGACCACCGTTTCTGTCAAGGAGACCACAGTTGTATTTGACAAATCATGTTTTTTATGGACCCCTATTTTTGGCGTATTGCACAACAGCGGCGCCCCAGCCAATGGGCCGAGCAAGCCGACACAGCCGCATATCTATGCGGTTTTAGACGGTTTTAGGGGGTGGTTTTGTGTGGGCCGGCTACAGGTGGAACAAGGCATTTTTATCGACTTCGTTAAATGAGGCTTGTCATTATTGCCCAAAATTCTCTGTACCCCCCGCACAAAATCCGTATGTCTTTTGTCTGCGGCGGTGTTCTGGGGGTGGCGGGGCGCCTGCCGTAGGGGGCAACTTTGTCAGGATTGCACAACTTTGCCTGCCGGGATAGGCCTTTGGCGCTTTTTACAACGAACGATGGGCAGTTCACGTCAGGGTGCATAAAACCGAGTGTAGTAGTGCTGGACCTGTTTATCCGCGTGTGAAGGCATACAAAAAGAGCTGTGCTTAACGCACAGCTCTTTTGCCGGCAGATCACTGCTGCCCTGACAGGACCTGCCGGCGATATACCAGCCACAGGCCCAGCGCTGCCAATAGCAGCTGCTCGGCGGGAATGGACCACCAGACGCCGGTGAGCCCCAGACCCAACAGCCCGGGCAGCAGCAGGCCGGCCAGCAATGCCAGCAGGACTGGCTCGCTGTAGATGAGCAGGTAGGCGCTGCGGTTTTGCTGTACGGCATAAAAGTAGGAGGTGCTGACCCGCAACAGGGCCATGGGCAAAAAGCCCAGGCAGAACACCGACAGCACCGACGCCACCTGGGGCGCCAGACCGCCCGACACCCCGAACAGGGCCGGCAGCTGGCGGCGCAGCAAAAATACCGCCAGCGCCCCCAGCACCGCTACCAGGCAGGAAAAGCGGTAGACCATGCCTCTTAAAGACACCACCGAATGGTGATCGCCGGCGCCGCTGCTGCGGCTGATGAGCGGCTGGCAGCCGTCGCCTATCCCCTGCAGGAGCAGCTGCACCACGCAGGCCACATAGCTGACCACGGCGTAACAGGCCACTGCCTCGCTGCCGCCATAATGCAGGGCCGCGCGGTTCATGATGATGATGACGATATTGGGCGACATGGTGAGCCCAAACGGCGAGAGCCCCACGTGCCCCAGCCGCAGCCACACCGCCCCGGGCTGGGGGCGCACTGCCAGCGCCTTTAGGGCCTTTTTGCGGGCCAGGTGCCACAGGCAGGGCAGCACCGTGACCCCCTGACCGAGAACGGTGGCCACAGCGGCGCCGGTCATGCCCCAGCTATACACCGAGACGAACAGCCAGTCGAGCACGGTGTTGGTGAGAAAGCCGGCGATCATGGCGCCCATGGCCACCCCAGCACCATTAAAGCAGCGGCAGAGCGGCACCATGCCGGTGGCCAGCAGTTGGAAACTGGCCCCCAGAGCGATGACCCGGATATACTGCTGGGCCAGCGCGAGCATAGACCCGCTGGCACCGAACATCTGCAGCAGCGGCACTGCCAACAGGCTGGTGAGCGCTGTCACCGCCGCACAGCACACCAGTAGCAGCTGCAGCGCGCCGCCCAGGTATCGGCGCTGGGCAGCGGTATCTTTTTGGCCCATGGCGGTAGAGACCCAGATGGCCCCACTCATGCCCACACCGGTGCCCACCGCCTGGATAAAAGCGGTAATGGGGTAGGCCACATTGATGGCCGCCAGACCGATGTCCCCCACATTTTGGCCGATAAAAAGCCCGTCCACGATCGCGTACACCCCGGAAAAGGCAAACGCCAACATGGCCGGTAACACATTTTGAAAAAACAGCCGCCTGGTATCGCGGGACGGCGCTGCCTGCAAGTCGCCGCCCGCAGTGTGGCTGCGGCGCACATCTGCCGGCACCGGGGCGCCACTGCCTTTTTTGTGGGCAGCTGATGCGCAGCTGTTTATAGACCTATTATTATTTTGCATATACCTCTGTGCCCCGCCCAGCACACGGAGCGCAGTGCTCCTGTCGGCGGGTATCTCCCTCTTTCTTTTAGTCTAATATTGTACCTTTATAGTATATACGGTCTGCCTTATTTTGTCAACTGCCGCTGTGGGAGGCTGATCTGACAGTGCCCGACAGAGCCGCTGTGTTGACACCAAATCGAGCGCTGTGCTACTATAAAAAACGGCTGCTGGCCGACTGTAGGCGCTGTGCGGCGGCAGATGGGATTTTCGGGAGAGGACCCGGGCAGCAGGACCCCTTTGCGGCGGCTGCCAAATACCTTTTACCACAGTTTTTGCCTTTTTGGCTGCCTGCTGCGGTGCTTTTTATGACAGATTCGGCGGGCCAGCCCCGAACAGCGGAAATATGCCATGACCCGGGTGCACTGCCGATAGAGCCGATTAGACCTGTTTTCGATATTAGAGGGAGGACACTTTGAAACATACGCTCAGACAAAAGCTGATACTGGCCGTGAGCGCCTTTATTTTGTTGGCCGCCTGTGTGGGCGGCTGGCTGCTGTACCGGCGATACGCCCCCCAGGGCCAGACCGGCGACAAACAGATAACGGTGCAGGTGATACAGCTGGACGGCGACCGGGACAGCCACACCTACCGCACCGATGAGGCCTATTTGGGCGCTGTTTTGACCGCCAATCACCTGGTGGCGGGAGAAGAAGGCGCCTACGGCCTGTTTATCACCACTGTGGACGGGGTGGCGGCCGACCAGAGCCGCCAGCAGTGGTGGTGTCTGACCAAAGGCGGGGAGCAGGTGAACACCTCGGCCGACCAGACGCCCATTGCCGACGGCGACACCTTTGAGCTGACCCTGACCGAGGGGTATTGACCGGCCCCCAGCGGCCGCGGCAGGGGCGGCCGAACATACAGATCAAGGCGCTGTGTACGCTGGCATTTGGCGCGGCTATTTTGTTTGCCGCACAGGTGGGGCTATCTTTTTTGCCCAACATTGAGCTGGTGACGCTGCTGGTAGTGCTGTACGTACAGGTGTGGGGCAAGAAAGCGTTTTTCCCCATCTATCTGTTCGTGCTGTTGGAGGGGCTGTTTTTCGGGTTTGGTATCTGGTGGGTGAGCTACCTGTATATTTGGGCTATCCCCGCCTTTTTGGCACTGCTGCTGAGGACCCGGTCACCGGTGTTTTGGGCGCTGATCAACGGGGCGTTTGGCCTGTGTTTTGGGGCGCTTTGTGCTCTGCCCTATCTGGTAGCCGGCGGGCCGGGGGCCGCCTTTGGCTATTTTGTGACCGGCATCCCCTACGATATCGCCCACTGTGCGGGCAACGCGGTGCTGTGTCTGGTGCTGTACCGCCCCCTGCAGCGCATTCTGGAGCGGGCGGCACCGCTGTAGGGGGTACAGAGAGTGCGATAAAAAAAGAGATAGGCCGGTACACGGGCAATGAGCACCGTGTACCGGCCTATCTTTTCTCTCGGCGGTGCTGTTACTGTCTACTCCGGCCGGCGTATATTCAGGTAGCCCGGGCGGCTGATAGCGTCGGCAGCGCAGTCGTTGCCCCAAGCCACGGCCTGCTTTAGAGTACGGCCGTGGTACAGCGCCGCCAAAAAGGCGCCGTCGAAACAGTCGCCGGCCCCCACTTTGTTGCGCACCTGCTGCACCGGCTGCACGGCAAACTGCTCCAGCGTGTCGTTTTGGGCCAGCAGCACCGGACCGGTGCCGTCGCGCACCACTGCGGCGCCGCCGTTTTGGGCCAGTGCCAGCGCGGCGGCAGCCAGCGTTTTTTGACCGGTGACGGTGCACACCTCATCGCTGCCGGAACCAAACACCACATCGCTGAGCTGTATCAGCTCCTCGAAGATGGCCCGCCGCTGGGCGCTATAGCCAAACAGCTCGGCCCGCAAGTTGAGATCGAGCGCCACCTTGGCCCCAGCCTGCCGGCAGGCGCGCACGAACGGCCCCACCTTTTGGGCAAAGCCCCGGTCCTCGCTGCCCACGCCGTTTACAAATACCCAGGACCAGCCGGTGGGGGGAATATCGACCGGCAGATCCCAGCCGGACTGCTGCCCCGGCACCTGCAGCGGTAACATCACCCGCTCACCTTCCTCGTCGAGCACGGTGAGGCAGAGAAAGGTGCCCCCCTGCCGGCCCACGTGGCGGCAGTCTACCCCCCGCTGCTGCATGGCGCGAATGAGAAAATCGCCGTACATATCGCCGCCGATGGTACCCCCCAGCACCACCGGGCAGCCCAGCTGGGCCATGGTGGCCGCTGAGTTGGAGGCCGTGCCGCCCGGCTGCATGGTGGCATAGAGACTGTCGGCCTGACCGGTGCTCTCGCCCCGCTCGACAGCGGCCAAGGCCTGTTTGGCGCGGCCGTAGGGGATGATGACGTCGACGCTGATGTTGCCGATGGATAAGATGCTGCCCGCTGTATTTTCTGTCATTGTATCTATACCTCCCTGTATGCGGTACCGCCGCTGTTCTACGCCCCTATTGTACCGCCGGGGCACGGTGCGCTATAATGACATGTGTCATGATCTTACAAAAATATGCCGCGAGAGCGGCCAGATGGAGATGGGGGATCGCTGTGCAGTGCACCCGAGATCAAAAAGAGATACAGGCCCAGATCGCGCGTATTGGACTGCGCGCCCAGCTGCCGCATATCGACAGCTACCAGCCGGTACTCTGTACCTTTTATAGAGGAGAGGTGGTGTGCGGCCAGCAGCAGCCCCTGCCCTACCTATATATTGTAACTTTGGGCCAGCTGATGGGCAGTATCGCAGCGCCGAGCGGCGGGGCGGTATCGTACCTCTCGTGCGGGCCGGGCGATATGGCCGGCGAACTGGAGCTCATTAGCGGGGGGTGCTGCATGGCCCAGATGCAGGCGACCTGCCGCACCCGCTGTCTGCGCATCGATCTGGGTGTTTACCGCGATACGGTGCGGCAGGACCAGGCGATGCTGCGGCTGATCTGCCAGAATCTGGCCCACAAGTTGGCAGCCACCGCCCAGAGCAGCACCCAGAACTTGCTGTTGCCTCTGCCGCAGCGGCTGGCGGGCAAGCTGCTGGCCGGGCAAAAAGACGGGATATACTGCCAGAACCTGTCGCGGCTGGCGCTGATCATGGGCGTCAGCTACCGGCACCTGCTGCGCTGCCTGAGCCAGATGGTAGAGCGCGGACTGCTGCAGCGGGCGGGGCGGGGGCGCTTTTTGCTGGTAGACCCGGATGCGCTGCGGCGGCTGGCCGACGGGGTGCGCAGCCGGCAGCTATGAGCTGTACTGGGTATAAGATCGACAGACCGCGGCACCTACCTGTCTTTTACCGGTTCTACGTACACCTTTTCACCGCAGTGGGGGCAGCGCAGTACTTTGCCCTCGACTGCATTGACCGAAAATACCATCTGCCCCAGCGGCGGTTTCCAGCGGTGGCCGCACTGCGGGCAGACGAAGTGCTCGCGCTGATAAAAGCGCCAGTACCGCCACGCCGCCCACAAAATGACCAGCGCCAATAGCGCGATCGCCGCCCAAAAGAGCTTGTCTTCCACACCTGTCACCTCTGTTGTTTTTATATTCTATTTTAAAGTGCCTTGGCGCCGCCGGCTGCTGTACATCTACCTGCCGCAATTACGGCAGATGAGCGGCAGAGCGGCTATTTTTTATAATAGCCGGCCCTAAATCGCCAAATCTTGGGTGCGTCAGCACAGCTGACGACAGCCAGCTACCGGCGTTTTCAAAAAATATCCTGTATGGGGGCTTGGATCCATACAGGGAGAGCGGCGCCAGCCGCGGCAAGCCGCAGAGCGGCTATTTTTTATAATAGTCGGTCCAAAATCGCCAGATCTTGGGTGCGTCAGCACAGCTGGCGGCAGCCAGCTGCCGGCGTTTTCAAAAAATATCCTGTATGGGGGCTTGGATCCATACAGGGAGAGCGGCGCCAGCCGCGACAAGCCGCAGAGCGGCTATTTTTTATAATAGCCGGTCCAAAATCGCCAGATCTTGGGTGCGTCAGCACAGCTGGCGGCAGCCAGCTACCGGCGTTTTCAAAAAATATCCTGTATGGGGACTTGGCTCCATACAGGGAGAGCGGCGCCAGCCGCGGCAAGCCGCAGAGCGGCTATTTTTTATTGTATTTTTAAAACACAGGTCCTACCAGATAAATCGACCGCCGGTGATCGCTGACACGCATGTTCACCGAAAAACATCGGCAGGCGGCACGACAGCAATTGTCGCCTTTAAAAGATAAAGTTGACGGCACTGGATAGAAGGTGGCTGGCGGTAAAGAGACCGGCAGCTACGAGCGCAGGGGCATTTTTCCGCGCGACTGCATAGAGCAAAAACGCCAGGCAAGGGGCGATACACAGGTCCAAAATGACCGCTGTGCCGGTAGTGCCTGTGTAGTAGAGCGACCACCCGCCATAGTAGAGCGCCACCAGTGCGGCGATGCCGACCAGCAGCGCCCGACGAATCGACTTTGACCCCTCAATATTTTTGATCCCACAGAGAGTCGCCACCATGATGACCTGAAAGACGGCGGCAGCAGTGTCCACCGCCGGTGTGGCCGATGTGTGGCGCAGGATATCGCGGGGGGCCGGGACGACAAACCAGATAAAGTTGGGCGCCATGACTGCCGCGAACAGGAGCAGGCCCCCACAGTCAAAGCCGATCTTATACGCGCGGGCGTGAAACACAGCTATCTCCCCTATCCATATCTGTCGATCGCCGGCGTTTAGACCGGAGCCGGGGTGCCGGACTGCCGGACAAAGTTACCACACCGCGGCCCGACTTCTACTTTTATTATAGCTTATAGCACAGGCAGTGCGCAATTGGCAAAAATATAGCGGCAGCGCCAGCTGAGGACCGTACTTTGGGACAAAAAATATACCGCGTGGGGCATATCTGCTCCACGCGGTACAGCACCGATCCGGTGCGGGGGGCCGCGACTCGATCACGGCTCTTATTTTTTCGGGGTTACATCATGCCGCCCATACCGGGGTTCATGGGCATGGCAGGCTCGTTTTCGTCTTTTTTGTCGGCGACCAGGCTCTCGGTGGTCAGTACCATAGCGGCGACCGAAGCGGCGTTCTGCAGCGCGCTGCGGCTGACGATGGTCGGGTCGACGATACCGCCCTCGATCATATCCAGGTACTGCTCGTTGTAGGCGTCGAAACCGTAGCCCACTTTTCTGGAGCGGCGGATCTTATCGATGATGACCGAGCCCTCTAAGCCGGCGTTGGCAGCGATCTGGCGGATGGGCTCCTCCAGCGCTTTGAGCACGATGTTGACGCCGGTCTTCTCGTCGCCGGAGGTGGCGCTCACCAGTTTGGTGACGGCGTTGGTGGCATTTAAGAAAGCGGTACCGCCGCCGGCCACGATGCCTTCGGCTACAGCGGCCTTAGCGGCAGACAGGGCGTCCTCGATGCGCAGCTTCTTCTCTTTCATCTCGATCTCGGTGGCAGCGCCCACTTTGATGACCGCTACGCCGCCGGCCAGTTTGCCCAGCCGTTCCTCCAGCCGCTCGCGATCGAAGTCGGAGGTGGAATTGGCGATCTCGTTTCTGATCTGGGCGACCCGGTCTTTGATGGCCTGGCTGTCGCCGGCACCGTCGACGATGATGGTGTTCTCTTTCATCACCTTGACCTGCTTGGCAGTGCCCAGCTGGTCGATGGTGGTCTCTTTTAAGTCGAGACCCAGCTCGTCGCTGATGACCTCGCCGCCGGTGAGGATGGCGATATCGCGCAGCATCTCTTTGCGGCGGTCACCGAAACCGGGAGCTTTGACGCCCACGCAGTTGAAGGTGCCGCGCAGTTTGTTGACCAGCAGGGTGGTCAGCGCCTCGCCCTCGATGTCCTCGGCGATGATCAGCAGCTTTTTGCCCGACTGTACGATCTGCTCCAGCAGCGGCAGTACATCCTGGATGTTGGAGATCTTTTTGTCGGTGATGAGGATGTAGGGGTCGTCCAGCACGGCCTCCATCTTGTCGGTGTCGGTGACCATGTAGGGGGAGATATAGCCGCGGTCGAACTGCATGCCCTCGACGACCTCGGAATAGGTGTCGGCGGTCTTGGACTCCTCGATGGTGATAACGCCGTCGGAGGATACCTTCTCCATGGTGTCGGCGATCAGCTGGCCCACGAAATCGTCGCCGGCAGAGATGGAGGCGACGCGGGCGATATCGGCCGAGCCGTCTACCTGGCGGGCGTTCTCGACGATGTAGTCGACTGCTGCGTCGACCGCTTTTTGGATACCGCGGCGCACGCCCATGGGATTGGCGCCGGCAGCCACGTTTTTCATTCCCTCACGCACCAGCGCCTGAGCCAGTACGGTAGCGGTGGTGGTGCCGTCACCGGCAGCGTCGTTGGTCTTGGTGGCGACCTCTTTGACCAGCTGGGCGCCCATGTTCTCAAACGGGTCTTCCAGCTCGATCTCCTTGGCGATGGTGACGCCGTCGTTGGTGATCAGCGGGGCACCGTACTTTTTGTCGAGCACGACGTTGCGGCCCTTGGGGCCCAGAGTGACTTTGACGGTATCGGCCAGCTGATCGATACCCGACTGCAGGGCCTGTCTGGCCTCCTCAGCGAATTTGATCTCTTTTGCCATGTGTAAAACCTCCTGTTATGCGGCTGTTGGGCCCGGCGCAGTAGGGCCGGCCCGAATCGTTAAGATGTATGGTGAAAGCGGGGCGGCGCCCCGGAGAGATGGCTGTTACTCGACGACGGCCAGCACGTCAGACTGACGGACCAGTACGCATTCCTCGCCGTCTACCTTGACCTCGGTACCGGCATATTTGCTGGCGATGACTTTGTCGCCCACCTTGAGGATCATCTCGACTTCGTTACCATCGACCACGCCGCCGGGACCCACGGCCAGCACCTCGGCTACCTGGGGTTTTTCTTTTGCTGCGCCCGGCAGGATGATGCCGTTAGAAGTGGTCTCTTCGGGCTCGGTCATTTTAATCAGAACACGATCTGCTAAGGGTTTGATTGTCATGGATAATTCCTCCTTTGTGTTTTAGCACTCTGTAACCCCGAGTGCTAATAATCATTTTATACAGTTTTCAGAAAAAATCAAGTAAAAATCAGAGAAAGTCAAAAAAATTAACAATTTATACAAAAATACCCGCATAGCGGCGTTTAGAAGGGCGGTCGGTGGGCAAATTTGCTGCCCGGCGTATGGGTTTTGAGGACCGTGGGCACAATTTAGGTATACTCAAATATAAATGGAGGCGACCGCAATGTTCAAACACGAAAAGATGCTCTTTCACCCGGTACAGGTGGAAAAGCCCAATCCCCAGTACGCAGTTCTGCTGCAGGAGCAGCTGGGCGGCGGTAACGGCGAGTTGAAAGCGGCTATGCAGTACATGTCCCAGAGCTTTCGCATCAAGGACCCCGAGATCAAAGACCTGTTTTTGGACATCGCAGCCGAGGAGCTGGGCCACATGGAGATGGTGGCGACGACGATCAGCATGCTCAACGGCCACGATGTAGACTATGCCGCGGTGGGCGCTGGCGAGATCCAGTCGCACGTGATATTGGGGCTCAACCCGGGCCTTATCAACGCCTCGGGCTACTCCTGGACCGGCGACTACGTGACGGTGACCGGCGATCTGTGCGCCGATCTGCTCTCGAATATCGCTTCGGAACAGCGGGCCAAGGTGGTATACGAGTACCTGTACCGCCAGATCGAGGACAAAAAGGTGCGCGAGACCATCGATTTTCTACTCAATCGCGAAGAGGCCCACAACGCCATGTTCAGGGAGGCCTTCAACAAGGTGCAGGATACCGGCTCCAACCGGGATTTTGGCACCACCAAGGCGGCGAAGATGTATTTTAGCATGTCGGAGCCATCTCCCCAGAGCGACCTGAGCCAGGTGGCCGGCAAACCGCCCAAATTTGAGTAGAGAGCGGGAACACACAAAAAGGGGCCGTGCGCGCGGCCCTTTACATAACCCGGTGTGCACGCCTATACTAGCGGGCCGGCACCCGCACCCGCAGCGCCCCCGGCAGCACCTGAAAAGTGGCCTCGGTCACCGGGGCGCATTCGCCGTCGATATTGAGCACGAACGGCATTTTCGTGCTGGCGGTGATGGTGCAGCTGCGGGCGCTGTGGGCCTCGACCAGCTGGGCGTATTCTTTTCCCACCTGCCCGTTTTGGATGTGCAGCCCTTTGCGGTAGCTGCCCACCAGCTGCAAAAATTTGAGCCGCCCCACCTTTTTTACCAGCACCAGCTCCAGCTGGCCGTCGGCAAGATCGGCGTGGGGCGCGGCCAAAAAACCGCCGCCGTAACTGCGGCCGTTGGCGATGGCCGCCAGTGTACAGCTGCCGGAGAACACCTGCCGGCCGTCGACGGTGCACTGGACCTGCATAGGCATTTTGCGCAGCAGGCGCCACAGTACCGACAGGATATAGGCCATAGCGCCCCCGACGAAGGGCAGGCGTTTGAACGCCCCCACCTGATAGGCCACATCGGCATCGAACCCGCAGGAACACAGGTTGCAGGCCACCCGGCCATTTACCTGGATGAGGTCGACCAGGCGGTCCTCACCGGCCAGCTGGCGGCCCAGGTCGCGGGCGGCGTCCAGGCTGGTAAAGGCGGCGATAAAGTCGTTGCCGGTGCCAAAAGGCAGCACCCCCACCGTGAGACACGGGTAGCCAAAAGCGCCGTTCACCACTTCGTTGAGCGTGCCGTCGCCGCCGCAGGCAAACACCAGGCAGGGCTCTCCCCGCTGGCCCAGACGGGCGGTGATCTCCTGCGCGTCGCCGGATCGGCGGGTGATGTACAGCTTGACGGCAGCCGGGTCCAACCCCTCGCTGGCGATCATCTGCCGGATGTGCTCGGTGGCGTTTTGCCGGCCCGCGACGGGATTGATGATAAATGCGGTGTGCATGGTGCGCATGATAAAAAGCTCCCCTCGTTTGCTCTTTTCTATCCTACAGGAGTCGGGGGCGTTTGGCAATATAAAAGAGGTGGGCTCTGTATCCTTTACAGAGGTATCCGCCACAAAGAGCAGAAGAGGCGGCAATTTGTGCCGTCTCTTCTGCTCTTTGCAGGGAGATAGAGGCCCGCAGGAAAGATCAGTTGCGGGCAGACCGGCGGCGGGCGGCGCGGACCAGCAGCTTGCGCAGCATGTCTACCGGCACCACCGTCAGGGCCAGCAGCAAAATGCTCACCAGCTCTTTAAACTGCAGGCCGGCCACCCGAAACATGCTGCCGCCGAAGTAGATGAGCAGCATCTGTATGGCGCACACCGCGGCCATGATGGTGATAAAAGCCGGGTTCTTGCCCAGATGGGCGGTGAGGTTGAGGCGGTGGGTGCGGGCATTAAAGGAGTTGGCGATGCCCGAGAAGATGAACAGGGCAAAAAAGGCGGTGAGGAAGTAGATGGGGTCGGTGGCGAAGCGAAACAGCGGCCGCACCCGCTCCACCTTTAAAAAGGCCACGCACAGGCCGACGGTATAGAGCCCCATCCACAGGATCTGCCCGGCCATAGCGCGGTTCAGGATGGGCTCGTCGCGGCGCTTGGGCGGCTGCTCCATATACTCATCCAGCGGCGGCTCGCCGGCAAAGGCCAGACCGGCCAGCGTATCCATAATGATATTGATCCACAGCATCTGCATCACCGTTACCGGGGTGTCGATACCGATGAACGGCCCGATGATAGACACCCCCACCGCACACAGGTTCATGGTGAGCTGAAAGACGATGAACTTGCGGATGCTCTCGAAAATGGTGCGCCCGTAGAGGATGGCCCGGCCGATAGAGGCGATGTTGTCGTTGAGAATGACGATGTCCCCCGCCTCTTTGGCCACCTCGGTGCCGCTGCCCATGGCAAAGCCCACATCGGCCCGCTTGAGGGCTGGGGCGTCGTTGATGCCGTCGCCGGTCATACCGGCCACCAGCCCGCAGGACTGGGCCAGCTGTACCAGCCGGCTCTTGTCGGTGGGCAGGGCCCGGGCCACCACCCGCAGCCCCGGCAGCCGGCGCTTGACCTCGCTGTCGCTCATGGCCGCCAGCTGGGCGCTGTCGATCACGGCGGTGTCGGCCTCGCTTTTGCCCAGCAGACCGGCCTCGGCGGCGATGGCGGCAGCGGTGTCGCGGTTGTCGCCGGTGATCATGACCACCTGCACCCCGGCCCGCTGTATTTGGCGCACCGCCGTTTTGGCCTCGGGGCGCACCTCATCGCGGATACCCACCAGGCCGATGAGCGTGAGTCCAGACGGCACGCCGCTCTCGTCCACCGGGGCGTCGGAGGTGGCCAGAGCCAGTACCCGTACCGCCCGCCTGGTCATCTCGCCGATGCGCAGGCGCAGCGTGCTCTCGCGGCGCAGCGGCTGGGCGGTACCGGTGGCATCGTAGTAGCGGGTGCAGTTTGCCAGCAATTTTTCGGGCGCACCTTTGACGAGATACAGGTTTTTAGGGCCGCTGACCCTACAGGCGGCGTATTTGCGGGCGCTGTCGAACGGCACGACCGCGCTGCGGGTATACCCCTTTTGCGGGCCCTGGGCAGCGATAAAATCCAGCAGCGCCCGATCGGTGGCGTTGCCCCCCAGTGCCCGGCCGCCCGAGAGCTGACTGCCGGTGTTGTAGCCGGCGCACAGCCGCACCAGCTCCCACAGGCCGGTCTGGCCCTGCAGGGCAGCGGCGCTGGTGTACTCCTCGCCGTCGCCGGCCAAAAAGCGCACCACCTCCAGCTGACCCTTGGTGAGAGTGCCGGTCTTGTCGGTGAAAAGGATGTTGAGACTGCCGGAAGTCTCGATGCCCACCAGCTTGCGCACCAGCACGTGGTCACCCAGCATGCGCCGCATATTGGAGGAGAGCACGACGGTAATCATCATGGGCAGCCCCTCGGGCACCGCCACCACCACCACGGTGATGGCCAGCGTGATCGCGTGCAGCAGGTGGGCCACTACCAGATGGGGAGACTGCAGCGTCTGCAAGATCTCGGGCCAGTAGAAGTTATTGTCGAGCACAAAGGCGTTGAACAAATCGGCGGTGGCCACCAGCGCCGCCGCACAGTAGCCCAGCCGGGAGAGGATACCGGCCAGCTTGCCCAGCCGCAGCCGCAGCGGGCTCTCGCGAGTCTCCTCCTGCACCTCGCGGGCCATGCTGCCGTAGAAGGTGCTGTCGCCCACGGCGCGGACCTCCATACAGCCCTCGCCAGAGGTGACGATGCTGCCGCGAAACAGCCGCCCCTTATCTAAAAAGTCGACCTGCTGCGACCAGGTGTAGCCGCCGGTGATGGGCAGCTTTTCGGCCTCTTTGCTCTCGCCGTTTAGGGCCGACTGATCGACCTGCAGCTTGCCGGTGATCAGCACCCCGTCGGCCGGCAGCCGCTCGCCGGCCTGCAGCAGCACGATGTCGCCCACCACCACTTCGCCGATGGGCACCTCGACGACCATACCCGCCCGGCGCACCCGGCAGCTGATCTTGGCGGCATCTTGCTGCAGCTTGACGAACGCCGACTCGCTGCCGTACTCGGACAAGGTGGAGACAAAGGTGGCTAAAAAGATGGCGATAGCGATCCCCACGGTCTCGTACCAGTCGAAATCCCGGAACAAAAACACCACGTTGATGCACAGCGCCGCCAGCAACACCTTGATGATGGGGTCGCCGAAGCTCTGGATAAATTGGCCGAAAAAGCCTTTGCGGCTCATCTCGGTCAAGGTGTTCCCGCCGTATTTCTGCCGGGACGCAGACACCTGCTGAGGCGTGAGGCCCCGGTTCAGGTAGCTCCTCGATGCGATCATGACTGTCCCTCCATTTTATACCCGGCCTACCGGGCTTCCCTAGTTTCTGCACTGTAGGGCTGCGCCCACAGCGTGTCCATACCCCATCTTATGAAAAGGCCACCGCCGGTTATGCCTGCTCGTCCGCATTTGGCGCCGGTCCGGTGATCCGCCAGCGTGTCGGCAGACTGCCCACCTGCTGCCTGCCCGCCAGTGTCTATGCGTTTTACACAGGCGTTTGCTGCTTTTTTCTGTCTTTTATATAATGAAGTCCCAAAAAAACTGTGATATGATAGGGGTATATTGGCAGAGCGAACAGCCGCCTCCCCGCAGAGAGAGCCGGGGCGGCCAGCCGCTTTTTCTGTGTACATTTGGAGGTGCAGTTAATGAACAAGCGACCCGTGATCTTTGACACCGACCCCGGCGTAGACGATTTCTTTGCCTGGATGCTCTTAAACGCGAGCGACCAGTTTGACATCAAGGCGGTGACCACCGTGCCCGGCAACCAGACGCTGGAGGCGGTGACCCGCAACGCCAAAGGCATCTACAAGCTGTTTAACATGCACGGGGTGCGGCTGGCCCAGGGCTCGCCCCGGCACATGATCAAGGCGCTGGATATCCACAGCGGCCACGGCCCCACCGGACTTGGCAACATCACTCTGGACACCACCGGCGTAGAGCTCGACGAGTACCGCGCCTGGGACGTGATCTACCAGGAGGCAGTTAAGGCCGGCGGCGAGCTGGAGCTCATTGCGGTGGGCCCGCTCACCAATCTGGGCATCGCCTTTTTTAAATACCCCGACTTAAAGGGGATGATCAAACAGATCACGGTGATGGGCGGCACCACCGAAGAGGGCAACATGTCCCCGTTTGGCGAGGCCAACATCTATCACGACCCCCACGCAGCCAAGATCGTATTTGACACCGGCATCCCCATCGTGATGGTAGGCCTCAATGCGTTGGCCCCCTGCGCCATGACCAAAGAGGATATGCTCAAGCTGATGCCCGAGTGCCTGGACAGCGACGTGCGCGCGGTGTGCACTGATCTGGTGGAATTTCGCGGCGGGTACCCCTTCTGCGACGCGGTGACGGTGGCGGCCATTATGGATGACCGCTTTGCCGAGTGGGCCGAGTACGGCGTGGAGATCGAGACCCGCTCCCCGCTGACCTGGGGCGCTACCATCTGCGACAAAAACGGCTCCTACCGCTATTTTGGCGACGGCGACGAGCGGCCCAAGGTAAAGGTGGCCATCACCTCCGACCGGGTGCTGTTCTTCGAGATGTTCAGAGAGATGTTTACCCACTACTGCGGCTAGGCCCGTCCGGCCCCACTGCGGGCACTGAAAGGAGTAAAGTTTTATGCGCAAGATACCGCTCATTATCGATACCGACCCCGGCCATGACGACGCCTTTGCCATTATGTTGGCGCTCTCGAGCGACAAGCTGGACGTAAAGGCCATCACCACCGTGTGCGGCAACTCCACGGTGGAAAACACCACTCAAAACGCCCTGAACATTCTAACCCTGCTGGGCCGCACCGACATACCGGTGGCCAAAGGTATCGGCAAGCCCATGCTGCAGCCGCTGGACCGCAGCGGCGGCATCAAGGTACACGGCGAATCGGGTCTTGACGGCCCGGTGTTTGGCCCGCCGGCCTGCCAGCCGGTAGAGATGCACGCAGTGGACCTGATGGCCAAGATCGTGCGGGAGAGCGAAGAGAAAGTGACGCTGGCGCCGCTGGGCCCGCTGTGTAACATCGCCGCCTTTATTTTGTGCTATCCCGAGCTGACCCAAAAGATCGAGCGCATCTCCATCATGGGTGGGTCGGTATTTTCGGGCAACGTGACCCCCAGCGCCGAATACAACATCTTTGTAGACCCCGAGAGCGCCCAGGTGGTGTTTTCCAGCGGGATACCGGTGATCATGCACTCCATCGGCTCGACCGGCTCGGCCCGGGTGAGTGATGACGACATTCAGGTATGGCGCGAGCTGGGCACCAATGCCGGCAACTTTGCCGGTGAACTGATGGATTTTTACAAGCTGAGCTCGAAAGATCGGGGCTTTAGCAGCTACAATATCTGTGACGCCCATGCGGTGGCCTACTTGATCGATCCCTCTATCTACGAGACTTTCCACACCTATGTGGAGGTGGATCTGGTGGGGCAGTTTACCCGCGGGCAGACGGTGGCCGATATGCGCACCAACGAGGGCTCGATCTCCCGCTACTATCAGACCCAACACAAAGAGTTTGTGAAAAACTGCTACGTAGTCACCAAAGTGGACCGGCAGGCCTATGTGGACCTGCTCACCGACGCCCTGAAAAAGCTGGGCTAACGGCTCGGCTGCCGGCGTGTGCAGGCCCAAAAGAGCGCGGTACAGGCAGGGCGTTTAATCGCCTATATCGACGCCGGCGCCGCATGGGCACCGCCGGAAAGACGCCGATCGGCGACAGACCAAAAAGACAAGAGAGAGCCGCGGCAGCGGGCAGAATACCCGGCCGCGGCTCTTTGCCGCGATGAGGCGGCAGACCTCACAGAAAAACAGGAAAGGCAGGACATGTTATGCGTGAATTGGACCTGGCGAGCTGGCCCTTTCAGGAACACTACCGCTTTTTTCGGCAGATGGACTTTCAGATGTTTCACATCTGCGTCAACATCGATGTGACCCACTTTTTGCGGTACACCAAAGAGCGGGGCCTCCCCTTCTACCCCGCTATGATCTACGCGGCCATGCGGGGCACCGACGAGATCGAGGAGTTTCGCTACCGCACCCGGGGTCCGGACCGGGTCATCGTCCACGACTACCTGCATCCCGGCTTTACCGATGTTGCCGGCGAGGGCGGGCTTTTTAAGATGGTCCGCTCGGTGGGCCATCACGGCCTGAGTATGGAGCAGTTTTGCCGCCGGGCCAAAGAGGCCTCGGCCAGCCAACAGCAGATGCTGCCCCGGGAACCGGAGCCGGACGACATGATATTCATCACCTGCCTGCCCTGGATCTCGTTTACCGATCTGGGGCACACCATCTCGCTGGACCCCGAGAGCTGTGTGCCGCAGGTATCGTGGGGCAAATATTTTGTGCAGAACGGGCGCACGCTGCTGCCCTTTTCGGTCCAGGTGAGTCACGCGCTGATGGCCGGGTACCATGTGGCCAAGTACATCGACTGGGTGCAGCAGTACATTGACAGCCTGTAACGGGCCTGTGCGGCAGCGCGGCCCTACATACCAAACGGTATAAAGCGGGCAGGCCCGGCGGATCGATCCGCCGGGCCTGCCCGCTTGTGGTTTATGAGAAGAGACGGCACTGCCGTCTCGTTTTATGTTTGGCCTGTTTTTTAGAAGGACTACCACTGGGCGCCCGCCTTACAGATAGGCGGCGTAGAAGTCCCAGGGGTCGCCGGGGCAGTAGCGCACCAGCACGTTACAAATAGGCAGCGGGCGCTGCAGAAAGCGCTGGGTCAACCGCGGATTAAGCACCTGCTCGAGCGGCAGTGAGGTGCGCACCCGACTGGTGATCTGCCGGCCGTCGGCAGTGCAGAACGCCAGCACCGGATAGTGCCGGCCATCGATCTGATCCACCCGCACGATGTCGCCGCGGGTGGTGTAGCGGATCCTCGTTTTGGGGCGCATAGGTCTTTCCTCCTCTGGTGGCACGAGCCGGCGGTGTGCCGTCTCGTCTGTACCTTCAGTATAGCAAGCGGATAAAAGCGGCTGGTATGGCCGCTATCAAGAACAGGTAAAAGCTGTGTAAAATTTAACTTTTCCCCAAGTGGGCAACTGCGCGCAAACAGATGGTGGCCCAGGTACCTTTTACGGCGGCCACGATTCTGCTATACTGGCAGTGGACAGATCATTTGGACCCGATCGAAGGAGGGACTTATTGTGCAAAACTTTACCTACTCTATCCCCACGACCATTTTGTTTGGGCGGGGGCAGATACAGAATCTGGGGGCGCAGATGCGCGCGCTGGGAAGCCGGGTACTGTTGTGCTACGGCGGCAGCATTAAAAAGAGCGGCCTGTACCAGCAGGTGCTCGAGCAGCTGCAGCAGGCCGGTATCGCCGTGACCGAACTTGCGGGCATTGAGCCCAACCCCCGCATCGAGTCGGTGAAGCGGGGCGTGGAGCTGTGCCGCGCCGGCGACATTCAGGCGGTGCTGGCAGTGGGCGGCGGCAGCGTGATCGACTGCGCCAAGGTGGTGGCCGCCGGTGTGAGTTACCCCGGCGACACCTGGGATATCGTGCTGGATGCGACAAAGATCGTGCATGTGCTGCCAGTGGCCTCGGTGCTGACGCTGGCGGCTACCGGGTCGGAGATGGACTGCGGCGCGGTGATCACCAACCTGCAGACCCACGAAAAACTGGGCACCCACCACCCGGATATGCGGCCCAAGTTCTCGGTGCTCGACCCCACCTACACCTACACCGTATCGAAGTGGCAGACCGCCTGCGGCACTGCCGACATTATGAGCCATATTTTAGAGAGCTACTTTACCGGTGTGCAGGGCGCGTTTGTACAGGCGCGTTTTTGTGAGGGACTGCTGCGCAGCTGCATCCACTACGGGCCGATAGCGCTGGCCCAGCCGGACGACTACGAGGCCCGCGCCAATTTGATGTGGACCTCGAGCCTGGCCATCAACAACCTGCTCTCGTACGGGGCCGAGGTGGCCTGGTCGGTACATGCTATGGAGCACGAGCTGAGCGCCTTTTACGATATCACCCACGGAGCGGGGCTGGCCATCCTGACCCCGACCTGGATGGAGCACGTGCTGCGCAGCGGCCGGGCCGACGCGCTGGCCGTCTACGGCACCGAGGTGTGGGGCATCGACCGGGATCTGCCCCAGGCGGACATTGCCCGGATGGCGATCGACAACACCCGCCGCTTTTTTAAAGAGGACCTGGGTCTGCCCGGCACGCTGGGCGAGGTGGGCATCGACGGGAGCAGATTGGAAGAGATGGCCCACAAGGCAGCGCCGCTGCTGGCTACAGGGACCTTTGTGCCGCTGCGCTACGAGGACATTTTGGCTATCTACCGCGCCTCGCTGTAGGCCGCAGCGCCGCTGCTGGCCCAACCGCCGGACTATGCGGCGCCGTACTGGTATGCACAGCAGTATCTGCCGGGGTGGTCTCCCCCACTGCTTTTTGGGAATAGGCAGAGAAAACCGGCATAGAGAAATATAAGAGCACCTGCTCGCCGTGCGGCGGGCAGGTGCTCTTTTTTTAGTTTTGAGAGGCCGCTATTTCTTTTTGGGGACAAAACCCTGCCGGCTGCCGCGGCTGCGGGGGCGGGGGCTGCGCCGGTCGTCGAAACGGGGGCGGTCTTTGCGGGGGCGGTCGGTATACACCCGGGTGTGGGTGGCGCGGCCGGCGATCTTACAGCCCTGCATCTGCTCGACTACTTCGTCGAGCCGGGCCAGCGGCACCTCGACTACCGAGCGGGAATCGAATATCTCGATCTTGCCGATCTCTTTGCCGATGAGGCCGGTGCGCTCGGCGATGGCACCCACCAAAAAGTTGGGGGCGATATGGGCGTCGCGGCCGATATCGATGGCGATGCGGCCCACTGGGCGGCGGTCGCCGCCCTTAATGTCGCGGCCGGGGCCGGGCATACCGCTGCGCACCACCTGGGGCAGCACCCGCTTGTCTTTGCTAAAGAGCATCTCGAGCGCCACGGCGGCGATATCGCTCAACTCGTAGCCGTGCTCGACGAGCTGCTCGACTACCGGCAGCATGGTGCGCTCCTCGGGGGCGGCCAGCCGCTTTTCGATCTTTTTGAGCTGCTTTTCACGGCGGGCCTCGCCGATCTCTTCGGGGGTGGGCACCGGGCGCTGCTCGATCTGCGAGCGGGTGGCGCGGGCGATATCTTTTAGGGCGAACACCTGGCGCCGGCCGCTGACGATGGAGAAGGCCTTACCTCTTTTGCCGGCACGGCCGGTGCGGCCGATGCGGTGCACATAATACTCGCTCTGCTGGGGCAGATCGTAGTTGACCACCGCGTCGAGGTCGTCGACATCGATGCCGCGGGCGGCCACATCGGTGGCGATGAGCAGCGTGCTGCGGCCCTTTTTGAACTGCTCCATCACCTGGGTGCGCTGGGACTGCTTCATGTCGCCGTGCAGGCCCACCGCCTTAAAGCCGTGGTCGTTTAAGTACTCTACCAGCTCGTCGACCATGCGCTTGGTGTTGCAAAACACGATGGTGCTGCGGGGCGCGTAGTAGCGCAGCACCAGATTGAGCGCATCCTGCTTGCGGCCCATGGGCACCTCGAAAAACAGCTGCTTGATGCTGTCGAGCGTGACCTGCTTTTTGTTGATCTGCACCATCTGCGGGTCGTTTTGAAAGCGGCCGGTCAGCTCGAGGATGGGCGGGGGCATAGTGGCGGAAAACAGCACCGTCTGCCGCTGCTCGGGCACGTACTGCAGGATCTCCTCGATGTCTTCGCGAAAGCCCATGTTGAGCATCTCGTCGGCCTCGTCGAGCACTACGGTGCGGATGTTTTGGAGCTTCAGGGTGCGGCGGCGGATGTGGTCCATCACCCGGCCGGGGGTGCCGATGACCATGTTGGCCCGCTTGAGCTTTACGATCTGCCGCTCGATGGGAGCGCCACCGTACACCGCTACCGGGCGCACGCCCGGCTTGTGTACGGCCAGCTTCTCCACCTCTTGGCAGGCCTGCATGGCCAGCTCGCGGGTGGGGCATAAAATGAGCACCTGTACGGCGGTGGCCAGCTCGCCGGTTGTCTCGATCTGCTCGATGGCGGGGATGGCGAAGGCGGCCGTTTTACCGGTGCCGGTCTGGGAGCGGCCGATCACGTCGCGGCCAGCCAGCAGCAGCGGTATGGACTGGGCCTGAATGTCGGTGGCGGCGGTAAAGCCCATCTCCTCGACGGCGCGCAGTACTTCGGGCGAAAGGCCCAGGTCGGCAAATAAAATCTCGTTCATAAAAACCTCGTTTCACTGTCTTTTGTGTGCTACAGCGCGCAAAAGACAGCAAGGTGCCCCCAACCGCGCCGGCACAGACTGCGGGCACTTAGGGCCCGCTCCTGTTTTCAGCCTGCCCGGCAATGGGCATAAAAAGGCGGGAACGTACACGCCGTTCCCGCCAAACTGTCTTATCCTGTACGGCCATTGGGCCGCTTTTCAGCAAAAGTCACACGCTCTAGAACTGTATGGTCTCTCTACTATACCAGAAAGCCGGGCTTTTGTCAAAGCACCGCTTTGAGGTATAAGCGAAACAGGAGAAACGCTCATATATGAAACTCTACCAGATCAAAAAAAGACCTGCCCGGTGGGCAGGTCTTTTGGTCGTCTCAGATAGAGCTTACTGCTCGCCTCTCATGCGGGCGAAACAATCGCTGCAGTAGACAGGACGGTCCTCGCGGGGCTGGAAGGGAACTTTGCACTCTGCACCGCAGGAAGCGCAAACGGCGTCGAACATCTCTCTGGGGCCTCTCAGGTTTTTCTTTCTGGCGTCGCGGCAATCTTTGCAGCGCTGGGGCTCGTTCTCGAAGCCTTTCTCTGCGTAGAACTCCTGCTCACCGGCGGTGAACACGAACTCGTTGCCACACTCTTTGCACACTAAGGTCTTGTCTTCGAACATGTTGGTACCTCACTTTGGAAAATAAAAATGAATTGTTTGGCCCCGTACCGGAATTGAACCGATCTTTTTAGATGTCTAAACGCTCACCCTGAGCTACTGGGCATATCTCAATTTTTTCCGCACTCGGGTCAGGGCGTTATCGATAGACTTTTCCGGTTTTTCCAACATGTCGGAAATAGCTTTATAACTGTACCCATCCAGGCGAAGTAGGACCACCTGTTTTTCCAGCGGTGATAACTGGGTATCTACCTGCTGCATGAGCAGGCGGATGTGCTCTTTTTGGTCGACGATCTGCTGCGGGTCGCCCACATCGGGCTGGGCGAGCGCGGCCTGACTGGTCTCGGCATCGTCAAAAGACAGATGGCCGTCGCCATCCCGCTTTTTGGCCAGTTGGCGGCGCTGCGCGGTGATCATGGCATTTTCGATGCAGTGGCCGGCGTAGGTGGCAAAGCGGATGCCCCGCCCCTCGTCGAAACCGCGCACAGCAGACAGCAGGGCGACCAGACCTTCTTGTACCAGGTCGTCGCGCTCTACCCCAGAGATGCGGCTAGCCAGAAAGACCGCCAGCGGCATATAGCTGCTGATGAGCTGATCCATCGCCTTGCTGCTGCCCTGCCGGGCGGCATAGAAAAGCGATGCCTCCTGCTGGGTGGTAAACGCTTTTTGCACTGGTGCCATAGACTGATTCTCCGCATCTGCTGTCGACGATATCATCGTACATTATAAAACCTGTTCTGTCAAGAGCGTTTTTTGATTTTAAAAATTGTATCTTTTGCTGAAAATCACGGATATTTGTCGCCTCTGCGCAGTGGTGCGGCGGGCGGTGGATGGCGATCATCACCGGCTGTGCAGAAAATTTGTGCGGCGGTGGTAAAAGCGGCAGCAAAATGGGCCGGACCGCGCTATTTGAGCGGGTCTGAAAATGTTACGAAATTGTAAATTCAGGCCCAAAATGGGCAATTGCGGACGGTACGGGCGGACTTTGGAGACAAAGTGCACAGGCAATGCCGAATGCTGACAGGTACTGCCAGATGGGTAGCGTATTGGAAATTGGATGCGTTGGGGGTATGAACTGGTCGGGGGCTTGGATGGGTTGGGGACTCGGGTAGGTTACTTGGGTGGGACGGGGACTTGAATGGGTTGGGGACTTGGGTGGGTCGGGGACTTGGATGGGTCGGGGACTTGGATGGGTCGGGGACTTGGATGGGTCGGGGACTTGGATGGATCGGGGTCTTGGGTAGATTGGGGACTTGGGTGGGTTGGGGGCTTGGGTAGGCTGGGGACTTGGATGGATTGGGGACTCGGGTAGGTTGGGGACTTGGGTGGGTTGAGGACTTGGATGGATTGGGAGCTTGGGTGGGTTGGGGTCTTGGGTGGGTTGGGGCCTTGGGTGGGTTGAGGACTTGGATGGATTGGGAGCTTGGGTGGGTTGGGGTCTTGGGTGGGTTGGGGCCTTGGATAGGTTGGGGACTTGGATGGATTGGGAGCTTGGGTGGGTTGGGGCCTAGGTGGATTGGAGACTTGGGTGGGTCAGGGGCTTGGGTGGATTGGGGACTTGGGTGGGTTGGGGTCTTGGGTGGGTTGGGGTCTTGGGTGGATTGGGGGCTTGGGTAGGCTGGGGACTTGGGTGGGTTGGGGACTTGAATGGGCTGGGAACTTGGGTGGGTTGGGGACTTGGATGGGTTGGGGACTTGGGTGGGTTGGGGACTTAGATGGGTCGGGGACTTGGATGGGTTGGGGACTTGAATGGGCTGGGAACTTGGGTGGGTTGGGGTCTTGGATGGGTTGGGGACTTGGGTGGGTTGGGGACTTAGATGGGTCGGGGACTTGGATGGGTTGGGGACTTGGATGGGTCGGGGACTTGGGTAGGTTGGGGGCTTGGATGGGTCGGGGGCTTGGATGGGCTGGGAACTTGGGTGGGTTGGGGACTAGGTGGGTTGGGGACTTGGGTAGGTTGGGGGCTTGGATGGGTTGGGGACTCGGGTAGGTTGGGGACTTGGGTGGGTCAGGGACTTGGGTGGGTTGGGGACTTGGGTGGGTTGGGGGCTTGGATGGGTTGGGGGATTGGATGGGTCGGGGGCTTGGGTAGGCTGGGGACTTGGGTGGGTCGGGGACTTGGGTGGATTGGGGACTTGGGGGGGTCGGGGGGAACACAGATGTATCTTTTTCAGGGGGGGCTCCCCTATTTGGGCGGGGCGCGGGGGTATCTTTCTTTATATATAGGGGCGTGGCAGAAAGTGGTGGGGCGGGCGGTGCAGTTATGGGGGCGCAAAATTTTGTCTGTTTAGAGTTTATTTTTTTTTGAAATGCTGCTATAATCAAAACAGTTAGCTGTCGTTAACATTTTGTCTCGGCGGGGCCAGAGGTACCGGCGGGGCTATTTGACAGCGGGACAGGTGTAAAAAGGAGTTTTGTATATGACGCTGGATGAGGGGACCATAGGGAGGCCTTACACGGTGGAGCGCGCGGACCTGCCCACGGGGATAGACAAGCGCATGGAGGCGCTGGGCATGACCCGGGGCACGCTGGTGACGCTGCTGCGCAAAAAGCGCAGCGGCACTGCGGTGATGGAGCTGCGCGGCACCCGCTTTGCCGTGGGGCGCGACATCACCACCAAGATCACGGTAAAGGAGGCCCGCTAAAATGGAACAGGAGATGAAAGTGGGGTTTATCGGCAACCCCAACTGCGGCAAGACCACCCTGTTTAACGCCTTTACCGGCGCGCATTTAAAGGTGGCCAACTGGCCGGGGGTGACGGTGGAAAAGGTGGAGGGCGCCATGCGCTACCACGACCACACCTACCAGCTGGTGGACCTGCCGGGCACCTACAGTCTGACTTCTTACACCATGGAGGAGCAGGTGGCGCGGCGGTACATACTCAGCGACGACGTGGACGTGGTGGTAGACGTGGTGGACGCCTCTTCGCTGGAGCGCAACCTGTATTTGACTCTGCAGCTGCTGGAACTGGGCAAGCCGGTGGTGGTGGCGCTCAACATGATGGACATCGTGCAGAAGCGGGGCATGGAGATAGACCTGCACCGGCTGCCGGAGATGCTGGGGGTACCGGTGATACCGGTATCGGCCCAGAAGCGCACCGGGCTGGATATCCTCATCCATACCATCGCCCATCACCGGGACGGCGGGCCGCGGGAGCCGCTGCAGCACCACCACCGCGCCGGCAGATTTTCGCACCTGCACGAGCAGTACGCGATGGTGTACAGCGACGAGCTGGAGGAGAAGATCGCCGCGGTGAGCGATGCGCTCAAAGCGCGCTACCCCCAGATAGAAAACTTCCGCTGGCACGCCATCAAACTGCTGGAGCGGGACCGGGAGATCACCGAGAGCTACCCGCTGGATATGCCGCAGGTGCTGGACCGCAGCTATGAGAGCGACATCATCAACCAGAAATACGACTTTATTGAGGAGATCATCGCCGAGGTGCTGATGGGCAAGCAAAAGCAGGCCGCCCTGACCGACAAGATAGACCGGGTGCTGCTGCACAACATCTGGGCCATACCGGCCTTTTTGGGCATTATGGCGCTGGTGTTCTTTTTGACTTTTACCATCGGTGACTGGATGAAGGGCTACTTTGAGATGGCGGTGGGATGGCTGTCGGACGGGGCGGCGGCCGGTCTGGGCGCGCTGCGGGTGAGCCCGACGGTCATCTCGCTGGTGGTGGATGGGGTGATCGCCGGGGTGGGCGGTATCCTGTCGTTTTTGCCCAACATCTTCATCTTGTTTTTGGCGCTGGCCTTTTTGGAGGACAGCGGCTACATGTCGCGGGTGACCTACGTGATGAACGGCCTGATGGGCAAGCTGGGCCTTTCGGGGCGGGCTTTTATCCCCATGATCTTGGGGTTTGGCTGCACGGTACCGGCGCTGATGGCTTCGCGGGTGCTGGAGAGCCAGAAGGACCGCTACCGCACCATGCTCATCACGCCGTTTATGTCGTGCTCGGCGCGGCTGCCCATCTACATCCTGTTTTCGGGTCTATTTTTTCCCGACTGCGCCATGCTGGTGGCCTACTCGATGTACCTCATCGGTATTTTGGTGGCCATTTTGGTGGCTTTTGTACTGAGTAAGTGGGACCGCGCCCCCAAGTCTGACATGCTGCTCATCGAGCTGCCAGAATACAAGCTGCCCAGCGCCCGCACGGTGCGCATATACGTGTGGGAAAAGGTGAAAGACTACCTGACCAAGGCGGGGACCACCATTTTTGTGGCCTCGATCGCGCTGTGGTTTTTGTGTAACTTTGGCCCCAGCGGCTACACTGCCGACGCCACCGTCAGTTTTGCCGCCTATTTGGGGCGGCTGCTGGTGCCGGTGCTGGCCCCGGTGGGGTTGGGCTTTTGGCAGGTGGTGGTGGCGCTCATCGCCGGGATCTCGGCCAAAGAGGTGGTGGTGTCGAGCTTTATCGTCCTCTTTGGCATTCAGGGCACGGCCACGGCGGCCGAGAGCGCGGCGCTTACGGCGGCGCTGGGGCAGATCGGCTTTGGGCCGCTCAACGCCTTTTGCATGATGCTGTTTTGCCTGCTGTACATCCCCTGCGCGGCCACGTTGGCCACGGTGAAAAAAGAGATGGGCAGCTTTAAGCGCATGTGGCAGGTAGCTGCCTTTCAGCTGGGCACCGCCTGGGCGGTGACCTTTGTGGTATACCAGGTAGCGGCGCTGGTGATGGGGAGGTAAGAGAGATGGAACTGCTGATCCTCGCCTTGCTGCTGGGGTATGCCTGTCTGGTGATCTACCGCAAGATAAAACGGCGTACACAGGGGTGCCGGGGGTGCAGCTGCGGCAGCTGCCCACTGGCTGGTCACGCCGCGCCGGACGGCAAAAAAGGGCGCTGACTGCGTGACTTAATGATCGCATGCCGCAAAATAATGATAGCAGGGCCCGCCGCGCGTTTGCGCCGGCGGGCCCTGCTGTTTTGAGAGACGTGTACGCCTTGAAAAAAGTGGTCGGCGGCAGTGGGGGCGGCCGGTGAGGGCTCTCCCCCGGCAACGGCGGAGAGGAGCCCAGGTCGCCGATAGGGAGCTGATTGCCGGCGGTAGCCACGCTGTGTGTGCATGCGAACCACCGACTATAGCGGCCTTGACGCGCGGGCTGTTTGGGGCGCCGGTGGTACGCCTTTGCTGGTGGCCGGCGGCAGTGGGGGTGGCCGGTGGGGAGTTCTCTCCCGGCGACGGCGGAAAGGAGCCCGGATCGCCGATAGGGAGCTGATTGCCGGCGGCAGCCACGCTGCGTGCGCATGCGGGCCACCGACTATAGCGGTCTTGACGCGCGGGCTGTTTGGGGCGCATAGTGGTATACCTTTGCCGGTGGCCGGCGGCAGTGGGGGCGGCCGGTGGGGGGGTCTCTCCCGGCGACGGCGGACAGGAGCCCAGGTCGTCGATGAGGGCCGCTTGCCGGCGGCAGCCACGTTGCGTACACATGCGGGCCACCGACTATAGCAGCCTTGACGCGCAGGCTCTTTGGGGCGCACAGTGGTACGCCTTTGGCGGTTGCCGGCGGCAGCCACGCTGTGTGTGCATGCGGACCACCGCCTATAGCGGCCTTGACGCGCGGGCTGTTTGGGGCGCCGGTTGTACGCCTTTGGCGGTGGCCGGCGGCAGTGGGGGTGGCCGGTGGGGAGTTCTCTCCCGGCGACGGCGGAAAGGAGCCCAGGTCGCCGATGAGAGGCTGCTTGTCGGCGACCGTCACGCTGTGTGTGCATGCGGGCCGCCGACTATAGCGGCCTTGACGCGCGGGCTGTTTGGGGCGCACAGTGATACGCCTTTGCCGATGACCGGCAGCAGTGGGGGCGGCCGATGGGGAGTTCTCTCTCGGCGATGGCGGAAAGGAGCCCGGATCGCCGATAAGGGGCTACTTGTCGGCGGCAGTCACGCTGTGTGCGCATGCAGACCACCAACTATAGCGGCCTTGACGCGCGGGCCCCTTGGGACGCCGGTGGTATGCCTTTGGCGGTGGCTGGCGGCAGTCACGCTGTGTGTGCATGCGGGCCACCGACTATAGTGGTTTTGACGCGCGGGCTGTTTGGGGCACACAGTGATACGCCTTTACCGATGACCGGCGGCAGCCACGCTGTGTGCGCATGCGGGCCACCGACTATAGCGGCCTTGACGCGCGGGCTGTTTGGGGCGCACAGTGGTACGCCTTTGGCGGTGACCGGCAGGGCCGGGCGGACATCTGCCGCCTGGGGCGAGCGGCTAAGGCGGCTGCGTCCGTATCGGGCGGCAGATGTTTTCGGCGCTGGTCTGGACGCCGGGCGGTTGGGTGAGCCGCTGCTTAAACGCGGAAAAAGAGGAGCAGTCCCAACTGGTGGGACTGCTCCTCTTTTTTAGATATCGGCAGGGCGGGTGGCTCCGGGGCCGGGCGCTACTGCTCCAGCACCTCGCTGCGGTCGCGGGTGACGTTGTTCATCCAGGCGCCGCTGCGTATGCGGAAAAAGGCGATGATGCCCTTGATGGGCGAATCGACCCGCAGCAGCAGGTAGATGATGGGGGCGGCCACCTTGGCCACCAGGCCAAAATAGGCCCCCAGCGGGGTGGCGACCACCCAGATAAAGAACACGTCGATAAAAAAGACGAACTTGGTGTCGCCGCCGCCGCGCAGCACGCCCATGGTGGAGATGACCTCCAGCGAGATGAGGAACACCATGACTGCGGCGGCGCTCATCATCTGCCCGGTCATTTTGGCGGTGGCGGCGGGGATGTTATACAGCCCGATGACCGGATTTTTGATGAGCAGCACGATGGCCGCCCCCAGGATGCCGATGCCCACCGAGGTGAGCTGCATGGTGTGGGCCATGCGGCGCACATAGTGCTCGCTCTTGGAGCTGACGGCTTTGCCGATCTGTACGGCGGTGGCGTTGGCGATACCGAACAGGAACACGAACGCCAGCTGGGTGACCACGTTGACGATGCTGTTGGCCGCCACCACTGCGGCGCCCATACGGCCCAGGATGGCCGCGTGCACCGAGGTGGAAAAGCCCCAGGCGATCTCGTTAAAGGCCACCGGCAGGCTGGTCTTGACGTAGTCGCCCAGCAGGGCCTTATCCATGGGGGCAAAGAGGTGCTTAAAGCGAAAGCCGGTGCGCTTTTCGAAGAACTCCATGTACACCACGCTCATGGCCAGCTCGGACACGCGGGCGGCCAGCGTACCGATGGCGGCGCCGGCCACCCCCATGGCCGGGGCACCGAACTTGCCGAAGATGAAGATATAGTTGATGATGACATTGACAAAAAACGAGGTGCCGTAGATGGCCACCGAGATCTTGACCTGCTCTACCCCGCGCAGTGAGGTGATGTAGCAGTTGGAGACCCCGTAGAAAAAGTAGGAGTAGGCGATGATCTTTAAATAGCGCACCCCTTCGGCGATGACCTGTTTATCGGCGGTGAAAAGGCCCATGATCTGGCTGGGAAAAAGGGCCACCAGCGCGGTGACCACCAGCGACAGCACCGCCACGAACTTGAGCCCGATGGCCATGATCTTGCTGATGGCGTCGGTATCGCCTTTGCCCCAGTACTGGCTGATCATTACCGAGCCGCCGGCGGCAAAGCCGAAAGAGAACATGCTGAACACGAAAAACGGCTGGTTGGCCAGCGACGATGCCGACAGCTGCACCTGGCCCAGCTGGCCGAGCATGATGGTATCCATCATGTTGACGCCAAAGCCGATGAGGTTTTGCAGCGCGATGGGGATGGCCACGGCCATGAGCGCCTTGTAAAAGCCGCGGTCGGTGATGATCTTGTCTTTTAATTTGAGCACGGTCACATTCCTCCTCTTTTGTGGTGCGCGCGCTGCCGGCCCGAAAGGCGGCAGGCAAAAAAATAGAAAGTGCTACCGGCGGCCCTCAGCCCCGCCAGGGCAACACCTTATAACAAAAGTCTCTTTTCAGACCTTTTTAGTATAGCACACCGGGCGGGCAGGTGTAAAGCGATATTTGTGCGTTTTGCGACATATCTTGCACATTTGGCGGTCGGCAGAGAGCAGATCGACGGGCCTGCCGACAGGCGGCCGGGCGGCGGCAGTGGGGCGGCGGAATATTAGGACAAAAAAGCAGCCCTCTGCCAAGAGAGGGCTGCCTGTATTTTGGGGGAACTCAGGGCTACCGCTTTGGCGCCGCTACCGGACAGAGCGGCGGCGACAGACGGCGAACAGCGGGGCGGCGAGTGCCGCCAGTAGCAGCGGCAGAATGGGGTGGGCACAGCGGTCGCCGGTGGCGGCGGGACGGCTGCCGGGCTCGGCCGGTGCAGGGCCATCTGGGGCCGGGGCGGCCTGCTGGGTCCAGCCGGCGTAGAGCACCGTGTCGCCGTTGACGGTATCGGCATCAAAATCCCACCGGCGGGTACCGGCCTGATCGGTGTACCAGCCGGTAAACTGCCAGCCGCTGCGCACCGGGGACTGCGGGCGGGGGATGTTGGCGCCGTAGGCCACCGTTTGCCCGGGGATGTGGCTACCGCCGGTGACGAAGGTGACCTGACAGAGCTGCGGGTCGTCGCGGTAGACCAGACTGTAGGTGGAGAAGCGGTCGGTATACACGGCGATCTGCTGCCCGTCGACGGCGTGCGCCGGCAAAAGCTGGGCGGTATAGCTGCCGCCGGGCAGCTGGTGCACCCGCAGCACGGCGAACTGCCGCCCCACCTGTTGGGGCGCCTGCAGCTGCTCGGGCACTGCCAGCACCAGCTGTATGGGGGCCGGCAGGGACGAGATCTGCTCGGTCTGCAGCAGGTCGTTTTTATACATCCGCTTGTGCACGGTGACGCCGTAGCGGCTGCCCTCACGGTAGCTGCCCAGCGCCTGGGTGATGGCCTGCTGCTGGGCGCTGTCGACCGACGGCTGGCCCACCACCAGCGCCACCTGGTAGTGGGTGATCTCGCCGCTCTGCAGTGCGCGGGCCTCCTGTGCGGTCATGGCGCGCAGCAGCAGCGGGGCGTTGGGGGACGAGAGCACGGTCTCGCTCTGCTCGAGCACCACCTCCACCTGGGGCAGCGCGGCCAGCGCCTGACAGAGTTTTTGGGTGTGCTCGTCGGACAGCTCCCCTCCCCCGTCAGAGATCCCTTCATAGGCGACTTTGGCCTCCAGCACCTGTTTTGTGGCCTGGGCCTGCTGCTGGGGCGTGGCGTCGGGCGGCAGCTGGGGCAGCTCCTCGATCATCTGCTGTACCTCTTGTTTTTGCAGCGGGGCGAAAAACACGGCGATGGTGTGGTGGGCCTGCACATCGGTAAAGGTGTAGCTGTTTGCCGCTGGCACCGCCGCGCCGTCTACCAGCAGTTTGTCTACCCGGTAGCCCGGGTCGGGCCAAAAGGTGTAGCTGCCGCTCTGCCCCAGGTCCACCTCGCTGGGGCCGGCGGGGCTGATGCTGCCGTGGTCGCCGGCGGTGGCGGTGATGGTGCGGGTCTGCACCAGCTCGACTTCCAGCTGGCCGGCAGCACCTTCGTCGTGCTGCGGGTCGCTGGGCGTAAAGGTCCAGCGGTAGCTGTTTTTGCCCAGCGCGGGGGTCTGGTCCGGGTCCCAGCTGATGGTGCCGGCGGTATCCGACTCGACCAGAGACAGGGCGGGCAGGCCGTCTTCCAGCTGGCCGCGGGCGCTGCAGCTGGGGTGCAGGTCGGCGGGGCGCTTGCGGATCTGCACCCGGAACTCGAACTCACCCAGCACTTTGCCGATCTTGCCGGTGCTGGTGTCGTAGGCGCGGGGGTACACCACATAGGTGCCGCTGTCGCCGGGCTCTTGCAGCGGGTAGCTGGTGGCGGTGCTGTTTTTGATGTTTTTGAGGGTGTAGTCGCTCTGCAAGCGGTACCAGCAGTAGAGCACCCGGTAGGGGCTGGGGGCGCTGCCGCTGGCCTGCATCGTCATTTTGACCGGCTGGCCGTCGTAGACCTGGTCGATATCGGCCTGCTGCTGGGTGATGGACGGCCAGCTGTAGAGCTGCTGGGCGTACAGGGTGGCGCCGGTGACCAGCGTGTTGGGGGTGACGGCGTCGCGGTCGGGCACACTGCTCTGCTCGAAGCGCCAGCCCATTTTGTAGCCGGGGGCCGGATCGGCGCCGGCCGAGGGCAGCGTATAGCTGCTGTCGGGGCCCCACATGCCGGTGGCGGGGTCGAGACGGTAATTGAGGGGGCGGCCGAACAGGCAGGAGACCGGGGCGGCGCCGGTATCGAACTGCACCTGCAGCGGGTAGGACAGCAGCTTGCCGGGCGCCGAGGCGGTGATCTTTTCGCGGTAGGCGGTGTAGAGGTCGGGCGGTGAGACGATGGCGGTGAGCGCGCTGCAGGAGTTGAAGGCCGAGCCGCCGTTTGTGAGCTGGGTGGCAGCGTTATTGGGCAGATACACCGTTTGCACGCCGGTGCCGTAAAAGGCCTGACTGCCGATCTGCACCAGTGCATCGGGCAGGTGCAGCACACCGCCAAGACCGCGGCAATCCTGAAAAGCCTGGTCGCCCACGGCGGTGAGACTTTCCGGCAGCACCAGCGCGCCGGTCAGGTAACTACAGCCGGAAAAGGCGGCGGCGCCGATCTCGGTGAGACCGGCGGGCAGCTGCAGGGCACCGCTGAAGTGGTTGCCCAAAAAGGCGTGCTTTTTTATACTGGTGACGGTGCTGGGGATGACCAGCGGCCCGGTAAAGGCGCAGCCGTCGAACAGCTGGTCGGCCACGGTGGTAAAGGACGGGTCTTGCGGCAGGCGCAGCGCCCCATTTAGGCCGCTGCAACCGTAAAAGGTGGAGCCGCCCATGTCGGTGAGACTGTTGGGCAGCAGCAGGTCGCCGGTGAAGCCGGAACAGAAGGCAAAGCAAAACGAGCCGGTGGACTCCAGGCCGGCCGGCAGGACCAGCGGCCCCTGAAAGCCGGCGGCGCCTTTGGAGGAGTAGAAGGCATAGTCCTCGATGTGGCGCAGCTCGGTGGCGGCGGACATATCCAGCGAGGTGAAGTTGACATCTTCGTAAAAGGCGAAGGGAGAGCTGAAGGTGGAGAACGCCTTGCGCCCGATGGCCCGCACCGGCCGGCCGCGGTAGGTGGCCGGGATGACCACCGCGATATGCTGCCGCTCGGCAGCGGTGAGCGACTGGATATAGGCGCTGCTGAAGCTGTCGATACGGACCCCGTCGCCGTAGGCGGAGACCGAGAACATCTCGGACTCTTCGGCCGCGGCGGGTAGATCGCCGGCGCTTTCGGCCCAGGTGGTGGCGCTGCCGGCGAGCAGCATCGCTGCGCACAGTGCGAGCGCGGTCAGGCGTTTTATCCACTGCTTTTTCATGGGAGACCCCTCTGTGCTCTCTGGTGTTGGCGCTGTACGGGCCGGCAGCATGGAGAGCCGTGCTGCCGGCCATTATGGGCTGATACTGGCTGCGCCGTGGATGCGGCGGCGAAGAGGCAGAGCCGCTGCCGGCCATACGGTGCGAGTAGGAGCGATACAGACTGTTTTGTATCTACTATATAATTTTTTGGCATATAAAACAAGCTGTATTGTACTTTTTGTGGTGATAGGTTTTATTTTACTCTGCTTTTTATCACTTTGCCTTATACTGTGACTTGTAGTGAAGGGCGGTATCTGGCGGGTGTTCGGCGGGTAGTGGGGACGGCGTCGGGTGCGGGTATTGCGGCGAGAAAAAAGGCGGCGGCAGAGGGTTGCATTTTGGCTGTGGATTGTGTATACTATCAATGCACCAGACGCCGGTGTGATGGAATTGGCAGACGTAGTGGACTCAAAATCCACCGGTAGTGATACCGTGCCGGTTCGAGTCCGGCCACCGGCACCATGTGAACAGAGGTCGAAATTTGGAACTCAAAAATGAGACATCCAGATTTCGGCCTCTTTTTCTATGCCGAAAGCCGAGGATTCAAGCCACGTTTTCGTGATTGCCCTCTTTTGTAGAAATGGGACATCCAAAAGCAAAAATCGAAAAATCGCAATGTAAAAATGAAAAAAGATCAAATCCGAACCCGGAATTCTCACATGCTTGAGGATTCCTTTTCTTTTATCCAGTAATCCTGCTCTGCCTGTTCCGGAGTTTTATATTTCAGGGTAGAATGAGGACGTTCGGTATTATAGAAGGCAATAAAACGGGCGATTCCCTTTATCATATCTGTCTCCGACGTATAATGCCTGCGGTATAGTTCTTCTTTTTTTAAAACGGAGAAGAACGCTTCGGAGACTGCATTGTCATGGGGGCACGCTGTCCGGGAAAAAGACTGTTCTACCCCAAAATCCTCCAATAGGTGAACGAACGTATGGGACATATACTGCGTTCCACGATCACTATGGAACATGAGCTCTGCCTTTGGTTGCCTATCTGCGTAGGCCTGTTTAAAAGTTTTTGTAAGCAGTTGGGTGCTGCTTTTGTGCGAGATTCGATAGGAAATTACCTTCCGTGAAAACAGGTCTATGATGACGCAGAGATAATAATACTTATTATGGAATTTAAAAACGGTGATATCACTAACCCAGACTTGATTCGGCCGTTCGGTTTGGAACTGCTGCTGCAGGAAATTTCTATTCTGTCCTTTCTCCCATTTTTTGTATTCTTTCTTTGCCGTAGTGCTGACACTGCTGATTCCCAACTCCTTCATAAGCTGAGAAACATATTTTTTACTGGTTTTGACCCCTTGATTTTGGAGGATAGCGGTGATCTTGCCCGCCCCATAGATTTGTCCGCTATCGTCATAAATGCTTTGAATCTGCGTTTTTAACTCTGCCCGCCGCTTAGCCGCAAGTGTGTCGCCTTTCTTATTGCGGAAAATATGGTTGTAGAAAGTGCCACGTGAGACCTCCAGTGCGTCACACAGGGTATGAACGCTAAATTGCCCGTAAAGCGACTCCATAGCCTTGAGCTTTTCCTGCAAAGGCGAGGAAACAGTACAACTGACCGTCTTCAAGACCTGAATCATATCCTCTAATTTGCTGATTCTTCTTTTTAAGTATAGGAACTCCTGTGGAGTAACTACTGTGCCCGTATTGGTCACAGTTTGTTGGTATTCTTGCATCCAGTGATAGAAAGTGCTGCGGGGAATTTTACTCTCATTGCAAATTGAAATTACTGTTTCTCCGTCCTGGTAGCGTTTGACGAAGGCTATCTTCTCTTCTTTGGTGTATTTCATGGGGTTACCTCCTCGTGTGTTTTATAGGGACATGGTAACACAAGGAGTGCAGGGATTTGAGATCACACAGCCACTTCGCTAAGAAGCAGGTGTAGAGAAATGTTGGCAGACCATGTGCTGTCGGTGTTTCTCTGTACCTGCTTTTTTCGTTGAGAAATTGATTAATTTGTGATATAATTTTAAAAATAAACAAGTTGTAAAAGATGCTTTTAAATTAAATTCGTGCTCCTCGAAATATAGGGGGTAAAAATATGAGTTTTGAATGTTTAACTCCGTTCCCTGCCCCAGAAAAGGTTATCATTAAAGATGTAGATGGCGACACACGAGTTCCTTACGAACGAGTAAAAAGTTATGATGATAAGGAATTTGAATTGTTTATACGGGAATGGGTTGTATCGATAAAAAGTAGATATCAAGTTCGAGGTTTCGGGGGTGCAGGTGATAAAGGTCGTGATGTTGTAGCCAAAGACGAAGACAATCACTACTCATATTATCAATGTAAGCACTATGATCATCCTTTAACTCCCAGTGATATGTTGCCAGAGTTCGGCAAGCTGGTTTATTACACATACTCCGGAGAGATTCCTCTCCCGCACGAATACTATATTTTAGCTCCAATGGATATTGGGGCTAAGCTTAATGACTTAATTGATACCCCATCTAGCATAAACATAATGCTCATTGAAAAATGGGGTAGCAATTGTCGTACTAAGATTACCAAAGAGCCAATAGATCTCAGCCCAGAATTGAAGTCGTATATCGAAAGTTTCGACTTTAGTATTATAAAGACAAAATCCATGCTGGAAGTAATTGAAGAACATAGATCTACCGCATTTTATGCATTTCGTTTTGGCGGAGGATTAACAGTAACACGAGATAGACATATCACCGTACCCGATGTAATAGAAAAACACGAAACAATATATATCCAAAAATATCTTTCCGCAGTTTCTGAAAGAGAAAAGGTGTCTATTGATACTGTTTCAGAGTTAGCACAAAAATTCCCAAAATACATGGCGAATTTAAAAGTTCAGCGAGAGCGCTTTTATTCAGCTGAAAACTTAAAAACATTTGCATCTAAGCATTTATTAACTAATGACTATTTCAAGGACTTGGCTGACGATATTTATTACGGAATATATGATTTGCTTGGGAAACTCTATATTGATGGCTACGAGCGTCTAAATGATGTTATGGCACAAGTAGTCCGGATAGATTTAAAACATAATCTTTTGTCAAAGTATGATTTAGTCCACCCGCAAGACAGGCAGGGAATATGTCATCAGTTAGCTAATGAAAGAAGTGATATCGTATGGGCGAATACAAACTAGAGCATATTTCCGACCTGATTTTTGAACACATGGTTGTTGGAATGATTTTTTTCACGCACCCAAATACATTGACCCTCGATACTATTGAGCAAATTTGTAAGCAAGAGAAAATTTCAAAATTGTCACCACTTGTCGCAACTGCAGACCTTGTGTCTCATGGTATTATTTCTGCTCATATTGATGACAAACAAAATGTGTGTTACGAGATCACAGAATTCGGACGATACTTTTTTAACACGGTTTGTCAGACAAATATATATGCACGAGAACTGTGTGAGAAAGTACGAGGGTATCTGTTATGAGAAGAATGATACTTACAAAACTAACTCTCTCAGGAGTTGGAAAAAAAGATGCTGTCTTGACCTTCGAAAGAGGTTTAAATGTAATTACTGGTGATTCCGACACAGGTAAAACATTTGCCTTTCAATGTATCAATTATATACTAGGTGGTGAAAATCCCCCCAAGAATATTACTGAAGCCAAAGATTATAATGCGATTACCTTGGAGTTCACTATCAATGATGAATTATACAGAATTGAAAGAACGATTGGCTCAAGTAAAGTTTGCATTGTGCACAATGGTGAACACCTAATAATGCCTTATAAGCATGACCCCGCAAACACTAAGAACCTTTCTAGGTATCTACTGCAATTGTTACAAGGTCATTCTGAGAATGCTCACTTGATAAAGAATAAGCAGAAACAAAAGCGTACACTTTCGTTTCGCGATATAGTTCATTTAATAACAGTTGATGAAACAGATATTATTGCAGAGGGGTCATCGTTTCAGTCGATTCAATACACAGAAAAAACCGCCAGAAAATCTATTCTCAAATATATAATAACCGGCTCAGATGATCAAAACATTGAGGAAATTGATGATGTAGAAAACGAAAACATTCGGCGAGCAGGTGTTGTACAGTTCCTTGTAAAGAAAAAAGATATATTAAAAAGAAAAATTACAGAAATAAAAGAAGACTCGAACTATCAACTATATACTAAAGCTGAGACAACGCAGTTGATGGTTGAGGAGATAAGTCAACTGAGAAATAGTATATCTTTTTTAAGTGCACAGATAACTCAAAATCAAACTAAAGTTGATGAATTAAAAAAGCTGTGCTTCGAAGATGATGCCAAAATTGCCGAATTTGAAATACTAAAACAACATTATGCGGAAGAACTGAAACGAAACAGTATGGTTTCAACATATACTGATTTCCTTGAGCAGCTTCCGCACTTGGACTGTCCAGTTTGTCACCAGCTAATTACAGCAGGTGTAATAGACTCAGATAGTAGTAAAGCTCTATTTGAATATTTTAAAGATCATGCTGTTCAACTAAAAAGTAAAATTCAAGATCTAACATACTCCATAAATGACATCAAAGAGCGACTTGAAAGCAACAAAGAGTCAATCAGACGCTTACTAGAAGAAAACAAGCAATTATCGGAGACGATTGCTGAAAAACAAGCATCATTGTCCAAGCTTAACAGGAATATTGCAACAATTAGACAACTCGATGCAATGAAAAAATCCCTTGAAATTTATCAGCAAGATTTATCTTCCGTTGAACTTGATATTATTGCGTATAGCGAAAAAGTCAGGAAATCAAAGGAATCAAAGAACAAGTCTGTTTCATCTCTTTATGACGATTATTGCAGTGAAATTGAAAGCGTTTTAAAGAAGTGGGGATTTCCGGAAAATGTAGATGTGACTTTTGATGCTGAAACGCTGGATCTATCGATTGATGGAAAAGCTCGCTCTGATTGGGGAAAAGGCTATCGAGCATTCATTCTATCTGCCATGGTCATCGGCTTAATGCGCTATTGCTTTAAGAACAATCGCCTACATCCCGGATTTGTTATACTAGATTCACCGCTTGTCTCTTTAAAGGAGCGCAAGAAGGATGAAAGTGGTGAATGGATTGATGACTATATGGAAAAGAAAATGGTTGAAGATATTTTGGAAGAAGATTGCCTGCATCAAGTCATTATATTTGAGAATAAAGATATCAAATATGGCTATCAATATAACTATGTAGAATTCAACCACGAAGGTAATGCTCACAAAGGCTTTATTCCTTCGTAATAAAGCAGAGTAATGTTTATATCTTCTTTAAGAGAACAATACATATATCTCTACCACCCAAAAATCTTAATACCAAAAGGAAAGCTATCTATATTTAAATTAGAAACTTTCCTTTTTGGGGTATCTTTTTTGTAGCGCAAACCCAAATCACCGCAAACGTTGTTTGCGGTGATTTTTTTACAACGGCTTTCCCCTCTCTGCCGCGAGAACAAGGAATTATTTATGAGAATCATAAGTTGGAACTGCAACGGCAAGTTTCGTGAGAAATTTAAGAAAATAAAAGAATGGAATGCAGATATATATGTCATTCAAGAATGCGAAAACCCGCAGAATTACATTGACACTGCGTATAGCGACTTTGCCAAGAACTATATCTGGAATGGTGAAAAAAATAAGGGTTTGGGTATTTTTGCAAAAGAAAATATCTCAATCGAGCGTAATGGTTGGGAGTCCAATTGCTTAAGAATTTTTCTTTCCGTTAAAGTAAATCAGGATTTTGATTTGCTTGGAGTTTGGGCCTGTAAACCCTATATTCGAGAATATTATGCCTATCAATGTATGCATATAGAGAAATTTAATGACAAAACAATTATAATCGGAGATTTTAACAGCAATAAAATATGGGACAAAACACATAGTGTGAAAAATCATACGCATGTCGTAAAAGAGCTGGAAAGAAAAAACTTAACCTCCGCTTATCATTATATCTACCATGAAAAACAGGGTGAGGAAAAACAACCCACATTTTTCTTATATCGGCACTTGGATAAGGGATACCATATTGATCATTGTTTTATAAAAGAAGATCGAATAAAGAACTATCAGGTCCTGCATAGTCGATCGTGGCTCGATTACTCAGATCATATGCCTATTTTATTAGAAATATAGGCATAGGCAAAAAAGTTTTCGTATTATGCCGTTTGGGGCGGCGTTTGAGGGCGTTTGGATGCACAGAAAATCCAGTGTTTATGCGGACTAAAGCGTTTTTCAAACTCAAATACTGGGGAGCATTAAAGACTGAACGTTTTCTTTTAGATTCGAGGGTATCTTTTTTGTCAACGTTTCTCAGCAGGGTGAGCCTGCATGCAAGACGCGCACCTCACTTTGTGGGGTGCGTTTTCTTTTTGCCAGCGCGAAACGGATATTTATTTTTATAGACACAAGCACCGTTGAGGGTTTCGGTGTGCTAGGTCGCGCTGTATTTTGTGCCTGTGTTTGGGGCGGGGCGTTTGGTCGGTACGGCTTAAAATATATGTGTCCGCAGGCATACGACATGTTTCGGTCAAAGGCCGGGTATGCTTTTGCTGTTGCGACTTCTTAGAGGGGCCATTCAGCGCGGCTTGCCGGGGTACAGTTTTGGGAGATCTTAACAGACACTGCCAGCAGCTCTTGACAACGCCCGTACCAAAAGAGCGGCAAAGTACGCCTCTATGCTCTTTTTCGTTATGGCTGTTTCCAGTTATTACTTCCTATTTAAGAGTCACAAATTATTTGTCACAAATTGACTTTGTGTACCTACTTCTATATACTGTACATGTAAGAATGTTGTGCAGAAATACCTTCTGTTTGCGGCACGGAGGATAGCAAATGGCGGCATTGACCGGTGGTGGACAAGCGATATTTGAGTCTTTTTTAGAGAGTGTACCTCTTGAGAAAGGCGATTTTTTTATGCAGCTTTACACCCGGGAGAGCATGTCGCAGGCAGAGTTGGCGGCGTCTTTTGGCCTGCACTATTTAGCTGTAGCCCCCGGCGGCAATAAGGGGTGTATCGACTGCGCCCAGTTTTTTGAAGATGCTGATCTATTGGGCGAAGCTACCGGCGGTAAGCCGATAGCGGTGATTTATGTAGAACCCCTGTTGGCGGAGGACGACTGGATAAGTCCCCTGCTAAAAATATTTTCTGAACATGTCCTCTGCCGCGATACCGTGCTGCTGATCGGCACCCCCAATGCCGGTAATCTGTTCACCGCTGCCCGCCTACTTGACGGTCGGCTCAGCGAAGAAGACCGCTACTGCTTAAGAGGGTTTTCAGAAAAAGCGCTGCTGGATCTTTTAGCTGCCTGCGGGTTCACCTGTGAAGAAAAAAGTGGGCTGACCTTTGACCGCGAGAGTGAGCGGGCGCGTCTCACTGCATCCGACAGCATTTTTCTATCGCCGGGCAGCGACGCTTTCTCATTTATAGAAAAGCTAAAAGCGGTGAGCGACCAGGAGCTGTATACTGAGCAGTTTTGCTGGATGTGTCGCCCCGCTGCGCCGTACGCACTAAAAGATAAGGCTGTCGTTTCGCCGTTTTTGTCGATCGTCATGCGCACCCAGGGGACACGCCCGGCCAAGCTGGCAGAGGTGCTTTTGTGCTTGAGCGCCCAGACCTGTACGGATTTTGAGGTGCTGCTCATCGGCCACAAGATGGACGAGACGGGCAGGCAGCATACACAGGCGCTGATCGAACGGCAGCCGGGTTGGCTGCAGTCGCGTATTCGTCTGATCGAGGTATCGTATGGGAACCGCACCACCCCGCTCAATGTGGGCTATACTGCGGCAGGCGGCGCTTATATCTGTACGCTCGACGACGATGACCTGGTCACCTCTGACTGGGTAGAGACTTTTTATGATCTGGCCAAGCAAAACCCGGGGGCCATCCTGCACTGTTACGGCTATGCGCAGCCGTGGAGAGAGGTGGCACTGGGAGAATGTGGCCGGATGGGGCTTATCGCCGTGGGCCCGTTAGAGGATGGACACTGTGTCCCCTTTAATCTAGTGGAACATTTGCGGATCAACAATTCGCCCACTACCGTTTATGCCATACCCGCATTCATCTTCTCCCAATGTGGACTGCGCTTTTGCGAAGACCTCACCACCAATGAAGATTGGGAGCTTTTGATGCGGGCGGTCTTTATATGCGGAGTCGTCGACAGTGATCGCTGTACCTCGATCTACCGCCTCTGGCAAGCTGACAGCTCTCGTAATGCGCACTCTAGGCGTGAATGGGATGAAAACAGACAATTTGTGATGAAGAGTCTGATCGAGCAGCAGGTGCTGGTCGCCAAACCAGGGCAGCTTTTTTCGTTTGAACCCGACAGCCAGTACTTTTCCCGCCTGTACTACGACTTGGGACATGGTTTTTCTGAAAAATGTGTTGTGGACAGCAGTGGTAAAATAGAGGCCGATCTCCTGCGCTTTATCTTTCCTCTCCCACAGCGTTCCCCGCTAATCCACCTGCGCATAGATCCCGGTGAGGACGGAAATGTCGGCGTGTGGGAGCCCTGTGTCATTTTGCACTATGCACAGGGGGAAGACCGAATTATTACTGCTGCTGCGCTCAAAAGCAACGGTGCATTTTTATCGGAAGAGAGTGTCTTTATATTTACGCAACCAGATCCGCAGCTCCTTTTTCCTGAGGACCTGGTGATCGGTACACCAATAAAAGTGGAGCTCACTTGTCGCATAGAGCCGCTTAGTGACGAGCTGTGCCAGTGGGCAGAACACATGGCTGCAGAAGAAGGCATTAAGGAAGATTCGCCGCCGTCAGTAGAAAAGACTGGACCTGAAGCTGAAACTGAAACTAGACCAACCGACCTGCCACTTTGTAGCGATCCCCCACCCCCGGTAAATAAAAAAAGTTTCTTTTCCCGCTTTAAATTGCGCGGGGATAGGAGGTGATTGGCTATGAGAAAAGCATCTGTTTTGGTGCAGATCGTCTTGGCTGACGGGGACTCTCGGCAGGTAGAACGCATGCTCTCCTCGTTAGATCGGGCAGTAGAATTTGCGCACGACCAAGGCATGCTGGTACAGGTGGATGTATGCATGAGCGACTGTTCGCGCGCGCAGGTGCCGGCAGCTCGTGTGGCGTCAACACAATCATATGACTGGATCGATATAAAATATAAGTTTTCCAGTACCGTTTCAAATGCCCAGATATATAATCTAGCAGCGCAGAATGTGCAGGTTGATCATCTGGTCTTCTGCTCCGCGATCACCGTTTTTCCAGCAGATTTTTTTCTGCTGCTGCCGGGCTGGCTTACCGATCCTGATGTAGCCTGCGCTGAGGTGCGCACGATCCCATGGGGCGCTCAGCACGACTTTGATGCCGAAACTGGTACGATCTCTTGTATATCGGACAGTTGTTTGGTATTTAAGAGCTCGATCTTTACAGAGCTCGGTGGATTTGACGACCAACATTTTCCCCAATATCGGTCAATGATCGATTTATCTATAAGATTGCGATCTAATCAGTATCGTGCGGTATATATAAGCGACCATTCTGTTTTTCAGGAACCTGTCTTTCCAGACCGCGGTGATGACGACTTGAAAGGTCTTGGTGAAGTTTGGGAGAACTGGTGTCTGCTATATAAATTTGGCTGTGACTCTGCGCTGGAACGCCTGCAAAAACCCTATCAGGAGAGCTCTGTCGAAACTGAAAAAAAACTCTATCTTCAGTTTTTTAAATATAAGCAGGAGCATTTGCTGCCACTACCGATGGCCGGTATCTCCAGCGCATTACAGCTGGAATTGTGTGCGCTATGTGGTGTGCCTGCTGAAACATAAATCACGTATATAAAATGTTCATATCGAGGAGTATGTCTATGAAAAAAATCATTTCGCTCTTCCTCTCTGCTGCCATATTGGCCAGTAGCTGTATGGCCGGTTTTCTCTCACCGGCATACGCAGAGGAACCTCTCAACGAACCGTCTGTTTCACAGAATGCATCTGAACCCGCACTGTATGCGGGTACCGCTGATCTGTTTACTGGAGTTTCTCTCAGTCAAACCGAGGTGGACCCTGTCGCCAAACCCAAATTGACTTTTCGGTTCGCGCTTTCTCGCGATGCTAATTGCACCGTACAAGTTTGGAGCACCACGGGACTCGTCAGTCAAATAACGATAAACACACCGTATAAAGCCGGTGACCAGACCATTTCCTGGGATGTCCCCCAAAGCCTTGCTGATGGCAAGTACTCTTTCCGTGTCGTCTCTATTGAAAACGGAAAAGAAGCTACCGACAAGTGGGCAGATTTTGTTGTAAAGAGGTCAGCTGTGGCCATCACCGCCGGTTCGGTCAGCGCGACCACCATCGACCCCTCTAAAGGCGGCAAGCTCACCTGTAATTTTACGCTCAACCAGGCTGCTACCTGTGCAGTACAGGTTTGGAGCTCTACCGGACTAGTCGGCTATGCCTCCGGTAACCGGAGCTTTTCGGCCGGCAACAACTCGGTGGCCTGGAGTATCCTCCAAAACCTCGCCAACGGCAAGTACTCTTTCCGCATCGTAGCCATCGAAAACGGCCGCGAGGTCGCTGATCGCTGGGTCGATTTTACCGCCCAGAAAAACCAGGTGGCCATCACCGCCGGTTCGGTCAGTGCGACCACCATCGACCCCTCTAAAGGCGGCAAGCTCACCTGTAATTTCACGCTCAATCAGGCTGCCACCTGTGCAGTACAGGTGTGGAGCTCTACCGGACTGGTCGGCTATGCTTCCGGCAACCGAAACTTTTCGGCCGGCAACAACTCGGTGGCCTGGAGTATACCCCAAAACCTCGCCAACGGCAAGTACTCTTTCCGCATCGTAGCCATCGAAAACGGCCGCGAGGTCGCTGATCGCTGGGTCGATTTTACCGCCCAGAAAAACCAGGTGGCCATCACCGCCGGTTCGGTCAGCGCGACCACCATCGACCCCTCTAAAGGCGGCAAGCTCACCTGTAATTTCACGCTCAACCAGGCTGCTACCTGTGCAGTACAGGTTTGGAGCTCTACCGGACTGGTCGGCTATGCCTCTGGAAACCGGAGCTTTTCGGCCGGCAACAACTCGGTAGCCTGGAACATACCCCAAAACCTCGCCAACGGCAAGTACTCTTTCCGCATCGTAGCCATTGAAAACGGCCGCGAGGTCGCTGATCGCTGGGTAGATTTTACCGCCCAGAAAAACCAGGTGGCCATCACCGCCGGTTCGGTCAGTGCGACCACCATCGACCCCTCTAAAGGCGGCAAGCTCACCTGTAATTTCACGCTCAACCAGGCTGCTACCTGTGCAGTACAGGTGTGGAGCTCTACCGGACTAGTCGGCTATGCCTCTGGCAACCGGAGCTTTTCGGCCGGCAACAACTCGGTGGCCTGGAACATACCCCAAAACCTCGCCAACGGCAAGTACTCTTTTCGCATCGTAGCCATTGAAAACGGCCGCGAGGTCGCTGATCGCTGGGTAGATTTTACCGCTAAAATAGAATCTCTTGCCGTTACTGGTGGTTCGCTCAGTACAACGACCGTTGACCCCTCTAAAGGTGGCTCTGTATCTTGCAATTTTACTTTGAACAAAGCTGCTACCTGCTCTGTGCAGGTGTGGAACGCCACTGGTCTAGTCGGTTATGTCGTTACCAACGGCAACTTTAAGGCCGGCAGCAATTCTGTATCCTGGAGCGTGCCTCAAAATCTTGTCGACGGTAAGTATTCGTTCCGCGTTGTCGCTATGGAAAACGGGAAAGAATCTGCTGACAGATGGATGGATTTCACGGCCAAAAACAGCAGCCTGATCATATCAAATGGTTCTGTGAGTGCCAACCCTGTCAATCCTGGTGAAAAAATTTATTGTACCTTTACTCTGAATAAGCTTGCCGTATGCTCTGTGCAGATATGGAGTTCTACCGGGCTAGTAGATTACGCGACCATCGACACCTCGTACAATGCCGGGGAGAACACCGTATCTTGGATCGTTGCCAGCACTTTATCTGACGGCAAGTATTCCTTCCGGGTCGTATCTATGCAAAACGGAAAAGAGGTCGGCCAATGGATCGATTTTGAGGTGAAAAATAGTTCTTCCTCCATTAGCATCGATTCCTACGTGAGTACATTAGCAGTCGGTGAGACCCGCACTTTTAACGCCTATATCACCCCTGCCGGGGCCATGACCGTAAAGCGCTGGTACACCAACAACAACAGTGTTTTAAAATTAGAGCCCAGCGGTACAAAATTAAAGATCACGGCGCTCTCCTCCGGTACCGCCACCATCTTTGTAGAGAGCAGCACTGGTCTCACCACATCCTGTCTGATCCATGTGACAAGTGGCAGTGAGAGAGGGATCGATATCTCTAAACATCAGGGGACTATAAATAAAGACATGCTGACAGAGGCAAAGAATAGTGGCCTGAGCTTTGTCTTCATCCGTGCCAGTTACGGTTGGATGGATGATCTAAACGATCCCAATGATCTGTACGAACAAAAAGACGTTAATTTTAATAAAAACTATGAGACAGCAAAAGCTGTTGGCTTGAAAGTTGGCGCCTATCATTTTAGCTATGCAACAACGGCCAAAGAGGCCACTGCTGAGGTTCAGACCTTTTTGAAGGCGATCGATGGACGGCCCATGGACATGCCGGTCGTATACGATATTGAGCTCAACGATGTATGGGACAAGGCAGGGTTCGTCCCCACTAAGGCTGTCATTTCGCAGAATGCCAAGATCTTCTGCGATGCTGTTCGCGCCAAGGGCTATACGCCGATGATCTATGCCTCATCCAGTTTTTACAACAGCTATATCGATCCCAATATCGTTGGGGAACACCAGGTGTGGGTCGCCCATTATGATACGAGCAAGCCCTCTATCAATGTCAACTACACCTATTGGCAGTACAGCAGTGAGGGCCAGGTACCCGGCCTAAATGGCAATATCGACATGAACATCAAGCGCTGAGTACAAAACATCACGAAAAAGGTCGCTCGTTTGAGCGACCTTTTTTACATGTAGCTTTTTAATATAGACTGCTATTGGACTGTTGTTGCCGATGAGTCGGCGATCGGTATAGTGGCGGTGATCTGTGTTTTGGAGAAGATCTCTTAATACCTGGATACCCACCTCCCATTACTGGGGCTGGTCGACAGGTCACAGCGATCTTCTGTGCAAGACAGCGCTAGATGTCTCGCTATTTCTACCTACCGGAAAACACGCCCGAGCACGTTTCGTGTCTACTAGGTCGCTGATGTCCATGCAGAGGACATGTAAGGCTGGCCGGTGATCAGGGCCAGCACATTGCCCGCCGTCCCATTTTTATTTTTAAAAATGAGGACGATCAACTGGGCAACGGCAGCTGCTCATAAAAACACGGTACATACCACTTTGATAAAGAGCTAAGCTTCTAATGCGTTGGGAAGACGTGACAGCGGCTGAGTTGGGCTGAGTTGGGCTGGACTGAGCGGGACCGAGTTGACTTTTTTGTGCTTTTGGCGCTGTGGGGCGCATACGGCTTGCAGTTTCTCGGAAATCTGGTAAGATAGAGGTGAAACTGCTCCGCCGGTGTGCGGGGCGGGCCGGTATGTGAAAAAATGTGCGAAGGAGCGCGCTTATGGAAGTGACCCGCGAACAGTTTAGCTTTCCCTCCTATCAGGACCACCAGCCGGTGGCCGCCTATGTGTATCTGCCGCCGCAGCGCCCCTACCGCGGGGTGGTGCAGATCAGCCACGGCATGTGCGAGTACATCCTCCGCTACGAGCCGTTCTGCCAATTTTTGGCCCAAGCGGGCTTTGTGGTGTGCGGGGCCGACCATCTGGGCCACGGCCAGACCGCACCGGATAAGAGCGCGCTGGGGCTGTTAGGTGAAAAGAGCGGCCACCTGTTTTTGACCGAGAACCTGAACCTGCTGTGTGACCTGATGCGCAGCCGCTTTGCCGACCTGCCCTACTTTTTGCTGGGGCACAGCATGGGCTCGTTCGTGGCCCGCGACTTTTTGGCCAAGTACGGCTACAAGCTGCAGGGGGCGCTGATCAGCGGCACCAGCGGCGGCAACTCGCTGGCCGGGCTGGGCATTGCGGTGGCCAAGGCGCTGATCTTTTTGACCGGCGGTAAAAGACCCAGCCGGCTGCTGACGGCTATGGCTTTTGGCAGCTACAACAAGCGCTTTGAAAAGCGCACCCGCTACGACTGGCTGAGCCGTGATGAGGCGGTGGTGGACGCCTATATAGCCGATGCGTACTGCAACTTTATGTTTACCGCACGGGGATATTTAGACCTGTTTACCGTGCTGCGGCGGGTGTCGCAGCCGGAGTGGGCCGGCTGTGTGCCCAAGGAGCTGCCAGTGCTGCTATTTGCCGGCGAAGAGGACCCGGTGGGCGATTACGGGCAGGGGGTGAAGGCGGTATATGACCGGCTGCAGAGAGCCGGCCTGCGGCGGGTAGAGCTGAAACTGTACCCCGGCGGCCGCCACGAGATGCTCAACGAGATAAACCGGCAGGAGGTATATGCGGACGTGCGCGCCTTTTTAGAGAGCTGCCTGTGACCCGGTGACCTGATGACACGGTCTCCCCGCCCCTGCTTGGGATCAGTCTGACCACATAGTGGCCCTGCCTGTTGGTGGGGCCACTGTTTTTTAGCCAGCCCGATAGCGGTGAGACGGGCTGCCCCATAGGACCCGGGAGACGGGCGTATGCAGGTGGTGTGAGACGGCGGCGGACTCATCGGGACAGGCGACCGGCAGAAAAGAGGGCTGGTGGTGCTGCAGCGGATGCAGGACGCGGGCGGTGGCGGCGCAGCGAGGGGGACCCGGCGGGGCCCGTTTTATAAATGAGGTGCGGGGCGGGTGGGGCCCGGCACCTCTTTTTTTGAGGCGCATGATCTGGCCGATGAGACACGCCGCTATACGGGAAGGTGGATGACTTTGTGAACTGGCCCAAAAACAGATACAGTTTTTTAGAATTGTTTACAAATTGGCTCTTGACGCATTTATCTATCCTGAATAATATATATGTAGTATAGGTAATTGGAGGTGCCGCCATGGAATTTACCCAGTTTAAGCAGATCGTGTGGGACCTGGACCGCAGCATGCGCGACAGCATGGACCGGGCGCTACAGCCGCTGTACAGCCACTACGGGCTGACGGCCATGCAGGTGTTTTTGCTGATGACCCTGCGCCAGACCGGGCCGCTGAGCGTGGGACAGCTGAGTGAGCGCATGGGCATGGCCGGCGCCAACGGCTCGGCCCTGGCCAAAAAGATCGCCGGGCTGGGGCTGCTGGAGCGGCGGCGCAGCCGGGAGGACGAGCGGGTGGTGCAGATCGACCTGTCGCAGAAGGGACGCGACACCATAGACGCCATCGAGTCGCTGCTGCAGGGGGTGTACGGCCCGCTCTTATACCGGGTAGATCCCGGCACGCTGCAGACCATCGTGGACGGGCTGCGGGCGCTGGACGCGCTGCTGGACGAGATACGGGCACTGCCCATGCCCGATGACCTGGATGCGCTGCGCATCCCGTCTTTAGAGGAGGCCGCGCCGTGACTGAAGTGAAAAAGACGCCTAAAAAGCCGCTGATCTACTACGCTGTGCTGGCTTTGCTGATGCTGCTTTTATTCAATGCACTGGTGGTGCCGGCACTGCGCCAGAGCCGCACCAAGGAGGTGGATTACGGCACCTTTTTAGATATGGTGGAAAGCGGCGAGATCAGCCGGGTGGAGGTGGATGACGACCAGATCGCCTTTTTGACAAAACAGGACGGCGAAAAGCTGGTGTACGTGACCGGCCGCATGGACGACCCCCAGCTGACCGAGCGGCTGCACAGCCAGAAAGACATCACCTTTGACCGGGTGGTGCCCAAGGAGAACTCGCCCCTGGTAAACTTTTTGCTGACCTGGGTGCTGCCCACGCTGCTGCTGGTGCTGCCGGGCATTTTGCTGTTTCGCGCCATGAGCAAGCGGGCCGGCGGCGGGCCGGGCGCCATGAGCTTTGGCAAATCTAACGCCAAGGTGTACGTGCAGTCGCAGACTGGCAAGACCTTTGCCGATGTGGCCGGGCAGGAGGAGGCCAAGGAGGCGCTGAGCGAGATCGTGGACTTTTTGCACGACCCGCAGAAGTACGCCCAGATCGGCGCCAACCTGCCCAAAGGCGCGCTGCTGGTGGGGCCGCCGGGGACCGGCAAGACGCTGCTGGCCAAGGCGGTGGCCGGTGAGGCCAGCGTGCCGTTTTTCTCGATCTCGGGCTCGGAGTTCGTGGAGATGTTTGTGGGCGCCGGTGCGGCCAAGGTGCGCGACCTGTTTAAGCAGGCCCAGGAGAAGGCCCCCTGCATCGTGTTCATCGACGAGATAGACACCATCGGCAAGCGGCGGGACGGCGCCGGCATCGGCGGCAACGACGAGCGGGAGCAGACCCTCAACCAGCTGCTGACCGAGATGGACGGTTTTGACGGGCAAAAAGGGGTGGTGATCCTGGCGGCCACCAACCGGCCGGAGACGCTGGACCCGGCGCTGCTGCGGCCCGGGCGCTTTGACCGGCGCATACCGGTGGAGCTGCCCGACCTGCAGGGGCGCATAGCTATTTTGCAGGTGCACGCCAAAAACGTGAGCTGTGGGCCGGACATCGACTTTGCCGCTGTTGCCCGGGCGACCTCGGGCGCCTCGGGCGCGGAGCTGGCCAACATCGTAAACGAGGCCGCGCTGCGGGCGGTGCGCCTGGGCCGCCGGGCGGTGTCGCAGTCGGACCTGGAAGAGGCGGTAGAGGTGGTGATCGCCGGCTACCAGCGCAAAGGCGCCGTTATCTCGCCGCGCGAAAAGGAGATCGTGGCCTACCACGAGATCGGCCATGCGCTGGTGGCGGCCATGCAGACCGAGTCGGCCCCGGTGCACAAGATCACCATCGTGCCCCGCACCTCCGGCGCGCTGGGCTACACCATGCAGGTGGCCCAGGAGGAGACTTTTTTGACCACCAAGGAGGAGGCCTTTAACAAGATCGCCACCTTTACCGGCGGGCGGGCCGCTGAGGAGCTGATATTCGGCAGCCCCACCTCCGGTGCATCCAACGACATTGAGCAGGCCACCAAGCTGGCCCGGGCCATGGTGACCCGGCTGGGCATGAGCGAGCGGTTTGACATGATGGCCCTGGAGACCGGCGGCAGCCAGTACCTGGGGGGCGACGGCAGCTTATTGTGCTCGGCCCAGACGGCCGCCGAGATCGACGCCGAGGTGCTGGCGATCATTCGCAGCGCGCACCAGAAAGCCATCGACATCCTCAAGCAAAACAGCGACAAGCTGCACCAGCTGGCCCACTACCTGCTGGAGCGGGAGACCATTACCGGCGAGGAGTTCATGGATATTTTGCGCCGCAGTTGACGGCGCGCCGCCCCCGTGCGGGGGGAGCACCCCAAAAGAGGAAAACAGGAGAGCAGGAGGAATAGACTTTATGGCAAAAACGCAAAATGATCTGGGCCGCGACAGTGTGGGCCGGCTGCTTTTTAAGCTGGCCGTGCCCGCCATCACCGCCCAGCTGGTGAACATGCTCTATAACATCGTCGACCGCATCTACATCGGCCACATGGCCGGAGTGGGGGCCACCGCCCTGACCGGGGTGGGGGTCACCTTCCCCATCATTATGATCATCTCGGCCTTTTCGTCGCTCATCGGTATGGGCGGCGCGCCGCGGGCCTCGATCAAGATGGGTCAAAAGCGCGACGACGAGGCCGAGAACATTCTGGGCAACTGCGTGACCGGGCTGCTGTTCATCTCGGTGGTGCTGACGGTATTTTTCTTCTTCTTTAAAGAAAAACTGCTGCTGCTCTTTGGCGCCAGCAGCGTGACGCTGCCCTATGCGCTGGGGTACATGGACATCTACATCTGCGGCACCGTGTTCGTGCAGCTGGCACTGGGGCTCAACCCCTTTATCACCACCCAGGGCTTTGCCACCACCGGCATGCTGACGGTGGTCATCGGTGCGGTGACCAACATCGTGCTCGACCCCATCCTTATTTTTGGGCTGGACATGGGCGTGCAGGGGGCGGCGCTGGCCACCATCATCTCGCAGGCAGTATCGGCTGTTTGGGTGGTGTGGTTCTTGTCGAGCAGGCGCTCGAAGCTGCGCATCCGCCCGCACAGCTTAAAACCCAGGGCCAAGATCTTGCTGCCGGTGCTGGCGCTGGGCTGCTCGCCGTTTATCATGCAGGCCACCGAGAGCATGGTATCGGTATCGCTCAACTCGTCGCTGCAGCGCTACGGCGGCGACATCGCCGTGGGCTCGATGGCCATCCTCTCGAGCCTGATGCAGGTGCTGATGCTGCCGCTGACCGGCCTGACGCAGGGGGCCCAGCCCATCATCGGCTTTAACTACGGCGCCCAGCAAAACGACCGGGTGAAAAAGGCCTTTAAGCTGCTGCTCATCAGCTCGATGGGGTACGCGGTGTTGTTTTGGGGGCTGATGATGCTGGCGCCCAAGCCGTTCATCGCCATCTTTACCAGCGATAAGGCGCTGGCGGCGGCCACCGTGTCGGCCCTGCGGGTATACCTGGGGGCCGGGTTCATCCTGGGGGCGCAGATCGCCTGCCAGCAGACCTTTATCGCCGTGGGGCAGGCCAAGATCTCGCTGTTTTTGGCGCTGCTGCGCAAGATCTTTTTGCTCATCCCGCTCATCTACATCATGCCGGCGCTGCTGTCTGACAAGGTGTTTGCGGTGTTCTTTGCCGAGCCGGTGGCCGACATCATCGCCACTTTGACCACCGTCATCACCTTTTCGGTGCAGTTTAAAAAGATACTGGCCCGCAACGACCCCAGCCTGCACAGCCCCAAGACCGGGCCGCAGCCGGCCAGGTGACCCAACTTTAAAAAAGTGAGGTGCCCGCTATGTCTGCCATCCACCTGCTGTGCTGCCTGGACCGCGGCTACATTCCCCAGCTGCGGGTGATGCTGTGCTCGGCGCTGCAAAACGAGCCGGGCGAGCTGGCGGTGCACATTGCCCACACCGGGCTGACCGACAGCGACTTTGCCGCGATCGCCCGCGGTTTTGACCGGCAGCGGCTGCAGCTGCTGCCCGTTTGCCTGGACCCGGCGCTGTTTGCCGGGGCACCCACCCAAAAGCGCTACCCCAAGGAGATGTACTACCGGCTGTTTGCCGCCCAGTACCTGCCGCCGGCGGTGCACCGGGTGCTGTACCTGGACCCCGACACGGTGGTGATCGGCCCGCTGGGCCCGCTTTACCGCATGGATATGGGCGGCTGCCCGCTGGCGGCGGCCGGGCACCTGCACCGCTTTTTTACCCGCATAAATCAGCTGCGGCTGGGCCTGGGGCGCGACGTGCCGTACCTGAACTCGGGCGTGCTGCTCATGGACCTGGACGCGCTGCGCGCCGGGGCCGAAAAGACGCCGCCGCAGGTGTACGCGGCCATGGCCCGACTGGGCCGGTGGCGGCTGTGGCTGCCCGACCAGGACCTGCTGGCGGTGCTTTACGGCGGCGAGATCAAAGAGCTGGACGGCCGGGCATACAACGTGAGCGACCGCTACCTGCGCCTTTACAACTTAAACCCGCAAAACCGCCGGCGCCGCTTTGACGCCGACTGGGTGCGCCGGCACGGGGTCATCATCCACTACTTTGGCAAAAACAAACCCTGGAAGCCCGGCTACCGCGGTGTGCTGGGCGGCTACTACCACCAATACGACCAGATACAGCGCCGGCTGGCTGCCGGTGGCGACGACCCCATAAAGGAGGCAACGATACCGTGAACTGGCTGCAGAGATTTATGTACGGGCGCTACGGCGTAGACCCGCTGGGTATAGCCCTGCTGGTGCTCTATATGGTGCTCTCGATGATCGGGGCGTTTTGGCACTCGGCGGTGTACGCGCTGCTCATCCTGATCTTTCCGCTGATCATATTGCTGCGCTTTCTGTCGCGCAATATCGACGCCCGCAAGCGGGAGAACGACTGGTTTTTGTCATGGTTCCCCGGCTTTAAAGATCGGGCGCAGGGCACCGTGCAGAGCGCGGGCAGCTGGTGGCAGCGCAAACAGCAGCAGGCGCAGAAAAAGGCGGCCGACCGGGCCAATTACCGCTACTTTACCTGCCCTAAGTGCCGCCAGAAGCTGCGCCTGCCCAGGGGGCGCGGCAAGATAGAGATCACCTGCCCCAAGTGCCAGCACAAATTTATAAAAAAGACCTAGCCAAAAAAGGGCCGTCCCACAGCTGTGGAGCGGCCCTTTTTTGGCCGGCGGCGGCAGATACGCATTGTGGCCGGGCGGCAACTGTGTTAAAATGAAGTATATATGTCGGTTTTATCGGGCCCGCTAAAATGCGCGCCCGGCACAGGAGGCCTGCTATGCACACCATCTACCTTATCGCCGGTATGCCCGGCACTGGAAAGACCACTTTTTCTACCCATTTTGCCCGGCAGCGGCACATGCCGCTATTTTGCAAAGACGCCATGAAGGAGCTCTTGTTCGACACGGTGGGCTTTGCCTCGCCGGCGGCCAAACAAAAGCTGGACGTGGCCAGCACCCAGCTGCTCTACTACGCCGCTGCCGCCCAGATGCAGACCGGCGGCGACGTGATGATCGAGAGCAATTTTACCCGGGCCGACGTGCCGGACGTGCAGGCGCTGTGCGACCGATACGGCTACCGCCCGGTGACGGTGCTGTTTGACGGCGACCTGGACGCGGTATTTGAGCGGGTGTGCCGGCGGGACCTGAGCCCCGACCGGCACCCGGCCCACGCGATACCCGACTGCTACCCCGCCCCCGGCGGACAGAAGAAAAAGCCCGACGCGCCGCTGATGCAGCGAGACCAGTTTTTTGACATGGTAGAGAGCTGGGGCTCGCGGGAATTTTGCGTGGGGCGCCGGCTGGTGGTGGACGCCACCGACCTGGATAAACTGGATTTTGCGCGTATCGCCGCGCAGATAGACGAGTTGGAGGACTGCTGAATGAAAACGCTGAGACCATTTCCGAAAGACTTTTTGTGGGGGGCCGCCACCAGCGCCTATCAGGTGGAGGGGGCTGCCCAGCTGGAGGGCAAAAAGCTCTCGCAGCAGGATGTGATCAACCGCCGCCCCGGCGTGGCCGACGCCGAGGTGGCCAGCGACCACTACCACCGCTATAAAGAGGATGTGGCCCTGATGAAAGAGCTGGGGCTGCGCTCGTACCGCTTTTCTTTGGCCTGGGCGCGCATCTTCCCCGACGGGGTGGGCGACCCCAACCCGCAGGGAGTACAGTTTTACCACCACCTGCTCGACGAGCTGCAAAAGGCCGGCATCACCCCCATCGTGACGCTGTACCACTACGACATGCCGCTGGCGCTGGTGGAAAAATACGACGGCTGGATAGACCGGCAGAGCGTGGCCGACTTTGCCTACTACACCGAATTTGTGCTGCGGGAGTACGGCAGCAAGGTAAAGTACTGGCTGACCATCAACGAGCAGTCGATCATCGTGCAGTACTGGACCAAGAAGAACCTGATCCCCGAGAAATACCTGGATGACCCGCAGGTGCGCTACCAGATCAACCACCACATGAACCTGGCCCACGCCACCGCCTGCAAGCTGGTGCACCAGCTGGTGCCGGGCGGCATGGTGGGGGCGGCCATCAACACCGCCCCCATCTACCCGCTGACCAGCACCCCCTGCGACGTGATGGCCGCCCAGAACGCGCTGGACGTGCGCAACCTGTTTTACCTGGACGTGTACTTTAAGGGCCAGTACAACAAAGCCGCCTTCATCTACCTGGAGGAGATGGGAGTGGCCCCCAAGATAGAGCCGGGCGACCTGGAGCTGTTTCGGGAGGGATACTCGGACTTTTTGGCCCTCAACTACTACTCCAGCGACTGCGCCAAGTTCCCCCCGCCGGACGCCCAGCGCACCGAGAGCGGGGTCAACTACACCGGCAAAAAGGGCGAGATCGACTCGTACGAGACGATGCCCGACTTTTTCCAGATCGTGCGCAACCCCAACTGCGACACCACCGACTGGGACTGGGCCATTGACCCCACCGGGCTGGAGTGCCTGCTGCGCGACATCTACACCCGCTACGGCAAGCCGCTGATGATCACCGAGAACGGCCTGGGCTTTTTTGACAAGCTGGAGGACGACGGGACTGTTCACGACGACTACCGCATAGACTATCTGCGCAGCCACATCCGGGCGGTACAGCGGGCCATGCACTACGGGGTGGAGGTGCTCTCGTACAACCCCTGGTCGTTCATGGACCTGCTCAGCACCGAAAATGGCTACCAGAAGCGCTATGGCTTTGTGTATGTAGACCGGGGCGAAGAGGACCTGCGCACGCTGGACCGCATAAAAAAAGACAGCTATTACTGGTACCAGCAGGTGATCGCCAGCGGCGGCCAAAAGCTGTAGACGGCGCCGGACGACACCGGGAGCAGAGAGGAGAGCAGGGATGGAAAAAGAGAGACCGCGCACCCTGACCAGCCGCCTGCTGCCGGTCCTCTACACGGCGGTGGCGGTGGCGCTGGTGGGGCTGCTGGCATATGTGGGAGCGCGCTCACAGCTGCCGGGGATGAAGCTGTCGGCGCCGGCGCCGCACACGCTAAGCAGCGGCTGGCGGCTGGTGCGCGACGGCGACAGCTGGCCGGCGGCGCTGCCGCTGGAAGTGGACGGCGACGAGGTGCTCCTCAAGATCGAGCTGCCCCAGCTAAAGGCCGGGGACATGCTCTTGTTCCCCAGCCGCTTTCAGAAGGTACAGGTATCGGTAGAGGGGCAGGTGCTGCTGGACTACGGCTACAGCCAACCAGCGCCGCTGGGCGCTCTGCTGGGAGACGTGCTGTGCCAGGTGCCGCTGGCGCCGGGGCACAGCGGGCACACGCTGACGCTGCGGCTGGAGCTGGACGGCCGGTATCCCAACCGGGCGGGGCTTGCGGAGATGTACCTCGACCAGCAGGGCACGCTGTACAGCTACCTGCTGCAAAAGGAACTGCCCAAGATCCTGTGTATCTCTATCTTTTTGCTGGTGGGCGTCGCGCTGTGCGCGGGCTATGTGCTGCAGCTGTGTAAAAAGGCGGTATCGAGCTACAAGAACCTGCTGTACCTGGGCTGTTTTGTGCTGCTGGCGGCGGTATGGGTGTGGAGCGACAGTTTGCTGGGGCAGCTCGCCTTTTCAAACAGCGTGGGGGTGTGCCTGGTCTCGTTTTTCAGCTTTATGCTGCTGCCGGCGCCGCTTTTGGGCATGGTGGGCACCACCTGCCCCAGCGCCAAACGCTATACCCATCTGCTGCAGGACCTGATACTGGGCAACATACTGGTGCAGACGGCGCTGTACCTGTTCAATGTAGTGGACTACCCGGTACTGCTGCCCGTCACCCACCTGCTGCTGCTTTTCAGCGCCGGGTATATGACCTGGCTGCTGGTGCGGCAGGTGCGGCGGCAGCGCTCCCCCTATGCGCGGGATATGCTGCTGGCGCTGGGCTTTCTTGGCGCGTCGGCACTGGTGAGCCTGGCCATGTTTTATATCGATCTGTCGCTGGACAAGAGCACCGTATTCTGCCTGGGGCTGATGGTGTTCATCCTCATACTGTGCTACAGTTCGGTGCGGTGGCTGTTTACCCTGCAGGGCAGCCACACCGAGATGGTGCTGTACCGCAAGCTGGCCTATACCGACGTGATGACCCACACCCAAAACCGCATCGCCTTCGAGACCTTTTTGGAGGAGCGGCGGGCTGGCGGGCCGGACCAGCCGCCACTGGAGGTGTACATGTTTGACATCAACGGCCTGAAATCGGTCAACGACGAGCAGGGGCACCAGGCCGGAGATCAGGTCATTCGCGACGCGGCCGACATCATCCGCGCGGTGCTGGGGGGCCTGGGCACGCTGTACCGCATCGGCGGCGACGAGTTCGTGGCCATTTTGCAGGACGCCCGCCACCCCCGCAGCCACTATGCCCGGCTGCTGCAAAAAGCGGTGGCCGACCACAACCGCCAGCTGCCCCAGCCGGCCTTTACGATCGCTATGGGCAGCGCCAGCAGCCGCACCTTTCCCCAGCTGACCATCGATCAGCTGCTGGAGATCGCCGACCGGCAGATGTACCGCGACAAGGACCGGCAAAAAGCGGGCCAGCCGCTCGAGGGCCGTTAGACGGTAAAACCAAACGGGCTAAACTAAAAAAAGAGAGGTCTTCTGCGTGCAGAGGACCTCTCTTTTTGCGGGGCGGGAGCTTGGCGGCCGGGAGAAGATCAGGCCGGGGGCGGTTGCAGCAGGGTGAAGTGGTTGCGGCAGTAATCGAGCACACCTTCGCGGCGCAGGCGACTCAACTCGGCAGACATGGCACTGCGGTCGACCGACAGGTAATCGGCCAGCTGCTGCCGGTCGAAGGGGATATCGAACTGGGCGCTGCCCTGACGCCCCGACTCGGCCGAGAGATAAGAGAGCAGCTTTTGGCGGGTGGTGCGCTGGGCCATGTGGGTGAGCTTTTCGTGAAAGCGCAGATTTTTGCCGGCCATATCGGCCAGCAGATTGCGCACCACCCGGCTGTGAAAGCCGCAGGCGGCGCTGCAGGTGGTGAGCACCCGCCCCACCTCTAAAAACAGCACCGTGGCGGGGCTGTCGGCAACCACCCCGATATCCAGCACCGCGCCGGGGGTGCAGGCAAAAGACTCGGCAAACAGCTGGCCGGGCTGTACCCGGGAGAGAATGTTGCGGTTGCCCCAAAAATCCTCCTGGGCGATGTGGGCGGTGCCTCCCAGCAGCAGGCCCAGCGCGGTGGCCCGCTCGCCCGGCCGCAGGATGAAATCACCTTTGGCGAAGGCTGCGGCACGGGCCCCCAGACAGCCGAGCATGGCGGCGACCTCGTCGGCCTGTACACCGGAAAACAGCACCGACTTTTGGACGATGGGAAAATAAGGGGTGATATCTGGCTGCATAAGCGCTCCTTTTGTTGGATAAACAACATACTTGTTTGTTTTATTATAGTACCCTAAAAACACCAAGTCAATGCATCGGGCGGTCACATGAGCCGGCCGGCGCCAGACGCGGCGTGCGCGCCGCGCCGTAAGGAGGAACGCGAGATGGATACCAAGATGTTTTGTTTTCAGTGTGAGCAGACCGCCGGCTGTGCCGGCTGCACCGGCAGCGCCGGGGTGTGCGGTAAGACCGCTGCCACCGCCCAGCTGCAGGACGCGCTGACCGGGGCGCTGTGCGGGCTGGCGCGGGCGGCCATGGATGGCGGCGCCGACAGCGATACCGACCGCCTGATCATCGAGGGGCTGTTTGCCACCTTGACCAACGTCTCTTTTGACGACCGGGCGCTAGAGCAGCTGCTCGCGCGGGCAGAGCGCGAAAAAGAGCGGCTGCAGCCCGGCTGTGCCGGCTGCGCCGCCCCTTGCGGCAAGGTGGAAAATTATGATCTGGCCGCGCTGTGGGGCGGGCCGGATGAAGATGTGCGCTCGCTGAAATCGCTTATTTTATTCGGGCTGCGGGGCATGGCCGCCTACGCCCACCACGCGCGGGCGCTGGGACACAGCGACGAGCAGGTAAACACCTTTTTTTACCGGGCGCTGTACGCGCTGGGCGAGGACCTGACGGTGCCCCAGCTGCTGCCTTTGGCGCTGCAGCTGGGAGAGGTGAACCTGCGCTGCATGGGGCTTTTAGACGGGGCCAATACCGGCGCCTACGGCGCACCGGTACCCACCGAGGTGACCATGACGGTGCAGCCGGGGCCGTTTATCGTGATATCGGGCCACGACCTGCACGACCTGAAACTGCTGCTGGAGCAGACGGTGGGGACCGGGGTATCGGTCTACACCCACGGCGAGATGCTGCCGGCCCACGCCTACCCGGCCCTGCATGCCTACCCCCAGCTGAAGGGGCACCTGGGCACCGCCTGGCAGAACCAGCAGCGGGAGTTCGCCGATCTGCCGGCGCCCATCCTGTTCACCACCAACTGCATCATGCCGCCTAAGTCGAGCTATGCCGACCGGGTGTTCACCACCGGCGTGGTGTCGTTTGCCGGGGCAGCGCACATTGGCCCCGAGCGCGACTTTACGCCGCTCATCGCACGGGCCAAGCAGCTGGGCGGCTATGCGCAGCCCCACACCTTTACCGGCATAAACGGCGGCAGCAAGCTGACCACCGGCTTTGGCCGCGACGCAGTGCTGGCCCACGCCGACGAGGTGCTGGCGGCCATCTCCCGCGGGGATATCCGCCACATCTTTTTGGTGGGCGGCTGCGACGGCGCCCGGCCCGGCCGCAGCTACTACACCGAATTTGTACAGCAGACCCCGCCGGACACGCTGGTACTCACGCTGGCCTGCGGCAAGTTTCGCTTTAACGACCTGGACCTGGGACAGGTGGCGGGGCTGCCCCGGATCATGGATATGGGCCAGTGTAACGACGCCTACAGCGCCATCCAGGTGGCGCTGGCGCTGGCCGAGGCGCTGGGCTGCGGCGTCAACGACCTGCCGCTGTCGATGGTGCTCTCCTGGTACGAGCAAAAGGCGGTCTGCATACTGCTGACGCTTTTGCACCTGGGGGTGCAAAACATCCGCCTGGGGCCCACGCTGCCGGCTTTCCTCTCCCCCGGCATTTTGCAGTACCTGGTAAAGCACTACCACATCGCCCCCATCACCACCCCCCAGCAGGACCTGCAGGCGCTGCTGGGCCGGTGAGCGCAGCGGCCCCATCGCCGCCGGCCGCCCCGGTAAAATAAGAGCAGGGCCCGCACCGAGCACGGTGCGGGCCCTGCTTTTTGAGGACCGATAGAGACAGTACAGGGGGTTTACTCCACCGACTTGAGCGACTCTACCATATCCACTTTTTTGAGCTTATAGTGCATGGCGAAATTTACCAGCAGCGAAAATACCACCGTCAGCAGCGCAGCCAGCAGGTAGCTCAGGGCGCTGATATCGCGGCCGAACATGATGGAATCGATCTCGGCGGTGGTGATGACGAACCGGTGCAGAGCGATGCCCACCAGCAGCCCGGCGGCCACCCCAAATACGGTGAGGAAGATATTTTCCCGGTAAATATAGGCCGAGACCTCGCGGTCGGTAAAGCCCAGCACCTTGATGGTGGCGATCTCGCGGATGCGCTCGCCCACATTGATGTTGGTGAGGTTGTAGAGCACCACAAAGGCCAGCAGCCCGGCACAGACGATGAGCACGATGACCACGTAGTTGAGCGAGCCGATGGTGTCGTCGAAATTGTCCTCGATGCCGGAGGTGTAGCTGACGGTGAGCACGCCGTCCTGCGCCAGCAGGTATGCCGACAGGCTCTCTTCGGCCTGCTGGCCGCCGTTTTGCTGCAAAATACCTAGCGCCGCGTTGTAGGCCGGGGCGGCACCGAACACCTTCATGTAGTAACTGGGGCTCATGTACAGGTAGTGGCCGGCGTAGTTTTCGGTGATGTCGGCGATCTTTAAGGTGTAGCGCACGTTCTCGTCGCCCACCAGGTAGATCTCGTCGCCGGCTGAGACGTGCAGCAGCTGAGCCAGCTTCTCGTCGATGACGGCGCCGTCGTCGCCCAGCGCATAGGGTTTTTTGTCGCTGCGGTGGCGCAGCAGCACGTAATCAGAGAGCTGCTCGACCTTTTCAGGCACGAAGAGGTAGGCGTCGTACTCGCGGCTGCCGTGGCCCACGGTGCTGTTTTTCTGCCGCACCAGCAGACTTTTTTGCAGCTCGTCGCGGCCCTGCAGCATATCGGCAAAGCGGGCCCGGTCGCCTTTGACCTGATCCTCGTCGAAGACGATGGTGGTGTCCTGCCGGGTGAGCGTGCCGAACTGATTTTTGACGATGCCGGAGATAGAGTCTTTTACCCCAAAGCCGGTGAGCATGAGCGCGGTACAGCCGGCGATGCCCAGCACCGTCATGAAGATGCGCTTTTTATAGCGAAACAGGTTGCGGGCGGTCACTTTGCCGGTAAAGCTGAGGCGCCGCCAGATGAAGTTCACCCGCTCGAGCAGCACCCGCTTGCCGGCTTTGGGCGCCTTGGGGCGCATCAGCTGACTGGGCTGCTCGCGCAGCTCGCCCAGGCAGACCGAGATGACCGACAGCCCCGCACAGGCCGCCGCCCCCAGCGTGATCCACAGAGCGTAGTTCCAGCGGAACGGGGCGACGACGTCGATCATGCGGTACATGATGCCGTAGGCGCCGAAGATGATGCCGGGGAACAGCTTAAAGCCGATGAGCAGCCCCACCACTGCGCCCAGCACCGCCGCCGACACCGCGTACACCAGGTACTTGGCGGCGGTGGCCCAGGAGCCGTAACCCAGCGCCTTGATGGTGCCGGCCTGGGTGCGCTGCTCCTCTACCATGCGGGTCATGGTAGTGATGCACACCAACGCCGCCACCAGGATAAAGAACACCGGGAACACCAGCGAGATGTTGTTGATGCGGTCGGCGTCCTGCTCGAAACCGGCATAGCCGGTGTTTTGCTGGCGGGAGTTGATGTACCACACCGGCACCTTGATCTTCTGCAGCTCGGCACGGCCGTCGTCGATCTTCTGCTGGCCGTCGCGCATCTGCTGCTCAAAGTCCGCCAACGCCACCTGGTAGTCGGCCATGCCCTGATCGTACTCGGCTTGGCCCTGGTCGATCTGCTGGGCGGCCTGCTGCAGCTGCGCCTCGCCTTCTGCCTTTTGCTGGTCAAACTGGGCTTTTGCCTGGGCGTAGCCGGAGGCCGCCTGGTCGAGATAGCCCTTTACCTGGGCGGCGTTTTGCTGCAGCTGCGCATACTGGGGCTGCAGCTGGTCGTACTGGGCCGTCAGCTGGGCGTAGAGCGCCTGCTGCTCGGCCGGCAGTGCCGCCGGGTCGCCCATGGCGTCGATCTGCGCCTTGAGCCCCTCTACTTTGGGGCCCATCTGGGCCACGGCGGCGGCCAGCTGGTCGTATTTTACCTGCAGGTCGTCACGGGTCTTTTTGACCTCGTCGATCTGCGCCTGACCCTGGGTGATCCCGGACTCGTAGAGCTGGCGGTTCTCGGCCAGCTGCTGGCGGCCCGACTCCAGCTGGGCATAGGCGTCGTCGAGCTTTTGCCTGGCGGCCCCCAGCTCGGCCTCGCCGGCTACCCGGCCGTCGTCGAGTTCTTTCTGGGCGTCGTCGAGCTGTTTCTCAGCCTCGCCGAACACCTCGTCGTAGCGGATCTGCGCCCGCTCCTCACCCACCGCCTCCAGCGTTTTTACCCCGTCGTCGCGCAGGGTCTTGTACGCATCGGAAAAGCAGTCGAGCGCCTTGGCGCCGGTAAAGGTGATGTAGGCCTCGGTGTACACCTCGGTGGTGAAATCGTCGGCGGGGATATAGAGATAGTCGGACACCTTGCCGCTGCCGATGGAGGAGGAGCCCAGCTCGTAGGTGACATACAGCGGGCTCTGCACCCGGCCGACGATGGTGTATTCGGCGGTGCGCAGGTTATCCTCCACCTGGGTGTTGCCCGAGTCGGACTGCAGCACCAGCTTGTCGCCGATCTGGTAGCCGTCGCCGAACATCTCGGTGGCGTTGATGGCGCATTCGCCGCTGTTTTGGGGCAGCCGCCCCTCGACGACGAGCGGCCGGTTGAGGGTATCGCCGGGGTCGTAAGAGAGGGCCTTGACGACGGTGTCTTTGCCGCCCATTTTCACGATGACATCCAGCGAGTAGCCCGGCTGCACCGTTTTGACCCCTTCGGCCGCGCGCAGGGCAGCCAGGTCGTCGCCGTTGATGCCGTAGGTGGAAAGCGCCTTGGCATCCATGAGATCCTGATCGTCGAAATAGGTGTCGCCGGTGAGTTTCATATCCGGCCCGGTGGCCTTGATACCGGCAAAAAAGCCGGCCCCCAGCGCCACGATGAGAAAGATGGACAAAAAACGGCTGCGGGTCTTTTTGATCTCCCGCAGAGTATCTTTGGCCAGCGGGCCAAAAAGCGAGCGCCGGCGCTTTTTGGCCTGGGGCCCCTGCTGCCCGCTCACCACTCGATTTCCTCGACCGGGGTGGGGGACGGATTTTCAACCATCGAGCGCACCTGGCTATTTTTGATCTTGATGACCCGGTCGGCCATGGGGGTGAGCGCGGTGTTGTGGGTGATGACCACCACCGTGGTACCGGTCTCGCGGCAGGTGTTTTGCAGCAGGGCCAGCACCTCTTTACCGGTCTGGTAATCCAGGGCGCCGGTGGGCTCGTCGCAGAGCAGCAGTTTGGGCCGCTTGGCCAGAGCCCGAGCGATGGCTACCCGCTGCTGCTCGCCGCCCGAGAGCTGGGCGGGAAAGTTCGAGAGCCGCTCGCCCAGCCCCACCTGGCGCAGCACCTCGGCGGCGTCTTGCGGGTCGCGGCAGATCTGTGCGGCCAGCTCTACGTTCTCGGTGGCGGTAAGGTTTTGCACCAGGTTATAAAACTGAAATACAAAGCCGATATCGTACCGGCGGTAGTCGATCATCTGGCGGCGGTTAAAGGCGCTGACTACTTTGCCGTCGACGATGATCTCGCCGCCGTCACAGGTATCCATCCCCCCCAGCATATTGAGCACAGTGGTCTTACCCGCCCCTGAGGGGCCCACGATGACACAAAATTCCCCTTTTTCTATCTCGAAGGTGATACCGTTGGCGGCGGCGATGGTCACCTCACCCATCTTATAGCGTTTCATCACGTCCCGAAATTGCACAAAGCTGTTCAATGCGATCGATTCCTCCTGCCTGTGCGGGCGCCGGTGGCCGCGATAGGGCCGGTGGGCAGCACACAGTTCTATATATAGATAAGTATAGCGCATCCGCCGGCTCTTTTCATGAGAAATTTGTGAACGGCGGTAAATAGCGGGAGCCGAAGCCAGTACCGGGCCGGCCGACGGCGGGGTGGCCGGCTCTCTGGCGCCCGGAAAGCGGCGGGCGACTGCCGCCGGGTACCGGCCAGATGGCGGTGGGGCCCGGCAACATTTGGGGCGCGGGTGGGTGGCTGTCCCGGAGATAAAACAGCAAAAAAAGAGCCGGGCGGCCCAGCGTTAGACGCCGGTGGCCGGGCTCTTTTATTGATATATTACTGGGCCAGCGAGAAGATCACCCGCGGGTTTTGGGCATAGGTGGGGTCCCAATAGTGGAGTTCGCGCTGGGCGGGGTCGCCCTCGTCGAGATCGAACTGGTACTGCAGCAGCACCACCTGCGTCTGGCCGGGGGTGAGCTTTAAGCGCTCGTCTTCGTCCAGCGGCACCGCCTCAGACCGGGCATAGATCGAGCTGCTGATATCGCTGTCCTCGTAGGTGGCAAAATCGCCGCCGCTATAGGCCATCAGGCGTGAGCCCTCGATATAGACGTTCTCGTCGCCGGTGTTCTCTACCTCTAAGAGCACCACCACCGTCTGCTCGTCGGCATCGTCCTTGATGCCGTAGTCGCTGCCGGGCCTTACGTCTTTAAGGGTAAAGGCGAAGTCGCCGAAAAAGGCAGTCTCGTCTTTTTGGTAGACTGTCTCATCGGGCGGCTGCTCGTTGTCGAACCAGTCGCCGGCGTCGCCGGGCTCTATCTGCTGTGACTGGCTGCCGTGGTTGTAGCGGTAGCGGTAGCGGTCGGCCCGGGAGCGGAAAAAGTCTTGCACGTGCGAGGCCAAGCTGGGCGCTGCCGCCGCCCACACGCCAATGATGAGCAGCAGCACCACGCCCCAGGCGGCGGCCAGCGCGATGACCACCGTTTTGGTGGACTTTTTCTTCTGCTGGATCTGGGTGCCTTTTAGAAAGGACCCACAGGCGGGGCAGAAGTTTTGCCCCGGAGCGACAGCCGCCCCGCAGTGGGCGCAGCGCTCGCCGGTATACTGTGTGTTCTGCATGGGGTGTGACCTCCTGACAAAGTGCGGCACCACTGATTGGCACCGCACCGTACATCTCTGTTACTTTAGTGTAGTGTATGCCCCCGCGTTTGTCAACAAGATGTGACCAATATGACAAAACCGTAAGCTGCCGGCGACAGCTGGCGAGCGGGGGTAAAAAAACAGGCGAGAACACACCGATCGCCAACAGAATTGTATATAAATGGTACACCGATCACCCATGCAAAAAATGTGGCAGGCCGGTACACACGCTCGGCCAAAAGTATCGGCGACCGGCAGGCAGAAGAAAAAAGAGCACCGGCTGTTTGCGCCGGTGCTCCCCTTTTTAATTTCTGTCTGCGCGTCGGCGTCAGGCGTAGTGGACGACGCCTTCTCTTCTGGGCTTGGGCTGGGGCAGGTCGCCGGCCGGATAACCCAGCACCGCGATCGCGTACACCCCGTGATCTTGGGGCACTCCAAAGCCGTCGAGCACCGCCCGTACCGCCGGCACGTCAGAGAGCTCTTTGAGCTGGTTGACCCAGCAGCTGCCCAGACCCAGCGCATGGGCCATGAGCATGATGTTTTCCATAGCGCAGCCGGTATCGGCCAGGTGATTGCCGTTTTCTTTTTCGCCCGAGACCAGGATCATGCAGGCCGGCCGGTACAGATCGTACTCCGGCTTTTGCAGTGCCTCGGCCATGACGGCAGCCAGCTTCTGGATCTGCTCTTTTTTCTGTACCACTGTGAATTGCCAGCTCTGTTTGCCCATTCCGCTGGGGGCATAGGTGGCCGCCTGCAGGATGGTCTTTAGCTTTTCGCTCTCGACCGGGGTATCGGCAAAGGCCCGTACACTGCGCCGAGTGAGCATGTTTTGCAGCACTTCGTTCATGATTGACCTCCTCTATCTGGTCTGGCCGGCGGCGCCACAGGCAGGGCCCGGCCGGCAGTCGTCTCGTCTAGATTCATTCTATCGCCGAAAGAAGTCTTTTGTCAATCGAAATACAGTGCCCGAGAGCGCGGCCAGCGCGATGAGGTTGGGTACTGCCATGAGTCCGTTGAGCGTGTCGGCCAGCTGCCACACCCGCTGCAGCTGCACCGTGGCCCCCACCATCACCAGCACCAAAAACAAGATCCGGTAGCTCCACACCGCCCAGCTGCGGCCGCCGCTCAGGTAGCGCAGAGCGCTCTCGCCGTAAAAGCACCAGCCCAACATGGAGGATACGGCAAAAAACAGGATGGAGATGGCGATGAACGGCGGCGCCCAGCTGCCCAGCACCCGGCCAAAGGCGGCGGTAGTCAGGGCGGCGCCGTCGAGCCCGGTATCTAAAGCGCCGGTGCACAGGATCACCAGCGCGGTGAGCGTGCAGCTGACAAAGGTATCGGCAAACACCTCGAACATGCCCCACAGGCCCTGCTGCACCGGACTGGCGGTATCGGCGCTGGCGTGGGCGATGGGGGCCGAGCCCAGGCCGGCCTCGTTGGTGAACACGCCGCGGGCGATGCCAAAGCGCACCGCCCGGCTGGTGAAAAAACCGACCACGCCACCGCCCAGCGCAGCGGCCGAAAAGGCGTCTTTAAAAATGCTGCCCAGCGCCGCCGGCAGCTGCCGCCAGCAGACGGCCAACACCCAGATGGCCGCCCCCATATAAAACAGGCTCATCAGCGGCACCAGTTTTTCGGTAAAGGCGGCGATACGCGAGATGCCGCCCAGCACCACCATGGCCACCACGGCCATCACCGCCACCCCGGTGATGGCCGGGTGCAGGCCAAAGCACTGCTGCAGCGACTGAGCGATGGTGTTGGACTGGGTCATGTTGCCGATGCCAAACGAGGCGCAGGCACACAGCAGGCAAAACAGCACCGGCAGCAGGCGGCTGTGCAGCCCCTTTTTCATGTAGTACATGGGGCCGCCGCGGTAGCCGTCCGGCGTTTTTTCGCGGTAGTGCACGGCCAGCAGCACCTCGGCGTATTTGGTCATCATACCCCCCAGGGCCGATACCCACATCCAAAAAATGGCGCCGGGGCCCCCCAGGGTCATGGCGGTGGCCACCCCGGCGATGTTGCCCACCCCCATCGTGCCGGCCAGCGCGGTGGTCATGGCGCCAAAGGGGCTCACCTGCCTGCGGTCGCGCCCTTTTTTGGCGCCGCCGAACAAGCTGCCTACCGTGTGGCGCAGCATGTAGCCAAAGCGGCGCAGCTGCAGCCCCCGGGTGCCCAAGGTAAAATACAGCCCGATACCGATCATGGCCACCAGCATGGCCGGCCCCCACACAAATCCGTCTACGGCTTTTCCCGCCGCGCGCAGCCACTCTGTCACCTCTGTATCTCCTCCCCTGTTTAAAAGCAGGCGCCGGCCGCCGCGTATCCGCCCGACTGCCGCGCCACCGTTCTGCCACTTTGGCCGCCTGCCGGCCAATACGGCCCGGCCTTACTCTTTTTTTCCGCGCAGACTGCCTAAAAGCTGCCGGCGGTTCTGTCTTTTCCCATCGAGCTACCACTACTGCACCCGGTGAGCAGTGGCGGCGGCCCTTCTAAAAACTGTATGAACCGGCGGCACACGGTATGCCCGCAGCGCAGCACTGTCGCTGCGCCGTCAAATATTTAGCGGCAGCGCTACTTTTATAGCAGCAGTTTCGCCATTTTTTACAGCGGCGAATTGTGCGCATCTCTGGATTTTGGCGGGCAGCAGGCCAAACCGGTTGTGCGGCAACGGCGAATCGTGTACCATATTTGGTGGCAGATAACCGGCACCGGCCACCGGGTCTTTGGGCGGGAGGCCGCGCCGGTACAGACCCCGCTGCAAACAAGGAGGAACAGAAAATGGGCAGACCCATGGTAGTACGCAATCTACAGACTAAAAAAGACGATATCGTCAATATCACCCCCGAGATCAAGGCCATCGTGGCCGAGAGCGGCGTGCAGGAAGGCATTGTAGTGGTGCACATCTCGCACACCACCGCCGCGCTGCTGTGCACCTCACACTGGGACGTGAAGGGCCACATCGAGATCATGCAGGAACTCGACCGGCTGGTGCCCACCCGGGTGAACATGCTGCATCAGGACTCCCCGTCCGACGCCTCCGGCCACGTGAAATCGGCCATCGTGGGCGTGAGCGTAACGGTGCCCATCTCCGGTGGTGAGATGGTGCTCAGCCACTCGCAGGGCATCTTTTTCGCCGAGTTCGACGGCCCCCGCCACCGCTCGTACGACGTAAAGGTCATCGACTGCTAGAGGCCATCCGGCAAATAGATCGAGCGCCGGCCCCACACCAGGGCCGGCGCTCTTTTTTGTCGTGTATCCCGGTCCTGCCGGGCGGGCGGCGAGGCGGTCACTCCACCTCGATCTCCAGTGCCTCCAGCAGGGAGAGCACCTGCGGGTGGGTGAAGCGGGCCCCTTTGAGCTGGCAGCTCATGATATCGACCCGGTAACCCACAGCCCGGCGCAGGTCGGCCCGGCGCAGATCGCATTTGAAAAACTCGGTCTCATCCAGCTGACAGCCGCTCAGATCGCTGCCGGCCAGGCGGCACTCGGCAAACAGCGAGCTGGTGATAGCCGACTCATCAAAGCAAAAGCGATCGAGCTCCATAGCCGTAAAGGTATTGTACTTGAGCCGGCAGCCCCGCAGCGCGGCGATGGGGGCGGCAAAGCGGCCGCTGGGCACCAGGTCCCCCCAGTTTACCCCCAACAGGTCGCAGTTATCAAAGACGGCCTCACGCAGCTGGCTGTAGCGGGCCGTGAGCTCGCGCACCCGGCAGCCGGTAAAGGTACAGTCGGTCAGCTGGCAGTTTTGCAGCTGACAGTTTTCAAAGGTACAGCGCACAAAGGTGCAGTCGGTCCACTCGCAGTCGGCAAAGGTCTCGCCGCTGCAGTGCAGGCCGGTAAGGGTCTTTTCCTGGGCAAAGACGCCGTTCATAGCACATTCCCCCCTATCCGTATTTTTACCAGTGTAGCACAGAAGGCCGGCGGCTGTCACCCCATCTGGCCGCCGGGGATGCCCGGCGCCTTCTGTGTGCAGCTGGCGCACAGTTTAAAGGCCGGGCCCGTCGGCAGCGGCCCCATCCGCCCCGGTGCGGTATCCGCCGGCGAGCTGCCGGTCGCCCCGCCGGGAACTGGTGATCCGGTGGAGCGGCGTACTGCCGGGCTGGTACAACTGCTGCTGTTTTTTGCCCCGCGCCGCCCCGACTTTGGGCAAACCCACGAATATCCACCAAGTCGGTTGACATTTGGACGCACATCCAGCATACTCATACAAAACTAGTAGGAGAAGTGACGGCTATGCTGTATAGACAACATGCCCCTTACCACGGGCGTTACAACTGGGCCTGGCGATGTATGCTGACCGCGCACCACCGCGCGATCGGCCCGACGGGTCACGGCATTTGTGCGGCAGCCGGGGCAGCCCCCCGCTAGCACCGCATCGGGTGTCTATTTCTCGTCTTTTTGCCGCCGCGGCTGTTTTTTGTGCGCATACCTGCCCCCTATAGGGGCACACACTGTAAGCAGAAAACGATCAGCCGGGGCTATTTTTGTGCCCCGACATGCAGAAAGGCAGGAACCAACTGTGAAAAATATCTCTAAAAACATTCTCGAGACCATAGGCAACACCCCGCTGGTGGCGGTGGACCGCTTGGCCGCCGCCAAAGGCGCCGGCGCCCGCGTGCTGGTAAAGGTAGAGAGCCGCAACCCCGGCGGCTCGGTCAAGGACCGGGTGGCGCTGAACATGATCCGCACCTTTCAAAAAGAGGGGCGGCTGCCGGCGGGCACCACGCTCATCGAGCCCACCAGCGGCAACACCGGTATCGGCCTGGCTATGGCCAGCGCCGCGCTGGGGCTGCGGCTCATCATCGTCATGCCCGACACCATGAGCATCGAGCGGCGCAAGCTCATCGCCTTTTACGGCGCCGAGCTGGTGCTGACCCCCGGCGCGCAGGGCATGAACGGCGCGATCGCCAAAGCAAAGGAGCTGCAGCGGCAGATACCGGGGTCGATCATCCCCCAGCAGTTTGAAAATCCGGCCAACCCCGCCGCCCACCTGCAGACCACCGGCGAGGAGATCTGGCGCGACACCGACGGCGAAGTGGACATTTTTGTGGCCGGGGTGGGTACCGGCGGCACCGTCAGCGGCGTTGGCCGCGCGCTGAAGGCCAAAAAGCCCGGCGTGCAGGTGGTGGCCGTTGAGCCCAGCGACTCGCCGGTGCTCTCGGGCGGTAAGCCCGGCCCCCACAAGATCCAGGGCATCGGCGCCGGCTTTATCCCCGGCAACTACGACCGCAGCGCGGTGGACCGGGTGGTGCAGGTGACCGGCGACAGCGCCATGCAGGCCGCCCACGACTTGGCCCGCAGCGAAGGGATACTGGCCGGTATCTCGAGCGGGGCGGCGCTGTATGCGGCGCTAGAGCTGGCTGCCGAGCCGCAGAACGCCGGCAAGACCATCGTGGCGCTGCTGCCGGATACCGGCGAGCGCTACCTCTCGACCCCGCTGTTTGATATAGAGGGGGTGGACCAGGATGACTGACCTGAGAGAAGCTGCACTGCAGGCCGCCGGCGCGCTGGATACCGGCTGCCGGCTGGGGGCCGGTGGTCAGGGCGTGCTCTGTGATGCCATGTCTGCCCTGCCGCAAAAGGCGGCGGTGGTCCAGATCGTCACCGGGCTGCGCCATCTGCTGTTCCCCTGCCTGTACCCCCGGCTGTCGGCGGTGTCGGACCGGCCCGAGAACACGCTGGCCGAGCTGGCCGAAAAGCTATCGGCCCAGATCGCACTGGCGCTGGCGCAACAGGACGGCCGCCCGGCCGCTCAGCTACAGCCGCAGGCCGACGAGCGCACCGCCGCCTTTTTGGCCCAGCTGCCGCAGATCCGCGACACCATCCTCACCGATGTGCAGGCCACCTTTGACGGCGACCCCGCCGCCGAGAGCCAGGCCCAGATCCTCTTGTGCTACCCCGGGATATTCGCCATCTCCATCTACCGATTGGCCCACCAGCTTTACGCGCTGCAGGTGCCGCTGATCCCCCGCATCATGACCGAGTACGCCCACCAGAAGACCGGCATCGACATCCATGCCGGGGCGCAGATCGGACCCTACTTCTGCATCGATCACGGCACCGGCATCGTCATCGGCGAGACCTGCCAGATCGGCACCGGGGTAAAACTGTATCAGGGGGTGACGCTGGGGGCGCTCTCGACCCGCGGCGGGCAGAGCCTGCGGGGCAAAAAGCGCCACCCCACCGTGCAGGACGGGGTGACTATCTACTGCGGCTGCACGATATTGGGCGGCGACACGGTCATTGGCCAAAATGCGGTGATCGGCGGCAACGCCTTTATCACCCGCTCGATCCCCAGTGACGCCAAGGTGCGCATCCAGCCGCCCCAGCTGCACATCCAGAGCCCCGACGACAGCCAGGAGTGGCGCATCTAACACGCCTTTTCCCTATCCGTGACATATACAAGCATGCACCCAAAAAGGCAGACGGTCTTTTCGCCGCCTGCCTTTTTTGCTGTATCACCGACCTTTTTCCCCGGCTGCGGGGTCATTTTTTCCCCACGGCCTCCAGCGTCACCGCATAATCCACCGCAGAACCGGCGGTATCTCCATCCAGATAAATCGCCAGCACATAGCTTCCCTCATCCAGTTGCAGTGTCTGTTCCTCATCCAGTTGGCTGCCGGAAACGGTGTAGTAGGTCTTGTACCCGGTACCGGAGGTCAGCGCCACCCGTATTGCCCCGCTGCTGGCACCGGCCCTGATGCGCAGCCGGTAACGCCCCTTTTTGGGCAATCGGGGATGCATCCCCTCCAGCAGCCCATCCATAATCTGGTCATAGGTGCTGCTGCGCGATATCTGGCAGCTAAAGCTGGCCGCCTCGGCTTCGGCACGGCGGTAAAATACCCACATGGTGCACAAAAGCCCCACCAACACCACCAGCGCCGCCAGCACCGATACCCGCCGCCGAGTATGTCTCCTCGCCAGCTCTTTCAGCTGTCTTTGGGCATCCGCCTCCACCAGCTGCTCGGCCCGATCATCCCCCATCTCGGCCAGCTTGCGGGCGCATTGTGCGCAGCCGGCCAAATGGCTCTCTACCAGCGCTCGACTGCCGCCGCTGCAGGCGCCGTCGGCGTACAGTGGCAGCAAGTCGGCCACCACTTCACAGCTCACTTGATCCATCTCTACTCATCCTCTCCGCTATCTTCTGGCGAGCCCGGTAAAAGGTGACCCGGGCCCAGTTGGGGCTCATTTCAAATATGCGGCCGATGTCCGCAAAGGACAGCTCACCGCAAACGCGCAGATAAAACACCTCCTGATAGGGCTGGGACAGCCGGTGCAGGATGCGGTACACCTCCACTGCACCGTCGCCGTCGCACAGCGACTGTTCCGGCCCCCGACCGGGGTCGGCCATCTCCGGCAGTTGGGCGGCGGTGCTCTCCTGCCGCCGCTGCTGTTCCCGGTAGCAGTTTTTGGCGATACCCCGCAGCCAGGTCGCCACCGTACAGTCGCCGCGAAAACTGCCCATGGCCTGCATCGCCCGACAAAAGGCCTCCTGGGTCAGGTCCTGTGCCTGATGCGGGTCGCGGCACAGCGCCATGCACCAGGCATATACCTGCCGGTAATACCGGGTGTACAGCTCTAAAAAATCCGGCACCTCTTCACCTCCTATACCTGTTGGTGCAAAAATAGATGGTTTCATTACAGCATTTTACAAAAAAATAGCCGGCGGCACACAAGTGGTACCGCCGGCGATAAACGAAATAAGAAACTAGCTCTCTTGCGCGCGGCCGCTCAGCACACGGGTATACACCGCGCCCGAGAACACCGCAAAGATGATACACACCCAAAACGACAGGTCATACCCGCCGCTGACGTCGAAAATGGCGTTGGTGAGGATGGGGGCGATGACCCCACCCACCGAGTTGAAGGCGTTGACGATGGCATACGACGCCTGGTAGCGACGCTGGCCAAAGGCAAAATGGGTGAGGATGGGGATGCCCACCGAGCCAAAAGCGCTGCCCAGCCCCACCCCCAGCATCAGCCCGCCGATGGCCGGGGCGAACCGCGGCAAAAACAGCGACCCCAGGCCGATAACGGTGGCGACACTGCAGATGATGGTGGTCTTTTTGGGGCCCAGACGGTCAAACATCTGCCCCACGATGAGCTTGCCCACTGCCAGCGCCCCCAGCGCCGCCGCCGACAGATTGGCGGCAAAGGTGGCCGAGTAGCCCGCGTCGGAGTAGTGGGGCGCCACGATCTGCACCATCGTATTGCCGCCCACCGCCATTACACAGGCGGCAATGCACACCCCCCAAAAGGCCGGGCGCTTAAAGGGGGCGCCCAGGGCCGGCTGCTCGGGCCGCGCCGGCTGACCGGCCTCGGTCTCGGCACCCAGCGGGGAAAGCCCCATATCGCGCGGGTGCACCTTGATGACAAAAAAGGTGCAGGGCACCAGCAGCACCAGCATGATGACGCCCAGTATCTGGTAGGCGGCACGCCAGCCCAGCTGCTCGATCCACAGCCCGGCCAGTGAGTTGAACAGCATGCCGCCCACGCCGCTGCCCATAAAGGCCAGCCCGATAGCCAGCCCTTTGCGCTCGTAAAACCAGTTGTTGATGATGATCGACAGCGGCAGTATCGTCAGCAGCGTGGAGCTCACCGCCACCACCACCGCCAGCGCGTAATACAGCACCAGGTTTTGGGCAAAGGCGTAGCAGAAGTAGGCCGCGCCCACCACCACGCTGCTTATGCGCATGAGCGCCAGCAGCGAAAACTTTTCGAACAGCTTGCCGGCAAACAGCGACACCGCCACCATACCCACCGACATGATGGTCTGGATCATGGCCGCCTGGGGACGGGTGTAGCCCATGTCCGCACAGATGGGCTTGATGAACACGCTGTTGCAGTTATAAGTGATGCCCATGGCCGCCGCCATCAGCACAAAGGCGGCGCCCACCACCACCCAGCCGTAAAACGGGCCCCGCCGCTTGGGGGCCGGGGCGATCTTTTTCTCCATCTCTTCTCTATCCTCCTTGGGTCGCGCAGCCGATCAGTCGATGTGCCGCACCAGCGTGATGCCACCGGCCAGCAGCGAGGCGCAGGCGGCCGCGTTGGCAAAGTCGCGCCCGTGTACGCCGGGAATGTCGTAGGTGTCGACGCAATCCAGCGGCACCACCACGGCAAGCTCCCGGTCGTTTTGGGTGCAGTAGGTCTTTACCGCCTGGCAGAACTGGTACACGCAGATATCGGTGACACAGCCGCAGACGATGAGCTTTTTGATCTCGTAGGTGTCCAGCAGCTCTTTGATGTACCAGTTGTAAAAGCCGTTGGTGCTGGCTTTCTCCACGATCTGCACGCCCTCGATATCGCGCAGCTCGTCGATGATCTGCTCCTCGCCGCTGCCCCGCACACAGTGGGGCGGAAAGCTGGCAAACTCCGGCGACTGGGGGCCGTGGCAGTCGGTGTACAGCACCGAGAGGATATTCTTCTCCCGGCAGCGGGTGGTGAGCGCCCGCACCGCGGGGATGATGGCCTCTACATAGGGGCTGTACAGCGCGCCGCCTTTGGCAAAGCCGTTGTTCATATCGATGACCGCCAAAACCGTCTCCTGGGGGTCAAAGTCGTCGAGTGCCGCGCTGGGCAGCGCCGCCAGCTGCCCCTGGATGCGCTGGGCGGCGTCGGCAAAGCTGCCGGCAAGATCCATCTTCTGTATGTCCATGACCGGGTCTCCTCCTCAAAAAAATCGTCGCAGGTGCGCACAATTTGTCTAACGTCCCCAGTATAGCGTATCTGCGCCCATAAATCCAGCGCCGGCGGCAATTTGTCACCGGCAAAAATCCGGTGCGGTCACAATATTTTCGCGCCGGCGGGCACACTAAAAACACCGGTAATTTTTATATCCACAGGCCGGGCTCCTGTCCCGGCCGCACACAGCGAGGAGGCACACCATGCAAAACTGTCACCGTCAGGGCGGCCAGAGCCGCCACAGCAAAAAGTCGCCGCGGGCCGGCCAGCTGGGCCCGGATACGATCGCCAACTTTGACGACCACATCGTCACCGATCCCCAGGGCTCGTACACCGGCGTCCCCGCCGACCCCAACGAACGCCCGGTCCAGGACGCCGACGATTTATAACCAGCGATATATCTAAAATTTTTACAGAAAATACGTGTCGTTTAGATATTTACAACAGGCTGCCGGCTGTACTATACTGGAGTTGCTAAAAGACCTGCGCACAGTGTTTTATACTGTTCATTTTACACTGTGGGTATCCTATTTTCCTATTTTCTGTTTTTACGCAAAAAGCCCCTACCGCACGGTGGGGGCTTTTTGTATGTGCCGGGCGGCCGAGCCGCCGCTCGGTCTCTGCTCGCAACCGGCATACAGGGGCCGCGGGGCGAGCCGCCGTGTGCTGCTGCAAGCGCCGCGGGCGGCACGGCGACCGGGCGCAGTGCCGGGGCGCTGTACAACGCACAAAAACAGTCGACTTTTGGCGGCACTGATGCTATACTGTTTTTAAACAGACTATATGCTGGTGTGCACAAAAGCACTCACTGCCCAAACAGTGCCGCTGGCCGTACAGGACGGTGCCTCTATGCAGCCCCGCACGAAAAGCGTTAAAAAAATATACTTCGACGTCGGTCTCACGGTGCTGATCGTCGTTCTTTTTGCTGCCTTTTTTTCGTTTCAGGTGCAAAAAGACTCCCGCGAGCGGGTGCTCACCACGCTGTCCGAGATCTCCAGCCAGAGCGTGGAAGTGATGCAAAAAGAGATCTCCCGCAACAAGACGCTGCTGGTAAATCTGGCCGTGCTGCTGGGACAGGAGGAGACGCTCGACCCGCCCACACTGTTGCAAAAACTCATCCCGGTGGATAAAGAGAACAACTTTAAGCGCATGGGCATCGTGCTGCCCGACCACACCTCCTATTCGACCGACCATAAAGACGTGGTGCTCGACGACGAGGGCTACGCCCGCTTTGCCAGCGCCATGGAAGGGCAGACCTCGGTCACCAACACCGTGCGCGACCTGGTCGATGGCGAGAGCGTCACCGTGTACAGCACACCGCTCACCTTTGCCGACGGCAGCCGCTGCGTGCTGTTTGGCACCTACTCTACTCAGTACTATAAAAATCTGCTGTCGGTCTCCTCTTTTAAGGGGGCCGGCTACTCCTACATCATCCGTCAAAACGGCGACTGCATCAGCGGCTCTACCAACCTTCTCAGCCAGCAGTTCAGCAACTTTTACAGCGCCACCGCCGCCTATTCTCGGCAAAACGAGGAGAAGGTACAGCGGCTGCAGGAGGCGGTGCAAAACGGCGAGCAGGGGGTGATGCTGTTTGACCGGGAGGACGGCACCCAGCGCTACCTGTACTACCAGCCGCTGGAGGTGGGCGACTGGTATCTACTCAGCGTGGTCCCCTCCGAGGTGATCGACAAGTCGATAAACGGCACGCTGGTGCCCACTTACCTGCTGCTTTTGGGCAGCGTGCTGCTGTTTTGCTACCTCATCTGGCGCATCGTCGCCATGTACCGCGGTTACCGCGACCGGGTGGAACAGCTGGTGATGGTCGACGAGGTCACCGGCCAGGGCTCGTTTGCCAAGTTTCGTCTCGACGCCGCGGCGCTGTTTGGCGGCAAAGACCGCACCCCCTATGCGCTGGTGTGCCTCAACGTGAAAAAGTTCCAGTATATAAACGACCTCTACGGCTACGACGAGGGTAACGCCGTGCTGCGCACCGTGGCCGAGTGCATCGGCGAAAACATTGCCGGGGGCGAGTATGCCGCCCGCATGCAGGCCGACCTATTTGTTCTGCTGCTGCACTGCCGCGATGTACAGCTGCTGCAAAACCGGGTGACCGAGCTGCTGCACAAGGTGCAGGCCCGGGCCGACAAGCGCGACGGCGATCTCATCTACCAGGTGCGGCTGCGGGCGGGCGTGTACCCCGTGCAGGACCGTACGCTCACCCTCGAGGGGATGATCGACCGGGCCAAGCTGGCCATGGACCACAGCCGCCAAAACGCCAGCCAGCCCTGCGGCCTGTACGACGGCGCACTGCGCCGGCAGCTGGTGCGGCAGCAGGAGCTCGCCAACCACTTTGACGGGGCGCTGGAGAGCGGCCAGCTGCAGCTGTACTTTCAGCCCAAATACGACCTGCATGCCGGCAGTTTTCACGGGGCCGAGGCGCTGGTGCGCTGGCACTCGCCGCAAAATGGGTGGATCTCGCCCGGCGCGTTCATCCCCGTTTTAGAGCAAAACGGCGGCATCATCGACCTCGACCGCCGAGTGTTCGCCGCGGTGTGCCGGCAGATGCGCCGCTGGCTCGACGCCGGGCTGCAGCCCGGCCCCATCTCGGTCAACGCCTCGCAGCTGCACCTGTACCGGCTCGACTTTGTCGACCGCTATCTGGCGGTGATCGACCGCTATCACCTCCCCCACGACCTGATCCAGATCGAGCTGACCGAGACGGCCCTCTTTGAAAACCGCGACATTCTGGCCCAGAGCCTGGGCCGCTTTCGCCGCCACGGGGTGCAGATCCTCATGGACGACTTCGGCTCCGGCTTCTCGTCGGTGGGGTCGGTCTGTACCATGCCCATCGACGCGGTGAAGATCGATAAGAGCATGGTCGACCACCTGGTCGACGACGAAAAGACCCGGCTCATCCTCAAAAACAGCTTGGCCCTGTTTCGCTCGCTGGGGCTGGCAGTCGTTGTAGAGGGGGTCGAGCAAAAAGACCAGTACGACCTGCTGCACACCATGCAGGCCGACTACATCCAGGGCTACTACTGCGCCCGCCCCATGCCCATGGGCCAATACCAGGCCTGTCTACAAAAGGCGCAGGGCCTGCCGGTCACCGGGCAGGACGAGATCGCCGTGGTCTAATACCCAAAGGCGCGCTACCGGCGCCCGACCCTGCTGGGCCGGGCGCCTTTTTATTTGAGCGCAGCCGCTTGACGGGCGGCGCCGACAGCCCTACAATAAAAACAGATGTTTATTTTTTAAGGGGTGAATTTCATGTCTCAGCAGTCTCTGTTTGACGACCGCCAGCTGCACGACCCGCTGGCCAGCAAGCTGCGCCCGCGCGACCTCGACGAGTACCTGGGCCAAAGGCAGCTGCTGGGGCCGGGCAAGGTGCTGCGGCAGCTCATCGAGCGCGACCAGGTGTGCTCCATGATCTTCTGGGGCCCGCCGGGGGTGGGCAAGACCACGCTGGCGCGCATCATCGCCGCCCGCACCCAGGCCGAGTTCGTCGACTTCAGCGCCGTGACCAGCGGCATCAAAGAGATCCGCACCGTCATGCAGAGCGCCGAGCAGAGCCGCCGCATGGGCGAAAAGACCATCCTCTTCGTCGACGAGATACACCGCTTCAACAAGGCCCAGCAAGACGCTTTTTTGCCATTTGTAGAAAAGGGGAGCATCATCCTCATCGGCGCCACCACCGAAAACCCGTCGTTCGAGATAAACGCCGCGCTGCTGTCGCGGTGCAAGGTGTTCGTGCTCGAGCCGCTGACCGCCGAAGACCTATCCGGCCTGCTGCGCCGGGCGCTGGCCGATGAGCGGGGCTTTGGCCGCCAGAATATCGAGATCAGCGACGACTGCATCTCCGCCATCGCCCAGTTTGCAAACGGCGACGCACGGGTGGCCCTCAACACATTGGAGATGGCGGTGCTCAACGGCCAGCGCACCCAGGATAAAACGGTCGTCACCCCGCAGAGCCTGGGCCAATGTATCGGCAAAAAGTCGCTGCTGTACGACAAAAACGGCGAGGAGCACTACAACCTCATCTCGGCCCTGCACAAGTCGATGCGCAACAGCGACGTGCAAGCGGCGGTGTACTGGCTGGCCCGCATGCTGGAGGCCGGCGAGGACCCGCTGTACGTGGCCCGGCGGCTGGTGCGCTTTGCCAGCGAGGATGTGGGTATGGCCGACAGCCGCGCGCTGGAAGTCACGGTGGCCGCCTACCAGGCCTGCCACTTTATCGGCATGCCCGAGTGCAGCGTCCACCTGACCCATGCGGTGACCTATCTGTCTCTGGCACCCAAGTCAAACGCCCTGTATACGGCCTACGAGTCGGCCAAAAAAGACGCGCTGCAGCGGCTGGCGCAACCGGTACCGCTGCAGATACGCAACGCCCCCACCGGCCTGATGAAAGACCTGGGCTACGGCGCCGGCTACCAGTACGCCCACGACAGCGCCGCCAAGCTCACCGACATGCAGTGCCTGCCCGACGACCTGCAGGGGCGGCAGTACTACCGCCCCACCGACCAGGGCAGCGAAAAAAAGGTAGCACAGCGCATGGAGCAGATCGCCCAGTGGCACAGCGCCCACCTGCCGGCTGCCACGCGGGCCGAGCATGGGGCGGCCTCCGCCCCCGGTAGCACCCCCGAGAGCCCGCCCGAACAGTAGCCCGGCAGCACCGATCCGCCCCGCTGCCGCCCAGGAGATGCGTCTGTGCGCCACCGGCCCGGCGGTATCACCCGAACCTGTCTGGCGGGAGCCGCCGCTGTTTTCGCCCCCGTTTACAGCAGCATATCTGCTGTATGGTGTAAACGGCAGCGGCCAGACCTCCGTCAGCTTGGCCGCTGCCGCGCTCATTGCCGCTGTGCCACGTGCTGCCGCTGCCGTGGCGGTGCGATGATGGGCGGCCGGTATCGCGGCGGCGCGCCGGTCCTCGCTATCCATCGGTGAGGTGCGTTTTCGGCAGCTGGTATCTTTACCCGCCTGCACCAATAAGACGGCCGGTCTGACGCCGTTTTGGGCAGCGCCTGTACACTGCCGGCGGGGCTTTTGCCCCGACAGCCGTCCGCCGGTATCGCCGCCAAACTCTGATTGCTGGCGGCAGCTTTCCAGTGATCGGTGCGGCGTTCTGGGACCCAAATGATCCGCAAACGGCCCCGGCGGTGCCGGTGCCAAGCGCTGCTCGGGGCACAACAGGCAAAATCAAACAGAGGACCGCGCAGCCGATCGGCTGTGTAGTCCTCTGTTTTTCTCTCTGCCGGCACTGGGCCGGTGAGGTCTGGCGCCCGGGGCCCGCTATACCTCCTCGATATTCTGGGTGTAACGCCGGGCCAACAGGTGGCTGCCCAGCGCCACCAGCACCGCCAGTCCAAACACCATCCACTGCCAGATCGCGTCCTCGGTAAACAGGGCGGTGATGCCGTAAGCCAAGCCGCCCCAAAAGGCGCTGAACACCGCCGACACCAGCCAAAACCCCACCCGCGTGTGCCACACGGCCACGATGACCACCGTAATACTGATGGCGATGAGCAGGCAAAAAGCGGTGTGCAGCGCAGTGAACTGCGACAGCGCCAAGGTGAGCACCAGCACGCTCACCAGCATATCCCACACCAAAATGTTGGTGTCGGAGCTGTGATAGACCTGTATCTTGTTCACCACGACCCCTCCTTTATCCTATAAATCTACACCTTTTGCTCTATTTTATCACAGGACCCGCCTTCTCGTCTACAGTGGGTACACCGGCGTTCCTCTCCCAAAAAGGCCCGGCCACCGCTGCTCCTACCGTGCAGCTGCGCCCAAGACCCGGCCGCACACCAACCACACATCAGCGCGCGGCCGCCAGCGGGCCGACCTATCGCGCACCGTCGGCGACTGTCAGCCTGCTGTCGCCGGGCGTCTGCCGGTGCCGGGCCATTACTCGCTGTCCCGCCCCAGGCTCGTTACACCCGTTTCACCGGCCCGGCAGCCCCCCACCAGGCACCAACAGAGAGCTCCACCGGTCCGTCTGCGGCGGCAGCTTCACCTCGCCCCCAGCCGCGCAGCTCCTCCTTCGTCGGCTGCACGCCGCTCCCGCATGCAGTTAGCAATTGACAACTCCGCCATGACCGCGTACAATGTGTACAGAAACACCTATAGAAACGGGAGATCTCTCGTAAAAAAGGGGAGACGCGTATGCACAGCGATATGACCACCGGCCCCGCGCGCAGGACCATCCTGCTGTTCTCGCTGCCCATTATGGGGGCCAGCTTGCTGCAGGTGCTCTACAATCTGGTCGACAGCATCATCGTGGGCAACTTCGTCAGCTCGTCAGCGCTGGGGGCAGTGGGGCTCACCGCCCCTATGGCTTGGCTGCTGGGCGCGGTGGGCACCGGTCTGGGCTCGGGCACCTGTATCGCTATCTCCCAGTATTTTGGCGCCCGCCGCCAGCGCGAGATGCGCGAAGTCATCACCGCCGCCTATCTGCTGGCCGCAGCCGCCGGTATCGCCGTTACGCTGCTCTGTGCGCTCACCGCCAAGCCGCTCATCTGGGGCTTTATGAAAACGCCGGCGGCCATGCGGCAAAACAGCTTGGGCTACTACCTGGTCTACTGCGGCGGGCTCATCTTTCAGCTGCTGTATAACGTCACCTACGGGGCGCTGCGGGCCTATGGCAACTCCAAGGGGGCGCTGCTGTTTTTGCTCATCTCGGCCGTGCTCAACGTCGCGCTCGACTGCCTGTTCGTCATCGCTCTGCACTGGGGGGTGGTGGGGGCGGCAGCGGCCACCGTCATCTCGCAGGCCGGTTCGGCTGTCGCCAGCATCCTCTACCTGCGCCGCCTGTTCCCCGACCTGCTGCCCGGCCGGCTTTTTTTGCGCAGCTGGCGGCGGCGGTCGTGGCAGCTCACCCGCCTGAGCGTGCCCATCATGTTTCAGGGCATGGTCAGCTCGATGGGCTTTATCGTGTTGCAGCGGCTGGTCAACTCCTTCGGCACCGCCAGCATCGAGGGCTTCTCGGCCCTGCAGCGCATCGAACAGCTGGCCCATATTCCCTCCGAGAGCTTTAGTGCCGCCATGGCCAGCTTTGTGGGGCAAAATATCGGTGCCGGTCAGGTCGATCGGGCCAAAAAGGGCTATCGCGTCACCGTGCAGATGGGCGTTTGCATCAGTGCGGTACTGGCGGTGCTCATCATCCTGCTCGACCGCAGACTGCTCTGCATGTTCGGCATCAGCGGCCAGGCTCTGCTGCGGGGCAAAGAACACCTCGATTTGCTCATGCTCTTTATCTGGGTCAGTACCATCTCCACCATCACCTGCGGCTTTTTGCAGGGCGCCGGCGACGTAAAGGTCCCCGCCGCATCGGGATTTATCAGCCTGGGCATCCGGCTGGCGCTCTCCTTTGCGCTGGCCGGCACCGCCGTGGGTTTTCGCTGCTATTACGTCAGTATGCCGCCGGCCTGGGTCATCGCCTGCCTGTTCGTGGTGTGGCGCTACCGCTCCGGCCGCTGGAAACGGTTTAAGATCACCTGACGGCCAACGGCAAAAAAGTGGGCGGCGCTCTCTATCGCGCCGCCCACTTTTTTCGCCCGCCCGGGTCCTGTGCCGCCGCTCTACAGCCCCAGTGCCCAGATGCGGTTGGCATTTTCAAAAAACACCTGTTCCTGCGCCCGCTCGGGAATGAGGTAGCGGATGAGATCGATGTAATCCGACAGGTTCACCAGCGGCCAGTCGGTGCCGAACATCAGCTGGCTGTAGTCGCCCACATACCCCGTCCAGGTGCGCAGCTGCTGCAGGTAGCCGCTGTACTGGTCGGCAAAATCGCCCAGCGAAAAGCGCCCCACCGCCCAGCCCGAGAGATCGGCCGCCACGTTGGGGTTTTTGGCCACTACCTCAGCCGCGTCGGTCAGCCAGGGGTTGCCAAAGTGGCACATCACAAACTGCACCTTGGGCCAGCGCACCGCCGCCTCGTCTAAAGTCAACGGGTGGGCGTACTTTAAAATAGCCGTCTCCATCGAGGTGTCGCCGGTGTGGATGGCCACCGGCTTTTGGTACTTCTGGGCCAACCTGTAAAACGGGTCGTACACCTTGTCGAACACATAGTAGTAGCTGTAGCCCGGGTACAACTTGATGCCCACACAGTTTTGGCGCTGCAGATGCGCCTCTACCAGGTCGGCGCAGTCGGGCAGGCGGCCGTCGGCAAAGCAGCTGCTGTCCAGGCCGATGCAGTAGTGCAAAAAGTCGGGGTAACAGTGCTCCTGCAGCGACAGCCCGCCGTTGCCCATCACCACCCCGCCGACAATGCCCAGCTGCCGGTATACCTGCCGCAGGTGTTCTTCCGAGTTCTCGTGTCCCGCGTCGCGGGCGATCTGGTCAAAATAGGGGCTGTTTTGATAGTCGTGCATGTGCGCGTCGATGATCTTCAATTCGCGCCACCTCCCTCGTCTTATCGTTTATAACCCCTTCAGTTTACTGCAAAACCCGCCGCCTTACAAGTGCCCGTCGGCGCCACTTTATTCCCCACCTGTTTCGTGCTACAATAGGTGTATACGCCCGCCCACCAGCTTTTAGGGGAGGTATTTCTGTGACCCAACAGGAGCTGCTCAACACGGCTTTGTACCAGTCGGCCACTGAACTGGGCTGCCGCCCGGAGGACCTTGTCAGCGGGCAAAACACGGTGGTGCGCTCCCGGCCCCATCCCCGGGCGCGGCGCTACCTGCAGCTGCCCTTTTACTGCCAGCTGGTCTCTTACGGCGGCGGCATCGTCGCCTCGGTCGACCCGGCGGTAGAGCAGCCGGTGCGCCAGTACATAAACAGCTGCCCGCCCGAGCACTGCTTTGAGACGCCGCAGCTGCACCGGCTCACCCAACTGCTGGCGCCCCGCGGCCAGCTGCCCTGTTTTATGGCCGCATACTTTTTGCCGCAGCTCTCGGCCTCAGCCCCGGCCGGGTGCCCCTACCCGGTGCGGCTGCTGACAGCTGCACAGTTGGCGCCGCTGCACGGCGGCCGCTGGCCCAACGCACTGTGCGACGCCAGGCGGGAGCTCGACGTGCTGGCCGTCGGCGCCTATGACGGCCCCCATCTCATCGGTCTGGCCGGCTGCTCGGCCGACTGCGACACGATGTGGCAGATCGGCATCGACGTGCAGCCCGGCTACCGGCGAAGAGGTGTCGCCGCCGCGCTGACCCACCTGCTGTCGCAGGAGATCCTGTCCCGCGGCAAGGTGCCTTTTTACTGCGCCGCCTGGTCCAACATCCCCTCGGTAAAAAATGCGCTGCGGGCCGGTTTTGGCCCCGCCTGGGTCGAGCTCACCGCCCGCCCCACCGGCGACACGCTGGCCATGGCCCAGCCGCCGCTGTAAGCCGTCTGTCCGCGCCCCGCCGCGCGCTCAGGCCCGAGCCTTGCCTGCAGGCAAGCGGTATTCTCTTTGCCACCGATGCCGTACCGGCCCCGCGCGGGCTCTTTTAAACTGTTACAGGAAAAGAGGCCTTCTTCATGCTCCAGGATATCTACCCCCACGTCTTCTGCAACGACTTTGTGCGCCGCGACCCCGTCCCCGGCGACATTGCGCTGTTTTTTCCCGCCCCCGACCAGGTGCTGCTCAAGTCCGGCGAAAACGGGCTCACCCTGCCCACCTTCGCCGACTTTTCCCCCGTCGCCGCGCAGGGGGCCGACCATCTGTTCGATATCGACGATCAGGGCGTCTACCTCCTCGCCAAGCCCGGTGTGTACAGCGGTGCGCTGAGCGCCTGCTCCACCCTGCAGTTTCGCACCCTGCAGCCGGGGCACCTGGCCTTTGCCGGCATCACCGCTGGCCAGCTGTACCGGTGGAAGCACAGCCACCGCTTTTGCGGCAGCTGTGGCAGCCCCATGCGCGGCGGCGATTGGGAGCGCTGTATGGTGTGCCCCAACTGCCACCAGGTAGAGTACCCCAAGATCTCCCCCGCCGTCATCACCGCCATCACCGACGGCGACCGTCTGCTGATGGTCAAAAACGACCGCAGCAGCTATCCAAACTGGGCGCTGGTGGCCGGATTTGTCGAGTTCGGCGAGACATTCGAACAGACCGTCGCCCGCGAGGCCAGAGAAGAGGTGGGCCTCTCCGTCAAAGACATCCGCTATATCGGCAGCCAGCCCTGGCCCTTCTCCGAGACCGAGATGGTCGGTTTCGTCGCCCACCTCGACGGGCCCGATGTGATCACCCTGCAGGAGGAGGAGCTCACCGATGCCCGCTGGTTTGCCCGCGCCGATATTCCCCCCAGCACCTCCGACATCTCTATCGGCAACCGGCTCATCGAGCTGTTTCGCGCCGGCGAGCTGGACTAGCGCCGCCGGGCGCATCTCCCCGGCGGCGGCCACCGCTACCCGGTCGGGAGGGGGGCTTTCCCCCAACACGGTATTTTTTACCGCGAAAGGCGGCGGCATCCGGCGCACCTCAGCGGTGCTCTGCCCCCCACAGGTCCGGCAGCGCCGCCAGCACCACCATAAAAAAGAGAGAGGACCGGCCCCGGCGGGCAGCGGTCCTCTCTCTTTTTTTGTCGGCGCCGTGCAGCCGGTAGGCCGCGCGCCGGTCAGTAGCAGATCTTATCCAAAATACCGGCCAGCGCCGCCAGCGCCACCCCGTAATTGGTGATGGGCACTTTTTGCTCTCTCGCCTGGCGGATGCGCTCCAGCACCAGCCGCCGATTGAACATGCAGGCGCCGCAGTGCAGCACCAGATCGTAGCCGGTCAGGTCTTCGGGGAAGTCGCCCCCGCGCACAAAGTCTACCGCCAGCCCCTGGCCCGCCTTTTGCCGCAGCATGCGGGGCAGCTTTTCGCGGCCGATATCCTCGGCCAGCGGGGCGTGGGCGCAGGCCTCGGCAATGAGTACCCGGCTCTTCTCCGTCAGCGCCTCAATGGCGGCCGCCCCCTCAACAAAGGTGTTTATATCCCCTTTGTAGCCGGCCATCAGCACCGAGAACGAGGTCAGCCGGCTCTCGGGCGGCTTTTTCTGGTACACCAGCGGAAACACCTGTGAGTCGGTGATGATCAGGTCCGGCGGGGCGGCCATCGCCGCCAGCGCCGCGTCCAGCAGGTCTGCGGTGGCGCTCACGATCACGCAGCCCCGGTCCAGCAGGTCGCGGGTCACCTGTACCTGGGGCAGTATCAGCCGCCCCTTGGGTGCCTGGATATCCTGGGGCATCACCAGCAGCACCCGGTCGCCGGGCTCCACCAGCTCACCGGTGATGCTGGGCTGCTCGTAGTCCTCGGGCAGCACGCGAATGATCTGCTGGCGCAGCTGCGAGATGCCCGCCCCGGTGCCGGCGCTCACCAGCACCGGCGACAGGCCCAGCTCTTTTTTGGCCCGGGCCGCCTCTTGGGCGGGGCCGCCCATGGCGATATCGGCCTTGTTGAGCACCGGGATCACCGGGATGCCGTGCCCCAGCAGCTTTTCCAGCCACGCCTTTTCCAGCGCCAGGTCCTGCCCGGGGGCAAATACCAGCAGCGCCACGTCGGTCTTTAAGGCGGCCTTCTCGGTCTCCTGTACCCGCAGCTGGCCCAGCTCTCCCTCATCGTCGAAACCGGCAGTATCGATGAGCACGCAGGGCCCCAGCCCGTGTATCTCCATCGATTTGTACACCGCGTCGGCGGTGGTGCCCGCCACCTCCGAGACGATAGCGTGCTGCTGCCCGGTTATGGCGTTGAGCAGTGAGGACTTGCCGGCGTTGCGGCGGCCAAAAATGCCGATATGCAGCCGGTTGGCCCGGGGTGTATCCTGCAAACTCATGCTTATCCCTCATTTCTCGCGCGCTTTTTTCTGTATTTTGCCGCGTGTGGTCCGCCGCTCGGCAGCGGCCCTTATGTCTATTTAGTATACTCCACCGGCGGGCAGTTTGTACAGTGTCGTTTGTCGCCAAATTTCGGGCATTCTGTAAATTTTGTCAGCGCACAGGCGCCAAAAAAGGCGCCTGACCCGTCGGGGCCAGCGCCTCTTTTGATGTCGTTATTTCGGCGCCGTCAGTCACAGCGCTACACGCCGTTTTTACACAGCCACTGGGCCCACACCTGGTAGATGGCGGCAAATGGGTGGGTGCCGTCGCCGGTCAGCTCGGGCCGCAAATAGCCCTCACCGTCGCAAAACTCGGGGTTTACGTCTAAATAAAACACCTGCTGCCCGTCGGCCAGCGCGGCGATATGGGCGTTCAGGTTCTCAATGTTGCTCGGGTGCAGCCACTGCACCCGCTGCACCTTTTCGCGGCTCACATGTAAGTTGCCGCACAAAAACACCTTGGCCGACGGCTGCAGCCGCCGCACCTCGCCCAGCAGCGCCTGATAGCGCTCCATCAGCCGGTCAAAGTCGTACCCCAGCTCGTTGATGCCCAGCATCAGGTACACCTTGCCGTATGTCCGCGCCGCCAGCAGGCTCAACAGGTCGGTGCGGCCGCCGGCGCTGTCCACGTAGCTCTGCTGCTCAAACACATTGAACACCGTCATGCCCGAGCCGCAAAAGTAGTCGGCCGCCCCCAGCCGCCCGTACTCCCACAGCCCCTCGGTGCGCGAGTCGCCGATAAACAGCGCGTCGTCAAAATAGCTGGGCTCCACCTGGTGAAACGGGCTGGGTGCCGGCTGCAGCTGGGAGCTGTCGCTGCCGGCGTCGCCCTCCTGCTGGGCCGGGCCCTGGCTGTCGGCGCCGCCCGGCGGTGGGGCCTTGGGGCCGCCGTTTTCGCCTGCCTTTCCCACCTGCAACAAGGTGGGGTCTTGCAGCAGCAAAAACGGCACCGCCACCGGCAATTTATCCTGCAGCTGGCCGGTGGCGCGGCAGACGGTCCTCTGCAACACCAGCCCGGTCAGGTTCACCGCCACCGCCGAGATGAGCAGGTAGCACAGCAGTGCTCGGGGGGATGATCGCCTCATCGATAGACCTCTTTTCTAAAAGCTAAAGTACATAAACGGGTCGTTGAGCCCCGCCGACAGGCAGTAACAGCAGGCCCAAAACACCACCAGCAAAAAGCCGGTGGCCAGCGGCGTGTGCCGCACCCGCCGCCACAGCCGGGCCGGGCCCGGCATACACAGGATGAGCCCGAGCACCAGCAGCAGGCCGTACTGGCCGCCGTAGCGCACAAAGTCGCTCCCGGCCAGCGCCGCCGCCGAAAACCCGCCCCACAGCCGCTGCGCGTATGCCCCCAGCTGGCCCAGATCAGGAATGGCAAACAGCATCCAGCTCAGCGGGATACACAGCGCCATATACAGGTGGCCCCACACCCGGCTGTGCTGCAGCCGCTCGTAGAGCCAGAGCTTTTCGGCCGCCAGCAGCAAAAACAAAAACAGTCCCCACAGCAAAAAGTTCACCGTCGAGCCGTGCCACATGCCGGTGAGCACCCACACCGCCAGCAGGTTGCATATCTGCCGCGGCCGCCCCCGGCGGCTGCCCCCCAGCGGGATGTACACATAGTCGCGAAACCAGCTGCTCAGGGTGATGTGCCAGCGCCGCCAAAAATCAGTCATCGACTTGGCCGCGTAGGGGTGCGCAAAGTTTTGGGGCAGCGACAGGCCCAGCATCTGCCCCAGCCCCACCGCCATGGTCGAGTAGCCGTGGAAGTCAAAATACAGCTGCAGCGAAAAGGCCACCAGCCCCATCCAGGCCAGCGGGCCGGATATGCTCTGGTACCCAATGGCCCCCAACTGACGCCACAGCCCGCCGATGCGGTCGGCCAGCAGCACCTTCATGCCCAGTCCCAAAATAAAGGTGCGCAGCCCGGTGTCCAGCTGACGCAGGTCCAGGCGCCGCCGCCCCAGCTGGGGGGCGATCTGCCCGTACGGCGTCAGCGGGCCGGATATCAGCTTGGGAAACATGCACTGAGCGGTAAAAAAGCGGCCCAGCGAGCGCTCGGCATCCACCTTGCCCCGGTACACGTCGAACAGATACCCCACCATCGAGAAGGTGTAAAAGCTCATGCCCAGCGGCAACCACACCGCCGTGCCGGTAAAGATACCGGCGTATTTAAAGCCCAGCAGGCAGCCCACCGGCACCGCCACGGCCATCCACAACAGCTGGCGGCGGTAGCGGGTGGCGGCCCCCAACAGGCGGCCGCCAAACCAGCACAGCCAACACAGCCCCAAAAACAGCGCTATGGCCCAGGGCCGCTGCCGCACCCCCAGCGCGTAAAATATCAAGCTGGCTGCCAGCAGCAGCCCGTCCTGGTACCGTCTGGGCAGCAGGTAGATGCCCGCCAGCACCACCGGCAAAAATAGAAATAAAAATGCAAGATCGCTAAAGGCCATATCGCCGTCCTCTTTTTCCTGTGCTGTTTACTCGGTTTTATTTTCTGTGTGCGGTCGGGCGGCGGCTGTCACCGGCCGGCCCTGTCTATTTAGACGGCTGGCCCCCCACAAAGGTCACGCCCGCCGGCAAAATTTTTTTGCGTGTACCAAGGTCGGCCAGTACCATCCCCGACCCCGCCATTTTCGGCCCACAGCACCGGCCCCAACCCTGCCCAAACCCTGCCCAAACCCTGCCTAAACCTGGCCCACACCCGGCTCCAACTCGGCCAGATCCAGTCCAAACGCAGTCCAGTTCCGGCCCCACACCCGCCCCAGATCAAGCCCCAGCCCGGCTCTCCATGCTGGTCCCAGACTGACCCCGGCACCGGCAGTATACCACCACCTGACCGCACAGTGCGGCACATTATGGCCCCGGTAACACGTTTCCCCGCCGGTGCCGTCTTTACTCTCCCATCGGCGGCGCCCGGTCACAAACCTGCCTCCACCGCTTGACATCCGCCGCCACTGTCGTATAATTAGTTATACAAGTTATACTTTTCTTACTTTGTATGACCTATTTTATTGTGCAGAGGAGGTATCTACATGGGTATCCAGGTCCCCAAAGGCAAATTCATCTCCACCGTCAAGGTGGGCGAAAAGGGGCAGATCGTCATCCCCAAAGGCGCCCGCGAGCTGTTTGACATAAAGCCCGGCGACACGCTGCTCCTGCTGGCCGACGTAGAGCAGGGCATCGCCATCGTCCGCAACGAGGACTATCTCAATTTTGCCGGCGCCATCTTCGAGGCCCAGCAGTCCCCACCCGAGGAGGCGTGATATGGAGGCTATAAAGACCGCGGCGCTCACCAAGCGCTACCGGCAGGCGCTGGCCGTAGACCGGCTGTCGCTCACCGTTTTTCCCGGCGAGCTGTTCTCGCTGCTGGGGGTCAACGGCGCCGGCAAGACCACCACCATCAAAATGCTCTGCGGTCTCACGGCACCCACCGGCGGCAATGCCTGGCTGCTGGGAGACAGCATCGTCGAGCACCCTCAGCGCGCCAAACAAAAGCTGGGCCTCTCCCCGCAGGAGACCGCTGTGGCCCCCAACCTGACGGTGGCCGAGAACCTGCAGATGATGGCCCGTATCTACGGCGCCGACAGCGCGCAGGCCGCCGCGCGCACCGGCGACATTCTCTGCCGCCTGTCGCTGCAGCCGGTGCAAAAAAGCCTCGCCAAAACGCTCTCGGGCGGCATGCAGCGGCGGCTGAGCATCGGTATGGCGCTCATCTCCGGCCCGCAGATCCTCTTTTTAGACGAGCCCACCCTGGGCCTCGACGTGCTGGCCCGCCGCCAGCTGTGGGCGCTCATCCAGTCGCTCAAGGGCAGCGTCACGGTGGTGCTCACCACCCACTACATGGAGGAGGCCCAAACTCTCTCCGACCGCATCGGCATCATGGCCGGCGGCCGTCTCACGGCAGTGGGCACCCCCGGCCAGCTGATGGCCCAGACCGGTACCACCCGTTTTGAAGACGCCTTTGTGGCCCTGGCCGCACCCGAGGAGGTGGCGATTTGAACGCCTTTGCCGCGCGCAACACCAAAGAGATGCTCCGCGATCCGCTAAATCTGGCCTTTGGCCTGGGCTTTCCGCTAGTGGTGCTGTTTTTGCTCTCGGCCATTCAGGCCAACGTGCCGGTAGAGCTGTTTGCTATCGAGCAGCTGGCGCCGGGCATTGTGGTGTTTGGCCTGTCGTTCGTGGCTCTGTTTTCCGGCACGCTCATCGCCAAAGACCGCAGCAGTTCCTTCCTGGTGCGGCTGCTGGCCTCGCCGCTTTCGGCCTCCTCTTTTATCGGCGGCTACACGCTGCCGCTGGTACCCATGGCCCTGGTACAGTGTGCCGTCTGCCTGGCGGCGTCGGTGCCGCTGGGGCTGTCTCTCAGCCCACGGCTGCTCATATTGCTGCTGCTCATGCTGCCCTGCTGCCTGCTGTTCATCGGCATCGGCCTGCTGTGCGGCAGCCTGCTGACCGACAAACAGGTGGGCGGGGTGTGCGGCGCGCTGCTCACCAACCTCTCGGCTTGGCTCAGCGGCACCTGGTTCGATCTGGACCTGGTGGGCGGCTGGTTTAAGAGCGCGGCCTATCTGCTGCCGTTCGCCCACGCCGTCGACATGGGCCGCGCCGCGCTGCGGGGCGATTACGCCGCCATCTGGCCCCACCTGGCGGTGGTGCTCTGCTGGGCGGTGGCGGTGCTGGCTGCCGCCATCTTCGCCTTTCACCACAAGCGCCGCAGCGACCGGCTGTAGCGCCCCGGCCAGTGTGGGGTCGCCCCCGCATCCCCAGCGCCACCGCCCCGGCCGCCTTGGCGCCGCCACCGCCCGGCGCTATCCCCCTCCGTACACATAAACGCAAAAGAAGAGACCGCCGCCGCGGTCTCTTCTTTCTATCTCTGTCCTTCTGCCGCGGCGCTGCCTGTGCGCGCCGACAGTCCTATGAGCGCCGAAACAGGCCGGCCAACTTTTGCAGGGCCGATCCGCCCAGCTCCTTTAGCTCCTTTTGGGCCTGTTTACTGCCCTGATCGGCCGCCTGCTGCAGCCAGTAGCGGGCTTTTTTGCGGCTGTCGCGCTCCGGCTTGTGATCCCGGTGCCACCGGCCCAGCCACAGCATGGCGCTGGCGCTGCCGCGCTGGGCCGCCTCGGTACACAGCTGGGCGGCGCGGCCCATATCCGCCGCCACGCCGATGCCCCGCTCATAGCACTGGGCCAGGTCCACCATAGCCGTCAGGTAGCCCTGCTGGGCCGCCTGCTGGTAATAGTCCACCGCCCGCGCGCCGTCGGTTTCCACGCCCCAGCCCTTGCGGTAGCAGTCGCCCAGCAGGTCCATGGCCCGGGGATAGCCCTGGGCGGCCGACCGCTCCAGCCAAGGCACCGCGCGCTCGGGCGACCGCTCACAGCCAATACCCACCAGGTAGCAGTAGCCCAAATTGCACTGGGCCGCCGCACGACCCAGCTCGGCAGCGCGGGTGTAGTATGCCACCGCCCGGGCGGCGTCCTCCTCTACGCCGTCGCCGTTTTCACAGCACAGCCCCAGCAGGTCCAGAGCCCGCGGGTGGTTCCTCTCGGCCGCCCGCTCCAAATAGGTCACCGCTTTTTTGGGTGCCGGCTTGCAGCCGATCCCCCTCAAATAGCAGTAGCCCAGGTTGCACAGTGCATCCAGGTTGCCGAGCTCGCTGGCTCGGGCGTACAGCTCCACCGCCCGCCGCTTGTCCATCTCTACCCCGGTGCCGTTTTCATAGCACAGCCCCAGATCGCACACCGCCACCGCGTAGTCCAGGTCGGCGGCCTGCCGGTAGTAGTCGGCCCCCCGCTGCTGGTCTACCGCCACCCCTTCGCCGTACAGGTAGCAGTCCCCCAGCAGGTCCATGGCCCGGGGGTGGCCCCGCTCTACCGCCCGCTCCAGCCATGGGATCGCCCGCTGCGGCTCCTTTTGGCAGCCGATACCGTTTAAGTAGCAAAAGGCCAGGTTACACTGGGCCCCGGCGTTGCCCATCTCGCCGGCGCGGGCATACAGCTCCACCGCCTTCTCTTTGTCCATCTCCACCCCGGTGCCGTTTTCGTAGCACAGCCCCAGGTCACACACCGCCGCCGCGTAGCCCAGGTCGGCGGCCTGCCGGTAGTAGTCGGCCCCCCGCGCCTCGTCGCGCTCCACGCCGGTGCCGTACAGGTAGCAATCCCCCAACAGGTACAGCGCCCGCGGGTGCCCCTGCTCGGCCGCCCGCTCCAGCCACACTACCGCCTCCTGCGGCTGCTCCTGGCAGCCGATACCGCTCAGGTAGCAGTAAGCCAGGTTGCACTGGGCCAGCACGTTGCCCATCTCGGCTGCCCGCCGGTACAGCTGCAGCGCCTTATCCTTGTCGGGTTCCACCCCGGTGCCGTACTCATAGCACAGCCCCAGGTCGCAGATGGCCACCGCGTAGTCCAGGTCGGCCGCCCGCTGGTAATAGTCGGCCGCCCGGCGCTCGTCTTTCTCCACCCCTTCACCGTGCAGGTAGCAGTCGCCCAGCAGGTCCAGCGCCCGCGGGTGCCCCTGCTCGGCGGCCTGCTCCAGTTCCGGCAGCGCCCGCGGGTAGTCCACCGCACAGCCGATGCCCTTTAAGTAGCAGTAGCCCAAATTGCACCGGGCGTCTAAGCTGCCCCGCTCGGCGGCGCGGGCGTACAGCTCCACCGCTCTGGCCTTGTCCATCTCTACCCCGGTGCCGTTTTCATAGCACAGCCCCAGGTCGCAGATGGCCGGGGCGTAGCCCAGCTCGGCGGCCTGCCGGTAGTAATCGGCCCCCCGCTCCCGGTCTCTCTCTACCCCGTCGCCGTAAAAATAGCAGTCGCCCAAAAGGCCCATGGCCCGCGGGTGCCCCTGCTCTATGGCCTTTTTCAGCCAGGGCAGCGCCTGTTTGGGGTCCCGCTGGCAGCCAATGCCCCGCAGGTAGCAGCACCCCAGGTTACACTGGGCGGTACTGTTGCCCAGCTCGGCCGAGCGCAGGTAGTAGCGCACCGCCTGTTCCCGGTCCTGCTCCACCCCGTTGCCCACCTCATAGCAGAGCCCCAGGTCGCAGAGCGCCGGCGCGTAGTCCTGCTCTGCCGCCTGCTCCAGCAGGGCGATCGTCCTTTTCAAGTCCACCTCTACGCCGGTCCCGTCCCGGTAGCAACAGGCCAGCAGCGACAGTGCCCGCGGGTAGTTCTGGTCGGCGGCCAGCTCCAGCCAGTACACCGCCTGCTCGCCGTCTACCGCACAGCCGATGCCCTCCATATAGCAAAAGCCCAGGTTGCACTGGGCCGATACAAAGCCCCGCTCCGCCGCCTGCCGGTAGTAGTGCACCGCTCTCACGGGGTCTTTTTCCACCCCGTCGCCGTTTTCGCAGCACAGCCCCAGGTCGCAGATGGCCGGCAGGTATCCCTGCTCCGCCACCCGCGCAAAAAGCGCCACCGCCTGCTGGGGGTCGCGCTCGGCGCCGCTGCCGCGCAGGTAACAGCTCCCCAGCAGGTCCAGCGCCCGCGGGTAGTCCTGTTCGGCCGCGGCCCTAAACCAGTACACGGCCTGCTGGGCGTCTTCCGGGCAGCCGATGCCGCACAGATAGCAGTAGCCCAGGTTACACTGGGCCGGGGCATAGTCCTGCTGGGCGGCGGTGCGATACCACTCTACCGCCGCGCCCAGGTCGCGGTCGCACCCCTTGCCGTACTCGTAGCACAGGCCCACCTCGCACTGGGCCGAGCAGCTGTCCTGGTCGGCCGCCTGCCGAAACAGGTCCAGCGCCCGCTGCTCGTCTCGCTCCACGCCGTGGCCCTCCTGGTAGCAGCGCCCCAGCGCCTCTATGGCCCGCAGGTCGCCGTCCTCGGCCGCCCGCGAAAACCAGTAAAAGGCGCGCTCGTAATCGGTCTCTACGCCGTCGCCGCCGGCATAGCGCCGCCCCAGATCGTACTGGACCGCCGTATCCCCCAGCTCAGCCTGCTCCAAAAGCGCCGCAAAGGCCTCTTTCGACTGCTTTACTTCCCGCGCCGCCCGCACGATGTTCTGGGCGTCTACCAGCACGATATTCTGCTCGTCAAAGCGGCTCCCCTCGCCGTACATCTCTTCCATCGCGTCACGACCTCCTGTCTCTTCTCTATAATAAAGACTGTAGCAGCAGCGGGGCCAAAAAGTCAATCGCTTAAGCCAGAAAAAGCAAAAAACCCGTCGAAACACCGAACATCTGCGCACGCCGCGCCGCTTTTCTACCGCTCGCGCCCCCGGCGCCCCGCTGCGCTCCAGCACACAGCCCCAGCCCGCCCGGCCGCTCGCGCCCGCCCGCTCGCCCCCCGGTATCCAGCATCCAGCACCCGGCGCCCCAGTACCGCCGCCTCTCCAAACACCGACGGGCCCACGCCGCCACTGCCACGCCGCGCGCTCCTATACTCCCCCCGGCGCCCCCATCCTCCCCATCAAAAAAGGGACCTCTCCAGCGAGGTCCCTTGGCCGCTCACTGTCTGGGCGGCAGAATATTCTTTTTGGCGATGAGGTAGGTGGCGGAAAAGTACAGGATATAGATGGCCGTCAGCACCAGCGCCACCGCCCCGGCGGTGCGGTAGACGATCCCCCGCTGCGCGGGATAGCCGCCCAGGCTCATGATCTTGCCGCAGATAGCCGCCACCGGCACGCTCATGCCCACCGGCAGCAAAAAGGGAAAGATGAAAAAGGAAAATATCTGTCCAAACAGCGTCTTTTGCTGCTGCCGCCGGCTGGCCCCCAGGCGAAAGAGGACCGCATACCGCTGCCGGTCCTGATCCAGCTCGGCCAGTACCTTCAGTGCCAGCATTGCCAGCCCCAGGCACACGAACACCACCGCCATGTAAAGCGCCCCCTCCACCAAGATCGCCGTGGTGCTGCCGCGCTCCATGCGGCTGTACTCCCGAATGCGGTAGTCGCAGCGCTCAAATTCGTAGATGCCGCTGCGGCTGGTATAGGTCAGCGCCTGGTGCAGGCCCCGGGCGTCGTACTTCTCCTGTTTTAGCTGTATGGCCGCGCAGTCGGCCAGCACCGGCAGCCCGGTCACCGCCGCGTCGGGCACCACCGCAAACGAAAAGATGTCCTGCAGCATGGGCAGCCGGTCGGTGGCCCCGGCAAAGCGGTAGGTCTTTCCCCCCAATACCAGCTCCACCGGCTGTAGCTCCCGCTCGCCTTTCTGGTATACTTCCGCGCCCAGGCACACATAAAACGCGTCTTCTGTCAGTGTCAGCGGCGGCTCCCCCAGCTCGGCCAGCAGCGCGTTAAACTGGCTCAGCGGCATCACACCGTCGTTTCGCTCCAGGTAATCGCTCTTTTGCAGCGCCCGGCCGCCGCTGTCGTACAGCTGGTAGGGCAGCACCTGCCGCACCTCTGCGTACCGGCCAATGATCTCCAGCGCCGCCTCCAGGTCGTAGGGCACCTGCTCGCCGGCGTCCAGGCTGGCGGCGATATCGAAGGGGTACTGCTGCTGCAGCGACAGCTGTTCGGCCACCTTCTGCATAAACGAGCTGTTGGCCCCGATCACCGCAAAGGTCATCAAAAAGGCCAGCGCCCCGGCCATCACGGCGCTGCTGCCCAGCTTGGCCGCCAGCTGCCGCAGCAAAAAGGTGCTGGTGCCGCGGCCGCCCCGGCGCTGGCCCCGCCGCAAAATGAGCTGGGTCAGGCTGCGGGCCGCCGCAATGTGAAAGAGCACCATCCCCGCCGCCAGCAGCGTCAAACTCACCACCATGCTGCCGGCCGGCTCGCCGCTGGCGGTCAACTCGTACTGCACCTGCCGGGTAAACGCCAAGCAGGCATACCCCATGGTCCCCAGCGCCGCCAGCGCCACCGCCAGCCATAAAAACGGGTGCCGCACCTCTTTGGCCACCACCTGGTCGCCGTGGATGAGCGCGCCGATGCGCACCCGCTTCAGGTACAGCGCCGAGGTCAGGGCCGACAGCGCAAAAATGCCGCCCACCAGCCCCACCGTCAGCCACAGCCCTCTGGCCGAGTAGCTGGCCAGAGCAAACGGCAGCTCCATCAAAGCCGAGAGCACCATCATCATTCCCTGGTATAAAAACAGGCCCAACAGCAGCCCCACCGCCAGCGCCGCCGCGCCCAGCAGCATGGTCTCGGTCACAAAAATGCGCAGGATGCTGCCCCGGGTCATGCCCAAAGTCAGGTAGGTGCCAAACTCCCGCTTGCGCAGCCGCAGCATAAACGAGGTGGCGTACCCCAGCACAAAGGCCACCACCAGCGCTATGCAGATCGATAGCACCAGCAGCCCGGTGCGCATCGAGTCCACCGTGCGGGCAAATTCCTGCAGCTGCGGGCTGTACAGCACGTTGTGCAGGCCAAACATCATGGCCACCGTCAGCGATACGGTGATAAAGTAGATCAGGTAGCTCCCCACCTGCCGCCGCACGTTGCGCAGTGCCAGCTTACCATACATCCCGCTCACCCCCCAGCGCCGCCATCACCGCCAAGATCTCCCGGTACATATCCCGCCGGTCGCGGCTGCCCCGGTCCACCTCGCTCCATATGCGGCCGTCTTTTAAAAACAGCACTCGCCGCGCGTACGAGCCCACTACCGCGTCGTGGGTCACCATCAAAATGGTCGAGTCCAGCTGCTCGTTCATCTGCACAAAGGTCTGCATCAGCCCCCGTGAGTTGGCCGAGTCCAGCGCCCCGGTGGGCTCGTCAGCCAAGATCAGCGCCGGCCCGGCGATCAGTGCTCTGGCGCAGGCCACCCGCTGCCGCTGCCCGCCCGAAAGCTTCCGCGGGTACTTGTCCAGCTGGTCCTGTATGCCCAGCGTCTGGGCCACCCGCCGCAGTTCCCGGCGCATCTCGGCGCGGCCGGTCCGGCGCAGCTCCAGCGGCAAGGTGATGTTCTCCCCCACCTTCAGGGTGTCCAGCAGGTTATACTCCTGAAACACAAAGCCCAGCTGGTCGCGGCGAAAGTCGGCCAGCTGCCGCTCGCGCATCTCGGCGATGTTCTGCCCCGCCACCCAAATATCGCCCGAACTGGGCTGCTCGATGGTGGCGATCACATTCAGCAGCGTGCTCTTGCCCGAACCCGAGGCCCCCATAATGGCGGTGAAGTCCCCCCGCTGCACCGAGAGCGAAATACCGTCCAGCGCTTTGGTGACCACGCTGCCGCTGCCAAAATACTTGGTGACCTGCCGCACCTCTAACAGTTGTCGATCCATAAAAGTCAGCTCCTCTGTAGGTATCTTCGGGGCCACGGCGGCGCTGCTGGCGCCGTGCGCTCTAAACGGCCGCCCTAAAAAAGGCCCCCCATCTCGCTGACCACTATACCACGAGACGAAGAGACCTGTTCTAACGCCAGTCGGCGCCTTCCCTTACAGTTTTGTCAGGTTGCTGTAGGTGATGCGCACCGACGTTCCTTCCCCCAGGCGGGAGGATACCGTCAGCTGCATATCCGATTGCCGGCACAGCTGGTCGGCGATGTACAGCCCCATGCCGGTGCTGCCGCCCAGCGCCCGTCCGGCGCGGCCGGTAAAGCCGCGCTCGGTCACCCGCCGCAGCTCGTAGTCGGCAATGCCCGGCCCGTTATCGCGCACCGTAACGGTGCCCGCTGCCGCCGTCAGCGCCACCTTTCCCCCCGGGCAGTACTTGGCGCAGTTGACGAGCAGCTGCCCCAGCACAAAAGTCAGCTGTTTGTCGTCGCCGTGGGCGGTAAAATCGCCCTGCACCGTCACGCTGATGCCGGCGGCGATCAGCAGCTCCATCTGGCTCTTCACCGCCTCTCCCATCACCGCCGCCACCGAAAAGGGGCGCACCACCCGGTCCCGGTCGGCGCTGCGCAGCCGGGCGTAATACAGAATGCTCTCGGTCAGGTTGTCCGCCCGCCGCAGTTCCCGCCGCAGCTTGTCCCGGTCACCGCCGTTGGCCAAGATCAGCGAGCAGGCCGTCAGCGGGGTCTTCATCTCGTGCACCCAGCTCTCCACATACTGGCAGTAGTCCTCTTTTTCTCTCTGGGCCGCCTGTACCCGGTCGATGGCCGACCGCGACACGGCGCGCATCACCCGGTAGTACTGCCGCTGCACCGCCCCGGTCGGCGGCGGCAGCAGCTCCCCCAGTAAATAGGCGTCCTCCAGCCCCTGTTTTAGCTGCTGTAACTGCAACAGCTGGCGGCATGCCGCGCAAAAGCTGCCCGCCAGCCAGCACAGCACTACCAGCAAAAAGCAGCCCTCAGCCGCCGCCAGCAGCGCGATCTCCGCCCCGCCAAACAGCAAAAACACCGCCAGCAGCAGCCCACCGATGCCCAAAAAGCACAGCGTCACCCCCTGCGAGCGCACGTACTCCCCAAAGCTCATAGCCGGTACCCCACGCCCCGCACCGTGCGGATGTAGTCGCCCGCCCCCAGCTGGCGCAGCTTGTCCCGCAGCCGGGCGATGTTCACATACAAGGTACTCTCGTCGATATACAGGCTGTTTTGCCACAGGTCCTCGATGATCTCCTGCCGGGTGCACAGCTCTTTTTGCATCAGACAGGCCAAAATGCGGGTCTCATTTTTGGTCAGCTCCCGGCTGGCGCCGCCAAAATATACCGTCATGCTGGCCAGGTCCAGCGTCAGCTGCCGCACCGTCAACACCGTGCCCGGGCGCCGGTGCAGCAGCCGGGCAATGCGCGCCAGCAGCACCGACGAGTTGTACGGCTTGCGGATATAGTCGTCCGCCCCCACACCAAAGCCCAGCAGCTCGTCCTCCGGCGACACCCGCGCCGTCAAAAAGATCACCGGCACGTCCGAGTGCTGGCGCAGCCGCCGGCAGATCGTGAGCCCGCTCTCCCCCGGCAAGCTCACGTCCAGCAGCGCCAAGTCGCAGGGCTCCTCCTCCACCGGCAGGTAGCCGCTGACAGTCAGCAGCGCACACAGCTCCTCTTTAATGGTCCGGTCGTCCTCGATCACCAGTATCCGCTCCACCGCGCACACCTCCTAAAAACAGTCACCTCTACTATACCACCCCGCCCCCGCTCCTGCCTAGTGCCGCTCCCCACCTGCCCCCTGTAAAAAAATACCGGCGCCGCCCCATCAGGCCGCACCGGTATCCGCCTATTTGTTCATCAGCTCCGCCGGCCATATCCCCAAATGGGCATAGGCATTTTCATAGCCCGCGTTGATCTGTTTCTGGCTCTCTGTGGCGTTTATCTGCTCAATGGCTGGCGCCAGCTGCTCCTCCACCTGCTCGCAGGCCAGCCCCCGCAGCTGCTCCATGTCCGGGCAGTCTATCCCCAGCTGCTGCGCCCGCAGCACCGTGTAGCACACCCGCGCCCACTCCAGTATCTCCAGCCGCTGCGCCACCGTCAGGTCTGCCAGCACATATACCTGGGCCCTGTCCAGCGTATACTGCTCCCACATTCCCTGCCCATCATCCGGCAGCTCGATCTGGGCCTCTTTCAGCGCCTCCAGCGCCCGGTTTTCCAGCGTCTCAAAGGGCAGGTTCAGCACCTGTTCCCGGTAAAACTGCCGCTGCCCCTCATATCCAAGCCTCGCCGCCTCCTGGCACAGCTCCTGGCGAAAATAGGTGTGGTCGCTCTTCGCCGTATACCACTTGATGGGCTGCTGCTCGTAACAGGCAGACGATAAAGTATGGTAGGACTGGTCCCAGTACGGCTGCATATCCCAATCTTTCATCTCCGGCTCTTTAAACAGCATATAGCTGTGGGTCCAGTACCACGTCCGTAAATAGGTGCTCTTCGCGTCTTCCCGGTGAAGCACCGACAGATCCTCCGCCATTAAATACTCTTCCCGTGCATATAGACCTGCCGCACCCCGCTCAGCGTAGTAGTAATACTCCTCGCTGTCCTCCGCAAACGAAAAGCCCAGCTCCCGCATCTGCTCCTGCGCCAGCGTCTTGCCCTCCGAGAGCTTGTACGTGGTCTTTTTGTCCCCCATATACACCGTGAGCACCGCCCCCACCGCCACCGCGAAGATCACCAGCAACAGCAGCAGCCACTTGCGGTATTTCCCATACCAAAACTCCCGCAGCATCTCCACGTCCGCTCACCTCACTTCACATAGCGCCGGTTCAAAAATACGCCCAGCCCCAACAATATGGCCGCCCACAGCAAAAAAGGCGTGTAATTGGTCGGGAGCGGCTGGGTACCGTCAATACGCATCTCCGAAAACAGGTCGAACAGTGCCCCATCAGACCACATAAAAGCCCCCAGCAAATGGTAGATCACCACTGCCATCGCCGCAAACAGGGTAGATTTTGCCAAATACATCAGCCCGTACATGGTACAGCTGTACACCAGCAAAATGATACACAGCCGGCCAAACTCCTGCCACAGTCCCGGCAAAATAAACTGGTAGCCAAAAAGCAGCAGCGCCGCCATCAAGACGATGTGCAGATGTACCGCCAGCAGATCGATCAGCCTCGTCTTTTTTACCCCGTCATAGGCGTACAGCAGTTCGCAGGCGGGGTTGTCCACAAACTCGTAAAAGAGCAGCACCAAATACCACACCAGCGCCATGGGAATATACCGCTCAAAATCGTTGTACACGCCCGGCCGCATATAATCATATACGTCCGGCGTAAGACCGGAAGATTGTATATACCGCCAGGTGAGCAGCGGTATCAGGCCAAATAGCAGCACCCAGGGCACAAAGTACTTCCAGCCCATGTTGCGAAACTGCCGCAGCAGCAACCGCGCTCTCGCCGCCATCGCTCACATCCCCTTCGTTATGCACAGGTACCCGTCTTCGATGTTGGGCGGCACCAAAACGCCTGCCGGCTGGGGCACAGTGCTCAGTATGCGTATATAGTCGGTACCTTCCCGCTCAAAGCGGTTGCCCAGAAAAGCTCCCGGGCTCAAAAGCGCCTGCTTTTCCACCGGTATCTCGTAGACCTTTTTCTCCGCCACCGCTTTCAGTTGCTGGCGGGTGCCCGTAAACGCCACCTTGCCGGCCATCATCACCACCACCTGGTCGCACAGCGCATCCACATCGTCCACGATATGCGTCGAGATGATCACCGTGTGGTCCCGGCGGATATCCGCCACGATATTTTTAAAGCGCATCCGCTCCTCCGGGTCCAGCCCCGCCGTGGGCTCGTCGAAGATCAGCACATCCGGGTCCCCCAGCAGCGTCTGCGCGATGCCCAGCCGCCGCAGCATTCCGCCGGAGAGAGCGCCCACCTTGCGGTCTTTCAGCTCGCTCAGGTTGGTCCGCGCCAGGCAGCGCTCCGTCTCCTGCCGCACCTGTGCCATTGGCATTTTTTTCATGGTGCCGATATACGCCATCACTCCCTGCACCGTCAGCTCGTAAAACATGCCGAAGCGCTGGGGCAGGTAGCCGGCATTCTGCGCCAGATCATTGCTCTTGCGCAGGCTCTTTCCATCGTAAAAAACATCGCCCGACTGAATGGGGTACAGCCCCAGCAGCGTGCGCAGCAGGGTGGTCTTGCCCGCGCCGTTGGGTCCCAGCAAGCCGTAGATCCCGCTGTCAAAGGTCACCTCCACCGCGTCCAGCGCCGTCTTTATCCCAAAGCGCTTTTTCAGTCCCTTTACCTCGATCATGCCGGTCCCTCCTCTACGAGCTGTTTTAAAAACTCCGCCGCTGGCCGCTGGTCGCTGCGGTCGCGCAAAAATTCGTACACCGCCCGGCTCACCGCCTGGTCTCCCCACCTCTCAGCTGCCTGGTAAAGGTACACCGTCTCCTCCCTGCCGCTGATCGTGTCGGGGTTTTGCCGTATGTCCTTCAGTGCGCTGCGGGCGCTCCTGTTAAAAATGCTCTTATCCGACAAATACGATACCGTAAAGGTACTGCGCAAAAGCGGATAATCATCCGTCATCTTGTCCTGCAGCTCGCCGGCCAACAGATACGCCGCCATCTTTTCCGGAGAGAGCGACCATATCTCCAGCAACACATGGTCGGCAAAGCTGGCTACCGTCTCATTTCCCACCGTCATACTACTGCTGCTATACCAGCAAAACACCGTCTTTTCCGCCAGCCTCTGTGGGGTTTGTCCCACCTGCTCGCACAGCCGGTCATACTGCGCCCGTGCCTGGCCCATGGGCAGCTGCGCGTCCACCCGCGTGTTCTCGTACCCGTATGTCATCGTGTACAAAAACCGCTGCGAAATGGGGTAGACCACCTGAATACCGTCGATCTCTTTTTTTTCCACCAGCCCCCCCAGCAGCGAGGGGCCCTCCGCCACGCCGTAAAAATGGCCGTCCTCACCCGGCAGGTTGCAGTACAGCGCCTCCGGCCCGCCCTGTATGGTAATGTCAAAAAAGCGCTCTCCCTCCGGGCAGGTATTGATATATTCCATCCCTCTCTCCCGCAGCACCAGCGGCCGGTACCCCGCCATGGGGTAGTACGGGAAGAACGCCGGCAGCTTCACTGCCTGGCGGTTGCTGTAAAACTTGCCGCTGTACCCTCGGTAGCAGATGGTCACCGCCGACAGCGGCTGCTCGGTCTCTATATCCAAATAGTCGCTCTCCCGGTAAAACGGCAGCGCCCGCCCCGTCTCGTCGCGCACTTCTGTCACCGTAAAGCCCCGGTACAACGTAAAGCGGTAGCACTCTTCGCTGCGGCCCTCGGTGCCCGCCAGTGCCATGGTCACCTCCGCCTCCAGCTGGTTATCTAGCCGCAGCCGCATCTGGTAGTCGGTCACCGCAAAACTTTCCGGCTCGTCTTTTATAAAGCCCTTGTTATACTCGTAGTAAGAAGACCCCGAAAAGGTCGTGTCCTCGTCTCTCCCGCGCAGGTTGTTTTCGCCCATATACATCACGCAGCCGCCCTGGGCATAGGTCAAAAGGCCCCACCCCGCCAGCACCGCGCACACCGCTGCCGCTGGCAGCCAGCGCAGCCGCAGCAGGTGCCGCCACAGCATGTACACCAGCAGCGCCGCCAGCGCCAGCAACAGCCAAAACACCATCCGCCCCCACCGCTCCGGTTCGTTGGCAAAGCCGTATACCGGCTCAAACATCTCCAGGGTCAGGGGGTATTTCAGCTCAAACAGATCTCCCAAGTTGATGATCGGCAGCTTTTCGTTAGAGAGGGAGGAGAGTATCTGCTGCAAAAACGGCGTAAACAGCATACAGCAGCCAAACAGCAGGCTGTACCCGGTAATGCGCCGCTGAAACTGGGCTACCAAACACCCCAGCACACAGGCAAAAAAGCCCACCAAAAAAATGTCCAGAAAAAACACCGCCGCAACATGCCGGGCCATCACGCCGCTGTACAAAATACCCTCCCGGCCCATCGCCGCCAGGCCAAAGCCCAAAAAGTCTAAAAACACCAGCCCCACCGCCAGCGCCATCACCGCCAGGCCGCTCAGCAGCTGTCTGGCGCGGCCGCCGGGCAGGCTCTGTAAAAATTCTCCCGCCCCCGTATCGTTTATCTTAAAAAAGAACTCGTAGCTCATAAACAAAAAGGCCACGAACACCGCCACCTGGGGGGCCAGCATCTTGGTCACACAGCGGATGGTGTCCACATAGCGGGTCATGATCTGGGCGTTGTTTAAAGTAAAAAGCACCAGCACCGTTCCCAGCTCCAGCACCGTCACCGCACTGCCACAAAATATCTGTATGTTTTTCTTCAGCAGCCGCATACCCCACACCCCCATGTTCTCCCAGTCTCCTATTACAGGTAAAGGCGAGCTCCCGCCCGCCTTTACCCACTCTAAGGTCTATACCGTTTTATCACGCTGTAATTGTTACTATTCCATATACCGGGTAGTTGGCATTGCGCTCCGCATGGGCGCGCCATTGTCCACTACCCTGATAGTATCTGGAGAAGTTTTCACCAGCCCAGGCAGTTCCTGTATCTGTATACCCATTGTTTGTACTATAACCATAATATCTCATTTTACCGGACTGTGGAGAGTTACTGCCCGACACCGTTGCTGCACCATAACTGCCATTTGTCAAACGAGTATAAGCCGAAGTTCCATTTACCGATGCCGAATACGACTCCGCTGCCGCCGGCACTACGACCACCAGAAACATACCCACTGCACAGAGCAGCGCCAAAAACCGTTTATAATGTCCTCCTTTTCTCTTTTTAGAAAAGTTCTAAACATCCAGGTTTCTCTGCGTGCGCTCGATTAGCTTACACAGCTGCTATTCAGTTCTCTCATTGTGCAAGCTCCTTACAATATTCATTGGACTTACACTTTCCCTTATATTGTATATATTTTACTAGATTTCTTACAATTTGTAAAGTAATTCTATGTAAATATTTATAATAGTATTCACTGATCACTTTTTTGAGATAAATCACAAATATCCCCAAAATCACATGATCCTATATATCGTATCGTCTCATTTCCAGTAATATCTCACCATCATCGCCCTGAAAAGTAGCCGTCAACAATGCCCGGCAGGCCAAACGACCCGCCGGGCATCTCACTGCTCTATTTTTTTAGTACCGTGTCTCTTCGTACACTGCTACAGTCACTAAAAATACTCCACCGTCACCCGCTTGCCGGTCTTTTGCAGCTCGGCGGCCAGCTCTTTGATCAAGTTGAGCTTCAGCCCCAAGCTCACCGGCATGCCCGGGTTCTGGTGCGCCTCGTTGAGCGCCTGCCCCACCAGAAAATGCACCTCGGTGCAGTCCTCCAAAAGCAGGCGGGTAATGCGGGTGGCGCCGTCTTTTTTGCGGTAGTTGACCACCTCGTTGCCGCCGTCCACCTCGTTCATCTGGCGGATATTCTCCAGTGCCTTGCGCAGCGTCAGCACACCCTCGGTCACCAGGTCCACCCCCGGTATCTGCGCCGTGGGGGGCAGGGCCGGGTTCTCATAGTCCAAAAGCACCTTCACCTCGCGCCCAGTCACCCGGCTCACGATCTGGCTGGTGGTGCCGCCGCACACCACCTTCAGGCCCTTGGCGTACATCAGCTTGTTGACCACCGTCTGGTCTAAATCGGGGTTTACCGGCGGGCCCACCATCACCGTGGCCACCTTGCTCTCCCGCAGTCGCAGCGCGCACACGGTGGAGTCGTCGCCGGGCTTGTTCATGTACAGCGTGTTTACCGTCGACACCACTTTTTTGGCCATCACCCGGGGGGAGATGTCCTTTTCCATGGCCTCCTCGATAAATTTGACGATGTTGTCGTACTGCCACCCCAGGTCCAAAAGCGAGCCCACCCCGGCGTGCACCACCCCGTCAGAAAAGGTAATGAGCATATCGTCTACCTGGGCGCGAAACTTCGAGACGTAGATCTTCTTGCCGTCTACCTCCACCTCGCCGCGGGGTATGTCCATGCGCTTGCCGTCGCGGAAGTAGATGAGCATGGGGTTATCGAATTCGGCGGTGGTGATGCCGCCGTCGTTTTCCACCCGCACGATGGTAAAGGTGGAGTAGGCCAGCCCCCGCTCCGAGCACTTGGGCAGCGTCGAGGCGATGGTCTCCACCGACTCGGTCAAACTCGCCCCCTCCGACATCATGGTCACAATGATCTTGGCCGTCAGCGTCGAGAGGATGTTGGCCTTCACCCCGCTGCCCAGCCCGTCGGCCAGCACCAGGTAAAAGCCCTTGTCGTCGCGGGTCATTTCCACCGTGTCGCCGCAGAGCTCCTCGCCGTAGTGGTTGATGCTCTCGTAAGCGGCGTCTGCAAAAATGCTCATTACAAGTCCTCCCGCTCCATCGACTTTTTCAGGCTGGTCAGCGCCACCTTGGTCTCGGCAGTGGTCTCGCCCAGCAAACTGGCGATCTCCTGGGCCACCCGCATCTGCTTGTCGATGACCTTCTGGGCAGTGTCCACCGTCTGCATGCGCATCTCTTCCAGCCGCTCTTTGTTCTTGTAATCCTCGGTCATATCCTTTAAGAACACCACGTACATCTGGCTCTCGGGGATGTGTACCACCGTCTCCTCCACCGTCAGGTCGCCGGCAAACTGCACGCCGCGCTTCATGGCCGGCTTGCCGCTCTCCCGGGCCGTGTCAAAGGTGTCGTCGCCGTAAAACTCGGGCATCACTTCGCCCACCGCCTGGCTGCGCTCCATGCCCAGCATCGCTTCCGCCGCCGGGTTGATGTCCAGTATCTCCATGTCCGCGCTCAGGGCGATGGTCCCGTTGGGCGAGTGCTGCAGCACCGCCGCCGAGGTGTTCTCCGCCTTCTCGCGCAAAAACGGCAGGCACATGTTCACATCGGCTTTGCCCTGAAATACGGCGATGGCCTTCTGCCGGCAGGTGTCGTACCCGCAGCCGCCGCAGTTGAGCTCCTGGCTGGGGTCGTTCTTGCCGATCTGCGACAAGATCGCCCGGATCTGCTCCTCGGTGGGCAGCGGCAGCGCCTTGGGGGCCGAGCGGTACACCCGGTCGTGCAGAATCTCACAGCTGGCGCTGGGCGCCGGCCGCTCGTCGCGGGGCTTGCGGGCGTCGTCGATGAACATCCGCCCCTTAAAGCTCGACTTCTTCTCCGACCGCATCACCGGCCCGCCCATGCAGGCGCCGGCGCACATGTTGGCCTCGACGAACAGGCCGGTGGGCCGCTCTTTCTCCATCCAGTCAAACAGCTCCATGCAGTTTTCGATCCCGTCCACGCACACCTTTTTGTATCTGCCGTAGCTCGCCGGCTCGATGGTCTTTAAAATGCCGCTGGGCTTGGGGTACAGCCGGCTCTCGGTATGTAAGGTGCCCAGCGCCTGCTCGTCGATCACGTCGTGGGGCACGTTCTCGATGAGCGCCCGCAGCGCCTGAAAGCTCAACGCGTAATCCACGTCGCCGCCGGCCAGAGGGTCCTGCGCCTCGGCCTTTTTAGCCAGGCAGGGGCCGATGAACACCACGTGGATGTTCTGGCCGTATTTTTGTTTCATCATCTTGGCGTGGGCCATCATGGGCGAGTAGCTGGGCGCCAGCTGCGAGGTGAGCGCCGGGTAGTGCCGCTCGATCATCATCACCACCGAGGGGCAGGCGGTGGTGATGATGTTCTCCATTTTGCCCTCCAGCAGGTGCTGCTCATAGCTGCGAGAGGTCTCGTAGGCCCCTACCGCCGTCTCCTCTACCCCGGCAAAGCCCACCGCTTTCAGGGCGGCCGAGATCTGCTCAAAGGTCATGTCCTCAAAAAATCCCTTGTACGACGGGGCGATGGTCGCATATACCGGCTCGCTGCCGGCGAGCAGTTCCAGCACCTTGGGGCGGTGGTCTTTGGTAAAGCGGGCGTTTTGCGGGCACACCTCCACACAGGTGCCGCACAAAACGCATTGGTCCTCTATGATCTGCACCCGGCCGTTTTGAAAGCTGATGGCCTTGATGGGGCAGTGGCGGATGCACTTATAACAGTTCTGGCATCCCTCTTCATTTAACTTGATGATGCTGCTCATGGGGCTAGTCCTCCTCTATCTTGGGCAGTACGTGCTCGTAAAAAACATCGGCGGCGTTGGCAAAGCCCACGTGTTCGATGGGCTCGCCGTCCACCGCCATCGAGATGCCGGTCAGGCAGCGCCCCATGCAAAACGAGGCCTTCAGTGCCACCTTGTTTTCCAGCCCCCGCTCCTTGATGATCTGCTGAAAGGTCTGTATCACCTGGTACGAACCCTTCATGTGGCAACTGCTGCCCACACATACCGTCACTTCTACCATGGAATCGTCTCCTTTATCTGCAAATATGCAGCGCATTCTCTCACTGCCGCAGCGCGCCCATCCGGCGCTCACTCGGGTGCTGTCGGCCGCCAAACTGGACCGGCCGCCTGGGTCGCAGCTGTCCTGGCGTCGGGTCCGGCGGGTGCTCCCCATACCGGTCCCACTATATTATAATGCATTTGCCCGCCGCAAAACACCCCCAACCGCCCACTGCCGGCACCTAAAAATTTTCTCCTAAACTGTCGAAGAATACTATTGATTTCTGGCTGTAGCACATAGTATAATAAATAGGATTGTTAACGAATTGACAAGACCGCCCTTCTCACAACCAGAGCACCCAATTTCAGCACGGCCGCTACCCACCGCCATTTTTTGGCGCGCGGCCACCGGGGGCGAAAAAAATCTGCGTAAACAGGAGTGATCGCTTTGAAGTCCATCAAAGTAACGGTATGTGTCTGCACCCACTGCATCATGAACGGCGCCATGGATATCATCGAGAGCGTCGAGAGCCTGAAGAAACTCAAGTACGAGATCCGCCACAACGCCAAGATCGGCGTCGACACCGAGGTGCTGCACACCGAGCACGATCACACCGCCTCCTGTCCCGTGGTCAAGATCGACGGCGAGGTCATCGAGAGAGCCACCAACGAGCAAGTCATGTCCAAAATTCTGTCAATTATAAGGAAGTGAGCCATCTGTGAGAGGTATCTATACGCCCGTCACCAAAATCCGCCGTCAGGTCTTCTCCGAGATCGCCCGCCTCGCTTTCGAGGGCTGGGACCACGACAAGGTAGAGGAGCTGCCCTACAAGATCATCACTGGCGAGGTGCCCCAGTACCGCGACAGCATCTTTAAAGAGCGCGCCATCGTCGGCGAGCGCATCCGTCTGGCCATGGGCCTGCCGCTGCGCGACGTCAACGAGAACGCCCCCGTATCCAAGGGGCTCGACGACGACATGCTCATCAACCAGACCTACGAGATGCCGCTGGTCAATGTCATTCCTTTCGCCTGCAACGCCTGCGACGAGACCAGCTTCATGGTCACCGACAACTGCCGCCACTGCCTGGCTCACCCCTGCGTGTCGGTCTGCCCGGTGGGGGCCATCAGCTTCCAGAGCGACCGCACCGTCATCGACAAAGAAAAGTGTCTCAAGTGCGGCCGCTGCCGCGACGCCTGCCCCTACAGCGCCATCGTCAAGTACGAGCGCCCCTGCGCCGCCGCCTGCGGCGTAAACGCCATCGGCAGCGACCACCTGGGCCGCGCCAAGATCGACCCCGAGAAATGCGTGGCCTGCGGCCAGTGCATCGTCAGCTGTCCCTTCGGCGCCATCTCCGACAAGTCGCAGCTGTTCCAGCTGGCCTGCGCCCTCAAAAATGGCGAGAACATCATCGCCGAGGTGGCCCCCGCCTTTGTCGGCCAGTTCGGCCCCGCCGCCACCCCCGAAAAGGTCAAGGCGGCCCTGAAAGAGGTCGGCTTTGCCGACGTGGTCGAGGTGGCTGTCGGCGCCGATATCGGCACCCTAGAAGAGGCGCACCACTACGCCAAAGAGGTCTCTACCGGCGAGGCCCGCTTCCTGGCCACTTCCTGCTGCCCGGCCTGGTCGGTCATGGCCAAAAACACCTTCCCCGAGATCGGCGAGTACATGTCGCAGGCGCTCACCCCCATGGTGGCCACCGCCCGCGAGATCAAGAAAAAAGACGAGAAGGCCAAGGTCTGCTTCATCGGCCCCTGCTCAGCCAAAAAGCTCGAGGCCATGCGCCGCTCTATCCGCAGCGACGTCGACTACGTCATCACCTTCGAGGAGCTGATGGGCATCTTCGTGGCCAAAGGCACCGACTTTGGCCAGATCGAGGGCCTGCCCATGTGCGACGCCGCCGAGGAGGGCCGCGGCTACGGCGTGTCCGGCGGCGTGGCTCAGGCCATCGCCAGCGCGGTGCACAAGCTCTATCCCCATGTCGATGTAAAGATGGATAAAGCTGAGGGACTACAAAACTGCAAAAAGATGTTGGCGCTGGCCAAGGCCGGCAAGCGCGAGGGCTACCTGCTGGAGGGCATGGCCTGCGTGGGCGGCTGCGTCGCCGGCGCCGGCACCCTGCAGCCCATTAACAAAGCCACCGTGGCGGTCAACAAGTTTAAGACCCAGTCCCCCATCGAGCTGGTCCCCGACAAAAAATGATCTGTACCCCTGCCTGGCTATCTCACCGCGTCGAGCACCCGCTCGGCGCGGTGTTTTTTTGCCCACGCCGCCCTACCCGGCCCACCGCTCACTTTTCCGGGTCAGCCGCCCGGCGGTGCACCGCCACCATTCTCGCCGCCCCCTCCGTCTCCGCCGCCGGTCTCCCACCCGCGCAAGCCCTGTTTTCCCGCCCTGTGCACAGAGCACTACCCTCAGTAGCCAGTACATAGTGTACAGTACACAGTACACTGCATACTGTACACCGTACCGCGCACATATTCCCCGGGCCACCTGCCCCCGCTGCCCGATAGTACGCACGCACAACCGGTATCACCGGCGGTGCACCGCCACCATTCTCGCCGCCCCCTCTGTCGCCGCCGGTCTCCCACCTGCACAAGCCCTGTTTTCCCGCCCTGTGCGCAGAGCACTACCCTCAGTAACCAGTACATAGTGTACAGTACACAGTACACAGTACACAGTACACTGCATTCTGTACACCGTACCGCGCACATATTCCCCGGGCCACCTGCCCCCGCTGCCCGATAGTACGCACGCACAACTGGTATCACCGGCGGTGCACCGCCACCATTCTCGCCGCCCCCTCTGTCGCCGCCGGTCTCCTACCCGCGCAAGCCCTGTTTTTCCGCCCTGTGCACAGAGCACTACCCCCAGTAACCAGTACATAGTGTACAGTACACAGTACACAGTACACTGCATTCTGTACACCGTACCGTGCGCACATCCCCCGAGCCACTCGCTCCCGCTGCCCCAAACGCATATGTCCCGCCTAAAAAAGAGAGAGGCCCGATAGCCTCTCTCTTTTTGCGTGTTTCTCCTACCGGGCAGTATAACCGCACCCGTCAGTCCGTCCGCTCCTCTTTGCCCGGGGCCATAAACTGCCCCAGACCGGCGGCGAGCACCGCCGCCCAGCACCACAGCAGCGGGGCGTCTAGCGCACAGCAGCGCGTATACCACAGCGATACCGCCGCCGCTCCCAACAGGCTCAGTACCAACACCCCGCCCCAGCCGGGACGGGACCCGGCAGCGCGGCGCGCTCTCGCCCACAGGCAGTAAAGTGCCGTCATCAGCGCGCCCAGCAGCGCCAGCCAATGTATCCGGCAGCTGCCGTCGATACCGGCGCCGTCGGCGCCGGTGTACGGGCTCTCACCGGCAGGCGGCTGTCCGTTTTCCTCCTCGGGGTACAGCCCGCCCGCACCGCCCGGGGTCAAAATATACTGCAAAAACAGGGTGGTGCGATTTCCGGCGCTGTCCTCTACCGTATAGGTGATGAGGTACTGCCCCGCGCGGGTGGTGTCGATGGCCGTCACCGGCTCGCCGCCGCTCTCTATCGTCAGCCGCACCTCGCGCAGCTCCCCGTCCGCCTGGGCCGAGGTAAAGCGGTACCGGCCGCCGATCAGCGCCCGCACGCCGGCCAGGTCCAGGCTGCCGCCGTACAGCGGCGGGTCGCTCACCGGCTGCACCAGCCGGTCTCGCACCGTGGCGTATTGGTTCCCGCTCTGCCAGTCGGTGATCACCTCGGGGTCGGCCAGCTTCTCGCCGGGCTGTACCGTGTCGTTGCCGGGGTCGTAGCCCACCGCCGGCGCACCGCCGCTGCTTATCAGGGTATAGGTCAGGTAGATGGTGGTCTTGTTGCCCCGACTGTCGGTCACCGTCTGGGCGATCAGGCAGCTGCCGGGCCTGGTGGTATCAAAGCCCCCGGCCCCCACCTCTTTTCCGTCTACCGTCACCTGCACCGGCCCGCACACCAGCACGTCGTCACCCTGGGCGGTGTGTATCTGGTAGCGCCCGGCCAGTATCTGCGCAGCCGTTTCTGCCGTGAACCGGCCGCCGTAAACTGCCGGGTCTTTTACCGGCTCGGTGATCGCATCGTACACGTAGGCGTGCTTTCTCCCAGTCTCGGGGTCGTCTTTTACAGTGGGGCGCGGCGCCGGTGCCAGCGGGTCAAACGGGGGTCCCACCGGCGGCTCGGGGTCCTCGCCCCACACCACCGTCGGCGGTTGGTCGCGGTCGATCAGCGTGTCGGCGAGCACCACTGTGGTGGTGTTACCGTCGGCGTCGGTGGCCACACAGGTTACCGTAAAGCTGCCGGCTTTGGTGCTGTCTACCCCCTGGGCGGTCACATCCACGCCGTCTCGGCTGATGGTATACACATAGGTCAACTTGTCGTCCCGGCCCACATTAGAAGTAAATCCGTAGCGCTCCTCAAACAGCTTTTGTGCATCCTCGGCAGTAAAGTGACCGCCGTACAGCGGGTCGGCCGCATCCAGGTGCTCCTGCATGCTGTCGTACACCACTGCGTGGGCCAGCGCGTTCTGGTCGATCTGCTGCTCTGGTGGGGGCAGCGTGTCGGCTGGGTCGGTGGGCGCCACGTCCGGGGCACTGTTTACTGTAACTGCCAGCGGTGTCGACACATTGCCCGCCGCGTCTACGGTGTGGTACTTGCCGTTTTGGTCTGTCGTTGCCGCCTGGCTGGCAGCACCGTTTCCGTCGTTCAGGTCATAGGTCTGTACCGCGCCCCACGTACCGCTGTCCGGGTCAGACCGCTCCAGTTTCCACACCCCCGAAAGCCCGTCGTGCAAAGTCAGTGCGCCATCCTCCGCCGTCGCCAGCGTCGGCGGGGTGCGGTCTATCTTCACCGTGTCCGCCACCTTGTTCGACACCTTCTTCGTCTCGCTGTTTTGCGCCTGGTAGGCGGCGGCCAGTCCCACCGTCTCGTCGGGGTATACCCGCTGGGGCTTGTCTGCTTTCAGCGTGTCGGCCGGGACTCCGTCCTCCTGCACGTTGAAACGGTCAAAATCCCCCGGGTAAAAGGTCACCTGTACCGGTTCCCGGTTCCAGCCGTTTTCGTTGGCGGGGGTGCGGGTAAAGTGGTAGTCTGTCCCCGCGTTGCCCTGCTCCTCCAGCGGCTTTTGAGGGTCGGCGGCTACCAGCTCTACCGGCGGTATCAGCTCGGCGCCAGAATGCCGCTTAGACTGAAACAAGTCGTCCACCATCATCTGCCCTACTGTCACCGCTCCGCCGTTGGGGTTTTTCACCATCGCCCGGTAGGTGATCACCGTCTCGGTGGGCGAGCAGCTAAAGGGGATGCCCCCACCGGTGATATTGACAGCGTCTACTACCCGGCCGTCAACGGTCACCTCCTGCCGGGTGCCGTCCCAGTTCTCGGGGTCAAAGTCCAGGCCCGAGGTGGGGTATGTCTCGCTGTCATCCGAGATCATCAGATGGCTCAGCACTGCGCCGCCGTCCTGCTGGTTATTTTTGACCCGCGCCTGAACGGTGACGATGTCCCCCTCTTTTATTTCGGCATCGGCGGGGAACGGGTCCCCATTTTCATCCAGCAGTTTGGTCTCGATAAAATGGGGGCGGTAGTCCAGATAAGACGCCTTTATAAAAGTCGCCTCAACTTTTTTATTTGCATCAAGGCGCACATCCTGCTGTCCGCTATCCACCCCGGCAGTAATGCCCAAATAGAGATCATCGCCGCTGGGTATGGGGTTGGCAAACGAGAGTTCAAAATAGCTGCCTCCCCTATCCGGTGTCTTTTGCGCATCGGGGTAGCCGTTTTCGTCTACATCGCGCAGATCAGAAATGGAAAAATAAAACATCCTGTTTTGGGCGCGGTAGCGCAGGTATAACCGCTTCTGGCCGTAACCGTACTTTTTATCTCCCATGGCAACTATCGGGTCCTTGGTAAAGCCCGTGCGCACCATAAGGCCGAGCGCTCTCCCGTTATACCCCGTCGTAAAGTTGTAGTACTCATTCGTGCGCCCATTGGTGATGGAATAGCCGCCGTAATTGCAGCAGTCAAAACCGAAGTCATCCACCGTAAAATCCGCCAGTATCTCCCAATCTGAGCTGGTCGATATGGGCTGCTTGCTTATGACCGCGCTGGCAGAGATATAGTCTGCATCGACCTTCTGCTGGTGCCCGCCATCGGCCAGCCGCATATAGTTTCCCTCGATGTGCAGCGGGTTTCCCCAGTTGCGCGCGGGGTCCTGCTGCTCAGTAAAGATCTGGTTGAAGTCTGTCGTCTGGACCGGCGTCTCTACCTCCTGCTCCGGCAGGATCTCCTGTCCGCTGCCCGATAATGTCCCAATAAGCAGAGAGACTGCCAGCCCCCATGCCCCCAGTCTTGCACGCAATTTTTCGTGTTTCAAAACGCGCTCCTCCTCTATATGTAAACTTTTCCAGGGCAGTCATTTTCCGCCACACGCAAATTGGTCTGCCCTCCCACACAGGGCACTGCAGTGCGGATTTTGACAAACTCCATTAGTTAAGATGCACAGGAGATCGGAAAGTGGTCAAATTGAAAATAAATTTATTTTTGCTATAATAGGCAGAAAAGTAAAGCTGTCGAAAGCAGGGGGCAACACACATGAAAAAGGTATCACACCAGCAGCTGGCCCAGTGGCTGGAGCAGGCCCGCCGGGGCGACGAGCGGGCCTTTCGCGCGCTCTACGACGCCACCGCGCCCGCCCAGTACAGCCAGGCCCTGGCCGTTGTAAAAGACCCCGAGCTGGCCCGCGAGGCGGTGCAGGACAGCTATCTCTCCTTTTACCGCTCCATGGGCCGTATCCAGTCCAGCCAGGCGGTGGTGGCCTATCTCAACAAGACCACCCACTACGCCAGCCTGGCCCTGTTGCGCCGCGAAAAGCGCCCCCCCGAAGAGGATACCGACCTGTTCGCGCTGCCCGATGCCCCCGAAAACGGCCCCGAAGAGCAGGTCCTCACCGCCGACCGCCGCCACCGCCTACAGGCGGCTCTCGCCGAGCTGTCGCCCCGCCAGCGCCAGGCGGTACAGCTGCGCTACTACCAGCGCCAAAAGCTCGATCAGGTCGCCCACAGTATGCAGTGCTCCCGCAGCACCGTCCAGCGCCTGCTGCGAGACGCGCACGCCGCGCTGCGCCGGTCGCTGGGCGGCGGGCTGCTGGCCGTGCTGCCCCTGGGCGCTGTGCTGCGCAGTGCCCAAAAGCCCCCGCTCTCCCCTCCTTGGCGGCAAAAAGTCGCCGCGGCCGCCGTGGCCTCTACGGTCCTGCTCACCGCCGCCGTCTGGTCGGCCCAGTCCCCCACCATCCGCACCGCCCGCGTGCTGGCCCAGTACCCGGCCAACACCGCCGCGGTCGAGGTCTCGCTCTCCGGCCGCACCGCCGACTCGCTCACCCTCGTTGGCCCCCAGGGGCGTAGGCAGCCTTTTGTCCGCCGGCGCGATGGCCGCTACACCGCCGCGGTCAGCCAAAACGGCGGCTATCTCGTCGAGGCCGCCGCCGGTCAAAAAGTAGTCACCCGCCCCCTCACCGTGCAGGGGCTCGACACTGCTGCCCCCCAGCTCACAGCGGTCTGCCGCGATGGGGGCGACACCCTGCTCACCGTCGTCGATCAAGATACCGGCATCGATTGGTCCACTCTATCGGTGAGCAGCTCTGTCGGCCAGCTCTACCGCCCCGTATCTGTCGACGATGGCACCGGCACCGCCCGCTTTGCGCTGCCGCCGGGCCGATACACTCTACAAGTCGGCGATAAGGCGGGCAACGCCGCCTCCGGCCCGCTGCAGGTGCTGGGCTAGTCCCGTGCGCTCTGCTGCCGCCCTTATCGCCGCGCGCCCCGCGCTGCCTGTCGGCCGATACCGCGGCGTATCGCCCCGGCATCGCCCATAGTCCACAACCACATCGCCCTATTTGCCCCGCGCGCAGCGCCCCCCATCCCACCGTCTTTTTCCCTTCTCCGCCGCTGTCCGCCCCGGTCAAAGGGCCGATCAAAAAAGAGCCGTGCGCCCCCGCGCACCGCTCTTTTTCTATGCCGCAAGCTACGGTACACGCCCGGCCCCACGGTAAAATACCGCCCTCACACCGCAATATAATCTACCGAGAATATCACCCGGCAGCCGTCGGCCGGCAGGTCCTGCGCCGTCAGCAGTCGGCGATGCCCGTCGGCAGCGGTGCCGTACAGCCCAAACTGCAGCGCCCCCTCGCCGGCACTGCACAGCGCCAGGTCGCCAAAGCCCGGCGGCAGCCCCTCGCCGTGGCACGCCGGCCCGGCCACCAGCCCCGCCGGCGGGTAGGGCAACCCGCCAAACAGGCAGTCCCCGGCGCCCCGGGGCACAAAGTCCAGCACCCCGTCCAGGTGCACCAGCCGTCCCAGCTTGTAGCAAAAAGCCAGGTTGGCCGCCCCCATCTCCAGCCAGTCGCCCACCGCCGCCAGTCCGGTATAGCGGCTGTACTGGGCAGCCGGGTAGTCGACGTCCGGCACTGCCGCCACCGGCACGCCGCCGTGAAATACCGCCAGCCCCTCCAAGTCCGGCCGCAGCGTGTCGGCCTGTCGGGCCGCCGCCACCGCCGGCGGCTGGGGGTGCGCCCCCCAGGTGTAGGGGTAGCGCGCCAGCAGCGCCAGCCACCCCGCCTCGTCCACCGCCGCCAAGCTGTCGGGCACCGCCAGCAGCAGCATGCAGTCCACATATAACTGGGCCCCGCTGCGCACCGTCAGCGGCCCGCTGCAGTCCCCCGCCGGGGCAAACAGCAGCAGGTGCCGGGCCATGGGCTGCCCGTTTACCAGCGGCTGGGCCAGCGCAAACTGCTCGTCCCCCACCGCCAGCACCACCGTGTCCCGCCCCCGCGCCACCATACAAAACAGGTATTTCTGCCCGGCCGTCAGCTGCACGCTATAGCTGCTCACCAGCGGCGCCACCCGGCTCACCTGCATGCCCTGCCGCCCGTGCAGCGCGTCGGCAAATACCCGGTGCGCCCCGCCGATATAGCTGCCGCTGCCCTCAAAACTGGGGTCTTTGAGCAAATTGGGCCCCAGCGTGCCGGTGCCCAAAAACAGGTCCTCTACCGCGCCGCTGTCCGTGCCGCCACCGGCGTTTTCCGCCCGGTCGGCCTCACTGTGGGCCCGGTCGGCCTGTTCGGCGGCGGTCTGTGCCGCGCGCGCGGCCAGGTCGCTGGCCCCCTGGCTCACCGTGGCCGCGTCCTGCGCCGCCGCCAGCTGTACGTTCACCCGCTCCGCGATCTGCTGGGCGGCTCCCTTAGCGTCCACAGCCAGCTGGGCGCTGTTTTGCACCGCCACCACCTGTTCTTTGGCCGCATCCGCGCTCTGGGCGGCGGCCGTGGCGCTGGTCGCCGCCGCCTCGCTGTAGCCCCGCGTCTCGCCGTGCAAAATGTTCACCTGGTTAAACAGCGTGTCAAATAGGCTCTGCCCCGCCCGGTACACCTCGCTCAGGTCGGGGGCCGGGTACACCTGCAGCATGTACTGGCGGCTGCACAGCACCCGGCTGGCGTCGCGGGCCTCCAGACTTATGGCCACCGGCCCGCACAGCCCGGTGCTGCTGCCGTCAAAATCCAGTCGGGCGCACACCCGGCCCGGCGCGTCCTCCCGGGAAAGCGCCAGCTTGTGGCTGCCGGTCGGCGTCTCGGCGTTCAGATAAAAGCTAAAGCCGGTCATATCCAGGCCGCGGTAGATGGCCGGCAGGCAAAAAAGCAGGCTGTCCACCCCTTTTTCCCCCGCCACCAACACCGGTTCGCCGCCGTCCTGCGCCGCCGTCAGCTGCTTGTTTTCCCCCAGTGTCAACACGTACTGCATGTCCCTTCCCCCTACTTCATAAAGTGCAGCACGTCGCTTGAGGTGTAGTACGCCGGTATGCCCAAATAGGCCGCCAGCGCGTATACCTTCTGCATGTCGCCGTCCACCGCGCCGTACAAGTACCGCGCCTGTTGGCGGTAGGCCTGCCCCTCGGCGTACACCCGGTTATAGCTGCCGTCTTTTTTCTTGGTCTCGCTCACACCGCGGCTGTGCCCCATGGTGTAGTACTGCCGCGACTGGGCGGCGATCGCGCGAAAATCCTTGTTCTTCTCGTCAAAAGCCGCCGTCTGCCCCGCCGCCTTGCCGCTGTCGCCCCCGCTGCCGCTGCCCGTGCTCCCACTGCGGCGGGCGCTGCCGCCGCTGCCGGCCGTGCGGCTCTGCTGCTGCGCCTTTAACAGCGCCTTCTGCTGTCTCTCCAGCTCCCGCTGGCGCTCTTTGCGGGCCCGCTCCTCGGCCTGCTGTCGCTGGCGCTCCTCGCGCTCCACCTTGGTCTGCAGGCTCTCCCGCTGGCGCTCTAACGCCTTTGTCTCTTTCTGGTAGCTGCTGTAGGCCGCGTCGGTGTACTGCTGGCGGCGGTCCTCGTCGCGCTGGGTCATCTGCCGCTGCAAGTACTGCCGCGCCGCCTCCCCATAGCTCGACTGCTGTCCCCCCACCAGCGCCGCGGCCGCCGCCCGGTAGTCGTCCTGCCGCCCGGCGGTCTGCTGGGCGTCGCGCCCCTTTTCTCTCTGGTAGCCGGCGTCCTCGTCTACCCGGTAGGTGAATTTCTTCTCCCGCAGCTGCCGCAGCACCGCCTGCAGGTCGTCACGATAGCTCAAAGTTCGGTTCCACCCCCCTGACGATGCCCCCCTGCACCCGCACCAGCAGGTTTCCACACTGAAAGCTGCCGGTGTAGCTCTGCCGGGGCGCCAGCTGCAGCCCGCCGTCAAACCACAGCGCCAGCTGCCCCTCCTCGTCATAGGCCCGCAGCGAGCCGGCGTGCACCGCCAGCCCGGCCCCGTTCAAGGTCACCTTGTCGCTGCTCAGCAGCTGCTGCAGCGCCGCGATCTGTCCGGCCAGCTCGCCGGTGTCCCCGCCGCCGCTGCCGCTGCCGATACTGGCGGCAAAGGCGGCGCTCAAGTTGCCGCTGTCCAGGTTCTGCAGCAGCCAGTCCAGCTCCTTTTGCAGCCGTATCACGTAGTCAGTCAGCGTCTCTACCTTCTCCTCTGTCGTCTGGCCCTGTAAGTCGGGCACCCCCGCCATCATCATCTGTCATCACCCCCGTATAAACTGTAGCGCAGCCCGCACAGCGCGCTGTCGGGTCCCAGCCGCAGCTGCAAAGGCCGCGGCTGCCGGCCGCCCAGCTGCACATAACAGCGCATCCGGTCCAGCTCCCGGCTCTGTTTTTTGCCCAGCAGCCGCCCGTTTTGGTAGGCGGCGATGCTGCCCCTGTACAGTAGCTCATACTGCTGCAGGTTGCCGCCGCCCAGCCCGCCCCGCAGCTGCACGCAAAAGCCCTGCCGCGCCCCGCGCTCCAGCGCGTAGCAGGCGCCGTCGGCGGCAGTGGCGTACACCGTCCCGCCAAAGGTAGTCAGGGCGGTGTAGTCCCCCGCCCCCAGCTGCACCAGCGCCCCGTCAAAGCGGTACACCCCGCCGTCGGCCAAAAAATAGGCTCCCCGCTGGGTACAGCACAGCTGCATATCGGCAAAGGTGATCCCCAGCGCCGCTAGCTCGTCGCGCACCGCGCCGCCGCGGTAGCTGTACAGGCTCTGGCGGGCAAAAAACCACAGCGTCTTGTCAAAGCAGCCGGCCTGTCCCGGCCCCGTCACCCCCAGGGTGGCGCACTGGGTCAAAGTAAAGTTCGAGGGCCGGTTGCCGTACAGCTCGTAGATGGCCTCGTCTGTAAACACCGTCACGTGGTTTAAAAAGGCGGTGATGGCCGTAAAGCTGCCCCCGGCCACCGCCACCCGGTAGCTGCCGCTCTCTTTGGGCGAGCCGTCGGGGTTCTGGTAGCTCTCCCAGTCCCCCTCGTCCCCCAGCGCCGAGGCCCGCAGCAGCCCCCCCACGATGCCGAATACCCGGTTGCCAAACACCACCGCCCGCTGCATGCCCGCCGGGGCGGTAAAGCCGGCAAAGGTGTTTTTTACCCGGTCATAGGCCATCCGGTCGGGGAAGATCAGCCACTTGTCGCCAAAGCGCACCACACACTTCTCCCCCGCGCTCAAAGTCCCCTTTTTCACGCCGCCCACGTAAAAGCCGTCCCCCTCAATGGTCCAGCCGTCGCCGTACTGGCGCAGGCCGGGGCGGCGCAGCACCTCTGCCGGCGCTCTGGCTCCCACCAGGTGTCCCTGGGGGTCTATCTCGCAGCCCACGCCGCGGTCGTAATAGCCCAGCCGGGGCTCCAGTCCGCTCAGGCCGTAAAAGCGCCCGGTCTGCACCTGCTGTCCGCCGGGCCGGTAAAGCCGCACATAGCGCATACCGGTGCCCCCTAAAGCGGGCGCAGCTCGCTGTGAAAGCGCTCTGCCGCCGCGCCGCCCACCGCCTGCCGCCGGTAGCTCTGTCGGGCCGATTCCAGCAGCGCGGCAAAGTTGTTGTACCCGCCGATGTTTCCCTGCAGCAGCTCCAGCTTGGCCAGCAGGTAGTACAAATAGCAGCCGCTGTGCCCCTCACCGGCGGTCAATACGGTATCCGGCCCCACCTTGGGCGCCGGGGTGCGAAAGGTCACCGCCACCTGCTCCGGCCGCCCCGCCGGGGGCAAAAACACCCCGGCGGCGCACTTGCCCGCCACCCCCGGCAGCGGCAGGCCCAGGCCCATCTTGTAGCCCTGTACCGCCAGTACCATGTAGGGGTATACCCGCTCCGGCAACGCGATCTTGCCGTCCTCTCCCACCGGCAGCACCGCAGTGGTGCGCTGCAGCGGGTCGTCGGCCACCATCTCGGCCTCGGCCTCCTCTAAAAACTGGTACAGCGTGCTCTCCGGCAAAGGGGTGTCATAGCCCTCCCGCACCCGCGCGATCATATCTTTTCCGGTCATCTCTTCCTCCTTACCGGCCCGCCCGCAGCGGGCCGCCGCATCGGGGTCCACCCCCTCTCTGCCCGGCGGCGCGCTCATCAGCGCCCGCCGCCGGCCCGTATATGTGCGCTCGCCGCCGCTCAGCCGCGGTACTGCTCGCACAGCCGCTGGGCGTAGCGGCGCTGGTTCTCGGCGTGCTGCAGCGCCAGCGCCACATAGCGGGGCAGCTTTACCTGCACGCCGCGGCGTATCACCCAGCTGCGCCCGTTTACGATCACCGCGCAGTCGTCCCGGTAGCGCCCCTCGTCGCGAAACAGCGTCACCGTCACCGGCTGTAACAGGGGGTCTCTGCGCATCACAGCATCCCCCCTTCGCCCACCGCGCTCGAGCAGCTCTCCAGCCGCACCATAAACGGCTCCGACAAGATCGCCGCCGTGCGGGTGGCCTTCCAGCCCACCGTGGCCCGCTGGTCCAGCGGGTCCGAGCTGCCGGCGCTGCCCAGCTGCTTGATGATGGTCTGCAGCCCGCCGCCCTCGATCTCGGTCACCCCGTAGGCATTTTGGCCAAACACCAGCGTGGCGTACACGTCGGCCCCGGCCGCCCCGGCGCCCCCGTCATAGATCACCGCGTCCGCAGCCGCCGCACAGCTCTCGTCCAAAGTCAGCACCTTGCCGGCCTGGGCGGTCACCGTGTATACCTGCCCGTCGATGAGCAGCATCCGCCCCTCCAGGTCCTGCCCTTCCACCGCCTCTTTCACCGTCAAAGCGGTGCCGCTGGCGCCAGCCACGTGCAGCGTGCCAAACGCGCCGAACGGCTGCGCCCTAAACACCTTGGCCTCCGAGGTCTCGATGAACCGCACCCCAAACAGCCGCCCGATCTCGCCGTCGTACAGGTCCTTGGGGTCGTAGCTCTTCACCGCCTCCCACAGCGGGTCTGCCGTCAGGTCGTGGGCCACGTTGGGGTGGATGATGGCCACATAGCTGCCGCCGATAGGGGTGGCCAGATTGTTTTTCAGGCAGGTGGCCGCCCGCTTGATGTCCTCCACCCGCAAAAAATCGCCCTCCTGCCCGCCGCCACCTGTCAGTGTATGCCGGGCCAGCTTTTTATTTGCAAACATCACGTTGGTCCCGGCGCTGATGATCTCCCTGGTCACCGTGTCCAGGGTGCGCCCGGCCTGGTCGCCCAGTATCTCCTGGGCCTCCAGCAGGTTGTGGTCGATGGCCGTCATCTCCAGCATGTCCGATACGCTCACATAGTCGCCGTACTGGCTCACCGTGGCGCTGAGGGTGCTCCAGTCCAGTTTTTTGCCCGCCGGGGTCACCCCCTCCTGCAGCGGCTCGGTGGCCGGCGCAAAAGGGCTCAGCTTGCGAAATTCCACCGTCTTTCCCCGGTTGGGGGGGATGGGCTTTTTCTGCGCGAACTGGTCGTGTACCAGCCGCGGCTTGGCATTGCGGATCAGCTCCTTGTCGTAATAGGTCTTCATCTGGGCCGACAGTATCTCCTGTCCCTGTCCGCTCTGGCTGGTGGTGTTTACTTCCATCATGTCCTCCCTCTGCCGGTGTCTGCACCGGCTCCATCTCTGCTTTTACCGCCGCTCACAAAACGACCCGTTCGCCCCGGCGCACCGCCTCGCGAATGCGCAGCAGCTGCTCGTCGGTAAAATTCTGCACGTCCTCGCCAATAAGCCCGCCGCCCCGCTGCATGGCGCTCTCCACCGGCCGTCCCGCCGCCTGTATCGCTTGCATACAGCGGTCGGTGTACCGGCACAGATAGGCCGACAGCGGGCTGTACCCCGCCGCCAACAGCTGCACATAGCCGCGGTCGGCAGCCAGCTCTCCGGCCTGCACCTCCCCCAAAAGCTGGGGGTACTCGGCGGCCAGCGCCGCCAGCGGCTGGCGCAGGTTCTCCTGCACCTGCTCCACCAAATGGGGGTTGGGCATGTCAAACAGCTCCTCGATCTCCTCCACCCCAAAGTGCTCCTTCAGCCGCTGTTCTTTTGCCCTCCAGTCATCCGGCGGCCCCGGCTCCGCCGCCGTCTCTGGCTGCTCCTCGACCGGCGGCTGTACCTCTGTGTCCGCCTCTGCCGCCGGCAGCTCTTTTGCCACCTGTTCGCTCTCCTGCATCTCATATGCCCCCTCTCGCCGCCACTTCCGGCGGCACTGTCCCGGTGTGCCCGCTCTCTCCCGCCGGCACACCGTCCCTCTCCTCTGTCGGGCCCGGCCCGCCGCCCGCGGTCTGCAGCATCTTCAGTATCTCCTCTTTGCCCTCCAGCACCATGGCCTGCACGCAGCGCGCCGCCGCCTCGGCGCCGTCCGCAGCAAAGGCACCCTGCTTGTACAGGTCCAGCACCAGCTGGTTGTGGGCGGCGGTGGTAAAGGGGTTTTTCTTCTGGGCGATCACCCGAATATCCAGGTGCGGGGTAATGTCCTCCCGGCCCAGCTGCAAAAACTCCCCGTCGGCATAAAAGGTGCGCTCCTGGCGGTAAAACTGCTTGATCAGCCACACCAGCTGGCAGGTCACCTGCTTAAAGGCGCGGTAGCTGCCGGCAATAATGTCCCGGCTCAGCTTGTTGCCCGCCTCCTGCAGCGCCACAATGGCCCCGTAGGCCGTCACGCCGCCGGTCACCCCGCCGGTCATAAAGTCCTTGTTGCCCAATATGTCCTTGAGCTCGGCGATCTTCTGGTCCCGGTGGGTCTGCACGAATCCCGGCAGCGGCGCCGCCTGCAACGGGCGCACCGCGCTGTCGTCCACCGACAGGTCGCACTGCACAAAATTCTGCCGCAGGTCGGCCAGCTGCCCCATGTCCACCCCGGCCCCGTTTTTTACCAGGAACCGCTGCCGCCCGGCGATCAGCGCATTCTCCTCGATCAGGTAGTCCAGCCGGTCGATGTACCCCTGACACGAGGCCCCCACCTCGCACAGCCCCATCCCCAAAGGCGAGCCCTCCTTGGGCAGCAGCACATCCAGCACAAAGGGGTACTGTCCGTGGTCGTAGATGCCCCGCCCGGCATAGGCCGGGTCGGCCTCGCTGTCATAGAGCAGGTGCTCGTTCCAAAACTTGCACAGGTGCACCACCTGCCGGCCGCCCACCTGCTTTTTGTAATAGCAGTCGCACAGGCACACCTTGCCCGCCAGCTCGTCGGCCCCAAAGTCGCGAAAGCTGTCGCGCACCGTCAGGCTGTCGGCGGTAAAAGGCACCTGCGGCCACCTGCGCCGCATATCCTCCACCGGCTGCAGTGACAGGCAAAACACATAGGGCGAGCGCTGTATATCGCCGCAGCCGGGCGCAAAGTAGAGCCGCATCAGGTCCACCAGCTGCACCTGTATCTCGCCGGCCGCCGGGTCCCAAAACACCCCGTAACAGCCCGCTCCCACCTTCAGCTTCTTCCACCACAGGTCGCTGTACACCTGCTCAAAATCCAGCTTGTCCAGCAGCACCGGCACCACCCGCCCCAGCAGCTCGGCCCCCCGCTCGTCTTGGGGCTGACGGGGCAAAAACACCGGGCTGGGGCAGGCGTCCATGGCGTCGGCGTGCTTGTTCCACACCGCATTAAGCAAAAACGGCGTGTGCGGCTCGCGCCCCGAGAGCGGCGCCTGTTTCATGTACTTCCAGTGCGCCCCCTTAAAGTAGTCCTCCCACTCTATCGCCTCGCTGTGGGCCCGGCGCAGCCCCTCCCGGTAGCGCGCCAGCGCCGCGCGCATCTTCTCCAGTTTTTCCATTCGCTCGCTCCTTATCTTCTGTCACGGTCCGCTGGCAAACAGCGCCCGGTCATAGGGGTTTTGGGGTCTCGGCCGCGCCGGCGCCAGTTCCAGCGGGTCGTCCTTTGGCGGGCGCAGCGCCCGCGGCGGCGGGGGCGGGTTTACCATCGGGCAGGCCATACACACGTAGCGGCTCTCGTCGTAAATGTGGTCCTCGCCGCGGGTGTCCACGTCCTCGGGGGCCTGCCGGTCGTACACCAGCGCCGGCAGCGTGCGTATAAACTCGGTACAGCTCGAAAACACATACAGTCCCGGCCGCCCGTTTTGGTCAAAGCGCAGCCGGGTGTGCAGCTGCATCTTGCCCGACAGCCGCCGGTTGTCCCCCGGCGCAAAGTACAGCCCCTCCCTGGCAAAAATAGCGGCGATGCACCCGTCCTCGCCCCGGCTCTCGTCAAAAATGCTGGGGTCGGCAATGCCCAGTATCTTTCTCCCCGGCAGCTCCCGGCGCTCAAAGTCCGCCACCCGCCGGGCCACCGTACGGGGGTCCTGGCGCAGCCCCCGGTCGGCCTGTCCCGGCTCACAGCCGTAGATCTCGGCAAAGCGGTACAAAACGTCGTCGGGCGATTTAGCCCAGTACCCCACCGCGTAGGGCCGGGTGTAGCCCCAGTCAAAGCCGCGGTAAATGGTAAAGTCCTCCGGTATCGAAAAGGGCCGTATCACGTGGGTCAGCTCCCGGCTCTCATACCCGCTGGCGTCGTCGCAAAACTCGCCGAACACCTGCCCGTCAAACACGTTCCAGTCCCCCAGCAAAAGCGCCCGCCGCAGCGCCTCGGGCTTTTGCTCCAGCTCGGCGATGTAGCCCGGGTGCAGGTGGGGGTTATCTCTGGCGGTGGCCGGTATGTACTGGCGGGTCTGCACGGTGTTTTCCCCCAACAGCTGTGAATAGGTGGAAAACGCCCGCACCACATACGGCTCCAGCGCGTCGATAAAATAGGCCTTCACCCATCCGTGTCCCAGCCCGCCCGGGTTGGCCGTGCAGCGTATGAACGGCCGCACCCCCAGCGCCTTTTTGGCCCGCACCCGGGTCTTTAAGTAGTCATAGGTCTCTTTTTCAAACTGGGTCAGCTCGTCGATAAATAGGCGGTTGAACTCACTGCCCTGATACTGGTAGGCGTCCTGCGGCCCGCGGCAGCTGCGAAAATGCAGCACCGAGCCCCCCGGCAAAAACAGGTCGTGGGTCTGCTGCCGGTACTGGTAGAGCCCCCGCGGCAGCACCGTCAGCGCCTCGCGGATCAGCGTGTCCCGCAGCTGGGGGTAGCTGCGGCGAAACAGGTAGCTGTGTACCCCCGGGTGTTCCAGCGCGTCCACCACCGCCTCCATCACCACCGCCCGGCTCTTGCCGCCACCCGCCGCCCCGCCGTACAGCAGCTCATACGCCCCGCTGGCGTGAAAGAGCTGCTGCTTGGCCGTGGGCTGGTAATCCAGTTCAAACTGCGCCACTTTCCCCCTCCGGCCGGGCCAGGTGGTGGACGATCTGCACCGATGTCTCCTGCTTCTCTGCGCACTGCCGGCCCAGTATCTTTAGCAGGTACGCCGCTGCCGTGGCGCTGGGCGGGCAGTATTTTTCCTCCACCGCCTCCACCACCCGCTCGCTCTCGCTCTGCTTGCGCCCGTCCTCGCCAAATACCGTCTCCTTCACCTTTATGGGCCGCACGACCGGCTGCACATATCCCGCCGCCTGTCGCAACAGGTGCTCCATGGCCTGCCCCGCCGCGATCTGCGGCTCCATATCCATGGCCCCACCCAGCTCCGGCTCCTCCTTTATGCGCCGGGCCAGTACCCGCGGCGGCAGCCCCGTCAAAGCGCCGATCTCCCCGCAGCTCATCCCCAACATCCGCAGCCCGGCAATGGGCAGCTCCCGCCAGCTCCGCTCTCTCTTTAAAGCCATCTCTCTCCCTCTTTTCCGGCGCGTCAGCAGCGCCTTGTCCCCATCTCTCTGTTCGGTAGCTCCTCACTGCTGCACAGCCGCACCGCCCGCCCACCAGTCAAAAGCCACCTGCTGCCCTCTCCGCCCAGCCCCCCGCGCCAGTCTCCCCGCACACACACCAGACCACGCCACACCCACCGTCCGCCGTAACTCCCAAAAAGCCCCAGCATCCCAACACCACAAACACCCATCAGTCCCCGTCTCCAACTACATCCCCCATCTAACCTCAGCACCAGTCTCCCGTTCCCCCACATACCAAGCCGCACCACACCAACCGCCCGCCGCAGCTCCCAAAAATACCGCCAACTCTCCAGCCCCACAAACACCCATCTGCCCTCATCTCCAACTACATTCCCCATCCAATCCCTGCACTAGTCTCCCCGCTTCCCACACACCAGGCCGCACCTACCGTTCACCGCAATTCCCCAAAAAACTACCCAGCATCCCAGCACCACAAACACCCATTTGTCCCCGTCTCCAACTACATCCCCCAACCAGCCCTCACGACAGTCCCCCGTTCCCCATAAGCCAAGCCGCACCACACCAACTGTCCGCCGTAACTTCCAAAAATACTGTCCAACTCCCCAGTTCCACAAACACTTATCTGCCCTCATCTCCAACTACATTCCCCATCCAATCCCTGCACTAGTCTCCCCGCTTCCCACACACCAGGCCACATCTACCGTTCACCGCAATTCCCCAAAAAACTACCCAGCATCTCAACACCACAAATACCCATCTGTCCCCATCTCTAACTACACCCCCATCCAGCCCCGCACCAGTCTCCCCGCACACACACCAGGCCGCACCTACCGTTCACCGCAATTCCCCCAAAAACTACCCAGCATCCCAGCACCACAAACACCCATCTGTCCCCGTCTCCAACTACATCCCCCATCCAGCCCCGCACCAGTCCCCTTATTCCTCCACACCACGCCAAGCCGCACCACACCGAGTCGTACTACACCAGGCCACCCCCCCAAGCCACGCCGCACCAGCTAAGCTACTTCATACCCGCTCCCCTATCAGAATGTCTCACTTCCCGCCCCCAAAAGGTCCACCCGATCTCTCAAACGCCAAGCGTTACCATCTCCTCTGTTCCCCCCTGCTGTCCCCATTCCGGCACTGCCAGCTGTCGGCTGCCACCTCTACCCTGCTGTACACCACCTTGTCTGGCCGCCTGTCTACAGCGTCTTGTCCGCCTTTACAAAACCACACATCCGTCAGCTGCCGGCGGCCGCCTGCCCCCCGCCACAATAAGCACATCCGCCGTCCCTACCTCAACGCCGCAAACCACTTTCTCCCCTCGCTGCCCATTGCGCACTGTATACTGTATACAGCACACAGTGCATGATAACTGCGCACTGCTCCGCCATCTCTCCCACACCACACACCACAGTCGTTTCGTTTTCAAAACGATAGATGTAAAAAAAGAGTACATCTCCTCCGTCCCGCTTCGGTGCATCCTCCGGTCTCTTCTCCCCTCTGTCTACTCTCCAGCATAAAGCCTGTCCTGAACTCGGTCTCAAAACCTGTATCTTTTAAACCAAAAGCAGACCCTTCGCCCGCCCGGAGACGATCCCCGGCCAACAAATGGCCGCCAGATCCGCTTACTCTGCCGGTCTGCTGCCTGTTTTTCCCCTCCGGACCCTGATCCGTCCGCCCACTGTCTCAAAAAAACAAACGTTCACTTGTTGCAACCCAGTCTAACACTATCGTTTCATTTTGTCAACGTTTTTGCAAAATATTTTAAAAATTCGTTGCTTAAATAAAATTGTCGTGGTATACTGATATCACATATAGAAATCCGCGCAGAAAGGCAGGACCCACTATGAATAGCAACACGCCGCAAAACATCGGGGAGAAGATCAAACAGCGCCGGCTCGAGCTGCACATGTCGCTGGAAGACGTGGCCCGCCAGATCGGTGTCGCCAAAAGCACCGTCTACCGCTACGAGACCGAGGCCACCCGCAGCGTCGGGCTGGATAAGGTCGACGCACTGGCCAAAGCGCTGCAGGTCTCTCCCGGCTACCTCATGGGGTGGGAGGAAAAGGAGTCCGACACCTACTACCAACTCAAGACCACCCTGCAAGAGCTCGACCTCTCCGAGGACGACGTGGCTTTTCTCACCTCCATGGCGCAGAAGATCGCCCGCCGCAAACGCGAAGATGAGCGGTAGATCGCTGCCTGCCCTGTACCGGCAGCTGCGCGAGCTGCAGCGCTGTCTCCCGCCCGGCGACCTGCTCATCACCGCCGGTGCCATCTGCCCGGTGCACTTTCACCGGTTCGACAGCAAAAAGCTCGGCGCTCTGCTCTTAGAGGGGCAGTGTATCATCGTCAACGCCTCCCAGCCGCCGGCCTCCCAGCGCTTTTCGCTGGCCCACGAGCTGGTGCACTTCTCTCTGCATGCCGGCCGCCCGGCCAGCGCCCGCACCGAAAACGACGAGTGGCAGGCCAATCAGGGCGCCGCCCAGCTGCTGGTCCCCTACCAGCAGCTGCTGCCGCTGGTGCGCCGGCAAAAAGCCGCCTACCGGCAAGATCCGGCCGCGCTGGCTCTGTCGCTGGCCCCCCGTTTCGGGGTCAGCCCCACCGTGCTGCAAAATCGGCTGCACACGCTGTCTGGCCCTATCGAGAACTACTTGGCCGGCGCGCCACTGTCTCAGGTCTTTTCCGCCCCGGCCGCGCGCAGCCGCCGGGCCTCCCCCAACATCTATCTCTAAAGGCGCTCTCATCCCCAAAAAAGGAGGCGGTATCCGTGTCCGCCAAAACAGACTTTTTGGCCGGCTACCCCCAGTTTCAGGGCCCCGGCGCCGGCCAGCCCATCGACCCGCAAAAGTCGGTCAGCTTTTCCGGCTACCGGCCCGAAAAATTCGGTTTCCCCTTCTCCCCCGGCCACGCCGCCTACCACCGCATCCTGCAGGATCTCGACCAGGCCATCCTCTTCGCGGTCATGCACGGCAAAGACACCTTTCTCTGCGGCATGGCCCAGGGCTTCGACACCGCCTGCGGCATGGCCGTGCTGCGCGCCAAAAAAAGCACCGGCCTGCCGCTGCGGCTGGTCTGCGTGCTGCCCTACGCCGGGCAGAGCAGCTGCTGGGCCGCCCAGGGCCAGGCAGATTTCGATCACCTCTGTCAAAACGCCTGGCAGCGGGTGGTGCTCTCCCCCCGCTACTACACCGGCTGCCTGCACGTGCGCAACCGCTACCTCATCAGCCACTCCAGCCTGCTCATCTGCTACTACTCGGGCAAAAAAGGTGGCACCGCCTACACCGTCGGCCTGGCCAAAAAGCACGGCCTGGCCGTCGAGAACCTGTTTCTCCCCGCCGACGAAGGCGCCGTCCAGCAAACACTGTACTAGCTGCAGCGCATTACCCGGCCGCCGCACCCACCCGTGCGGCGGTCTTTTTGCGCCCCGGTGCTCCCGCCAATACCGCACCCCTCCCCCCGCAGGATATACAACCTGCCCCGCCGCTGTTTTACACATGTCGATATTCCTAAAATATCACATCACATTTCGTGTATCTTACCGGTTTTTCTCCCGATTTTGCCCAAATCAAAAATCGAAAATTATCGAGCTTCTCCAAAAAACCGGCACAAAGTTTGTCGTCCGCAAAAAGGGGTACCATGGTATAATACAGTTGTGTGAGCGCCGGCTCTGTCCGGCCCAAATATGCGAGCTGAGGAGGACTTGTTATGCGTTACGGAGCTGTTGGCTGTATCATCACCAACCGCATCGACTTTACCGACGGCAGCCAGATCGACGGCATCATGGGCGGCACCGTCTACGGCCTGGAGGGCATCCGCTTTTACGACGAGAGCTGCCAGCTGTTTGGCAACGTGGGTGACGATTTTGAGCGGGACTACGGCCCCTGGATGGACCGCAACCGCATCCCCCGGGCGGGTATCGCCACGGTGGGCGAGTACACCATCTACGACATCGTGCGCTACGCCGCCGACGGCACCTACGAAGAGATCCCCGGCCACGGCGAGAGCTATGACGAGTTCCGCTTCAACTTCGGCGTCATGACTCCCGACCACCGCAACGTGGCCCCCTACGCCGACGGGCTCAAAGGCCTGTACGTGGCCCTGGGCACCGACCCGGTATTCTGGCGCGAGCTCTACGCCCTCAAACAGCGCTACGGCTTCCAGATCATGTACGAAGTCATCCACATGGACACCTTCCCCGACCGGCTCGACCGGGTGATGAACGTGCTGCAGTACGTCGACATGTTCTCCATCAACCTGCCCGAGACCAAGCGCCTGTTCGGCCTCGAGACCGAGCAGCAGTGCATCGATAAACTCAAATCCCTAAATTTGCCCTTCGTCCTCTTCCGGGTGGGCGACCGCGGTCTCTACGCCATCTCCGGCGGCAAGCACTTCTTCGTGCCCTGCCTGCGCTACGAAGGCAAAGTACAAGATCCCACCGGCTGCGGCAACTCCTCCACCTCGGCCTCCATGGTCGGTTTCTGCGAGGGGCACGACCCGCTCATGTGCGGGGTCATGGGCTCGGTGGCCGCCCACTTCAACGTCCGCCAATACGGCCCGGTGCAGGATTTCTCGCCCGAGCTCATGGCCGAGGTGCGGCAGATGGTACATACCCAGTACGACCAGCTGGCCAAGCAGTACATCGCCCAGGGTCAGCCGCCGCGGTGACAAATCGACCCCAAGCGGCCCACTCTCACCGCCGTCATGCGCACCCGAGCGCATACTGATAAATTCGTCTACCCACCACTTCACCCAACCCACAAAATAGGAGGCAAAACACTATGGAAAGAGCAAACTTAGACTGCGCCATGGCTCGTCAGGCCCGCTACACCGCCGAGTTCGGCAAAAAGATCCTCGCCGGCATGACCCTGCAAAAATTCATCGACTGCATCTCGATGGAAGAACTGCTGAGCATCAAACGGGTCTACATCACCGGCTGCGGCGACTCCTACCTGGCCGGCGTGGCCGCCAAAAAGGCGTTCGAGACCCTGTCCGGCGTCGAGTGCGTGCCCACCAAATGCTCCGAGCTGGCCCGCCATATGGACGCCAAGGCCTTCGGCACCGATCCCAAGCCGCTGGTCATCGGCATCTCCATTTCCGGCACCGTCAGCCGCGTGGCCGAGGCCCTCACCCGCGCCGCCAAACACGGCGCCAACACGCTGGCCATCACCGACCACCCCGAGAGCATCGTCGGTCAGGCCGCCGCGCACACGCTGGCACTGGATATGCCCCAGCTCGAGCCCTGCGCCGGCGTCTGCTCCTATGTGGCCTCCACGCTGGCCCTCATGTGCCTGGCCAACCGCATCGGCATCGTCCGCGGCCTGCACACGCTCGAGTACACCTCCACCTTCGAAAAACACATCACCGACTACTGCGACGCCGTAGCCGCCAAGATGGAGGAGATCGAAGATGCCTCCTATCAGGCCGCGCTGGCCCTCAAAGACAAAAAGGCTTTCGATTTCGTAGCCGACGGCCTGTCCGCCGCCACCAGCCACTTCGGGGCTGCTAAACTCGTCGAGCTCATCGGCGCCTGCAACTCCATCGACGACTGTGAGGACTGGTGCCACATCAACTACTTCATTAACGAGCCCGAGAAGATCGGCACCTTCGTCATCATCGACAAAGATTCCCAGTCCATGTCCCGCACGCTGGAAGTCATCGGCACCATGGTCAACATCGGCCGCGATCCGTTCGTCGTCACCGACGCCGATCCCGCCATCTTCCCCGCCGGCGCCCATGTGCTCAGCCTGCCCGAGGCCGATGTCGACTGGGTCAAGCCCATGCTGCAGCACGTGCACTTTAACTTCATCGCCGGTTTCCTCAGCGAGCTCACCGGCATCCCCGCGTTCCGCGCCTTTGAGGGCAGCGTCTGGAAGACCGAAGAGGGCTCCAGCCACATCAAAGATTCCCAGATCGTCATCTACTAAAAGCGGTCTCTGTCCACATAAAAAACGGGCCCGGCTCCATGCCGGCCCGTTTTTTTATGCCCCTTTTTCCGGCCGCCCACCGCCGCGCCCTTCTCGGCACAGGCCGGCCATATTCTGCGCTATGGTCCTTTTAGCTTTCTGCGCAAAAGAGCCACTGTGCCATCATAGGGCACAGTGGCTCTCTATCCTGCTCATCTCATCTTCTTGGCACCGGGCAGCGCCCGCGCACCTACTCGCCGCCGGCAGCCACGCTCCGCACAGCGCCGGTCTGCAGCACCCGCTGGCAGATGACCTGCTGCACGCCGCCCACCTGGTTGCTGGGGGCGGTGTACCGCGCCGCCGCCAAAAGCGGCGGCACCGCATTTTCCATAGCATAGCCGTAATGGGCTCTCTCAAGCAGGCTCAGGTCGTTAAAATGGTCGCCAAAAGCCATGGTCTCTTCCCGCGAGATGCCCCAGTGGCGCTGCAGCAGCGCCACCGCCTCCCCTTTGCACACCCCGGCGTCGGCAATGTCCACCCACCGCTCGCCCGACATGGCAAAGCTCAAGCTGTCGCCAAACATCTCGTGCAGCACCGGCATCGAGTTTTTTTCCGGCTCCAGCTCATCGCTCATGCCGATCTTATAGGCCCGATCGCGCACCTGCTCCAGGTCCTCTACCGCCGTGGCGTTGGGGTAGAAAAAGTGCATCCGCTCGTCGTGCACCGGCCCGGCCGACTCGTAAAAGGTGCCGTTTTCGCAACACAGAGTCATGCGCAGCCCCGGCAACCGCCGCCGCAGCGCCAGTATCTTCTGCACCTTTTGCTCCGGCAGCAGCCGCGCGCGCACCACCTCGCCGCGGTACACCATACACCCGCCGTTGTCGCAAATGCACACCGGCGGGTGCTCCATGTGCGAAAAGTAGTGCTGCAAACTCACGTAAGAGCGGCCGCTGGCCACCACAAAATGTACGCCCCGCCGCCGCAGCTCCTCCAGCGTGTCCATAAAGCCCACCGGCAGGTTTTTGTCGTCGTCCAGCAGACTGCCGTCCATATCCGTCACGATCAGTTTGATCACCGCGTACCTCCCTCTCGTCTCTCTCCCCCGGCAGCCGGCCCCGGGCCCGCTCCGGCCGTGCTGTATGTGTCCGCCTAGTAGATCAGCGGCAGCAGCGCGCCCACCAGCGCCCCCAAACCCAGCAGTACCGCCAGGCCCAGTGCCACTGCGCGCACCGTCTTTTTCTGTTTCAAAGTCTCTCGCCTCCTGTGTATATCCATCTCCCATTATACCGCTATCCGCACAAAAATGGGGGCCTGCGCGGCCATTTTCTCTCATTTGGCCGCTTTTTGCCCCCGGGCAAAGCCCCACTCTGGCACAGCTGCACAGTTTGCCCCATTCTCCCCGCTCCACCAGTCCGCCAGTCCACCGGTGCACCAGTCCATCAGTTACCGGCGCTGCTGTCTGCCCGGTCGCCCCCCGCTGCCGCTTGTACCGCCAGCCCCGCCGGTAACGCCGGTATTTTAGTATTACAGCGTTCTAACGCCCCGATGGCCCATCCCCACACCGCCGCTGCAGCCCCGCACAAGACCGTGCAGTCCCCCAACACTGCCCGCGCCGCCGAGCTGCCGCCCCGACCGGCTGTCCCAGCTTTCAGACCGCCACCGTGACGGCGCTCTTTTCGCGGCCGGGGCTTTTCCCGCAGCCCGGGGTGTGCTATCATAGAGTAGATCAGCTCATACTAAAAAACAGGGCCGCTGCCCTATTTTGCATACAGCATACAGGAGGTAAAGTATGTCCCCACAAACGCCCAGCACCCCCGCCGTCGCGCAAAAGCCCGCCCGGCTCTCCTATACCGAGCAGACCTGTATCGTCATGGCCAGCCACATCAACGGCTCCGGCCGCCTTTTTGGCGGCACGCTCATGCAGTGGATCGATGTCATTGCCGCCGTGGCCGGCCGCCGCCACAGCGGGTGCGACGTCACCACCGCCTCGGTCGACAACCTGCAGTTCCACCGGGCCGCCGTGCAAAACGACACGGTACTGCTCACCGCTAAAGTCACCTACACCGGCCGCACCTCTATGGAGGTCCGGGTCGACAGCTTTGTCGAGTCGCTGGCCGGCGACCGCCAGCGCATCAACACCGCCTATCTGGTGCTGGTGGCGCTGGATAAGCAGGGGCGACCCACCCCGGTCCCCGCCCTGCTGTGCGAGACCACCGAGGAACAGGCCGAGTTTCAGGCCGCCCTGCGCCGCGACAGCCTGCGCCGCCAGCGCCGCAAAGAGGAGTACTGACATCCCGGCTCCAGCCGTCCAAAAAAGAGAGCCCCCCAGCACAGGGGGCTCTCTTTTTTCTGTCCGCAGCGCCGCACTCCCAGTCTCTGTTTTAAAACTGAACGCCGTATGACCGCCACCCACGGCGCCACTGGCTGCCGGTCATTTCACCGGCAGCCGCTGCACAGTCAAATGCAAACACTGTACCGGCTCATCATAGTCAACACCAACTTCAGATCTCCCTGCCCAGAGCGGACCTGTCCGGTATCCAGCTGCCACTGCATCTCGTCAGTAAACAGCCCCCGCCCGCCACAAAATCACCCATCTTGCTGTCGAACAGCCACCCAGCACCCAAAGTCCTCCCGCTGGGTACCGGCCAGCAGGCAGTCGCTCTGGTAGGCAAAGTCCTCGGCGGCCGTGCTCGCACCCCAGTGCCGCACTGCCGCCCCCTGCGTACTGGGGGAACTGTCCAAACCGCTGGCGTTCCGGTCGCCAAGCAGACACCGCCACCATCTCCACCAGCACCTGTCAAAGCCAGCTCTCCCACTGCAAGCACCCGGTCAAACCACACGCCGCCAGTACGGTCACCACCGCACCAAAAGCTATCTTTTCCATCAGCAGCGCCAATTTTTACAGCACACACCTCCCACGTTTCAGTGGGCTGTTTTATCTCCCACCGGGCCTCCTCTCTGCATACGAGTTTCTACAGCCGCTGCCCCACAGCCGCCAGCAGCGGTCCCAGCACCGGCTGTAGGCTGTCACCAACCAGTCGCCCGTCACTGGGCCACTCTTTCCACCGGTTGCCCGCCGCGGCTAAAGCCGCCAGCAACGCTTTCCCAATCACCGGTAATGCGAACCACCGCAAAATAAAGTCGCCCGCTCCGCTGTCCCAACTGTACCGTCACCAAACGGCCATACTAGTAAAAGCCAGTCACTTCAGCCGCCAGATCGCGCTGTATCCGTGCCGCATCCACACCACCCGCTCCCAGCTGTCTCATGTCGCCGCAACACCCGCATATAGTTACGTCAAGTCCCCCGCCCAGCGCCCAGCAGGGCAAAGCCGGCAGGGTCATTACCGCTCCCGGTCGTCAGTTGTACAGTCCGCTCCGGGGCACCGCCGCAAGAGAAAAATTGCCGCATAACAGCTTTACCCACCACGCCGCTACCGACAAGGCCCCCGGTCCGCCGCCCGCTCCCACCCACACCCGCCCAGCCCAAACAGACAGGGACAGGGGCAGTATCCCGACCGGTATCTTTTGTCCGCTCTTCGCCGCCAACACCCCCACTTTATAAAGCCTGGTATTTCACATTTAAAATGCCAAAAAACGCGCCGGCTCTCGCGGTCCGGCGCGTTTTTATCGATATAAACCATTATCGTATCTGCTATTTTACACCTGCCGCACCGGCAGCCGCAGCACTGTGCGCAGGTTCTCCTCCCGGGTCCGCCGCGGGTCCCCCAGGTAGATCTCCCGGTGCCAGCTCTCCCGCTGCACCAGCCCGCGCTCCTGCATAAAAGCGGTCATGGCGGCAAAGCTCTTCCCCTCGCTGGCATAGCTGCCCCGGTGCATCATCTGCACGCACAGCCCGTCGCTGTGGTACAAAAAGCGCGCCCGCGCCACCGGCAGCTGCGGCTTTTTGGCCGCCAGATGTGCCGCCGCCCATGTAAACACCGCCTGGTCCACAAACTCCGGCTGCCGTATCATCGAGGTCCAGCGCCACTGCTCCCGCTCCAGCGCCATGCTGTCGGCGTACCACATCCCCTCCAGCGGCGGCACTACGTAATCGTAATATCCCGCCGGCTGCCAGCTGCCCATACGGCTCATCTTAATGGTAAAGCTCAGCCCGTAAAGCAGCTCCATGGCCTGCTGGTAGCTCTCCCCGTCCGGCGCGCCGGTGCCGTCCACCGCTATGTAGGGCATCTGCGGCAGCTTTATCTGTTCGGGCTCTCTCCCCGGCAGGTAAAACGCCTTTTCCAATTTCTTAAAATCCACCTTCTCCATCTGTACCACCCATCCTTTCTGCTCTCAGTATACACCCCCAAAGTTGACAGCCGCCTGTCAGCTTTCCTCACCCGCCCCATTTTTTGTACCGCCCGCAGCAGATAGCCGTCCCAAACGATCGCCTGTTCTTCTGCTATCGGTCCCCATGTTTCAACTCTCGCCATATTTCCACCACGACCTTCAACCGCACTCTCCGGTCAAACTCATCCCACAAATCCCCATCCCCCTATTTATCAATCTAAATAGTTCTCCCCTAAATCCGCCACACCGACCTATCCGCAACCACTGTCCTCATATCCCCAGATCATCCGCATCGACCGGTCGTTTTTCCCCCACCGCACATAAAGCAACACAGCCCCATCACCTGTGCCCCTTATCCCTCTACCCCCATAAACCACCACACCCCTATTCTGCCATTCCTGCCGGTCCGCCGCCATTTGTTCCAACCGCCCCGGCCACCAGGCCACCAGGCCACCAGACCACCACACCACCAGCGACCCCGGCACCCGATCCAGCCGCTCTCCCACCACGCGCAAGCAGTATAGTTCCCACATAGGCCTTTCTCCCCACACCAAAAGTCACCACTTCCCGCACAAGACCATACAGCCAAACCACCTGTGCCCCTACCTCTCCACCCCAATAAACCACTCGCACCCCAACGCCCCACCGCGCACCCGTCCGCGACCACCAACCCCATATTCCCAGGCCATCAGCAACACCGGTACCTAGCCCAGCTCTCCCCCACTGTACACAAGCAGTATAGTCCCCATATAACCCTTTCTCTCCACACCAAAAGTCACCACCGACCGCACAGGACCCATACAGCAAAATCGCCTGTGCCCCTACCTTATCACCTTAATAAGCCCACCCACACAAATGCCGCACCAACCGCCCATTTGCAGCTACTGAACCCATATCCCCAGGCCATCGGCGCTAACCAGCATTCGGCTTATCCTCCTACCGCGCACAAGTAACAGAGCTCCCATCCCCACCTCAATAGTCGCCGTCAACCATATATTCTCACACCATCAGAACCACCTCTCTCCCAATAAGCCACTCTCACGCCAAGGCCCACCGCGCACCCGTCCGCGATCACTAGCCCCATACTCCCAGGCCATCAGCAACACCGTTACCCAGCCCCGTTCTTTCCCACCGCACACAAGCAGTATAGTGCCCATATAACCCTTTCTCCCCACACCAAAAGTCACCACTTTCCGCACAGGGCCATACAGCAAAACCACCTGTGCCCCTACCTCTCTGCCTCAATAAACTCACCCATCTCAACGCCGCACCTTTCACCCATTTGCAGCTACTGACCCCATATCCTCAGACTATCAGCGCCAACTACAGCCCAGTTCTCTCCCATCGCGCATAAACAACATAGCCCCTCACACACCGCCTTATCTTACCATCCCAAGAAACTGCCACCCTCTTGTTCTGCCATTCCCGCCAATCAGCCGCTACTCCTCTAATTATTCCGACCACTGGCAATCCCAGCGCTCGATCCAACTGCTTTCCCGCTACACACAAACAATGAACCACCCGCACTCCAGCGTCGTGCCCCTCCCCCATCTACGGCCACTGGCCCCATACTCTCCAGACCCTCAGCACCGACCGGTATCCCCCCAGCCCCACCGCGCACCCGTCCACGACCGCTAGCCCCATACTCTCAGGCCATCGACAACACCGATACCTAGCCCAGCTCTCCCCCACCACACACAATCAGTAAGTCCCCATGAGCCCTTTCTCCCCACACCAAAAGTCGCCACTTCCCGCACAAGACCATACAGCAAAACCACCTGTGCCCCTACCTCTCCACCTCAATAAACTCACCCATCTCAACGCCGCACCATCCACCCATTTGCAGCGACTGACCCCATATACTCAGACTATCAGCGCCAACTACAGCCCAGTTTTCTCCCACCGCGCATAAACAACATATCCCCCACGCGCCGCCTTATCTTACCGTCCCAAGAAACTGCCACCCTCTTGCTTTGCCATTCCTGCCGGTCCGCCGCCACTTGTCCCAATCCTCCCGGTCATCAGCCCACCAGACCACCACACCACCGGCGATCCCGGCGATCGATCCAGCTACTCCCCCGCCGCGTACAACTCTCATAGCTCCCATACAGCTCCTTTCCCCACACCAACAGTCGCCGCCAGCCGAGCACGACCGCACGACCTGCCCGCTCACACGCCTTTACCCCCCACTCCCCAAACCGCTCATCCCCAAAAGAGAGACAGCAGGCTCGGTCTAACACCGGGCCTGCTGTCTCTCTTTTGTCCGCTATACCGCACAGTGGGCACCAACCGGTGCCTACAGTACCTCCACAAAGTGCTCTGCGTACTGGTTCCAGTACTTTTTATATACCCGCTGCTCATTGCCGTCAAAATTCAGCTGGTACATCCTAAAAGTCACGCGAATATCCTTGGGCTGCCACTGCTCTATATACGAGTAGCGGTAGGTCATGCCCAACTTCTGCATCACCGCGCCGCTGCGGGGATTTTGCACATCGTGGGTCGCCGTAATGTAGGGCAGCCCATCCGCTCTCACCTGCTCTACCACCGCTTTTCCCGCCTCGGTAACGATTCCCCGGTGCCAAAACTCGCGGCGCAGCCCGTAGCCAAAATCGTGGTGCTCCTGCATATCCACCTTGATATAGCCGATGGGGCGGTCGTCGCTCTTTAAACAGATCGCGTACTGGTAGCCGCGCGGTTCGGCGTATTTGGCGGCATATCGCTCCTGATAAAACGCCTCGGCCTCCTCCATGCTCTGCAGGGGGTACCACGGCAAAAAACGATTGACCTCTTTATCCCTCAAGATCTGGTACAGCGCCTCGATATCCCTCTCGGTAAATTTGCGCAAGATCAGGCGCTCTGTTTTCAGAGTTGATGTATTCATCCCATTATCCTCCTGCCATCATCCGGTTGTATTCCTCTAAGATCACATCCAGCGTGTGTCTGGCGCTGTCAGCTGCCCCGGGCTCGGGCGAGCGGTAGGTGATCAGCGCCTTCCACAGCGCCCAACCCCGCGCTCTGTCTATCGTGCCCGGGTCCAGGTCCTCTAAAAAGCGCACGCGGCTGGGGCGGTCAAAAAATGTCCAGGCCATCGCATAGTCACAGGCGGGGTCGCCAACGCCCATGATCCCAAAATCGATCACCCCACACAGTGTGCCGTCACGCACCAAAATATTGCCCGGGGCAACATCCCCGTGGAGCCATACCGGCGCCGAGGTCCACCGGGTGGCGGTCGCACGCTGCCAGAGCTGTTTTAGCGCGTCCACCGGCAAGTCCGTCTCCAGCTCTCTCAGGGCGCTCTCTACCTGTCGGCTGTAAACGGCAGGTTCAGCGCCCCGATAAAAGTTGTGTGCGCCCGCCGCCGGCGCGCCCCGGGTATCTATGCGCTGCAGCTCCCGCAAAAAGGCCGCCAAGTCCACCGCCAGGCGCTCTAGATCCGTTATATTTTCGCGGCACAGCGTCTCGCCCTCTACAAACCTGTTTATCGACCACACAAACGGGTAACCGCCGCCTGCTCTCCCCCGAACGATGGGACACGAGATAGGCAGCGACAGAAATCGTGCCAAGTATGGAAGCCACTCGGCCTCCTTTTCGATCTGCGGCACATATGCCGCCCCGCTGGGCAGTCGAACAGTCATATTTTCACCCAGATAAAACGTCCGGTTATCGTGCCCGCTCTGGGCAACGGGACGTATGGGCAGATCCGCCCACTGGGGAAATTGCTCCCTGATGAGCCGGGTCACCAGCTCTACCGAAATAGCAAGCATAGCCGCTCCTTTTTAAACCGATCAGAAATATTCCCCCCACTCACTACCATTATTATAGAGCAGCCGTCCGGCACTTTCCAGCCTACAGTTTTCTTGCCAAATAAAAAAGAGAGCGCCGCAAGTCACCTTGCAGCCCTCTTTCTACTCTCTACTCTTTACCGCTCTCGTTTTCTCTGCGCGGTAAGTACTTTCTGTATACCTTTGCCAGAAAGGTGGTACCTCTCAGACAGCGCCTCTATGCCGGCTCCGTTTTGATAATCCCGGTAGATCTTTTGATCTCGCTGCTTTAGCATCTCTCTTGTTCCGTTTTTGCTCCCCCAAGTTCTCCGTTTGCGGCTGGGGATATAGAGATATGCGCCGTCTATATATTTTTGGATCTCACCCACCAGTTCAGCAGGCAGTATATCTGTTGCAGATCTGTAACTCATCTAATCTTGCTCTCCTTCATTGGTCTTTCCCAATAAGGCATAGCAAGAACTACTCCGACAAATTAAGTTGCCACCCGGCCTATCGCAATAGCCCCCACTATGCGATGAGCTTTCAGCAGTACGTACATAAACACCATCTCCTCTTTGTCATTACACATAATTTTTACATAATATGTCGCCAGTTGTCAATATGCCTTCCAACGCCTGTTCAGGGCGCACACTTTAAAGGAAAAGCAAAAGCGGCCGTTTCGTGCCGCCCAGCACAACCCCAACACAACCCCAGCACTGCACCAGCACTGCACCAGTCCACCCCCGGTAATCGCTGTGCCCCGTTTGCACCGCACCGCCGGTCTCTCTATCTGTCGCCCCGCGCCAGCTCGGCGGCCACCACAGCTGCCCGGCGGGCCAGCTCGCGGGCAATGTGCGCCGGCTCTTTTACCCATACCCCGCCGCCGTACGAGAGCAGATACCCATACAGCCACTCGTCCTCCGGCATGTGTACATGCACCTCAAAGCTGCCGTCGGGCAGTCGCCGCACCTGCTCGGGGGCAAATTCATCCAGCACACGGTACCCCCGCTCAGCGGCAATGTGCAGCACCAGTTCCGGGCCGCCGCCATAGCGGTGGTCTGCTCCCAGCACCGGGGCCGGGGGCAGACCGGTCGGGGCAGGTCGGCCGCGGTCATCCAACTGTAACTGCTGCATGCGCCGCAGCTTAAAGTAGCGCCAGTCGGCCCGCTGGGCACACCATCCGCACAGGTACCAGTCCTGGCCGCGAAAACACAGCTTGCCCGGCCACACCGTCCGCTCGCTCTCTATCCCCTTGGCGCTGTAGTAGGTAAATAGCACCCACTGCCGCCGCAAAATAGCGGTCTTCACCTGCTCAAAGCGCTGCTGCAGTCCCGCCGTATCGCCCCAGCCAGAAAACTCGATCTCCAGCCAGCTCTCCCGGTGGCGGCCAAACAGGCCCCGCAGCTTCACCAACGCGCTGTCGCCCCCCTGCCCCACTGCCTGCAAGCTCTCCAGCGCCGTCAGCAGCGCCTCGCGCTCCTCGGTGTCCAAATAGGTGCGGGCCAGCACGTAGTCCTCCAATAGGCCCAAGCCGCCGCCCCGCCCCTTTTGGGCGTACACCGGCACCCCCGCCGCGCTCAGGGCGTCTATATCCCGGTAAATGGTGCGCTCGCTCACCTCAAAATGCCGGGCCAGTTCTCCAGCCGTCATCTGCCCCCGCTGCAGCAGCAGGCAGGTCATGGCAAACAGTCGGTCCGCCGCCATCGTCCTCTCCCCTCTCCCATACTGTATAACACGCCGCCACAGCCGGCAGATACCGGCCCCGCCAACAGGCGACTGCCGCTTGTCACCTGTCAGGCACCCAGTCCCCGGCGGCATAAAAGCACCGCTGTACACTGCGGCGCAGTACCGGCCGCCGGTCTATCGGCTGCCAATCTTTACACCCGCTGCAAAGCCCCACCGTTTTCTGTCCCGTAAAGCAAACGCCGTCGGCAGTACCCGGCACCTCACAGCAAGTCGCCCTGCGTCGGTCCTCCCGTAAAAGCCGCTCAGCGGAGCTGCGCGATCGCCAGGTCTGCCCCCTGCGTATTTCCCCCAGTGTAACACACCACCCGGCCGCTTTCAAACGGTCGGCCAGTAGGTAAAACTGGCCAGCTTTTGTCAGTCCGCTCCCCGCCCCAGCAGTCATTTTTACAATTTTGCCGGCAGTGGGGCAAATAGGGTTGTAAAAGCTGTCGCAATAAGGGTATAATAGACGAAATTTACAATTTCGAAACATTTTTCGGGAGGGGTATATCGCATGAAAACTGTCACTGATGAGATGATGCGGGCCGCACAGGGCCAGGTGCCGGCCCAGCTGGTGCTCAAAAACGCCCGGGTGCTCAACGTCTTTTCCGGCGAGATACTGCCCGGCGACGTCGCCATCTGCGGCGACACCATCGTCGGCGTGGGCCAGTATACCGGCCAGAAGGAGGTCGATCTTGCCGGCCGCTATGTAGTCCCCGGCTTTATCGACGCCCACCTGCACATCGAGTCGTCTATGGTCACCCCGCGGCTGTTTGCCGCCCAGGTGCTGCCCTGGGGCACCACCACCCTCATCGCCGACCCCCACGAGATCGCCAACGTCTGCGGCCTCGACGGTATCGAGTTCATGCGTCAGAGCGCCCGCGGCGCCGCCTGCAACATCTACTACATGCTGCCCTCCTGTGTGCCCGCCACCCCGCTCGACACCAGCGGCGCCACCCTCACCGCCGGCGACCTGGCCCCCCTGCGGGGCCAGCCCGATATCTTGGGCCTGGGCGAGATGATGAACTACGTGGGGGTAAACGGCCTCGATCCCGATGTGCACCAAAAGCTGCAGGCCTTTGCCGGCGGCGTCATTGACGGCCACGCCCCGCTGCTCTCCGGCAAAGAGCTCGAGAGCTATGTGCTCTCCGGTGTGCGCACCGAGCACGAGTGCTCAAAACCGCAGGAGGTGCTCGACAAGCTGCGGGCAGGTCTCTATATCCTGGCTCGGGAGGGCTCGGCTGCCAAAAACCTCGAGTGTGTGGTCTCCACGCTGCTCGAGGTTGGGGCCTCATTTGACCGGGTTGCTTTCTGCACCGACGACAAGCACCTGGAAGATATCAGCGAGCAGGGGCATATCTCCCACAACATCAAAAAAGCGATCGCGCTGGGTCTCGACCCGGCCACCGCCTATCGCTGTGCCAGCTATACCGCCGCCCACATCTACGGGCTGGACCACCTGGGGGCTGTGGCCGCCGGCTATCAGGCCGACCTAGTGGTGCTCGACGACCTGGAACAGGTGGCCATCCACGCAGTGTACCACCGGGGCGTGTGCTGCGCCGAGACCCGCGCTCCGCTCCTCGCCACCGAGATCTCGGTACCCGCGCCGCTCAAACAGACCGCGCACCTGGCCCCCCTGACCGACGGCTGCTTCGACCTGCCGGTCCCCGCGGATAAAGACTTCCCGGTCATTGGCCTGGTCCCCCACCAGATCACCACCCAGCTGCTCTACGAGCGGGTGCCCAGCCAAAACGGTCTGTTCGTCAGCGGGCAGGGTCTCAACAAAGTAGCGGTATTCGACCGCCACACCGCCAGCGGCAACGTAGGCCTGGGGGTGGTGCGCGGCTTTGATCTGCACGGAGCCATCGCCTCCACGGTGGGGCACGACTCCCACAACCTGGTCGTAGTGGGCGATAACGACGGTGACATGCGTCTGGCCGTACAGACGCTGGCTGCCGCCGGCGGTGGCTACATCGTGGTGCAAGATGGGCAGGTGCTCTCGCTCATCGAGCTGCCGGTAGCCGGTATGATGCGCGACGAGAACGCCCACACGCTGGAGCGTCAGAGCGCCCAATTTATCCGGTGTGCCCGCCAGATCGGCGTCAGTGAGCAGCACGACCCCTATCTCACCTTATCTTTCCTGTGCCTGCCGGTCATCCCGGAGGTTCGCATCACCGACCGCGGGGTGTTCGACGTACAGCGCTTTTGCTATTTCTCCTGAGTAGAAGTCTGTTTTACAGAAATGCCGTATCAAGGGCGGGCAGCGCAGCAGCTGCCCGCCCTTTTTATTCGCTGTGTACCGCACGCGCTTGCTCGCAGCGCCGGTTCGTGCTACACTGCGAATAAAGAGAAGGCAGCTGTAACCGCTGCCAAAAAAGGGGGGATATCTCGTGCTTCTCAACCGTTTACTCTGTGCAGGCGCCAGCAGCGGGACATAACTGCACAGAGTAGCTCGTCCCCACGCCGGGCCCTGCCTGCCGCTCGCCACACACCGCAAGCGCACAAGGAGGTCCCCCGTGAAAGATACCAGACATCTCCCCTTTTCGTTTTTACTGTTTTGGCTGAGTCAGTCGGTCTCTCAGCTGGGCAGTGCCATGACCAGCTTTGCCCTCACGATCTGGGCGTATCAGCAGACGGGCAGTGCCACAGCCGTCTCGCTCATGGCTTTTTGCACCTATCTGCCCTGGGTGGCGGTAGGTCTTTTCTGCGGCGGCTTTATCGACAGCCACCACAAGCGGTCCATCATGCTGTGGTCCGACGGTTTGGCGGCCCTGTGCTCGCTGGCTGTCGCCCTGCTGTGGGCAACGGGCACACTGCAGATACAGCACATCTACCTGGTAAATGCCGTCATCGGGCTGATGAACGCCTTTCAGTCGCCCGCTCAAACGGTGGCCATCGGCATCCTGGTTCCCGCCGACGCGCGCATCAGAGCCAGCGGCATGTCCTCTTTAGCCGGCAACCTCACCGCTGTAGTGGCCCCCATGGCCGCAGCGGCACTGCTGGCCCTGGGTGGACTGGGGCTGGTCATCGCCGTCGATCTGCTCACCTTTTTGGCCGCCTTTTTGCCGCTCTGGCTCCTTATCTCGGTACCCGAACAGCCGCAGCCCCAACGCACTGCATCGCCGCTGGCCGGCTGCCGGCAGGGCCTCACGTTTTTGCGGCGCGACCGAAAGCTGCTGACAGTGGTGCTCACTATGGCCCTCATCAACTTTTTTTCGCGCCTCACCTACGAAAATATCCTCTCGCCCATGATACTGGCCCGCAGCGGCGGCAGTGCCCAGGTACTGGGCCAGGTGACAGCGGTCATCGGTATCGGCGGCATCATCGGCGGGCTGGCAGTCTCACTGGACCGCCGCCAACACGACTGCATGCGCATGATCTACCTGCCGGCTGTATGCTCGTTTCTCTGCGGCGACCTGCTCATGGCGGTGGGGCGCGGTCCGCTTCTGTGGTGCCTCGCCGGGCTGGCGGCCAGCCTGCCTGTCCCCGTCATCAACGCCGGCAGTCAGGCGCTGTGGTATCAGCGGGTGCCGCTGGCCATGCAGGGTCGGGTATTTGCGGTACGCGGGGCCATCCAGTGGTGTACCATCCCGGTGGCCATCCTCTCTGGCGGGCTGCTGGCCGACCGCGTGCTAGAGCCCTTTATGGCCGGCTCCAGCGCCCCCGCCCACTGGCTGCAAACGCTGGTGGGGCGTGGACCCGGCAGCGGGATGGCCGTACTGTTTTTATGTACCGGGCTGTTGGGCGGGCTCTCTTGTCTGCTGTTCTACCGGCTGTCGACCATAAAAAAGAGCCATTGAGCGGCACTTGGTACCAAAAAAGATCGCTCGATCCGCCGCTGTACTGCCCACCAGGTATTTTGATCATATGCCCCGGCTGTCGGCGGCGTTCTGTACTTGGCGATACCCGTGATCTCTCTGTGCCAAAACCAAAGATCTGCGCACCGAGCACGGTTATTTTACAGTCCATCAACCAGCCCTCGCACCGAAACAGTGAATCTGGCTGGCCCCATCGCGCCCAGTTTTTTATCGACTGCGCAAGTACCGGTGTGCGGTCCATTTTAGATAACGGTGCTTTAAACATAAAAGGAGAGGGACGGATGACCGTCTCTCTCTTTTTTGTTCTCTGCCGCCGGGTAGGCGCTATGCTGTCGCTCCCGGTGGCCGGCACCTGGCTCCACACGGCAGAGCTCTGTGCCCCGTACGGGGTGAATGTTGGGGTGCTGCTTATCTAAGCGGCCGCTTTTACACAGCTCGTGGGGGAATTATGCAGCGCGGCCACCGGGGCAATGCGCCACCTGCCGGGCCGGGCGTACTCGCGGCGACCGAGAGGCGGGCCGCGGTGCGGCTTTGGGGGCCATTTTGCGAGTGCTGGCCGTATGGCCGCTGCCCACGCACAGCGCCAGTACCACAAGGCTAATGCCGCACAACAGCAAGATCTGCAGACCGCTGAGACTGCCGCCGTCGCTGGCGGCGGCGGTGAAAAACAAAGTCAAAAGTGAAAGTACAGTCAGCACATTTTTAGATCTCTTCACGGGTTCTCCTCCTGCCACAACGGTGGTCTTATCTATCGTCAAGTGGCTGAGCTCGTCCAGCTCGCCGGTGTCCAAGTTTCTTGTATGAACTTAGTTTATCGCAAGTTTCTTGACTTGTCAAGCGCATTTTCACAAGTTTCTTGATCTTTTTGCTTGACGCCAGTACCGGCCTGTGCTATTCTCTTATTAGAAGATCTCTGCACATGGGTGCAGTGAGAAAAGTTGCTGCCGCTCTCTACCCGTCGGCAGCAGACACTGTGCAACCGGCGGCGAGCAGCCGCTTTTTTATAGAGGGGGTACCTTTTTATGGGCATCGGCAAACAGATACGCCGCGCCAGGGAGCAGCTGGGCCTCACCCAGGGGCAGCTGGCCAAGGCGGTGGGGGTCACCAAGTCGGCTATCGGCAATTACGAGAGCGGGGTCAGCCATCCCAAAGAGCCGGTGCTCTACGCCCTATTCGAGGCGCTGGGCTGCGACGCCAACTTTCTTTTTCAGGGCCACTATCCCCCCCAGGCCGCCCTGCAGGCCGAGGACCGCGCGGCCGCTGAACACCTGCGCCGCTACCAGGCGCTGGACCGTGACGGCCGTCAGCTAGTCGACCTGATCTTAGAGCGGGAATACAGCCGCATCACCGGTCAGGAGACCACCATTCTAACACCCGACTTCTGGCCCCGCCTACAGCCGCAAAAACAGATCCCCTTCTACGCGTTGCCCGCCTCGGCCGGTACCGGCGTGTACCTCGACGGCAGCGACAGCGAGCCCATCTCGGTCCCCGCCAGTTCAGAGGCCGACTTTGCTCTGCGCGTCAGCGGCGACAGCATGTGGCCCGACTATAACGACGGCGACATCCTGCTTATCAAACAGCAACCGTCGGTGCTCCCCGGCGAGTTGGGCATCTTCGTGCTCGACGGCGAGGGATTTTTCAAAAAGTATGCCGGCGACTATCTCGTCTCTCTCAATCCCCGCTACGCCGATATTCCCCTCTCCCGCTTTGAAAACATCACCTGCAGCGGCCGGGTGCTGGGCAAGCTGCACGGATAGCGCCGGGCCGTCGGGATGTGCGCTCTGCCGCGTGTCCCACACGTTATGTTCCGCCGATATCGGTGTGCGCCGGGCGCGGCCGTGCCACCCGCCGCCACACTACTCGTGCTGCAAAGTTTGGTCACCGGTGCTCTGCACCTCACCTCTTAGCGAGAGCTTTCACTATAGCGGCAGTATCTGCTGCTGCAGTGGTACGCGGCCGGTCAAAATGGCGGTGGGGCTGGGGCTGCTCTGTCTCTCTGTACAAAGCAGATCCAGGTCTGCCCTTTCGCGGCGGTCAGGCCCAACATCAGCTGTACGTCTTCAGCGCATCGCCAGCCTGTCGATCTACTGCGCTGTCATCTATATCATCTTCTACAGTCCGTCCCCAGGTGACGGGCTGTTTTTTATGTTGACACTACTGTATATCTGTATTACTATATATAATACAGATATACAGTAGCGGAGAGGAGACCCGCTGATGCTCATCCGGATCGACCTGCAGAGCGATGTACCCCTCTATCTGCAGCTGCGCAACGAACTGGTGCTGGCTATTGCCGCCGGCCAGTTGCTCCCCGGCCAAAAGCTGCCCTCGGTGCGCCAACTGGCCGGCCAGCTGGGGGTCAACGCCATGACCGTACAAAAATCTTACAACCTGCTCAAGGCACAGGGCTTTGTGGTGACCGACCGCAAGCGCGGCACTGTTGTCAGCAGTACTCCGCCCAGCGGTCAGGCCTGTTGTGCCCAGCTGCAAGATGATCTGGCGCTGCTGGCGGCCCAGGCGGGTATCGGCGGACTGAGCCAGCGGGAATTTTTGCAGCTGTGCGCCCAGTGTTATCGGTCGATCACTCAAAAGCCGGCCGGTGAAGGGGGCGATACACCGTGTTCCTCATGACCATCATCCTGGTGGGCTGCGACCTCATCGGCGCCGGCTGTGTGCTGTATAACATGCTCTCCTCGGCCCGCTGTACTGTCCATCCCGGTACCCCGTCGCGCCTGTTGGGGGTAACGCTGCCCGGTTGGGCAGTAGATGACCCGCAGGTAACGGCTCTGGTAACTGCCTATAAAAAAACCTGTTGGCGGGCATTTTGGCTCTCGCTGCTCCCGCTTGTGCCCCTGCCGCTGCTGGAGGACTACCCCTCGCTGGGCCTGCTGCACACCATTTTTTACTACCTGTTGGTCCTTTGGGGCGGCAGCGCGCTGCAAAAACGCTGGTTTGGCCGGCTGTATGCGCTCAAGCAAAAAAACGTTTGGGTCACCGGCGAGCCGGTGGTGGCCGCCATCGACATCACCGAGCAGCCGCCGGCCGCTATCAGCCCCTGGTGGCTGCTACCCTCACTGCTGGTGGCGGTGGGTATGTTTCTCCACGCGCTGCTGGCAGCCGGCCCCGCCGGTGTGTGGCAACCGGTGTTTGCCGGCACTCACCTGGCTGTCACGCTGGGGTTCTGTGCGCTGTTTTTTTGGCAGCGCCGCGCGCCCAAGACCACCTTCAGCAAAGATCCGGCCGTAAACACCGCCTGTAATGCCGTATCCAGGCAGTTATATACTGGGTTTTGGGCTGGCCTGGCGGCGGCCGACAGCCTGCTCGAACTCATTCTGTATTTTATCCTCTTCGGTACCGCTCCCAGCAGCTGGGCCGTTTTGACCGCTCTGCTGGCACTGTCGCTGGCGCCGCTGCTGGGATATCTGTACATCGGCCACCGGGTACAGGCCGCCCAGCGGCAGATCCTGGCACTGGATACCCGCCCCGCCGTCTGCGACGACGATGTATACTGGCTGTCCGGCCACTACTATAACCCCCGCGACAGCCGCTATAAGGTAGAGCCCCGCCCCGGCTTTCAAAATTGCTACAACATGGCTACCGCCGGCGGCCGGCGCCGATTTTACGCCATGGTCGCCGGTATCCTGCTGTTTTGCGGGGCAATCTGCCTGTTTCTCGTGCGCATGGATTTTACCACCGCCGAGATCGCGCTCTCACCCGACCGCTCCACCGTCGAGATCGACGCCGCCGGGTTTGACTGGTCGTTTGCCACCGGCGAAGTGCAGTCGCTCGCGGTCTCCAGTGAACACCTCTCCGGCACCCGGGTGGGTGGAGCTTCCTCCCGCCGATACAATTTTGGCAACTTTAACCTAAAGGGATACGGCCCCAGCCGCGTGTACACCTACGCCTCCTGCCCCTGGTATATCGCTGTCGAGCTGCCCGACAAATGGGTGTTTTTGAGCCTGCCCACCCAACAGCAGACGAAACAGCTGCTGGACGAGCTACAGCGGGCCACCGGTCTGCCGGTACAGTAGTCCCGATCGCAACAGAGCGCTCCCGCCACCGGCTGGGGCGCTCTTTTTTCATCTGGCGGCGCGCACCGATGGCGGCCGATCCCGCAACATTTTACCCACCTGCCGGCGCTGGGCAGCGTTTGCCCCTTTGTGCCGGCCGTCTTTTGTGCTAAAATAGGGGCAAGCACCGGGCCCTGCTGTCAGGGCCCGCTATAAAGGAGTGAGCCACTTGATCTACCGCACCTTACCGCCGGCCCCGACCGGCGTCGCCACCGCCACAGCTGCTGGCCTGCACTGCCCGCCACCGGCGGCGGGCGGCCGGCTGCTGCTGCAGGGCGGACTGGTCGTCGACCCCAAAAACGGCGTCGAGGAACCGCGCGATCTGGCATTGCTGGGCGGCGTCGTGCACAGCTGCCAGCCGCACATCCCCACCGAGCCCGGCGATACCGTGATCGACTGCCGCGGCCTGTATGTCTTTCCCGGCCTGATCGATATGCATCTGCACCTGGGCGACCTGTTCGAGGTGAGCACCGATCCGTTTGCCCACGCCGCCGCCGACGGGGTGACCGTCGCCTTTTCCCCCGGGGCCGGCAACACGCTGCTGGCCCCTTCACTGCTGGGGGCCGAGTTCGACCGCGGGCTGCCCATCAGTGCCGGGGTATATGCCGGTGCGCCGGCGCTGCTGGCCACCTCGCTTGATGACGAGGAGCTCGTCTCCTATTTCACCGGTACGCTGGCGCGGGAGGTGGCGCTGCAAAAGCTCAGCCGCAACCCCATCGGGGTGGCTACCGGCATGCAGATCATCGGCATAAAAGATCACATGGGCCACTTTATTTTGAGCGACGAGAGCGCCGAGCGCATCTTCTCCGTCACCTCCCGTGCAGGGCTGCTGTTCATGACCCACACCCAAGACCCCGAGCACGCCTGCCGCATGGCCGCGCTGTCTAAGGGGCGCCCGCTCTATCTGGGGCACGCCTCGGCCGCCGGCTGCGGCACTTTCGGCGACGGCGCCGCCGACATGAAGCAGGTGCTCGACCTGTTGGCACAGCCCAATATCGACGGCGAGCTGCTCGCCAGCATGATGCGTCAAAATCGCGGTTGCCGCGAAGGGCTGCGCATCGACAGCCGCGCCCAGCAGCTGTGCTATCAGGCCCTGGCCGATGGCCGGGTGCAGGTGCTCGCTTCCGACGGGCAGGGAGACGCCACCATGAAGGGCTTCGGCGACAGCCGCGACAATATTCCCGCCCTGTTCGAACTGTGCGATCTGGGCGTGCTGCCGCTGTCTAAAGCAGTGGCCCTTATGACCAAAAACCCCGCCCATATCCTCTCTGCCCGCACCGGTAATCCCTGGTTCGAGCAACAGCTGGGCCACCTGGGCTGCGGTGCCGCCGCCAACGTCACGGTGGCCGACCGGCACACCGGCCGCGCCATCTACACGATCGTAAACGGGCAGCTGGCCGCTTTCGAGAGCCGGCCCCTGCGCAGCGGTTGGGGCGCCGGGCGGCTGGTCTGCCGCTTTGGCAGCCTGCCGCGCACCGGCGTGGGCGACTGCAGTATGGGCACGGTCCTGCCCTAGCAGCCCCGGATACTATTATTTTTTTAGAGAGGAGCCCGTAACATGCCCAAACTCGGCCATCTGATCGCCAAAATGACACAGTACTACCGCGGCGATCCCCACCAGATCGAACACTTTTTAAAGGTGTACGGCTACGCGGTGGCCATCGCCGACGGCGAGCAATTGCCGCCGCCCACCTGTGAGGTCCTGTACACCGCCGCCGTGCTGCACGATGTGGGCTGCAAGGTGAGCGTGCAAAAATACGGTTCCAGCGCCGGGCCGCATCAGGAAAAGGAGGGCCCGCCCATCGCCAGAGCCATGCTGCAGGAGCTCGGGTACAAAGAGCCGCTCATCCAGCGGGTGTGTTATCTAATCGGCCATCACCACACCTACCGGGGTATCGGCGGCGACGACTACCAGGTCCTGGTAGAGGCCGATTTTCTCACCAACATCGGCGAGAGCGAGCAGTACTACCGCAGCCGCTACACCGCGCTGGAAAACATCTTTCGCACCCCCACCGGCATCCACCTGTTTGGCCAGCTGTACACCTGACGCCCGTCACCGCGGCGGGCACACACTATAAAGGAGCGTCACCTATGGAAAAAACTGTTTCCCTGCTGCAAGAGCTCATCACCCTGCGCACCGACGGCGACGGCGAGCGCCAGATCGCCGATTTTATCGAGGGCCTGTTTGCCGGCACCGCGGCCACCACCCGCCGGTTTGTACACAGCGACACCCGCCACTCGCTGCAGGTGTGCATTCCCGGCCGCGACCACAGCCGCTCGGTGGCGCTGGTGGGGCATATCGACACCGTGCCGGTCAGCGACGGCCCGCTGTGGCAGCACCCGCCCTTTTCAGGGCACTACGACGGCGAGTTTGTATGGGGCCGCGGCAGCGCCGATATGAAAGGCGGCGACACCGCCATGATCCTGGTGGGCCAGCATCTACTGGCCGCCAGCGAGCCCCCCGCTCTGGATGTAGAGCTGCTGTTTACCTGTGACGAGGAGACCAGCGGTATGGGCGTGGTGGCCATGCAGCAGGCAGGCGTGTTCGACCGAGCCGTGGCCGCCTTTATCTGCGAGCCCACCAGCTGCCGGCCCGGGGTGTGTGAAAAAGGGGCGCTGTGGCTGCAGGTCACGGCGCAGGGGGTGTCGTCTCACGGCTCGCGCCCCGACTTGGGCGTCAGCGCCATCGACGGTATCAACGCCTTTGCCCAGCGCCTGGCCGGGGCGCTGTTGGCCGGGGCAGCCCACCCGCTGCTGGGGCGCACCACCATGGCCATGACCACCTTTAGCGGCGGGGTCAAGACCAACGTGATCCCCGACAGCGCCACCGCCACCTTCGACATCCGGGCCGTGCCCGGTCTGCAAAACCGCCAGATCATCGAGATGAGCGGCCAGATCGCCAGATCGCTGTGTCTGGAGCGGCCGGGCCTGCACCTGTCGGCGGCGGTGCAGAACGACCGCCCGGCCATCGAGCTGCCGGCAGACAGCAGCTTTGGCTCCATCGTCGACGACGCCTGCCGCCGCTGTGGGGTAGACCCGGTGCACCGCGGGCTCTATTTCTACTCCGACGGCAGTCAGTTCGTGCCCCAGACTGGGGTCCCATTCGTCATCCTCGGGCCCGGCGACGACGCGATCTGCCACTGCCGCGACGAAAAGATCGATCCCCGCGAGATCGAGACGGCCAAAAACATCTACCTGGCAGCCATCTCGCAGCTGTAGTGCAGCTCGCGGGCCGGGCTTGATACCTGCTAAAAAGACCTGCCACCAAGATCGCGTGGCAGGTCTTTTATCTCTTTTGCGTCTCTGCCGCCAGCCACGGGGCAGCGGGCCACCGCTCAGTGGCAGGCGGCGAGGATATAATCGGCAAAGTACGGCCACGGGGCATAGGTATCCTGTTGGGTGGGGCTGCTGGTCATCACCGCGACCAGGTCGAGCTGAGGCACCACAAAGATGAACTGGCCCATAGCTCCCATGGCAAAATAGGTGTCGTACCCCTGTGCGCCAAACTGTCGGGTCCACCACAGGTACCCGTAAGAGCCGGAGTTGCCGATCGGCCCCACCTGGGCGCGGGTCGACTCCTCCACCCACGTCCGGGGCACCAACTGCCTCCCCTGCCAGCTGCCGCCGTTTAAATACAGCTGACCAAACCTGGCGGCATCGCGGGCGGTCATCTCGATGCCGTTGCCGCCGTCCAACACATTTTGCGGGTCGGCCCGCCACTGCACGCTGCTCATGCCCAGCGGTTCGAACAGATGCGTGCGCGCGTAGTGAAAGAGCGAGTCATCGGTCACCTGTTCCAGTATCGCCGCCAGCAGATGAGGGCCGCCGGTGGTGTAGTTAAAAGAGCTGCCCGGCGTCGCCACCAGCGGCTTTTGCAGCACGTAGTCCACCCAGTTTTCCGCCGCGTTGAGCTCAAAAAAAGAGGAGTCGTCGCCGTTCCACTCGTGCCACTCCAGCCCCGAGGTATGCTGCAGGAGCTGGCCGATGGTGATCTGCCCTTTTTCGGTACCCGCCAACTGGGGAAAATATGTTGCCAGCTGATCGTCAACACCGCCGATCAGCCCCTCCTCGATGGCGATGCCCACCAGTGCCCCGGTAAAGCTCTTCGAGCAGGAGTTGAGCCGAAATACGCTGTCGGCCCCGTACCCCTCCCGGTAATACTCATCTACGATATAGCCGTCTCGCACCGTCACCGACGCATAGATCTCGCTCTGGTCCAGCGCCGTATGTAGCTGCTGCAGCACCGCCCCATCCATGCCGTGATTTTCGGGCGTGTCGGTAGACCAGGCATTGTCTGCCGTCTCGGCCAGTACCGGCGCACTCTCGGCAACAGACGAGCTGGCGCCGCTGGCCGCCCGGTCATGCTGCTGCCCACAGCCGGCCAGCAGCGCTAAGGCTAGGCCCAGGGCGATAAGCGCTGTTTTCTTCAAAAGTCAGTTCCCCCCTACATCATTTGGGCGGGCGGCCCCCTGTGCCGCCGCGGTGTTCTCTGTCTGTCTTTCACTATAGAGCGCCGCCGCTATGATGTCCAATACTTATCTTTTATAGGGAAAAATGCCTTTTGCGCATATCTGTGGCCTGTGCGCCCGCTCCCGGCCCGCTTATAAAAAGGGGACGCCTGAAAACAGGCGTCCCCGTCTTATTCGGTCAGCTGTCTGCCGGCTCGCCGCCGTCTTTTGGCACCCAGCGGCAGGGCAATAGCTCGGCCAAGGTGCGCACCTGCCCATCAGGCAGCAGCACCTGGCACTGCTCGTTGTCCACGTGCAGCTGGCAGATGAACTCGCGGCAGCGGCCGCAGGGCGGCACCACCTGTCCCCCATCGGTCACCGCTGCCATGCGCACCACCCGGTTCTCGCCGGCACATATCATGGCTGCCGCCGCAGCGTGCTCGGCGCAAAAGCCCATCGAGCAGGGGGTGTCGATGCACACCCCGGTATAGATCGTGCCAGAACTGGTCTGCAGCGCCGCCGCCACCGACCCGGCCCAGCTGCTCTGCGAGAGCTGCCGGTCGCCCTGTACTGCTGCCGCCGCCTGAACGAGCGGGTCAAACTGATGGATATCTCCGGTCATAAGATCACCTCTTTTATAAAATAGCCGCGGTCCAGCCGCTGTTGTGGTGGGCGGGCTGACAAGCTACGCGCCAGCATGTGCGCCACCGCCGGTCCGCCGCAATTATATAAATGCCCCGCCCGCACAGCCGGCGCATCCAGCTGTGCGGAGACGGGGCATCTCATCGCCTAAAACGCTACGCTTCGGGGTCTTTTTTAGCCACCGTCACTTCCTGCACCTCGCTCGACTTTTTATCGAGCACCGTCAGCAGGTAGCTCACCAGCGCCGCCAGCACCAGGCAGAGCAGTGAGATGAGCCCGTTGAGGTTCACCGTAAAGCCGGGGTACAGCACCAGCAGCGAGCCGGCCACCAGCCCTAAAATCGCAAAGTAGGTGGCGCGGGTGTAGTGGTGCAGCAGGTAGTCGATGACTTTGGCCCCACCCAAAATGCCGACTGCCGCCCCCAGTACGACCGGGATGAGCAGCGGGATATTGAGCTTGGCCACCGCGTGCAAAATAGGCTCGTACAGGCCGATGACCAACAGTACGAACGAACCGCTGATGCCCGGCACGATCATCGATACCGCTGCGATGAGCCCGGCAAAGAACAGCAGAAAGAAGTTTGATACCGACAGCGCGCCGATCTTCATGGCCGCCGAGTCGGGCTTTACAAAGGCGATGACCGCCATAACGCCGATGGCGATGCCCATGGGCAACAGGTAGCGGGGCGCATAGCCCGACTTGGCCGCCCGCTTGGCGATATCGGGCAGGCTGCCGATAATAAGCCCCATAAAGGCGAAACTGGTGGGCATAGGGAAGTTTTCAAACAGGTACGAGAGCACGCCGCTAAACGCGAAGATGCCCACCGCCATGCCCAGCCCCAACAAAATGAGGAACTGCAGGTTTTTCTTGAGCACCTTCCACTTTAGGGTAATGGCACCGATGAGCTCGTCGTACACCCCGGCCATAACAGCCACTGTGCCGCCGCTCACCCCGGGGATGATGTTGCCCACGCCGATGAGCATCCCCTTGATAAATAGTATCACTCTCTCCATACGGTACGTCTCTCCGCCTTTCGCCGTCTTTGCTTTTGATCGCGCTCGGGTGCGCCGCGCAGTGCGCCCCGAGCAGCTGCTAGTTGTCTACGCGCTTACCGCAGAAATGCACCTGATAGCGCTCCATGCACTCCTCGATGATCTCCTGCGCGCGCTGGCCGCCCAGCACCTCCGAGGTGGTGGTGTGGCCGTGCTCCAGCCCCTTATACACCTCGAAAAAGTGCTTGATCTCGTCGGAGATATGGGGCGGCAGCTGGCTGATATCTTTGTAAAAGTTCCAGGTGGGGTCTTTCTGCGGGATGGCGATGACCTTGTCGTCGATCTCGTCGTCGTCGATCATGCGCACCACGCCGATGGGATAACACTCCACCATCACCATGGGGTCCAGCGGCTCAGAGCACAGCACCAGCACGTCCAGCGGGTCGCTGTCGTCGGCATAGGTGCGGGGGATAAAGCCGTAGTTGGCCGGGTAGTGGGTGGAGGTGTAGAGGATGCGGTCCAGCCGCAGCAGACCGGTCTGCTTGTCCAGCTCGTATTTTTTGTTGCTGCCCTCGGGTATCTCCACCACCGCTACAAAATCGGCGGGCGCCACCCGCCGGGGGTCGATATCGTGCCAAATATTCATGGGGTACTCTCTCTTTCAGCTGTCTGCCGCCGGGTCGCGGCAGGGTCGGTCCTACATATACTTTTAAAGGCGCGCCACCAGCCGCCGCTGACCGGTACCGGGGCGGGCTGATAACGGGCGCATATCGTATGCCGATTTTTCTTATTATAGCAAAGCGCACAAACAATTGCAATCAACTTTGTAAATATTTTCCACTACTTTTGGTAGATCGCGCTGCCGCCACCGGGTAATGGCCGCACCTCTATTCCCTGCGGAAACCGCTCTTTGAGCGCCTGTACATGGGAGATGATGCCCACCAGCCGCTCCTCTTTCTTCAGCGCCTCCAGCGTGTTCATAGCTTCCTCCAGCGACTGGGGGTCCAGGCTGCCAAAGCCCTCGTCGATAAACACCGTATCCAGGGCGATGCCCCCCGACTGGGCGCCGATGACATCGGCCAGTCCCAATGCCAGCGACAGCGCCGCCTTAAAGCTCTCGCCGCCAGATAGCGTGCTCACCGGGCGCGCCTTGCCGCTGTAGCTGTCGAGCACCTCCATCTCCAGCCCCGAGGGGGCGTTTCCCTTCTCTTTTTCGGTGCGCCGCAGCAGCATATATTTGCCCTGTGTCATCTGGTCCAGCCGCAGGTTGGCCGCTGCCAGCACCCGGTCAAAATAACCCGAGAGCACATACCGCTCAAAAGAGAGGTGCTGGCTGTTTTTTCCGCTGGCCACCCGGTACAGGTCCTGCACCTGCATGTAGGCCTCATCCAACCGCCCCTGCTCTTTTAACAGCTGCTGTAGCTGGCTGAGACTGCTCTTCTGCTTTTGCAGGGTCAGCTGTAAGGCGGTCACCTGCTGGCGGGCGCTCTGCTCCTGCTCGCGCAGGGCGTCCAGCACCCGGCGGGCTTCCTCCAGGTCGCTGGGGGCGCGGCCCTCATAGGCCGCCAGCGCCTCTTTTTGCCCCAGCAGTCGCTGCCGCTCCTGCTCGTAACGGTCGATCTGTTCTTGCAGCTGCTGGCGCTGGGCGGTGGTGGGCGGCGTCCGGCGCAGCTGCTCGGGCTGTACCTCCTCACGGGCCAGCAGCGCCGCCAATGCCTCGGCGCTCTCCCGCACCGCCTGCGCGGTCTGCTCGGCCAGTTGGCGTCGTATCGCCAGCCGCTCGCGGCAGCTGGCCAGCTGCTGCTCGTACTCGGCCAGCTGTCGCCGCAGTGCCTCCTGCCGCTTTTCGCTCGCCTGCCGCTCCTCTTCCAGCCGGCGCACCTTGTCTTGGACCTCTTGGGCACAGCCGGTGGGCAGCGCCGTCAACTGCTCGGCCCACAGCTGTCGCTTGCCCTGTACGCCGGCCCGGCTGGCCGCCACCCCTGCTGCGGTGTCGAGCCCCTTTTTCTGCAGCTGGTCTACCGGGCAAAACGCCGCTAAGGCCTCGGCCAGCCGGCTCTGTTTTTGGCGCAGCTGTTGCTGCCGCTCGTCGCAAAACAGAGTGGCTCCCGCCGCTAGGGCCGGGTCGGCTTTGAGGGCCGACAGCGTGCCCAGCACCGGCAGTAGATCGCTGCCGTTCAGCTGCTCTAAAGCCGCCGCCAGTTGGGCGTCTCTCTGCCGCAGGGCGGCGGTGGCCGCTGTCAGGGCAGCTGTGGCCGCCTGCAGAGCCGGGTAGTCGGCCCCGGCGTCCACAGTCTTTGCCGGGGCGGGGTGGTGTGTGCTGCCGCACACCGGGCAGGGGGCATCGGGGCGCAGCGTTTGGGCCAACTGCCCCGCCTGCGAGCGGTGGTAGGCGCCGCTGATGCGGTCGTATTCCTCCTGGGCGGCGCGGCAGGCGCAGCCGGCGCGGCCAAATTCGGCCAGCTGTTCCTGCAGTGTCACCGCCTGGGCGCGCAGTGCAGTCAGGTCGGCCTGCTCGGCACAGCACTGCACGTACTGCTCTACCGTATCCAGCCGCTGCAGCGTGAGCAAACTGTCCTGCAAACTGCCCTCCAGCTTCTGGCGCAGGTGCAGGCTCTCCAACCTGCTCTTTTCCAGCTGCAGCTGCCGGTCACTCTCGCCGCGGCGGCTCTCCAGCTCCCGCAGCTCCCGCTCGGCGCTCTCTATTTCACTGCGGCGCTGCTGCAGGTCATCCCACTGGGTCTGGGCCTCTTTCAGGCCGGCCGCCGCCTCGTCGCGGCGGGCGCGGTGTTCCTGCGCCTGCTGGGCAGCTTGGCGGCAGCGCACCAGCTTTTCCATCTGGGCCAGCTGGTAGCGGCGCTGCGCCTGTTCCCCGGCCTGCTCGTCCAGCGCCGCCAGCGCCTGCTGGCAGCTCTGTAACTGGACAATAGCCGCATTGTCACGGCTCATCTGCTCCAGCGGGTATTTTTGCTGGTCGCGGCGATTTTTCTCTAGCTGTGCGGCCAATTCGTCCAGCGCTGATCGCCCCGCCCGCTGCCGCTGCTCGAGCAGCTGGCAGATGGCCTCCACATCGGGATAATCGGCCTCTAACAACTGCTGGAGCGCGCCGTCGCCGCTGCCGTTTAACTGGTGCAGCAGTAATTGGCGCTGGGCCTGGTGGGCCTGCAGCGCCTCCTGCTGGGCCGCCAGCTCAGTTTTGAGCGCCTCCTCTAAGCGGGCAAACAGCTGGGTGCCAAAAATGCGGCGAAAAATAAGCTGCTTGTCGGCGCTGGAGGACTGCAAGAGCCGCTGAAACTCCCCCTGGGGCAGCAGCACGATCTGGCGAAACTGCTCTGCCCCCAGCCCCACCAGCTGGGCCAGCTGCTCGTCCACCTCCCGCACGCGGGTGAGCACCTGGCCGTCGGGCAGATACAGCGCCGCCTGCTGGTTAAAGGTGCTGTAGTTGCCGCGGCTGTTGCGGCGCACCTGTTTGGGTGCGCGCTCCACCGTGTAGCGCTGGCCGCGCACCGTAAAAACAAGGCGTACCCGGCTCACCGCGTCCTCGGCGGCATAGTCGCTGCGCAGGCCGTCGGCGGGGCGGCTGTCGCCGCTGGCCCGGCCGTACAGGGCAAACATCACCCCGTCAAAAATGCTGGTCTTGCCCGCTCCGGTAGGGCCGGTGATGACAAAGATCCCGCTGCCGCTAAGCGCCTTAAAATCCACCTGCTGTCGGCCAGCAAAGGGGCCAAAGGCCTCTAGCTGTAACTGCTCAAGCTGCATGTGCTACACCTCCCGCTCCAGTTTTTGCAGCAGCTGCGCGATCATCTCGCGGCTGGGCTCATCCAATTCCTCGCCCTTAACGGCCCGGTAAAAATCGGCGAATTGGGTGGCGCTGTCGATCTCCTCCCAGCCGCAGGCTACCTGCTCGAGCTGCTGCCGCCGCCGGCTCTCCAGCCGCAGGCCCAGCATGTTGGGGTACACCCCCCGCAGCCGGTTCATGCTGTCGTACACCAGCTCCCGGTCGGTCACCACCGCGTACACATAGTCCTGCCGGCCCGGATGCAGCCGGCCGGTGAGGATCTCGGCCAAGCTGCCCCGCACCACCGCCACCGACCGCAGCGGCCGCAACAGCTGCGGTCGCACCTGTACCTGTCCGTCGGGCCGTACTTCTACCAGGTTGACCTGTTTTTGCTGCCCCGCCTCTGAAGTGGAGTAGCTGAGCGGCGACCCGCTGTAGTAGATGGGCCGCTCTCCCACCTGCTGTGGGGCGTGCAGGTGCCCCAGCGCCACATAGGCAAAATCGGGCAGTACACCGGTGTGCACCAGGTCGCTCTCGCCCACCGCCAACTCCCCCTCACTGCGGCGCATATCGCCCGCGCTCATAGCGCCGGGTGCAAAAAAGCCGTGGGCCATGAGCAGGTTGACCGCCCCCGGCTCCAGGGGATTTTCGGCAAACCAGGCGGCGTATCCACTGTCCATATCGGGGACCTCCCGCTCAGGAAACAGCTGTCGCAGCCGCGGCAGGTCCACATAGGGGGCCAGGTACACCGCCAGCCGGGTGCCGTCGCGCCCGGTCATCTCCAGGCGGGCCATCCGCTGGCTGGGCACCCCCTGTATGAGCAGGCCACCGGCAGCGGTCTGCCGGGCGCCGAACTGCAGCCGCTGAGCGCTGTCGTGATTGCCGGCAATGGCCGCCACCCGGGCTCCGCGGGCTATGGCTCCATCTATAAAGTCATCCAGCACCGCCACCGCTGCCGCCGGCGGCACCGAGCGGTCGTACAGGTCGCCGGCCAGCAGGAGCAGCTCTACCTGCTCGCACTCGATCAGGTGCAGGATCTGGTCCAGTATATACCGCTGGTCCTCCAGCAACGGGTACTCCCCCAGTGTTTTGCCGATGTGCAGGTCCGCGCAGTGCAGCAGTTTCATTCCTCTTCTCCCTCTTCTTCCGCCGCCGGCCGGCGGCCCTTTTTACTGGCTCTTATTGTACCACACCGGCCATATCTCCGCCAGCTGCCGTGTCGATATGTCCACCGGCCACCGGCCACCGCCGCGCCGGTAAACTGCCCGGTGCGTACTATCGGGGATTTGGAAAAAGTTATTTTGCCAGGTAGTGGCCACCACGCACCTTTTTGCCCATCCGGCCAGATCCACATACTCTTTTTTATTTTTAACAAATGCCCCCTTGACAAACGGGCAACAGCTGCTAAAATATAATAAGCCGATTAACTATTAACCGGTTAATTTAAAAAGACGCCTTTTCCACATCTCACATCCCCCATGTAAAAAGGAGGTATTTATTTGGACCTTCGCGAGATCGTTCAGAAGATCAGCCGACTGCACCTGCTGCACCGGCTGTACATTCAAAAAACGGCACTGCAAAACCACCTCTATTTCGGGCAGCCGCCGCTGCTGGAATACGTGATGGATCACGACGGCTGCACCCAGTCCGACGTGGCCGAATTTTTGCACGTCAGCCCGCCGTCGGTGGCCACTTCCATCAAGCGGATGGAAAAAATGGGCCTGATCGCCCGTACCCCCGACCCCCGCGACGCCCGCTGCAACCGGCTGCACATCACCGATGAGGGCCGTCAGCTGACCACCGCTTTCCGTGCCCAGTTCGACTCGGTGGACCAGCAGATGTTTGCCGGTCTCTCCCCACAGGAGATCGAGCAGTTCATCGCCACCGTCGAGCACATGATCGCCAACTTGGCGGTAGGCCCCTATGCGGGGCTTGATAATATCACCCTGCGGCAGCAGGCGAAACAGCTCAAAGAGGCTGAGCACCGGGCCGCGCACAGCGGCCATCCCCACCCACCGCGCCCCGAAAGAGGAGGTGACCGGCGATGATCAAAAAACTCGCTCATTATATGAAGCCCTACCGGCTCTATGCGATCCTCTGCCCGCTGATGGTCATTGGCGAGGTACTGCTGGAGATCCGCATCCCGCTGCTCATGTCCAAGATCGTCGACGTGGGCATTCCCGGCCGCGACCTGGGTTACGTGGTGCGTACCGGCGCCATGATGGTCTGCATGGCTCTGGCCTCGCTCATCTGCGGGGCGCTGTCGGCCCGCTTTGGCGCCATGGCCAGTATGGGGCTGGGCAGCCAGCTGCGCGGGGCCATGTTTAAAAAGATACAGTCTTTCTCTTTTTCTAACATCGACAAGTACTCCTCGGCCAGCCTGGTCACTCGCATGACCACCGACGTGCAGAACACTCAAAACGCCACGATGATGGTCATTCGCATGCTGGTGCGTTCACCGGTGATGCTCGTCAGCGCCACCATCATGGCCTTCTCGATAAATTCCAGCCTGGTCACCGTCTTTTTGGTGGCCATACCGGTACTGGCCGTGGCGCTGGCCACCATCGCCATCACCGCTTTCCCCCGCTTTCAGTCGATGCTGCGCAAATACGACGGCATGAACGCCTCGGTGCAGGAAAACCTCATCGCCATCCGGGTGGTAAAGGCCTTTGTGCGCTCGCGCTACGAAAAAGACAAATTTAAAAAGGCCAACGAGGACCTCATCGGCGCCTCGCTGGCGGCCGAACGCCGGGTCATCTGCAACATGCCCATCATGCAGCTGGTGATGTACAGCTGCATCATCTCCATCTTGTGGTTCGGCGGCAACATGGTCATCGGCGGCAGCATGCTCACCGGCGAGCTCATCAGCTTTATCAGCTACGTCACCCAGATCCTCATGTCGCTGATGATGATCTCTATGGCCTTTATCAACCTGGTACTGTCCCGCGCCTCTATCTCCCGTATCGGCGAGGTGCTGGAGGAGGTGCCCGATATATCAGACGAACACGCCTCCGACGCGCCGGTAAAAGACGGCTCTATCGATTTTGAAAACGTCTCTTTCCGCTACCGCCAAGATGCCGAGAACGACGTGCTGCAAAATATCGACCTGCACATCCCCGCCGGCAGCCGGGTGGGCATCATCGGCGGCACCGGCTCGGCCAAGACCACCCTGGTACAGCTCATCCCCCGCCTGTACGACGCCACGGTGGGCAGAGTGAAGGTGGGCGGCCGCGACGTGCGCGACTACAAGCTTGACACGCTGCGCCACGACGTAGCCATGGTCCTGCAGAAAAACGTGCTGTTTTCCGGCACCATCCGCGACAATCTGCGCTGGGGCGACCCGAACGCCACCGACGAGCAGATCGTCGCCGCCTGCAAGATCGCCCAGGCTCACGACTTCATCCAATCCTTCCCCCAGGGCTACGACACCGATCTGGGTCAGGGTGGCGTCAACGTCTCGGGCGGCCAAAAGCAGCGGCTGTGCATTGCCCGGGCGCTGCTGGCCGGCCCCAAGATCATTATTTTAGACGACTCCACCAGCGCCGTAGATACCGCTACCGACCAGCACATTCGGCAGGGCCTGCAGCAAGACCTGGCCGGCACCACCACCATCATCATCGCCCAGCGCATCACCTCGGTGCAGGACTGCGACCAGATCGTGGTGCTGGACGAGGGTCGCATCGCCGACGTGGGCGACCACGAGACGCTGATGCAGAGAAGCGAGATCTACCGCGACGTGTACACTTCACAGCAGAAAGGGGTGGCCGACTGATGCCCAGACCGCGCACCAATTACCAAAAGCCCAAAAACACCGGCAAAACATTTCGCCGGCTCATCGGCTACATGATGGCCCGCCCCGCCGTGCTGGCGCTGGTGGTGCTATTTGTAGCCATCAGCTCCGGCGCCTCGGTGGCCGGCACCTATCTGCTCAAACCGGTGATCAACCGCTATATTGTGCCTTTTATCGGCAGCGGCTCGGCCGATCTTTCCGGCTTTATCGGCATGCTGTGCCTGATGGGCTGCATCTATCTGGCCGGGGCCATCTCCACCTACTGCTACAACCGGCTGATGATCTCGATCTCCAACCGCACGCTGGGGGCCATCCGCCGCGATCTGTTCGACCACATGCAGGATCTTCCCATCCGCTACTTCGACACCCACACCCACGGCGAGCTGATGAGCCGCTACACCTCCGACGTCGACACCCTGCGTGAATGTATCTCCCAGTCCACTCCGCAGCTGCTGTCTTCGGTCATCTCGGTAGTGGGCACCTTTACCATGATGCTGGTGCTCAGCCCCACCCTCACTCTGCTCATCGTGGCCATGCTCGTCATCATGCTGTTTATCATCAAGGCGGTAGGCAGCCGCAGCGCCCGCTATTTTAAAGCCCAACAAAAGGCCAACGGCGCCGCCAGCGGCTTTATCGAGGAGATGATAGAGGGGCAAAAAGTCGTCAAGGTCTTCTGCCACGAGCAGGCTGCCGTCGACGAGTACGCCGTCTTAAACGAGCAGCTGCGACAGTCGGCTACCAACGCCAACACCTTTGCCAGCATCCTCATGCCCATCATGGGCAACCTGTCTTACGTCAACTACGCCGCCACCGCTATGGTGGGTGCTTTCCTGGTCATCAGGGGCTCGATGGACATCGGCACCATCGCCTCGTTTTTGCAGTTCACCCGCTCCTTCTCTCAGCCCATCACCCAGATCTCACAGCAGTTTAACTCCATCCTCTCGGCGCTGGCCGGCGCCGAGCGCATCTTCGAGGTCATCGACGAGACCCCCGAGGTGGACGACGGCTACGTGCAGCTGGTCAACGCCCAAAAGGGCCCGGACGGCCAGCTCCGCGAGAGCGAGGGCCGCACCGGCCTGTGGGCCTGGAAGCACCCGCACCAAGACGGTACCATCACCTATACCCCACTGACCGGCGACGTGCGCTTTTTCGATGTGACCTTTGGCTACGAACCGGATAAGACCGTTTTGCAAAACGTCTCGCTCTACGCCAAGCCGGGGCAAAAGATCGCCTTTGTCGGCTCTACCGGCGCCGGTAAGACCACCATCACCAATCTCATCAACCGCTTTTACGATGTGCCGGAAGGCAAGATCCGCTACGACGGCATCAACATCGGCAAGATCAAAAAAGACGACCTGCGCCGCAGTCTGGGCATGGTACTGCAGGATACTCACCTGTTTACCGGTACCGTAAAAGACAATATCCGCTATGGCCGTCTCGACGCCACCGACGAGCAGATCGTCGCCGCCGCCAAACTGGCCAACGCCGACGGCTTTATCCGCCGCCTGCCACAGGGCTACGACACCATGCTCTACTCCGACGGGCAAAACCTCAGCCAGGGGCAACGGCAGCTGCTGGCCATCGCCCGGGCGGCGGTAGCCGACCCGCCGGTGCTCATCTTAGACGAGGCCACCTCCTCCATCGACACCCGCACCGAGGCGCTCATCGAAAAAGGCATGAACGAGCTGATGCAGGGCCGCACTGTGTTCGTCATCGCCCACCGGCTCTCTACCGTGCGCAGCGCCGACGCCATCATGGTGCTGGAGCACGGCCAGATTATCGAGCGCGGCAATCACGACGAGCTCATCGCCCAAAAAGGCAAGTACTACCAGCTCTATACCGGCCAGTTCGAGTTGTCGTAGACCCCATTAGGCCCCCTCTTAAAAAGGGGCGCTGTGTCAAGACAGCGGCCCTTTTTTCTATCTCTCACACCGTGTGCTCCAAAAAGATCTTCAGCCCGATACCGGCCAATATCAGGCCGCCGGCGATCTCGGCAAATTTGCCCAGCAGGTCGCCAAAACGGCGCCCTAAAAAGGCCCCCACAAAGCAGCAGCAAAAAGTGGTGAGGCCAATAATGGGTGCCGCCAAAAAGATGTTGGCCCCAATGGCCGACAGGCTCACCCCCAGGGCCAGCGCATCTACACTGGTGGCGACGGCCTGCACCAGCAGCAGTCTGCTGGTGAGTATCAGCGTGCGCCCCACCGCCGTGATCTGCCGCCCGTGCTGGCCGGCCTCACGCAGCATGCGCACCCCCAAAAAGCACAGCAGGATCAGTGCCACCCAGTGGTCAAAGCGCTGGATATAGCCGCTAAAACCATAGCCCACAAAATAGCCCAGCAGCGGCATGAGCATCTGCGCCAAACCAAAATACAGGCTGCACAGCAGCGCACAGCGCAGCATCCGCCCCCGGGCTGCCAGCCCGTTGGTGACCGATACGGCAAAGGCGTCCATCGCCATGCCAAAACCCATGAGCACCATGGTGTATATATCCAAATCGCCGCCCCCATTATTAAGCATTTGCGCCCCCGGCGGGGCAGGTCCCTACCAGTATACGCGGCCGCAGGGCCATTTTTGCCTGGTACGGCGCCAAAATATCCAGGCGATCGGCGCCCCCATCAAAAAAAGGAGCTCTCCCCGGTGGGAGAGCCCCTTTTTTATCGGCTCCGCGTCATTGCCGGCGCAGTACCGGTCCACTTACAGGTACCCGTACCGCTTGCGGCCCCGCCACAGCAGTACCAGCGCCGCGATCACCGTCAGCCCCTCGGCGATGGGCACTGCCAGCCACAGCCCGTCTACGCCCCAGAGCCGCGGCAGCAGCAAAAGCCCGATCGTCGTAAAACCAAATGTACGGGTAAAAGAGAGCCCCGCCGAGAGCTTGCCGTTTGACAGCGCGGTGAACATGGCTGAGGTGAAGATGTTGATCCCACTGGCCAAAAAGCTGTAGCCAAACAGCCGAAAGCCGGCGCGGCTCAGCTGGTACACGGTGCTGCCCGGGGCGGCAAATATGGCCGACAGCACCGGTGCGCCTATCATGGTCAGCGCAAAGATCGCCAGCGACGACAGACCGATAAAGCGCAGACAGGTGCCAAACACCCGCTTTTGCCGTCGGGTGTTGCCGCTGCCGTAGTTAAAGCTGATGATCGGCGCCACCCCCATAGAAAAGCCGATATACAAGGTGCTCATCAAAAACTGGGTGTAAAGCATCACCGTCACCGCCGCCACCCCGGCCTCACCGGCCAGTTTTATCATCTGGATGTTAAAGAGAAAGGTGGTCAGGGCGGTGGCCAGCTGGCTGACCATCTCTGACGAGCCGTTGAGACAGGCCTCTGCCAGCACCCGCCCCTCCCAGGTGGGGCGGCAAAAATACAGGCTGCCCCGCTTTTTCATAAACACCAAGAGCCCCGCCACCGCCGGGATGGAGTAGCCCAGCCCGGTGGCGATGGCCGCCCCCATGATCCCCATCTTGAGCGGGCCCATAAACACAAAGTCCAGCACGGCGTTGGTGCAGCCGGCCGCCAGCGTCAGCCCAAAGCCCAGCCCCGGGCGCCCGGCGGTGACCAGCAGGTTTTGAAACAGCACCTGCAGCATATTAAAAGGGGTGCACAGCAGTAAGACCCCCAGGTAGTCGCGGCAGTATGGGGCCAAGATCTCGCTGGCCCCCAGCGCCCGCACCAGCGGGTCTAAAAAAGACAGGCCCAATAGGGCGATGAGTGCGCTCAGCGCCACACAGCACAGCGCCAGCAGGCTAAAGGCGCTGCGGGCGCCCCGGTCATCCCCCTCCCCCATGCGGCGGCCGATAATGGCCCCGCCGCCGGTGGCCAGCATAGTTGCGAGCCCCACCGTGGCGTAGATCACCGGGCAGACGATGTTCACCGCCGACAGCGCCTCGGTGCCCACCAGACGCGAGATGAATACCGTATCTACAATGGTATACATGCCCATGAACACCATCATAAAAATGGTGGGAAAGGCAAAACGCAGCAGTGCCCCGGCGCCAAAATCGCGGTCCAGGGGGTTTATACGCTGCTCAGTCATCGCCTTCACCTCCCCGCTCTTCTGCCGGCAGCACAAAGCGCTGGGTGGGGTAGCCAAATTCGGTCAGCAGCTCCGATTCGGCAAAGCCCAGCTGCAAAAAAGCCTCCCGGTACCCGGTATCGGCCCGGTCGCCGGCCCGGTAGGTGGTAATACTCACCGGTCTTCCCGGCATATACCGCTCCACCACACACCGCAGCAGCGCCTCGGTCACACCGCGGCGGCGGTACTGGGGGTGCACGCCCAAAAAGTCGATACTCCCCTGCCGGGGGTCAAACAGCACCGCGCCGATAGCCGTTTGGTTCTCGCACAGCCACAGGGCCCGTCCGGCGCGCATATAGTCGCGCAGCACGTCGATATACTGCTCCTCGATCAGGCCGGGGAAACCGTCCACCACCAGTCGCACCAGCTGCATCCAGCGGTCGATGTCTTTTTCCCGCGCCGTCTGTACCCGCTCTGCCAACGCGGCGGTATCCGTCTCGGGCAGCGCCGGGTCGGGCTGCAGCACAAAAGCCAGCTGCAGGGGGTAAAAGGCCTCCTCCTCGCGAAACTGGCCCGGTGCCTTTTTGTACATGGCCTTAAAGGCGTCGGTAAAGGCCTGTTGGCTGGCATACCCCGCCAGCTGGGCGATCTCGGAGATAGGCCGGCGCGAGAACGCCAGCAGCTTGGCCGCCTCGGTCAGCTGACGGCGCTGTACGTAGTCGTGCACCGTAAGCCCCACCGCAGCGGTAAACATGCGGTGCAGGTAATATTTAGAGTAGTGTACCGCCTCCGCCACCTGCTCCAGGTCAAGCTTCTGGTCTAAGTGTGCCTCGATATAGTCGATGGCCGCCATCACGTTTTGGGTCTTTCCTGCCAAAACACATCCCTCCTTCGCCTGCCCATCATAGCAAAAAGCGGGGCGCTGTCTCTACATCATTCTTGCCCAACCAACCACCGCCAACCGCCGCCCATTGGCCGGCTCCGCCACACAAAAAGGCGGGGCGGCTGCAGGCCGTCCCGCCGGTGGTGACCCATCAGCCCCCATATTTGGCAAACAGGTCTAAGATCAGCTGCACAAACCCCTCTTTTTGCATGTGCATCGCCACCAGCGCATTGGGTCGGTCGCTGGCAAAATCGCACACCGTCTGCCCCAGCCGCAGCTGGTCGCGCAGCTCGATGTGCACCTGCGCCGGCTGGGCGGTGATGATCTCGGGGCGCAAGATCCAGGCCACCGTCACCGCGTCGAAGATAATGCTCTCACCATTTTTAAAGTCCTGCATCATCTCCCGCGCAAAGTAGCCGGCCGCCTCGTTTTGCAGCGCCTCCAGGCGCTCTGCATCCTCCACGCTCACCCGGCCGTCACGGCACACCTCTATGCCGCACATCACGATGGGGACACCGCTGCGAAACACGATATCCGCCGCCTCGGGGTCTACATAGATGTTGAATTCGGCAAACTCGGTGGTGTTTCCGCCGGCCGCTGCGCCCCCCATCAGCACCATGCGCAAAATGTTTTCTTTGCACTGGGGGTACTTCTGCAGCAGCTTGGCGATGTTGGTCAGCGGCCCCAGCGGAATAAGAGTCACCGGCTGCTCGCTCTTCTGAATCAGGTCGTACAAAAAGTCTTCTGCCGGGCGGGGATCTACCGGTACCCGCTCCTCCTTTGCCCCCGCAAACAACATGTGGATGGGGCGCCCGGTCTCGATCAGGTCCCGCTGCAGCGGCCCGGCTGCGCCGGCGGCAAACGGCACTGCGGGGTCGGTAAACGACAGGGTCCGCCGGGTGTTCTTCACCACCCGGTCTAAAGTCAGGTTGCCGGCCACCGCCGATACCCCCAGCACCTCCAGCTGGTCGCTGGCGATGGCCATAGCGATGGCAAAGGCGTCGTCCGAGCCGGTGTCGCAGTCTAAGATCACCGGCATTTTTACAGCTTCTATGGGCATAGTATCGCTCTCCTCTAGCACTTCTCTTCCACTCTAGTATACCGTTCCTGTCGGCAGCCGGCAACCTCACACCGGCAATTTTCTGTATGCCCCCAACACCGTGCGCCCCACTGTGCACCATGCCCAAAAAAGTATATCGGGCAACGCTGCAGCCCACTTGACCACCAGCGGCAAAAGGCCCCGGGGCAGGTCTTTGCCCCGGGGCCCTCGGCGGCGATGACACAGGCCGTCCGGCAGCTCTAGTCTCCCAGGCCCAGTTTTTTCACCGCGTCTTCACGCATTTTATACTTGAGTATCTTTCCGGCCACATTCATGGGGAACTCCGCCACAAAATCGATGTACCGGGGCACCTTGTGCCGGGCCATGTGATCGGCGATGTAGCCGCGCATCTCCTCGGCGGTCATCTGCTGGCCCTCTTTTAAAATGATACAGGCCATGATCTCCTCGCCGTAGCGCTTGTCCGGCACGCCGATGACCTGTACGTCCTGCACCTTTGGGTGGGTGAAGATGAACTCCTCGATCTCTTTGGGGTAGATGTTTTCGCCCCCGCGGATGATCATGTCTTTCAGCCGCCCGGTAATGCGATAGTTGCCATCCCGGTCGCGGCAGGCCAGATCGCCGGTGTGCAGCCAGCCCTCGGCGTCGATGGCCGCCTCGGTGGCGCCGGGCATCTTGTAATAGCCCTTCATGATGTTATAGCCCCGAGCCACAAATTCGCCGGTCTCGCCGTCTTGGCAATCAGCGCCGGTATCGGGATCGATGATCTTGCAGGACACGTTGGCAAAGGCGCTGCCCACCGTGTCAGTGCGCACCTCCAGCGGGTCGGTAAAGCTCGACATGGTACACCCCGGCGAGGCCTCGGTCTGGCCGTATACGCTCACGATCTGGCGCATATTCATCACCTCTGCCGCCTGGCGCATGAGGTCAGCCGGGCAGTTGGAGCCGGCCATAATGCCGGTGCGGATATACGAGAAATCGGTGGTGGCAAAATCGGGGTGGCCCATCATGGCGATAAACATGGTGGGCACACCGTTAAAGCAGGTGATGCGCTCGGCGCTCACACAGGCCAGTGCCGAGGCCGGCGAGAAGTACGGCAGCGGGCACATGGTGGTGCCGTGGGTCATCGAGGCGGTCATCGACAGCACCATACCGAAGCAGTGGAACATCGGCACCTGTATCATCATGCGGTCGGCGGTGGAGAGGTCCATGCGGTCGCCGATATACTTGCCGTTGTTGACCACGTTGTAGTGGGTGAGCATAACGCCCTTGGGAAAGCCGGTGGTGCCGGAGGTGTACTGCATGTTGCACACGTCGCCCGGGTCGACCTTGGCCGCCAGGCGGTAGACTTCCTCTACGGGCACGTTGTCCGCCCGCTGCATGGCTTCCTCCCAGCATAGGCAGCCGGGCACCTTGCAGCCCACGGTGATGACGTTGCGCAAAAACGGCAGTCGGCGGCTGTGCAGCGGCTGGCCGGGACGGGTGGTGGCCAGCTCTGGGCAGAGCTCCTGCACGATGCTCTTGTAGTGGGCGTCACGAAAGCCCTCCACCATGATCAGGGTGTGGGTGTCCGACTGGCGCAGCAGGTACTCGGCCTCGTGGATCTTGTAGGCGGTGTTCATCGACACCAGCACCGCGCCGATCTTGGTCACCGACCAAAAGGCGATGAACCACTGGGGGATGTTGGTGGCCCAGATGGCCACATGGCTGCCCGCTTTTACCCCCAGCGAGATGAGCACCCGGCAAAACTGGTCCACGTCGTCGCGGAACTGGGCGTAGGTGCGGGTGTAGTCGAGGGTGGTGTATTTAAAGGCGTACTGGTCGGGGAATTCCTCCACCATGCGGTCGAGCACCTGCGAGAAAGTCAGGTCGATGAGGTCGTCTTTCTTCCACACGAACTGGCCGGTGTGGGTGGTGTTGTCGTACAGGTGGTGCGGTGCCCGCGACGGGCTGCCGAACTGCTCCATATAGGTGACGAAGTGGGTAAAGATGACCTCCATATCCTGCAGGCCCGGCATCCACTGGGGGTCCCATTCCAGCGAGATAAATCCGTCGTAGTTGATCGAGCCCAGCGCCCGCATGAGCTGATCCATGGGCAGGCTGCCCTCGCCGATAAGGCAGTACACCGGCCGGCCGTCTTCCCCCACGGTCGAGTCTTTTACGTGCACGTGGCGCACATAGGCCCCCAGGTTCTGGATGGTCTGTTCCGGCTGCTCGCCGTGGTCGCGATAGGGGTGGTGCAGGTCCCACAGCGCCGCCAAATGGTCAGAGGCAAACCGGTTGAGCAGGTCCCGCAGCGCCGCCGTATCAGAAAAAATGCCCACCGTCTCTAAAAGCAGCGTCACCCCCAGCTCCTCGGCCCGCGTTACCAGCTGCTTTAGGCAGTCGCCGGCGGCCTCTACAGCGCTCTTTCCGCCGCTGGTGGCGTGCACCCGCACGTAGGGCACCCGCAGGTCTTTGGCCGCCTGCATACAGGCGGTCACCTCGGCCACAGTATCGGCCCGGCCGGCGATATCCGAGATATCGCACACCGAGTCGAGGCAGGGGATGGAGAGCTGTTTTTCAAACAGGTCGCGCACTGTGGCCGCGGCGTGGTGGGGGCCAAAAGGCCCGTGCTTGCCGGCCAGCTCCCCCTGGTGGATGCCCCGCAGCTCAATGCCCTGCATGCCGGTCTCCCCGGCCACAGCTACAAATTCCTCCCAGCTGTACCCCTGCCAGCCATTTATCGAAAACGAAAGTCTCATTGCTACATCTCCTCGTATACGATCTTGTTGAGCGCGTTCATGTACGCGTGGATGCTGGCGCCGATCACGTCGGTGGATATACCCTGCCCGGCGTACAGCTTGCCGCCGGCCCGCAGCCGCACCAGCGCGGCGCCCATAGCCTCACGGCCCTCGGTCACCGCCTGGATCTGAAAGTCGTCCAGCTCGTAATGGTGGCCGATGATCTGCTCAATGGTCAAAAAGGCGGCGTCGATAGGGCCGTCGCCCACACAGATACCGGGCATGATGCGCCCGTCTTTTTCCAGTTCGATCTGGGCGCTGGCGGCGATCACGTTGCCGGCGTTGATGACATAGCTGCGCAGCTTGTAGGTGGGGGGCACCTGCAGGGCGTTGGTGGCCACGATGACTTCCAGCTCCGGCAGGCTCACCTCTTTTTTGGCGGCGATGTGGCAAAATGCCTCGTACACCTTGGCCATGTCGTCCTCCGAGAGATCATATCCCAACTTTTGCACCGCCCCGGCCACCGCGGCTAGGTCGTCGTGGGCGCTCAGGGCGCCGCCTTGCTGGGCCTTACCCACCCCGTGGTCAAACGGCGAGCGCCGGCTGCGCTCGGTCTCGGCCATCCAGCGTATCTGGTCGATGGTGCGCTGCAGCTCGGTCACCCTGATGTCGGTGTACACCGAGCAGGCGTCGCCCCTGGCTCTGATGATCTGGCTCATGGCCCCCATGCCCGGGCAATCGGCGGTGCAGCAGCTCACCTTGATCTCGTCGGCCCCGGCCCGTATGGCCGATACCGCACAGGCTACCGCCATGCCCAACTCGTCGCCGCAGGCGGCCCCCAGCGACACCTGCCCGCAGGCGGGTACCGCTTCTTTCACCGCCCCGATAAAGTGGCCAAACTCGCTGGGCAGCATGGTGCCGGCTGTATCGGCCAGGCTCACGACAGTGGCACCGGCGGCGATAGCGGCTTCTACGGCGCGGTACAAAAAGTCCTGCTCGGCACGGGTGGCGTCCTCGGCCAAAAATTCCACCTCGCCGCACAGCGTCCGGCACCGCCGCACCAGCATGTCGATCATCTCCAGCACCGCCGCCGGCTTTTTGTGGCAGCTGTACTCCATCTGTACCGGGCTCACCGGCACCGCCACCTGCAGGCGCGGTCTTTTGGCCCCGCGCACCGCCTCCCAGGCACTGTCTACCCCCGCCTCGCTGTGGGCCACCGGCACGCTGACTACCGCCTGTGCCGCCAGATTGGCGATAGATTTGATGAGCAGTGCATCCACCTGGGGATCGTCGATGGCCGATACCTCGATGACCGGAGCGCCCACCCGATCCAGCAGTTTGGCGATCTCTATTTTTTCTTTAAAGCTCAGCTGGGCGGCCGATCCCTGCCGCGCGGTCTTTAAGGTCATGTCTGCCAGTATAATGTTGCGCATAGTATCTCGCTCCTGTCTCTCACGCCCGGCCCGAGGCCGGTCAAAACCTCTCTCAACAAAAAAATCCCCGAGGTCTTATATAAGACCTCAGGGACGGATGTGCTCCGCGGTACCACCCTGTTTACCGCCCGCCGTGCAGCTTCGCCGCGATACACAGAGCCAAAATGCATCCGCCGATAAAAAAAGTCCCCGAAGCCCGGTATCAGGCTTCAGGGACGGAAGATCTTCCGCGGTACCACCCTGTTTATCGCCGCTGCCGTATAGCGCGCGATCACTTTTCGGGGCTCTAGCAAGCCCCTATCCGATAACGGGGAAACCGTGGCTCCTTACTCGGCTTACTTTAGGGAGCCCTGCTCGGGAGGCAGACTGCACAGGTCTTTCAGTACCGGCTCGCACCCGCCGCCGGCTCTCTGGAACGCTCCAGACCTGGCATAATTCCGTCAAAGCATTTTGTCATGTCGTAGGTTTAACATACTATACCGCCCCGGCGCTTGTCAAGACCAGAACCAATAAATATTTTTTTACTTTTTACGGCGTCCTCAGCCTGTCCGCCAGCCCGCACACCGGCAGCACCCGCTGCGGCCACATCTGCTACCGCCCCGCATCAGTACCGATACGCGCAGCCATCTGTACGCCGGCGTCAAAGGCGTTTTGGCAGCCGCGGGGAAACTGTTCCTGGTGCCAGCGCCGTTTGGCCGGCTCGTCCCAGTAATCAGCCCGGTATTGACTGTAGTCGGCGAATTCGTAGGTGTCAAAGGCATATACCCGCTGCGGCTCGGCGTAAAAGGTGTAGGAGAAGTACTGCTCGGTGTCGCCGAGTACGGCTGGATAGCCCCGCCGGCGCATCTCCTCCTCGGTGACGTTCATGGTGTAGAGCACCGCCGTCTCGATCTTTTGCGGTGCCAAATTCCCGCCGCCCCGCTCAAACGAGTGGTACTGAAAAAATAGCCGCTCCAACAGGCCCCGCAGCTGGGCGGTGATCTGATGAAAATAAATGGGCGAGGCAAAGGCGATCCCATCGGCCTGCCGCAGCTTTTCCAGCACCGGCTGCAGGCCGTCACGATAGCTGCAGCGCCCATAAGTAGGGCCCCTGTGCTTGCACAAAAAGCAGCTGCGGCAGCCGGTATAGTCCAGGTCAAAAAGGTGAATGGTCTCCGCCTCTGCCCCCGCCTACCGCGTCCCCTGCAAAAAGTGTTCCAACATGGTAGCTGTGTTCCAGTTTTTGCGCGGCCCGCCGTTCACCCCGTAGATCTTCATCATATACGCTCCTCACTTCTGTACTCTTTATGGGTTTGCTTTTGTCAGTTTCTATTTTAAAAAAGCAGGTGTAAAGTAGCAAGTATGCACTTTTTTTGGTGAGTGCTATCAAAAAAGGAAATATTGCCGTGAAGACTTATAAGGGGCAGACAGCCGACAGTCAACATACCTATTTTGACTATATGTTATCGGTCATAGGCAGCAAATGGAAATTGCTGATACTCTACAACCTAGGTAAGTACGGAGGGGCTGAACTATAGCGAACTGCGGCGCACGGCGGACAGCGGACAGTGTGACCTATCAAACGCGCAGTACCACCCTCACAGAGCTGCCCGCCGATGGGCTCATCCATCATCTACCGACGCGAATACCCGCAGATCCCACCTAAGGTGGCGTATCGTCTCACCGGGAAGGGGCGCTCCCTGCTGCCCATCCCGGCCGATATGTGTCGCTGGGGCGAGTTACATCGGCCGCCGCACTAGACAAAAGCTACCGACCACCGGCCCTCTGCCCCCACATCTCGACATTGTCGGTCTACGACCAGCAATATTTAACCAGAAAAGATGTGGTCCGCTATCGCGCGGGCCGTATCTTTTCCGCTCCCCACTCACCTTTTTCCGCTTTTTTCAGCCGCAAGCTGCCGCCGACACACAACGGCAAAACGATCTGTCTGCCCCGCTGGCTACAGCCGCACAGGTCCTCTGCCGGCAACGTTTCGCAAGGAGTACATCTCCCAACAAAAAGCACATAGCTGCACCCCTCTAAAGGGCACCCTGCCGGTAGCGGAAACCGGGCCGTTTAGCGCCCCAGGCCTGTTTTGAAGTTTTGAAGTGGGGGATACTGCCTATCGTGCGCATAGCCAGGTGCGCCGACGCCCGAGAGATCGCCCCTTCTCCGTGTACCTATTCTCACCCAAAAAGCTGCCGATACCATCACCGCGCTGCCCGCCTATCCTCCCTCTGTGCACTGTCTGGGGCAGTGCTGTACCCCATTTGTACAGGTGCTGTCTCCGCACAACTCATGCCCGGCGCAGCACACCGCTGTAGGGGTGGTCTCCTGTGGCGGGCCGTACCCAGAGCAGCGCCCCAGCAGCTGTCATGTCAAGCAGGCGCTGGTGCAGCCACCAGTCGCTCACTCCCGGCAGCCCAGCCAGTGCCCGCCCCAATACCTGGGCCTCTACAAAGGGGCCGTCTGGCATAGCCCGCAGCAGACAAAAATCATAAAAATCAGCTGGCACGCCCATCAGACGTCCATTCACCAGTGCCCGCAGTGGGTCGTCCTGCGCGGCCAGCTCGTGCCAGCGGTGCGCTGCCGCCTGCCGCTCGATGGCGCTCAGCGTCAGGGTGTTCCCCAGCAGCGCCGGCACCTCGGCCGGGTCGAGCTCTCCGGTGCCGCGCCGGCGCTGTAGCACCTCTTCTTTGCGCACCCAGGTCGGTACTGGCAACACCTGTATTGGGGTAGGTGTTTCCGGCAGATGCGCACAAAGCCACAGCAGTCCGCACAGCTCATCCGGGGCCTCTAGGCTGATCCACGCCCGTATCGGCTCTCTGTCTGCTGCTGCCTGCGCCAAACGCTGTACCGTCTGCCGGTTCTGCGCCTACATGTCTGCAACCGCACCACCATAGTCGGCCAGCAGCGCGTATAAAATCGCTCGGCGACACTCTATATCTCGGTGCGCACCACCGATCCGGCCGATATCCAGGGCCAACGTCAGTGGCCGCACCTCACCAAGGTCTGCTTTGGCAGCGCCGGGCAGGTGGCGGACGCACTGCAGTGCGCCTGCGGCACTGTCGCCAAAGGTAAGTTCTATTGCCATGTTCGTCTCCCATTCTCGCGCAGTCCCGGTCGGCCGCTACTCTTTTTACCGCGGCGATCCGTATCTGTCAGCACTGTCTAAAAATTCTTATAAAAGGGGAGCAGGGCCGCCGCACGGCACCCCTGCTCCCCTTTTTCTCACGGTAGATCTGCGCCATATCAGCGATAGAACGCGATCATTTTTTGCAGCATGTCTTTAAAGCGGGCCTTATCTACATACATCGCCACATCCACATTGGGCGTGCGCCCTAAATGCCCCCCGCGGTCGACCACCGTCTGGCCAATGCTCTGGCTGCTCTCGGTCTCGCAGGTGACGTAGTACGGCGCCGTTTTCACCATATCCGGGTCGATCAGCGCACCCACGGTGATGGCATCGTGCATGATCAGGTCCCACCGGCGGCCCTGCCGCAGGATCTCTTTGATAAATTTGTTGATAGCCGCCAACAAAAAGGTGATCGCACACGGCGTGTCGGTCAGCTGCTCAAACTCCTCCAGCGTAAACTCGGCGTGCCGGGTGGCATTCAGCCCCACCATGGTCACCGGGATACCGCTCTTAAAAACGATATCACAGGCGTGCGGGTCCACCCACACATTAAATTCGGCGTAGGGGCTCACATTGCCGGTAGTGGCCGATCCGCCCATCATATAAATGCGCTTTACATAGTGCCGGATGTCGGGGTGTTTGAGCAGGGTGATGGCGATATTGGTCAGCGGACCGATAGCCGCGATCACCAACTCGCCCGGATGAGCCAGCGCCTCCTCATAGATCACATCCCAGGCAAATTTGTCCTCCTGTTTTGCACCCGCCCGGTTCTCGATCAGCACACCGGCCATCCCGTGGCCACCGTGGATATCGTCTTTATTCTGGTATCCGGCCAAGCCGTCAAAGATCAGCGCCCGCTCGGCGCCTTTTGCCACGCGGCAGCCACCGCCCATAAAGCCGGCCAGTCGCACCGCGTTGTCGCTGGTGTACGTATAAGAGGAGTTGCCCGCCACCGGTGTCAGCGCCAACAGGTCTATATGCGGGCAGCTGTTAGCCAGCAAAATAGCTACTGCGTCGTCCGTTCCCGGGTCGCAGTCGATGATCAGTGGAATTTTCTTCACGGCAGATCCCTCCCTCAACTGCCGGCCTGCTACTGGGCGTAGCAGGCGATGCAGTCGCGCAGCATCTGCACAAATTTCTCTTTATCTGCCGACATGGCCACATCCACATTGGGCTCGCGGTGCAGATGGCCCTTAAAGTCCACCACCGTCTGGCCCACGCTCTGGCTGCTCTTGGTCTCGCACACCACATAGTACTTCTCGGTGTGCAGCACAGTCGGGTCGATGACCGCCGCCACAGCCAGCGCATCGTGCAGTGTCACTGCGTCGGGCCGGCCCATGGCTTTGTGGCTCTCGATAAAGTACTTGCGCATGCCCCGCAGCAGCAGGTCTATTTTAGTGGGCTGGGTCAGCAGCGCCTCCTGCTCCTGGCCGGTCAGGGTAGTCATCCTGGTGGCGTCCAGCCCCACCATGGTGATAGGCACCCCGCTCTTGAACACGATGTCGCAGGCATGGGGATCTATCCAGATGTTAAACTCCGCATAGGGGTTGGTGTTGCCGGTGCCAAAGGCGCCGCCCATCATCACGATGCGCTTGATGTTCTTTTTGGCTTCGGGGTGTTTTAAAAAGGTGATGGCGATGTTGGTCAGCGGGCCAACAGCCAGGATCACCAGCTCGCCGGCGGCTCTCTCAGCCTCCTCGGCGATCACGTCCCAGGCATATTTCTCGTCAAAATCTCTCTTGGCCTTGGGCAGCTCTACCCCGCCCAGGCCGTTTTCACCGTGCACGTCGGGGATGGGGTTCACCCCGCCGATGACCGGCCGGTCAGCGCCCAGCGCCACCCGGCAGTCGATATTGAGGTACTCGCGCAGGTTCAGGTTGTTGGGGCCGGTGTGTTTTAGCTCTACATTGCCGTTTACCGCCGTCAGCGCTCTAATGTCCAGCTTGTCGCTGCTGTTGGCCAATACGATGGCCCAGGCGTCGTCGGTACCGGTGTCGCAATCTATGATAACAGGGATCTTATCCATATATGTAACCGCCATTTCTCCGCGCCGTATATAAATCCTCGCCCGCCGCCGCGCGGCAGCGCCGGGCACTCTTTTCCTGTTTGGTGTACGCGCCTTTGCCTATTTAAATTTGCGGCAGGCGTCGGCCAGCATGCCCACAAACTTCTCGCGGTCCAAGTCCATAGCCACCTTGGCGTTGGGGGCTTTACCGGTCAGGCCCAGAATATCACAGACGGTACAGCCCTGGGTGTAGCCGCCGTCGATATCTACGGTCACATACATGTCCTCCAGCTTTACCGGCGTATCCGAAAGCAGGGCCGCCACAGCCACCGCGTCGTGCATGGGCACCTCTTTAAAGTTGGTACCGGGCAGGTCGTGATCTTTAAAGAAATCCATCAGTCCGGCGATCAGGTCGCCGCCCTTGGTGCCGATCTGGTGGAACTGCTCGATCTCCTCGGCGGTCACTCTGGCCTTGTTGGTGGCGTCGAGCCCGCACATGATGATGGGGATACCGGAGTCAAATACCACTCTGGCCGCCTCGGCATCCTCCCAGATGTTAAATTCTGCCGTGGGCGACCAGTTGCCGCCAATGGCCGCGCCGCCCATCAGGCTGATGCAGCGGATCTTGTCGTGCAAATCGGGGTTCGACAGCAAAAAGATAGCGGTATTGGTCAGCGGGCCCATGGCCACGATGGCCACCTTCTCGTCGCTCTTTCGCACGATGTCGGCCATAAAATCGCAGAAGTTCACATCCAGCGACTGGTGGGTGATGGGGGGAAACACCGGGCCGTCGAGACCCGACTCGCCGTGTACGCTGTCGGCGATGCTCAGCTCCCGCGAGAGCGGCTGACTGGCGCCTTTGACCACCTGGATATCGGTGCGGCCCAGCCACTCCAGCACGCGGATGGCGTTGGTCGAGGTGTTTTGCAGTGTGCTGTTGCCAGCCACCACCGTCATGCCTTTTACCTCCAGCTCATCGCTGGCCAGCGCCAGCGTCATGGCCATCGCGTCATCGTGGCCCGGGTCGCCGTCTAACAAAATCGGAATACGTCCCATTTTCTCGTCCTCCTGTTTGCCCTTATTTTCCCGCCCCGCCAAAAGTGCCCGCTGCGGCGGCAAAACCCCGCAAAAAAGGCCCGTCCCACGGGCGGCAAGTCGGTTTTTTCCTATGATTTCAGTATACCGGCTGCCTTTAAAAATTACAATCTTTTTTTGGTGTTTATCCACCTCCTTGCATGAAAACAGCCTGTCTCACCAGCTGTTATTCGTCTATTTGAATAGTTTTAAAACATAGTTTCTGGCATGTTGTACACCTCATCTACCGAATACACCACCTGGATTTATAGAGAGCGGCGCATATTCTGGCGCCCGGGGCGATATATCTGGTAGTACAGAAAAAAGCTAGAAGGTGTCAATATGAAATGTATCACGATCCGCCTGAGAAAACGCATGCTGCTCATTCCCGTGGGGGTGGTGGCTGCCGTAGCGCTGGCCATCGGCATCGGCAGCCACCTAAAGGGGCAAAAAACGCAATACTGCAATTTCCCCGACGGTTACGGCGAGCACATCGAGACCACCGCCCCATCCGATGCCATCGGCACCGGGCAAAAGATCGCCTATCTCACCTTTGACGACGGCCCCAGCGACGAGACCGAAAAGATCCTCGACTGCCTGAAGGAGAAAAACGCCAAAGCCACCTTTTTCGTGCTGGGCACCGAGCTGGATAAGCGCCCCGACCTGTACCGCCGCATCGTCGACGAGGGCCATGTGCTGGGGCTGCACTCCTTCTCCCACGAGTACAAGAGCATCTATCAGAGCCCCGAATCGTTCTTTCAGGACCTGAATATGCTCAAAGAACCGCTGGAGGCTATTGCCGGCCAGCCCATCAGCGCCTATCGCTTCCCCGGCGGCTCCTCCAACACGGTACACCGCAAATTCAGCAACGTCAGCAATTTTATGGACACCGTTATCGAGCAGCTCACCGCCCAGGGGATCCAGTATTTCGACTGGACCGTCTCGGCCGACGACTCGGTAGGCTCTAAAAAGAGCACCGATTACCTGGTTAACAAGGTGGTCAAAGAGTCTCTGGAGCAGGAGACCCCGGTCATCCTCATGCACGATGCCCCCGGCCACGATACCACCGCTGCCGCCGTGCCCCAGATCATCGATCAGCTCACCGCTCAGGGCTACACCTTCCAGAGCCTCTCCGAGTCCACCCCCTGCCACCACCAGCGGTATAATTGATCTCGTCGCTCAACTACAGATAAAAAGCGCTGCCCGCAGGCAGCGCTTTTTGGCGGTCATCTTTCCTCGTAAAAGGCAAACATCTGCCGGTACAGCTCGGTAATGCGCGCAGCGTCAACCTGCAGCGCCACCTCACAGTTACGGGGTCTGCCGCTCACCCCGTCCCAGTCTACCAGCGTGCGCCCCACAGACGGCGTGCCGCTCACTTCGATCAAAACAGGGTAGCGGCGGCAGCGCAGCAGCGTATCGTCGATCATACCCGCCACCGCTACCGCATCGGGCAGCTCGGGCACATAGTGCAAAATGTCTGTGTCGGGGCGCCAGCTCCTGGTCTGCTCGGCGCTGTAATCCATCATCTGCCGCAATTTTGAGAGTACCGCCCCCGGCCGGTGTATGCCGCTCTGCCACACATCTGCCGCACAGACCCCCTGTGCGGTGCAGTTTAACCCCACCATGCGCAGATCGATACCGCTCGTAAATACGATGTCTGCGGCCAGCGGGTCCTCCCAGATATTAAATTCGCCGTAAGCCGAGTGATTACCCACTGTCGTCGAACCGCCCATAATGTGCAATTTATCGATCATAAAGGCGGCCTCGGGGTGTTTGCGCAGCATGATCGCCACATTGGTCAGTGGCCCCAGCGCCGCGATCTCCAGTTTTCCCCGGCACCGGCATGCCTCATCGTAGAGGATATCCCAGGCTGGGCGCCGGTCAAGCTCTCTGCGGGCCTGGGGCAGCTGTACGCCGCCCAGCCCAGTTGGTCCGTGTACATATTCGGCGGTGATCAGGTCGCCCATCAGCGGCGTCTGTGCCCCGGCGCCGACTGCACAGTCTAAGCCTATCAGGGCCGCTGTATCTCTGGCATTGGCCGCTGTATATTCCGGCCTCACATTGCCGCCCAGGGTGGTGATCGCGCGAATGTCGAACTGCTGGCTGCTGTGGGCCAGCAGTATGGCTACAAAGTCATCGATGCCCGGGTCGCAATCGATGATCAGCGGTCGCTTTGCTCTGCTCATCCCTGTCTCCTCCTGTCGGCACTGGCGGCGGTGTCAAACAGCCACTGCACAAATCTTTGCCGTACCAGCGCCAGTACCACGTCGGTATTGGCGACCTTGTCAGGGTAGTACCCCGACATGAGCGCCACTGTACTGCCGCGGGTATAGGTGCCGTTTAGATCGATCTCTACCGGGTATCGGCGCAGGTTCACTTCATCGGGCCGGCACAAAACGTAGATGGCAGCTGCCCGGCGCAGGCACGCCGCATCTTTAGCCAACTCGGCCACCAGTCTGCCAATGTCGCCGCCACGGTCGTATAGGCCGCGCCTCTCGGTCGGACACATATAACAGGAGGTCTCTACATCGGTGCCGCACATGATCAGCGGCATGCCCGAGCGAAAGACGATCTGCGCCGCCTCCGGGTCGCACCAGATATTGTGCTCCGCTGCCGGTGTGCGGTCTCCACGCACTGTACCGCCGCCGGCGATCACGACCCGGTCCACCTTCCGGCACAGCTGGGGGTAAGCAATCGCCAGGTCGGCCAGGTCGGTCAGTGGGGCTACCGCCGCCAGGCATATCTCTCCCGCTCTGCCGCGTATAACCTCTGCCATAAATTCTGCTGCCGGCTGCGGTGGGCACAAAAATTCTGCCGGGGGCAAAAAAGCGCGATCCACCGGCGGCTCTTCACCCGTCTGAGCAGCCAAGTGGCTCTGGCTGCACAGCGGCCGCCCGTTCCCCACATAAATGGGCAGCTCTATCTGCAAGTACTCGCACAGGCGGGTCACTGTTACCGCTGTCCTGTCGGCCGCCCCCCACCTCCCGGTACAGGTCACCCCCTCTACACTGAGCTCCTCGCTGGCACAGGCCAGCACCAGTGCCAGCAGGCTGCCATCGCTGCCGTCTACATCTATGATCAGCGGTTTCTTATGCATCTTCTGTCACTCCTGTCACCTCGTCTGGGGCCCCTTTTTGCGCACCGCCGTCAGGCAGCTGCCCATCTTTTGGCCAGCTGCCGGCAGTGACACCTTTGCTTTTCCACCGGCCCGACAGATAGCGCCCGGTGGCACAGAGCGCCTCAGCTCCCCATCCAATGACCATCGTTGCCCACAGGCCCTGATATCCCATGCGCGGCGACAGCACGTATGCGGCGGCCACCTTTACCAGTATGCTGGCAAAGCCAATGACCATGCAAAACGTCACGTCACCGGCACCTTTGAGCACCCCTTCTGCCGAAAACAGCAGCGCCATAAACAGCGACGATCCAAACGTCCAGACCAGGTACGAGCTGCCGGCCTCGATGACCGCCTGTGCGCCCTGACCCGAGATAAACAGGCTGATCAGCGGCTCGCGCAGCAGTATGGCCGCCGCCCCCAGTACCAGCGCAAAGAAAAGCGATATGAGCAGCCCCCATCGGTAGCCGCTGCGCACCCGCTCGGTCTGGCGAGCGCCCATATTTTGGGCTGCAAAAGCTGTGACCGCGATCGAGATGCTGGTGATCGACATCATGATGATATTTTCAAACTTGATGGCTGCTGTATAGGCCGCCATGATCTGGGGCCCAAAACTGTTTACGAACCCCTGCATGATGATGATCCCGCCCGAGATCGCGATCTGCTGCAGCGTAGCGGGGACCGCCAGGCGAATGATCTCCCACAGCACCGACAGCTGAAATTGCCGTGCCAGCGTCTCTGTCGGCTGTAGCTGACTGCCGTCCTTTTGCTGCTCCTGCCGCTCCATCTGCCGCAGCTGCTTTTTTAAAAACACAAAGGCCAGCACCGAGGATACCGCCTGCGCGATCACCGTGGCCAGCGCTACCCCCGCTACCCCCATATCAAAAGCCAACACGAACAGCAGGTCCAACACGATGTTCACCACCGAGGCCACCACCAAAAAAGCAAGCGGCATCTTAGAGTCTCCCAGTGCGCGAAATACTGCCGAGAGCATGTTGTAGGTAAAGGTGAACACCAGTCCCAGCAGGTAGATGCGCATGTACACCAGCGACATGGGCATCACCGAAGCCGGCGTGCGCACCAGCGCGAGCAGCGGGCGGCACAGCAGCACACCAGCCAGCGATAAGACCAGCGAGAAGGCGATCGAAAACACTGTGCTGGTCACCACCGCCTGCCGCACCTTCCTGCTGTTGCCGGCACCAAAATGCTGGCCGATATAGATGGTGGCGCCGCTGCTCAAGCCAAAGGCCAGAGCGGTGGCACAAAAGGTGATGGTAAACGAATTGCCCACCGCCGCCAACGCGTCAAAACCCACAAAGTTGCCCACCACCACCGAGTCGACCATGTTGTACAGCTGCTGAAAGATGTTGCCCAGCAGCATAGGCACAGCAAAAAACAGGATCGTCTTTCCCGGTCTCCCGGCTGTCAAATTTTTGGTCACTACAGTTCTCCTTTCGGCTGACAGTTGCACAGCGCCGATAAACGGTTATACTCTCGTGGCCTGCAAAAAAGCGCGTGCAGAATAGACTGCACGCGCTTTTAAAGTTTCATTACAATAACAGAGCGCAACAAAACTGTGCAACAAAAAAACGGCGTGGCAGGCCTAAAGATAGACCCACCACCACCGTAAGAGCACACAGCGATCCGCCGCGTTCTTATGGTACTTATTATATGCAGAGACAGTTCCCAAAAGCAATGCACAAGATGCATAATCTATCTGTGAAAATTTCTCCTTTTTGACTGGTCCTGCCCGCCAGAGCAAAAAGGGCGGCACCGCCCCTCAAATGGCTCGTGCTACCCTTTTGCTCTTTCTGTTTAGCGGGGGCCGGAGTGCTTTTCCCACCCCGAGCCCTATAGGTTCTCGTCTTTCAGCGCGTCGACCAGGTTGGCTCTGCGCATCTTGCCGGTGGCGTATAGCATCGTGCTGCCCACCAGCAAAAACACGCCGGCGGCCGCTCCCAGGTATGCCGTCCAGGGGAGCATAAATCCAAAATCAAAGTTGCGCTCCAGTGCCTTGTACATGCCCAGGGCCACCAGCACCGCCATGGGCATCCCGTAGGCCAGCGCCTTGACACCGTAAAACAGGCTCTCACAGCGGACCATTTTGGTAAGTCCTCTGGGCGTCATGCCAACCGAGCGCAGCATGGCAAACTCTCTGGTCCGCAGCGCCACCCCGGTAGAGATGGTATTAAAGATGTTGGCCGCGCACACCAGCGTGATCAGGGCGATAAAGCCGTAGATAAACACCGATAAGATCCCCATCACCTGGCGGTTTTGCTCGCCGTAGTCCGATATGTTCATCACCCGCATCGCACCGGTCTTGGCCGCGGGCATCTGCATGATCTGGTTATACACCTGCACCGGGTTCACCGCGCGAACAGTCATCTGCGTGCCCAGGCCCACCTCGGGCAGAGCGGCGGCTATCTGGCGTGCCGTCTCCTCGCTGGTCACCACGTACAGGTCGGTCAGCACCTCCTCATACCCGGCCATCACTTCGGTCTTTTCGCTGCTCTCTCCCACCAGCATCAGCGGGGTGCTGGCGCTGTCTGCACCGCTCTCGCGGTGCAGGTACAGCACCGTGCCCGCCGGGTCTTTTAACTGCCGTACCGCCGTGAAGTTGTGCTCCTGCTTTAAGTTGAGCGGCGCTATCGCAATGCCGCTGCCGGTCTCGAGCGCGCCCCTGCCAATGCCCGCGCGCCGGCAGTAGTCCCGCAGCTGGTCCTCGGGCAGGCCGAACACCTGTATGTTGGGGCAGCTGGCGGTGCTGCCCTTAGGGGCGTATTTTTTAAAGTCGGGGTGTAGCTGGCTCTCATCCAGCTGTGTCCACAGCGCACCCTGCAGCACCGTGTAGCGGTCGATGCGGTCGGCGCCCTCTACCTGCTCTACCGCCGCGGCGAGCTGCTCCTGTTCCTCATCGGTGCCGCTGATATCCACCAGCAGGTCGTACTGTATCTGGTCCTGGGTCATCGCAAAAGCAGTCTGCATGTAGTCGGTAAAGGTGGCAGCAGTCAAAAACAGCACCACGCTCACCACCAGCGACAGCAGCGTTGCCCGGTAGCGGTTTTTGCTGCGTTTCATATTTTTCAGTCCCAGCTCGGCCTCAAAGCCAAACAGCTTGCCGGTCAGGCGGCTGGTCTTTACCTGCCTGGCCCGCAGCTTTTGCTCCCCGTTTCCGCGAATGGCATCAATCGGCCCCATCTTCGAGGCCCGGCGCGCCGGCACCCAGGCCGAGATAAACAGCACCAGCGCCGAAAACAGCGCTGCGAACACCGCCACCCACGGGTTCATCACCACCTGCATGGCCGGCCCATCGCCCATCAGGCTGTCGAGCATGGGGCCCACCGCCAGAAAAGTCACCTTGATACCCAGCCAGCCAAACAGAATGCCCAGCGGTATCGCCGCCGCGCCGATGACCGACGCCTCAAAAAATACGCTGGCCCGCTTTTGCTGGCGGGTGGCCCCCACGCTGGCCAGCATCCCCAAGGTGCGGCTGCGCTCCGACAGCGAGATGGCAAAGGCGTTGTAGATCAGGCTCACCGAACCGATGAGGATGACCAAGCACAGCGTCACGACGGTGGTCGTCAACGTGGTCATCAGGTAGGTGTCCTCCATCACCCCGCTGTACATCAGCAGCGACGAGTTAAAACTTACCGCGCACGAGAGCTGCTCGGCGATGCGCGCACCGTCGCGAAACAGCTGGCGGCTCAGGTGGCTGTTCTCCACCCGTATATCCACCGTGGCGTCGGCCGGCAGCGCCGCGAGGTCCAATCCGCTTATGCCGGTATAGCCGTACATCCAGCTGGTCTCCATATTGGTGCGCATCGCGGCGATGCCCACCACTGTAAATGTCTGCTCCCCTGCCGGTTCCCACAATGTCTCCTCGTCCTGGGCGTCCTGCTGGGTCACGTAGCGGCGCCCCTCGCTGCCGTCCTCCTGGGTGTAGGGCACATACAGCGCCCCCACCGTCAGCGTCACCCTGTCTCCCACCTTCCACTCGTAGCCCGAGGTGTCTAAAAAGTCCTGCGACACCACCAGCTCATCTGTGCGCTCGGGGGCGCGGCCCTGGGTCATCCGCAGCGGCAGATGTTTTAAGCTGCCCGGTGCGTACCGGCCCACACACAGGTACTGCCGGGGGTCTTTGCTCTCGGGCAGCTGAGCATATTGGCCCTGGTAGCTCAGGCTGTAGCTTGCGGTATTTTCGTCTTCGGTGATAACAGCGGCCTCTTTTACCGGTACCCGCTCATAAGCCGTGTGCCACAGCCCTATGTTCTGAACGGTATTTTTCTGCATCTTGTCTAAAAACGACAGCGCGATAATGGCAACCGCCGTGACCATCGCCACCGACACGATGGTCCCCAGCACCGTCACTAGAGTGCGTTTTTTGTTCTGGGCCATGTGCCGCAGCGTCAATCTCTGTATCACGTTCACCGCCGGATCACCTCGTCTCTGGCGATCTGGCCGTCCTCGATGGCGATGATGCGGTCAGCCTGCAGTGCGATCGACTCGTCGTGGGTGATGACGATGAGCGTCTGCCCGTTTTCCCGGTGAAAAGTCTGTAGCAGCTGCAGGATCTGGGCGCTGTTTTTCGAATCCAGGTTGCCGGTGGGCTCGTCGGCCAGCACCAGCGCCGGGCTGGCCATCAGCGCCCGGCCAATGCTCACCCGCTGCTGTTGCCCGCCCGACAGCTGGCCCGGCAAATGCTTCATGCGCTCGCGCAGTCCCAGCGTCTCGCTCAGCTGGCGCATGCGCCCCTCGTCTACCCGGCGTCCGTCCAGCAGCAGCGGCAGGGCCATGTTCTCCTTTACCGTCAGTACCGGTATCAGGTTGTAAAACTGGTAGATCAGCCCGATCTGCCGTCTTCTAAAAATGGCCAAGGCGCTCTCGTCGAGCTGGTATAGGTCGGTCCCGTCGATCACCACCCGGCCCGACGTGGGGCGGTCCACCCCGCCCAAAATGTGCAGTAGCGTGCTCTTACCCGAGCCCGACGGCCCCACGATGGCCACGAACTCGCCCCGCTGCACCGAGAAAGATACCCCCTTGAGCGCATCTACCCGAGCCTCCCCCGCACCGTATCGCTTGCACAGATCGTTTACCTGCAATAGCTGCATTTTTGTTCCCTCCTGTATCCGGGTGGGCGTCCGGCACGGCGCCCCTCTCCCGTCTGTGCCCATCATACGGTCCGCACATGACGCTGCCGTGACCGGCGGGGTGACAGTTTCGTCACCTGCCAGCCGATCTCCCCCTACACCACCTGCTTATACAGCTTTACGGTAAATACCGCGCCGCCCTCCCAGTTGCCGGCTGTCACGTCGGCGTTCTGGCTCTGCAAAATGGCTTTGGCCATCGCCAGGCCGATCCCCACGCTCTCCGGTCCGGCCCCTTGACCCTTGTAAAACCGCTCAAAGAGGCGCCCCAGGTCCGCCTGATCGATGCCCGGCCCGGTATCGCGGATATACAGGGCGATGTGCAGCGGGTTCTCCCGGCACGAAAGCGCCACCGCCCCCCCTGCCGGCGTGTGCTCAATGCAGTTTTTTACAATGTTGCCCACCGCCTCGGCCGTCCAGGACAGGTCGCCCCGCCAGTGCAGCTGGGGCGGGCAGTCCAGCTGTAACTGCACCCCCGCCAGCTCTGCCGGTATGCGCAGCGGCGCCAGCGACCGCTGTAACAGCGCGCACAGGGCCATGTCCTCTTTTTTAAAGTCCACCGCCGCCGCGTCGATGCGCGCCAGCCGCAGCAGCGCGCTCACCAGCCACTGGATGCGCCCCAGCTGCTCGGTGGTGCTGTGCAAAAACGTCTCCCGGCGCTCCTGTGGCAGGTCCGGCTCGGCCAGCAGGTCGGTCATCACAAACAGGCTGGTCAGCGGTGTTTTCAGCTGGTGCGAGATATTTTGCAGCGCCTCGGCCAAATAGGCTTTATCCGCCCCCAACTGCCGCGTCTGGCGCTTGAGTATGCTCACGATCTTGTAGATGTCGTTTTTCAGTAGACTCAGTTCTCCCTCGCGGTTGTCGCGGATATCCAGCGGCTCGCCGCCGGCGTATACCGCCGCCAAATAGTCGCACAGCGCTGCGATCTGCCGGTAGCGGTAGCGGGTAAAAAGCGCGTATAGACCCCCCAGCACCAGGCAGCCGGCGCCGCACCACAGCCCCGGCAGCCCCCAGCGCCAGCAGCCCCCGGCACAGCTGACCGCCGTTACCGCCAGCCAGCTCCCAAACAGCAGTCTTATCTCCCGGTTGCGCAGCATCTCATCTCTCCTCCATGCGGTATCCCAGCCCCCGCAGGGTGGTGATCCGGGCAGCATCCCCCGCCTCGGCCAGCTTTTCCCGCAGCCGCTTGATGTAGACCGTCAGCGTGTTGTCCCCCACAAAGTCGCCGTCTATGTCCCAGATCCCCTCTAATAGCTGGTTGCGGGTCAGCACCTGGCCGGGGTGGGCGGCAAAGGTCAGCAGCAGTCGGTACTCCACCGCCGTCAGCGCCACCTCCTGCGCCCCCACCTGTACGGCCGCCCGCCGGGGGTAGATGCACAGCCTGCCAAAGCGCAGCACCTCCTGCTCGTCCTGTGCGCGCTGGGTCCGTCTCAGCACCGAGCGGATGCGACTGAGCAGCTCCCGCAGCCGAAACGGCTTGGTGATGTAGTCGTCGCCCCCCATGTCCAGGCCCATCACCACGCTCAGCTCATCGTCGCTGGCGGTCAAAAACACCACCGGCACGTCGCTCTTTTTCCGCGCGGCGCGGCAGATGTCGTACCCGCTGCCGTCGGGCAGCATCACGTCTAACAGCAGCAGATCAAACTGCCGTCCGTCAAGCAGTTCTCTTGCCGCCGCACAGCAGTCGGCCGCCACCACCTGGTAGCCCTCGCTGGTCAGCGCGTACAAAAGTCCCTGCATAATGGTCTTGTCGTCCTCTAAAAGCAGTATCTGCTCGGCCATGGTCGCCCCTCCTCTTTGCTCTCCTCCATTATAGCTATTTTTGCCCGCAGCGGGGTGACAAAATCGTCACCTGTCCCACCTGGCCCCCGCTGTATCAAAAGCAGCTGCTAAACGGCCCTCAAACTTCACATCGGTGGCGCGCCCACCTTGCGCCGGCGCTGCATGCCCGGCGTTTTTTGATGAATACACATCCGCAGGGCTTGCGAATCTGCATGTGCTACAATAAAAAATAGCCGCTCGGCGGCTTACCGCGGCTGGCGCCGCTCTCTGTATGGGGCCAAGCCCCCATACCAGATATTTTTTGAATACGCCGGTTGCTGGCTGCCGCCAGCCGTGCTGTCGCACCCAAGATCTGGCGATTTTGGACCGGTTATTATAAAAAACAGCCGCTCGGCGGCTTATCGCGGCTGGCGCCGCTCTCTGTATGGGGCCAAGCCCCCATACCAGATATTTTTTGAATACGCCGGTTGCTGGCTGCCGTCAGCCGTGCTGTCGCACCCAAGATCTGACGATTTTGGACCGGCTATTATAAAAAACAGCCGCTCGGCAGCTTATCGCGGCTGGCGCCGTTCTCTGTATGGGGTCAAGCCCCCATACCGGGTATTTTTTGAATACGCCGGTTACTGGCTGCCGCCAGCCGTACTGTCGGCACCCAAGATCTGACAATTTTGGACCGGCTATTATAAAAAATAGCCGCTCGGCGGCTTACCGCGGCTGGCGCCGCTCTCTGTGGGGCCAGACCCCCACAGAATATTTTTTGACGAACGCGCACACCGGCTACCGCCGGCAGTGCTACGCACCCGCAGGGCCTGCATCCCTGCACGCGCTACAATAAAAAATGGCCGTAGGCCGCTCTTTCGGCCATGTGGTCAGTCCTCTGTCCACCGCTGTAAAGGTCAAAATTTTAATTGCCGGGCAGCACAAGACAGCGGCCGCCTTTCATTTCTGTGTAAGGCCCCCCGCCCAATACAGTACACGAGCCGAAAACGCCGGCAAAACACCGGCAGCAGGCGGTCGTCTGCTGCATGCTCCACCCCAAATCTGCGATTTTTTGCCGGCAATTATAAAAAACAGCCGCCAAATACCCCTCAGTGGGGCTGCCGGCATCAAAAAGGCGGCCAAATCCATCTAAAATGTGTGGTTCGTTCACAAATTAGCAATTGAACATAACTGGCATTTGTTGTAGTATAATAATACTGATTTTTCGTATCCCGCCGCCGGCCGCGTACATCTGCAGCTGTGTTCGGCGGGCCGCTCTTCTGGGGGACATGCCTTTGTTTGGCTACGTAAAGCCGTTTAAGCCTGATCTACGCGTCTGCGAGTTCGATACCTATAAGGCCGTCTACTGTGGCCTGTGTCACCAGCTGGGAAGCAGTTTTGGCCCCTTTTCCAAACTGACTCTCAGCTATGATTTTGCGTTTCTCTCGCTGTTACAAATGGCTCTCGATCCCGCCGATCCCCAGTTCTCCAAGTGCCGCTGCATGGCCAATCCCCTCAAAAAAAAGGTCTGCTGCACCGAGAATGCGGCCCAGCGCTTTTCTGCCGGCTGCGCCATGATTATGGCCTATTATAAAATAAAAGACGATCTGCGCGACCACGGTATGGGCCGCAAGCTGCGGGCGGTGCTCTGTTACCCGTTCATGGCAAGAGCCCGCAAAAAAGCCAGTCGCACCTTTCCCCAGGTCGACGCGGTCATGGCTGCCGCCACCCGCGCCCAACAGCAGCTCGAAGACCAGCACTGCGCCAGCATCGACCGCGCCGCCGACCCCACCGCCACCTTTTTGCAGCAGGTCTTTGCCCAGATGGCCCAGAGCGACGCCCAGCGCCGCATATTGGGCCGTATGGGCTACCTGCTGGGCCGCTGGATCTATCTCATCGACGCGTTCGACGATCTCGAGAGCGACCTGCAGCGGGGCGACTACAACCCGCTGGCGCTGCAGTTTGGGCTGCAAAAAGGTCAACCTGTCGACTGGCAGACCATCGGCGCCAGCATCACCGAGATCTGTAATCTCACCGTCGGGCAGCTGGCTGCCAGCTACCAACTGCTCGACCTGTACCACTACCAGAGTATCCTAGACAACATTATATACCTGGGCTTTAAACACACCCAGGGCCTTATCCTAGACAAGTATAAAGGGGAAAACTAGATGGATCCGTACAGAGTACTGGGCGTCTCCCGCGACGCCACCGACGAAGAGGTCAAGGCCGCCTACCGCAAACTGGCCGCCAAATACCACCCCGACAATTACCAGAACAACCCGCTCGAGGACCTGGCCGCCGAAAAGATGAAAGAGATCAATGCCGCCTACGACGAGATCGTCACCTCCCGCAAACGCGGCGGTTCCACTGGCCGGGCCGGTTCCGGCACCAGCTCCACCGGTGGCTACAGTTATTCTGGCGCTGGCGCCGGTGCCGGGGGCGGCTCTACCCAGTACGCCGATGTGCGCCGGCTCATCCAGTCCGGCCGCATCGTCGAGGCCGAGGAGGTGCTCGACGGGGTGCCCACCGGCTCCCGCAGCGCCGAGTGGTATTTTCTCAAGGGGGTCATCTACTCCCAGCACGGCTGGCTCGAGGAGGCCATGCGCCACTTTAACCAGGCCCGGGTCATGGACCCGCAAAACCCCGAGTATCAAAACGCCGTCAATCAGATGAACGCCCAGCGCCGGGGCAACATGGCAGGCAATCCCTACGGCGGCTATAACACCCAACCGGCAGGCTGTTCCGGCTGCGATATGTGCAGCTCGCTCATCTGCGCCGACTGCTGCTGTGAATGTATGGGCGGCGACCTGATATCCTGCTGCTAGTTTTACCTCCGCCGATCTTCCATGGCAGGTAAAACTTCATTCTGTGGTATCGTCAGTGCGGGCATGGCCGTCAACTCCCACACATTTTATCTTCAGCGCCGCGGTACTTTTTCCGTGTGCATACCGCTGCGGCTGCCCGCCGTCCGGCACCGCCTGGCTATCGGCAAATACCGCCGCAAAACCCCTCGATGTTTTCCCGCCCCGGTCCCAAAGGCTATCTGGCGCTGCCGCCCCTCACCCGGCGTCGGCGCCTTTCTTTTCTTCGTACCCCATTTTTGCTAGGAGGTAACCCCACATGACACCACGCAGACAAAATAGAGCCAGCGCCCGGGTGGCGCTGGGCGGCAGCATGGGCGCGCTCAGTCTGCTGCTGCTGTTTCTCTCGGGGGTGTTCCCCTTTGCTACCTATGCGCTGCCCGCTGCCGCCGGGGTGGCCCTCATGCCGGTAGTGGTCGAGATCGGCTACCGCTGGGCGCTGGCCGTGTACGGCGGTATCTCTATACTGGGGCTGCTCTTTGCCCCCGACAAAGAGGCCGCTCTGCTGTTCGTTTTTTTCCTCGGCTACTACCCCATCATCAAAGCGCGTATCGAGCGCCTGTCCAGCCGCCTGCTGCAGTGGCTGTGCAAGCTGGGGCTGCTCAATGTCGCCATAGCCCTGGTCTACTTTATCATGGTGCGGCTTTTGGGCCTCACCGCCGTTATAGAGGAATTCGGCCAGATGGGTACCGGCCTCATCGCCGGCCTGTGGGTGTTGGCCAACGTTACCGGGGTAGTGTACGATATCGCGCTCACTCGAGTCATCTCCATGTACGTACACTGGTTCCGCCCCCGCTTTCTCAAGCGCCTGGGTTGACCGTCTGCCAAGTCAATAAACGAGCCTCTCCCCATGGCGGGAGAGGCTCGTTTATTGTGCCTTTATATTCCTATAGTGTACCCTGTTGCAAACGCTGTCCGCAGCGGCAGAGTATGTCCCCACTGGCCTGCGCCAGTTGCCAAAAGCACAGCTGCCACCGCTGCAGCGCTGCCGTAGCCATCTGTATCAGCTCCCCAGCTGCCCAATTGGGCCGTGGGGGCAACTGCTCTTTGCGGTAATCCCGTAACCGCGCCAATTGTAAAATACTTGCCTGCTGTCGCTCGCCGCCGGTCAAAGCCGCCAGCAGCTGCCCCTGCGATCGGTCTCCCGTCAATGGGTCCAACTGCCAAAACAGCGTTTGCAGCATAGTCTCGTCTTTTGCACGCCCCGCCGCGTACAGTGCCGCCAACAGCAGATCCGTTTGCCGGTCAGCGCTCTGTCCGCACGTATAGCCGTATAAAAAGGCCCAGTGGCACAGCAGTTCTTGGGCGATGTTATAAAATATTTCCAGCTCCTCGATCTCATCCCGGCCGTCTATCCCCTGCTCCCCGATCACCGCCCGCAGTTGTCGGCTCAAAAGTTCCTTCTCAGCGCAAACGGGGCCGTATGGTCCCGATGTCAGTGGGGGCACCTGCCCGGCCAGCGGGGCATCATAACCCGCCATCCCCTCCTCCCCCGGCAGCAGATAGGCCCCCTGTAGCAGGTCGTATACCTCGCCGAATACCTGCTGCAGCTGCTCTCGTGTCTGTATCGGCGCCACCCGCCCCTCCTCGGTATACAGCAGTGCACTGCCCTGATATTTCATTTCATTAGCACGCTCTCTTCTTTTACAAATTTTAGCTTAGCTTCCTATCGTGTACCTACTCTCATAAATCCCCCAGTTCCATGTACATTTGTCCGTTGTTACAATTCGCATAATTACCACTATTCGTGTAATATTAATTATATATCAACCACTATCAAAGGTCAAATTACCACTGTTACTTGTTTCCACTCGATTGGGACCTTATCATTGAGTTGTTCTATATTATAGAGCAAGAATCGTGAGGTGAACGGCGGTGGACAGTAAAAATTTTCGAGAGCGGATCTCCCAAATACTTGCTCAGAGAAATCTGGCTGAGGCCCGGGTAAGTATTATGATGGGTCATAGTAAATCCTATCTCAATAATATCACCAGTGGCCGTTCCTCCATGTTGGTCGAAGATTTTTTAGTTTTTTGTGACTGTACCGGTATTTCGCCACTGGAATTTTTCCACACCGAAGGTACGCTCGATGAGGTCATCCAAAAAGTTGAGCAGGATTTTAGTGGGCTCGATGCACACTACAAGCTGCTGCTCTCTTCCCTCATCCACGGTCTCTCCCAACAGCCTCCAAAATAGGTCGCCAAACAGCACAAAACACCCCTACCTGGGTCCACAAGCCCCAGGGCAGGGGTGTTTCTTTGTGTTTGCGTACCTAAGTTCATCGCCGCGCAGGCCCGCCCCCACTTGTGGCCGACTGTATGTCCACGGTATAGCGCGATGATGCCTTCCGCACATTCCACAGCCCCTGGCTATTTCTATTTTATCCGTACGCTCTGCTCGGCCATCCTGTAGACGGTCAAGTTTTGCGCCGTTCAGGGGCGATTTTTGTACAGCAAAAAGGCCCCTATCTTTACTGTAGAGACCATATTTGCTATTGACTTGTCATTTCATTATGCATATGGTGCTAAAAATGTGAGCAGATCAGCACAACAAGTGCCGATCTCACTTTCTCCCGTACCGGCCTCGTTCATCCCATAATACGAAAAATGGTTTCGTAAAGCATCGACCAATCTCTCTATCTGCTCATCCGTCAAGTCAGTCGATGGGTCAAACGGCAGCGGTACACTTTTCAAAAACGCCAATTGCTCTTTGCTAAATGGTATCTTCACCATGTCCCCCCTTCCATTTAGTAGCTGTCCAGCTTCCTGTTTTGCACGCATTAAAAGTATGACCCAGGTTAGAGTAAAGCGATCATCGCATCTTTACCCGCCAACAACTGGGGCGCCAATCAGTTTTTATCGTGTCCCTTTTGAGTGGACTCACCTATGCGTCCTCTCTATCTACGGTCAACAGCCAGTTCAAATCTAATTTGTGTCTACAATATGCTTTCATCCACACCACCCGTGTAGGTGGTGACCCAGCCCCGCCCGGTTGTAGGGCTTTAAGGTGATCATTTCAATCCACACCACCCGCGTGGGTGGTGACTGATCTCTTTACGAGATTGTACGCGCCAACTGATCATTTCAATCCACACCACCCGTGTGGGTGGTGACCTAAAATATGGTAAGACAGTTTGTCTTATATGCATTTCAATCCACACCACCCGCGTGGGTGGTGACATGGCCATAAAGCGCAGGATGGGCAAGTTTGACAAATTTCAATCCACACCACCCGCGTGGGTGGTGACTAGCGGACGGATGGGAGCTAAAAAAACGCAAGGTACTATTTCAATCCACACCACCCGCGTGGGTGGTGACAAGCAAAATCATCAAAGCTGTCCCGGCCGGTAGGATTTCAATCCACACCACCCGCGTGGGTGGTGACTAGGCCGTGCCGCCGCCCTCGGCAAAGGCGGCAGCATTTCAATCCACACCACCCGCGTGGGTGGTGACACCCAAGTTCGAGGTATTGACCCTGAAATTGTGATTTCAATCCACACCACCCGCGTGGGTGGTGACGGCAATCTCTTACAAAAACAGGCCCTAACACTTGTCTTTATCATACACCTTATCTAGCTTGTATGCCAGTACCCCCCGTATCAAGTCCGGCCATTTCTTAAATAGGCGAATAACCCTCTCCAGTACCCGGTGCGAAAGACACGGGTATTCCCTGGGCGCTTGTACTTCGCACTCCGGTGCACTGCTGTGCGCTCACAGCTTGTGTGCACTGTAAAAATCTTTCAGCTCTGCTTTTACTTCCGGTGGCAGCATGCTTTTTTTCACTCCGCGCACCGCTCCCTCCAGCCCATACAGGCGGTGGATACAGGACGATGGGTCTATCGCCTGTATCCGCAGCCAAGCCTCCCTGCTACCCAGCTGTCGCAGCTGCTCCGCCTCAGTCACCCCCACCTGCTCCAGCTGCCGCGCCACCTCCGGCCCAATATTGGGCAGTCTTTCTAATGCGCGCATATCTTTACCCCCTAACACTTGTCCGTATTTTTACCTCAGTATACTGCGGCGGGGTTCCTACCGCAAGTGTTTGCCCAGGCAGCTATGCAGCAAACCGCACTCTGTGTCCACCGCTGTTATAGGTGTCGCCGCATATCTGCACCTGCCGCTGCACAAAATAACAAAAGTCGCTTTATCGACCTCGCTATCACACTTTTTTGACACCCAACGTATACTGTTGTATACTTAATATTATTTGTCGAAAGGAGGGCCGTGGGAAGTAAAGCGCCAGAGCCCATGGGGCTGACGAGGCGGAGAGTGATCGAAAATTCGGCGGATGCTCTCCCGGTCAGATAGTCGCCGCTCAGGCGACAGGTCTGGTCGTTACCCGCGCTACAAAACCCGGCAGCAATGCCGGTCCACAAAAAGCGCGGCAGATCATTTTGATAAAAAGAGGTATACATATATGTGTGGAATCGTAGGTTATATCGGCACGCGTGACTGTGCCAACGTATTGCTGGAAGGCCTGAGCATGCTGGAATATCGCGGCTACGACTCAGCCGGCGTCTCTATCTTCGAGGGGGACTGCGTGCGCACCATCAAATCGCAGGGCCGCCTGGCCGACTTAAAGGCCAAGATGGAAAAAGAAGGTATCCCCGCCGGTCATTGCGGCATCGGCCACACCCGCTGGGCTACCCACGGTGTGCCGTCCGACGTCAACTCGCACCCCCACTGCGGTAACAAGGTCTCGGTCGTGCACAACGGCATTATCGAAAATTATACCGAGATCAAAGAGTTTCTGCTCTCGAAAGGCTACTCTTTCGACTCGCAGACCGATACCGAGACGGTGGCCAAACTGCTCGATTACAACTACCAGGGCGACCCCTTTGCCGCTATCCAAAATACTCTGCGGCAGATCCGCGGCTCCTATGCGCTGGGCATTTTGTTCTACGACTGCCCCGACAAATTATTTGCCGTGCGCAAAGAGAGCCCGCTCATCGTCGGGCTGGGCGAAGGCGAAAACTTTATCGCCTCCGACATCCCCGCCATCTTAAAGTATACCCGCAACTACTATCTGCTAGAGGAAAACGAGGTCGCTACCCTCACCAAAGAGGGCATCACCGTGTGTGATCTGGACGGCGCTCCCATTCAAAAAGAGCTGCTCACCGCCACTTGGGATATCGCCGCCGCCGAAAAGGGCGGGTTCCCCCACTTTATGCTCAAAGAGATCTTCGAGCAGCCGGCCGCCCTGCAAAATACTGTATCGCCCCGGGTAAAAGATGGCCACATCGACCTGGCCATCCCACTCACCGAAAGCCAGTTAGCCGGCTTTAAACAGATCCATATCGTCGCCTGCGGCACCGCCATGCACGCCGGCATCGTCGGCAAATACCTCATCGAAAAGCTGGCCCGTACCCCGGTCAACGTCGATGTGGCATCTGAATTCCGCTACCGCGACCCGATCTTGGATAAAGACGACCTGGTGGTCATCATCTCCCAGTCCGGCGAAACTGCCGATACGCTGGCCGCCATGCGGCTAGCTAAGCAGCGCGGCGCCCATACGCTGGCGGTGGTCAACGTGGTGGGCTCCTCCATCGCCCGCGAAGCCGACAGCGTGCTCTACACCTGGGCCGGCCCCGAGATCGCCGTGGCCAGCACCAAGGCCTACACCGTGCAGCTGTCCATCATGTACCTGCTGGCCTTTAAGCTGGCCGCCTGCAAAGGCACTATCGACGCTGCGCAGGAGGCCGATTATGTGGCTCAGCTCTGTGCCATACCTCAGCTGTTAGAAAAAGTGCTGGAGACCTCCTCCCGCTACGAGGAACTGGCCAAACAGTACATGCACGCCGAGGATATGTTCTTTATCGGCCGCGGCCTGGACTATGCGCTCTCGCAGGAGGGCTCGCTCAAGCTCAAAGAGATCTCCTACATCCACAGCGAGGCCTACGCCGCCGGCGAGCTGAAGCACGGCACCATCTCGCTGATCACCGACGATATGCCGGTCATCGCCCTGGGCACCCAGCAGCGGCTGCTCGAAAAGATGGTCAGCAATATCAAAGAGGTCAAGGCCCGCGGTGCCAATGTGCTGTTCATCTGCTACGAGGGGTATGAAGGCGCCGACGAATTTGCCGACAACGTCATCTACCTGCCCCTCAGCAGCGACATCTTCGCCCCTCTGGCCAGCATCATCCCCCTGCAGCTGTTCGCCTACTATATCTCCTCCCTCAAAGGCTGCGACGTAGATAAGCCCCGCAATCTGGCCAAAAGCGTAACGGTAGAGTAACCCTTTTCTGTGGCATAGATAGCACAATAAAAAGAGCACCCATATGGGTGCTCTTTTTATTGTGCTTATCGGTCAATCTATCAATCGTAGTAGTGCTCGTTGAGCATAAAGGTAGCCACCTGCAGCGAAAAGTTGGGGTTATAGTAGGGGTCTCCCTTTTCAATAAGTGCCTTCCAGCGATCTTTAAACCGCTGTTCCTCTTCCTTAAATCGCAGGTTGTTGTCCCCCTTCTTATCCGATCCCCTGGAAACTGACTCATAGTGGTAAAGCTCGGCAAACGGGGTAAATACATTTAATTTTCCACGCTCGTACAATTTTAGGCAGAAGTCTACATCGTTAAACGCTACTTTAAACTCTGGGTCAAATCCACCGACCGACTCAAAATCTTCTTTTGATACCAACATGCATGCGGCGGTCACGGCCATAAAGTCCTGCGCATAGTACAGCCGGCCCATAAAGCCCAGATTGCCATCTTTAGTCTGCACGTGATAATGCGCATGGCCGGCAGTGCCGCGCATCCCCAATATGATCCCCGCATGCTGTATCTTGCGGTCGGGGTAATACAGTTTAGCGCCCACTGCACCTACGTCATCACGCTGGGCATACATGAGCATTTCCTCGATCCAATTGGGCGTTATGACCTCGATATCATTGTTCAAAAACAGCAGGTATTTTCCTTTTGCAGATTCTACAGCAAAGTTGTTGATCTTAGAGTAGTTGAACTCTTCTTTCCACTCCAGGATGCGCACGTTGTCATACCCGCGCAAAAATGCATAATACTCCTGCAGTTCGGGGTCACTGCTGCCGTTCTCCACGATCAGTATCTCAATATTTTTGTAGGTGGATATCTTCATAACCGATGTGATACAGCGGCGCAGATCCTGTAAATGGTCGCGATTGGGAATAATAATAGAGATCAGCGGCTGCTCTAGCAGCTTGTAATTGATCTTGTAGATAGAGGTCAGCTTGGGGGCCTCTACCGCCTCGCCCTCTATGCCCAAACGCTTGAGGTGGTTATTTACCGCCTTGATGCCACTGGTGATACAGTAGGGTTTCACATCGATACTGCTGGCGACAGAACCGGGATGGCTGCGCCAAAAATACAGGATCTTCGGCACGTGTACGATATGCTTGGCCTTTTCTGTCAGCCGCAACACCAGATCAAAATCCTGGCTGCCCTCACATTCATAAGTAAACCAGCCGGCCTGATCTAAAAGCTCGCGTGAAAAGGCGGTAAAGTGGCAGATATAGTTGTTGGCACGCAGGTTATCCACCGCATAATCAGCCTTAAAATGCATGACGATCGGCTTTGAGATATCTGTCGAAAAGGTCATCTCATCCGAGAAGATAAAGTCCGCATCCCGCTCACAGATCACCTTCATGTACTCGTATAGCGCCGCCTCGTGTAAAACGTCATCGTGATCAAACAGCGCGATGTAATTGCCGGTCGCCATCTTGATACATTCATTCGAGTTGCCGACGATCCCCATGTTCTTTTCGAGCTTTTGGTACTTGATACGGCTGTCTTTCTCAGCGTATTTTTTGCACAGCTCTCCCACAAAAGCGAAATCATCTGTAGAGCCGTCGGCTAAGCAGAGTTCCCAACCGCCATATGTCTGCCCCAGCACCGATTCGATCATCTCGATCAAATACTTTTTAGGGGTATTGTAAAGCGGCACCAGAATGCTAAAGGTGACCTCTTTGGGGAAGGTAGCTGCCCTTTGCGCCGCTCTCTCCTGCGCGGTCAGTACATTGCGCGACTGAAACTTTTTAGCAGTCTTCATATAGGAGAGTTTGCCACCGATCTTTTTAAACGTGCCGGCGATCCCGTTGTGCTTTAGGCTGGAAAACACCTTGCGCACCAGCCCCATCACTCTACTGCGGTGTAGCAATCTGGATACAGGGCCAAGGATAGCCCGCAGAGGCGCCGTAACGCGCCAGGAACTAGAGTGTATCACCGCCAGGTAATCCTGCTGCATCTGGTCCAGCTTTTTCTGCACCTCCGCCAGCTCGTCCTCCCGCTTGTCATATTCCTTGCGCAATATCTGCAGCTTAGATTCCACATATTTCACTTCGTTTTGCAGTTCCTGATTTTCTCTTACCAGCTGCTCCTGTGAAAGATCGTTCTGCATATTTTTGTTCTGTTCGCTCATATCGTCCTCTTATTCTAGCTCTCTTTATAGGCGTTGCAAACGGTGTCTTTGTCGCCGAGCATCTTGATATGCCCGCGCTCCAACCACATGACACGGTTACACAGCCGCTCGATCTGGTCGATGGAGTGGGATACGATAATGACCGTAGTGCCGCCGCTCATCATCTCGTTGATACGCCGCTCACACTTTTCCTGAAAGCGAAAATCGCCTACTGCCAAGATCTCATCGACGATGAGGATATCCGGCCGAGTAATGGTGGCCACTGCAAAAGCGACTCGGGCCACCATACCGGAGGAGTAGTTCTTCATGGGCACATCTAAAAATTCCCGCATCTCCGAAAACTCTACGATCTCGTCAAAACGGTCCTTCATCATCTGGCGCGAAAAGCCCAGCACCGAGCCATTGAGGAATATGTTCTCCCGAGCAGTCAGGTCCATATCAAAGCCTGCCCCCAGCTCGATGAGCGGGGCCACGGTCCCGCGTATCTCCACCGAACCCTTTGTGGGCTTTAAAATGCCCGAGATCACTTTCAGCAGCGTGCTCTTGCCCGATCCGTTGAGGCCCACGATACCGAATACATCTCCTTTTTCAATGTCCAGTGAGACGTCTTTCAGCGCCACAAAATCCTCGAAAAACAGCTGCCGTTTGGCAAATTTGATGAGGTACTCTTTGATGCTGTCGATCTTCTCTTTGCTCATGTTGAAGTGCATCTCGACATCTCTCACCACGACGGCGCGATTATCCAAAGTCCCCACCTCCTAAATATACAGAATAAACTTGTCCTGGCACTTTTTAAAGATCCACAGGCCCAGTGCCAAAAATACCACGGCAAATCCAATGCAGATCAAGTTCTCAGTCAATCCGGGGATCGTCCCCTTCATGACCAACTGGCGAAAGTAGTCGATATAGTAGTAGAGCGGATTACACTTGACCACTGTTACCAGCGCTTTGCTGTTTTGGATCGCTTCCATCGGGTAAATGATAGGCGCCATGTATACCAGCGCGGTCAAAAACACACCGTACAGATGTACCAGATCTCTAAAGAAAACGCTCAGCGCGCTCAAGATCAGGCCGATACCGATACAAAAGACCAGCATATAAAGCATAGGGATAGGAGATAACAGCAGCGTCCAGTGCACCGGAGCCCGCAGAATAAAGATCATCAACACGACGGCGATCATCGAAAACAGCATGTTGACAAAGGCAAACAATGCTTTCTCTAGCGGGAACACATATTTGGGGATATACACCTTTTTGATCAGGGCCCCTGCTCCGGTCATCGCCGTCATCGCCGAACTGGTAGCTTCCGAATAAAAGTTATACAGCGTCGAACCAGTCAGGTAGTATATGGGGAAATTTTCCACCTCAAAGCGAAATATGTGCGAAAACACAGCCGATATGACCATCATCATCAAAAGCGGGTTGAGTACGCTCCATACCAGTCCCAGCACTGAGCGCCGGTATTTGACCTTGATATCCCGCGAGATCAGATCCTCCAGCAGGTATCGGTACTTGGCCAGAGCATTAAAATAGCCTTTTAACCTATTCAAAACGACTCTCCTTTGCCCGGCCCTACGCGTTGAGCTCTTTAAACGAGGGATTTTTCTTGTCCTTATCCGACAGCAGGATGTCCATGTCCTCGGCGATCGGCCACTCTACACCGATGTCCGGGTCATTGTACATCAGACCGCCCTCATCGCTGGGGTCGTAAAAGCGGGTGCACTTATAGGCAAATTCGGCCGTGTCGCTCATCACCAAAAAGCCGTGAGCAAACCCCTCCGGCACATAGAACTGACGCTTATTCTCAGCGCTCAACAGGACGCCCCGCCACTGGCCATAGGTCTCACTGCCGCGGCGCAGGTCCACCGCCACGTCGTACACCTCGCCGCTGATGGCCCGTACCAGCTTGCCCTGGGGATTTTTCTTCTGAAAATGCAGGCCGCGCAGTACGCCTTTTTTCGACTTGGACTGGTTGTCCTGCACAAACACCATGTCCAGCCCGGCCTCTTTAAAATCGTTATAATTATAAGTCTCCATAAAATACCCGCGGTCGTCGCCGAATACGGTCGGCTCCACGATCACCAGTCCTTGGATCCCAGTCTCTATAAAAGTAAATTTGCCCATCATGTGCTCCTCCCAATCCTAAGTAAGCGCGACGAGGCTACCGCCACACGGTGGCGCACGCAAATACAGTTTTCGTGTGCGCACCGCGAGACTATGATGCCCGCCACAAATGCAGGGACCCGCACTCGTTAAAAAGCGCGGTGCCTCCCCACAACAGCTCAACGGCAAGATCACTGCCGGTCACTGTCGTATATACACAGCGAAATAGAGTGAAAACAGCGGTGTTTGTCACTCTATTTCGCTCTATTTTATGTTCTATTTGCCCGCATACATCTTCTCGTAGTACGCCTGGTAAGCGCCGCTGGTCACATTCTCCATCCACTCTTTATGGCTCAAATACCACTGGATGGTCTTCTTGATCCCCACTTCGAAGGTGGTCTCCGGGTACCAACCCAGATCGTTTTTGATCTTCTCCGGATCGATACCGTAGCGGCGATCGTGTCCCTTGCGGTCCTCCACATGTTTCATCATGTGCTCGCCTACCGCGCTGTCCACGTTCTCTTTAATGTACTCGATAATGGTCTTGACGATGACCACATTGGGCCGCTCGTTGTGGCCGCCCACGTTGTAGACCTCGCCCAGCTTGCCATCGCGGATGACCATGTCGATGGCTTTACAGTGGTCCTCAACATACAGCCAGTCACGGATCTGCATGCCGTCGCCATAAATGGGGAGATCTTTGTGCTGCAGCGTGTTGTTGATCATCAGCGGGATCAACTTCTCGGGGAACTGATACGGCCCGTAGTTGTTGGAGCAGCGGGTGATGTTCACCGGGAACTTATAGGTGTCGGCGTAGGCTTTCACAAACAAATCGGCCGAAGTCTTGCTGGAGGAATAGGGGCTGTGGGGGTCCAGCGGCGTGGTCTCGGTAAAGAAACCCGTCTCACCCAACGAACCGTATACCTCGTCGGTCGACACCTGCAAAAACTTACAGCCCTCTCTGTAGGTGTCGTCCCCTACCTGCCAGGCGTTTTTGGCCGCGCTCAGCAGGTTGACCGTGCCCAGCACATTGGTCTGCACAAAGATCTCCGGATTAGAGATAGAGCGGTCCACATGGCTCTCGGCGGCAAAGTTGACCACGTAATCGATCTCATTTTCGGCAAACAGTTTCTCAACAGCCTCTTTGTCGCAGATATCAGCCTGTACAAAACGATAGTTGGGGTGGTTTTCCACCTCGGTCAGGTTCTCCAGATTGCCCGCATAGGTGAGCTTGTCCAGATTGATGATCTTTACATCGTCGTATTTGCCCAGCATATACAGCACAAAGTTCGAGCCAATAAACCCGGCGCCGCCGGTCACCAAATAAGTCTTCATATTACGCCTTCTCACTTTCTGTGTAATTCTCAAAAAAGCAGGTTAACGCCTCTTCCCAGGGGCGCATCTCGTCGCCTACCGTGCAGCGCAGAGCCATGTTGTCCAGCGCCGAATAGGCCGGCCGCCGGGTGGGGCTGCCGTACTCCTCGGTGGTGCAGGCGTTTACCTGGCAGTCAATGCCCGCCAGCTCCACGATCTTGCTGGCAAAATCATACCAGCTGCAAATACCGGTCCCAGTACAGTGGTAGATCCCGTACTGCTCGGTAGCGGCCAATTTCAGCAGGTGATGGGCCAGGTCCACCGCATTGGTGGGGTTGCCCAGCTGGTCGTCCACCACCTTGATACTGCCGTTTTTGCGGGCCACCCGCATAATGGTCTTGACAAAGTTGTTCCCCTCATAGCCATACAGCCAGGCGGTGCGCACAATAAAGTACCGCGAACAGAAAGTCTGCACATACTGCTCGCCCAGCGCCTTGCTCTTGCCGTAAATGCTCTTGGGATTCACCAGATCCCACTCTATATAAGGGGAGAAGCCATCGCCGGCAAATACGTAGTCGGTAGAGACGTGGATCAGTTTGGCGCCGATGGCTTCCGCTGCTATCGCCAGATTGCGCGCGCCCAGTGCGTTTACCTTAAAGGCCACTTCCAGCTCTTTTTCACAGCCGTCCACATTGGTCATCGCCGCACAGTTGATGATCACATCTACCGGATTATTCTGCAGGTACTGCTGCACTGCCGGTCCATCGGTAATGTCCAGTTCCGCCACGTCTACACCAACGACCTGGGCACTCTTTAATGCCGCCGGGATCTCCCCCAGCTCGGTCCGGCCACTGGCCAGGTCTCTGCGCAGCTCGCTGCCCAGCTGACCATTGGCGCCGGTAATCAGCACTTTCATCGGATCCATCTCCTTTTACTTTACTTTTACCGTCTCGGCCACATGGAACAGGTACTGCCCGTACTCGGTGCTCTTCAGGCGCTCTGCCTGCGCCAGCAACTGCTCTTTATCAATAAATTTGTTGCGGTAGGCGATCTCCTCCAAGCAGGCGATGTAGAGGCCCTGCCGGGTCTGGACCGCCTCCACAAAGTTGGCGGCATCCAGCATCGCCCGGTGGTTACCGGTATCCAGCCACGCCATGCCACGGCCAAACAGCTCCACCTTCAGTTTTCCCTCTTTTAAGTAAGCGTTGTTGACCGAGGTGATCTCCAACTCGCCGCGGGCTGAGGGCTGTACATTTTTGGCGATCTCCACTACCCGGTGATCATAAAAATACAGGCCCGGTACCGCATAGTTCGATTTGGGCTGGGCCGGTTTCTCCTCGATCGAGAGCACGGTGCCGTCATCGTCGAACTCCACCACGCCAAACTCGCGGGGATTACTCACATGATAGCCGAAGATGGTGGCCCCATCTTCGCGGGCACAGGCGTTTTTCAGCCGCTCGGTGAAAGAGTAACCGTAGAAGATGTTGTCGCCCAGCACCAGGCACACATTGTCATCGCCGATAAAATCCTCACCCAGAATAAAGGCCTCAGCCAGCCCGCGCGGGGCCTCCTGTACCTTGTAGCTGATGCGCAGGCCCAACTGGCTGCCGTCGCCAAACAGCTCCTCAAACCCCACAATATCCCGGGGGGTAGAGATGATCAAAATATCCTGGATCCCCGCCAGCATCAGCGTGGATATCGGATAGTAGATCATCGGTTTATCGTATATGGTCAGCATCTGTTTGGAGCACGCAATGGTAGAGGGGTACAGTCTGGTACCCGCCCCACCGGCTAAAACGATACCTTTCATCGGTCGGATTCCTCCTAAATATAGATTGGCACATATTTGCTTTATTGTACCACACTTGTGCATATTAAATCAATTATTTCCTGTGGTTTTGTGCCATTTTATGGGCTGCCTGCGTCACCGCTGCTGGGATATTCCTATTTTGCCTGAAAAATATGAATATTTCTACCTCTGTTGGTGAAAGTCTGGGTATATGCCTTTAGAAGTATGCAGCAGACAAATACCGGGCGACCATGACTGCCTGCAAAATATTTAAACAATACTCCTCTCTAGCCATTCTGCGGCGTATCACTATAGAAAAGAAGTTTCCTCCCATATTTTCATGGGCTGTTTTGCCCCAATATCGCCCAACCAGGCCTACCTAAACAGGGCAAGCAACCGGCAGCCAAACGATCGTACTTTTATCCTTCTTTTTATAAAATGCGGCCTATTCTGTAGAAAATGAAATACTGTTACTCTGCCATCACCGGGCTGATAGATCCCTTATCCAGCAAGAGATCTCGATCATTTAATACAGGGGGCACGGTCATTTTGTCCAACCTCTTAGCTTTTTCATACAAATACACATTACCACCACCTACCATCCCATCAAAAAATCACCCGATCTCTCCCCTGTTCTTTCCACCGCCCATCTGCCCTACTGCTCATCTGCCCATCGGTCTCTGTATAGCGATTTTAGAGCCGTTCCTCTATTTTTCCAAGTAAGTACCCACTTTCAATTTATACTAAAGTGAACTATCAATGTTCGGATCGAGCAGAGCATTTGGCTCCATACAGATAGAAGTTCTCCGTACTGTTCCAGACTTGTCCTTCGCAAAACACGGCTATCATACACATCGCAATTTCACGTGTGGCCATATTGTATCCTTATTACTTTATCGGCATTACTCCGGTTACCTCATGACATCGTCACATCGTCTGCCAGCTAAATTGGGCCTGCTATCTTAAAAAAGTCCTGATCAAAAAGAGGCCAGCATATTGCCGGCCTCTTAAAACAGTTGTCTTTAGTTACTATAATATACGGCCGCTGCCAGTCAAAGCGCTATCACGTGCACTCCCGGGTAAAGCGCGAACTCGATCCCGCATAGAGCAGTACATTGCTATAAGCATGGAAATCACCAGTACGGATGATCCCCTTACAACTGCTCAACTTTCGCTTGAGATCTTCATGGTTGATGATCTCCCGTTCAGGTGCCCCCAGCGACTTCTGTAACAAGTCAGTCGTCTGTCGATAGATCGACGGGTTCGCCCGCTCCAACTCTGCCGCCAACAGGTAACGCTCGCAGAGAAAATACTGCAGCACTTCTTCTAAAACATCGGTCATGGTCGGCATATTTACCTTCAGTGAAACATCTACTACCGGAACACCAACAGGCAGTGGCAGGCCCGCATCAGCAATAGCGATACAGTCCGTGTGCCCCAGCGACACCAAAAGGTCACTCATGGGCCGATTGATCAAACCAGTCTCTAACATCTTTTTCTCCTCTTCTTCTAATTCACTCAGCCGCCTCAGCTGCCTCAACTGCTACAGATCACTTTGATCAGGCAAAGTATTTTTCACCTTCCTCCATCAAGACCTGCAATTTTTCCGGCCAAAACAAAAGGATAGCCCGCAGGCTATCCTTTTGCCGTATGCCAGAAAACTAGTTGTTAGCTTTCAGTTTTTTGATCTTGGACTCACGACGGATGGCATACAGCACCAAGCCGACCAGAGTCACAAAGTAGGGGATCATCAGCACGATCTGAGGGGGAACTTTCATAACCTGCAGCACGTTGCCCAGCTGCTCGGAAGCACCGAAGAGCAGAGCTGCCAGCATCGTACCAACAGGAGTCGAGTTACCGAGGTTCATAGCTGCCAGAGCGATAAAGCCACGACCAGCAGTCATATCTCTCTGGAACCAAGATACGTAGTACATAGACAGGAACGAGCCACCCAGAGCAGCGAAGAAACCACAGATCAGCAGCGAAGCAGTCTTGATGGTCTTTACGTTGATACCCACAGACTCAGCAGCGTCGGGGTTCTCGCCGACAGCGCGGATACGCAGGCCGATCGCAGTTCTGTAGATCAGATACGAGGCGATGAATACGCACAGGAAAGCGAAGTAGGTCATTACACTGTGGCCGGAGAGCAGTTTGCCCACAACCGGAATATCCTTAATAAAGGGGATGTTCAGTTTGGGTATCTTGCCACTCTTCAGAGCAGTGGAAGTACCTTTCTCACCGGTGACGATGAACAGTACGAAAATGGTAGCACCAGTTACGAACAAGTTCAAAGCAGTACCGGCCAGTACCAGGTTGGATTTCAGGTAGATACCGACATAAGCCAGTACAGCGGCAATGATCATACCGATCAGGATAGCCGACAAGATACCGACAAACACACTGCCGGTCCAGGCAGAACCCAGAACACCACCGAGAGCAGCCGCCAGCATAACACCTTCCAAGTTCAGGTTCAGAACGCCGGCTCTATCAGTAAAGATAGCGCCCAAGGCAGCCAGCAGAATAGGGGTGGTCAGCTTCAGGGTAGATACAAAGAAGGATGTGCTAAAGATTGCAGAAAAAACTCTTTCCATTTATTTCGCAGCCTCCTTTGCAATTTCTTGTTTCTGTGCGTTCTTAACGATGAGTTTATGTTTCCATTTGGCCAGGAACATCTCAGCTGCGACCAGCATGATGACAACACCTTGCAGAATGTTTACGAACTCAACGGGAACGTCAGTGATACGAGACATGATGTCAGCGCCAGTTCTTATGTAAGCCAGGAACAGCGCGGCAAACGGAACGAACAGAGGATTGTACTTCGCCAAGATACCGACCATCAGGCCGTCATTGCCGTAGGACGGAGGAGCCTCCCAGGTGTAGCGCTGGAACAGGCCCATGATCTCGACACCACCGCCGATACCGCCGATCAGACCACCGATGACCTGAGAGTAAATCATAACGGAAGCAACAGCGATACCAGAGTAACGGGCGAACTCCTGGTTCTGGCCAACTACACGAATAGCGTAGCCCCATTTGGTCTTGTACAGGAAGATGTAGCCGAAGATGACAGCGGCGATACACACAAACAGACCAGTATGGATACGAGTACCGGTAACGATCTTGGTCAGGCGAGCGCTCTCTTTAAATTTGTAAGAGCAGTTGAAGCCTGCAGTAGGATCTTTGTAAACGTTGAGCAGGAACCACAAGGTAAACTGCATGATGATGTAGTTTATCATGATCGAGGAAACGACCTCAGATGCCTGCCATTTCACCTTCATGATGGCGGGGATAGCCGCCAGGACCATACCGACGATACCAGCCATTAAAATGACGAACGCCGAATGCAGGCCTTTGGGCAGGGTCACATAGATCGCGAACCACGAACCGATACAGGCGCCAGCATAAATGGTGGATTGGGTGATCATGCTGAACTGGTTGGCCGAGTACATGATAGAAACGGCGACACCAGCAAAAGTCAGAGGAATGGTCAGCTCGATAACGTTGCCCATACGGCGCAGGTTACTCAGAGGACCAAGTGCGAATGTCTGCAGAGCCTCTGCAGGATCATCGCTCACGATGGCTACCAGAGCAAAAGACAGCACCAGCGAAATCAAGATAGCAATGGCGGTCTTCATAGCATCGAAGCGTTTTTCAATAGTTTTGCTACTCATATGCTACCCTCCCGATTTCCTCGTCGGACATTCTCTTGATGCCCAGCATGTACTCGCCGAGCACAAAATCGGTCACCTGAGAGGCGTCCTCGAAGTATGCGACGATCTCGCCCTCGTACATGACGATCAAGCTGTCACTGAGCTCCAGCGCCTCGTTGAGGTCAGCGGTGATCAGCAGCACAGCAGCACCCTCATCACGCAGCTCGACGAGTTTTCTTCTGATGAACTCGGTGGCGCCAACGTCGATACCGCGGGTGGGCTGGTTGGCAATTACCAGGTTGGGATGACTAGAGAACTCTCTGGCCACAACGACTTTCTGCATGTTACCACCAGACAGCATTCTGACCGGCTGCGTTCTGTCATCACATTTTACCAGGAAATCCTTGATGTTCTGATCAACATCGGCATCCAGTTTCTTGTTGTTGAGGAAGATGCCCTTATTGTTCTCTTTTTTGTAATATCTGTCAGAGATGATGTTCTCTTTCACCGAGGAGTTCTCCGAGCAGCCGTAGGTCATGCGGTCCTCAGAGATGTGGGACACGCCCAGCTCACGGATCTGCCGCACGCTCATACCACGGATGTCAGTGCCGCAAACGGTGATATCACCATTTCTGTGGGGGATCAGGCCGGTAACGATCTCCGAGATCTCGCGCTGGCCGTTGCCCTCAACGCCGGCAATACCGACGATCTCACCGCGGCGAATGCTGGCCGAGAACTGCTTGACGATAGGACGGCCCTCATCGTTGTTGTACTTCAGATCACGGATCTTCAGCACGACTTCTTTGGGCTGAGCCGGCGTCTTGTCGATCTTCAGCATAACGTCACGACCGACCATCATTCTGGAGATATCCTGTACGGTCACGTCTTTGATCTCGCCGCCGCCGACAGATTTGCCCAGGCGCAGAACGGTAAACCGATCGCACAGGGACTTGACCTCATCCAGATGGTGAGAGATAAAGATGATGGTGTGACCCATCTCTTTGAGGTTCTTCAGCTCAACGAACAGCTCTTCTGTCTCCTGCGGAGTCAAAACAGCGGTGGGCTCGTCGAGGATCAGGATCTCAGCGCCGCGCAGCAGTGCTTTCAGGATCTCGACCTTCTGTTTCTGGCCGACCGGCAGGTCTTCCACTTTTGCTCTGGGATCAACGATGAGGTTGTATTTTTTCGATACTTCCTCGGCCATCTGGATGGCCTTGTTGATGTTCATGGGACCGAACTTGCCGCCCTTAGAAGGCTCCATGCCCAGTACCAAGTTTTCCGCAACAGTCAGGGAGGGGCAGAGCATAAAGTGCTGCCAAACCATGCCGATGCCGTGTTTGATCGCCTCGATGGAGTTTGCGAATTTTACTTCCTCACCCCGCAGAACGATCCTGCCCTCTTCAGCGCTCTCGTGACCGAAGAGAACCTTCATAAGGGTAGATTTACCCGCGCCGTTTTCGCCGCACAGCGCGTGTATCTCGCCCTTACGAACGGATAATGTTACGTCTTTGTTCGCCACGAAGCCGTTGGCGTACACCTTCGTAATGTTATCCATTAGTAGAATTTCTTCTGGCATACAATCACCTCGTACTTTACTGTTGTGCAGCTAACTTAAAAAAGGCAGCTGCCTTCAGCATAATTTTGTGATGCTTTAGACCCCGTTAAAAGATCTAAAAATCAGTACCGAGAGAAACCATGTTGCCACACTATAACGACGTGCGACGAACCGATACCAATTTCACTACCATAAATTTTACCTAACTCCATACTAAATGTAAACAGAAAATGAAGAAGTCCTACCTATTGCTCATATCACACTTTGGGTTTTTATGCAACCTGACAACTTTTTGAGTATATGCTAAATAGAAAACCGAATTTTACCTGCCAAAAAGGCCATTTTCATGTCGTTTTTTGCCGGACTCATCGGCATATTGCCCAAAGCGGCCTATTTGGGGGATATAGTGAGTAAGCGGTCTTTTCTATACAATTCGTATTTTTGGCTAAACCAGTTCCCGCTCCTTTGGTACCATTGGCAGCCGTGGCCCCGTATAAAAAGCGCCCGGCAGGCAGTCTCCCCATATACGGTATACTTGCTCATCTCCAAGTAAACCCTTCTTTTCCAGTACTTTCTCTGCGCATCTACGCATACCTGCTTCGCCAGATCGCCTTGTGCTCTCATCTCAAATAACTGCTGCTTTGCCGGTTCCCTCTATTTATATAGGAAAGATTATCCACTACACTTTTGTTTCCCACCCACACATATCTCTTTTTGGATCTGATACCACAAGATCCCTATTCTGAGCTCCCCCGTCATTATTTAACAGCTACTCATTCTCTTCTCTGTCATTTCCTGTATTTATCAATTGCAAATTAATAGATTTGGTAATACAGCCCTCAAAATCCACTTACTTTTACCTTTATATTTATATTTTTACAGCAGTAAACTCTTCCACTGGTCTTTTCAAGTCGCAAAAGCTCACCTTTTATACAGCACAGACTTTTTTATACACCAGTTTATCCAAAAGCACATGACCCCCATCTTTCTCCCCTTATCTTTACTTTCCCTAACCAAAATTGTGTCTTTTAATGGCCATATATCGTTCTCCATATATTCATAAATTAGAGGAGGAAATCATCTCGCGACTTAAAAGCGAAAAAGGGGTGTATTTTTCATCATTTAAACTGTTGTTACGTCCTGTTGCCTTATCCCCCATCTCCCAACTAATCCATGCTCGTTTTATCGCCCTGCCGTTTCTGACTCCATCCACACAGGAAACATGCCCCTACCGATCTATTTGATATACGTTCTGCATGCGTTCTGCGGAAAAGTCCCCCTCCTACATCGGTCGATTAGGTATCGGCTATTATTTATTTAACACAAATATCAGAAAGATATTTCTCGGTTTTGCACATAGGGCATACAGCTGATATCCTCTGATGTATTGGTGTAAAATTTTGAAAACACGCGATCTTATAACAATATATCGTATTCTATCGGTAAATAATACACCTGTACAAAAAAGAGTTATCCATCCTAAAACACAAAAAAAGGCAGACCCAAAAGGTCTGCCTTTTTTATTTAGTTTAGTAAATTAGGCTTTAACGCCGTCACGCAGAGCGTTGTACACGTCGGTAGCCATACCATACATAGTATCGATCTTGATCTCACCAGCGGTGATCTTCGCCTCGACATCGTCCATGTAGGTCTGTACGTCAGCGGGAACGTTCTCTTTGTAGAAGTCGTTCTCCGACAGAACGGTTACGCCCTCAGCAACGCCCCATTTCTCCAGGGTGCCGTAAGCCAGCTCGCCAGAGAAAGTCTTGTTAATAGCGGATTTGATAGCAACGTCACATTTCTTCTCCATGGAAGTCAGGATAACGTCAGCCAGATCCGGATCGGTCTCGAGGAAGTAATCGCGCTGGTCGGCGTCAACACCGATAGCCCATTTCTTGCCGTTCTCCTGGCAAGCCTGGAACAGGCCCAGACCGGCAGAACCAGCCACCTGATGCAGCACGTCGGCGTTGCTGGTGTTGATCTGTACGCCAGACAGCTCTTTGGCTTTCGCCGAGTCAGTCCAGTTACCGATGAAAGCGATCGCCACTTTACCAGACTCGTTGGCGTATTTGGAACCCTGGATGTAACCTACCAGGAAGTCCTGGATAACAACGACCTCGCCGCCGCCGACAAAGCCGATGGTCCCGGTCTTAGACATCTTCTGAGCCAGCGCGCCGGCCAGGAAGTCGCCCTCGTTCTGCTTGAAGTTGATGCAGAAAGCATTGGACATCTTGTTGTCGTAATCAGGGTCGATATCAAACAGGATGAACCGTTTGTTCGGGTAATCCTCCCAGAATTTCTCCAGGATCTCGGCCATCTCACCACCGGAGGCAACTACGATATCGTAGGTGTCGGCAGCGTCGTTCAGGGTAGGCTCCATCTTCGATTTGGTGTCGGCGCCATACTCGATGACTTTCGATTTGATGTTGTTCTCCTCGGCGCCTTCCTGTACACCTTTCCAGGATACATCGTTGAAGGACTTGTCGCCGATGTTGCCGCAAACGAATGCGACACTGTTGTACTTACCGTCTTTGCCGTCGCCGCTGTCTTTGTCATCACCGCAGCCGGTCAGTGCGACCGACAGCAGCATGGCAGAAGCGAGCAACATTGCCATGAGTTTTTTCATGTGTGTTTTCTCCTTCTCTTTTCAAGATTGCCAGGATTGGCAAAATCAACAACTGGATTATAGCACTTGCGTAAATTTGCCGTCAACTGCTTGTCCCGAGATTTAACATTTTGCTGTAACCCAGCTCTATATTCTCGTGCACTTTGTATGTTATTTTTGTCACCCTCATTTTTTAATGCACAAAATTTATTTTCTTTTTTATGCATATAGACAAATAATTTTATACACCATAGCAAGTATTTACGAATTTGATTTTTATATTGCCATCTATTCTATCTCTTTTTTATAGCAATTCTTTCTAATGAAATCCAATGCAGCCCTATGCAAGTCATGTCCGTCTTAAATGAGCGCAAAAAGAGAGCGGACATAAAGTCCGCTCTCTTTAATGAATAGCTCGCTTGTAAGTACTTTACTAAAAGCTTAGGCTTTAACGCCGTCACGCAGAGCATTGTACACGTCGGTAGCCATACCATACATGGTGTCGATCTTGATCTCACCAGCGGTGATCTTCGCCTCGACATCATCGATGTAAGACTGTACGTCAGCGGGAACGTTCTCTTTGTAGAAGTCGTTCTCCGACAAAACGGTTACGCCCTCAGCAACGCCCCATTTTACCAAGGTGCCGTACTCGGCTTCACCTTTAAAGGTCTTGTTGATAGCGTCACGGATAGCAACGTCACACTTTTTCTCCATGGAAGTCAGGATAACGTCAGCCAGATCCGGATCGGTCTCGAGGAAGTAGTTGCGCTGGTCGGCGTCAACACCGATAGCCCATTTCTTGCCGTTCTCCTGGCAAGCCTGGAACAGGCCCAGACCGGCAGAACCAGCCACCTGATGCAGCACGTCGGCGTTGCTGGTGTTGATCTGTACGCCAGACAGCTCTTTGGCTTTCGCCGAGTCAGTCCAGTTACCGATGAAAGCGATCGCCACTTTACCAGACTCATTGGCGTACTTGGAACCCTGGATGTAACCTACCAGGAAGTCCTGGATAACAACGACCTCACCGCCGCCGACAAAGCCGATGGTCCCGGTCTTAGACATCTTCTGAGCCAGCGCGCCGGCCAGGAAGTCGCCCTCGTTCTGCTTGAAGTTGATGCAGAAAGCGTTGGACATCTTGTTGTCGTAATCGGGGTCGATATCAAACAGGATGAACCGTTTGTTCGGGTAATCCTCCCAGAATTTCTCCAGGATCTCAGCCATCTCACCGCCGGAGGCAACTACGATGTCGTAGGTGTCAGCAGCATCGTTCAGGGTAGGCTCCATCTTCGATTTGGTATCGGCGCCGTACTCGATGACTTTCGATTTGATGTTGTTGTCTTCGGCGCCTTCTTGCACGCCTTTCCAGGATACGTCACAGAAAGATTTGTCACCGATGTTGCCGCAGACATACGCGACACTGTTGTACTTGCCGTCTTTGCCGTCGCCGCCGTCTTTGTCGTCGCCGCAGCCGGTCAGCGCAACTGACAACAGCATAGACGAGGCAAGCAGCATTGCCATGAGTTTTTTCATTGGTATTCTCCTTCTCTCCTAAAATGCCAGGATTGGCAAATTTGATAAATGGATTATACCATCGCCGTTTTCAAGCCGTCAACACAAAAAAGACATATTCAACATATCGCATTAACAGGTTATTCGTTTTTTGTATATGTTGCAAATTGCTTTTTGCGATCTTGTTGTTCTAATCACTAAAACCGCACTGTATACCTATTCTTTTAGGAGACACTCTTGTGTCCATGCACCTGTCAGGCCCTCTTTTCAACATATTTTGCAGCATGTGCGCATTTACCGTGGGCCACAAATCGCTTTTCCCCACCATGTACCCCATCATATGTCACACCAGCACCGTTATAAAGTACCGGCGCTCGGCCTGCACAGCAAAAAAGAGGGCCGAGCCTTTATCGCTCGGTCCTCTTTATCAAAAGCTGTTTTTAAAGGGAAGATCCGTTCGTTACGGTTTTACCTTGTCGCGCAGCGCGTTGTAGGTCTCGGTGCTCATGCCGTAAGCCGAGCTGATCTCGATCTCTTCGTTGGTGATCTTGGTCTCCAGATCGTCGATGTAGCTCTGTACGTCGGCGGGAACGTTCTCCTTATAGAAGTCGTTCTCGGCCAGCACAGTTACCTGTTTGCCAACGCCCCATTTTTCCAGCGTGCCGTAGGACAGCTCGCCCGCATAGGTCTTGTTGATGGCCTCCAGCAGAGCGACGTTTACCCGTTTCTCCATAGAGGTCAGGATCACGTCAGCCAGATCCGGATCGGTCTCGAGGAAGAAGTCGCGCTGATCGGCATCCACGCCGATGGCCCACTTCTTGCCGTTTTCCAAGCAGGCCTGGAACATGCCCAGACCGGCGCCGCCGGCTACCTGGTGCAGAACGTCTGCATTGTTGACGGTGATCTGTACGTTGGCCAGCTCTTTGGCTTTCGGGGAGTCAGACCAGTTACCGATGTAAGAAACAGCCACTTTGGCGTTGGGGTTAGCGTAGACAGCACCCTCGATGTAGCCGACCATGAAGTCCTGAATAACCACCACTTCTGCGGCGCCTACATAACCGACTGTGCCGGTCTTAGACATTTTCGAGGCCAGCGCGCCGGCCAGGAAGTCGCCCTCGTTCTGCTTGAAGTTGATGCAGAACACGTTGGACATCTTGTTCTCGTACAGGGGGTCCACATCAAAGATGATGAACCGTTTGTCCGGGTAATCCTCCCAGAATTTTTCGACGATCTCAACCATCTCACCGCCGGAGGCGATGATCAGATCGTAGGTGTCCGTCGCGTCGACCATGGTGGGCTCCATCTTCGATTTGGTATCCTGGCCGTACTCGATACATTTTACCTTGCTGATATCGTTTACTTTAGCGCCTTCCTGCACGCCTTTCCAAGAGACATCGCAGAATGATTTGTCGCCCAGGTTCGAACACACGTAGACGATGCTGTTCAGCTTGCCTTCTTTGCCGCCACCATCCTTGTCATCGCCGCAGCCGGTCAGTGCGACCGACAACAGCATGGCCGAGGCCAGCAGCATTGCCATGAGTTTTTTCATTGTTGTTCTCCTCCCTATCAGCCCCACGGGGGGACTTGATTTGCGCCCATTCTAGCATTGCCCATTCGCCGGGTCAACGGCTGGGGGCTATCTTCTCTGTTTTCCAAAAATGGCCGCCATCCTTATTGTGCAATTACACCATAACTTCTTGTATTAAAAACGTTTCTATTTTATGTTTTGCTGCATTTCTTTCATGCAGAATGCTTTTTCCGATGGATTGACAGAAAAATTCAGGCAATTGACTATCCGCAAAAATGGCTGGGGAGCCCACTTGTCTAAGATAGAAAAAAGCAGTCTAACACCGGTCGTCTTACACAAAACGGTTTATTTTCCGCCCTAGGCCCGGCATGTCCCTTTACATATATGCACAAATCACACCGGCTAACAGCCACAAACGCCGGCTGCCGTGCGCACATTCTGCCGTCCTTTATAATATGAGACTGTGCTTTTTATAGCTCTGCGGGCAGAGCGCCGTCTTTAACAACGCCACTCTCCTCGGCGCCTCTCTCGCAGCATTCACGGCTTCACGCTGTTGCGCAGCGCGTTATAGGTCTCGGTATCCATCCCGTAAGCGGAGTCGATCTCGATCTTCCCCGCCGCCACCTTCTCTTCCAGGTCGTCTATATACGCCTGCACCTCGGCGGGCACATGCTCCTTATAAAAGTCGTTTTCGGCCAAAACGGTCACTTTCTTAGCCACGCCCCACTTTTCCAGCGTGCCATAAGCCAGTTTGCCCGCATAGGTCTTGTTGATGGCTTCGCGCACCGCCACGTTGGTCCGTTTCTCCATAGAGGTCAAGATCACATCAGCCAGCTCCGGATCGGTCTCTAAAAAATAGTTGCGCTGGTCGGCGTCCACACCGATAGCCCACTTCTTCCCATTTTCCAGGCAGGCCTGAAAGAGCCCCAGTCCGGCCGCACCGGCTACCTGGTGCAGCACATCGGCATTATTTACGTTTATCTGGATACCGGCCAGCTCCTTGGCCTTGGGCGAGTCCTGAGAGTTGCCGATATAGGAGACCGCCACCTTGGCGTTGGGGTCGGCGTACACGGCGCCGGCAATGTAGCCGACCATAAAGTCCTGTATGACCACCGCCTCCATCGAGCCCACATAGCCGATAGTTCCCGTTTTCGAGATCTTCTCGGCCAGCGCACCGGCCAGGAAGTCCCCCTCATTCTGGCGGAAGTTGATGCAGAACACGTTGGTCATCTTATTTTCATAGAGCGGGTCGATATCAAACATGATAAAGCGCTTTTGAGGGTAGTCCTCCCAGATCTTTTCTACGATCTCCAGCATCTCCCCGCCCGAGGAGACGATCAGGTCATAGGCGTCCGCCGCATCCACCATGGTAGGCTCCATCTTCGATTTGGTGTCGCGGCCAAATTCGATACACTTGACCGTGCCGATATCGTTGTCCTCGGCTCCATCCTGCACCCCTTTCCAGGAGACATCGCAAAACGACTTGTCCCCCAGGTTGGAGCAGACGTAGACGATACTGTTCCACTTGCTCTCACTGCCGCCACCGTCTTTGCCGTCCCCGCAACCGGTCAGCGCGAGCGACAGCAGCATCGACAGCACCGTACATGCCAAAACGATCCTTTTCATCATTACACCCCTTCTTTGCAAAATTTATATGTGTTTTGTATACCCAACCGCTCTATATCCATAATTATAAAATCAATTAAAAATTTTTAAAGTATCTATATCTATTTTTGTAATAACTGTTATTTTCAGATATCTGCATGTAGCCAATAAATACATAAACAAATTTCTGCATATTATCACAATTGTTACAAAACAGTTGCTTATTCAGCTGCTGTTTTGCACTGATCTTATTTTTTGGGGCGTCGGTAAATAGCAAGCAACCTCATAAACATATTGTAAAATACCTATATATAAAGCAGCTGCAACCTCTCCGTCCATACGGGCAGCAAAAAGCAAGAGGCCCGACACTGTCTTACACAGTGTCGGGCCTCTTGCCACTTTTTTCATTCGGCCTGCTGCCGGACTACTGGCGCTTATCCCCCATAAAGAAGATAGACATGGTCCCGGTACCGGTGTGGCTGCCGATGACCGCGCCGATATAGTTGATGTAGATCTCCTTTACACCAAAGCGGCGGCGGATCTCCGCGGCCATAGCCTGGGCGTCGTCCAGGCAGTCGGCGTGGCAGATATATACACAGTCGTTTTCCTCGGGGACAAACTTCTCGGCCATCGTATCCAACAGGTTCTTGATGCCCGCCTTGCGGCCGCGGGTCTTGCCCACCGGAATGAGCTTGCCCTCATCGAGCAGATGGATGATGGGCTTGATGCCCAGCATCGTACCCACGATGGCCGTGGTCTTCGAGACCCTGCCGCCCCGCTGCAGGTGGTGCAGGTCGTCGGCGATCACGATGTGGCACACCTTGAGCTTGTTTTTTTCCGTCCAGTCGGCGATCTCCTCCAGCGTCTTTCCCTCGTCTTGCAGGCGGCGCATGTGGTGGTACAAAAGCCCCTCCCCCAACGAGGCGCACAGCGAGTCGATGACCACGATCTTGCAGTCGGGGTACTCAGCCATCAGGTCGTCGGCCGCCACCACCATACTGCCGTAGGTACCGCTGAGACCAGAGGAAAAAGCCAGGTGCAGGATATCGTATCCCTCTTTGATCAGCGGCTCAAAAAAGTCGCGGGCGTCGCCGGGGTTCACCTGGGTGGTGGTGGGCATCGCCCCGTGGCGCAGCTGGTCGTAAAACCACTTGTAATCGCCGCCGTCGCCGGCATTCAGGTCGGGGTACAGCTTACCTTCCAGCTGAAACGACAGCGGGACCATGTGGATATCGTGCTCTTTGATGTAACCGGCGTCAAAGTCGGTGGTGGAGTCGGTGGTGATGAGAAACTTGCGGGGCATAGCTCTTCCTCCTCAGGGGGCGCCCCGCAGGCCGGCAAAGCCCTGTAAACAGGGGCCGCGGCAGCCAGTCGGTGCGCTTTCAATATTCTAGTTCATTTTAATATACAGGGCCGGCAAAAGCAAGCCAAACGGGCAGATGGGCTGGAAAATCATGGCCAGAGTCCCCAAGATCAGCCCAGAATGTGTAGATTCTGTTGTATTTTGGCGACAGGTATGCTAAATTTGTGTGTAGGAATAGAGTAAAGGCCTTAGCGGCCGTTTTTTGTGGGTGGGAACAGCGCCCGCGGCGCTGTTCCCTATTATTTTACCGCTTTTTTGCAGGGGGATATACAATGGAAAACTTTGGCATACTGTCACTGGTGCCGCCGCTCATCGCCATCGTGCTGGCTCTGGTGACCAAAGAGGTCATCTCTTCGCTCATTCTGGGCATCCTGTCCGGGCTGCTCATCTACACCCGCGGCAACCCCATCAGCGCCATGACCGAGATGTTCGAGATCATCACCGGCAAGCTGGGCGACAACGCCTATATGGTCATCTTTTTGTCGCTGCTGGGGGCGCTGGTGTGCGTGGTCACCATGTCCGGCGGCTCTCGCTCCTACGGCGACTGGGCCTCTAAAAAAATAAAGAACCGCACCGGGGCCATGCTGGCCACCAGCGGCCTGGGCGTGCTCATCTTTATCGACGACTACTTTAACTGCCTGACGGTGGGCACCGTCATGCGCCCCATCACCGACAAGCACCTCATCTCGCGGGCCAAGCTGGCCTATATCATCGACGCCACCGCCGCCCCCATCTGCGCCATCGCGCCGGTCTCCAGCTTTGCCGCCTACGCCATCTCGGTGCTGGCCGACACCGGCGCCACCCAAAACGGCATGGCCACCTTCCTGCAGTCCATCCCCTTTAACATGTACGCCATCCTCACCGTCATCATGCTGGTGGTGCTGGCCGTCACCAAGCTGGATTTCGGCCCCATGGCCAAATTCGAGGACGAGGCGCTGGAGGGCAAAGTCATCCCCGGCGCCGACCGGGGCGGCAAGAGCGGCGACGAGCTCAGCCAGGTCGAGGCCTCCGACCGCGGCACCATCTGGGACCTGCTGCTGCCCATCGCCTCACTCATCGTCTTTACCGTCACCGCCATGCTCATCACCGGTGGCCTGGGCAGCACGGTAGACGGTCAAAAGGTGGGCCTGCTCGAGGCGTTTGCCAACACCGACTCCAACCGCTCGCTCACCTACGGTGCCTTTGGCGCGCTGCTGGTGGCGCTGGTGCTGTATATCCCCCGCCGGCTGATGACCTTCTCCAAATTCTTTGAGGGGGTCACCACCGGCATCAAGTCGATGATCAGCGCCATCACCATCATGGTGCTGGCCTGGACCATCGGCAGCGTGTGCAGCGACTACCTGATGACCGGCAAATACGTGGGCGAGCTGGTGCGCAGCTCTCACTTCCCGCTGCAGATCTTCCCGGCCGTCATCTTTGCCGTGGCCGGGCTGCTGGCCTTTGCCACCGGCACCTCCTGGGGCACCTTCGCCATGCTCATCCCCATCTCGGTCGAGATCTCGCGCCACTCGGCGCCCCAGCTCATCCCCATCATCTTCGCCGCCATCCTGGCCGGCGCGGTGTACGGCGATCACTGCTCCCCCATCTCCGACACCACCATCCTCTCCTCGGCCGGCGCCGGCTGCAACCATATCGACCACGTCTCCAGCCAGCTGCCCTACGCCACCGTGGCGGCGGGATGCTGTTTCGTGGGCTATCTGGTGGCCGGTTTCACCACCAGCGCACTGCTGTCGCTGGCGGTCTCCATCGGCCTGCTCGTCCTCTGCTTAGTGCTGCTGCACCGCCGGTACGAGCACCGCATCCACCCGGCCGCCCACAACTGACCGGCCCGGCAAGTTGATACCCATGAAGGGGTGTGGTATAATCGCCTTGTGTGGTTTGCCACCCCTTTTTAGGTGCTCTTGCACACCGGCGGGTACCGGTCGCGGCGCGGCCGGGCCGCCGCCCATATCGTGGCCGGTCCCCGCCGGGCTAACTACTACCACCTTACGCAATCATTCAGGAGGCAGAACGTGAACAATCAGGCATTGGCAGAGACGTCTTACATCGTAGGGCAGTCGCTGGTATATTTTCTACTGGTCTTTTTGGCCGTCTACGCGGTGCGCAAGTTTTTCCAGCGCCGCACCATGAAAAAGATCGAGGCCCGCAAAAAGGCCGAGCGCGAAAAGATCGAGGCCGCCACCCCGCCCAAGGAAGAGCTGGAATTTACCGGCGACCTGCCCGCCACTCCCCCGGCAGACAGCCGCCCGGGCGACGGCGGGCAGTAAGCGCCGCCGCTCTCGCCTAAACTGCTCCCCGGCCGGCCCCGGGACTATATCTGTGCAGGAGGAGATATCGCATGGTCGTTTTTATCGCCGGGGGCACCCACACCGGCAAAACGCTGCTGGCCCAGCGTCTGCTCGAAAAATACGGGTTCCCCTACCTCTCGATCGACCACCTCAAAATGGGGCTCATCCGCAGCGGCCACACCGACCTGACCCCGCTCAGCAGCGACGAGGCGCTGACCGGCTATCTCTGGCCCATCGTGTGCGAGATGGCCAAGACCGCCATCGAGAACCGGCAGGATCTGGTCATCGAGGGCTGCTACATCCCCTTTACCTGGCGCGACGACTTCGACGCCTGGTATCTGCCCCACATCCAGTACCGCTGCCTGCTCTTCAGCGAAGACTATATCCGGCAGCACTACCGCCAGATCCTCTCCCACGCCAGCGATATCGAGTGGCGGCAGAGCGACAGCTGCGACCAGCAGGCGCTGCTGGCCGAAAACCGGAGCAATCTGGCCGCCTGTAAGCGGTACGGTTGCGACTATATCCGCATCGACGGCGACTATCAGGTCGATCTCGAACTCTAGTTTTCACCATATAGCCAAGAGCCGATACCACAAACGGTATCGGCTCTTTTTTTCGCCCCTTTTAGCACCTCCGGCGCCGCTCGGCGCCATCCCCGGTACTGGCACGCCCGCCGCGCTGCCCCATCCCCCGGCGCTCCTCCCCCCGGCGCCACCGGCAAACTGCCCGCCTTTCGCCGCCGCCCCAGCCGCCGCTGCCGCGCACACTCTACATGTCCGGCAGCGGTTTGACATTCCCGCCGCCAGCGCTTAGACTGTAAAAAACGCAGCCCTATAGGGCCGTCCGCCCCACACGGGCTTTTCACAGGAGGTATCTGATTATGAGCGATCAGCTGAAGATCAAAATGTACGCCTTTACCCTGGACTGTCAAGACCCCTGCGCCTTGGCCCGGTTCTACGCCTCCCTGCTCGGGTGGGAGATCGCCTATCACGACGGAGATTGGGCCATCGTGGGCCCGCCGGGCGCGGCGCAGGGGGCCTATCCCGGCATCACCTTTCAGCGCGAGCCGTCGTACACGCCGCCGGTCTGGCCGTCCGAGCCCGGCGCCCAGCAGCAGATGGCCCACCTCGACTTTGCCGTGAACGATCTGGATGGGGCTGTTGCCCATGCGCTCCAGTGCGGGGCGACGGTGGCCGCGGCGCAGTTTGACGACGGCTGGCGCGTCATGCTCGACCCTGCCGGGCACCCCTTTTGCCTGTGCCAGATGCGCGCGGTGATCGAGAGCCCCCAGTTCGGTCTGCGCTAAAAAGCGCCGCCGCTGACCGCGTCGGTGCCGCGCCTTATGCCCCCTGTCTCTCTGGCGCTGGCCGTGCCGATATATCTCCCACTGCACGCCCTCCTGGCCGCTCATCCCCAGTTACCGGCGCCAGGCGTCCGCTCTTTGTCGCGCGCTGCTCATTTGGTCGCCGCGTACAGCCCCGTCCGGGCCGGTCAACAGCCTCTCTATCACCGCCGGCCCCCACCAGCTGCCCGTCAGCTCGAGTTGGGGCAGCCGGATATTGCGTCTGCGGCCGCACCGGCCCGCCGCTGTGCTTCAGCGGTCGGGTCTGCATCGCCGCCTGTCCACAATCCCATACAGCGGCATATCTCCATGCCCGCGGGCCGGTCCACCGCCGGCGCCCGGCAGCACTCTATCTCCCCGCAGCAAAAAGCGCGCGGTCCGAACAAACTCGGGCCGCGCGCTCTTTTTTGCCTTTTGTCCCATCAGCTGGCGGCGGTGTCCGCCGGGGGCGCTTCGCCGGGCAGGCGCAGCGTGGTGAGAATGGGATAATGGTCCGACGGGTAGATACCGCGGATGCTGTACTTGTCCAGCGCCACATCGAGGATGTCAAATTCCTGGGTGACGAAGATGTAGTCAAAACGGGTCTTGTGCCGGTCTTTGCCCTTAAAGTAGTGAAAGGTGTTGACCCCCTGCCCGCTCTGGGCCAATGTCGAAAATACGTCGGTAAAGTGAAAATCGTAGCCGTGTCGGTTCTCGCGGATGAGCCGCACCGGCAAACTGTCGGGGGTGGCGTTCAGGTCCCCCATCAGGATGGTGGGCAGCGGGTCTATCTGCTGGTACTGCTGGATGCGCTGAAAGATCACGTTGACCCCCAACACCCGTGACATGGGCAGCAGATGGTCAAAATGGGTATTGAATACCCGCAGGCGCCGGTGACTCTGTTTAAAGTACACCTCAGCCACGGTGCACACCCGGGGAAAAATGGCAAAAGCGTACCGGCTACCCTGACTCTGGGGTTTTTTAGACAGCCAAAACGTATCGTGGAACAGCACATCGATATCCTGGTTCTTGACGATGATGTCCGCGTGCTCGTCCCCCAGGTCTTTTTTGCGGCCCCAGCCAAAAAAGCTGTAGTTGCCCAGCAGCTGCTGTATGTCCTCGCGCATCGAGGGCAGCAGCTCCTGCACGCCGATGATGCTGGCGCCGGAGTTGCGGATCACCTTGGCAGCCATCTTGCGCCGGTGCTCCCAGGTGCGGGGATTAAAGCGGCCGTCGCGCTTTAGGTTGAAGGTGGCCACTTTCACGATCTGTTCCTGCATGGTCTTCACCTGCCTCCGGCGGCTTTTGCCGCCGCGTATTGGGGCGCCCACACCGGCGCCCCTCTATGTTTAGTATAGCACAACAAGCACCGATGGTTGATAGCAAAAGCGACGAAAAATACGCGCTTTCTCTGGGCACCAATTCCCCCATATCCACAATTTTAGCACTCTATATCAAAGAGTGCTAAAATTCAAAAAGCGTTCACAAAAATATAAAAGATCGGTAAAACACACCGGATAAACTGTAGACAGAAACAAAAAAGGAAGCGATGCACATGCAGACGAATAGCGACTAGAGCACCAAACTACACACACGAAACCCCATCCCCAAGTATTACACGAAAGAGAGGTACCTACTATGTCCGCACTGATCCCGTTTGGCAGAAATGAACACAATCTGTTTTCCTATCTCGACGATATGGAGAAGAGCCTATTTGGCGATATGGGCGCCGGCTTCGGCCAGTTCCGCACCGATATCGTAGATCGGGGCGACCACTACCTGCTGCAGGCCGAGTTGCCCGGTTTTGACAAAAAAGACCTGCACATCGATATCCAGGGCGACGAGCTGTGTATCAGCGCCACCCACGACGAAAAGAGCGAGGAAAAAGACGACCAGGGCCGCTTTGTCCGCCGGGAGCGCCGCTATGGCTCTTATCGCCGCAGCTTCGATATCAGCGATATCGACACCGCCGCCATCGACGCCAGCTATCAAAACGGCATCCTCGAGTTGAAGCTGCCTAAAAAGGCGCCGGTCGCCGATGTGCGCCACCAGATCGAGATCAAATGACCAGTTGCACCCCCCAGGGGGCGGCTGCCGCCAATTTGGGGCAGCCGCCCCTTTTTGGTGCCCGCCCAGTAAGTCCGTCTCCACTTCTGCCGGCCCCAAGGTGCGCCGGGTGCCGTCTCGGCGCGCTAACAGTGTGGTCCAACGCGCCCGGCGCTATACCGCAGCGCCCCGTCCGGTGCCTTTTATGCACACCGCTGCACCGACCGCGCGCAGCGGTGTGCGCCATCCCGCTTTTTCCGCTCCCTTCTCGCCGCTGCCCGTTCTTTTGGCCCGCCCGTTTATCTACATCCCAGCACCCGCAGTACCCGCAAAAAAGAGCGGAACCGCACCGGCCCGCCCGCAAAATATCTCCTCTGCCGCCAGTTTGCCGCTAGCGCCGCCGACCGGCTGGCGGCCCAAGGTCCTGCTGCAGCCGCCCAATGTGGGGCATCAGCACCTGCAGGGTCACACCGGTGATAAAGCCCATCACCAGCCCCGCCACCGCCAGCACCGGCAGGTAGTAAAAGGCGGCGGTGGTCTTTAAGATCAGCACCGACACACACAGCTGTCCCATGTTGTGAAAAAAGCCGCCGGTCAGCCCCATGGTGAGCATACTGCACCGCTTTTTGGTCAGCCGCCACACCAGCGCCATCACCAAAAGCGAGAGCACGCTCCCCCCCAGGCTCATGGCCGCCGCCACCGCGCCCCGGGTCAAAAAGGCAAACAGCCCCTTGAGCGCCGTCACCGTCAAGGCGGCCCTAAAGTCCAGCAGTACCAGGCAGTACATGGTCACGATGTTCGCCAGCCCCAGCTTCACCCCCGGCGGCATCATCGGCAGCGGCGGCACCAGCCCCTCTATAAACGACAGCAAAATGGCCAGCGCAAACAGCAGCCCCAAAAAGGCCACCCGCCGGGTCTTCTGCTGTATCTGTCGCGAAGTCACAGGTCCGCCTCCCCTCTGGTGATATTCGGCGGCGCCGCTACTACGGTGCCGCCAGCGTATAGTCGCTGCTGGTCAGGGCAAACTGGTCTTTTAGCGCCGGCGAGATATAGACGTTCTTCTCGCTGTCCACCAAAATAAGCGAGAACTCGCTGCGGTCCAAACAGTCGATGGCCGCCTGTGAGCCGGCCACAAAAAAGTAGGTGGATAAAAAGTCGGCCAGCGCCCCGTCCTCGGCCACCACCGTCACCGAGAGCAGGTCCTGCTGGGAGGGGTAGCCGGTGCGCGGGTCAAAGATGTGATGGTAGCGGATGCCCTGCTCCTCAAAATACCGCTCGTACCCGCCGGAGGTGGCCACCACCATTCCGTCGGCGTGCAGCGTCCCCAAGGTGTGCTGGCGGTCCTTTTCGGGGGTCGAGAGGCCAATATCATACGCCCCTCCGCCCGGCTTTTTACCGTAGGTGTAAATGTTGCCCCCAACCGAGAGCACCGCACCGCCCACCTGGTAGCGGCGGTATATCTCGCCCGCCACCCGGCAGGCGTACCCCTTGGCGATGGCCCCCAGGTCGATCATCTGCCCCGGCCGCCGCAGCATCACCGTCCGGGCCTCGGGGTCCAGGAGGATATCGCGGTAGTCCACCAGCTCCAGCGCCTGGCTCAGCTCCTGCTGTCCGGGCACGTGCGGCGTGTCGCCGGTCACGTTCCACAGCACCGACAGCGGCCCGGTGGTCACGTCAAACAGCCCGTCTGTCTGCGCGCAGTAGTCGTACGCGGTGGCGATCAGCTGGTACACCTGCTCCGGCACCGCCACCGGCGCCACCCCGGCGCTGCGGTTGATCTGGGCGATGGGCGAGTTCTCGCGGTACATCGAAAAGTCGTCCTCAAAGCCCGACAGGGCCGCCACCACCTCGTCGGCCGCCCGCTGGGCGTTTTTACCGTACACCGTCTGCGACACAAAGGTGTTCATCAAAAAGTCGCTGGTGGTGTGGGGGGTGGCGCGCCAGTCATCCCAATACGAGTAGATGCCCACCGCCGCCAGCGCCACCGCGATCAGCACCGCCACCGCTGCACTGCCGCGGCGGCGGGCGTGTTTTTCGTTGACCACCGGCACTCCCCCCTCCTCTGTCGCCCCGGTCTGTACCGGGCCAAAAAGCCGGGCATCCCGCGCCCGGCCTGTGAATACGCTCTATTTTAAAGAGTATGGGCGGCGCTGTCAACCGTATGCCGACGGTGGATACAACGAACATCGGTCTTAAAGTTTACCATTTTTGTACACTTTGCAGAAATTTTTCCAAATGCGTTGACAGTGCCGCTATGCACGTGTATAGTTAGGGCTACTCTAGGGAAGAATACCCGCAGAGTGTCCGGGCACATTTTGCCGGGCAGGTAAATTATGGAGGTATGCGAGATGAAAAAGTTTATGGCCATGGCAGTGGCGGCTTGCTGCGCGCTGCTGGTATTCGTGGGCTGCGGCTCGTCTTATAAAGACGGCGCCTACAAAGCCCAGTACAAAGACGCCGACGAGCACGGCTGGACCGAATTCGTCGAGGTCACCGTCAAAGACGGCAAAGTCAGCGACGTCACCTTCGACGCCAAAAACGCCGACGGCAAGCTAAAATCTCAAGACGCCGAGTACAAGAGCTATATGGAGGCCACCGGCACCTGGCCCGAGAAGTTCTACGGCGACATCGCCGAGCAGTACAAAGAGAAACAGTCGGCCGAGAAGATGGATGCCGTCGCCGGCGCCACCAACTCTTCCGACTCCTTCAAAGTGCTGATGACCGAGCTGGAAAAAAGCATGAAGGAAGGCAATACCGACACCATCACCGTCGAGGCGTCCAAGTAACACCTTTCTGCGCGATCGCGGTATCTTCTTCCCCCGTAAGAGAGCGGCTGCCGGCCGCTCTCTTTTTTTGCGCCCGGCGGCCCTCAGGCAGTGGGCAGGTCGGCGCCGGTCTGCTATACTGGTATCGGCAAACACCCATCTGTTGTAAGGAGGTGCCCCCCGTGGGACTACTCGATCTCTTTAAAAAGAAGACCGGCCCAACTTCAGCGCCACTCTCCCGGCCGGCCGCCGCTCCCTACACCGCCGACATGGTCCAGGCGGTGCTCAAAGAGCTGTATCTGCGCACCCGGCAGCCGGTCATACGCCTGGCGCTCACCGGCGATACTCCCGCTCTGGCCGCCAGCAAGCTGGGCGGTCTGCCCTACCTGCCGCCCGGCGCCGCCGTGCCCACCACCGCCGCCGGTCAGCAGCTCACTCTGCTGGCCCAGATCCGCTGTGAGGAGCTCCCTGCCAACAGTCTCTACCCGCCGGCAGGTCTGGTCCAGTTCTACATTTTAAACGACGATCTGCTGGGCCTGCAAAACTTCGACGCGCTGGACGACCAGTCCGCCAGCCGGGTGCTCTTCTGGCCCCGTGTCGATCTCGCCGTCACCGCCGAGCAGGTGCGCCCCCGCTACCGCCCCTATGGGGAAGAAGATGATTACTTCCCCTTTACCGGCTGTTTTGGCCTGCGATTCTCGCTGGAAGAAGAAGGGATGAGCAGCTGCGATCACCGCTTTGACGCCGTCTTTTGCGCCCTGTGGGCCAGTTTTTACCCCCAGGTGCCGCTGGCCCACTGGTACGACCTGCCCGACGCGCTGACCGAAGACCCCTTTAACGACCTGTCCGGTTTCGGCCACAAGCTCGGCGGCTACCCCGCCTTCACCCAGGAGGACCCGCGCGACTGTCACGGCCGCTACGCCCCCTACAGCCAGCTGCTGCTGCAGATAGACAGCGCCGGCCTGGGCAGCCGCGAGATCATGTGGGGCGACAGCGGCGTAGCCGGCTTTTTTGCCCCTGCCGGAGCGCTGGCCGCCGGCGACACCAGCTGCATCCTCTATAACTGGGACTGCTTTTAGTCCCCCTGCCCGCAAGTACTGCCCCCGCCCAAACAGGCTCAAACAGGCTCAAACAAGCCCAAATCAGCCCCCATCAGCCCCAGCTCCGGCGGGCGATCCGCCCCCTGCTCCGCCCGGTATATGCGCCCCACAAAAAAAGAGGAGCGCGAGGACCTTTTCTGGTCCCCGCGCTCCTCTTTTCGCGCGCCGCCGCGCTGCCGCACCGCCGGTGCAGTCAGCCGCGGCTCTTAAAGAGCGGGTTTTTCTTCAGGTAGTTCTGCAGCTGCCGCTGGGTGGGCAGCCGGGCCGATATCCCCCGCGCCGCGCGGGAGAACATGGCTGCCGCCCGGGCGTACACCACCGCCGGGTACAGCGCCTGTCTCTGCGAGAGCGCCATGCACAGCGCGGCGATAAAAATGTCCTTATCGCCGTTTTTGTCCACCGCCTCGCTGATGTCACACTCACCCAGGGTGATGAACTCGTTGGCGGTGGCGATGAGCGCGCCCCCCTCACACTTGAGCACCACTGCCCGGGCCCCCTGCTCCAGCAGCCGCGACAGCGCCAGCCGGGCATGTCCCATGGTGGGGGTGCCGCACCCGGTCAGGTGGGCGATGTCCCACTCGTCCGGTAGCACCACATCCACCTGGGCCAGCAGCTCGGCCGGCAGGCTCTCAATGGGGGATGGGTCCAGTATCACCGTGCCGCCGGGGGCCTGCCGCCGGGCGGTCTGCACCGCTGCCAGCACCGTCTCGGGCGGCATCTGGTTCACCACCACCGTCATGGCCCGGCCGGCAAACAGGCCGCTGTTTTGCCGCACATAGTCGGGGCCAAACTGGGCGTTGGCGCCGGGGGAGCTGATGATGTGGGGGGCGGCGTCGCCGGGGGTGCGGCACAACAGCACCAGCCCGGTGGGGCTGCCCGGCACCGGGCTCAGTCCGGCGGTGTCCACCCCCCGCGCAGTCAGGTCAGACAGAATACGGCGTCCAAAGTCGTCGTCCCCCACCCGGCCCAAAATGGCCGCCCGGCCGCCCAGGCCAATAGCCGCGACCGCCTGGCGGCTGGCGCGGCCGTCGGTGGTGTAAACGGCCTCGGTGGCCCGCTGCGCCTCCCAGCGGCCGGGTATCTTCTCGATCTCCAGCGATATGCCCATATCGATGTTGCCCACAAACAGTATCTGGTCGTTTTCCGCCATGGCTCTCTCCCCTCTAGCGCAGGCTGGTGCTCTGGCGCACGGTCAGCTGGTGGTGCACCACCTGGCTCGCCGCCGTTTTGCCGTCGAGCATGTCCAGCAGCATATCCGCCGCCCGCGCGCCGATGCGGTACAGCGGTTTCGACACCGCCGTCAGCTGCGGCCAGGTGGCCACCGCCAGCATGCTGTCCTCCAGGCTGATGACCGAGCAGTCCTGCGGCACCTGTACGCCGTTTTGCAAAAAGGCGTGTTGCAGGCCCAGCGCCTGCTCGTCGCACACCGTCACCAGCCCCTGCGGCAGCGGCCCGTCCGCCGCCAGCGCCAGCCCCAGCTGGTAACCGGCCTGGTAGGTGGGCTCGCCACTGTACACCCGGTGGGGCACCTCACCGCCGGCTGCCCGGTCGCAGCCCTCTATATAGCTGTGGTCAAACCACGGGGCCGTCACCAGCGCGATATCGCGGCAGCCCACATCGATCAGGTGGCGGCAGGCGCGGTAACTGGCCTCCTCTCGGTCGGCGTATACCGAGGGGATGCCCGCCCGTGGCCGGCACTCGGCCAGCACCGCTTTTATACCGGTCTCTTCGGTCAGCTGCTGCAGCTGCTGGTCCAAAAACAACAGCGCCAGCACCGCCCCGTCCGCCCCGCAGGAGCGCAGCGCCGGCAGCACCCGCTCGCGGTAGTCGCTCTCGTTTTGGGCGGTGAACAGCATCACCGTGCCGCCGCGGGCGGCCACCGTGTCACACACGCCGCCGCAGAGCAGCGCCCACACCGGCGACATGATGTCCTGTACCGCCAGCGCCACCACCCCGGTGCGCTTGCCCGACAGCGCCCGGGCGCTCAGGTTGGGGTGGTAGCCCAGCTGATCGGCCGCCGCCCGCACCCGCTGCGCCGTGGCCGCCGATATGCTGGGCGACCCCGCCAGCGCCCGCGACACGGTAGAGATGTTCACCCCCGCCAGCCGGGCCACATCCTTGAGTGTTGCCATAACGATCCCTCCCTGCACCGCATCAGGCGGCGCTCCACACAAATTGTTTGTGCAAGCCTTTGCACTCCTGCTCTTATCATACCTGCTCCCCGCTCGCCTGTCAAGCTGTCTCCGCCAAGCAGCACCATATACAGGGATATTTTCCTGCATATCAGCAATATTTGCATTGACAAAATGCCGTGTATTCGTGTATCATCAGTTTGTTTACAGTCAAAAAAACTATTGCAATCGTTTGCATTTCTGAAAGGCGGTCATTTTTTTGCAACAGCGTAAAAAGCGCAGTGCCGTATGCATCTACCTCATGGTGTTCATGATGGGGTACGCGCTGTCCACCAACCTCTTCGGCACTGCTCAGCCCAAGATCATCCAGAGCTATCACCTCACACTGGAGCAGGCCTCCTACTTCTCGGTGCTGCAGAGCATCGGCATGCTGGTCTCCAGTGCCATCGTGGGCCTGGTGGTAGACCGGCTCGACAAGAGCCGGGTAGTGGGCTTCATGTGTCTCATTATGGGCCTCACCCTGCTGGCCATCGGTCTCATGCCGCCGTTTTTGGTGCTGCTGGCGCTGTTTTTGCTGTTGGGGGTCACCTCCAGCGTGCTCGACAGCTCCTGCGCCTCCTACATGTCCGATCTGTACGGCGACGACCGCAGCAAATACATCAGCATCCTGCACGCCTTTTTCGGGGTGGGGGCCATGCTGGGCCCGCTGTACGTGGGCTTTTTAAACGACCGCGGCCTGGGCTGGAACTGGTCTTACAGTCTGCTCTCGCTGGTGATCATGGCGGCGGCCATCGCCTACCTGTTCACCTTAAAGGTAGTGGGCCGCCCGCAGCCGGCCGTGCAGAACACCGCCGCCGACGGCACCCGCCAAAAGGCGCCGGTCGGCGAGATGCTGCGCTCTTTCGACCTGCGCATCCTCTGTGCAGTCAACTTCCTGCTGGCCGGGTTCCAGATGTACACCATCTGGCTGCCCACCTATCTCAATCAGGCCAACAGCCAAAAGTATCCCCTGAGCTTTTGCGCCCTGCTTTTAAGTCTGTACTCCGGCGGCATGATCGTCAGCCGGCTGGCCAACAGCTACATCTCCAAATACGTCCACGCCCGCGACTACATCACCTTCGTCAGCGTGGCGGCAGGGCTGGTGCTCATCGCCGGGCTCACGCTGCACAACAAGCTGCTGTGGATGGCGGTCTCGCTACTGCTGGGCCTGCTCACCGGCGCCACCCACACCGCCATGTTCGTGCTGGCCTGCAGCTACTTCCCCCAGTTCCCCGCCACCGCCACCGCCTTTACCGGTCTGTGCTCGGCAGTGGGCAGTATCTGCTTTCACGCGCTCACCGGGGCGGTGGCCCAGCGCTTCAGCTTTACCGGGGCCATGTTCATCCCCGTCTGCGCCCTGCTGGGCACTTTTCTGCTGCTGGCCATCACCCATCACCGCCGGCCCAACCGCTAGGCGTCTCCCACTTTTTACCACTCGTCCCATCCGCCCCGGCCACCTGTGCGCCGGGGTCTTTTTATGCCCTGCGGTCCCCCAAATCCTTTTAAACAGGCGCTCACTCACTGCCCGGCCATCACCAAAAGCCCCTTCACCTTCACCATCTCACCGCACCTATAGCGGCCCGCCCCTGCTCGCCGCGCCCAAATTCGCGATCCGGCGCTATATAGAACACAGCCCGCCGCCGCGATACACCGCTCCCCCCCACCGGCTCTCTGTCTGCCCTCCGTCCACCTCTCTTCCGCATACCCCCACCTCCCGCCACCGATCCATCTACCCAAAATACCCGCTGCCAAAGCACAGCACCCTGCTGCCCCCGTAAAAGCAGACCAAGGTCCCCCCGCACAAGCCACATGCTCCGGCGGGGCACGCCCCTTTCTCTCCCCGCCGCATTCGCGCTTTGCGTCCAAGCCACCGCGCCCCTGTCCCCGCCGACCCCAACAAGCACCGATCTCCCCCAGCCAGTACCAGCCAGTACCGGCCAACATGAGCCAACATCCGTCGGCACGTGTCAGCGCCGTCGGTCTTTTCGCCCGGTCCCGACCGCTTCCCTCCCGGCCCGCCCTATTTGTACGCAGAGCAGCAGCGGTCTTTCCGGCTTTGCCCCTCATATATGTCGCTGCTACATGCCGCTGTACCCCGCTGCACACTGCCGTGCACTACTGCACACCGCCACACGCGGCCCGCTGCTCCCAGCGCCCCGTCAAGCCATCCCCGGCCCCCGCCAACTCTCGGGGCCCCGCCTTCTCTGGCGTCCCTCTGTGTCCCCACCCGGCGCAGAGGTAAAACCACCGCTTTTCCCCTATAAGCCGGTCTCGCACCCCGTGCCGCCGGTCTCCGCCAGTCTCCGCACCGAAATCCACCGCTGCCATCCGCTCGCTCCCGGGCAGCCGCTCAGCGCCCCGCTGCTCTCCCACCCGCTCTATCTTGATCGATCCGCCGCAACAGCCACAACAGCCGCAGCAGCCATAACAGCAGCCGTCCCAGCGCCGCCCGCCATCCAACGCCCGCCACCTACCAGGTCGGCCCTTCTATCCCCGTATCGGCCGTCTCCCCCGCCGCCTCCCGGCTGTTACCCCCCCCCCCAAAGTCGCCCAAAGCCACCCAAATCCGCCCAAAAGTCGCCCAAAAACCTCCCCAAAACCGCCCCGGCCCGAGAGATACCCCCACCCACCAGGGCCCGCTCCGTCTCTCAAGCCAAAATCCCCCCGTTGACGCCGCCCACCTCAGCGCCGTCTCCCTGCGTCGGCACGCCCAACCGGCTATGCAAACTTTTGCACAGTCCCGTTTACCCCTCGGACCCCTCTTTTTCCCGCCCGGGCGCCCTATTTCTGTGCAGATCGCTGCAATATCGGCGCGAGATAGCGCAAAACACACCATTGACAGCGGTCATAGCGCGGGTGTATCATATTTTCAATTGAGGAAAATTTGAGGAAAAAAAGATAATGCAAACGTTTGCAATCGAAAGGTGGAACTGTTTTTGAAGAATACCAAAAAGCGCAGTGTAGTGTGCATCTACCTCATGGTGTTCATGATGGCTTTCGCGCTCTCTATCAACCTGTTCGGCACCGCCCAGCCCCGGATCATCCAGGGCTACCGCCTGTCGCTGGAACAGGCGTCCATGTTCTCGGTGCTGCAGTCTATCGGCATGCTGGTCTCCAACGCCATTATCGGCCTGGTGGTCGACCGCCTCGACAAGAGCCGGGTGGCCGGTATCATGTGCCTGGTGATGGGGCTCATCCTGCTGGCCATCGGCTCCATGCCCCCATTTTGGGTGCTGCTGGCCCTGTTTGCGCTGCTGGGCATCGTCTCCAACATCGTCGACAACGCCTGCGCCTCCTACATGTCCGACCTGTACGGCGACCAGCGCAGCAAATACATCAGCATCCTGCACGCCTTTTACGGGGTGGGGGCCATGCTGGGCCCCCTGTACGTGGGCTTTCTCACCGACCACGGCCACCAGTGGAGCCTGGCGTACACGCTGCTGTCGCTGCTGGTGATGGGCGGGGCTATCGCCTATCTGTGCACGCTCAAGATCATGGGCAAGCCGGTGGCGCTGGTGCAGAACACCGCCGCCGACGGCACCCGCCAAAAAGCGCCGCTCAAGGCCATGCTGGCCTCGGCCGATCTGCGCATCCTGTGCATCGTCAGCTTTCTGTACGCCGGCTTTCAAATGTACACCGTGTGGCTGCCCACCTATCTAAATCAGCTCGATGGGCAAAAGTACCCCCTGAGCTTTTGCGCGGTGCTATTGAGCCTGTTCTCGGGCGGCGTGATCGTCAGCCGGCTCATCAACGGCATCATCTCCAAATTCATCTCCTCCCGCGACTATATCACGCTGGTGAGCATCCTGAGCGGGGCGGCGCTGATCATCGGCCTGCTGGGCCAGCACAAGATCCTGTGGATGGCGGTCTCGTTCTCTCTGGGCCTGCTCACCGGCGCCATCTACACCGCCAAATTCGTCCTGGCCTGCGAGTATTTTCCCCAGTTTCCCGCCACCGCCACCGCCTTCACCGGCCTGTGCACGGCGGTGGGCAGCATCTGCTTTCACGCGCTCACCGGGGCGGTGGCCCAGCGCTTCAGCTTTACCGGGGCCATGTTCATCCCCGTCTGCTCGCTGCTGGCCACCTTCCTGCTGCTCATCCTCACCCGCAAAAAAGGCAAAAATACCTAAAACTGCTTGCCGCCATGGGCCGGGCCGCCTCATACTGTCCGGTATGGGTCCCAGCGCCTTTTCTGCGCAGGTCCGGTGCCGCCGGGCCTGCGCTTTTTTGCCGGCGGTCAGCTGCTCACGGCCAAGGAGGAGATCGTTTTGCCGTATGCGCAATTTGCACTCTATTCGTTTATCGCCATGTTTCTATTGGTGCTTGCTGTCATACTGATAGTGATTATCGGCCAGCGGTACAAAAACAGCCGCGCCCCCAGGCTCTCCGTCCGGGCCGAGGTGATAAAAAAGCGCGCCCAGGTCACGCGGCACCTGCACTGGGCCCCCTCTCTGCCCCACTCTCAAAAGCGCGTCACCTACTATGTCACCTTTGCCATCGACGGCGGCCAGCAGCTCGAGCTCTGGGTGCGCCGACAGGTGTACCAACAGCTAAAACAAAATTGTCGCGGTACGCTCACCTTTCAGGGCACGCAATATCTGGATTTTCAAAAGGCCCCCAGGTCCAGGTAGTCCCGCCGACACGACCTCCCCGCCGAAACCAGACCAGCCCAGACCAGCCCAAACCAGCCCCAACTAGCGCAAACCAGTTCAAAATGCCCTCAAAATGCCCCACCGCCATACGCGGCCCGTCCCTCTGCTCTGCCCCATCCTCCCTCTTTTACAATCCCGCAGCTTCCATCGCCGCAGAGCGTCTCCTCCGCACAGATATCAGATATCCGTTTGCGTCTGTGTCACCGCCGTGTCAGCTGCTGTGTCACCCATTACCGCCGCCCAAAAGCAGCTGCTATACGAACCAGATGGAGCAAGCAGACCGCTGGTAGCTGGTGACCAATGGCAATTGGCCGGCGGCATTTTGGCGGCGCCAAAGCGGCCCAGACCCACGGTGCGGCCCGCCTCCACCAAACGCCGGTCTCCGGCTGCCGTCACCGCAAAGAGCTGCCGCTAAAAAAGGATCACCCATGGGCAGGTATACCACCGCGCTCCTATTGGCTCCCCGCCTGCTGCTGTCCTGTTGCCGACCTACTGCTGGCCGGCTGTGACCGCCAGCAGCAGGCAGCACCGGCATCGCCCAGCAGCACAGCAGCACAGCAGAACAGCGCCGTCACCGGTCTGGTCCGGCAACAGCTCACCGCCCTGCTGGCCGACCGACCCGATCACCCATCGCCCCATCATCGAGACCGCCACCGCCCCACGGGTGGGGCGCCCCCAAACGGCGGCGGTCGCCGTTCCCTGTACCAGCAGCGGCTGCCAGACGCAGTACGGCTTTCTGTACCGGTAAAACGGCAGCAGCTACCGCACGATCTGTCAGGGCCCCGGCATCGGCGCCACCTCCCCACCCGCCGCCGGTAAGCACCCCACACAATAAGGCGCAAAAAAGCCGTGTCCCCCTACCCGTCTGCGGTCCACAACCCGCTCAAGTCCGGGCGCCATCTTAAAGGAGGATTTTTCATGTCGAGCAATGAAAAAGCAGTCACCGCACACGACAGAGATACCGGTGAAGAACATCGGGCCACCGAGTCCAGATACGCAGAGCTCGAATTTTATTATATTAGAATTTAAACACTATGGGGGTAATTATGGAGTACATAAAAGATTTAATAATCGCAATAGGTGGTGGAACTACCGCTCTAATAGCTTTGCTTACAATATTTAAGGCACTATTTATGAAATTTTTTGAAAGAGTTATAGATACTGCTTTTGAAAAAAATATTGAAAAGTACAAAAATGTGCTTACACGCTCTACGACTGCTTTTGAAATTCTATTGGATAAAGAACTTGACTTTTACACTAACAGTGACCCATTATTTGCAGAAGTAATCGTTTTAGTACAAGATTTGGTTTACTATTCAAGTTCTGATGATAAGATGGACTATGAATTTCAGCGTAAAAATTATAAACAATGCTTCTTGAGGTATTGTGAATTAATCAAAGAAATAAAAGAAAAAACGCTGGTACACCAAGTTTACCTACCTAGAACGATATTTATGGAGTGTTCAAATATCGTATCACAAATGCAAGAAGGGCTGCAACATTGGAAGTTGGTTGCTGATGTAGTTTTTAACCTATCTACTGAAAAAATAGATACTATAAAATCAAATGAATTAAGTGATAATATTTTACGACAAATTGCATTAGCAGAAACTCTGATTAAAGCTAGGCTAACTACCTTATCAAATATCAACTGATTTAAAACAATAAAGAATACATCATTGCTTAGAAAAGCAGTAAATCATATACGATTTACTGCTTTTTTCAGGTATAAAAAACATATCTCTCACTATATCGGTCCCCTCTCCTCCGTGATCGAGCTGGGGTGTGGCACCGGTTATTATGCCATGTACTTTTCTGCGCAGTGCAAAACCTACGTCGGCGTGGACCTGACGCCAGAAAACATCGAGCTCCTCAATCAAAAGGCGGCAGCCCGAGGGCTTAATAATGTGACTGGCGTCGTCGGAGACGCCACAAAACTAAACGGTATCCCCAGCGCTTCATTTGATGTCGTCTTGTGTCTCGGGCCCCTCTATCACTTGCCGCCAAACGAGAGAGAGCTGGTCTTTGCCGAATGTCACCGCATCTGTAAAAGCAGTGGGATCGCAGTATTTGCCTACATCAGCAAAGTCGGGGCATATGCCGGGGCCTGTATACACGATGATCTGCGGGCGAACTACCCCAACGCCGACGCCAACCGACAGGTGCTGCAGAAAGGCACCGACGATCTGCAGCCGGGTCTGTTTTTCTACACCATGCCAGAAGAAATAGAGCTTGTCGCCGCCGCACACGGCTTTGCCAAGATCAAAAATCTGGGAACGGACTTTTTTATCACCAAAAGCGTCGTGGATGCCATGAGCGACGAGAAGTTTGCGCTGCTAAGACCGCTGCTGGACCAAATGGCTTTCCACGAGTCCTGTACCGGTATGAGCAATCACGCGGTACTGGTATGCCAAAAGTCACCGCCGTCCCAGCAGCAGGTATAGTGCCTCTCGGCGCATATTCCGGCCGGTCTCACACCGCCCAGTCGGCCCTGCTCTCCCCCGCCCCCAAACACCGGCGGAGCTATCTGCATGTCGCCGATAGCCCCGCCGGTGTTTTCCGTCATCTCCCTGGCGGCGGTGCCGCCCGGGCACCGCATCTTTTTACAGTGTTCCGCTGCAGGCAGGATAGTGCCTACCCAACGGGGCCCGGCACGCCCGGTCGGCCGGCCCATCGCGGTCTGTCTCCGCGCGCCCCCATCCCTTTTTGGCGCCAAAAGCGCCGTGTCGCCGGGCAGCTCCTTTTTATTGCGGCAATCTCTATCTCCCCCGCCTACCGTTTTTCACCCGGCTCCCAGGCGCCGCGCCGTCTCTCTAATAGCAAAAAAGGGCCGCCCTCTGTGGGCGGCCCTCTCTTATAAGATCATCGTCAAATACCCCCACCCGGCCTCAGCTCTCCAGCACGCAGCTCATCCAGCAGCCGGTCTGATCGGGGGTAAACAGCACCTTCGAAAAGGCGCGGCTCTTCACCAGCTCATCGGCGATGGCCCGCCCCTGTACCACGTCTGCACCGGGCAAAAAAAAGCGCAGCGCCCCATCTTTGCACTGGATATCGCGGATGTCGCAGTCGGGCGGCACCGCCTTGAGGATATCCAAAAAGCCGATGGTCAGGTACTGGGGCGAGGCCCGCACCTGCAGCGTGGCCTCACCCACGGCGTCGGTGTAGTCAAAAAACAGGCCCACGATATCTTTGCGGTCCGACAGGATCTTCAGGTAGGGCCGCGGGTCCACCTCGCTCTCTAAAAACACCCGCACCGTCTTTACAGTATTGCCCAGGGTAGAGCGCTCGATGGCGGTGGCCACCGAGCGGGTGGAGCAGAGCACGCACACCAGCGACAGCGCGCAAAAGCACAGTCCCACCAGGTAGAGGCCCACGCCCCGCTGCCAGTTTTTCAACGCCCACCACCTCCCCTATGTCTCTGTGGCCCCGGCACCGCCGGTGTTACCAGTATACCCCGCGCCGCACCTGATTATGGGCGTTTTTTGCGATAGAACTACTCGGCCAGCTCGGCCCACTGCTCCATGTGCTGTTCCAGCAGCTGTTTTTGCTGTTCCAGCTGGGTGGTCAGCTCGGCCAGCTGCTGGTAGTCTGTCTGCACCTCGGGCTGCTGCAGCTGCTCTTCCAGCGCGGCGATTTGCCGCTCGCACGCCTCGATATCCCGCTCGGCCGCCGCCAGCTTGGCGCGGCGCTGGGCGGCGTCGCGGCGGGCCTGCTTCGAGGAGCGGTAGCTGGCCGCACCCCGGCCCTCGTCGGCGCCGCCGTCCTCTTTGGGGCGCGCCTTTTGCAGCGTCTGAGCGCCGCCGGCCAGCATCTTGTCGCGGTAGGCGGCAAATCCGCCCTGGGTGACCTGGGCGCCGTCGGCGCGCGACAGCTCCACGATATAGTCGGCGATATCGCCCAGCAGGTAGCGGTCGTGGCTGACCATCAAAATGGTCCCCTCATACTCTTTTAATGCCTGCTGCAGCGCCTCTTTGGTGTACACATCCAGGTGGTTGGTGGGCTCGTCCAGCACCAAAAAATTGGGGCGCTGAAAGCTGAGGTTGGCAAATTTCAGCTTGGCCAGCTCGCCGCCCGACAGCTCCGACACCTGCTTGTAGATCTCCTCCCCCACAAAGCCGTAGCGGGCCAGGTGCGAGCGCAGCGCCAATTCGGTCATCTGGGGATACTTGTTGTGCAGCGCCGCCAGCACCGTCTCCTGGGGGTAAAAAGGGTTCTGCTCCTGCTCAAAATACCCCAGCTTCACAAAGCCCCCCAGCGCGATCTTGCCGCGCTTACAGGGCAGCAGGCCCAGCACCTCTTTTAAAAAGGTGGATTTGCCGGCCCCGTTCTCCCCCACGATGCACACCTTTTCGCCCCGTTTTACTGTCAGGTCCACCCCGGTGATGAGCACCTTGCCCTCCACCTCTACGTCTACACCGGTGGCGGTGAGCACCTTCTCGTACGGGGGGCGGTCAAACGGGAACGAAAAGTGTATCTCCTGCCGCTCCTCCACCGGCCGCTCCACCCGCTCGATCTTATCCAGCGCCTTGCGCCGCGACTTGGCCATCTTCGAGGTGGAGGCCCGCACCAGATTGCGGTCGATATAGTCCTGGTACTTCTCGATGACCTTTTGCTGCTTTTCATAGGCCCGCTGCTGGGTCAGGGTCTCGGCCTCTTTTTGCTGCTTGTACTGGGTGTAGTTGCCCCGGTAGTGGCGCACCCGGTGGCGGCTCACCTCCAGCATCTCGGTGACCACCGCGTCTAAAAAATAGCGGTCGTGGCTCACCACCACGATGCAGCCGCGGTAGCTCTGCAGGTAGTTTTCCAGCCAAAAAAGCGTCTTTAAGTCCAGGTGGTTGGTCGGCTCGTCGAGCAGCAGCACGTCGGGGGCGCCCAACAGCAGCTTGGCCAGCGCCAGCCGGGTCTTCTCCCCGCCCGAGAGCTTGGCGATCTCCTTGTCAAAATCCGCCTCAAAAAAGCCCATGCCAAAAAGCACCGTGCGGATGCGGTAGTCGATATCGTAGCCGCCGCCGGCCTCAAAGGCGGCGGTGCGCTGGGCGTACCGGGCGGCCAGTTCTGCGTACTGGGCGCCGTCGGGGTCGGTATCGGCCATCTGCCGCTCCAGCTGCTCCAGCTCCCGCCCGGTCTGCAGCAGCTCCGCAAACACCGTCTGCATCTCGGCGTAAACGGTGTTTGCGGCCTGCAGGCCGCTATTTTGCTTTAAAAAGCCCAGGGAGGCCCCCCGGGTGATAAAAATGTCGCCGCTGTCGGGCACCAGCTCGCCGGTGAGCAGCTTCAAAAGGGTCGATTTGCCCGCTCCGTTTTGGCCCACGATGCCCACGCGGGAGGTCTCAGACAGGGTAAAATCCACCTCTTGCAGCACCGGGAACTGGCCAAAAGAGAGGCTGACCCCATTACACTTTATTTCCATCTTTCCATGCTCCGTGATCTGGTAGTGGTGCCGCCGGGCGGCACACCGCTATTATACACTACAACCACCCGCCTTTCAAATAGGCCTTTGCAAGCGGCGGCCGGCGGCGTATAATAGTCTCTATAGGGGGCGGTGCCGCGGCGCCGCCCAAGGCGCGGCCGGTCGGCGGTACCCACGCCGGCTGCCGACGGCGTGAAAAGGAGAGAGAACATGGCTGACTATGCAGTACAGCGCTGTATCGAGGCACTCAGGCAGCACAATATGGATGCGCGGCTGCTCCCCGACCGGCAGGCACTTTTTAGCCTGCTGCAAGATGAGCTGCTGAAGCCCGGCATGACCGTGAGCATGGGCGGCACCCAGACCGCCCGCGAGCTGGGGGTCGACGACCTGCTGCGCAGAGGCCCCTACACCTTTTTAGACAGAGAGGCCCCCGGCACCACCCCCGAGCAGGTACAGCGCATCTACCGCGATGTCTTTAGCTGCGACTGCTTCATCACCGGCACCAACGCCATCACCGTCGACGGCGAGCTCTACAATATCGACGGTAACGGCAACCGGGTGGCGGCCATGATCTTTGGCCCCCGGCAGGTGGTGGTGATCGCCGGCACCAACAAGATCGTGGACGACATGGCCGCCGCCGAGCGGCGCCTGCGCACCGTAGCGGCGCCCAAAAACGCCCAGCGGTTGGGGCTGCACACCCCCTGCGCCGTCACCGGGCACTGCGTGGGCGGCTGCCACAACGCCCAGCGCATCTGCTCGAGCTACGTAAAGCTGGCCTGGCAAAAAGCGCCCGGCCGCATCAAGGTACTGCTGCTGCCCGAGGAGCTGGGCTTTTAAAAGTCCGCCCAAGCCCCACATCCCCCGGCCGGCTTCATCCGCCCCCGCACAGCCGCCACCTCGCCGGGCATTCCCAGCTGCGCGTGCAGCCGGTGCCGCCCGGCATACCGCATACCATATTTTATATACGGTTACAAAAAAGCACGCGCCCCCGCCGCAGTGCAGTGGGATGCGCGCCGCCCAAAAATAAAAGGAGTGAACTGCCCAGATGATACCCAACCGAGAAGAGGCTCTGGCCCTGCTCAAGACCTACACCCACACCGAGGAGCTCATAAACCACGCCCTGAGCGTCGAGGGCGTCATGCGCCACTTTGCCCGGCTGTACGGCCAAGACGAGGAGCTGTGGGGCGCCGTGGGTCTGCTGCACGACCTGGACTACGAGCAGTGGCCCGACGAGCACTGCCAAAAATGTGTGGAGCTGATGCACGGCGCCGGCATCGACGAGTCGTTTATCCGCGCGGTGGTGTCGCACGGGTACGGGCTGGTCAGCGACACCGCGCCCGAGAGCGATCTCGAAAAGGTGCTCTACACCATCGACGAGCTGACCGGCCTCATCACCGCCTGCGCGCTGGTGCGGCCCAGCCACAGCGTGATGGACCTGGAACTCAAGAGCCTGAAGAAAAAATTCAAGTCCAAGGCCTTTGCCGCCGGCTGCGACCGGAAGGTGATCCTGCGCGGCTGCGAGATGCTGGGCAAAGAGCCCGACTGGGTGATGGCCGAGGCCATCGCCGGCATGCGCGAGATCGCCGATACCATCGGGTTGGGGATGGCGCAGTAGCGGCTACCGCGCCGCACTGTCTGCCTTTTGCGCCTAAAACAGGGCTCAAAACAGCTGTTTTTACAGTTTGTTCACATTTAAACACACCCCTGCCGGCCCAGTAGAGCCCGGCAGTACCCCGCTGTCTCCCGGCCGCGGGCGCAAAAAAAGCGACAGCGGGCCCGGTGGCCCATACTGCCGCTTTGATCGGGGGCTATTTTAGCTGTTCTGGATGAGGGCCAGCACCCGCTCTTTGGGCATAAAGCCCAGCGACTGGTTGACCGGCTTGCCGTTTTTGAACACGATCAGGGTGGGCACGCTCATCACACCGTACTGGGCGGCGAGATCGCTCTCCTGGTCGATGTCGACCTGGTACACCTCGGCGCTGCCGGCCGTCTCGGCCTCCACCTGTTCAATGACCGGGTGCAGCATCTTGCAGGGGCCGCACCAGGTGGCGAAAAAGTCGACCAGTACCGGCTTGTCACCGCCGGCCAACACCTTCTGTTCAAATGCCGCTCTATCTAATACTTGTACGCTCATAACAGATACCTCCTTGGGGTTCTTCCTTTTCACACCATTTTAGTATAGTTTTCCTGGGTTGTCAAGGTTATTTTGGGAGCATTTGGGACATTATATGCAGCGGGGCACCCGCAACATGTGTTTTGCCGCCCCACCGGGTCGGCGGTACGCCCATGAGACCCTGCCCGTTTTAGAGAGGAGCGCGCCACATGCAGGTACATATAGACGCCGACGCCTGTCCAGTGTGGCGGCTGGCGGTGGATATCTGCCGCCAAAAACAGGTGGCGGCCACCCTGTACTGCGACACCGCCCACCAGCTGCACAGCAGCTGGGCGCAGGTGCTTACCGCCGAGCGGGGCGCCGACGCAGTCGACTTTTTGCTGGTGGGCAAAATGCGGCCCGGCGACGTGGTGGTCACCCAGGATTACGGCCTGGCCGCTATGGTCCTGGGCGGCGGTGGACTGGTGCTCGATCAAAACGGCCGGCGCTTTACCGGCCAAAATATCGACGGTCTGCTGCAGGGGCGGCACCTGGGGCGGGTGGCCCGGCGCCACGGCAAGTATCCCAAGGGGCAAAAAAAGCGCACCGCTCAGCAAGACCGTGCCTTTGCCGATGCCTTTTGCCAGCTGCTGGATGAACAGCTGGCCGCCGCCGGCGAGGATCAAAGTGGCTACATGCGCGGCAGCGGCCGCGCACATTTATAAGGAGGACACAACCATGCATATACTCATGATCACCGGCAGCCCACACCGCAACGGGACCTCGGCCCTGCTGGCCGACCGCTTTATGGTGGGCGCCACCGACGCCGGTCACAAGATCGCCCGCTTCGACGTCGCCTTTCAAAAGGTGCGCCCCTGCACGGCCTGCGACGCCTGCAAGCAAAACGGCGGGCACTGTGTGCTGCACGACGATATGGAGGTCTTGGCCCCCATGCTCAAAGAGGCCGACGTGGTGGTGCTCGTCACCCCCCTGTACTACTACGGCATGTCGGCCCAGCTCAAGGCGGTGATAGACCGCTTTTACGCGCTGGGCGACCAGCTGCGGACAGGCGGTAAAAAGGCGGCTCTCATGGCCACCTGCGGCGACGGGGAAGAGAGCGCCTTCGATGCGCTGGTAGCCCACTACCGGGCAATGTGCAGCTACCTCAAGTGGCGCGACTGCGGCATCGTGCTGGCGCCGGGCTGCTATCTGCGCGCCGACATCGAAAACAGCGACTACCCCCAGCTGGCCTACGAGCTGGGGCTGGGCATGGATCGGTAACTGTCTGCCGCCCCAGCTAAGCCCCGGCAGCGGGGTATATCGCGCTGGCAAGCGCAGCAAAACAAAAGGAGTAAAGTTTCGTTTCTATGTGGTTAAAACGCGTGTATCAGGCCAAAATGGGCGATATGAGCGGCCGTCAGGTGCTCACCAAGACCGCACTGGTTTTTTTGTCCAGTGCCATCACCGCTTTTGGGGTGGGGCTCTTTATCTGCAGCGGTCTGGGCAGCGACTCGATCTCGGTCTGGCTCGATGGGCTCGACCACACCTTTCACATCGGTATCGGCACCGCCTCGCTGCTCACCAACACGGTCACGCTGTCGACGGCGCTCTTGTTCTGCCGCCGCTTCGTCAACGTGGGCACGGCGGTGATGGCCCTGTTTTTTGCCTGGGTGCTGGGGCTGTGCGAGCCCTGGATGCGGGCCATGGCCGCCGCCCACGCCGGGCTTTCTTTCCACGCGGTAATGGTGGTGGCCGGGCTGGCGATCATGATCTTCGGCTGGTCGTTTACCGTGTCGCTGCGCTTTGGCTTTGACAGCACCGACGCCATCCTCTTCGAGATCCTGCTGCACCGCCCCCGGTGGCAGTACCGCTTTTTAAAGATCGCCCTGGACGGCACCTTCATCACCGCCGGCTTTTTGCTGGGCGGAGTGGTGGGCATCGGCACGGTGATGAGCTTTTTGCTGACCGGGCCGGGGGTGGGGCTGCTGGTGCCCCACATAGACCGCCTGATCCTGCGGCCGCTGGGGGTGAGCGACCCGCAAAACCAGCAGATGGACCGATAGCGCACCCCTATCCGTATCCGCCCCCGCTGTACGGCGGGGGCGCTGGGGCGGCTCAAAACAGCCGCCCTTTTTTTGCCGGCAGAGCGCCCCGGCATATTCTATCGACACCGGCCACCTGATATGATAGACTGAGAGATACCTGTACGAAATACGGAGGTCTATTTTATGTGGCTAAAAAGACTGTACGACGATAAGCTGGGCGGGTTGACCGGCCGCCAGCTTCTTTTAAAGGTGCTGGTGGGCTTTTTTGGCAGTGCGGTAACGGCGCTGGGGGTGGGGCTGTTCATCGCCAGCAGTCTGGGCTCCGACCCGGTGTCGGTTTGGCTGGACGGCCTCGACCACACCTTTCATTTCGGTATCGGCACCGCCTCGATGATCAACAACTGCACCACGCTGTGCATCGCGCTGCTGTTTTGTTTCAAGTACATAAACATCGGCACCGTCATCAGCTCGGTGTTCTTTTCGCAGGCGCTGGGGTGGTTCCACCCGCTGCTGCAAGACTTTTTGGCCGCCCACCCCGGCCTTGTCACCCAGGCGGGGATGATTGCGGTGGGGATGGTGCTGATGGCGGCCGGCTGCGCCTTTACCGTGTCGCTGCGGTTTGGCTTTTCCAGCACCGATTCCATCCTCTTTCGCATCCTCGATTTTCACCCCCGCTGGCAGTACCGCTACATCAAGATCTGCAGCGACGGCGTCTTTATCACCGCCGGCTTTTTGCTGGGCGGGGTCATTGGCGTGGGCACGGTCGTCGGCTTTGTTTTGACCGGGCCGGCCATCAGCTTTTTCGTGCCCATCATCGACCGGTGGCTGCTGCGGCCGCTGGGCATCGACGACCCGCACAACCAGCAGATGCAAAAGAAAGCCGCCCAAGAAGAGACAGACAAGGTCGCCGCCCCGTGAGGAGCGGCGGCTTTTTGCCGCCGACAGCAGTTGCCCGGGGCCCTAAATCGTGCTATGATAAAAAGTAACTGCTGTGCGGCTATGCGGCCCCAACAGCCGGGCCGCAAAACTGGGGCCCGTTGCTCGGCGCCACGCGGGCCAGCACACCAAGAGCGCGCCCCGCGCGGGCGCCCCACACACGCCAAAGACCGGAGGAGACTATGAAAAATACCACCAAGACCATCGCCATCTTTATGCTGATCGCAGCGGCGGTGTTCGCCTTCTTTTCGCTGACCAGGTGCAGTCTGTCAAACAAAGTGGTGGGCGACAGTTTCAATCTGCAAAAGGGCCAGTTCTTAGAGATGTACAACCAGAAGATCCCCGAACAGCTGGACAAATTCAAAGAGAAAGACGGTGCCATCACCGCCCGCGGGGTGGAGCTGCTGCTGCACACCGGCGGCAAGCAAAAGCTGGTCGACAAGGTGGAGCTGCGCGGCCCGTACGGCAGCGACAGCGAAGGCGAGACCTTTGCCGGGTACCTGTCGATCCTGCTGGTGGCCTGCGACGACACCGTCAAGGAGGAGGAGCTCAAAGAACTGATCGAGGGGCTGGAGCTGGCCAAGGTAAAAGAGCAGGACCAGATCGAGGCCAGCACCACCCTCAACAGCCGCAAATACACCTTTGTGCTGCGGGACAAGCAGGCCAGCTTAACGGTGGTGCCGGTCAAGTAGGGCGGCGCTTTACAACACCTTAAAAATCTGCTACTTTAAAGGCATGAACAGGGCGGTGGCCGCGGGCTGCGCCCCCACACAGCGAGGAGGACGAAGATATGGGATACAAACAGGAATTTATCGAGTTCATGGTGCGCTCGGGCGTGCTGACCTTTGGCGATTTCGTGACCAAGAGCGGCCGTCAGACCCCCTATTTCATCAACACCGGCAACTACAAGACCGGCTACCAGGCGGCCAAGCTGGGCCAGTTTTACGCCAGCTGCATCCGCGAGAACCTGCCCGGTGGGGTAGATGCGCTGTTTGGCCCGGCGTACAAAGGCATCCCGCTGGCGGTATCGGCCTCAGTGGCACTGTATAACGACTACGGCATGGACGTAAATTACTGTTTTAACCGCAAAGAGGCCAAAGATCACGGCGAAGGCGGCGTGATGGTGGGCTATCAGCTGCAAGACGGCGACCGGGTAGCCATCATCGAGGACGTGATCACCGCCGGCACCGCTATCCGCGAGTGCCTGCCGGTGCTGCAAAATGCGGCCAAAGTAGACATTCAGGCGCTGATCATCTCGGTGGACCGGATGGAAAAAGGCACCGGCGACAAGTCGGCCATCCAGCAGGTGTACGAGGACTACGGTATCAGAGCTTACCCCATCGTCACGGTGCGGGAGATCATGGAGCATCTGCACGGCCGCGAGATCGACGGCAAGGTGTATATAGACGACGAGATGCTGGCCAAAATGGAGGCCTACCTAGAGGTATACGGCATCTGATCCGACCACAGTGGGCGGGGCAGCGGGCGCGGGACAGGCGCGCTGTCCCGCCCGCTGTTTTATTTACTGAGTCGGCGTGAGCGGGGGCCGTCGGCGCCTGCGGCAACCGGCAGAAGGAGCGCGATCTGATGGAGTACTGGTTCACCACCGAGGCTATCGACAGCGAGACCACCGCGATCAGCGAGTACCGCCATTGGGAACAGGTGCACAGCTACCTGCTGCGGGGGCAGCGGCGGGCGCTGCTCATCGACAGCGGGCTGGGCGTGGGCGATATAGGGGCGGTGGTGCGGCAGCTGACCGCGCTGCCGGTGACGGTAGCCACCACCCATGTACACTGGGACCACATCGGCGGCCACCGCCATTTTTGCGACTTTGCCGTGCACCGGGCCGAGGTAGACTGGCTGGCCAAAAAGTTTCCCATCCCGCTGCAGGTGGTGCGGCAGAACCTGACTCGCGGCGGTCAAGTGTTCCCCGCCGGGTTCGAGCCGGGGGCCTATCAGGTGTTTCGCGGTGATCCCAGCCGAGTGCTGCGCCACGGCGACTGTTTCGATCTGGGCGGACGGCAGATCCAGGTGCTGCACACGCCGGGCCACTCCCCCGGGCACCTGTGCTTTTACGAGCCGGCACGGGGCTACCTGTTCAGCGGTGATCTGATCTATGCCGGGCAGCTGGACGTCTTTTACCCCAGTACCGACCCTGAGGCATTTGCGCAGTCGGTACAGCGCATGGCAGCGCTGCCGGTAAAAAAGCTGCTGCCCGGCCACTATACACTGGACATCTCCCCCGCGCTGATCGGCCGGGTGGATGCGGCATTTTCACAGCTGCGGCCAAAGGGTCAGCTGCGTCAGGGATCGGGCATCTTTGACGGCGACGGTTTTTCGATCCATCTGTAGCTAAAACACAGCCGCGGGCGGCGGGGCTCGGTATTAAGGTCAGGCCGGGCCCCGGTGGGGCCCAGGACTGCGGCCCGTCTGTAAAAAGCATAAAGAGGGGCAGAACACGGCTGTGCTCTGCCCCTCTTTTAAAGTGGTGGCCGCCCTACAACATCTGCTGCAGTTCGTCGCTGAGGTGTTTCATGTGGGTGATCTCGAACGAGACGGCCTGTTTGAGCATCCCGTTATACAGGTCGCCCATCTCACCGGGCTGGCGGGGCTCGGCGTGCAGTTTGGCCAAGCCGTCCTCCAGCTCAGCGATCTTGTGGTCCATCAGCGCTTTTACGCGTTCTTGTGCTTCGTTCACAGTAGTCTCCTCCTTGCAAGGTAAAGTATGGATACCCATAGTATGGCCCGAATTGCCGCCGGCAACGCCAAGACGGCAAAATTTTTACCGCTCGCAGCGCACAAGGCTCTCTGCACTGCGGCCGACACTTTGCACTGCAAGAGCAGCTGTGCTACAATGATAGGCAGATATTTTACTGTGAAGGAGGGGCGGCGCTATGCAGCTGCGGCCGACCAGAAAAGAGGACCTCGACCAGGTGATGGGTATCATCAGTCAGGCCATGACCTATATGAAAACAGCCGGTATCGACCAGTGGCAAAACGGGTACCCCGACCGGCCGACCATCGAGGGGGACATCGCCACCGGCATCGGCTATGTGGCAGAAGATGAAGATGGCAGCGTGGTGGCCACGGTGGCGGTGACCTTTGACGGCGAACTCTCATACCGGCAGATAGAGGATGGCGCCTGGCTGACCGACGGGGCCGCGTACGCCACCGTGCACCGCATCGCCGTGCGGGCCAACTGTAAGGGGCGCGGGGTGTCCTCCTACATTCTGGCGCAGGTGGAGGCGATGTGCCGCCAGCGGCAGGTGGGCAGCATCCGGGTGGACACCCACCGCGACAACCGCTCTATGCAGCGGCTGCTGCAAAAAAACGGTTTTTCCCGTTGTGGGCGCATTTTCTTGTGCGGCGGTGCCGAGGACGGTCACGAGCGCATCGCCTTTGAAAAGGTATTATAGGTCGGGCGGGGCGGTGGCCCCGCCCTTTTTATATCGCCGCTGATACACTGCTGTACAGGTGCACGCAGCGGTGATCAGGGTGCTTTTGGGGGCTGCCCCTTTTATGGGCAGCAAGAACTACCAACCTTGTAGATATTCTTTTGTTCAACCCGACAATTATCCAAACTATTCATAATTTGTTACAAATTATGCTTGAAATTGTACACAAAACACAAGTACAATAAAGACATAAAGAGATGTTGGTACCGCATTTTTACCGCGATACCGGCACCGTATAGAGGGAGTGTTGTTTATGTCACTGGAAAAAGTGCAGGGCTTTATCAGGTTCATTCAAGACCAGAAGGGGCAGGAGCAAGACTACATCAAGCGGCTGCAGAACTGGGGCCGGTTTTTGGATTCCAACAACTCGTCAGACCCCTCGAACCCGGCATACAACAGCATGCGGGCCGACGAGGAGGCGCGTATCCTAGAGGAGATCATCGCCACCGAGAAAAAGCGGATGTCCAAAAAGGCCGACCAGTACGACAACTACCGCAGTCATGTGCTGGCGCAGGAGAAATGTGCCCGCCTGTTCGCCGAACTGGCCGATATGGCCAAAGAGGACGACTACCAGGTGACGGCCCACGACCTGATCTCACACATCGGCGGCGAGGTGACCAACATCATCCTGCAGTACCCCGACAGCGATGTGGACACGATCTTAAAAAAGGTGGTCAAAAAATTCACCGAATAGACGCGCTCTTTGGGGCGGCGGGCGCTTCGTTTCAGGCGGCTGCCGCCCCGTTTTTTTCATATATCGGCCCCGCTCCGCACATTGCGGCGGCGGGGCCCACCGCCCGGGACGAGCTGCCCTGGGCACGAGAGGCGGTCACACATGAAACTGACATTTTACGGCGCAGCCCACGAGGTCACCGGCAGCTGCCACTGCATCGAGGTGGCGGGCAAACGCATTCTGATAGACTGCGGCCTACAACAGGGCCGCGATGAAAAAGACGACCAACAGCTGCCGTTTAAGGCCGACAGCATCGACTGTGTGCTGATCACCCACGCCCACATCGACCATTCGGGGCGGCTGCCGCTGCTGGTAAAAAACGGCTTTCACGGGCAGATATTCGCTATCGAGGCCACCTGTGAACTGCTGAGCATCATGCTGCGCGACAGCGGCCACATCCAGGAAATGGACGCCCAGTGGGAGAACCGCAAGCGCGACCGCAGCGGCAAAGACCTGGTGGAGCCGCTGTACACCGCCCAGGACGCCGAGGCGGTGCTGCCCTACCTGGTACCCTGCCAGTACGGGCAGCCGGTGCAGGTGTGCGACGGGGCGACGGCAGTATTTTTCGACGCCGGCCACCTGCTGGGTTCCTCTTCGGTGGAGCTGCTGCTGGAAGAGAGCGGCACACGCAAAAAGGTGGTATTCTCGGGCGATATCGGCAACACCGACCAGCCCATCATCCGCGACCCGCAGCACCTGACCGACGCCGACTACGTGGTGATGGAGAGCACCTACGGCGACCGCTCTCACCCACCAGCTACCGACTACACTGCCGATCTGGCGCGCATCATCGACGAGACGCTGGGGCGCGGCGGCAACGTGATCATCCCCTCATTCGCGGTGGGACGCACCCAGGAGCTGCTGTACTTTATCCGCGACATCAAGGAGCGGGGCCTGGTGCGGCGGCCAGATTTTCCGGTGTATGTCGACAGCCCGCTGGCGGTAGAGTCGACTCGTATCTACGCCCGGCAGCTGCACACCTACGCCGACAGCGACGCACAGGCCATCTTGCGGCGGGGCAAAGACCCGCTCTCTTTTCCCGACCTGCACCTGTGCCAGACCAGCGAGGAATCTAAGCTGCTCAACTTTGAGCACACCCCCAAGATCATCATCTCGGCCAGCGGCATGTGTGAGGCCGGCCGCATCCGCCACCACCTGAAACACAACCTGTGGCGCCCCGAGTGCACTGTGGTGTTCGTGGGCTACCAGGCAGAGGGGACGTTGGGGCGCATTTTGCTGGAGGGGGCCAAAGAGGTAAAGCTGTTTGGCGAGCAGATCGCCGTAAAGGCCCGCATCGTCAACTTCCCCGGTCTCTCGGCCCATGCCGATAAGGAGGGGCTGCTGCGGTGGGCAGAGTCTTTTTCACCCCGGCCCCGGCAGATCTTTGTGGTGCACGGCGAAAACACCGTGTGCGACAAATTCGTGGGGGCGCTGACTCTGCGGGGATTGGCGGCCCACGCACCCAACTTTATGGAGATCTACGACCTCGTCAGCGGCCAGATGCTGGCCCAGGGGCGCAGCTACCAGCAGCTGCACCCACTGCTGGAGGGGCCCAGAAACGGCTCTTCTAACCAGGCTTTTGCCCGGCTGGTGACTGCCGGCTCGCGCCTGTTGGACGTCATCGGCCACAACGCCGGCGGCGCCAACAAAGATCTGGCCAAATTCCGCGACCAGATCCTGGCGCTGTGCGACAAGTGGGACCGGTAATAGCCAGCGGTAAATACAGGCGGGCTGTCAGCAGTGGGCAGGCGGCCCCTATCTCTGCCGCGCCGGGCACACTGGGGCGATTTCCCCTCGGCCAGCCAGGCGGATGTCGAACGTTTTGACGGGGCGGCAGCAAAAACGGGCTTGACGCCGCGGCAGGTTGATGGTATAATCATTTTTGCTATCCGGTACTGCCAGATAGCAATATGCAGATGTGGTGGAATAGGCAGACACGCTACTTTGAGGGGGTAGTGGACGTTCGTCCGTGTGGGTTCAAGTCCCGTCATCTGCACCAAAAAGACATACTTTCCGCTAAGGGGAAGGTATGTCTTTTTTATACCCCAAATGTGCTGTCATTTAAATGCACGGTCAGGCAAAAAAGATGTACTGACAAATACCGATTTATCAAAAGGACACTGTAATGTTAATCTGCGTTGCTTGCCGCAACAGGCTATCCTCCATATCATTAGTGACAAGGTAAGGAGGTCATTCCTGATGCTAAAAGAAAACATAAAAACAATAAGAAAATCCAAAGGGCTTTCGCAAGAGGAACTTGCAATCAAGTTGAATGTGGTGAGACAAACGATCTCTAAATGGGAGCAAGGCCTGTCGGTTCCAGATGCCGATATGTTGATTTCCATATCAGAGGTATTTGAAACACCTGTAAGCACACTGCTTGGAGAAACCGTTGTCGAGGCGAAAGCGGATGATCTAAGAGCGATTTCCGAGAAACTTGAGGTCATAAACCTGCAACTCGCCCACAGGAAAACAGCGAGACAAAAAGCGATCCATTGGCTTTTTATCTTATTGTGTGCGGTTATAGTGGCTGTTTTTGCAGTCCTGATCGTATTAAATAGTCCCTACTTGGGTTGGGATTATAGCCACCCCGAACCCGCAGTTGCAGGAGTCGTGTTTCACGCATTTGAGTGGCTGTTCGTTCGAATAGCACCGCTTGCCTTGATTGGCGCATTCGTTGGGGTTTTCTTAACACGGAAGAAAGCGTGAGTTTGCCTAACTTTTTTGGAAGACAGTCGATAAAAAAATCCCAGTTTATCTATAATCATTTAGTTTAACTACTGCTAGAAATCATTTTGCGCTATGATTGCAAAAAGATCGCCGGCTCAAGTTGGCGGTCTTTTTCTATTTATCGGCAGAGCGCCGCTATACAAACCTATTCCTTGCCGCATAAGAGCAGCTGTTCTGCGGCACAGAAAAATGGGCAAAACAGCCGCTTTTTATCGGTGTTCTACACGCTGCCCGTTAAAAGGGCCGGGGATACGGCCGCCACCATCGGGCGGCTCCAGCCGGTACAGGCCGGCATCATCATGTCCGAAAACAGCGAGACATTTTTTGAGTATATGCTAAAATAGATGCAGAGCCCAGCCCGATTGCGGCGGGAGCTTGATAGGAGGTGGTGCTGTGATAAAAAGCAGCAGAGGGTTATATGCGGCGTTCGCGGCAAGAGACGCGCGCTTTGACGGGCGCTTTTTTGTGGGTGTCTCTTCCACCGGGATCTACTGCCGCCCCGTGTGCTGGGCAAAGATACCCAAAGAGGAGAACTGCACCTTTTTTACCACCGCGGCGGAGGCGGAGCAGGCGGGATACCGGCCGTGTCTGCTTTGTCGGCCGGAACAGGCTCCCGGCCAGTCGCCTGTTGACGCCAGTGCCGCGCTGGCCCATAAGGCGGCGCACCTTCTCGAAGAGAACTGTGGCAGTGGGCAGAGTCTAGAAGATCTGGCGGCACAGCTGGGGTGCACCGGCCGCCATCTGCGCCGCGTATTTGCCGAGGAATTTCACGTATCACCGGTCCAATATCTGCAGACCTGCCGACTGCTGTTGGCCAAAAACCTGCTCACCGACACAGCGCTTTCGGTGACAGAAGTGGCGATGGCCGCGGGATTTGGCAGTTTGAGCCGGTTCAACACCCGGTTTAAAGAGCAGTATCAACTCTCCCCTACCGCCCTGCGAAAAGCCCCCGCCAAAGCTACACCGCATCCCGGCAGTATCACTTTGACGCTGGGGTACCGGCCCCCATACCAGTGGGATAAGATGCTCGATTTTTTGGCCGGGCGGGCCATCGCCGGGGTAGAGCGTGTGCAGGACGGCACCTATGGGCGCACAGTCTGGCTAGAGGACCGTTTGGGCCGGCCGCTGACTGGCTGGATACAGGTGACACATCTGCCGAAAAAAAGCGCCCTGCAGGTGACGGTGAGCGAAACGCTGCTGCCGGTACTGCCGCAGGTGTTGGCGAGAATTCGGCGCCTGTTTGACCTGTACTGCGACCCGGATACGGTGTATCGCGCGCTGCAGAGCATGGATGAGATACGCCCCGGCCTGCGTGTGCTTGGGACCCGTGTACCGGGGTGCTTCGACGCCTTTGAGATGGCCGTGCGCACTGTGTTGGGCCAGCAGATCACGGTGCGGGCAGCCAGCACGTTGGCCGCCCGTCTGGCCACCGCTTACGGAAAGCCGATAGAGACCGGCATCGACGGATTGTGCCGGCTGTTTCCGACCCCGGCCGATATCGCGGCGCTGGGGCCGGATATCGAGACTCAGCTGGGCCAGCTGGGGGTGATCGCCGCCCGGTCGCGTACCATCTACGCGCTGGCTCTGGCGCTCATGCGTGGAGAGATCGTTCTGGGCCCGTGCGCTCAGCCGCAGGAAGAGATGCAAAAGCTCTTGCAGATTCGCGGGATCGGGAGTTGGAGCGCCCAGTACATGGCCATGCGGGCCATGCAGTGGCCCGACGCTTTCTTAGAGACCGATGCCGGTGTCAAAAAGGCGCTGGCGCCCCGCTCGCCCGGAGATGCGCTGGCTCTGGCAGAGAAGTGGCGGCCTTGGCGCAGTTACGCCACTGTCAGTTTGTGGAATGCCCTGTAGAGGGCCTTTTGCGGCCGCCGCTAGGTAGATCTATTGCCGTTTATAATGAGAAAAGAGAGGATGAGACCCATGCAGCATCTGTACCTCCGAACATGTAAAACACCGCTGGGCAACATTTTACTGGCTGGTGACGACATCGGCTTGACCGGGCTGTGGTTTGAGGGCGAAAAGTATTTTCCCTCCGATCTTTTCGCGCAAGAGCATCGGCAAGACCACCCCATTTTTGTAAAGACAGAACGCTGGTTAGACACCTATTTTTCTGGCCGGGAGCCGGGTGAGCTGCCGCCTGTCCACATGGTCGGCACCCCGTTTCAGCTGGCTGTATGGGAGGTGCTCTGCCACATCCCCTACGGACAGACTACGACCTACGGGGCGATCGCCCGCCAGATCGCCGCGCAAAACGGGTTGCCGCACATGTCGGCCCAGGCAGTGGGCGGCGCTGTGGGGCATAACAGCATCTCTATCATCGTCCCGTGCCACCGCGTGGTCGGCAGTACCGGCAGCCTGACGGGGTATGCAGGTGGCATCGATAAAAAGATCGCCCTGCTCAAATTGGAGCAGGTAGATCTATCGGGGCTCTTTGTCCCCCGTAAAGGAACTGCGCTCTAACCCCCATAGCGGGCCGGCCGACGCGCGCTGACACACTGAGTGCCGCCATTTTTATGGAGGTATCTCGTTTCAGCAGATGTCACACAGGCGTCTGCTACGCTGTCTCCGCCCGACTGCCGCGTCCACATAAAAAGGCCCTGCACCCAGTGAGGTGCAGGTGCGTATTGGGGGCGTACCGCATATAGCGTTGCTCCCGACAGTCCGATCGAGGCCGCCGGCCGAGTTCATACATTTCTCTATGTGTATGTGTACGTATACGGCGAATTGCCGGCATACCGACAGCCGGCCAGGTCTGCCGCGGCGCTGGTCAGCTATGTGCCTGCCTTTTTAAAGGGCAGTCACTGCCTGTCTTCCCGCGCCTGCTGCCGGCGCACCTCTTCCTTGAGGGCATCTATACTTATATCAAGCACTGTGGCGATGAACACGGCATTATCCAACCCCACATTGGCTCGGCCGTGTTCGATACGCTGGTAATACTCGATAGAAATATTGCACATTTCGGCCATATTGGCCTGTGTTAGATGGTTTTCCTCGCGATATTGCCGCACTTTTTGAGAAAATATTTCATGTATTGACATATTACACCTCCTCAGCGTTCTCTGTTGAGATTTTATGTCAATTTGGTCTCTGTCTACAATGGACGATGGTACATAATCTACACATTTATGAAATAACACAAAAATAGCCCCAATTGCTTAGGTAAAAAAGTCGCAGCTCAGGATGCTGTCTGCGGTGTAGCCATGGTGGGGTGACCGCCCCCTTTTTCCTGCGGTACCTGGACAGTGTCAGCGGTATAAAAAATGCGGGGACCAGACTGTAGCTAGGTAGTCTGGTCCCCGCACTTTTTGTGCAGCGAATGAAGGTGCTATTTTTTATTGGATGGCTTACATCCTGTATCGTCTAAGGCACTGCTCTCTACAGTATCGGCCAGCTGCCCCAGGCAGCGGCGCAAAAACTGTGGCACGGGCGCACCGAGCTGTCCGGCATTTTCCACCACCGAACCCAGTTCGGTGATGATATACCAGACGATCACCACTGTACTGAGCAGGGCAGGATAGGTAAAAGGCAGTTTGATGGAAGGGATATTGCCGATGATGAGGCCAATGACCAGGTCGGTCCCACCAGCGGCGGCTACCGCCACCATCATTCCCCCCTTATGCCAAAGTCCTTCTCTGGCCTCTTTTGACTGCCAGTCGCCGCTCTTTATCGCCACTGCCGTACCGGTCAGATAGTCGGCGGCCATTGTCGCCACCCACAGCAGTACCAACCAACCAAACCAGCCCCAAGCAGCTGTCAACCCGGCGATACACGCTGTAAGTACCGATCTTATACGGTCTATTTTTTCTGTCATGGTCTCCTCCCTACACTCTGATCTGCTGGCCCGGATAGATGATATTGGGGTCGGTGATCCCGTTGACAGCAGCCAGCACCTGATAGGTGGTGCCGTACCGGGCTGCAATACCCGAGAGCGTATCGCCCGGCTGCACCGTATACACACTGCCAGCTGCGCCGGGGATGGTGAGCACCTGCCCGGGATAGATGAGATCGGCATTTAAAATGCCGTTGGCGGCAGCGAGCGCCGCAGCGGTGGTACCGTACTGGGCGGCGATCCAGGTGAGGTTATCACCTGGCTGTACCGTGTAGGTGCGCGCCGGGGCCAGATCTGGCTGTACATCGGGCACCGATGCTGATCCCCCCAGGCCATTTAGCCCTTTGGCAGCGATGATGGACGGGTAATTTTTGTAGGCCACATTGGTGTCGCAGCGACCACTTGCCGTGTTGGCGCCCGGCCAGCTGCCGCCGGTGGATCCGATCTGGTCCTGCCAGATGCCACAGGCGCGGTCGGGCGACGACAAGCCGGGGCGCGCATACCAGAGATCGTACGCGGCCAGCTGCTCGGGGTACAGGTGATTTTGACACCAGTCGCGGTTACAATACCACATGGCATAGTAGCCGGCAGACTCCAACCCCGCACAGACGTGGCGCACGATATCGGTAGCCAGCTGCCGGTCGATACCGCCCCGGGCGGCCTTATAGCCGTCGGCGTCCTCCATGTCGATGGCGATGGGCATGCGCGGTCTTTTGCCGTTCAGCAGCCGCAGCATGTGCGTAAGCTCGCTCTGCGCTTCCTCTAAAGTCATGGCATAGCTGTACAGGTATGCCCCCCAGGGGATATCCCGCTCTTGGCAGGCCTGTACGTTGCGCAAATACATACTGTCGTCCTGGTCACTGCGGTCACTGCCGTAGCCACAGCGGATCATTACGAAATCGAGCCCCGCCGCCTGGGCGGTGCCGTAGTCGACCATGCCGTTGTGGCTGGAAACATCGATTCCTCTATACATGTTCTGTCCCCTCTTCCAGCGCCCAGTCGATCCCCTCTTTTGGCGGGCTGGTACAGGGACATAGGTCGGTGAGCGCCCGCCACTTACGGCCTTTGTCATCGGTATACCGCTCCTGAGCAAAGACATTTTGCCCGCACACAAAGCAGTAGCTGCCGTCTGCAAATCTTTTGGGTACCGGGCGGTAAACGTGCTGCATGCCCGGTGTACTGGGGGCGCTCTGTAGCCCAGCCGACACCGGGGCAGCAGTGATGAACAACCGCCCGGTTTCGGGGTCGAGCAGCACCTCGCCCGGGCTATAGACAGTATTTTTTTGCCAGTAGGGATAGGCTAGAGCCATATCTTCTATCTGCCTGTTATGTAGCTGGTCATCGACCGCCAGCACCCTAGACACTTCCCGTTGGGCGGCTGCCATCTCGCGCTGGCACAGCTTTTTGCGCGCCTGCAGCAAACTTACAAATTGACATTTTTCCCGTTCAAAATCCATACTGCCTCCTCATCATGCCAGATACCGCACTGCGATACCCTGTATTATTGCCTCGTGACCCGCCGGCGGCTCTATTTTTATGCGGTAGCCGATACCCGGCGTTCCGGCAGGTACAGCGGTAAACTGGTGTACCTCTCCTGCGGCCACATCCTCCCACACTGGTAACGGGCCGTATGGGTCACAGGAGGCCTGCAATACCACAGCGGTGCCCGGCGGGTAGTTTGCCGGATACACCGACAACAGCACTTTCCGGGGGGTAGCATTCAGGTGCTCGGTCCGCGATAGGGAGATCTTCTTCCCGAGACGAGTAAATGTTGCCGTCTTCTGAGCAGTACTTCCGTACTGGTCGCTAGCCTCTATACGCAGGATGTATGTGCCACATGGCAGCGGCAACCACCATTTTGTCAAGTCGAGCTGATAGCTAGTACCGGGTTCGGCGATGTGCTGCCGCAACAGCCGGTCATCGCCCCCTCCAGCCAGCCACGCGCGCACCGTCACTACGGCGCCCCGGTTGCAGGGATGTATGGTATAGGAGTAGGGGATCGGCTCTTCCCATTCGCCGAGGTCGCTGCTCACAGCCTCGATAATGGGCTGCACCGGCGTTAGAATATCGGCCTGCCCACTATACGTATAATCTGAAAACCCTGCTCTAGTCACCACCTGTACCCGCAGTCCATAGGTGCTGCCGACAGGAACCATATCGCTGAATACTGGTACGGCGGTAGTGCCCAGCGGTCGGTAGGCGCTACCATCTACCGATCTCTCCCACCGGTATTTGACTTCATCCCAGGCCCCAGCCGACGCACAGGTCACTGCCAGCGGCAAGCCCTGATACGGGGTGCCAAAGCTGAGCGATGCCGGAGCCTCGATCTTCTGTACCATCTATATCCCCCCTACGCATAAAGCCGAGCCGTCTGACGGTCATAAACACCCACCGGCAAGCCGGTGCCATCAAATCCCCGGTACTGTGACAGCTCGTCTGGGGAAAAGGTGTGCGTTAGGGTAGTGCCCACAAAGCCAGTATCCAGCTGCTCTTGCAGTGCAGTGATCTCGTAATCCTGCCGGCGCTGAGCTGCCTCTACTGTCTCCTGGGTAGTCTCAGTGATCTGAGTGGCCTGATGTATATGGTCGCGGGGGGCCGCATAGGCAGTGAGCCGAGCCTCGGTGATCGCGGCGCCGTGCGCCATCGTAACGCTCACCGCAGCGGACTGCTGATTTGTGAGCACCAGCCCCATGTCGTGTACATGTACAGTATCCGCCATTTCCGCGCTGGCCGGCGGGGCCAATAAATTATCGCTGTCTGGTCCGTCTAGCCAGGCATAGCAAAACAGGATCTCCCGCCCGTCATCTACCGGGCAGTAGAGCCCTAGTTCGCGGATAGGCACCGTCTCTTTAAGGCCGGCATTGTCTACCTGCAGTTGGACCCGCAATACGCTGGGCGGACCGGGCTCCACTGCCCGATCGCTGATGGCTGCGTGCACTTCCAGCGGCTGTACTAGCTCGCTGCGCCGGGCCGGGTCGGTAGTGGGCGTACCACTGCCGCAGGCGGCCCGTGTGAGCACCAGCTGCCCGCCAGCAGCCAAGATCTCAGCCAGTTTTTGTGCGCCGGCATCGGTGACGATCGACTTGTAACTTGCCATATTACTCTCCCCTATACAAAGCGCACGACGATGCGATCCAGCGCTACGTCGGCAGTGTTTTTTTGGATCTTCAGCCGGTAGGCGATCCCACCGCCACCAGTGCAGGTGGTATTTTGCATGTTGTGTACCGACAGATTCAGATTGTGTGCGCAGTTCTCCCACACCGGCTGCTGGTCAAAAGGGTTGTTGCTCACTAGGCAGGTGACGGCGGCATCCCCCACCGGTGTGGGAAATACCGACAGGAATACCTTGCTTACCACTGCGTCGGTGGCGATAGCCCGCGAGAGCTCTACGGCCGGTACAGTACGCGAAAAGCACAGCGTACGCACCGTGGTGAACGTGCCATCAGCAGCGGTGATAACCAGGCTGTGGCTGCCGTCGGCGAGTTGCATCCACTCGGTGAGGCCCCACTGCACGGTGTTTTCTTCCCCGGGCTGTACTACATAGCTGCGCAGCAGCATCTCATTGCCAGAGCTGACTAGCCGCTCGGTGACCTTCATGGCGGTAGCGCTGGTACTAGTAACCGTGTATCGGTAGGTGTTGGGGGCCGTGAGCTCCCCCCAATCGGCATCACTGCCGCTGATGACTGGCGGTGCCGGTACGATGACCTGCTGCTGGTCCATTGTCTTCCATACAGAGGCATAACCACGGGCGCTCACAGCACATACCCGTACCTGGTAACTAGATGCTGCTACCGGTACTATATCGGTGTAGGTAGTATCGGTGAGCCCGGTCACCAGCTCGGTAAAGCTGCCGCCGTCGACTGACCGCTGCAGGGTATAGCTCACCCCGCTACCTACAGAAGCCGGCCAATTGATGGCGACCGGCCGGCCCTGCAACAGCAGACCGGTCGACAGTGTCGTCGGCGCCGCCGGCGCATCATTGACATAGAGAGGGTATACCGAGTCGATGGGGTCAAACTGAGTATCTACTGTGGCGTTGTCGGCAATGACGATACAGGGGCGGATACCCTTAGAGCCGTCATTGGCGTTGGCGTATTTAAAGTAGCCGTCTCCCACCGCGTCCACAAAGGTCATGCGGTCGTTTCCCCCGGCTTCAGGGGTGCGCATCCAGTAGCTGGCGGCCACACCGTTGATGCCCGTCTTGGCCACGGTCACAGACTGGCCACTACTTTCGAAGTAAGGCCAGGTCTCCCCCTCCGCAGTACTCTCGGCGTCGTAGTTATAAAGCCCTAGGTTGTACTGCGAAGGCAAAAACACTTTTGCCGTCTTAAAGCTCTCACCCGAGGAGGCGGCCATCTTTACGCCCGGCAAACTGTGAGCGACCAACATGGACTGTGCCGGCGCCGAAAAGCCACTCAAAAAACCCGGCTCACTCTGGTAGGGATTTTGGGTCACATTACCTGCGCTGGGCGGTGCGTCAGTGCTGTGCCGGGCAGTGTACCAATTGGCGGCGGTAGCATTGAGCCACTGGTCGATGTTCGATGACCCATAGGCGTTGTTGCCTCCTACTCTGCTGCTCTCTTTGCCATCCACTGCCTTTTGACAGAGGATATATTTAGAGAGCAAAAACAGCTTGCCGCTCTCTTTTCGCACCAATATCCAAGTGATCGGTGTACCCGTCTCGTTCAAGGGGTATTTTTGATGCGCCGCACTAAAGCTGACTGCGGTGCCTAGCGGCCGGTCTTTCAGCAGTTGCCATCTGCCCATTTTTTACGCCTCCCTGCGGCTGGTGGATATGCCGCACCTCTGTGGTCACTACCGCCGCCGGTATCACCGGGGAGGCAGCTACCGTCTCTCGTATCATGCTCAGCAGCTGCAGGGCTATGTTGGCCGGCAGCATCTCAGCCAGAACAGCCAGCAGCGCCGCGCGCCGATCATACCCGTCGAGCAGCACATCCACGTACAGCTGATAGTTGGCCGTGTCTAGCTGCAGTGTATACTGTTCGCTCACCTGGCGCAGATAGTCTTCCAGCGCCCGGCCGGTATAGGGCAGACGGCTCAAGTATACAGTCTGTATGCGCGCCCGCCGTATCGGCAGCGTGTCCCCGCGCTGCCGGGCAATACCCAGTATCTCCTCCCAGCGAGCTGTGCCGCGCTCGGTAAGGGTAAAGAGCGAAAAATCTTCGTGCAGGCCGCACAGCTCTTCAAGAGACCTATCGTATTCCGGCTGCTGGGCGGCAGCTAGGGCCTGTAATTCCACTAGCTCCTGTAAAAATGGGGGGTACTTGTCTATCAGCACAGTGGTATCTCCTACCTCTCTGCGGCACATCCGCACTAAAATGATCAAATCCGTCATAACGACTTTCACTGTCTTCCCCTATAGGCAGCTCAGCTGCTTGTACAAAGTTTCTGTCAGTATGGACCCATAGCGATTACGCTTAATGTGACGGTGATATAGTCAGAGTGCGATCCTCGGGCGATCTGAAAGCCTCCACTGGTCACTCGGTAGTCGACAACAGGATTGGTGTCTTTTGTCATCAGCCAACAATCTCCTGTACCCATTGGAGAAAGACTGCGAGTGATCACCGGGGGAGCAGAAAAAGCCAGTGGAAAATTTGGCATATTCCTAATATCATTAGCACTGGTAAAAATATTGCCCCACTGATGGTCACACCTAACATTTTGAAAGGTGACCGTTTGAAAAACGATCATAAATCCGCCTGGAAATTTGATCCACCTACCGTTTGCGTTAGAGCCAGATGAAATTGCACTGGTAGCCATAGCTCCAATTTTCTCTGGTGTTATATTAAAGGACTGTGCACTGGCACCAGTATACGTTGTCTGTGGTACTCCATTGACCTGTATCGTCAGCGCGTAGGGATTTTTGATCGCCGCCGGGAAGTCGGTGATCTGGCTCTTGGGATGGGTGTGGGCAAAATCGGTGATGCCCGCTCTCTGGTGGGTGTGCACCGCCGCGGCAAATTCGCCGGCGGTCTTGCCGCCCACGGTGGCCGCGTTGCCGCCGTCAGCCGGCAGCGCAGTGGGAAAATCGCTGATATCTGCCCGCCGGTGCTGGTGCTCTGTCGCCGCCACGCCGCCCGGCTGCCCCTTCTGGGCAGCGGGGATGGCCGCCTCGGCGGTCTGCCTCACCCGCTGCAGCGCTGCGTCCATTGTATCGGCATTGGCGTTTTGCCGGCCGATGTCGTAAAAGTCTTCCGGGTCGGGCTTGTGCAGCCCAAAATATTCTGTCTGTCCGCTCATGGCAACACCTCGTCTCTCAACATTTGGTGGGTTCGCGCCGCCAACTGGGCATGGGTATATCCTGCCAGCATACTGTGGCGGTTAAAAAGCAGCGACACCACCGCCGCGATGTTGGCCGGTATCATGCGCCCCACCAGCTCCGCGGCCTCCTGCATATTCTGTTTGCTCACCAGCGCCAGGCGCACGGTCAGCTGGTACCCGCTCTGCTCGATGGTGTAGTATCCCGCCCCGCACAGCTCCTCCAACACCTGCTCCAGCCTCTTGGCAGTGTAGGGCAGATTGGCGTTCAGGCGGGCGGCGATAGCAAAGCGGCGCTCCTCCAGCGTGCGGCCGGCCGCCGTGTAGATCTCCAAGATCTCCTCCCAGCGGGCACATCCACGCTCGGTCAAGGTATAGGGTGAAAATTCCAGATGCAGCTGCTGCAGGTCCCGCCAGGCGCGGTCAAATTCCGGCTGTTGGGCGGCAGATAGCTGACGCAGCTCCTCGAGCTGTTGCAGATGTGAAGGCCAAAGATCACGCAGCAAGTTCAGTCACCGCCCCCATAACAGGAATCTCTATCTCGCTCAGCACCAGGTTCTCTGCCGCGCCGCAGATGGTGGTCCCGCTCACATCCACCACACCGGGCACATCGAGCACCCGGCTCTCGATCTGGCTGATGCGCACGATGAGATGCTCGTTTTGCGCCCAATCGGCCACCAGTTTCTGCAGATAGGCCTCGATATTCTGGGTCACCCGGGCCTGGATGTCCGCCCAGCTCACCCCTGCCAGCGACAGCTGCATCGCCACGTCGATCGTCTTGCCGGCAGCCGCCTCTACCGTCACCACATGCCCGATCGGGGCGATGCCCAGCCCCTCCCCCTGGTTCTGGGTGGGATCGATCGCCGTCTGCACGCTGTCAATAAGCTCTTTCGAGGGTACTTTGCCGGCGCTGTCCACCAGCACCAGCTTTACCGTACCGCCCCCGTTCCACACCGGGAACACCTTGACCAGCCCCACCCCGGGCAGTGCCTCGGTGCGCTCGCGGTAATCGGCCACATTGCCGCCGTAGGTGGCGCTGTGCAGGCTCTCGATATAGCGGGCGCGCAGGGCGTCGTCATCCTCCTGCTCCTCGCCGTTTATCAGCACCGCCCCCAGCTGGGCGCTTCCCAGCCCATCGATAAAATCGATGGGAAACAGGGTGCCGAAGTAGGCGTTTCCCCGGGCCCCCGGTTCCTCGGCGGTGAGCGAAAACTGCCCCGCGCCGCTGCGGGCCGTCACTCGGTAAGTGACTGCCCCACCCGAAAAACGGCTGCCGATGGGCACGTCCATGGGCGCGCCGTCGGCGTCGGCAAAGGTGCCGCGCCGCACAGCGGCGGTGGCCGGCAATCGAAAGATACCCCGCTCACGGGCCTTGTTCGTCAAGTCCTCTCCCTGGGCGGTGTCGGGAAAAGCGCGGTCCATCTCGGCCGGTAAGATCGTGTAGTAGGTAGCCAGCTCGGCCGCCGCAGGGGCGATGGCATCATAGATGATCGACCCCTCGCGCCGGTCTACCGTGTCGGGTACCCGGTCTAAACAGCGCTGTAAAATGCGCTCGTAGGTCATATTCTCGTAATCCTGGGCCATTAGATATCCACCTCCTGCTCGATGTCGGTGGCGCCGTAGACGGTGGCCACCGTAAATTTGATCTGGGCTGTGTTGCGGCTGATCTTTTCGATGTCAAAATTGCTGATGCCGGTTATGCGGCTGTCCTGCAGCAGTGCCTCGGACAGGATGCGTTCAGCCTCGCTGTGCAGCACTTCCTCGCTCTTGCCGATGAGCTGGCTCATCTCCACCCCGTAATTCCAGCTGTAGATGAGATGACAAAATCTCTCGGTCAAAAGCAGCTTGTACACGGCTTGGCGCACCGCCTCCAGCCCGTCGATGAACCCGCCGATACGGCCGGTGTGCCAATTTACCGCGTAGGTGCGCGAGGTCTCCTCGGCCTGGCTCTGTACCTCTACTTCGCCGCCAAAGGTGGGCAGCCGCTGGGCTGCCGTCGGTATAAGCGCCATGCTCAAACCCTCCCCAGTACTAAAAATTGTTGGCCGCCGTCGTTGCGCAGCAGCACCACCTTATCACCCACCTGCAGGCCCAAATGCCGGCCGCCGGCGGTCTGCAGCCCCAGTGCCCCGGTCTGTCGGGCGGCGATCTGGTGGCGGTGGGCATGCTGCCCGGCAGCGGCGGTATCGCGCGCCTTGATGTCGTGCTGGTGGTCGCCGGGCTCTGCCTTTTCGGTCTTGGCGGCCGGCACCTGGTGGGTGTGGGCGGGCTGGTCTGCACTGTCGGTGGCCGCCGCCGGCACCTGATGGGCGTGGGGGCTTATGTCGTGGATGTGGTCCACCTCATCGCCGGCGCGAAATCCACGCATCACCACCAGCGCCGGCGCGCTGACGGGAAAGCGGTTATCCACCATCACCGTCAGCGGCGCAAGCGACGTCACCTGCCCAAACAAAAAAGCGGCGGGGTCAGCGGCCTGCTGGGTCTGGCGGGCTACCTTTTTTATCGTCTGTGTCAGCATTATTTCATCACCATCTTTAAGCTCATGGTCTCTTTGAGCAGGTCCTGGCTGCACTCGTCCACAATGTACCAGCCGCCGATGCCTGCCTCGCTGAACTGGCAGTACACCATCCGCCCCGCGCGCACCGAGAGGTCGGCGATGGCATTCACGTCAAAGCTGCGGGTGGGCCTGTTCTTGAGCGCCAGCATGTTGTCGCCGCGCTCGCTGATCTGGGCGCTGTTGAGCTCCTGGTCCACCTTCTCAAAATACTGCAGTACGCCCCAGAACTGCATGTTGTCAGAGTCCTGAAAGACATATACGTCCCGGCGCCCGCTCTCTTTGTTGTCGCGCACCAGCTTCACCCTGTTGGCGGTGTCGCCGTCGATGTCGCTGGTATAGGTGTAGCCGGTGGCCAAACTGCCGTCGCCGATGGCCAGCGGCAAGATGGTGTCCCGCACATTGGAGATGCGCAGCTTGCCAAAATCGTCCCACAGATAGTACAGTTCGCCGGTCCCCACCAATGTGTGGTCCAGGGCGGTGAGCACGATGTCAAACAGCGTCTTGTTGTCCATCACCAGCGAGGAGATGACATAGCCGGTATTTTGCAGCTGTCCGGTGCTGATGCCAAAATCCGCCGCCAACCGGGCGGCGATCTGATCGGCCCGCACCCCGGTGAACACATAGGTCTCCTTGTTCTTCAGATAGCGGGTCTGGTCGTAAGCGGTCACCTGTATCTCGCCCTTTTCGCTCTGGCTGTACTTGAATACATAGCCGTAAAACAGGCCGGTACCGCCGCTCTTCACCGTCACCACTCCGCCGTGGTCGATCTGCACCGCCGCGTCGCGCAGCAGCGTCATCTCCAGCGACGCCGGCGCGCCCGACCGCTGGGTGCGCCAGGTAGCCGCACTGACCAGGTCGGTGATGTCGTGGGCGGCGCCGGTCTTTACGTTTTGGTACATAATCTGTATCACGGGATCACCACCACCTGCCCCGGGTAGATCAGATTGGGGTTTTTGATCTTGTCGCCGTTGGCCTGGTAGATGGTGGGCCACTTGGCCCCGTCACCGTAATACCGCTTGGCAATGCCCCAAAGCGTGTCGCCCGAGACGATGGTATAGCTCCGGGGCCGCTGGGCCTCGCCCGGGCGTGCAGGCTGCTGCACCGTGGCCACCGGCTTTTGCGACGGGGCGGGCAGCTGTACCTTTTTAGGCCCGTAGGCGCGGTGCTCCCGCAGCGACAGCTTGTAGTAGATGTCACCCGGTTCACCGCCCTTCTCACTGTACTCGAACGACTCGATGCCCATGCTGGTGTTTATATCCAGGTCGGTGCCGCAGATCAGCAGCCGCAGCGGCTTTTTCTGGTCCCGCCAGGCCTGTATGGCCCGCACGAAATCCATGGGCTCGGGCAGTGTTTTAGCGCTCACCAGCGGGATGCGGCGGCGGGGCCAGAACGACTCCAGCACCACCTCGCGCAGGCCCTTTTTCTGCAGGCAGTTGATCTCACCGGTCTCCAGTACGGTCGTGGTGCTGTTTTCACCGGGGGATTTTACCTCCAGCTTTTCCGGCAGCACCGGCAGCTCCCACTCGGTGCTGCCCAGTAAAAGATAGATCCTGTACACCCATACACCCCCTATGCGTAAACGCTCTCGGCCGCGGCGGCAAATTCCTCTTCCAGCTGTCGCTCCAGCGCCACCATCACACTGTCCACGTCTACCCGCTCACTGATCTGGGCGCTCATCGACACGGTGGGCGTCAGGGTGACGAAGTTCTGTACAAAGCGCATCTCGGCCACATCGCGCAGCATCTGCAGGTCCTCGTCGGCGATATTTACGTCGCCGCGTATCTTGCCCACCTCGTCGATGCTGCCGCCGGCCACCGGTATCCCCTGCCCAAAGTCCCGGCCGCCACCGCCGCCGCCAAAATGGGTACCGCCACCGCCGAATTGGTCCTCTATGCCGCCAAATATATCCACTTTATCCTGTTGGGCTTCGGCCTTGAGGCGGTCGATCTCCGCCTTGCGCTCGGCAGACGATGCTCTGGCCTCGGCCACCATCTGATCCAGCTCGGCCTGGCGGCCCGCCACGTCGGCCTGGGCCTTGGCGCGCTTGTTCTCCAGCGCCTGGTTGCGGGCCTGTTTCTCGGCCTCATTTTCCAGCTTGGCCTCGGTGCCGAAGGTCACGTGGTCGATGGTCTCGATGCTCACCCCGGGGATCTTGTTGAGCAGGCCGATAAATTTGTTGATGAGGTCGATGGCCCCGTTGATCATGTTCTGTAAGATCATCAGCGTGCCGGCCTTCATATCGCCGACGACATTTTGGATGCCGGTAGCGATGGCGCTGAACCCCAGCCCCATATAGGTGAAGAAGTTGAGTACGGCGTTGGCCACCAGCTTGGCGCTGATCTTCATGGCGTCCCATGCAGTCAGTACCTTATCCACGCAGATGAGCCATGCCACCTGCAGCCCACCCACCGACTGTATCCATTTCATGATCATCACGATGACCACGGCGATGACCAGCAGGATCCAGGTCAGGGCGTTGTTTTGCATGGACATGCTCATGATCTGGTGGGCCACCGCCACCGCGATGGTGGCGATCTTCCACAGCACCATCCAGGTGATAAGTATGCCGATGGCATCGCCGATCTGGCCGAAGATGGGGGCCAGAACAGCCCAGTTCTCCGAGATGATAGTCGCCATGCCCATCACGAAACCAACGACCATCTCGATGCCGCCGGCCAGCCAGTCGATGGCCTCTATAATCCCGCTGATGAGCATCTGCCCCGCGTCGCTGCCCAAAAAGGCCGATATGCTCTCCATGATCGCGCCGAAGCGCTCCACTGCGTAGTTTTGTATCTGGGTCCACACCCCGCCAAAGGTGGTGGGCATCTGCTGGTAGCGCGCGTCGATCTCGTCGGCGGCGGTCAGCATCGAGTCCTTTACCAGCTGGGCCGACAGGCCCCCCTGGGCGGCCATGACCTGCAGCTCCTGGCTGCTCTTGCCGGTAAAATCGCTCATGGCCTGTACCAGCGCCGGGGCGCTGGCCATCAGTGCATCCAGGTCGCCGCCGCCCAAGCTGCCACTGCCCAGAGCACCGGTCAGCTGGTCCATCACCGCCTGCTGCTGACCGCTGTCGGTGCCCGCCATAGTAAACGACTTCTGCATCAGCTCGACAAACTTCACCTGCTCGGCGCTGCTGCCAAAAGCACTGCCGGCCACCTGGCCCAGCTTGGCCACGGTGCCCATCATCTTCACATACTCGCCGCTGCTCTGTTGGGCGGCGCGGTACACCATCTTCTGCAGCTCTTCCTGGCTCTGCAGGCCGTCGTTGACCATCTGCAGCTGGGCCCGGCTCTGGTTGTAGGCGTCGGTCTGGGCCACAGCGCTCTTCAGATTTTTGCCCAGGTTGAGCGAGCTCGCCGTCTCGCTGATCATCTTCCAGGCCGATTTTTGTTTCTCGGCCTCGCCATACATTCCGGCCATCATGTCTTTTGCCTTCGAAAACTGCTCCAGCGCAGTCGGTATCTTGGGTTCGTTTTGCTCCTGCTTGGCCGCTGTGTTCTCCATTTTATCGGCGGTGTTCTGCCCGACAGCCGCCTTTTTTTGCTTGGCCGCGGCGGCGTTCTGCTTGGCCGCCAACTCGCTTTGCCTGGCGGCGGAATTGTTCTCTTTGGCGGCGGCCACATTCTGTTTGGCTGCCGCGCGGCCCAGCTTGGCCGTCGCGCTGTCCATCTTGGCGGCCATATTGCTCTTGTCGCTGTTTTGCAGGCGGTTTTCTATCCAGTCCTGTTGGCCTGCTGCCCCTGCTAGATTCATCTGCGTCACCTCCTGCGCTTGGCCTTGGCGGCCTGTTTTTTCTCATTTTCGATCTGCAGGGAGATGGAGGCATAGATGAAAGCCCTGACGCGCAGCGGCTTTCGCACCAGGTCGTCAGGGCTCATCTTCAGGCGCTGTAGAGCGTAGTGGGCGAAATTGGCCTCTCCGTCTCCCTGCTCGATCAGTTTTTTGCTTCTTCGATCAGGTCGTTGACATCATCTTTGTAGCCGTTTACCTCCATCACCGCATCCATGAGCGCGGTGTACTCGCCCGACCGCAGCATCACCCCCAGCAGGCTCTCGGCCTTACCGTCGCGCACGCCAAAGCGCTCCTGCAGCTCGGCCGATTTAAAGTTGGGGTCTACGGTACTGGCCACCATCAGGCGGTCGGTATACAGGTCGGTATCGGTCTCGGTGACCTTCTGGCGGGTCTTTTTGTCGATGGTGGTGCGCTGGCACGATTTGCGGATGGTCTTGTTCTCCTCCTGGGTCAGCGCCCGCACCTTAAAGGGAAATTTAAAGCGGTCAGACAGCCGCACCTCGATCTCCTGCTGCTGGTCCTCGAACTCGCCGCTGAGTAAAAATTGCTCCAGTGCGCTCATGTAAAGTCCCCCTTAAAATTTGTTGAAGGCAGTCAAAATATCAAAGTCCTCAAAGGTGAACTCGATCTCCTCCTGCAGCGGGTCCTCGCTGTCGGCATCCAACATGGCCAGCACGGTGGTATCGAAGTTCACGCCCATCAGCAGCACGGTCTGTTTGCCGGCCGCTGAGGCGGGGTCGTCGTTTTCGATGACCAGGTCAAAAAACAGGTCGCGACCGGTGTCCTTATACTCCCCCAGCAGCGAGCGAAATAGCGGCGACAGGTAGTAGATGGTCATCGAGCCGGTGCCCGACATGCCGATGGTCTTGTGGCCGGTCATGCGCTTGCCCATCACCTTTACCTCGGCCTTGGCCTTCTCCACATTGGCCTCGATGGTCTTGGCAAAAAACAGCTCTTCGTTGTTGCCGTTTATCTTGGCGTAGGCGCGCCCCTCCTTGCCGGAGATGGTGTCCTGTGCGTTTAAAATAGCCATATCTTTTCCCCCTCTTTTACGATACAGTCACAGTCATGTACAATTTTTCCATGCTGTCGTTGGGTTTCAGGGCGCAGGTGACTACCACGTCGCGCTTGCCACTGCCCTGGCTCACCTGGATCTCGTCGCTGTCGAACTCACTGATGGCGGCGATCGACTGGTACTGCATGCCCAGCGATACCAGGTCGGCCCTGAACAGCTCGCGGCTGGTGGCGTCGTTGGTCATGCGGCCGATGTAAGACGCGCCGAAGATACGGGCGATGTCGTTGGCCCAGCCGTCGAGCACGCGCATCACCCGGTTCGAGGCAAAGCCCTCGGGTCGATCAGCGGTAAAAGTGTGCAGGGTATTGATGTCCGAGACGACCCGCGCCTGGCTGCCGTCGCTGTAAAACTGGAAGTAGCCGGCCTTGATGTCCTCTTCATACTGGCTGGGGGTAAATTTCACGTCCACGTCTACTGCCCCGTCATAGGCGATGTTGGTCAGGCTCTCGTTCACGCCGGCCGCGGCGGTGGCGCCCAGTACCCAGGCGGCGGCGCCGTACTTGTCCACCGTCTCCCCACTCTCCAGAACAACGCCGTTGTCCACGGCGATGATCCCCTCGTGGTCAATGGTGTAGCGGTCGCCGGTAGCCATCACACACACCACCTTTTTGCCCTCGGTGTCGCGCATCTGGCGCACAAAGTCCACATACAGGTCTCTGGTGTCGCTGTCAGCGCCCAGGTAGCCCACTGCAGCAAAGCTCTCCACCGATAGCTTGGCCAAAAATTCGCCGTGGCTGTCGGCGCTCTCGATGCCGTCGCTGCCGCCGGTCAGCCCGGTGGGTGCCGCGGCGGCCAGCTCGCCCTCGGCCGCGGCGGCAAAGATCACGTAGTCGTTGGGCACCAGCTGTTTCACGGCAGTTACCTGCTGCACGTCCACCTGCTGCATGTCCACATAGGTGATCACGCGGTACTCGCCCTGCGCGGACTCTATCTCCACGTCGATGTCGTTGCCTCTGGTGCCGCTGTATTTAGCCGTCACTTCCAGACCGCCCACAGTGGCTGTGGCCGCCTGGCCGCCGCCGTTTACGCGGTACAGCATCACGGTCAAAGCCCGTTTCAGACACTCGCGCACCGCCAGCAGCTGGGGGGCGTTGGCGCCGTAGCCCAGCAGCTTTTGGGCATCGCGGGAAAAGCGCGCCGCGTCCAGTTTTATGATCTCGTCCTCCGGCCCCCAGTTCAGCGCCAGCGGCAGTGCCGCCGTGCCCCGGGCCCCCATGTTGGCCCCCTGTCTGGTCCCCACAAAATTGATGTACGCGCCCGGTAATACCTTGTTCTGGGCACTGAATGTTCCGCCTCCGATGGGCATGTGATCACACCTTTCTCTCTCTTTTGTATATGCCGCGGTGTCGGGCGCTCAAGTCCCCCGCCCCCGCTGAGCGCCGCCGGTATCAGCCGGGGCGCCTCCTGCCAAATCGTCTTTCGCCGCTCACAGCTGCGCGTGTGTGCTCTGGTCCAGAGCGGCCATCTCGTTGCCGCCGTCCTGCCGCTCGGTGCTGTTATGCTGTACCGTCGCGGTAAAGGCGCTGCCGTACGCCGTCTCGGCCACCGCCCGGTCACGCAGGTGCAGCACCGTCTGTCCTGCCGTCAACAGCTGTAGCTCATCGAGTACCGCCTGGGCCCAATCGCCTGCTGCGGTCCCTCCGGGCGCCGTCTGGTAGCGGCGCACCTCGATGGTGAAGGTGTCGATACATCGCCGCCCTAGGCCCTGCTCGCGGCTCTGCCGGGTACAGTGCACATACATCTCGCCCTCGGTCTCGGCCGGCGGCGGCTGGGTGTGCACCCGGCCGTCGGGGTACAGCTGCTGCAGCCGCTGCGCCACCGCCTGTACGATCTCATTTGCCGTCATCTGTCTTTCCTCCCTGCGGTCCCGCTGCTCGTGTGCCCGGTCCCGTTCGGCTGTCCTTGCAATTTACAGTTTAGCACCTGTCGATGTGGCCTGGTGTGGCCACTTGTTCCAGCGCCCGATCGTGCAGCCGCAACACCCAGCGGTAGTTGTAAGACATGCGCGCTGCGATCTGTTCCCAGGTACAGCCGTCTATGTACCGGTAGTACAAAAGTGTCTGCAAAACGTCGTCGTCCACCGCCGCAATAGCCGCCCTGATCCCCTCACGCACCCCGCTGATCTGCGCCATATCGGCGGCGATCTCCTCCTCGATATCGATGATCTTCTCCACCGCAAAGGCCACCCGGTCTCCGGTCTGGCGATCACCGGCGCCTAGCAGCGGGGGCGTCACCTTCTCGGCCCGGCTGCGCCACCGCGCCAGCTCCTCCACCTTCTGATCCAGGTGCCGCTCCAGCTTTTTGTACCGCGACAGGTATGCCGCTTTCTCCTTACCGGTCAAACTATACACCTCCTGTGCGCGGCGCCGGCCGCATCGGCCGGTGCGCCGCCGTCGTCTGTCATCTGCCCCCTGTGCGCGCAGCTGCCAGCCGGGCGAGAGAGGCGGGGCGGCCGGTCTGTGACCGCCCCGCTTTTCTCGGTCCCGGCAGAAAAGCCCCCTTTAGGGGGGATTTTTTCCATCACTCCCCCAAAGGGTCTCCATGCCCCCACGCCCAGGTAAAAGCCACATTTTCCCCTATCAGACCGTAAAAACAGCGTATTTTCCCTTTTCCGGTCGGAAAAGACCGTTTTTTCCCTCTTTCCCCGCTCATCTGTCTATTGGCCGCCGGCGTACCTGACCGTCTTTTACCAAAAAGCCGCCGTGCTCCTTCAGCCGGTTGCGCACCGTGCGCTCGGTCACCTGCAGGTGGGCCGCCATATCGCGCACCGCCGCCCGGCCCTCTCTGCCGCAGACGGCAAAGGCCTCCTCCACGGTGTTTTGCCGCGCCTGGGTCCGGTCGATCTTAGAGGACGTCCGCCGCCCGGGCAGGACCTCCCAGGGCTGCAGCGCCGCCAGCACGCCGGTGGTGTCGGCCTCGTGCACCGGGTAGGCAAACCACACATCCAACGGCGGTGGCTTGGCAAACTCCCGCAGCGTGGCGTCTATGCGCCAGGCAGTAGCTGTCTGTGCCGCCAGCTGCAGCCGATTGAGCTGGCTGCACAGGCGCCGATACTCCTCCGGCGGCAAAAGCCCCTGGGCCAACTGCAGCAGCTGCTCCTCATCCTGCTCCTGTCCATGCCAACCGCAGCGGGCCAGCTGCTCGCCCAGTGCCGTTCGCCGCAGTTGGGCCGCCAGTTGCCGCCGCAGCGCATCGCCTGTCCCCAGCTCTATCAGATCCAGCAGCGCATCGGGATCGCGGGCAAACACGCCCGAGCCACTGGCCCGGTCCATGGCTCGCTTTCCGCCCTGCGCCCCCTTGGAGTGGTGATGGCAGTACACCGCCGCACAGCCCAGCTGGGTGCAGATACTGTCAAACTGGTTGCAGAAGTGGGCCATCTGGTCGGCGGCGTTTTCATCGCCGGTGATGACTTTGTAGATGGGGTCGATGACCACCGCCGCATAAGCCCGGTCGGCACTGCGCTCGATGAGTCGGGGCACCAACTGATCCAGAGGCACACTGTGGCCCCGCAGATTCCACACGTCGATGTTCTCAAGCCCCTGCGGTGCCCAGCCCAAGGCAGCATACACATCGTAAAACCGGTGCAGGCAGCTGGCGCGGTCCAGCTCCAAATTCACGTACAGCACCCGCCCGCGCGCACAGCGGCGGCCCAGCCACTCTCGGCCCTCGGCAATAGCGATACACAGCTGGATGAGCGCGAAGCTCTTCCCGGCCTTGCTGGGTCCGGCCAACAACATCTTATGGCCCTGCCGCAGCAGGCCCTCGATCAGTGGCGGCGACAGCGGCGGCAGGTCGTTCCAGTGGCTGGCGATCGTCTCCGTCTCCGGCAGACCGTCGTCGCCCCGCCGCATAAAAGCCTGCCACCGGTCCCAATCGGCTCGTCCCATGTGGGTGGCCACCAGCCACTGTCGACGACCGCCGCGCACCGCTCCCGGCATGCGCGACAGGCGGGAGGGATTGCAGTTCTGCCGGTCCACCTCCAGCCCGTTTTCCCTGCACACCCGGTACAGCTCGTCCACTCGCTGGCGGTATTGCCGCGCATCTGCGGCCCCGATGTGCACCACCGCATGCAAGCTCTTTCCGCCCGAGTACACCAGGCAGGCCACCGGCAGCTGCAGCGCCTTGATGACTGCATACTGCCGCGCAAGATCCTGCGTGTCCGACTCGACCAGCGCATACCGGTAGGCGGCGACGTTCTCATTTTTTACCCCTCTGCCGTCCAGAGGATTAAAGCGTATCCAGGCCCCGGCCTGGGGCCGATAGCGGCCCAGCACCGACTGTATATCTCCCCCACAGCGCTCCAGCGCCCGGCACAGCTCGCCGGCAGTGCGGTCAAAGCGGCCCTTGGTAGGCAGGTAGCGGCCATCGCGCTCCCAGCTCTCGGTCACATATCCTACCCGGTCTCCCTCCTCAAACAGCGCCCGCAGGTACTCGATCAGCTGGGCGGCCGGGTCCCAATGCCGCGACGGCAAAAACTCTCCGTGTTCATTTCGCTGCTCGCTGTCGGCTGCCACACCGCCCGGCTCCAGAACAGCCGTTCCACCCGGTACCTCTCCTGCCCGGCAGCGTTGCTCCGACGCCTGTCTGTCAGCGGTACGCCGCTCGCTGTCAGCTGTCGCACCGCCCGGCTCCAGAACATCCGTTCCAGCCGGTACCTCTCCTGCCCGGCAGCTCGCTCCCGGCCACCAGCCCTGTTCGCGAGCTAGACGCACCAGCGTACCGCCGGTGACCGGATTGGGCGCCCCGCGAAACGAGCGCCACTTGCGCATACATTCTCCCGGCCGGTAGCGCGCAGGGTCGCCTTGGCTCCATCGGTCCCAGTCATCCGCGCTTCCCCCACTCTCTTTTAGCGCCATGCCCACCTGTATCCACTCACTGTAGGTAAGCGCCGCCGGATCGATGGCCGCCAGCAGTCCTGTCAGTTCCTGTCGCACAGTTTTCCCCCCTCTCTCGATACCTGCCGTTCGCATGCATTATAGCCGCCCCTTTTTTCTCCGGGCAGCGATCAGTTCCTCCAGTCCTCGGCGCACGGTGTCCTCGGCTTGCCGAGGCTGGCGCCGGCTGTTGATCAATGCACTAAAATATTTGGGGCTGATGCCCAGATGTCGGGCCAATTCGATACCGGTAATACCATACCGGTGCATTTCTCCGATCACTTCTGCCGTCCACTCTGCTGGCATATCCTCTCTCCTCTCTAGATAAAAGTTGACTTCGGTAAACACATCCCGTATACTGATAAGTAGTTTCATGTATCCCATTAACAGGCATGAGTCCACTACGTTTTGTTTACCAAATTCACCATCTATTGGCAGTATATGTTAACTTTAGTAATCAGTCAAGCATTTTTGGTGAATTTGGTAAACATCAGCGCTTTATCCAGAATAGAAGGAGCGATCTCGGTGTTTTATGATCTATATATCCAGTTGTGTGTACAAAAAGGGGTCAGCCCCTCCCGTGCGGCCGAGGAAAACGGTCTCAGCCGCACTGCCGTCGTCAAGTGGAAAAACGGCTCCACTCCCAGCGGCGCCACCGTACAAAAGCTGGCCGCCTATTTTGGGGTCACCGCCGACTATCTCATGGGGGGCACCGTCCCCGGCGACCCGGTCTCCACCGCCCAGTCGCCAGACGATATCACCTGCGACGATTTTACCTATGCGCTTTTAAATGAGAGCCGCCAGCTCACCGACCGCGACAAGCAGATGCTCTTAGAAATGGCCCGATATATGCGTAAAAAACTGTCTGAAGAACAGCCGTGAGCCACCTTTTTATCGGTGCGCCACGCCCAGCTCGCGCTGTTGCGCGCTCCCCCCGTCTGCCGGCTACGCCGCGCGGCGGGGTATTTTTTTACGCCAATAAGGCCGGCAGCCTTTAAAAAGCTGTCGGCCTTATCCTGCGGTGTGCGCTGTATTTGCTGTATCGCAGTGCTACACGCCGCCGAGTGCAGATATGCCCGGTTATGTAGGGGCGCCCGCCGGCGCCCCTGGTCTGCTGTCAGAAGGCGCTCTACTGGGCGTCTTTTTTGGTGGGGTGTACGGTGCAGCGGGGATGGTGTACCGGCGCATACACAGACGAGAGCTTCAGCGGGCGGCGGCCGGTGTTGACGATGTTGTGCCAGGTACCGGCGGGGACGAACACGCCGTAACCGCTGTAGAGCTGCTTGCGGTAGGTCATATGTGTGCGGCAGCTGCCCATTTTAACGGTGGCCATTCCTTCTTCTACGCGGATAAACTGATCTGTATCCGGGTGCATCTCCAAGCCGATATCGCCGCGCACCGGAATAGACATCAGCGTCATCTGCAGGTACTCGCCGGTCCAGTAAGCAGTGCGGAAATCGCAGTTTTTCTGTGCCGCGGTCTCGATGTTGGCCACATACGGCCCAGGGCCGTGGTCGGTATCACAGTGGATATCGGGGCACTCGTCGGGGTCAGGATCAGGCTCGGGCCTGCCTCCACAGCCGCAGCCCGGCTCCTCCGGCTCGGGTTCAGGGCGTCCGCCGCAGCCGCCGTCGGGGCGGTGATGGTGGTCGTGGTCGGGTCTGCCGCCGCAGCCGCAGCCCGGCTTCTCCGGCTCGGGTTCAGGGCGCCCACCGCAGCCGCCGTCGGGGCGGTGATGGTGGTCGTGGTCGGGTCTGCCGCCGCAGCCCGGCTCCTCCGGCTCGGGTTCGGGGCGCCCACCGCAGCTGCCGTCCGGGCGGTGATGGTGGTCGTGATCGGGTCTGCCGCCACAGCCGCGGCCCGGCTCCTCCGGCTCGGGTTCAGGGCGCCCACCGCAGCCGCCGTCCGGGCGGTGATGGTGGTCGTGATCGGGTCTGCCGCCGCAGCCGCAGCCCGGCTCTTCCGGCTCGGGGCGCTCCACCGGGAACTCCTCGTAGCAGTCGCAGTGGCGGTCGGGGCAGTCCTCCAGGTTCTCCTCATCCTGGTGGCAGTTACAGCGGATATTAGTGAAGAATACATCTTCGTGGTGATTGGGCATATCGCTATCTCCTTTCCTATGTGCTGACAGCACTCCAGTTTATGTCTCGGCGGCAGCGGCGGTACCGGCGGTGCGTCGCGCTTTTACACACCGCGTCGGCAACTGCGGCAAAAGCGCAGCTGTCGGCGGCTTTATCAGCTGCGTCCACCGCCTAAAAACGCCCCTCACCCCATATTTCGCCCATCCCTCGCCGCGCTGCCCGGCCCCAGCACCACACCGATCCGCAGCTCCTGTTTTGCCAGCCGCGCTGCGAAGTGCTATAATATGGTTATCGATACAGCGCAAAGCGCGTCACCGAAAGGAGCTCAAAAGCATGTTGGCAGCAAAGCGGGCACTGGCGGCAGCCGGGTTGTTATCGCTCATCAACACACCGCTGTGGGTGGGCTTGGCCGGTGGCCCGCTGTGGCTGCATATCGCCTTTACCGCGCTGCTGACGGCGCTCTATCTGGCTCTGCACATCCGCCCCCGCAGGCTGCCCGAAGGCGGCCGCCTGCAGGTCATGATGGGCGGGCGCGAGCTGCTGGTGCTCTCCTGCCCGGTATTGCTGGTGCAGCCGGTGCTGCTCGTGTCGGCCTGTACCCGCTGGAAACACCTGTTTTCACTGGGGCGGCGCATCGGGGCGATCGCGCTGTCACTGCTGCTGGTGGCCGCACTGCTTACAAACGGCTTTTTGCGGCTGATGTTCACCTGCCAGCGGCTGCGCATCCTCTGGCGGGTGCTGCTCCTGCTATGCTGGTGGGTGCCGGTGGTCGGTCCGCTGCTGCTCATCAAGGCCTGTTCGCTGGCCCAGGCCGAGTACCGGTTTGAAGCCGCCCGCGCCCAACTGCAGGTCCTGCGCCGCGACAGCCAGGTCTGTGCCACCCGCTACCCGCTGCTGCTGGTGCACGGTATCTTTTTCAGAGATTGGCAGCTCGTAAACTACTGGGGCCGCATCCCCAAAGCGCTCATTCAAAATGGGGCCACCATCTTTTACGGGCAGCAGCAATCGGCCGCCAGCGTGGCCCGCAGCGCCGCCGAACTGGCCCGGCAGATCGAGCGGGTCGTAGCGGCTACCGGCTGCGAAAAGGTCAATATCATCGCCCACTCCAAAGGCGGGCTCGATGCCCGTTATGCCATCAGCTGTCTGGGGCTGGCGCCGCGGGTCGCCTCGCTCACCACCATCAACACCCCGCACCGGGGCTGTGTGTTTGCCCAGGTGCTGCTAAAAAAGCTGCCCGGAGGTCTGGTGCGCTTTATCGCCACCCGCTACAACAAACTGTTTGCCAAACTGGGCGATGACGACCCCGACTTTATGGCCGGGGTGCAGGACCTAACTGCCCGGCGCTGCGCCCAGCTGGCCCAGCAGATGCCCGCCAGCGACGGTATTCTGTACCAGAGCGCGATGTCGGTGATGAAAAGGCCGGGCAGTGCCGCCCCGCCGCTCAATCTCAGCTACCGGCTGGTCAAAAAATATGACCGGGCCGAAAACGACGGTCTGGTGGCCCTGCCGTCCGCCCAATATGGCAAATTTTTAGGCTGTCTGCGCGCCGACGGCAAGCGGGGCATCTCCCACGGCGACATGATCGATCTTATGCGTGAAGATATCCCCGGTTTCGATGTGCGCGAGTTCTATATCGGTCTTGTCAGAGATCTAAAGGCGCGGGGCCTGTAGCCCCTGCCGTACTATGTACATCACAAACAGCGCCCCGGGCACCTCCTCTGTAAGAAGGCGCCCGGGGCGCTGATCACATCTATCTGTTCTATCTTATCTGCCCGTTCACTGCGGACCCGCCACCACGCAGCAGCTGCGGCGCTTTTTGGCCTGGTACAGCGCGGCGTCAGCAGCGCTAAAAAGCGCCTGATAGCTTTTTCCGTGCTGCGGCCACCGGGCCAACCCCATGCTCTTGGTGGCCCCCCACTGCAGCGGGTCTTTTAAAAAGCGGTCTATCTGCCGCGACAGTTCCCCGCACCACTCGGTCCCGTGGGCAAACACCACAAATTCGTCGCCGCCCCAGCGGGCGATCATCGCCTCGGGCCCAAAAGCGGTCCGCAGTTGGTCGGCTACCTGCTTGAGCGCACCGTCGCCGGCGGTGTGGCCGTGGGTGTCGTTGAGCTGTTTAAAAGCATCCAGGTCCACCAGCAGCAGCGCGTGGGGGCCGCCGGGTTCCCGGCGCAGCACACGCTCGATATATGCCTCCCCATAGCGGCGGTTATACAGGTCGGTCAGCGGGTCCATGTGGGCGGCTGTCTCAAAGAAGTCGGCCCGGCGCTTGAGCGGGTCGATATTCGAGACCACCCCCACCATAAAGGCGGGCTCCCCGTCTTGTAAGATGGGCACCACATCGATCTTGCACCAGGTATAGTCCTCGTCACCGGCGCACATGCGCGCCTGATACGAGGCCGGCTGCCCCGCCAGCACCGCCGCAAATGCGCGCGCCACGGTGGGGTGGTCGTCGGGGTGGGAGAAGTAACCCGACACCGCACGGCAGTATGCCTGCGGCGACAGATCGCTAAAGGCGGCCACATCGCGCAAGATCGTGTCGCCGTCTTTTCCAAAGATCGCCTCTGCATTTTCAAAAAAGGTATAGCGCTGGTTTTTCAGGTCCACCTCGTACACGCAGATGCCGGCCGCCCGCATGGCGATGGTAAAACGCTCTTTATAGCGCCGCAGTGATTCGAGCAAACGCACACCTCCCGCCTGGCCACCGGGGACGCTGTGCTCTGCTCCCGGCGCATATTTCGTTTTCATTATAACAGTGTGCGCTTATATATGCCAGCTATTTTCCATTAATATATACACAGTATATAAATAGCTGATAAAAAGATGGTATAGCTCCACTTATATCGGTACTGCGGCAAGTTGACAGTCCTCTTCCCTATGGGGTATGCTAAAAAACAGCCAAACATACCGCAACGACAGGAGGAACACCACATGATCCGTTTTAACTGCGACTACAGCGAAGGGGCTCACCCCCGCATTCTGGAACTCATGCAGCAGACCAACCTGGAGCAGTGTCCCGGCTACGGGGAGGACAGCCACTGCGACCGCGCCCGGGCTCTCATCCGTAAGGCCTGCGGCGGCGCCCCGGTAGAGGTCCACTTTATGGTGGGCGGGACCCAGACCAACCTGACGGTGATCTCCGGTCTGTTGCGCCCCCATCAGGGGGTCATCAGTGCCGCCAGCGGCCACATCGGCGTCCACGAGACCGGCGCTATCGAGGCCACCGGCCACAAGGTGCTCACGCTCCCCAGCAGCGACGGCAAAATCACCGCCGCCCAGGTAGAGGCGCTCCTGGACGAGCACTGGCACGACGAGACCCACCAGCACATGGTACAGCCGGGCATGGTCTATATCTCGCTGCCCACCGAGCTGGGCACCATCTACCAAAAAAGCGAACTGACGGCGCTGTACCAGGTGTGCCGTAAAAATCATCTGCCCCTGTATATCGACGGGGCGCGCCTGGGCTACGGGCTGGCCGCCGCCGGATGCGACTTCGACCTGGCCGACCTGTGCGCGCTGTGCGACTGCTTTTATATCGGCGGCACCAAGCAGGGGGCGCTGCTTGGCGAGGCACTGGTGCTGTGCCGCCCCCAGCTGTTGCCCGATTTTCGCTACCTGATGAAGCAGCGCGGCGGCATGCTGGCCAAAGGTAAACTGCTGGGCCTGCAGTTCGAGGCGCTGTTCTCCGATGGGCTGTACTTCCAGCTGTCGCGCCACGCCGTAGAGATGGCCGACCGCATCGCCGCCACCTGCCAGAAAAAAGGTATCCCCCCGCTGGTGGTCACCGGCACCAACCAGCTGTTTTACATCTTCAGCGACGAGGCGCTGACGGCGCTGCAGCAAAAATACGCCTTCTCTTACTGGGGCCGTGTAGACGAGCGCCACAGCGCAGTGCGTATCTGCACCAGCTGGGCCACCACAGAAACAGATGTCGACAGCCTCTGCGCAGACATCGCCGCCCTGTAGCATAGCGCCTGCTCAAAAAAATACAGATGGCGCTGTCACCGGCTGCCTCAAACAATTCAGTCAAAGTGATGGGTGTCGGTGCACAGGGTCGTGTCATGTGCAAATGCGAACACTTTCAGATATGTGGGGTAATAGGTTTTATGTGTAGAAAAAGCAGAGGTAGACCATCTCGCAAATTTGTCTTTGCCGTTTTTTTGTTGGCGCTGTCCTTTGTAATGATCCCGATGGTACTCGGCAGTGTTTACGACGGTGATGACCTGTTCGTCCACTTAGGTCGGATCGAGGGTATAAAAGACGGCCTGTTGTCCGGGGCTTTCCTCGTGCGCATCAATCCCTTTATGCTCAACAGCTACGGATTGGCGATCCCTCTGGGATATCCCGAGACCTTTCTGTATATCCCGGCAGTATTGCGGATACTGGGGCTCTCGGTCGAAACGTCTTACAAGCTCTTTTTGATGATCTGCATCGCCGGCACCTACTGGTCCGCTTATTTTTGTGGCAAAAAAATCGGTAAGAGCCGCTACTGCGGCCTTGTGACTGCCTTCATCTACACGACATCCTCCTATTTTTTAGCCAACTTATATGTGCGCGCCGCGCTGGGAGAAATACAGGCCTTTGTATTTATCCCTCTCGTCGTATATGGTCTGTACGATTTCGTGTGGGAAGATGCTGCAAAATGGTGGTATTTGGCAATCGGTTTTGCCGGTCTCATGCTCTGCCACAGTATTACCTTGGTGATCGCGGCAATTTTGTGTACGCTGCTCTGTCTGATCTATATAAAGCGCATTTTTTTCACCCGTACACATGTCTTTACGCTCAAAAAGATCAGATCTTTATTTTATGCTGTGGGTACCGTCGCCCTGACTACCTGTTTCTTTTGGCTGCCATTTTTAGAGCTTATCACGGCGCACGACCTAGCTTTCCACCATTCCTGGTCCCATATCGAGGCAAAAGATCCTTTTTTGATATCCCGCTTTACAATCGGTATTTCGGTAGTCATTCTTTGCGTGTCGCTCATCTTTTTGCGCAAAAAGATAAAAGCGCTCTGGTTTTTCTTGATCGGTGGTGTTTTCTCCCTATTTTTCACCACCGCTCTCATGCCGTGGGATCTGCTGCGGCCATATCTCAATAACATCCAGTTCCCATGGCGCTTTCTCAGTATGGCCACTTTCTTTTTAGCCGTCGCCATTGCTTTGGTCCTCCACACAAAATATCACCGGCGGCAGGTGCGCGAGCTCGCCCTCATCGGCGTCATCGCCGTCAGCCTGCTTGGCTCTTATATGTATCTGTCCACATATGTCAGTGACCGGCCACTGTTAAACTACACGCCCGAGATCCTCCACTCCTCCGATTCGCCGATCAACGAATGGCTCCCTGCCTCTATCTCTCAGGAACTGCTCAAACAAGAGCAAACGGTCATCTCAACCGACCTCTCAGAAGAAATCGCCTTTGTGAGAGATGGGGTGCGATTAAATTTTCTGTGGCAAGATGAAAAGGGTCATACCTGCCATGTGCCGCTGATCTACTACAAAGGGTATACTGCCTACCTCACCGACGAAAAAGGACAGCAGCACGAGCTCCCCGTCCTTCGGGGAGCTGACGCGCTCATCGAGTTGGATATGGGCGGTCTTCCCAGCGGTGAAGTGACCGTCGACTACACCGGGACCACGCTTCAAAAGGTGAGCCTATTTATCAGCGGGTCGTCACTGGCGGTGCTTGCGATCTGTGCTTGCCTGTTTTGCAGGCGAAAACGGCGGCCTCATCGCTGCAATTGGTAGGTCATCGCAATACAATACGCAAAAAAACGACACCGAGTCGGTGTCGTTTTTTTGCGTCAAAATATCTCTCCCAGTTCCCAAAAAGTCGTTGACACATATATATTGTAGTGATATCATAATAATATCAAACAGAAATGATCTGTATAAGGGGGAACTACCGTGAAAGAGATCGTGCTGCAAAACAAGAAAAACGGTATGGCCGTGCTGCTGGTGACCGTGGTGCTGTACCTGCTGGCGGTCGCCGGGTGTGTGGGCGGCGGTATGCTGCTGCCGGGCGCCTTTGGGGTGGTGCTGCTGGTGGTGAGTATCCTGTGGCTGAGCCTGGGCTGGATACCGCTGCTGGGCCTAAAGGTATTGAGACCGCAAGAAGCGCTGGTGCTCACCCTGTTTGGCAAATACATCGGCACGCTCAAGAGTGAGGGCTTTTACTTTGTAAACCCCTTCTGCTCCAGTGTCAACCCGGCCGCCAAGACCAAACTCAGCCAGAGCGGCGACGTGGACGGCGGCAGCGCCAAAAACTCGGTGATCTTTAACACCGCCGCTGTCTCGGCCACCGGGGCCGAGCTGGCCAACCGCAAGATCTCTTTAAAGATCATGACCCTCAACAACAGCCGCCAAAAGATTAACGACTGCCTGGGCAATCCAGTAGAGATCGGCATCGCCGTCATGTGGCGGGTGGTCGACACCGCCAAAGCGGTATTTTGTGTCGACAACTTTAAAGAGTACCTCTCGCTGCAGTGCGACAGCGCCCTGCGCAACATCGTGCGCATCTACCCCTACGATATCGCCCCGGGCGTCGATACCACCGGCGACGGGGTGGCCGACGAGGGCAGCCTGCGCGGCTCCAGCGAGATCGTAGCCGCCCGCATCCGCGACGAGATCCAGCAAAAGGTGGCCGAAGCCGGGCTCGAGATCATCGAAGCCCGCATCACCTACCTGGCTTACGCGCCGGAGATCGCCGCCGTCATGCTGCAGCGACAGCAGGCCTCAGCCATCATCGACGCCCGCAAAATGATCGTCGACGGCGCGGTGGGCATGGTCGAGATGGCCCTAGAGCGCCTGGGCGAAAATCAGGTCGTAGAGCTGGATGAAGAGCGCAAAGCCGCCATGGTCTCCAATCTGTTGGTGGTGCTCTGCGGCAACCACGACACCCAGCCCATCGTCAACTCGGGAAGCCTGTACTAAAATGGCTGCCGTGCAAAAACAGCCCAAAAAGCAGGTGCCTCTGCGACTCTCCGCCAAACTGTACGATGCGATCGCCGCCTGGGCCGAAGACGATTTTCGCTCGGTCAACGGTCAGATCGAGTACCTGCTCTCTGAATGCGTGCGCCAGCGCAAGAAAAACGGCAAATACGTCTCTGACGAGCTGGATGTGCCGCCCGAACTGGATATCGAGTAAAAAAGAGCCCCGCCGTACGGTGGGGCTCTTTTTTGTGTACCGGCCGCGCGTCGGTCCCCCTGCACAGGGGCGGTGCATGTCGCATGTAGAGGACAGCCAAATTGCCGCCGCATCAGATATACTATCTGCACAAATATCTTAAGCTGGGACACATGTCCTTGTAACAACTGCCGATTTCACTATACTGGTACTCGAAGGGGCGAGCTGCTCCCAAGAGAACGTCAAGCGGCACCCAGCCGCAGAATTTAAGGAGGTCACTCTTATGCCCAGAAAAGTCATACTGGATGTAGACACCGGTTCGGACGACGCCGTCGCCATCATCACGGCGCTGCTGTCACCCGAGGAATTCGATGTCCTCGGCATCTGTACCGTCAACGGCAACCGCGAGGTACGGCTTACGACCGACAACACGCTGCGGGTCCTCGATCTGCTGGGGATGCCCCAGATCCCCGTCTTTAAGGGATGCGAGTTCCCCATGGTCTCCACTTTAAAACCCGGCCGCAAGCCCAATATCCCCTGGCGTGAAGGTATGATGACCGGTATCGAGGCACTGGTCCACGGCGATCACCTCGAGATCCCCGAGACCGATCTAAAAGAGCAGGATACCTGCGCGGTGAGCTGGCTGGTCGACACGCTGCTGCACACCAAAGAAAAGATCACGCTCATCCCCGTGGGCCCGCTCACCAATATCGCCATGGCTATGCGCGTAGACGCCCGTATCTGCGAGAACATCGAGGAGATCATGATCATGGGCGGCGGCTTTATCACCAACAACTCGTCGGCGGTGTCTGAGTACAACATCTGGGTCGACCCCGAGGCGATGGAAGTGGTGCTGCAGTCCGGCTGCAAGATCACTCTGGTCCCGCTCGATGCCACCCACGAGGCCTACCTCACCGTCAAAGACGCCGAGGTGCTGCGCTCCTACGGCACCAAGACGGCCGACGCCGTGGCCGCCATCATTGAAAAGCGCTCGCGCGGGTACGCCAACGATGTAGATATGAAAGAGTACGCCGCCGCCCCCATCCACGACGCGCTGGCTGTCTGTGCGCTCATCGACCCGACCGTGCTGGTAGACGTAGAGCACGTCAACTGCCATGTGGACATCGCCGCCGGCTACGCCGATGGGCAGACCTGCCTGGACCGCCGTATGCGCACCACCAAAGATGGTCCCAACTGCTATTTTGCCATGCACGCCGACCGCGAGAAGTTTAAAGATATGATCCTGGCTATCATGAAAAAAGCCACCCGGTAAAACACACCGCTCTGATGCAGATAAAAGGAGGAACACTCTTATGCCTAGAAAAGTGATCTTAGACGTCGATACCGGTTCGGACGACGCCGTTGCCATCATCCTGTCGCTGCTGTCCCCTGAGTTCGAGGTATTGGGCCTGTGCTCGGTCAACGGCAATCGGGAGGTAAAACTCACCACCGACAATACCCTGCGGGTAAAACAGCTGATGAAGTCGGATGTGCCGGTATATAAGGGTTGTGAATACCCCATGGTCGCCACGCTCACCCCCGGCCGCAAGCCCAATATCCCTTGGCGTGAGGGCAAAATGACCGGTGTCACCTCGCTGATCCACGGCGACCATCTCCCGTTCCCCGAGACCAGCTTAAAAGAAGAGCCTGTGGGCGCTGTGCCGTGGCTCATCGACACGCTGGTACACACCCAGGAAAAGATCACGCTCATCCCCGTCGGCCCGCTGACCAACATCGCCATGGCTATCCGCAGCGACCCCCGCGTAGTGCAGGGGATCGAGGAGATCATGATCATGGGCGGCGGCTACCTGGTCAATAACACTACCCCCATGGCCGAGTACAACGTCTGGGTCGATCCCGAGGCGCTGGAGATCGTGCTCACCGCCGGCTGCAAAGTCACGCTGGTCCCGCTCGACGCCACCCACGAGACCTACCTCAATTTAGAGGATGTAGCCGAGCTGCGCTCGTACCAGAACACCGCCGCTACAGCCGTGGCCGACCTGGTGGAACAGCGCATCAAGGGCTATGCCAACGACGCCGACATGAAGGCGTTTGGCGGCGCTCCCATCCACGACGCTTTGGCCGTCTGCGCTCTGCTCGATCCCAGTGTGCTCACCGAAGTGGTACACGTCAACTGCCACGTCGATATCTCCGGCGGCTACGCCGATGGCCAGACCTGTCTGGATATGCGCCAGAAGATCGACAAAGACGCGCCCAACTGCTACTTTGCCCTGCACGCTGACCGCGAAAAATTCCGCACGATGGTCAAAGCCATCCTCAAGACCTGCCCGTTCTAAAGAAGTACCGTTCAAGCGCTCTGCCGACTGTCGGGCAACTACTTAACCTTCTTTCACAAACGATCCACAGGCGATAAAGAGCCGGGACTGCTGTTTGCAGCCCCGGCTCTTTTGACGTCGCGGTCATCGCTGCCGGTCATGACCGCGACACTCCTTTTTTTCATCGCTCAGGCCAGCAGCTGCACCAGCAGTGCAAGCCCCCACATCACCAAAAACTGCAGCGGGTAAAACAGGTAAAAGCCGTGCCCCTGCCGCCCCTTTTGGCCGTTATAGCAGTGCAGGATGGCAAAAGCCAGCGCTCCCGTGCTCTCGGTGATGCCGCTACCCAGTGAAAACACCAAAGTCAGCGGCAGCGGGTCGCCGGGCAAAAAGCCGCTGACAAAATAGAGCGCCACATTGCCCACCAGCAAAAGTATGGTCGCCAGCGGCCACAACAGCCGCGGCCGGTCGGCCAGCAGATAAAAGAGCGCGATCAGGGCCACCCCCAAAAAGCTGTAGTCACATCGTATCAGCCACGCGGCCGCCATACAGGCCAGCAGCCCGGCGGCTGCCAGCCATTTCTGAGCGGCAAAACGGCGCAGCCACCACACTGCCACCAGGCCCAACAGCAGTGTAAAAAACACATTTTGCCCGCTCCAGTCAAAGCAGCGCCCGTTTACAGCCAAGTCGAACGGTATCTCCGAGAGCAGCGCAAACAGCGCCAAACGGCCGGCGTATTTGGCAAAACTGCGGGTGTGGGTAAATCCCTGCACCACCAAAAAGCAAAAGATGGGGAACGCCAATCGCCCCGCCGCGCGAAAAAAGCCGCTCACCTGTACCAGCCACATCAGGCCGGGCCAGCCTTTTTGCCCCCATACTGTCACCAGTGCCATCAGTGGTATAGCCCCCAGGTGATCGATGACCATCAGGCCCATGGCCAGCTTTTTTAAAAAGGCGCCAGAAAATCCGCGCACCAGCGGCGCATCCAGCGGCTGCTCCACCGCTGATCGGATGCCGGCCGCCGCGGCAGTATCGATCTGTGTCGTCTGCATGCCACAACGCTCCTCTCAATTTTGCCGCTCCACAGGCCTTGAAGTCGGTGTGCGGGCACTGCTCCCCAGTGTACCCGCTGGGGCAGCGCCTGTCAAATGTCCCTTCATACCCGCAGCCGGCGGCACAGCACTTGACAGCAGTGCGGGCCGGGCGTATAGTTATTATTGTCAAGTGCCGCCGTGCGCTGTTCTTTTTAGGCAATAGTTAGCTTAAACTAACCACCGTGATCATCATTTGGGAGGGACCGATTATGCCTACTGTCATCATCTGCGCCATTTTGTTGCTGCTGGCTGTATTTGCTGTGCGCCACTACTGTAAAAAGCTGGCCTCGGGCTGCTGTGGGGCTGGCGGCGACCAGAGCCGCGTACAGCGCACGCCGGTGGCCGACCGCGACCTGCGGCACTACCCGTACAGCCACACCTTTGCCGTAGAGGGCATGACCTGCAAAAACTGCGCCGTCCGGGTCGAGAATGCGCTCAACGGCATCGATGGGGTATACGCCCAGGTCCACCTGGGAAAAAAGCAGGCAGTGGTACACACCAAACGCCCGCTCTCTGCCGGGGTATTGCGCCAAGCGGTAGCCAAAGCAGGGTATGCCCTGCGTACCGATACCAGCTCCGGTAATAAGCCGCCACTCGCCAGCCAGTAAGGCCCTACCAGTACCCCAGTACCTCCGGCGCCTGCCTCCCGCTGTAGGCGCCGCCGCCGACTGACGGCTCTCTTGCCGCAAACCGGCTATACGGCGGTAACCGGCATAGCGCTGCCCGCCACCCGGCAGCTGGTCTGGTCGGTGGCCGCCACCGTCCAAAACACTGCCTATCGCCGGCTTCTGGCCGGTGCGCTCTGGCTGTGCGCCCCGCAGAGCAGTCGGCCCGGTCTCGAGCTTGGCAGGGCCCGGCAGCACCCGCCGCGGCGAGCGCTGTTGGCTGTTGCCGGTCTGAATCTGTACTGGTTCTGGCGCTAATATCGGTGCTGTTTCACCCCTTTGATGGGGGCACACACCGTACACACAATGCCCGGCCAGCTGGTGTTCACCGCACCTGTGGAGAGTCTGTACTTTTGCCTCTATCTGTTGGCTGCCGTCTATGACGCCGGCTCATGATCGACCGGTGCCGATCAGTGCCGTGCTGTTTGCATTGTACACCCCGTGCTAGCGTCACTCCGGGGAAGCTGATCCGCTTGCTGCCGGGCTTGCCGTTTGATCTGTGCGCCGAACTCGGCCAGCTGTGTCCCGTATCCGCCTGAGCACTGGTCCACGGGCTGCCAGATCGCGCCGCGACCCTGCTGTGGTGTGCCAGCCGCCTCTGTCGGCACCAGTGTCCTTCTCCCCATTTTGTCAGCCCCCTGCTGGTGTGCCGCGTCGGGTCAAACGCCCGGTACCCAATAGGCCCGACCGAGCAGGTAGCGGCAGCACGCCACCTAAAATAAAAAGAGCCGACGGCCCATTTTCGGGTCCGCCGGCTCTCTCTTTTTTCTGTTACAGGCTCATGCCCAATTGGATGGCCTCAAAGTTTTTCTCGACCAGATGTTGTTTAGAGGCCGGAACGCTCTTCTCGATACCTTTTTTGATCTCATCGAGAGTGAGGAACTGGGTCTCCCCCAGCAGCTTGCCCAACAGCACGATGTTGGCCAGCCCCTTTAAGCCCCGCTCCTCGGCCAGCGCGGTGGCGGGCACATAGTGGATGTGCACCCCTTCTACCTCGTCGCGGTCAGCGATCAGGGTGCTGTCTACCACCGCCGTACCGCCGGGGGTAACGGTATGAATAAACTTGTCGTACGAAGGCTTGTTCATGACCAGCAGCAGGTCCGGTGCCAGCACCAACGGCGAACCGATAGGCTCATCAGAGATACACACGCTGCAGTTGGCAGTGCCGCCGCGCATCTCGGGCCCGTACGAAGGCAGCCACGACACCTGTTTACCGGCCATCAGTCCGCCGTAAGCCGATACTTTGCCGCAAAAAAGGATGCCCTGACCGCCAAAGCCGGCCAGCAAAATATTGTGGGTCATCTTATTTCGCCTCCCCGTCAATGTCTTTATAAACGCCCAGCGGGTAGTAGGGCAGCATGTTCTCGCGCAGCCAATCCAGTGCCTCTACCGGCGACAGGCCCCAGTTGGTGGGGCAGCTCGAGAGGATCTCGACGATCGAGAAACCCTTTTTGTCGATCTGGTTCTGGAATGCTTTCTTAATGGCCTTTTTGGCCTCTTTCACGTGGGGCACGCTGTCCACAGCCACCCGCTGTGCCAGCGCGGTGCCGCTCAAAGTCGAGAGCATCTCGCAAACCCGCACCGGGTAACCGGCCGTAGAGGTGTCGCGTCCGTAAGGGGTGGTCTGGGTGATCTGCCCCGGCAGCGAGGTGGGGGCCATTTGGCCGCCGGTCATGCCGTAGATGGCGTTGTTGACAAAAATGACGGTGATGTTTTCACCGCGGGTGGCTGCGTGGACCGTCTCGGCGGTGCCGATGGCGGCCAGGTCGCCGTCGCCCTGATAGGTGAACACCACCCCGTCGGGCAGGGCGCGCTTTACGCCGGTGGCCACTGCCGGCGCTCTGCCGTGCGGGGCCTCGATCATGTCACAGGTAAAGTAGTCATAGGCCATAACGGCGCAGCCCACCGGGGCGATCCCCACCGCTTTGTCCTCGATCTGAAGCTCGTCGAGCACCTCGGCCACCAGGCGGTGGATGATGCCGTGGGTACAGCCGGGGCAGTAGTGGAACACAGCGTCGGTAAGCGCTTTGGGTTTTTGGAATACGATGGCCATTATTGCACACCTCCTGCGATTTTTTCGATCTCGGCCAGCACCTCGGCCGGAGTGGGGATCACGCCGCCGGTGCGGCCGAAAAAGTGCACCGGCACTTTGCCGTTCGCCGCCAGGCGCACATCGTCTACCATCTGGCCCATGCTCATCTCCACGCACAGCATAGCTTTACAGCTGTCTGCCGCCTGGGCGATGACCTTCTCGGGGAACGGCCACAGCGTAATGGGCCGTATCACACCGACTTTCAGTCCTTTGGCGCGGGCCGATTTCACCGCGCTGTTGACGATGCGGGCAGTGGCGCCGTAGGCCACCACTACGATATCGGCGTCCTCGGTGTACTGGCTCTCCACCAGCACCTCGTTCTCTTTTACCACTTCATAGCGGGCAAAACGCTGCCGCACCAGGTCTTCCAGGTCCTCGGGCTTTAGGTACAGCGAGTTTACGATGTTGTGGGGCCGCTTGCCGCCGTGGCCGGTGGTGGCCCAGGGTTTTTCGATCGGGTGGGCCTGTACTTCGGGGAACTCCACCGGCTCCATCATCTGGCCCAGCATACCGTCGGCCAGGATCATGGCCGGCATGCGGTACTTGTCGGCCAGATCAAAGGCGGTAAAGGTGAGGTTCACCATCTCCTGAATGGTGCTGGGGGCAAATACCAGGTTGAAAAAGTCGCCGTGACCAGAGGCGTGGGTGGCCTGCCAGTAGTCGGCCTGCGAAGGCTGGATACCACCCAGACCGGGGCCGCCGCGCATCACGTTGACGATGAGGCAGGGCAGGTCAGAGCCGGCTATGTACGAGATCCCTTCGCTCTTTAAGCTGATGCCCGGCGAGGAGGAGGAGGTCATGACCCGCTTGCCGGTGCTGGCAGCGCCCAACACCATGTTGATGGCCGCCACTTCGCTCTCAGCCTGCAAAAAAGTGCCGCCGATCTTGGGCATGCGCTTGGCCATGTAGGCCGATACCTCTGTCTGCGGGGTGATGGGGTAACCGAAGAAGTGGCGGCAGCCGGCGCGGATGGCGGCCTCGGCCAAGGCTTCGTTTCCCTTCATTAAAACTCTGTCTGTCATACTCTCCCTACCTTACCTTTCTACAGTGATGGCCACATCGGGGCACATGGTCGCGCACATGGCGCAGCCGATGCAGGCGCCTTCATCTATGCACTGGGCCGGGTGGTAACCCTTGGCGTTGAGTAGCTCCTGCGCCAAGGCAATGATCTGCTTGGGGCAGGCCTGTACGCACAGGCCGCAGCCCTTACAGAGATCGGTGTTCACGGTGATTTTCGCCATCTCTATTCCTCCATATCTCGGCGCTGCCACACCGGGCCAACATAAATGTCGACCGGGGTGATGCGCTCTATCAGCGCGCTGAGTTGTGGGTACAGCGCGCGCTCGACCAAAGTGGTCACCAGCGGCAGCTGGCTCAACTGCGCCAGCTGCTCAGCAAAGGGCTGAGCATTTAAAATGTCCTCTGCTGTGGTGTCGTAAGAAAGGTTCGAGGCATTTATGATGCCGGTAGCCGGCAGGCGAGAGGTGGCCTCGATCTCCCGCAGCACCGCCAGCGCCTCTTCGGGCTGGCGGGTCAGGTAGCGGTAGCAGTTGCACACGTACCAGTGGGCGGCGCCGCAGTTTAAAAATTCCTGCCGGTAGCGGCCCAGAGCAGCGGCACCGGCATCGTCCCCGCCCACGTCAAAGATGGTATAGCCCTCTTTTTTGGCAAATACCGACTGAACTTCGGCGGTGATGGCGGGGATATCTAAGTTGGTGCCCGCATACATAGGGGCGATGATGTCGACCCCCTTTTTAAAAAACAGATCGCGAAAATCGCTGGTCCTGAAATAGGGGTTGACAATGTCTAGGTCGACCACCGTTACCTGCTGGCCGGCCTGTGCCAGCTGCAGGGCCATATTGACAGCAAAATTGGTCTTGCCACTGCCGTAGTGGCCGGTGATGACCGTCATGCGGGGGATAGACTGGATATCGATAGATATTCCTCCTAAAAGCGGGGTCAGAGCCCGGTCGCTTTATCGCTTTAAACCTTTTAAGTGGGCAAAAGAAATCCCGACATTCGGGATTTCTCCTATTATACCACCTTATAAGACAAAGGACAAATGGTGATTGATGGGTGAGGCATGGAAAAAAGCAGACTGCCAGCTGGAAAATTTAGAAAGATCTACAAAGAGCAGGTCAATCGGCAAATCAGACGAATCCACACTTTTACCCAGTAAAGCGTTCACCGCTCTTAGCACCAGATCCGTATTCGGCCTGCCACCGTGTCCCCGTATCCACGTGTCCCCTGTTGGCGGTGCGGCGGGCCCGCACGATAACAGAGGTGTCGGAGCTACGGGCAAAAAAATATCTTGCGCTCTCGTGATGAAGCGCAAGATGTCTGTGTGTATGGGGGTGCTGCTACTGTATACATGGTCTTATGGTCTTTATGGTCAGACGGTCATGCCTTTTTTGAGCGACAGTTTCATGCGGTCGGCGATCATGGCGATAAACTCAGAGTTGGTGGGTTTGCCCCGCAGCGCGTTGACCGTATAGCCAAAGTAGGTATTGAGCACGTCGATATCGCCGCGGTCCCAGGCCACCTCGATCGCGTGGCGGATAGCGCGCTCCACGCGGGAGGCAGAGGTACCATGCATCTTGGCTACGGTGGGGTACAAAAGCTTGGTCACCGAGCCCAGCATCTCACTGTTCTCGATGCACAGCTGGATGGCGTCGCGAATGTAGTGGTAGCCCTTGATATGGGCGGGCACCCCGATCATGTGCAGTGTCTCGGTGATAGAGATCTCCAGGTCGGTAGCGGTGACCGGAGCGGGAGCCAAGGTGCCGGCGGGGCCTGCCTCGCTCATACCGCACAGGCTGGCAATGCGTTTAGAGAGGACATCCATATCGAACGGCTGGATGGCACAGTAGTTGCAGCCGGCAGCCAACAGCTGGTTCTCGATGGCAAAATTGTTAAAGCTCAATACACAGATGTACACCGGTCTCTTCTCGGCGCCCGACTCCTTTACCGCCTGCATAACGGCGATGGCATCTAAGCCGGACATAAAGGCGTCCATGATAACTACCTGCGGATGGTCGGCCGAAATGTGCTCGAGCACCTGTTTGCCGTCTTTCTTGGTCGTCTGGACCTCAAACCCCTTAGATTTGAGTACATCTGCACAAACCCTGCCAAATTCGGCGCTGTCGTCTGCGATCAACACGGATACCTTGTTCACAATATCTTCCTCCTAAACTATTAAAACCGGCACTTTGTATTTCCCCAGACAAAACGGGCCTCGGTGCCTGATGGCAGAGGGGTCCTTTCATCTGGAAGTTGCTACATAAAAGTGACTACTGCTGCGAGAGAGGCGCCCCCACCTTGTTTTTGGGGCTGCCGCCGCGCATCTGGTTTGGAGCTCAAAACTGACCCTGTGCCCCTGCCGTGGCCAAACGCGGTGTCCTCTATTACTTGTAACTGTACACACCGCAGGCACACCCGTCAAGGTGTGCCGCCGGGACATGCAGGTGGCGGCCTGCCGGTCTTTCGCAATAGATGTCGCCGCCTGCCATAAAGGCGCACAGACGGGCGATATCACAAGCAGAGACCCTGCAGTTTGCGGTGCGTTTGATAGAATTTGTGTAGCTACTGTAATCTATACCAGTATTTTACCATTATTTGTAAATATGTCAATAGAATTAGCTGGAAAATATTGGATTTCGGAAAAATATTTTACCGACTGTAGAATAGGGACATTTCTATTGGGCATTCCCCTCAATTTGTCGGGCAGTATCGTACATGTTTTCAGCGAATATGCCGTAGCCGCGGGTTGGATCATTGACCAAAACGTGGGTGACTGCCCCGACAAGTTGCCCATTTTGCAGGATGGGACTGCCGCTCATGCCCTGCACGATGCCCCCTGTTTTCGACAAAAGTATACCGTCTGTAATGTGTATGACCATGTTCCGCGTCTTTTCGCGGTCGTTTAGCCCCACTTTTTCGATTTCTATGTCGTATAGGGTCGGGGTCTCACCGTCGATGGTCGTCAAGATTTGGGCGGCACCGGCTTTTACCTCCTGTTTGTAGGCGATGGGCAGCGTCTCCCCTTCTGCCTGGCGGTAGTACTGGCCATACACGCCGGTCTCGCCGTTTTGCTTGAGGCTGCCCAAAACACTGCTGTTAAAAAAGTTGCCGCGCAGTTCGCCGGGGGTGCCCGCCTTTCCCTTTTTAACTCCGCTGATCGCCGCATCGACGATCTCGCCGTTTTCCAGCGGCATGATCTCCCGGGTGTCGGAATCGCTGATGCCGTGCCCCAGGCCGGCAAATACGCCGCGAGTGGCGTCGATAAAGGTCATGGTGCCGATGCCGGCGGTGGAGTCGCGCACCCAGATACCGATCTTGTAGCCGCCGTCTTTAGATTCTACCGGCTGGATGCTGGTATACCCGTCCGATCCGTCGCGGCGGTAGTGGATGTTGAGCTTGTCTCCGGTGCGGGCCAGCGCGATGAGATCGTCGTTAGACTTGACCGTCTGGCTGTTTACCTGCACGATGACGTCCCCCACTTTCAGCCCCGCCTTCTCGCCGGGGTTCTCGCTGCCCGACTTGGTCTGAACCGGTGAGATGCCCACCACGACCACGCCGTCGGTGAACATCTTCACCCCAAACGGCTCGCCCGAAACTACCACCTGCGGCTTATCGGCCACCGAGACGTGGACGTCTTTGATGGGGATGACTCCAAATAGGTTTACATCTGTAAAAAAGTTTTGGTTGAGGCCGGTGCTGGCCTCCGCCGCTTTTTGGCCGGTACCGCTGGAAAAATGCAGCAGCTCGTTGCCCGAAAAATAGGCCGAGTCTGCCGACTGCATGTAAAAACTGTCGGGCAGTGTTTTCTGGTAGTAACTCACAGCGCCAAACAGCGGCATCGTAACCGCCAAAGCAGCGGCAGCCAGCCGCTGCACCCAGCCCTTGATGCCCGCCCGGCGGTGGAACATGGCCGGTAGCTTCACCGGCCGGCGGGGCTCATGTTCCCCGCGGTGTTTTTTTAGCATAGATAGCGACCCCCTGTACCGTTTAGCCCAGCGCGGTGCACCCAACTGATTGCCGGCGTGCAGGCGCGGCGATTGATGGCCCCGCCGCCAAGCTTTTCTTCTGCGCGGTGAGACAGTATCAGTGTTTGCCTGGCTCCGGCGAATATGTGCGGCAAGTTTTGCATGACGCGCAGCCGCTCACCGGCAAATTTTTATGTGTGGCAGGTGTTAGGTGTACGCTCTCTAAGGTAACTTTTGGACGGGGTTGAATTTTGGCACAATCTGCGCTGATCGGTGCTTTTTTGCCGCAGCAAGCTGTACGGCAGATAAGCAGTAGACTGTGTCCACGGCGCCGTATTCCATCTTTATAAAATTTACATACCGCGTTTTTATACCGTGGGCAAGGTACTGTTTCTTTTCCCTGCAGACGTTCGGCCTGCAGCATATACAGCACTGCAACTGTGGGTAGACCGGCCCACAGATCTTACCTGTTTTCGCAAAGTACGGCCCGGCCGCCAGCAACTAGGCTACCTGTCGCTACGCAAAAATACTGCCGATACAACAACATCCCTATCGATAGTTTGCCCACCGCTGCCGTTGTATCACCGCTGATCAGCTGCTATACTGATAAAAAGATCTGCATTTCATATTCTCTATTTTATGGTCGCCAAAAATACTGTACGGTAAAAAATAAAGGGAATAAAAAGTATACAGATCTATGCACACGCCAGTTTTTGATCTGTTTTTTATGTAAAATTTGATCGTGCGCTTTTGAAATGTCCCTGCCGTTTTCCGGGGTCATCCAATTAAAAAATATATTCATATTTAGATAGTCTCCTGCTCCACGCGCAGGAAGAGCAGCGGCAAACATCTTTTACGAGATCGTCCTAAAATCAAATGTCGGCCTGTGGCATCGCGCCTGCCAGCGCTATCTATGGCCGCCACACATCTCTAAAATCAGGGCCAGCTAATGCACAGGCCGGGCTTGCAGAGCTGCCGCACGAGTTTTTCGCGCTTTTCACCAAGCCATACAACAGCACACACCTAAATCAAAGGAGGGGTACAAGATGTCACCAGTTAGAAAATGCGCGGTGGGTCTGTTGCTCACGGCCAGCATTGCGGCAATGTTTCTGCCCTGGTTTGGCGGTGCCCGCGGCGTGCAGGAGATATCGGGCACATTGGTACTGCAAGATCCACGCACACTGCTCTGCCTGGCGATAGCGGTGTTGGGGCTATGTACCGCCGGTAAATACCGGGTGCCGCTATTCTGGCTGGGTATGGGCGGTATCACCACACTGGAAGTAGCCTATTTCCTCACCTGGCACATCGAGACGGTCAGCGGGGCATCTTCGCTGTCTCAGAGCTTTCATCTGGCTTATCCAGAATTTTATGTGGGTCTGGGGCTGGCGGCAGCTACCCTCATCGCCTACGGCATCTTGGGCCCCCGATCAGCAGCGCACCGCGGGCCATGCTGACCACCCAAACAGCTATGACGAAGAGGGCCGATACCTCCAACAGGTATCGGCCCTCTTCTTTATCGTTGCTGCTCTTAATCAGCAGTACTGTACCCCTTTTTGCCCTCTAGACTATCCTGCCCGGCATCAGTCACCGCAACAGTCACTGCCGGTTGCGGCTGGCAGCTGTGCCGTGCTCTCATCAGCCCGGCGCATATACAGCAGAGCAAAGGGGCGCCCCTGCTGATCGGTGTCGCTGCGGCGCTCTGCAACAAACCCCATGTGCCGGTAAAACCCCACTGCCTCATGGTTTTGCTCATTGACGGTGAGCGTCTCTAGCTGCCAGCACCGAACACCGTAACGGAGCAGCGTGCCGCCGACCCCCTGCCCGCGGGCAGCCGGGTCTAAAAACAGCATCTCCAGGTGGCGATCGTTTGCTCCCATAAAACCCAATAACGCCCCGTCCGCGGCGACCGCCACTGCCAGCTGTGGCACGGCGGCCAATGCCCCAGGTATCTCCAGGGCGATGGCTGCTCTATCTGTATCGCTCAAAAATGTATGGGTCGCCCGCACCGACCGCTCCCACAGAGCTGTCAGCACCTGTATCTGCTGCGAGCCGCGCACTGCCGGTTCAATGATCTGCATCTGTCTTCCCCCCTATTTACGTGAGCACCGTACACCCACCGCTGAGGTCGGCGGTAGGTGTACAGCCACGGCGGGCCAGACTGGTACCCGCTGGTCCACCTTTTTCGGCGGCAGCACTTTACGCTACCACCTCAAGGCAAAAAACGGAGCACAGCAAATGCTGCGCTCCGTCTAAACGTGCTCTGTCACTCTGTGTCCAGTACACAAAAATCTCGGATTAACCCTCGAAATCGGAATCCTCGGTGGAGTAGACCACGGCGTCTTCCATGCTTCTGCTGCTGTGCTCGGCTCTGGGCTGGTTCTCCAGCAGAGCGCGCATCGACAGACTCACGCGCTTTCTGTCGATGTCGGCCTCGGTGATCTTGCAGTCGACCACGTCGCCAACTTTCAGCACATCGGCCACTTTCTCAACTCTCTCGTTAGAGATCTGCGAGATATGGATCAGGCCGTCCACACCGTCGATGATGCGGGCAAAGGCGCCAAAAGAGGTGATGGAGACGATGGTCGCCTTGACTTCGTCGCCCACATGGTAGTTGGCCTGGAAGATGTTCCAGGGGTTGTCCGCCTCTTTTTTGTAGCCCAGAGAGATCTTCTTGTTCTCGAAGTCGATATCTTTGATATACACTTCGACGGTGTCGCCCACTTTGACGACTTCGCTGGGATGTTTGATGCGCTTCCAGCTCAGCTCGCTGATGTGAGCCATGCCGTCTACGCCGCCCAGATCGATAAAGGCACCGTAAGAGGTCAGCGATTTAACCACGCCGGAGTACACTTTGCCGATCTCCACCGAGTTCCAGAAGGCCTCGGCGATGGCTTTGTTCTTCTCGACCAGAACAGCTTTGATAGAGCCGATAGCGCGGGCGCGGCGCTCGTTGGTCTCGATGATCTTAAACTCGACCTGCTGGCCTTTCAGGGCCTGCAGATCTTCGCCCCGGCGCAGGGTAGCCAGCGAGGCGGGCACGAACACTTTTACGCCGTGTACGGTGACCAGCACACCGCCTTTGATCACGTCGGTCACGACACCCTCAAGGACGGTACCCTCTTCTTCTGCCTTCATGATCTTGTCGAAGCCTTCGATCGCATCGTAGCGCTTTTTAGAAAGCAGAGCTGTTCCTTCCTGGTCATTCACCCGCATGACGATCACGTTGATCTCCTCGTCCTTTGCGACCAGCTGATCGCAGGAAGAAACGGTGGAGTCGCTGGTGAGCTCACTGAGGGGAATGAAACCGGTGTGTTTGGTGCCGATGTCTACCGTGACCTCGTTGGGGGCGACACTGGTGATGACGCCCTTGACGCGCTGCCCGATATATACCGGCTTAAGGCTCTCCTCCAAAGCTTTCTCGAAGCTGAATTCTTCGCCTTGCACATCGTTTAGCAGTTCACTCATTGTATGTAGTACCTCCTTGATTATACGAGCAGGAGTCGACGCTCCGGCTGTAACTCCTATTATTTTAGCACATAAAATGTCCTGTTGCAACATTTCTTGCGCGGTTTCTAGCAGGATGGTGCGACAATTTTTTTCGCATACTTCCCGCAGTTTCGCGGTGTTGGAGCTGTGCCGGTCTCCCACCACCACCATCAGGTCACAGTGCCGCGAGAGCTCTTCGGCCTCCTGCTGGCGGCTGGCGGTGGCGCCGCACACAGTGTCGAATATCTCGAGCTTTTGGCACCTGCGGGCGGCGATCTCTTTGGCCTGCTGCCAGTTGCCCACATGGTAGGTGGTCTGGCTGCACATAGATACCGGGCGCTGCTCCAGCTGGTGCGCGGTGATGAGCGCCTCGAGTTGGGCAGGGGTCGAAAACACGTAGTGCTCGCCGGTACAAAAGCCGGTGATGCCCACCACCTCCGGGTGCTCGGGGTCGCCGGCGATGAGCAGCACGTCCCCCCGCCGCGAACGCTCGGCCGCGATCTGGTGTATCTTGGCCACAAAGGGGCAGGTGCAGTCCTCGCAGCGAAGGCCCAGCCGCTCGATCTCGTCGTACACCGACTGCGGCACCCCGTGGGAGCGAATGATGAGCACCCCGTCTGTGGGCGCCTGGTCGGGGCTGCAGCAGATAAACACACCTTTTTTCTCCAGGTCGGCCACCACGTTGGCGTTGTGGATGATGGGGCCCAGCGTGCAGACCTTGACGCCGCTCTCGGCCAGCTCATACACCTTGCCCACCGCCCGGTCTACCCCAAAGCAAAAACCGGCGGTCTTCGCCAAAATGATCTGCGCGCTCACTGGGCACTCTCCCACAGTGCCTGCATCTGCTCGGTGAGCACCTTTTTGGCCGCACGCAGCTGGCTGGGGGCGTGGATATCGGTAAGGCCCAGATCGCTGTTTTTGATCATCTTGCCGTAGGTGACGTCCACCCGGGTAAAGATCTTCAGCTTTTTAGGGCCGCTGACGATGACCGGCAGGATATCGGCCCCGGTCTGGGCGGCCACCACGATCGCGCCCGACTTGAGGCGCTGCAGCTTGCCGTCTTTCGAGCGGGTCCCCTCGGGGAAGATGCCCAGTATCTTTCCCTGACGGATCCTCTCGCCGGCGGCGTCGATGGCGCCGGTATCTCCTTTTCCCCGCTCTACCGGAAAGGTTCCCAGGTGCGAGATGATAAAGCCCAGCGGCTTAAATTTGAAGAGCTCGGCCTTGGCCATATAACAGATCTGGCCCGGCACCTTCAGGGCAATAAAAATAGGGTCTTTTTGTGAGATGTGGTTGGAGCACAGCACATAGCCGCCCCCCTGCGGAATATTTTCCAGCCCGTGGTAGCGGACGCGGTACAGCGCGCCAAAGATGCCGTGTACCAGCCCGCGGGCAAATCTGTAAAAACCGTCTATCATCTGTCGATCTCTCCCCCGCCGCCGGTATTTTTGCGCCCCGGCGGCGCATCTGTTCAAACGTATTCGGTGGTATTCGGCAGTCGGCACTCGCCCATCGGGCCGCCGGCTACCGGCACTCACAAGCTGTTTTTGATCAGCGCCACCAGCGCAGCTACGCTCTGCTGGATATCCATCTCGCCGGTGTCGAGCAGATGGGCGTCGTCGGCCCTCTTGAGCGGGGCTACCGCGCGGTGCGAGTCGTTGTAGTCGCGCTGCTCGATGTCCGCGAGTATCTGCTCATAGGTCATCTGCTCGCCTTTTTGAGCCAATTCGGTGTGGCGGCGGCGGGCTCGCACCTGGGCCGACGCTGTCAGGTAGACCTTTACCTGGGCGTCTGGCAGCACCACGGTGCCGATATCGCGGCCGTCCATGATTACGTCGTTTCGCCGGGCCAGCGAGCGCTGGGTCTCCATCAAAAAATCGCGCACCTCGGGCAGCGCCGACACCGCCGATGACCCCATGCTCATCTCGGGGGTGCGGATGAAGTCGCTCACGTCGCGCTCGCCCACAAATACCCGCTGTACGCCGTCTATATAGCGCAGGTCCAGCTGCAGGCCGGGCAGCGCGGCGATGACCGCCGGGCTGTCTTGCGGGTCGATGCCGCGATCTACGACATACCAGGCCACAGCCCGGTACAGCGCGCCGGTGTCCACGTAGATATAGCCCAGCTTGGCGGCTGCCGCCCGGGCGATGGTGCTCTTACCGGCCCCGGCGGGGCCGTCTATTGCTACTGCGATATGCATAGAAATCCATTCTCCTTGCTCGTGTGTCGTGATCTTACAGCCCTCCGGCCCCTCGTTTGGCCAAAATATCTCTGGCGGCCAAATACGCGGTAGAAAAGGCGATCTGCAGGTTAAAGCCGCCGGTGTAGCCGTCCACATCCAGCACCTCGCCCACAAAGTAGAGGCCGGGCCGCTCTTTTATCTGCATGCTGCCCGGCTGCACCTGCCGCACATCCACCCCGCCGCGGGTGATGATGGCCTCGGCAATGGGCCGAAAGCCGGCAAAGGTCAGCGGCAGGCACTTGAGCAGGTCCCGCAGTGCAGCCCGCTGGGCTCTGGTCAGCTGATTGGCCTTTTCGGTGGCCGGCACCCCGCTCAGGGCGCACACGGTACCGATGAGCTTTTGCGGCAAAAGGCCCGCCAGCAGGTTCGAAAAATTCTTGTTGGGGTTTTCCTCCACATCCCGCAAGATGCGGCGGTCCAGCTGCTGGGCGGTGAGTCCCGGCTTTAGATCGATCTGAAGCCGGTAGCGGCCGGGGACATCCTCCATGTGACCGCTGGCCGACAGCACCAGCGGCCCGGAAACGCCAAAATGAGTAAACAGCAGCTCGCCCAGTTGGCTGAACACCGGCCGGTCTTTCTTCTGCGTGTCGCGCACCGTCAGGGTGGCATTTCGCAGCGACAGCCCCATCAGGTTTTTGCACCAAGGCTCTTTTACCACCATGGGGATCAGGGATGGGCTGCAGGCGGTCACCGGCAGGTCCAGTGCGGCGGCAAAGCGGTGGCCGTCGCCGTCGCTGCCGGTCTGCGGGTAAGACAGCCCGCCGGTGGCCACTACCACCTGGGGCGCAAAAAAGTCGCCGCTGGCGGCAGTCTCTACCCGGTAGCCGCCGTCAGCGGGGGCGATGGCCGTCACCCGGTCCTGCAAAATGGTCACCCCCTGCGCGCGGGCGGTCTGCACCAGCGCGTCGGCCACCTGGTGCGCCGAGTCGGATACCGGGAATACCCGCGCTCCCCGCTCGGTCTTCAGCGGCACGCCCAGAGCCGTAAAGTAGTCTTTGGTATCCTGGGTAGAAAAGGCATTTATGGCGCTGTAGAGAAAGCGCCAGTTGCGGGGGACATTTTTTAAAAACGTCTCGCTGTCGCAGTCGTTTGTCAGGTTGCAGCGGCCCTTACCGGTGATGCGCAGCTTGCGCCCAAGTTGGGCGTTTTTCTCGATCAGCAGCACCGGTACACCGCCGGCCGACAGCTGGCAGGCACAAAACAGGCCAGCCGCGCCGCCGCCCACCACCACGGTGGGTGGCGCACTATTTTTTTTCATAAACTTCCCCTATATTCTCGTAGATCTGGTACTCGTCCCAAATGGTCTCCAGCCGGCCCAACGTCTGGTACAGCTCGGCCTGCTTGCGCTGCCCCAGCGCCACGATCAGGGCGTTGATCAGGCTCATGGGGGCCACCAGTGAGTCGACGAACGAGATCATCTCGCTCTTGGCGTACAGTACGGTATCGGCCAGCGTGGCGATGGGCGACTTTTCGCTGTCGGTGATCGATATCACCTTGGCCCCGCACTTCTGTGCGTAGGTCAGAGCGCGCACCGTTTTTTTGGAGTAGCGGGGGAAGCTGATGCCCACGATGACGTCCCCCTCGGCGATGCGGATGATCTGCTCAAACACATCCGAGCCGTTGTCGCCCGACACCAGCTGCACGTTTTCAAAGATCATGTTGAAGTAGTAGCTCATAAACGCTGACAGGCTAGAGGCGCCGCGCATGCCGATGATGTAGATCTTTTTGGCTGCCAGCAGCGTCTCCACCGCCCGGGCGAAGTCCTCTTTTTCAATGGCCTGGTCGGTCTTGCGCACGGTGGCGATATCCATCTCCAGCACCCGCGAGAGCACGTCGTGGTCGCCGATCTGCTCGGTGGTGACCCGCATGCGCTGCACCGCGTTGAGGTTGCGCTTGATGAGCTCTTTGAGCGAGCGCTGAAATTGGGGATAGCCCTCAAAGCCCACCTCCATGGCAAAGCGGACCACCGTGGACTCGGACACGCCCACCTCGCGGCCCAGTTTCGAGGCGGTCATGAAAGCCGCCTTGTCGTAATTTTCAAAAATATAGGCGGCAATCTTTTTTTGCCCCTTGGAAAAGACGCCCATCTTCTCCTCGATGCTGCGCAGCAGTCCGTTGACCGGGTGTGCCATATCTCTCGCCCCACTTAGCAAAATTTGCCGCCGCGCCGCCGGCCGCCGGTCCCCGATCTCGTTTTCCGCGCACCGAGACGGGCCGCCAAAGCCCGCCCCACCGCGTTTTTGGGGCACCTGCGCGCGCCTGGGCGCACGGATACAGTATGCAGTTTTTAGTTTATAGATTGGCGCTAAAAATTGCAAGAGATTTTGCCCTCGAATGCAAAAAAAGTAGCCGCTGCCCACCGCGCGCCGGTGACTGTGGTATCACTTTTTTGCCAAAAGCTGTTTTGACCGCTCAAATTGTGCTATAATAGCTGCAAAAGTGGGGCAGCGGTCTATCTGCCCCACACGCGGCGGCCCTGTTATAACCGCACCCGGCGGCCCATACTATAGTAGTGGGGCCGTGCCGGAGCAGGCGCGCCAGGTAAAGAGCTGCCCGCCCCGACACGGCGGCCCGGCCACAGGCCGGCAGGCGGCACATAAGCGATTTTAGAGGTGTTTACATCGATGAGTGTTATTTATGAGGATCTGCTCAAGGACAAAAGACACATCCACTTTATCGGCATCGGCGGCAGCGGCATGTTTCCGCTGGCCCAGATCCTGCACGATAAGGGCTACTATATCACCGGCTCAGACAACAACGAGACCGATACGCTAAAGCTGGTGCGTTCGCTGGGCATCCCGGTGTTTTTTGGCCACGACCCCAAAAATATCAAGGGGGCGGACCTGATCGTACACACCGCCGCCATTATGAAAGACAACGTGGAGCTGGTGGCCGCCAAGGCCTCCAGCGCGCGAGTGGTGGAGCGCTCGGTGCTGCTGGGCAGCATCTCGCGCAAATACAGTAATGCCGTGTGCGTGTGCGGTACCCACGGCAAGACCACCTCCACCGCCATGCTCACCCAGCTGCTGATGGACTGCGGCGCCGACCCCACCGCCATCATCGGCGGCCGGCTGCCCAGTATCGACTCCAACGGCCGGGTCGGCGCCAGCGACACGCTGGTGGTCGAGAGCTGCGAGTATGTCGACACCTTTTTGAAGCTGAGCCCCGACATTTCGGTGGTGCTCAACATCGACGAGGACCATTTGGAGTACTTTAAAAACCTCGATAACATCATCCGCTCGTTTAACACCTTTAACAAGATGGCCAGCAAAATGGTCATTGTCAACGGCGACGACCAAAATGCCATGCGCTCGCTGGACGGGGTGGAAAAGCCCATCGTCACCTGTGGCGAAGGTGAGGACTGCGAGTACCGGGCAGTGGATGTCACCTGCAAAAACAACGTGTTTTTTGAATACGACCTGTACCACCGCCAGGCGCGGCTGTGCCACATATCGCTGGGGGTACCGGGACGGCACAACGTGCACAACTCGCTGCTGGTGTGTGCCGCCGCCCTGCAGTGCGGGGTAACGCCGTCGCAGCTGGAAGAGCACATCGGAAACTTCCGCGGGGCCGGCCGCCGGTTTGAATTTTTGGGCGAGGTAAACGGTTTCACCGTAGCCGACGACTACGCTCACCACCCGGCCGAGCTGGAGGCCACGCTCTCCACCGCCATGCAGATGGGCTATCGTCAGGTATGGGCGGTGTTTCAGCCCTTCACCTATTCCCGCACCAGCATTTTGCTCGACGACTTTGCGCGGGTGCTCTCGATGCCCGATCGGGCCGTCATCACCGAGATCATGGGAGCCCGCGAGATAAACACCTACGGCATCAAAGCCACCGATCTCTCCAGCAAGATCCCCGGCAGCGTGCAGCTCGACACCTTTGAACAGGTGGCCGACTACGTGCTCAAAAATGCCCAGCCCGGAGACTTGGTACTGACCCTCGGCTGCGGCGACGTGTATAAGATCGCCAAACTGCTGCTGAAAAAGTAGCGGGCGATACAGTTAAGAAAAATTGCGATCATCACGGTGAGAGCGGCACCCAGAAAGGTGCCGCTCTCGCTCTATATACCTCTACCCTATCTGTCCGGACAGCGGGGACAATGACCGGTTCTGGGATAACAAAAGAGCACTGCTCCTGCACCGGGCAGTGCTCTTTTAAACAGCGCCGCAGCTGTTATTCCAACTGGCGAATGATGAGTGTGGCCAGCGTATCGTCAGGGTCGGCAGAGCTGATAGAAAAAGCCGACGATGAAGACAGCCTGAACGAGGTGAGCGCGTCTATGCGAAAAAGGGCCTGTGCGGCATAAAAGCCCGGCTCGCCGGCACTCTTTTCAATAGCCAGAAACGTGCCGGCTCGTTGGCGCCGTTTAGCTGCAGCGTAAACTGAGTGGTGAGCACAGAGCGGCAGGGCAAGTTGAGCTGAAAGGCCAGCAGGTACAGCCCCGACCGCAACAGGTGAAAAATGCCGTAATCACTCAGGATACCCGCCGATTGGGGTCCTTCCCCCTCGATGGGCAGACCGCCGTACAGGCCGCTTACCCGGATCGTTCCATTCTGATAGAAAAGACTGTATTCCTATACCGGGAGCGCGCCAGTGGGGCTAGTCGCTCCTGTTGGCCCTACTGGCCCGGTCGCACCGTATACCAAAGGGCAAATGCCAAAAGAATGGACCGACGGGTTACCCGCTTTCCTACGCCCTGACCGCCGCTACTCTCTGACACTCATCCGCAAATCTGAACCGGATAGTAATCTCACCTTTTTCGTGAACAAAAATCCGTTCTACCAACGCGACCAAGATTTCACGGGTCAAAATATTGACAGTTCCGGTTTTCAGATAATCGCTGATAAGCGAATCTCCTTTTTTTGCCGTGCAGCCCACCTGCTCTTTTTCTTCTTGAAGTAACCGAAGCGTATTCTGAAGCTTTTCTTCCCGCTCGGTATACTTGGCTTTCAACGCGTGGTATTCTTCTTTGGTCAAATCTCCGTTTTTCCAATCCTCATAAAGGCCTTGCTTAAAGCGCACTATTTTCTCCCAATCCCTGTTCCGGGCTTTTATCATAGTATCATAGCATTCACCTTGTCTGTGTGTAGGCGGCGCTTGATCTAGCCTGCGGATCACTTCTTGCTTGTTTACAGCCAAAGCGATCTGCTGCTGGAGCGCGACAAGCACCGCCTTTTCTAGTGTTTCGTGCCGAATTCTATGCTTTATGCAGCCCAATACCCCATAGTTTTTATAGGTGTTGCAAATATAATAAACATATCCCTTAACAGACTTACGAACTATCGCCTTTCCACAATCTGGGCAGGTCAAAAAGCCCGAAAAAAGATAGACTTTTTTCTCCGGGTTCCCCGGCGAAATACGGGTTCCCCGCTTCAAACATTCAGCAATAGCGGCCTGCTCTTCTGAAGTAAAAATTGCCGGGATGGCATGCTCTTTCACAAACCATTCTTCCTGCGGTGTTTTCACCTGCTGGTGGATCTTATAACTTTTAACCCGATATCGTCCCTGAATCAAGGTTCCTATATTTTCCGGTCGGGTGAGTAGGTAGTGTACCGTTCGAGCCGACCATAAATTGGTCGAATTTTTACATCCCGGATAAAATTTCAACCCTTTTATGGCCTTATAGCCGCTAGGGTTGGGAATGCCCCGTTCATTTAGCATTTTGGCAACAGCTGAGGCGCTGCTACCTTCCAGAACCCAATCTCTCATCAGCTGCAAAATTTGTGCCGGCTCCTTATCCAGCAACAGTTTATGGTGGTCTTCGGGATCTTTACGCCATCCATAAGCGGCAAAGGCGCCGATAAATTGTCCTTGCTCCCGCAGGCGGTTAAAGGTTCGGCGCACCTTGAAGGAGGTCTCGGCACAATGATTCTCATTCATCATGCTCTGCATCGGAACTTCTAGGCTATAGACCTTATCAGGTTCCAAAAAACTGTCTAATGCCGGGAGCTGAACCGAGACGAAACGGATGTCAAGCGCCACAAACAGCTCTTGGACATACTGGATGGATTCTGCTATATTACGGGAAAGTCGTGAAAGGTCTGTTACCAAGAGCATATTGATTTGCCGATTGCTTAAACTGCGAAGTAGACTTTTAAACTGCGGCCGTTCAGAATCCGTACCGGTATAATCTTCATCCCAGAAAGTGCCAGAAAAAATATATTCGTTCTCCGTATCCCACCGCACAATTTCCTCCATAGCCCCATCCAGTACCATCTCCTGGTTGTGAATACTGCGGCTGTTGTCTTCGTCTGTGGACTTTCGAAGGTATTTCGCCCAATAAAATATTTTTTGGGGCGTCTTTTCCAGTTGTTGTTTCTGCAAATTTTGTACTCTATATGTCATATCCCGCTTTATCCTCATTTCAAAAAATTTTAACTGAAATAAAACCCAATCATGGCTGTATATAATCAGTTTCTTTTACGCAGGAGAAGCTGTGTAAACATTTCCTGTAAAAAGGAAGAATCATCGGCAAATTCCAGTTTAATTTTGATTTCGTCCAGGCAAAAGCAATAAGGGTTCGATGTTTCCTCTAGAAAGTGTTTCACCCGCTGTTCGCGCGGCAAATTGACGTCTAGTTGTATTTTCTGCATCTCCATTAGAGTCTTTCGGTCTATTTTCTCAACATCCACTTGACTCATCCTCAAAAGCTGCTGGCATGTAATCACTCAGAGCCCCCCTTTTTTCCGCAGATATTCCAAATATATGCGAACTAAAGGATGTCCTATTTCTGTCAGTAAGGGAATCAGGAAAATCCGTCTCTTTGCACAGATACTTATAAAAAGCGGAAAAAGGCTGAATCTTGACCATTTCTAGCAAAAATGATATAATAATTTAAATTTTGTCCAGTTTGTTTGAAACGACAGAGGTGCATTTTATGAGTCCATTGATCAGTATAATTATTCCTGCTTACAATTGTGGAACGTCCATCCGAGAGACATTAGAAAGTATCTTATCGCAACAAATGAAAAATTATGAGTTGTTGATTATCAATGATGGTTCCACGGACAATACAGAAGAGATCTTATCTGAATATGAGGCGGAAGATCATCGTATTCGTGTCAAAACAATTGAAAATGTAGGCCCGGCAAACGCCAGAAATGTCGGAATTAGTTTAGCGCAGGGCGATTATATCATGTTTGTTGACAGTGATGATACCCTGCAACCTAATACACTGGACGTCATAGAAAAGATTTTATGTGAGCAATCATTGGACTTAATCATTTTCGGATTTTATATAAGGAATACAATAGAAAATCAGGTGTTTAAATATAGCGCTCCCGAGTGTTTCCTATCTGATGAGCAAGCAATCATTGCCGCTTTTCCAACCCTTTATTTTGACAATTTGTTGAACCAAATTTGGAATAAAGTTTATCGTGCCGATTTAATACGTTCTAAAAATATTGTTTTCCTAGATTACCGCTATGGCGAAGATCGGCTCTTTGTATTGGACGTTTTGCGGCAATGCCGTAAAGTTCAAGTTCTAGAAAAATGTTATTACAATTATTTTATGCGTGCCAAACAGAGCCTAGTTACTGCATTTTACGATAAAAAAGCTTTAGTTTGTAATTTAATTGATCGCAAGGTAAAACAGCTGATTACCCCATTCGAAATTATAAAACCAGAGGATTTAAAGCAGATTCGTTATATGTATGTAAAAAGCATGTTATCTTGTATTACGAACTTGTTTTCACCATCCTGCCCTTATACTAAAAAAGAAAAGAATGAAGCGTTGCGAGAATTGTTGTCGTCTTCATACCTTCAAGAAGAACTGACAAAATACCAGCGCTGTCATTTCATAACCGACATCACAGCGTTTGTTATGAAAACACGCTGGGTATGGCTAAATAGATGGATGGCAAAATTTATATTATATATGAGTCGCCGGCATCCTTCTGTTTTTATCAAGTCCAAACATCCCGGTGCTAAAAATATACAAGTAGCATAAGCCAAGTAGAAAAACAGCGATTTAGGCCGACTTGCAGTAGTAAAGTCGATCAGAATATAACTCAGGTATAATAGGGTGGGACACAAAGGGAACCCAAAGTTGTTGATTGGGCCGTATTTAAAGTGGCTTTACCGAATTGTTAAAGAGCCCTCTAGGCTAAAACAATTTTACCAAAGTAACTGGGTTTCTGATAAAATCACGAAAAATAAAAAGCGAGGAAAAAACATGTTTAAAGTAATGGCTGTTTTCGGTACCCGCCCTGAGACAATCAAAATGGCACCAGTTGTGAAAGAGCTCGCTTCATGCACGGAAATTGAAACAATTGTCTGTGTCACCGCCCAGCACCGGCAGATGCTTGATCAGGTTTTGAAAACCTTTGAAATTGTCCCCGATTATGATCTGAATATCATGCAACAGGGACAAACGCTTTCTGATATTACTTCCCACGCCTTGACCGGCCTGCAAGCTGTTATGAAAAAAGAGCAACCGGATATTGTTCTGGTTCATGGGGATACTACGACTACCTTTGCCGGCGCGCTTGCCGCCTATTATAGCCAAGTGGCAATCGGCCATGTAGAAGCAGGCCTTCGCACCAATAATAAATATTCTCCCTACCCAGAAGAGATGAACCGGCAGATGGTTGGCGTACTAGCCGATCTTCATTTTGCACCGACCGTCCAGAGCAAGGAAAATCTTTTGCGGGAAGGCAAACCGGAAAAGAGCATTTTTGTCACTGGGAATACTGCGATTGACGCGCTGAAGCTTACGGTGAAAGAAGAATATACCAACGAGATTCTAGAGTGGGCGAGTGGCAGCCGTTTGATTGTATTAACCGCCCATAGACGGGAAAATCTTGGCGAACCGATGCTTCAGATGTTTCGTGCCATTCAGACGATCATCGAGAAACACGACGATGTCAAAATGGTTTACCCGGTTCACCTCAACCCGATTGTACAAAAAGCAGCCCATGACGTTTTTGGCGTCAATGACCGGGTAAAGCTGGTGGCTCCCATGGAGGTCGTGGATTTTCACAATTTGCTTAGCCGTGCTTACCTCATTCTAACCGACAGTGGTGGAATTCAGGAAGAAGCTCCCTCACTTCACAAGCCGGTGGTTGTTCTACGGGACACTACTGAACGCCCCGAAGGCGTTTCTGTAGGCACTTTGAAGCTTGCTGGCACAAAAGAAACGGATATCTTTCAAATTGTGGACGATCTTTTGTGCGATCAGGAAGAATATGACCGGATGAGCCGAGCGAAAAACCCCTATGGCGACGGCCTAGCCAGCAAACGCATCGTAGATGCTTTACTCCAGTGGTATAAAAGCAAGAAAAACAAAGTATAAAGGGTGATTTCGTGGCAATTCCGAAAAAAATTCATTATGTTTGGGTCGGTGGGCAGCCGAAGTCCAAGGATATTCAAGCTTGCATGAAAACCTGGAAAAAGCATCTCGGCGACTATGAAATTATCGAATGGAACGAACAGAATTTTAACATTGATTCCGTTTTGTTTGTCAAGCAGGCCTATGAACAAAGAAGATGGGCCTATGTCAGTGACTATATCCGCGCCTATGCCATTTACCACTACGGTGGAATCTATCTTGACACAGATGTCCTGGTGTTAGACGATCTAACAAAATTCCTGGGGCATCGGGCGTTTGTGGGATTTGAAAACAGCCACTATCCCTTTACAGCCGCATTTGGAGCGGAAGCAGGGCACCCTCTTGTCAAGGACATGTTGGGTTTCTACGAAGGAAAAAGCTTTGTATTCAATACGCAAGATCAATTGTCCCAAACCAACACACGCTCGGTTTCAGATCTGCTGATTGAAAAATACGGTTGCCAGGTAAACAACCAGTTTCAGATTTTGAGCGAAGATATCGCGGTTTATCCGGACAGCGTTTTGTGCAATCCCTCTTTGAATTCCTCCACGATCCACGTGTTTACTGGTACCTGGATGGACGGGAAGAAGGAGCTCACACAAAAAATTGTAAAATTTATTAAATTAAGGTTGACAACGAAAGCAAGGGCTGGTCGATATCGAAAACTATTCGAAAAAGGCGGTTGTTAAGCTTGACTCCTATTTATATTACCTGTCTGCACCTGAATTATGGCGGTGTAGAAAGAATGATTGTATCTTTGGCAAACGCTTTTGCTAATCTTGGATATTCTGTTCACATTCTATGTACGTATCGTTTGGGGAAGCCGGCCTATAACCTGGACTCATCGGTTAAGGTCGTCTATCTGACAGATTGTGTTCCAAACAGAGAGGCTTTTCAGGAAGCAGTCCGAAGAAAAAAGGTGCTTTCTATCTTTAAACAAGGTATCCATGCGATTCGAACACTTTATCAAAAACGAAGAACGCTTATTAAGGTTTTTAAAAAGATCACAGAAGGAACCATTATTTCAACACGGCATGAACACTCCGTTCTTCTTTCTCGATTTGGAAATCGAGGTGTTTTAAAAATTGCGCAGCTTCATCATGACCACGGCTTTCAAAATAAGCTGGTGAAAGACTTCCAAACAAAATACAAATCCATCGATTACCTAGTATTGCTAACAGAGCAAACTTGCAAAGAGTTGCAGCAGATCCTTCAAGAACATAATACACATACAAAGTGTGTTACAATTCCAAATTTCATTTTTCCGCCAGAAGTCGAGATACCGGCTCAAAAGAAAAAGCAAGTCATCGCAGCGGGAAGATTGCATCCAGATAAAAATTTTTCTTGCTTACTTAGGATATGGGAAACGGTTATCCATGCTAATGGTGGTACCGGATGGCGGCTAGTAATCGCCGGGGAAGGTCTACTGGAGCAAGATCTTAAAAATGAGGCCGAACATCTAGGAATCGCGCAGAGTGTTGATTTTACCGGCCCTCTTCCCTATGACCAGTTGATGCAGAGAATGGCCGAATCTTACTGTTATGTTCTGACCTCAAAGCAAGAAAGCTTTGGTCTCGTATTGGCGGAATCCATGTCGTGCGGAACGCCACCGATAGCTTTCGATGTCAGAGTAGGACCGCGCGCTATTATTTCCGATGGTGTAGACGGATATTTAATACCGCCACAGCAGGAGAAACTATTTGCAGAAAAGTTGCTCTTTCTATTAAACCATCCACAAATATGTGCCTCTCTTGGGCAAGCTGCAATTCAAAATGTAGAGCGATTCTATCCAGAAAGCATTTTGCGCCTATGGGCAAAAATCCTGCCAAATGCTTAGAGGGCCGCTTAGCAATAATTGTCCTAAAGAGAATATGGCATCCCCAATAAAAACAAAGGCGGATTCAGAATCATTCCGCCAGTTTCATTATAGGGACTTTTCCGCTTTTCTATGTCGTTTTTTTAAAAACGTTCTAAGTTATAAAGGAGATATAAAATGACTGAAGAATCCAAAATTAAAAAGTCGCTGCAAATATTCCTTATTGGCTTTATTCTTCTGCAGCCCTTTTTGGATACAATTTACCTTTATTCAGAGAACGTAATTTCGATATTTGGCTTTTCTCCCTCGACTATCGTGCGGTTTGCCGCCGTCGCCGTTTTACTTGCCGCTCTGCTTTTTGCAAAATGGGTGCCTGCAAAGACTAAAATTGTGATTGGTGCTTATCTCGGGGTAGTTTTGATCTACTTTGTATTGCATCATCTGGCGGCAGGGAGCTTTGTTTTGCATAACGGAAAGGTATTGGATTACAGCATCCTTTCCGAATTTTTTTACGTTTGCCGGCTCACACTCCCAATCCTCCTAATTTTTATAACCTATTATATTGGAGTTCCACTAAAGTCCATTCTCAAAGTATTCGTTTGGCTTTCCCTGATTATGTCCAGTATTATCATTGCCAGCAACCTCCTTTGCATTTCCCTTGACTCCTATACCAACGAGACCATTAAGGCCAATATTTTCTCCTGGTTTACCGACGGGTATCGGCTTGCCGGGTTTAACGGGCTGGCATCTAAAGGTTTCTTTTACTTCGCCAACCAAATTTCCGCTGTTTTCATGATGATTTTTCCGATCGTATTCTTGGTCGCGGTCAGGCAAAAAAGCATCTTGGCAGGCGCTACATTGATCTTGCAGTCTATCGCCATGATTATGCTTGGCACCAAAATCGCCACCTTCGGAATGGTTTTGGCGATGGTATTTTGTCTCTGCGTCTATCTGTTTTTTGTAATCATTCACAAGGAAAAATGGAACTGGATTGCTCTGTCTGTCTCTCTCTTGGTTCTCTTGCTGGGCGTCATTCTAATCCCCCGTTCTCCAGCGCTTTTTAGACTCGATGTCCACAACAACACAGTGTCTATAAACCAGCAATCAGAAGTAGACGAAACCTCCAGCAAAAGTTCTTCTGTTCCCCAAAGCTCAGCTTCTAGCGCCTCTGTCTCTGTCTCCAGCTCCCGTGCGGAAAAAACACAGGTGGGCGGACAAAGCGGCAGCATACCCAATGCTTCCTTAACAAAAGAAGAGAAGCTGCAATATATTGAGGAAAATTATGAGCGGCTTAAAATAAACAAACGGTTTATACTGGAAGCGTATCCTTATGAATACGACCCGGATTTTTGGTATGACATTCTGTGCCAGCCTGCCGAAAAGCGGCTTGATAACCGCTTCATCGAACTTTCTATGATTCAGAGAGCAAAGGTGCTTGGCGCAACCGAAATTCATGACCTGTTTGGGATTTCTTATAACAAGATGTCCTCTTTCTTTAACGTAGAACGGGATATTGTTTCTCAATATTATTCGATGGGAATCATAGGTGTTATCCTGTTTTTTGGCCCGTTTTTCCTATTTCTTCTCGGTGCGCTGTATCTGCTATTCCGAAACTTTAAAAAAAACTTCCATATAACTAATGTACTGCTGACTGCTCCCCTTGCTATCGTTCTGCTGGCCGGATTTATCAGCGGGAATACGTTGGACAATATGTTTGTTACCATTTTGATGGGCTTTTTGTGCGCAGGGCTTTGTAAGAGCCTTCGGGAAGCTCCTATGCAATGACCCGAAACGGTCTAAGCCAAAGAAAGGCAGATGAGCAGTGAAGCACATCCAGATCGAAGAAAAAGCATTTTGTACCGGCTGCGGTGCCTGTACCAATACTTGTCCCAAGCACTGTATCTCTTTTGAAGAGGATGCGGAGGGTTTCTCCTACCCGAAGGTAGACGAATCTCTTTGCGTCGAGTGCGGCAAATGCATTGCTGTCTGTCCGGTTCAGAAAGAAAAACCTGCAGATTTGCCGCTGGACAACATCAAGGTATTCGCTTGTGTCAATAAAGATAAAAAAGTCCTAAAGGAAAGTTCCTCCGGGGGCATATTTACTTTATTGGCAGAAAAAATCATTAAAAAAGGCGGCGTAGTGTACGGATCCGCTTTTGACAATCAGTGGAACGTTTGCCACGTAGGCGTTGATACCCTGGAGGGGCTTGAGAAATTCCGCGGTTCCAAATATGTTCAAAGCCAAATGGGAGATTCTTATTCTCAAGCCAAAGCGTTCTTAGAACAGGGACGCCCAGTTTTATTTAGTGGCACCCCCTGCCAAATTGCCGGATTCAACCGCTTTTTGGGGAAGGAGTACCCTCATCTTGTTACCTGTGATTTCATTTGTACAGGGGTACCTAACCCCAAAGCTTTCCGTGCTTATCGAGAGCACTATGCAAAGAGATGGAAAGAGCCGATTACCGGTATTGCGTTTCGAGACAAGCAGTATGGTTGGGATTCCTTTAGTATGGTAATCCGCGGAAAAACGAAGCAGTACAGAAAGGTAAGGTTTTTCGACCCTTTTATCCAGGCTTTTTACAGCCATCTCCTCCTCCGCCCTGCCTGTTATCACTGTCAATTTAAAAAATACAACAGCGGTAGCGATATCAAGCTGGCCGACTACTGGTATGTAAAGCGGGTTCACCCTGAAATTTATCACCGTGACGGTGTATCTCTCGTCATGATGGGAACTGCAAAAGGACAAGCACTTTTTGACAGTGTCGCGCCTGAAATGGAAAAAGTTGAATCCTCTATGAAAAATGTCTTTCAAACCAACGCTTCCTTTGAAACCATTGTAAAAGAACCGCCGTCGCGAAAAGAATATCTCCATACCATCTGTCATACTGACTCCACTGAGGATATTGTCCACTGCATCAAAAAACTGGCAAAGCAGCCGCTGAAAAACCAGTTGGTTGCAAAGCTGCGATTTTACAAGCAGCAGCTGTTTGCGAGAAAGTGATGAGGTAACGATGTTTGGAATTTTAACATGGTATAAAACCTATAACTACGGTTCCGCCTTGCAGGCCTATGCGCTGGTTTCTAAGCTTAATGATCTGGGCTATCCCTCTGAAATAATTCACTACTGCCGCGATACAAATATCATTTTTTCCAGCAAATCTGAAAAGCTAAAGGATGTTCTGCAAAGGATTCCGCCCGCTCTTGTGCGGCGTTTATTTTGGAAGCACTATCAGCGGAAAGCTCGACGCTTTAATTCCTTTTTTGAAGACAAAATTCCACAAAGCAAAGTTTACACCAGTGGGGCAGAAATTCGGGAGGATTTCCAGCGGTATGCGGCTTTTCTTTGCGGGAGCGACCAAATTTGGACGCCCAGTATCCGTTTTTTAGATCCCACTTATTTTCTGGATTTCGTGCCGGACTCTATCGGCAAAATCGCTTATGCTCCCAGCATCGGTTGCACCTATATTCCGGATAAGCTCATGTCGCAAATGAAGGCACTTATCCAGCGCATTGATTTTTTGTCGATTCGTGAGACACACGGCGCAGACTTGGTGGAAGCTCTTTGCAATCGACGGCCCGAGATAGTGTTGGATCCCACCTTGTTGAAAAGCAAGGCGGAGTGGGAGGACTTTGCCGCTAAACCGGATATTGCCGAGCCATACATTCTATGCTATTTTCTGGGGAGCCGTAAACCGCTGCGGGAGTTTGCCCTCCGTCTGAAAAAAAAGACGGGCTACAAGTTGGTAGTAGTTCCGGCTGTCAATCAGGATTTGTTTTGGGGTGATATTCGCAAAATAGACGCGGGCCCTTGCGAATTTGTTGGTCTAATTCAAAATGCAGCTTATATCTGTACCGATTCCTTTCATGGGACTATATTATCTATAAATTTAGAAAAAAACTTTTTCGCATTGAAACGGCACGAGGAAAACGATCCAGAAAACCAAAATGCCCGACTTTTCCATATTCTCAGCCGGTTAGGACTTTCTTTTCGTCTAGTCACCGAGGAAAGCGGCGACGGCGATTTGGATCCAATCGATTATACCTTGCCCAGAATGCGACTAGAAGAGGAGAGAAGGCGTTCGCTTCAATTCTTAATAAATGCTCTCGATCATTATAAAGAGGTGGAGTAAAAATTATGGCAAAAAACCAAATAAAATCAGGAGCTGTCTTTTCTTACCTTTCTATTTTTACAAACATTGCCGTAGGCCTACTTATAGCCCCTGTGATGTTGAAATATCTAGGCGATACGGAATGCAGTCTATATAATCTAATCGGCGCTCTGGTTGGATATATCTCCGTACTGGATTTTGGAATCGGCAACGCGATTATTCGGTATGTCGCGAAATATCGTTTAGAGAATAAAGAGCAGGAGCAGCAGCGCTTTTTGGGAATGGCGTTCGTTCTCTATGCTTTTTTCGCTATTTTAGTTATTGTGATCGGCTTGGCTGTCTTACCCTTTCTTCCCAATGCTCTAGCCAGCGATGCTTTTTCTGACGCGGATATTCATAAAGCTCTTCTGATGTTTATGATCTTAATCGCGAATCTGGCCTTTTCCCTTTTATCCAATGCTTTCCCCGCCATTATGAGCGGATACAGCCGATTTTCTTTCCAAAAAGTTGTTACCTGGCTAAGAACTGTGGTTCGGGTCGTCCTCTTGATCCTGCTCTTGTCGATGGGCTTTGATTCGGTTGCAATTGTCGTCTTGGATACAGTTCTTAATATTATCACTGCCATCATTTTTGCAGTCTATGTTTTCTGGGGATTAAAAGTTCGGATCTCCTTCCATCACATGAATTTCGCACTGATGAAGGAAATTACTCACTATTCCTTTTACATTTTTTTAGATATGCTGATTAACCAGATCTATTGGAAGCTGGGGCAGCTGGTCTTAGGTATCGTCTCCGCGTCTCCAGTTGAGATCAATGCCTTTGCCTACGGTATGACCATTCCCAACTATTACATTATGATTTCCACCGCGTTGGCCACTATGTTTCTACCGACCATTACGAAGATCGTAACAGAATCAAATGCGAAAAAAAAGCTGACCGATCTGATGATCCAAGTTGGCAGAATTCAGTTTTTGATACTCGGACTGGTTTTAGTGGGCTTTTTAGTAGTCGGGCCGGATTTTATATCCGCCTGGCTGGGAGAGAAATATATAGCAGCCTACTATATCGCCAGTGCGGTATTGCTGGCAACTACCATTCCCTGTTTTCAAAACATCGGGATCGTTATTTTGCAGGTAAAAAACCAAATGAGATTTCGAGTTCTCAGCTATCTCGGAGTTTGTATCGGAAATATCGTCTTAAGTTTTGCTCTTTCCCCTCAATTCGGAGCAATTGGCGCCGCTTTTGGCACGGTTTTATCCTTAATTATTGGAAATATTGTCATTATCAACCTATATTACCATAAAAAGATTGGTCTGAACATGCCGCGCGCTTATCGAGAAACTTTTCGGGGAATTCTGCCGGCAGTCCTCCTCTCTTTCGGAGCCTCTCTTCTCGTCAACTACTTTCTTCCATTCTCCGGATGGATGGGCGTGATCATAAAAGGGCTGGTCGTATGTGGCTTCTACTTCGTATTCACCTGGTTTATCGGGATGAATTCCTATGAAAAAGGTCTTTTGCTATCCCCCATCAAACGCTTATTTAAAAAGATTTAACGAGGTAAAATTTACATGAAAATTTCTATTATTATGCCGACTTATCAAGATGCAGAAAGCATTGGCCAAGCAATTGAGTCGGTCATCAATCAGACCTATAACGATTGGGAACTTATCATCGTCAACGATGGCTCAACTGACCATACTTCGGAGGTCGTTTCTTCTTATCTCAGCGGAAGGGGCGACAAAATCTTCTACTGTGAACAGGAAAACGCCGATCAGCTCAACGCGATAAAAAACGGGCTCACATATGCTACCGGAGATTATGTCTATATTCTCCACTCTGATGATCTGCTGGCGGGAAAAGAAACACTTTCCCAGTTTGCTGCTTATGAAAAGGCTCACCCTGGTTATGACGCATATATGGGGAATCAAATATTGATAGATGGCGACGGTCGAGAGATTCGGTACGATACCGTTATGCCTTACCGACAAAATAGGGATAGAGCCGCGCTCCTTTATCTATGGCTCGGCAGAAACCTTTACATAGATTTCGCTTTTTTCCGAAAAGATGTCTATTGCACAAAGATTAAAAAATCCTATCTCGATTCTAACATGCCATATTGGCTGGACTTCTCTCAGGAAAGCAAATGTCTAGATGTAAAAAATATGGATTTTCCAATGTTCCGCTATCGGGTGTTTGAAGGAAATTACATAAACAGCGAGCTTGGAAAACTCAACGTCATCAATGGGGAACTGCGAACACTTACAAACTTGATGAAATATTTTTATATTCCCGCCTATCGTTTGCAGTACCTTGCCTATCGAACCGCCAATAAACTTCGACTCGGTTCCTATTTCGTTCCACTATATCAAAACAGAGAAGAAAAAAACAAGAGTCAAATTGTGCGGTTCGTTATAGAGAAGCGTTTTGGTCTGGCTTATCGGGAAAATCTGTTTTTAAACAAGCTTGTCTCCTTTTATGATAAATACGAGACTAATCAAAACTGGGAAACGGTCGTTTTACCTCAGCAGCTTACCATTTATCTTGGTTGTGATATGAGGGCTTTCCATAAGGCTCTTTTAAGTCACAAATTGGATGCGTTTTATCTTGATTTTTTAAATAAAATAGGCGAGGGTGTTCATCTTTTTTACTGCCACAGGCAGGATAAAGAAAAAGTAAACCAAATCTGTGAATTCTTCTGTATCCGGCCGTTCGTCAAAATCGAGGTACTTCCGGAGTAAAACTAAACGATCTATGACCAGTGGGTAAAAGCGGACAATCTTTGAATTTGTCCGCTTTCATTTTTGTTCTCTTTGAGAGATTCATAATTTTTCCCTATTGTAATTGGCTCGGTCGCACCAATCGTACCGGGTAGCCCCCGCAGGCCCGGTGGCGCCGATAGCGCCGGGAAAACCCTGCGGGCCGGCGGCCCCTGTCGCTCCCCGCGTGCCGGTGGGGCCCATGGGGCCGGTCGCCCCTGTGGGCCCAGTAGGGCCGGTGGGGCACCCCGGGTCGGGGCGGCACACCGATTCGGGGCGGTGTGGGCTACAGGTGACGTGGCCGCAGGCATAACAGGGAGGGATCTGTCGAATATACATAAAAAAGGCCTCTCTTTCAATTTCTCAAGAGCGCCGCTTGCAAACACTGTGCTGCATCATCTTATGTCACAGCTCTGCAAAGTGGTTGTACGCCGCCAAGCCCTCCTTCACGCCCATGTCAGTTTGGCCGTCCCCCTACCCAAATAGCCGCCGACCGGCAAACTCCTCTGCCGAAAAAGCGCGCGGACACAAAAAAGGGGCCGATGAACGGCCCCTTGCAAACTGTGAGAAAGCGCGGACTTCTTGCCCGTCGGGTGCGGCTGAGCGTATGTAGTCAGCCGCCCAGACCCAGACTGACGGAGATGGCATGATCGATCTGACTCATCGAGCCGTTATCGACCTGACCCATCTTTTCGCGCAGGCGGGTCTTATCGATGGTGCGTACCTGTTCCAAAAGCACGATGGAATTTTTGGCCAGCCCGCACTTTTTGCTGTTGAGGGCGATGTGGGTGGGCAGCCTGGATTTATCCCGCTGGCTGGTGATGGCCGCCGCGATGACGGTGGGGCTGTGGCGGTTTCCCACGTCGTTTTGTACGATGAGCACCGGCCGCACACCGCCCTGTTCAGAACCCACCACCGGGCTCAGGTCTGCGTAATAAATATCGCCCCGTCTTACCTCGTTCACGATCTTTTTCACTCCTTTTGGCTCGCTGTGTGCCCGCCAGAGCGGGCGATCTTTTTATCCGGCAGCGGCGTGGCAGCCTGTCCGCCCCACCGCTCTCATCTGTAGTTTGACCGGGAGGTTGGGGTTTTAATCACCGCAAGGAGCGTATACCAGTATATTTTTACCAGCAAAAAGGTGTGTGCGCAAAAAAGTGGCGGCGCAGCCGTCCGCCTATATTCTGCTGTCCAAAACAAAAAAGCCCCCGCATACAGAGGGGCTTTTGCACAGCGGCAGAAACAAATATAAAAGATCCGTCAGCTCCCCTGTTGGGGTCCGCTCTGGGGGGTAAAGCTCTCGATTGTGATGGTGACCGGCTGTTGGTCTTTTTTCTGGCCGTAGGTCATGGACAGTGGCAGCAGCGTCTTTTTGTCAAAGGCGATCGAGAAATCTCCCTGATCGTCTTTGCCGGTGGCGGTGATGATCCCCTTTTTCTCTTTGATGGTGTAATCCCCGGCGCGAAACAGATTTTTTAAGATTGTCGCCACCCCTGCCGGCTTTAGCTGCAGTCCGGCGGGATTGATCTCGAGACCGCCCATGCGAAATACTACATTGCTCACCGTCATCTCGCAGGAGAGCCCGGCCAGACTGGCCGGCTCTGATACGGTAAAGGACATGCGTCCCTCGGCATTTTTTTGCAGTTGCAGGCCACATATAAAGTCGCCGCTCTCGATCTTTAACTGGCAGCCAAAGGCGCCCTCAAATTGCTGGGTGGGGTTTTTCTCGGTGGCGGCGCTCTCTTTTTTTTGGCAGCCGCTCAGTGCTGTCAGCGTACAAAAGGCCAGCAGCACCGCTACTATACGGCGGGCACAGCATGATCTCATTGGCATTATCCCCCTCTTTTTTCTCTTTCCATCGGCCCCAATATACAGGGTCCGGGCACTGTTTTAGGATATGCCCGCCGGCCAAAAAGTATGCCGCCACCTGTTTGCCAATGTGCGCAGAGTGATTGTGCTGCCGGACCCATATATGTATAATGGGGTCATAAGGACCATACCGCCAGCATGAGGAGGAGCGTATGAAGAGACCGGCACCGAGCACCACGGCTCAAAAAAGGCAGGACCTGCGAGAACACATGGCACAGCGGGTGTTGCGCTATTTGTGGTGGATATTACTGCTGGTCGCGGGCATCCAGCTCTTTAACATCCTGCATGCGCTCGTCTATACCGGCTGGCGGCTGCACACCCCGGCCAGCCGCGTGTACGTGCTGCTCTATGCCTGCCTGCTTGTCGTATCGCTGCTGGGGCTGGCCTGTGTGCCTTTTTTAAAGCGGTCGCTGCCCCGCTCGGCGGGTCTCACTCTGTGGCTGCAGTGGATCTACTGCGGGTTTTTGCTGTGCTGGGCGGTGATGGTAACGCTGTACGATCAGCGGGTGGGCCCAGGTGCCGAGACCTATTTGACCGTACTGCTCACGGTAGCGGTGCTGGCCGAGCTTCCGCCCGTGCCGGCGGCTGTACTGCTGGGGGTGCCGCAGATCGCGCTGATGTTGGCACTGCCCTACTATCAGCCGACCAAACAGGACAATTTCGGCCTGTACCTCAACTCTACCGTGCTGGCGGCGGTGGCGATCTTTATCGCCTGTTACCGCTACCTGTCGCAAAAGCGACAGCATGAAGGGGCGCAGCTCATCCTCGAAAAAAACCGGGAGATCGCCGAGAAGAACCGGGAGCTCATGTACCTGGTGGGGCACGACTCGCTCACCGGGCTCTACAACCGCCGCTTTTTAGACCTGCGGCTGCCGGCCATCTGTGCCGACTGCGCCGAGCACGGAAAGCACCTGGGCATGATGATGATCGACATCGACGATTTTAAGCTGTATAACGACCAGTTTGGCCATCAGATGGGCGATGCCTGCTTGGATCAGGTCAGTCAGGCGCTGCTGGGCTGCCTGCAGAGTGAGGGGGAGTACATTCTGCGCTACGGTGGGGAGGAGTTTTTATATCTGGGCTCTGGCGCGGATACCGCGGCGGTGCGCCGGCGGGGCGAAGAGATGTGTGCGGCGGTACGGGCACTGGCGCTGCACGCAGCTGGTAAGCCGTCGCCGGTCACGGTGAGCATTGGCGCCTGCGCGGCGGTTCCCCAAGACAAAAGCGCCTGGCAGACCCTTATCCGTAGGGCCGACCAGGCGCTGTACACCGCCAAACATCAGGGAAAAGACCAGGTAGTCTGCGACACCGGCGAGGGGCGGTAACGCTACAGGCACACCGCCACAGCCATCGCGCGCCCAGTATCATGGCTGATAGAGAGATCTAGCTGTTCATAATCGCCCAGCCGGGCGGCGGCGCGCGGCGCCAGCCGGTAATAGGGTTTGCCCTGCGGGGTGTGCACCACTTCGATATCGGTGAAGGAAAGCCCGCGAAAGCCGGTACCAACAAGCTTCACCAGCGCCTCCTTGGCGGCAAACACGCCGGCCACCGTTTGGGGAGCGCTGTTTTTTTGGGTAAAATAATCTCGTTCGCCAGCGGTGAACACCCGCTGTAAAAAGCGCGGGTCCTCCATGCTCTTTTTTATCCTTTCGATCTCGATAATATCGCAGCCGCAGCGTAACATCGACATCCCTCCCCTATACTTTACCGTCGCCGGTGGGCGATAGTCCTCTGCTGTGATTATAGAGGAAACCGGCAGAAATTACAAATATCTGCTTCAAAATGTGTTGCAAAACACGGGGGGATGTGCTATTTTAAAGTATATAAACGCGATGACGGAGAGAGTAACACCGCTTATTTCCCCTCTTTTCAGAGAGAGCCCGGCTGCTGTGAAGGGTTCAGAGGGCCAGCAGTGCGAAGTTCACTCCCGAGCGGCCCCGCTGAAAGCCCCCTGTGGCCGGTAGGTGGGGACGGGCAGCCCCGTTAGCGGCAAAAAGAGTGTTTGCTCTAAGCAAAAAGCAGGGTGGTACCGCGGAGACTTTTACGCCTTCGTCCCTATTTGGGGGACGGGGGCTTTTTTATTTGCCCGGCGCCAAAAACGGCGCCGTCCCCAAGCAAAAGACCCGCACTGTGAAAGGAGCCGGATATGAAAGACAAACTGCTGCAGATCAAGGAGCAGGCCATCGCGCAGATCGCGGCGGCCAGAGACGACCTGGATGAGATCAAGGTGAGATACCTGGGTAAAAAGGGCGAGCTGACAGCCATTTTAAAACAGATGGGCGGACTGTCGGCCGAGGAGCGGCCACAGATCGGCCAGCTGGCCAACCAGGTGCGCGCCGATATCGCCGATGCGATCGCCAAAAAGGCCGAACAGATGAAAGCTGAGGCGCTGAAGAACCAGCTGGAGGCCGAGCGGGTGGACGTGACCATCCCCGGCAAGCTGCCCCAGCAGGGCGGCCTGCACCCCATGACCCAGGTGCTAGACGACCTGACCGAGATCTTTTTGGGCATGGGCTTCTCGGTAGCCGAGGGGCCGGAGGTAGAGCTGGATTACTATAACTTCGAGGCGCTCAACCTGCCGCCGGATCACCCTGCCCGCGATACCCAGGACACCTTCTATATCACCGATAACATCCTGCTGCGCACCCAGACCTCGCCGGTGCAGGTGCGCACCATGGAGACGCAAAAGCCCCCCATCAAGGTCATTGCCCCGGGGCGGGTCTACCGCTCCGACGCGGTGGACGCCACCCACTCACCGGTATTCCACCAAATCGAGGGGCTGGTGGTGGATAAAGGCATCACCATGGCCGACCTGAAAGGAACCCTGGAGGTGTTCACCAAAAAGCTGTACGGCGCCGACAGCGTGGTGCGCTTCCGGCCCCACCACTTCCCCTTCACCGAACCTTCGGCCGAGATGGACACCCAGTGCTATGCCTGTCACGGCGCCGGCTGCCGCCTGTGCAAAGGCGAGGGCTGGATCGAGCTGCTGGGCTGCGGTATGGTCCACCCCTGGGTGCTGCAAAACTGCGGTATCGACCCCGAGGTATACAGCGGCTTCGCCTTTGGTATCGGCTTGGAGCGGGTGGCCATGCGGCGTTACGGTATCGGCGATATGCGGCTGTTCTACGAGAACGACCAGCGGTTCTTGAGCCAGTTCTAACAGGAGGTAGAGAAGATGATCCTTTCGTATAAATGGTTGCAGGACTACACCGAGATCGACGCTGCGCCCCGAGCGTACGCCGAGGCCATGAGCATGTCCGGCTCCAAAGTAGAGGGCTGGGAGAACCTGGCCGACGAGATAAAAAACGTAGTGGTAGGCAAGGTGCTCTCGATCGAAAAGCACCCCGACGCCGATAAACTGGTGGTGTGCCAGGTAGAGGTGGGCGGAGCGGAGCCCATCCAGATCTGCACCGGCGCCACCAACCTGTACCCCGGCGCGGTGGTGCCGGTGGCGCTGCACGACTCCTATCTGCCCGGCGGCGTGCACATCAAAAAAGGCAAGCTGCGGGGACAGGTCTCTAACGGGATGATGTGTTCGTTTGCCGAGCTGGGTCTCACCGAGCACGACTGCCCCGACCAAGATGCCGACGGCATCATGATCTTAAAGGATGGCAGCTACACCGTCGGCGAGGATATCGTCACCGCGCTGGAGCTGGACGATCTGGCGGTGGAGTTCGAGATCACCTCCAACCGGCCCGACTGTCTGTCGATGATCGGTCTGGCCCGTGAGAGCGCCGCCACCTTTAGAAAGCCGCTGCGGCTGCCCGACCCCCGCGTAGAACACGAGAGCGGGGATATCGGCGATTACTTGAAAGTGGACGTCGAGACCGAAAACTGCCTGCGGTACGCCGCCAAAGTCGTCAAAAATGTAAAGATCGGTCCCTCGCCCAAGTGGATGCGCGACCGGCTGCGGGTGTGCGGCATCCGCCCCATCAGCAACATCGTCGACATCACCAACTACGTGCTGCTGGAGTACGGCAGCCCCATGCATGCCTTTGACTACCAGCAGGTAGAAAACGGGCACATCATCGTGCGCCAGGCCCGCCCAGGCGAGACGCTGGAGACCTTAGACGGTGTAGTGCGCCATCTGGATGAGACCATGATGGTCATCGCCGACGAACAGGGCCCCTCGGTAGTGGCCGGTGTGATGGGCGGCGAGAAGAGCGGTATTGCCGACGACACCACCACCATTATCTTTGAGAGTGCCTGCTTTGCCGGCCCCAGTGTGCGCCGTACCAGCAAAAAATTGGGCCTGCGCACCGAGAGCTCGTCCAGATACGAAAAGGGCCTCGACCCCGAGACCTGCATCTCTGCCCTGCTGCGCGCCTGCCAGCTGGTAGAGCAGCTGGGCGCCGGTGAGGTGGTCGGTGGCGTCATCGACTGTTACCCCGCCCCCAAGGCCCCCACTGTCCTGCACCTGGACGCCGACTACACCAACCGCTTTTTGGGTACCGAGATCCCCAAAGAAGATATGGTCAAATATCTCGAGAGCCTAGAGTTCGAGGTGCGTGCAGACGACAGCATCGTGGTGCCGTCTTTCAGATCCGACGTGGCCCACAAAGCCGACGTAGCCGAGGAGATCGCCCGGCTGTACGGCTATGATAAGATCCCCTCTACTCTGGCCCAGACAGCCGACGAGGCCGAGCTTACCCGGGAGCAGAAATTTGCCCGCACTATCCGTCAGCAGCTGGTGGGCATGGGGCTCTACGAGATCATCACCTACACCTTTATCAGCCCCAAATACTACGACAATATTCGCCTGCCGGCGGATAGTCCCCTGCGCGATTCGGTGACCATCCGCAACCCGCTGGGCGAAGATACCAGCGTCATGCGTACCACTGCACTGCCCTCGATGCTGGATATCCTCTCTAAGAACTACGCCAATCGCAACCTGAGTTGCCGCCTGTTCGAGCTGGCCACCGTGTACGAAAAGGCCGGTGATGACCAACTGCCAAACGAGCCCGAACACCTGACCCTGGGCATGTACGGCGACTGCGATTTCTACACCATCAAAGGTGTCTGTCAGGGCCTGCTCGACGGACTAAAGGTGCCCGGCTGCCGCTTCATCCCCTGTGCTGATCACCCCACCTTCCACCCCGGCCGCTGTGCCGAGATCGAGCTCGACGGTAAGATCGTGGGCGTCATCGGCGAGGTGTACCCAGAGGTGGCTGCCGGCTATGGCATCAAGCCCCGCACCTATATCGCCGAGCTGGATATCGCCTCTCTGCTGGCCGGAGCAGTAGAGACCGTGACCTACAAACCGCTGCCCAAATTCCCCGCCTCCACACGCGATCTGGCCCTGGTCTGCGATGAGGAAATACTGGTGGGCGACATCACCGAGAGCATCCAGCACAGCGCCGGCAAGCTGCTGGAAAAGGTGGAGTTCTTCGATATCTATCGCGGCAAACAGCTGCCCGAAGGCAAAAAGAGCGTGGCCTTCAAGATCGTGCTGCGCTCAGAGAGCGAGACGCTCACCGACAAGCACGCCGACGATATCGTGGCCAAGATCCTCAAAAATCTGGCGCCGCTGGGCGTGAGCTTGCGCGCATAGCTTTTTGCACAATCGGTCAAGTTTTATATCTTAGGGATAGGCGGCTTGTTCTCCCCGTTAAGTAGTGCAAAAAGGACAAGAACTGTTCTCAGAGCAGCGCTCCTCGCACTGCCGTCGGCAGTGACACCGTTCTTGCCAGCTGTGAGGTGCTATGATTATACACCTGCACGATCGGTCAGGCTTTATATCCTTGGGGTAGGCAGCTCGTTCTCCCCGCTATGTAGTGCAAAACGAAAAAGTAGGGTCGGGCCCACGAAAAGTTGATACTTCTATTGAGAGCACTACGGTGGGCTGCGGCCTGCCGTAGTGCTCTTTTTCTATAGCTAATTTGGAGGTCCGCTCTCTACTTGATATCTGCAGGGGTACTGGCTGACCGTCGATCTGAACGGTAAAAAATGTGCCGTTCTTTGCTGTGCAGCATGGAGCTGTCGGCAAGATCTCCCCTTATTTTGAAGTTTTTCCAGGGCATGTTTTGGTTGATTTATAGAGCAAAATAGTGTATCTTATTAGGTGAGAGGTGATAACCATGCAGGATCGGACCATGACTTTCTCCCTCTATGAGGACAAGGAAGACGAGACCAAAAAAATATTGACCCAGGTGTACGACGCGTTGCGCCACAAGGGCTACAATCCCATCAATCAGATCGTGGGGTACATCCTGTCAGAAGACCCCACCTACATCACGACCTATCAAAATGCCCGCAGTCTGGTGCGCAAGCTGGACCGCGATGAACTTTTGCGCACGCTGGTAAAATCTTACCTGGGCGAATAGCGCGCGTATTCTGCTATTGTAGTAGAACTCGTATTTGTGAACAAAATGTAAAAACGGCTGGTTTTTGCCTTTTTAAATGGCAAAATGCCGGCCGTTTTTGATAGGCCCTATTGGGGCGCTGCCGGCAGGTGGGCATAAAGTTTACCGGTGGGTTGTTTACTTTGCGGGTAAAAACTGCTATACTGTGTAAAGAAACTCTATAGATCTGGCGTTTTGTGCCCTTCATTGCGGCCCACTTAAACAGGTGGTGGCAGCCGGGAGCGGCGGTACAGAACGCTTTTTGTTTCATGAAAATTCTACCAGAGCGGGAGGAATACGATATGGCAGAAAAGAAGACGCTTATGTACAGGGGCAAACCGCTGGTGCGCTGCGGCAACGACATGTACTTTGGCAGCATGGACGACCGGTACATCGTGTATATGCAGATACTCTCGACCCAGAAACAGGGCGATGAGGATGTGGCCGATAAGGTGTGGCTGTCGCTGATGAACACCAACACCGACCTCTCCCCCATCGAGCGCATCGTCAAGAGCAGCGAGAAAAAGGGGATCTGGGGCGCTTTAGAGATCGCCGAGATCTGGCTGGAGCGCGCCAACAAAGAGGGCGTTTAAAAGTAGCGGTCTGACAGGTCTTAGAACGTCTAAAAAGAGGGAGTCACAAAAGTGGCTCCCTCTTTTTTATTTGCCTATTTTTATTTTCTTATTTGCACAAATTTGTCGAACATTTATCATCTATATGCATAAATTTATATATTCTTCGACAATCATCTGCAAAAATACGAGTAATATAATATACTATGTAAAAATAACATTTCATTTTCTGAGATGGAAGTAAGCGTAATAAAAAAGTTGTGGCACTGTTGATGGCACTGTGTATCGTGGCCGTCTGCTCGTTTACCGGTTGCGGATCGGTTAAGCTCGATAAACGCTATGCACTGGACGGGCGCCTGTCCTTTAGCATGCCGAGTAAGTGGGCACATGATCGCTCTGGAGATCTGGAACGTTTTTTTGCTAAAAAAATAGGTGCCCCCGACGACGGTTATATGACTGCCTCCTATGTTTTAGACAGGACAATGAAAGAGAGTCCCACCAGTGATGAAGCACAGACGTTTTTAGAGACATACTATAAGGCATACAGCGATACCGATGCGATGTCTGATGTTAAGGAGCTCGAACCGCTCTCACAGCTCACATCGGGGTTGTTCGGCGCTGAGTTTTTAGCTACCATGACGATAGACGGCACCGACTACCCGGCAGTCATCGAGCTCTTCTATAAAGAGCAAACTGTATACAGCTTTATTTTTTGTATGCCCAAGTACAGCAGTACACAACTGCGTGACTTTGGTGAGGATTTTAGAAACACCTTGCAGTTTAAGAGCAATACCGGTTTTGAGGAACAGGACCGGGTAGCCGGCTATCGCCAAGCCGACAAAAATGTCTACAGTGGTAAAGGGTTTACCAACAACTATATTTTCTTTGACGGCAAGATCGAGGATGTGCAGCAGCAAAACGGCGTTGTCGTAGCTCTGGCCAGCGACAGTAATGGCAAATCCTGGGCACTGACCGTCGGCGATATACCGCAGTACGCGCCCGACAACGTCGCGGTGCTCAAGGACAAAGAGGTACGGATATTTGGAAAATTTACCGGCTCGTCTGAAGATGGCCATCTGACTATGCAGGTGCAGCAGATCGGGGACAAACAGAGCGAAAAAATATATGAGGACAGCGCCTTTCGCTCCTCTGGAGACCAGTTCATTGCCCTGGTGGAGCAGAGCGGCGCACCCATTAGCTGGGCCGCCGCCACCGACGGCAGCCACGCCGGACAGTATGTGTATATGGACGGCTATATCACCGATCTCAGCAAGTTCTCCGCCGGCAAAAAGGCCACCTTTTTATTCAGTCAGAACATTGACGGCAACTTTGCGCAGCAGACGGTAGAACTCCCCTACAGCAGCAATCCAGCGGCTTCCTCTTTAAAAGCCGGCGGTGTGCGGCTTTATGGAACAGTGGGCAGCGACAATGTATTTTGCGCGAAAAAGGCAAAAGAGATGGATGTGGGATTTGGCGAGGTCGAGATCATCTCGCTGTTTAAGGCCAGCTGCGGCAGCTTGTCCTATGATGAGGCGGCTCGTAATCCCACTGCCCATGTCGGTGAAAAAGTACAATTTACCGGCAAAGTGGTTCAGGTCATCGACGGAGCGTCGGCGGATTATGTCACTATGCGGGTAAATGTGACTTTGGGTTCTTACAGCATTTACAGGGATACTGTATATGTCACCTATACACTGCCCGCCGGCAGCCAGCGCATTTTAGAGGACGACATCATTACCATGTATGGCATGATGGACGGGACCAAGACCTATACCTCTACGCTGGGGGCGAGTATTACCATCCCTCAGCTCCATGCCAAGTATATAGATATTATTGGGTAGTTGTCCGTCACCGTTTACAGTAGGACCTACCGATCACCAAAATAGTTCGGTCATTGCGAAAGGAGGCACTTTGACAGAAGCTGCCTCCTTTTTCTTTGTGAACAGCTGGATTTTTAAAAGCAGCGGGCTAAATGATCTTTTCACAGCTTATACCCCGCTTATCCAGGGGCACTATGCCCCTACGGCCATCGTGCATAAACCGTTACCAAAAAGCAGCCCCGTTTAAAAACGGGGCTGCTTTTTATCTATGCCTTGCAGCGGCGCAGCATGCAGCCGGCCGGGGCGGCGGGGGCGGGCAGCGAAAAGAGCATTTGCGGGTGCACCGCCTGGTCGATAATTTGGCCGTCTTCACCGCGCAGGTCATCGACCACAAACTTTAGCGGCGGCCGGCCGGGCAACAGCAGCTCGACCTCTTCGCCCCGATGCAGACGGTTTTTTAAGGTGGCGTACAGCCGGCCGGACCGGTATTTCTGCACCACCGCCACCACGTCGCTCTGGCGGATATAGAGGCCGTCGTCGAGGTGTTGGCCGGGTATATCGCCCATATAAAAGCCGGTGGAATAGGGGCGGTGGCTGACATTTTGCACCTCCTGCCGCAGCCAGCTGGGGCACTGGTAGTGCTGGGGTTCTTGGAGGTAGGCATCCAGGGCACAGCGGTAAGCATTGGTGACGGCGGCCACATAGTACACCGCCTTGGCCCGCCCCTCGATCTTTAAAGAGGTGACGCCGGCGCGGATGAGCGCATCGAGGTGTTCGATCATGCACAGGTCGTTGGCGTTTAGGATATAGCTGCCGCTCTCGTCTTGCCCTACCGGAAAGTACTGGCCGGGACGGGTCTCCTCTACCAGCCGGTACTGCCAGCGGCAGGGCTGGGCGCAGGCGCCGCGGTTGGCATCGCGGCCGGTGAGGTACTGGGAGAGCAGACAGCGGCCCGATACCGACATGCACATAGCGCCGTGAACAAAAGCTTCCAGTTCCAGCTGGGGCGGGGTATTTTGGCGGATATCGGCTATCTCCTGCAGCGAGAGCTCCCGGGCCAGCACCACCCGGCTGGCACCCAACTGGTACAGTGCATTGGCGGTGGCGTAATTGACCACCCCAAACTGGGTAGACACGTGCAGCGCCACCTGTGGGGCGTGCTGACGGGCCAGCTGCAGTACCCCCAAGTCGGCGACAATGAGCGCGTCGACACCGATAGACTGTAGGTAAGAGAGGTAGCTGGGCAGCTCTGCCAGCTCGCCGCAGCGGGGCATGGTATTACAGGTGACATACACCTTGACTCCCTGCCGGTGGGCATCGGCCACCGCCTGGGCCAACTGCTGCCGGTTAAAATTGCCGGCCCCGGCGCGCATGCCGTAGCTGTCACCGGCCAGGTAGACCGCATCGGCCCCATAGAGCAGTGCGGCCTGCAGCCGCTCGGGGTCGCCGGCCGGGGCCAGCAGTTCCAGCGGATGGGCAGGTACCGGCTGCATGTTTACTTTTTCCATGTCTTGCTGGCCTCGGCCACGTTCTTCTCGTGCTCCTCGTAGGTCTTGGCGTAGTAGTAGTTGTTGTTGCCGTCGGTGACGAAGTAGAAGTACTCGGACTCGGCCGGGTAGAGCGCGGCGTGGATGGCCGCCTGGCCGGGGTTGCAGATGGCACCCACCGGGATGCCCACCGCCGAGTAGGTGTTGTAGGCCTCGGACTGCTGCTCGCTGTAGGTGATGCCGAAATCGTCGTAGAACTGTAAAAAGAGGATGGTCACATCGGACTGCAGCTGAGAGAGGATATCGGGGTTGTTGAGCCGGTTGTGGAACACCGAGGAGACCATGAGCATGTCGTCGTTTGAAAACGACTCGCTCTGGATCATCGAGGCCAAGGCGATCGTCTCGTCGAGCGACATGCCCAGCTCATCCATGCGGGCGTACATCTCGTCGGTGATCTGGCTGTCGAAATGGGTGAGGAACACCCGCGCCACCTCGGTGGGGTCGGCGTCCTTTTTAAACTGGTAGGTGTCGGGGAAGGCGTAGCCTTCCATCTTGAGGATCTTCAGCGGATCGTCGGCGACGTGCTGCTGGAACTTGAGGCCGAAATCGGCCGTGTTGATGGCCTCGATAAAGGCGTTCTCGTCGCAGATACCGGCCTTTTGCAGGCGGCGGGCGATCTGGGCCAGATTATACCCCTCGGGGATGGTGACCGATACGGTGTCGGCATCCTGCGTAGTCTGCTGCAACACCTTGACGATATCGGCATAGGGGGCGTTTTTCTTCACCTGGTGGTCGCCGAACTGGTAGCTGCCGTCGTGGCCCTGCAGGCGGGAGTAGATCTTAAAGACGGTGGGGCTGGAGATTACCCCTTTATCTTTGAGGGCCTGGGCGATCTGGCCGGTGGAACTGCCCTCGGCCACAGTGACGGTGACCTGTTTGCCGGCGCCGCCCCAGCCGCCGATCTCGCCGGCAGCCCAGAGGCCGACACCGCCGGCCAGCAGCACCAGTACGGCGGCGACAGCGGCGATGATGAGCAGCAGTTTTTTGCGGCTTTTGGGGCCTTTAGAGGTGGTTTTTAAATTACTGGTCATGGGTGTTCTCCTTCTCTGTCTCTTCGGTGAGCACCTGGTCTACAGGTATGTCGTACAGGTGGGGGTGGACGGTGGCAAACAGGCAGTCGCGGTAACACAGGCCGATTTTAAAGCCAGTCCAGTTTGCCAGCAGCCGGTCGTAGTAACCTTTGCCGTAACCGGCGCGGTAGCCCTGCCGGTCAAAGGCCAGACCGGGAACCACGATGGGGAGGTCGGTGCGCCCCCACAGTCGGGTACCTGTGGGCTCGGGCACCGAAAAGGCACCGATGCGCAGGCTGGCGGTGGACGGCGTATGTACCAGCTGCAGCTGCCGGCCCACCACCCGGGGCAGATATACCTGTTTGCCCAGGTCGATACACTGCTCGATGATCGGCAGTGTATCGATCTCGCGGGGCAGGGCGGCGTAGAGCACCACCGCTGGGGCACCGGCAAATTGGGGCAGCTGCCAGAGCTGGGCGGTGATGTCGGCATCTTTTTGCGCCTTTTGCCGCCGGTCCAGACCGGCGCGGTACTGCTTGGCCCAGTGGCGCAGAGGGGCTTTGGGATCGGTCGTCATGATATCACCTCGCGAGAAAAGGACAGCGCCGCCGAGCGGGCTACCCCCGCTGACTAGGGGCGCATGCGGATGGAATTTTTGAGCAGCTGCGCGCGGGGGGCGCCCAGCAGCTTTTCGACCAGGGCCAGACCGAACTCGCAGGCCACGCCGGCGCCGCGGGCGGTGATGATATCGCCGTCGATCTCTACCGGGGCGCCGGTGGAGACGGTGTCGCCCAGCTGGTCTTCAAAGCCGGGGAAGCAGGTGGCGCGCCGGCCGTCGAGCAGGCCTTTGTGGCCGAGGATGGAGGGGGCGGCGCAGATGGCGCCGATGGGGATGTGGTTTTCTGCGCAGTAGTCGATACAGCGCTGCACCTGGGGGCTGTGCTCCAGCCCCAGGGTGCCGGGCATACCGCCGGGCAGCACCATCATTTGCAGCCCCTCTTCTAAAACGATATCGCTGTCGGCGATGTCGCAGGCGACGGTGATGCCGTGGGCGCCGGTCACCTGGCGGGAGCCGACGCCGACCATCATCACTTCCAGTTCGGCCCGGCGCAAAATATCCACCGGGGCCAGACCCTCGATCTCCTCAAATCCCTGGGCAAAAAATACATAGATCACGAGCTGAGACCATCCTTTCACCGCGGCACAGTTGCGCGCGAAATTGTAAACAAATTGTAAATTGGGGCCTTTTACGCCCTAAAAAATGACTTTGTGCAACAGCAGGCTGCGCCTTTACCGGCCGGCGAGGTATGGCCCGACGGGACAGGGGCGCGATCGGGAGTGCGTCAGTCCAGCACCAGGTCGATAAAGGCGGGAGGCGCGGACGGGCCCGGCGGCGGCAGCGACATGGCCGCCGGCAGCACCTGCCCCCGCCCGGCAAACAGCGGCCCCTGCGGCGGCAGCGTGAGCAGCAGCCGGGCAGTGCCCAGGAGACCGCACACCGCCCGCAGTGCAGCGGCAGCGGTGGCGGTATCGGCGGCGGCCAGTTCTTTGACGAGGGCGGTGTCGCCGTCGCGGTGGACGATGCAGTGGCCGCCGTCAAAGCGGTAGGCCCCGCCGCCCAGGTACGCCGCTTCGCGGCAGATGTGCCGGTAGCCCGCCGGGCTGTGGGCCATATAGCTGAGCCCGAGCCCGGCCAGCGCCTGCCGGCGGCAGGCGGCAAGCTGCGGCGGCGGCAGCGGCGAGAGCACTGCGGCGGAGCCGGACAGCTCGTCGGCCGCCAGACACAGCTGCCGCCGGGCGCCGTAGGTAGCGTAGCCAAAGCGGGCGTAGTACTGAAAGAGGCTCTTTTCACCGGGGACCAGAAGGATACCCGCGGCACCGGCCTGTGCGCTGCTCTGCCGGGCGGCTTTTAACAGCTGCCCCATGAGCCCCCGCCCCTGACAGCTGGGCAGTGTGGCGGCGGCGTAGAGGTAGTGCCAGCTCTGCGCCTGGCCGGCCTGCACCAGCTGCACCGGCAACAGGTAGAGCATGGCCACCGGCTGCCCCTCTTGCCGCCAGACCAGCGGGATACAGCTGTCAAACAGATCCTCTAAAAACAGGCCGATATAGCTGCTCTCGTCGCCGAAGCAGGCCTGCCAGATGGTTTTGAGTGCGGGCCAGTCGGCCCGGGTGGCGGTATCGATCACCGGCATCAGTCCTCCAGTGTCACGGTGTATTTTTCCAGCAGCAGTTCGGGCTTGTAGGAGAGCTTGGCCTTACGCAACCCCTCCTCGCCCAGATCTTCCTCGCGGTTGATGAAGAGGAACTCGTCCTGCAGCGTTTTGGCGAACTCGCGGTTGATCATGGGATAGGCGCCGCGGTAGTCGCCAAAGGCCTTTTCGACATGGGTATCGAAATAGTCTTTGCTGATGGCGTGGCCGAAGGTGAAGGCCACCACCTGGCCGTCGACCCGCAGGAGACCGCCGCGCAGGCCCAGCTGCTCGTAGTCGGCAAAGGCCTTTTTGACCGCGCAGTGCTCGATCTGCAGGCTCTCGCTGGTGCTGCAGCCGTTTTGGCGGCACCACTCCTCGTTCATGGCCAGACAGTCGGGGATGTTTTGGCGGGTGATGGGCTCGTAGAACCAGTTGTAGGTCTTTTCGAAAAAGGCGATGTGGTTGCGCTTGGAGTGCATTTTTTTGCCCGGCAGCGCCGCCAACTTTGGGGCGGAGTAGACGTAATCGAAGTAGTCGCGGTTGTTTTGCAGCTGGATATCGTCGCCGAAGAGCGCCCGCAGCAGAGACGCCTGCCGCTCGCCGGCGCCGTTGATGACGAACTTTTTGCCCAGCGCCCGGCAGTCTTCGCGCAGCAGGTCAAACACCCGGCGCAGGGCGGTGAGGTCGTCGACTGCGGGGCCGGCGGGGAAATTGTAGATGGCGCTCTCTCCGTCGATCGAGCGGGAGACGAAGAACCCCTCGGCCTGGGTGTACTCGATGCCGTAGGCGCCCCACCACATGTAGATGTTGGAAAAGGCGTACTCACAGCTGCCGAAACCGGCGGCATAGAGCAGCGGTTCGGCCCATGACTGGTCCTCGAGAGCGGGCTTTTTAAATGTCAACATATAGAAATGATCTCCTCACATACTTTACGGTATATCTCGCCGGCTATCTGCTCGATGGGATACGGCTCGGTGGCGCTGCTGCAGCGTATTTTGTGCCAGCCCAGCTTTTGGATGCAGAAATCTGCCGCCCGGCGGCAGTGGGTGAGATAGGCTACATCCTGTTCGTGGATATCTCTGTGGCCGCCGCCGGCGTAGCGCCGGTCCATCAGCTGCTGGGACACGGCCGGGTCCATATCGAGATACAGCACCAGGTCGGGCGCCGGGATCTGCATTTTGCAGAATTCCAGGTCGCACAGCCAGTCGAGGTAGGGCTGCCACTGGGGCGGGGGCAATTTGGCCAGCTGGTGCAGGGCGTTGGAGGTGGTGTAGCGGTCGCACAGCACCAGCCCCCCCTGCCGGTAGTGCGCCCCCCAGCTCTTGCGAAAGCTGGCAAAGCGGTCGACGGCAAAAAAGGTGGAGGCGGCATAGGCACCCACATCTTCGGGCTTTTGGCCGTAGGCGCCGGACAGATACTCCTCCAGCGCGCCGGCGGCGGGCTGACCGTAGCTGGGAAAGCTGACCTGCAAGAGCGGATGGCCGCCGCGCTGCAGGTTTTGGGCCAGCAGCGCCGTTTGGGTGGCCTTACCGCTGCCGTCGAGGCCCTCTATCACGATCAGTTTGCCCTGTTTTGATGGGTTTTGCACAGGTGTTTCCCCCTTGTGATGAAAGTTTTGCGCGCGGGTATCGCTAGTCGCTGAGCTTTTGCAGCTTGGCGAAGTTGGCCATGATCTTTTTGATGCCCACCTTGTCGAAGTCGACCTCCAGCAGCGTGTCGCCGCCCATGGGGGTCAGCGAGAGGATGGCGCCGGCACCGAACACCTTGTGGGCCACCTTATCGCCCACCGCGTACTGGGCGCCGGTCTTTTTGGGGGCGGCCGGGGCCGGCTGGCGGCGGCCGCCGACGCCGATCTGACCGCCGCCGCGGGTGGAGGGCGAGGGGCCGAAGCGCACTGCCGACAGATCAAGATGCATGGGCTCGGGGGCCCCCTGTACCTCGAGATACTCGTCGGGGATCTCGGCTAAAAAGCGGGAGGCCGGGTTGCGCTGGGTGGCGCCGAACAGCATGCGCTGCTTGGTGTTGAGCAGGTACAGCCGCTCTTTGGCGCGGGTGATGCCCACGTAGGCCAGGCGGCGCTCCTCCTCCAGCTCCTCGGAGGAGTACATGGACTGGCGGCCGGGGAAGATGCCGTCTTCCATGCCGGCGATGAACACGTTTTTAAACTCCAGCCCCTTGGCCGCATGCATGGTCATGAGCACCACGCTGTCGGCCTCGGCATCGAAATTGTCGATGTCGGTGATGAGGGCGATCTCCTCTAAAAACTCCTGCAGCGAGGGCTCCTCGGCCGACTGCTCGTACTTGACTACGTTGGAGACGAACTCCTCGATATTCTCGAGCCGGGTCTCGCCCTCGAAGCCCTGGGCGCGCAGAACGGCGATATAGCCGGTGTCCTCGAGCATTTGGCGGGTGAGATCGGCCAGGCTCAGCTGGTCTTTTTGGGCGATGAGCGCGTCGAACATGTCGGTAAAGGCGCGGATGCCTTTGCCGCGGCTGGCGATGGCCGGGTAGTCGTAGGCGTGCTGCAGTACCTCGTACAGGGGCAGGCCCAGACCGCTGGCGATCTGCTCGGCTTTGGCCAGGGTGGCCCCGCCGATGCCGCGCTTGGGCTCGTTGATGATACGGCGCAGGCGGATGGTATCGGCCGGGTTTTGGATGACGCTGAGATAGGCGACGGTATCCTTGATCTCTTTGCGGTCGAAAAAGCGCAGGCCGCCGATGATCTTATAGGGGATGCCGGCGCGGGCGAAGTAGCGCTCGATGGCGTTTGACTGGGCGTTCATGCGGTAGAGGATGGCGTGGTCGCCGTAGCGGCAGCCCTCCTCGGAGACGTTTTTCTCGATGGTGTCGCCGATGAACTCGGCCTCTCCGAACTCGTCGCGGGCGGTGTAGACGGTGATCTTGGCCCCGGCGCCGGCGCTGGTCCAGAGATTTTTTCCTTTGCGGGCGGTGTTGTTTTGAATGACCTGGTTGGCCGCACTGAGGATGTTTTGGGTGGAGCGGTAGTTCTGCTCGAGCCGGATGACGGTGGCGCCGGGGAAGGTCTGCTCGAAGTTTAAGATATTTTCGATGGTGGCGCCGCGAAACTTGTAGATGGACTGGTCGTCGTCGCCCACCACGCAGAGGTTTTGGTGGCCGGCGGCCAGCAGGCGCACCAGCTCGAACTGGACGCGGTTGGTGTCTTGATACTCGTCGACCAGCACGTAGCGGTAGCGGTCCTGGTAGTAGCTGCGCACCTGCTCGTCGGCCTGCAGGATGCGCACCGTGTGGTAGATGATGTCGTCGAAATCCACCGCGTTGGCGGCTTTGAGCGCCTTTTGGTAGCGCTGGTAGATCTTGGCGATGGTGCGCTCTTTAAAGTCGGCGTGGTCGCGGGCGGCGTTCTCCTCCGGGTCGACCATGCTGTCTTTCAGGCGGCCGATGGCCGACAGCACCGACTTGGGGGGGAACATCTTGTCGTCGATCTGCAGCTCGCGGAGCACTGTTTTGAGCAGGCGCACGGCGTCGTCGGTGTCGTAGATGGTGAAGTTGGAGGTAAAGCCCAGCCGGTCGATACAGCGGCGCAGGATGCGCACACAGGCCGAGTGGAAGGTGCTGGCCTGAATGTCGGCCGCGGCGTCGCCCACCATGGAAAAAAGGCGCTCTTTGAGCTCGCCGGCGGCCTTGTTGGTAAAGGTGATGGCCAAAATGTTCCAGGGGCGGGGGGCGGATACCGGCAGCAGGTCGGCGGTGGACTGGGGCAGCTGGGCGCCGCTGGCTATGGCCGCCTGCAGGGCGTCGATATCCTGCTGGGTGGGGGTGCCGTACACTTCTTCGGCGTGATAGGCGCGGCCAAAGGCGACCAGATTGGCCACCCGGTTGACCAGCACGGTGGTTTTGCCGCTGCCGGCACCGGCCAGGATGAGCACCGGGCCGTCGGTCTGCAGGACGGCTTGGCGCTGCATGTCGTTGAGGGAGGAAAAGCGGCTCGCGATATAATCGCGCCGCAATTTTACAAACTGCTCTTTGAGTGGTTGAGCCATAGGATAACGCGTCTCCAATCATATGTAGTCCCGCGCGGGGCGAGGCGGGCAGGCCGGCGCAGGGGCGACTTTGCGGGGGCCCCAAAGGGCCCCCGGCAAGAGATCGCAGTCTATTTATATTTTACCACATGCCCCGCCTTTTTAAAAGTGTCGCCGGCAAAACAGGGCCTTAGCACCGTGTGGGCAGACCCGATCACCGCCGGACAGAAAACTCTTTTAAGGGCGCCGGCAAACGGCACTGCCAGGCGGATGGACGGCTTTTTGGCCCGCGCCGGGCGACGGCTGCGCGCGGGGCGAAGCGGCTGTTTTAAAATGCACCTTTTTTCTCTGGCTTGGGCGGCAAAACGGGGCCGGGTGCAGGTAGATTTGTCCCCGGCTACCGCTCCCCTGCCGCCGCAGTACATTTTTGTAAAGACAGACAGCGGCGGCCGCCACCGCAGCGAGCGGCAGCGGCCGCCGAGTGGGCGCACCGGGCTTTGTCGTCACCTTATCCCCGGGCGCACAGCGCGCACACCTGCCGGTGCAGCTGCGCGGCCATATCGAAGGAGGGGGCGATATTTTGCGGGTCTACCGTTAGGATGGCCGACAGGGCGGACGCCAGGCCGGGCGGGACCGGGGCGCCGCTGTGCAGCAGGCGCTGAAGACTGCCTTTTTCGTTTAGGCAGTAGAGGCCGGCGGCGGCATACAGCGCCTGCAGCAGACAGTTGGCGGTGCGGTAGAGACAGCCGACGGCATAGAGGTGGTCGCCTTTGGCGATCGCTTTTTGCCCGCAGGTGAGGGAAAAATCGCTCTCCCAGAGAAACTTTTCGACGGCAGCTTTTTGATAGCGGGGCGGGAAGGTGCGCAGCTGATCTTTGAGCTGCTGCAGCGCGGGGGTATTTTGCCGCAGCGGGCGGCAGTGGTACACCTCCCCCATGTAGATGGCATTTACAAAACCGAAGGGGTGGCCGCACTGATAGTCGATGGTGATGTGCCCGGCGATACAGTCCTGTATACAGCGGGCGACTTGGGCAGTGTCGCGAAAGAGGATATCGACCGGGACGCCGCCCACCGTGAGCCAGCCGCCGCCGTTTATCCAGGGGCCCCAGGCACCCAGACCGGTGATACAGTCGGGGCGGTGGGCGTCGTCGAGGGCGGTGGCGGCACGGGAAAAGGCGGGCAGGTCGAGGGCGGCGGTGTAGTAGACGCCGATATCGATATCGGAGCCGGGGCCGGCGGTACCGGTGGCGCGGGAGCCGCCCAGCACCACGGCGTCGATACCGGCGACCGGGGCCAGCGCGGCGGTGATGGTATTTATGATCTCGCTTATCTGCATGAAAGACACCTCGCTTTTTATTTGGTGTGGCGGGCGGATAAAAAGGCAGGGGCCCGCGGGCCCCTGCCTTTTAAGATGCGATTATGTAGCTTTTATCAGCAGATGTTGATGAGCACGCCGGCCGCGACCGCCGAGCCGATAACACCGGCCACGTTGGGGCCCATGGCGTGCATGAGCAGGAAGTTGGCGGGGTTATACTGCTGGCCGACCTTCTGCGAGACACGGGCGGCCATGGGGACTGCCGACACACCGGCCGAGCCGATGAGGGGGTTGATCTTGCCGCCGGTGACCAGGTACATGAGCTTGCCCAGCAGCACGCCGCAGGCGGTGCCCACGCAGAAAGCGATAAGGCCCAGGGCGATGATCTTTAAGGTCTCGGGGCTTAAGAAGCGGTCGCCGGTGGCGGTGGCGCCGACCGACACACCCAGGAAGATGGTGATGATGTTCATCAGCTCGTTTTGCGCGGTCTTGACCAGACGGTCGACCACGCCGCTCTCGCGCATGAGGTTGCCCAGCATGAGCATGCCGACCAGCGGGGCGGCATCAGGCACCAGGAAGGAGACGATGATGGTGACCATGATGGGGAAGATGACCTTCTCGGTCTTGGAGACCGGGCGCAGAGTATCCATGACCACCATGCGCTCTTTTTTGGTGGTGAGCGCCTTCATGATGGGCGGCTGGATGATGGGGACCAGCGCCATGTAGGAGTAGGCGGCGATGGCGATGGCGCCCAGCAGCTCGGGGGCCAGTTTGCTGGTGACGAAGATGGCGGTGGGGCCGTCAGCGCCGCCGATGATGCCGATGGCACCGGCCTGTTTGGGCGTAAAGCCCAGCAGGGTGGCACCGATGAAGGTGAAGAAGATACCGCCCTGTGCCGCGGCGCCCAAAAGGAAGCTCTTGGGGTTGGCGATGAGGGGGGCAAAGTCGGTCATACAGCCGATACCGAGGAAGATAAGGGGCGGGTAAATGCCCATCTTAACGCCCTGATACAGGTAGTAGATAAGGCTGCCCTCGGCGTGGGAGGACAGGTTGGCGACGGGGATGTTGGCCAGCAGCATGCCAAATGCGATAGGCAAAAGCAGCAGCGGCTCGAAGCCCTTGACGATAGCCAGGTAGAGCAGCACACAGGCGATGGCGATCATCAAGAGATTTTGCCACGGGCAGTTGGCAAAGCCCGAGGACATGATGATACCTTTTACAGTATCGAGAAACTGTTGAAACATGTCACATTTCCTCTCTCTTTAGATAGATTTTAAAAGGGGCGGGTGTTCTCGATGATGCCTGCAGTGCTCCAGGCCGGGCGGCGGCCGGATTTCTGGCGGCGGATGCTCTTGACCTTGAAGGGCTTGCCGCCCATCATCATGGCCACGGCGGCGGAAATGGCGGCGACGACCCCTTCGGGAACGCCGTCGCTTGCGGCCGCCTGCTGTACCGGGGCGGCAGGTTTGGCGGCGGGGGCAGCCGGTTTTTGCGGGGCGGGCGCCGCGTCTTTTTTGGACCCTCCGCCGATACTACCCACGATCTTGCCCAGCAGCCAGATGCACAGGGTGAGGAATATCAGCGCAGCGAACACGACGACCATACCGGTGATCGTTACGAGTAGTGCAAATTCCATCTCTCTATCTCCTTAACCTTGTAATATATGAAAGGGGAAAAGCAGCCCCCATTCCAATCCACCATATTATAGCGCATTTTTTTTGCTTTTACAATGACTCGTGAACAGTTTTTGTACGGGCGATAAAGATTATTTGAACAAACGCGGTGGGTACGGCTTGTGCAATCGGTATGCTTTTTTAGAAAAAAAGGGTCAGGAGTTGGGGGCGAACGGTGGGGGGCGCTGCCGCGGCCGCAAGATGGCGGGCGGCGATGTGGGGGCAGATGTTGGGGAAATGTTGGGGTGGTGTTGGGGTGGTGTTGGGGTGGTGTTGGGGTGGTGTTGGGGTGGTGTAGAGGTGGTGTTGGAAAGCGTTTTTGGGGGGCAGCGGGGCGGCACGGCTTTTCATTTTGAGGGGGGCACCGGGTGCGGCACGGCGGGAGTTTGGGTGGACAGGTACCGGGTGCGGCGGACGGTGGGGCGCACAGAGGGCGGGGGTCTCCCCTGCTCTGGGCCCGATGCATGGCCGGTGGCGGCTATAGAGTGGGGACGTGAGGTGTTTGTGTGAGCCGGGGGCAGTGCCACCGCGTTTTGGGGGATATCGGGCGGCGAGAGACGGGCAAGGAGCGGGGTGCTCCTCCCCTGCCCCGGCCGGCCGATAATGTGGGACCGGCCGGGTTGCCCTGCGGGTAAAAATGTGGTACTGTAAGGAAAAATCGGGTGGGCCGCGGGGCGAGCGGCACCGCTGTATTTTAAAAGAGGTGACTATCGTGACGCGTTTGCTGTATATGTTGGCGGCGACTTCGTCGGGCTCGTCTTCTTCGAGCGCGCTGGAGATACCGGAGGAGATCAAGGACCCGAGCGGGGCGGTGACCGCCGACAGCCTGTTTCGCTTTTTAAAGGAGCACCTGCCGGCTATCTTGACCGCGCTGGCCATCATCGTCGTCGGCTATATCGTGATGAAGGTGGCGCTGTCGTTCTTTGAAAAAGTGCTGCAGCGCTCGAAATTGCAGCCTTCGTTTCACCGCTTTTTCGTCTCGGCCATCAAGCTGGTGTTCTGGCTGCTCATCCTGTTTACGGCCGGCGGCTCGCTGGGCATTGACCTGTCGAGCTTTTTGGCGGTGTTCAGCGTGGCCGGACTGGCGATCTCGCTGGCGGTAAAGGACAGCCTGACCGATGTGGCCGGCGGGCTGCAGATCCTGTTTGCCAAGCCGTTTGCGGTGGGTGACTTTGTGGAGCTGGACGGCATCAGCGGCACGGTGCAGGAGATCGGCATCGTGTATACCAAGCTCTCGACCATCGACAACCGCGGTATCTATCTGCCCAACAGCCAGGTCTCCTCCTCGAAGATCATCAACTGCTCCTCGGAGACCATGCGCATGCTGGATCTGCGCATCCCCATCCGCTACGACGACGACTACCAGCTGGCCAAAGACCTGCTGCACCAGATCGTGTACGCCGATGAAAAGGCCTACAAAGACCCCGCCCCGCTGATACGGGTGGGCGAGTACGGCGACACCAGCCTAAATATTTTGCTGCGGGTATGGGCGGCGCCGGACGACCTGTACCCGCTGAAATACGACCTGCTGGAGCACATCAAGACCGCTTTTGACAGCGCCGGACTGCACCTGGGAAAAGGACAGCTGCAGATCGCGCTGGACGATAGCGCCGGCACCGTGAAAAAGCGGCTGGCCCCTTAGGCGTCAGGCGGGACCGCTGCCTTGTCTGGGGGAACACGAACACTTATAAAAGAGAGCGGACGAGCGCCCAAATAGGGGCACTGTCCGCTCTCTTTTGTTGGGCACTGCTGGGCACTGTTAGGCGAGGTATCTATTTTCGCGGTGGTGTGGCCGGACAGGCGTATGGACGGCGGTGATACCTTGCAGCACGGGGTGCGGCAGGCGATAACTTTTTGGGGGACGGGACCCGGGGGCGAAGCGTGTTCGTTCCTTATATAGATAGATCGCGGCCAGATCAGCGGTAGTGGCCGGCGAGCTGGCCCTGCTGCAGGATATGCCCCTGCATGGCCGCCAGCAGTTGGCGGCGGCGGGTAGTGGGCGGCAGGGAGAGCCGGCAGTCGAGCGCGTACACGGTAAAGTGATAGCGGTGCGACCAGTGAAAAGGCGGTTTGGGCCCGCGGTAGCGATTTTTGCCGTAGGCTACCCCCTGCACTGCGCCGCCCAGGGCGGGCAGCGCGGCGCCGGGCGGGATATTGCCGGGGATGACCAGGGCGGCGGGGAGATCCCAGATGAGCCAGTGGGGGTAGGCGGGGATGGGGTGATCCATATCGCACAGCACGACGGCCAGCGAGACGGCCTGACTGCTGAGGCCGGACAGCTCGAGCTGGGGCGAGCAGTCGGCCCCAAAGCCGGTGTGCAGCAGGGGGATCTGGCCCCCGTTTGCGAAACTGGGCGAGGTGACGGTGAGTGAAGACATAGGCGCTCCTTTTTATAGTACCGGTGTGTAAGGCGGCCTGACGGCGGCCCCATACACAGTGTAACACGGCCGGCAGGCGGGGGCAAACGCCGCGCTCTACAGGGGTGACGGGCTGCACAGCGCCGGCGGTGGAAAAATAGAGAGACTGCCAAAAAGCACCGCAAAACACCGGTGTTTTGGACGGTGTCTGTCTGCGAGGTGCCCAAAATATCCGGCCAATTTTAACCCTTTGCACAAAATCTTCGCCGTTTGCCTTGGGTAAAAAGTCTCTTTTTTGTGGTGTTCGCCAATCTTTTTTATGCAACTATACAGGGGCATTTTTTGGTGCTATACTGAACATGTTTCGAGTACGCACAACAAAGGAGGCCGTTTTTTTATGAACCGTTTAGACTATCACAGCCCTATGGTGCAGCAGGCCGTTGAGACCCCGACCATGCTGCCACCCATTATTGAGGCGAGCTTTTCTGATGAGGCCCTGCGCGCAGCGCTGCCGGCCGATCCCAGCAGCATCAAGCAGGTGATCCTGTCGGGCTGCGGCGACTCGTTTGCCAGCGGCGCCGCCACCTACCCCGCTTTTGCACAGCTGTGCCAGCTGCCGGCGCAGGGCATCTCGGCCCTGTATTGCGGCCGCTACACCACCCCCGCCGAGCTCGACGGGGCGCTGGTGATCTTAAACAGCATCTCGGGCGGTGTTTCGCGGGTGGTGGAGAGCGCCCGCCACGCCAAGGCCCACGGCGCTTTTACCGTGGCGCTGACCGGCGACCCCGAGTCGCCGCTGGGCAAAGAGTGCGACAGCGTTTTGCAGCTCAAGGACATGCCCTACATGCCCGGCACCCCCAAGGTGATCGCCTACACCGCCTCCTGCGTGGGGCAGTTTTACCTGGCGGCCAAGCTGGCCCAGGCCCAGGGCAAGATCGACGATGAGGAGTATCAGGACATCCGCCACGCGCTGTACCGCTACGGCACCAGCGATCTGGCCGAGGTCATCGACGAGATAGACGAGACGGTTTTTGGCTGCATGGACAAGTGGGCCAAATTTGACCGCTATACGATGCTGGGCGACGGCGGCGACTACGGCGCGGCGCTGTTCTCGGGCTTTAAGTACCCCGAGTCAGTGGGCCGCATGGCCAACTGGGACGACACCGAAAACTTTAACCACGTGGGCTACTTCCACCGCGAGCTAGACAAGATCGGCACGGCCATGGCCATCAGCGCCGACTCGCCCACGCTGCAGCGGGCGGTAAAGACCGCCGAGACGCTGTGCCAGCTGGGCCGTATGGTGGTCATCGCCACCGACGCCGACCGGGAGCTGTTCCCCAAAGAGGCGGTGGTCTGCACTATGCCCAAGGCTTCTTACCCGTGGATGGCGGCCGGGTTCTTGCACATCCCGCTGTCGCTGCTGGCCTCGTACCCGCACGCGCTGGAGCCGGATATGCTGGCGCCTTACCGCAAAAAGCAGGGCGTATGGGACAACGCCAACATCAGCCGGCTGCAGGACAGCCACATCGAAGTGCTGTAAGAGGAGGGGAACAAAGTGGCAACTATCACCAGAAACGACTGTGAGCAGAACGCTCTTTCTAAACAGGTAAAGGATTTCGCCGCGCTCGTGCCCGGCTACATAGATGAGATGTACGCGGCAGCGGTGGACGCCGCCGCCAAGATCGCTGAGAAAGACAGCGCTTTGGTGCGCCCCAGCGACGTGTACGTGACCGGCTGCGGCGACTCGTACTGCGCCAGCATGGCCGCCGCCCCGGCGCTGCGGGCACTGCTGCCGGGCTGCACGGTACACCCGGTGCGGGCCAATGATCTGGCCGGTCAGATTCCGTCGTTCATGCTGAAAAAAGGGGTGCTGGCCATGGGTATCAGCGCCTCGGGCACCGCACAGCGGGTGCTCGACGGCATGGTGCGCGCTAAGGGGAGCGGGGTCTTTACCATCGCTCTGACCGGCAATGCCACCACCCCGCTGGGCAAGGCCTGTGACAGTGTAGTGGCGCTGCCCAAACCGGAGGTTGTGTCGCCCACCCCCAGCGTGCTGAGCTATGCGGTATCCTGCCTGGGCATGATCTTTACCGGGGTGGGGCTGGCACTGGCTGCCGGAACCATTACCAAAGAGCAGGCCGAGGGCTATAGAGAGGACGCCAAGGCCTACTGCGTGGCCTGCGGCGACCTGTGCCAGGAGCAGGCCGACGACATTTTTGCCTTGGCGCAGGAGCTGCAGGATTGCGACGGCTTTGACTTTGTGGGCGACGACGCCGACTTTGCCACCGCCTATTTTGGCAGCTGCAAGTTCGCCGAGGGCTTTGGCCCCTTTACGGTATACGACGACTCGGAGAACTGGGAGCACGTCAACTACTTTATCAAGGATACCCACCACATGGCCACCTTTGCCGTTATCAGCAAGTCCTCGCCGTCGCTTTCGCGGCAGCTGGAGCTGCTGCCGGTGGTGGAGCATTTGGAGCGCAAAGGCGTAGTGGTGACCGACCTGCCGGCTGAGAGCATCGCGCAAAAAGGGCTGCACATCATCAGCCTGCCCGAGGCTCCGGTATCCTGGTTGGCGCCGGCGGCCAACTACCTGGCGCTGTCGCTGCTGGCCAGCTACATGACCGTGCTCGACGGCGAGCCGTTCTTCCGCGGTTTTGCCGGCCCCTGGGGCAAATAACAGACCGCAATGCCCGGCGGGGGATGTGTGCAAATGTGCGCATGCGCATATATGCATGTGCTCCCCCGTGCACTGATACTGGAGGGATCGAGATGAAAAATTATGCCGTGACCGGTTCCATCATGCTCAACAACATCAAGTACGCCGACGGCAGCACCAAAGAGGGGCTGCTGGGTGGCGGCGGGCTGTATGCGCTATCGGGCATTCGACTGTGGACCGACCAGTGCCACTTTGTGGGCGATATCGGCGAGGACTTTGAGACGCTGGTGGCCCCCTGGTGGGACGGCAACCACATACCCCGCACCGGGCTGAACCTGTGCCACAGGCACTGCGTGTACAACCAGGTGAACTACGAGCCCGACGGCCGCTTTTTCGAGCACTCTATCTACCCCGAGGGCAGCGCCCACAACATGTACATGGTGACCCACCCCGAGCAGATAGAGCCGGTGGCCGGTGACCTGAAGGGCTTGTCGATGGTGGCCAGCGCCAACCCGGTGGAGTTTCGCAAGATCGGGCGCATGCGGGAGAAGTACGGCTTTAAGGTGATGTTTGAGATCAATACCGGCAACTGTAAGGCCGAGTTTTTAGACGATATTCTGGAGTGCCTGCAGCATGTGGACATCTACTCGGTAAACCTGCCGGAGGCCAAAGATATCTTTTCGCAGGAGACCGAAGAGGGATGTATCGCCGCCATGCAGAAGATCGGCAAGCCCTGCTTTTTTAGAGTGGGCATCAAGGGCAGCTACATGGTGATGCCCGACAAGGCGTGGTTCGTGCCCATTGTGCGCGGCGAGCACGACATAGATCCCACCGGCTGCGGCAACTCGTCGACAGCGGCGGCTTTCTTTGCCATGTGCGAGGGAGAGGACCCGCTGATGTGCGCGATCATAGGCAACGTGACCTCCTGCCTGAACGCGCAGCAGTTTGGCCCCATGCCGGTGATGGATGCGGCGCTGCGCCAAAAGGCCCGCCAGATGGCCGAGGACCTGTACCGGCAGTACAGCGGCCAGTAGTGCTTTGAGCGGGCGGCGAGAGCGGCCTGCAAAAGCGCGGACCGGTAAGTGACCTGGAAATAAAAAGAGAGTGGACCGCTGGGTCTGCTCTCTTTTTTTGCGCAGTGGAGCTGGGGGCGCGCAGATGGGCGGCAGGCGTGATCGCGCGCTGCTTTGCGGGAGCGGCAGCGTGCAGGGGTTAACGACACGACTGTTAGGCGGAGCCAGAATAACGCCGCAGCGGGGCGAGCGCCGTACAGGGCGGATGGGTCCCCTATTTTGCCTTGATAGAGACCATTTGTGTATTTGCATATTTTTTTGTGATATAAAAGCCATAAAGCGTCTATTCGTCAATTGATAGTTTATATATAAATGATTTATAGATACCGTTATTTAACTTCTATATTTATGGTGTTATTTTTACTTTTTGCACAAAGCAGCGTCGAATAGGACCGTTAAAAAGTCTTTTATTTGCTGTATTTAACAATCTTTTTTGTGCAATCACACAAAACACAGCTTTCGTGCTATACTAAAATCATTCGGGACACACATGTGAGACAAAGGAGGTTCTATCTATGAATCGTTTAGACTACCACAGCCCTATGGTGCGGCAGGCCGTTGAGACGCCCACCATGCTGGCGCCCATTATGGAGGCGAGCTTTACGGATGAGGCGCTGCGGGCGGCCCTGCCGGCCGACCCCAGCAGCATTAAGCAGGTGATCTTGTCGGGCTGCGGTGACTCGTTTGCCAGCGGCGTCGCCACCTACCCCGCTTTTGAGCAGCTGTGCCAGCTGCCGGCGCAGGGCATCTCGGCTCTGTACTGCGGCCGCTACACCACCCCCGCCGAATTTGATGGGGCGCTGGTGGTGCTAAACAGCATATCGGGCGGGCCCTCACGAGTGATAGAATCTGCCCGGCACGCCAAGGCCCACGGCGCTTTTACCGTGGCGTTCACCTCGAACCCCGATTCGCCGCTGGCCAGAGAATGCGATAGCATCTTGCAGTTAAAAGAGCTGCCCGACACCACCGGCACGCCCAAGGTGATCGCCTACACCGCCTCTTGCGTGGGACTATTTTACCTGGCGGCCAAGCTGGCCGAGACCCAGAAAAAGATAGACGGCGCCGAGTACCAGGCGGTGCGCGACGCGCTGTACCGCTACGGGACCAGCGACTTTGCCGCGGTGGCCGATGCGATCGACGAGACGGTTTTCGGCTACATGGAGACCTGGTCTAAATTTGACCGCTACGCGATGTTGGGCGACGGCGGCGACTACGGTGCGGCGCTGTTTGCGGGCTTTAAATTCCCCGAGTCGGTGGGGCGCATGGCCCACTGGGACGACACCGAAAACTTTAACCACGTGGGCTACTTTCACCGCGAACTGGACAAGATCGGCACCGCGATGGCGGTGAGCGCCGACTCGCCCACGCTGCAGCAGGCCATAAGGACCGCCCGCGTGCTGTGTGAGATGGGGCGCATACCGGTCATAGCCACCGACGCCGAGCGGGAACTGTTTCCCCCGGAAGCGGTAGTCTGCACTATGCCCCGCGCCCCTTATCCGTGGATGGCGGCCGGTTTTTTGCACATTCCGCTGACGCTGCTGGCCTCGTACCCACACGCGCTGGAGCCGGATATGCTGGCGCCTTACCGCAACAAACAACACCCGTGGGACAACGGTGACCGGCTGCGCAAGAGCCACATCGAAGTACTGTAAGAGGAGGGGAACAAAGTGGCAACTATCACCAGAAATGACTGTGAGCAGAACGCTCTTTCTAAACAGGTAAAAGATTTTGCCGTGCTCGTGCCCGGCTACATAGATGAGATATATGCCCGGGCGGTCAAGGTCGCTGCCGACATGGCGGCCCAGGACGCCGCGCTGGTGCGGCCGGAGGCGGTGTATGTGACCGGCTGCGGCGACTCGTACGGCGCCAGTATGGCCGCCGCCCCGGCGCTGCGGGCACTGCTGCCGGGCTGCACGGTGCACCCGGTACGGGCCAGTGACCTGGCCGGGCATGTAGCCGCCTTTCGGCTGAAAAGAGGGGTGTTGGCCATGGGCATCAGCGTTTCGGGCACCACCCAGCGGGTGCTGGACGGTATGGCGCGCGCCAAGAGCTGCGGCGCTTTTACCATCGGCCTGACCGGCGGTACCGACAGCCCGCTGAGCAGGGACTGCGACCGTGCCGTGGCGCTGCCCCAGCCAGAAGTGAGCGCCGAGCCGGGCGCGCCCGCCCCCAGCGTGTTGAGCTACGCGATATCCTGCCTGGGCGTGATCTTTACCGGGGTGGGGCTGGCACTGGCCGCCGGGACCATTACCCAAGAACAGGCTGAGGGCTATAGAGAGGACGCCAAGGCCTACTGCGCGGCCTGCGGCGAGCGCTGCCAGGAGCAGGCCGACGACCTGTTTGTGCTGGCGCAGGAACTGATGGGGTGCGACGGCTTTGACTTTGTGGGCGACGACGCCGACTTTGCCACCGCCTACTTTGGCAGCTGCAAATTTGCCGAGGGCTTTGGCGCTTTTACGGTGTACGATGACTCGGAGAACTGGGAGCACGTGAACCACTTTATCAAAGACACCCGGCACATGGCCACCTTCTCGGTCATCAGCAAGAGTTCGCCGTCTCTATCGCGGCAGCTGGAACAGCTGCCGGTGGTGGCGTACCTTGGGCGCAAAGGCGTAGTGGTGACTGACCTGCCGGCCGAGCGCATCGAGCCCCAGGAGCTGCATGTCATCAGCCTGCCCGAGGCTCCGGTATCCTGGTTGGCGCCGGCGGCCAACTACTTGGCGCTGTCGCTGCTGGCCAGCTACATGACCGTGCTGAGCGGCGAGCAGTTCTTTCGCGGTTTTGCCCGGCCCTGGAACAAGTGAGCTGGCGATGGACCGCTGACGGACAGTTGGGCGTGAGGAGGTAACAGCGAGATGAAAAAATATGCGGTGACCGGGGCGATCATCCTCAATGACATTCGCTACACCGACGGCAGCACCAAAGAGGGGCTGCTGGGCGGCGGCGGGCTGTATGCGCTATCGGGCATTCGGCTGTGGACCGACGACTGCTTGATGGTGGGCAACATCGGTGAGGATTTTGAGACGCTGATCGCTCCCTGGTGGGATGGCAACCACATACCCCGCACCGGGCTGAACCTGTGCCACAAGCACTGTGGCTACAACCAGGTGAACTATGAGCCCGACGGGCGCTTTAACGAGCACTCGATCTACCCGGAGGGGGACAGCCATAGCATGTACCTGGTGAGCCACCCCGAGCAGATAGAGCCGCTGGCCGGCGACCTGAAAGGCCTGTCGATGGTGGCCAACGCCAACCCGGTGGAGTTTCGCAAGATCGGGCGCATGCGGGAGAAGTACGGCTTTAAAGTGATGCTGGAGGTGAACTCCCACCACTGCAAGGCCGAGGACTACGAAAACGTGATGGCCTGTTTAGAGTATGTGGATATTTTTTCGGTGAACCTGCCGGAAGCCAAGGACCTGTTTTCACTGGACACGGAGGAGGCGTGCATCGCCGCCATACAGCGTACCGGCAAGCCCTGCTTTTTTAGGGTGGGCACCAAGGGCAGCTACATGGTGATGCCCGACAAGGCGTGGTTCGTGCCCATTGTGCGCGGGAAACACGACATAGACCCTACCGGTTGCGGCAACTCGTCGACAGCGGCGGCTTTTTATGCCATGTGCGAGGGAGAGGACCCGCTGATGTGCGCGATCATGGGCAACGTGACCTCTTGCCTGAACGCGCAGCAGTTTGGCCCCATGCCGGTGATGGATGCGGCGCTGCGCCAAAAAGCCCGCCGCATGGCCGAGGATCTGTACCGGCAGTACAGCGGCCAGTGAGTGCTTTGAGCCGGTACCAGACCGGCGAGCGGTGGTGCGAGATTACTCCCGCCGCCACTGCCACTGCGCATTAACTTTTAAAGAGAGAGCAGGCCGATCGGTCTGCTCTTTCTTTTTTAAAGCGGTGTGGCAGTGTAGGCGCATCGCAGGGGACGGACCACCAGGTGGGCGGACACGGCGGTACCGCGGTAGCAGGTGGTCACGGGGCGGGTACCGTAGAGAAAAACCAAATTTTTGATACAGGGCCAGACCGCGCCCGTTGCGGGCATCGACTTCCAGCTCGAGCTGCGTATAGCCCATGCTGCGGGCGGCAGACAGCAGCGCATCGCGCATGATACTGTCCAGGCCGAGGCCCCAGCAGCGCTGCTGGACAGAGATACCAAATACCGCCCAATGGCGATATTTTGCCGTAGGGAGGCTGGGGCCACCCCACCGGCAGTCACCAGCTGGTCGTCGACAAAGGCGGCCAGCCCGACCTGGCGGGGATGGCACAGCAGTGCGGCCAGATGACTGGCGTGCTGCGCGGGAGCAACGCCTATCTCGTCTGGGGGGCCATAAAATCAGTTTGGGCGCTGGCACAGCGCTGGTGGGCCGCACAGCGGCAGCGTCTTGCGCTTGCGGAGCGGGTGGCGCAACAGGGCAAGCCCCACATTTTTAAGGGACACCGGCAGCGATAAAATAGTCGTACCGGGAGCTCTTTCCTGATAGAGCGGCTGAAAAGGCCTCGCAAAATATACAATTTGTATATTTTTGGAACAAAATACAAATTTTGTCAGTCTCCGAAGGATGCTGCCGGAAAAAAGAGAACCGCCGTACTTTTGACCGCATAGACGGCATGTCGGCTGGGCCTGGCAGTACCGAACAACCGGGCAGTGGGGGGCGGCGGCTCTCCCCTTCTCTTTCTCTGTGCGGCGGGGCGGTATGCGCGGACAGGTGCCCTGCCCGACGGCATTTGGGTACGGGGTGGTAGAGAGGGGACGGCTAAGTGGATTGCTGAAAAAGACGACGGCCCGGACCGGAGCGGTGCTGGTTGACGGCTGCTTTTGGGGGGCGATCGCAGAAAATGCAGGAAAATGACGGGGCAGCTGGCGATAGGGCGGTAAGCCCCTGGGGCGGGTGGTGAGCCTTGGGGTGCCGGGCGGCCCCCATGCGAGAGCGTAGTTTGGGGGAGATGCTTGGGGAAACAGAGAGACTGCCGGAGATGGTGAGTTGCAAATGGAGAGCCTGTGGCAGCACCGTACCGTGATCTGGCTTTGAGGGATGGGGATGGTCTCTCCTTTTGTATTGATATTGATATTGGTATCGGTGTCTATACCAGTGCCGATATTGGTGCAGGACGGATCGAGTGAGCGGGGCGGGACGGTGCAGGGATTGGCACTGCGGGCAGTTGGCTTTTATAGGGGAGGTGGAGCTATATTGGTGGTGTATGGGGGCGGTATACTACACTTGGGGCTGGTTGGCGCGGGGTGCTTGCGGGCGCAAATATGGAGTGGTGGTGCGCCGCTATCTGGCTTTGAGGGATGGGGATGGTCTCCCCTTTTGTATTGGAGGTGGCGCCCGTACTGGTGTAGACATCAGCGCGGGGCGGGGTTAGCGAGTAGGACGGTACAGGGGCGGCAATGCGGACAACTGGCTTTTGTGTGGCTATTGGTGGTGTATAGGGGCGGCATACTGCACTTGGGGCTGGCTGGCGCGGGATGGTTGTGGGGGCAAATATAGAGGGGTGGTGCTGCGCCGCGATCTGGCTTTGAGGGATGGGGATGGTCTCCCCTATTGTATTGGGAGCGGTGCCCGTACTGGTGTCGGCACCGGTGTGGGGCGGGGCGAGCGGGGCGGGGCAGGTGATGGAGATGCGGACAACTGGCTTTTATGTAGTTATTGGTGGTGTATGGGGGCGGCATACTGCACTTGGGGCTGGCTGGCGTGGGGTGCTTGCGGGCGCAAATATGGAGTGGTGGTGCGCCGCCATCCGGCTTTGAGGGATGGGGTCGGTCTCCCCTCTTGTATTGGGGGCGGTGCCTGTACTGGTGTCGGCACCAGTACAGAACAGGGCCAGCGAGCAGGCCGGTACAGGGGTGGCGATGCGGGCAATTGGCTTTTATAGGGGGAGATGTAGCTATATTGGTGGTGTATGGGGGCGGTATACTGCACTTGGGGCTGGCTGGCGCGGGATGGTTGTGGGGGCAAATATAGAGGGGTGGTGATACGCCGCCATCTGGCTTTGAGGGATGGGGACGGTTTCCCCTCTTGTATTGGAGGCGGTGCCCGTACTGGTGTCGGCACCGGTGTGGGGCGGGGCGAGCGAGCAGGCCGGTACAGGGGTGGCGATGCGGGCAGTTGGCTTTTATAGGTAGAGGTGGGGCTATATTGGTGGTGTATGGGGGCGGTATACTGCACTTGGGGCTGGTTGGTGCGGGATATTTGTGGGGGCAAATATAGAGGGGTGGTGCTGCGCCGCCATCTGGCTTTGAGAGATGGGGATGGTCTCTCCTCTTGTATTGGGGGTGGTGCCCGTACCGGTGTCGGCACCGGTGTGGGGCGGGGCGCTGCGGGCAGATGACTTTTACAGGTGGGGATGTAGCTATATTGATGGTGTATGGGGAACGTACTACGCCCGGAGCTGGCGCGTGATGGTTGCGGGCACAAAAAAAGCAGAGCGGCGGGCCGGATGAACCGCTGCTCTGCTTTTATTGGGGGTGCATGGCCGGTACTACTGCTGGGCGTTGGCCGGGTTTTCCTGCGTGGCTTTTTGTTTGGCCTGGTTGATCTTGTCGGCCTTGGCGGCGGGAGTGGGATACCAGCCGCGCTTTTGCATCTCCTCGAACACTTCCATTTGGATCTGGTGTTCATCTTGTAGCAGGCTCATCATCACGCTCTTTATCTCTTTGCCGGCACATTCGCAGGCAAAGGTATTATACTGGGCGGTGATGTGCTTTTGCGAGGAGAGCATATCGGTGAGTATGGCTTGATCGTCTATGGTATTCATTCTAGATGCCTCCTTTTTACTGCAGCTGATTGAGCAGCTTGTCGTAGTGGTTTTGGTGTTTGGCGGCTATCTGCTCACATTTTTGCTTGATCTGGGCGTCTTGGCAGATAGAGGCATACATCTGGTATTTTTGGATGAGGATGCGCTCTTCGGTGAGGCAGTCCTCAATGCCGGAGAGCTCTTTTTCGGTTATGGTGTTCACGGTGGTTTTCCCCCTTTTTTAAACGTTGCCTTAGTAGTGTACACCGCACCGCAGCGGGATATTCAAAAAAAGCTGTCGGCTGCGGGCCGGGTATCGGCATATTTTACGGCGGCGGGTTTTTGTGTTATACTTTTTACGAAAACCGCAGGAAAACCACTGTTTCTACGATGGGAGAACACCGCATGAATGAGATCGTCGATGCATTTTTAAAGCAATACGCCCCCGACCCGGACGGCCAGCAGTTGGGGCGGCAGATAAAAAGGCGGCACCAGCTGATGCGGGGCTGCTACCTGCTGATGCTGCTGGTGGGCGTGCTGCTGGTGAGCCGTTTTGGCTTTTGGGGCATTATTGCCGGGGTGCTGCTGTTGGCGGCCGGGGCGGTGCTGCTGCGGCTGGAGCAGGACCGCTCGATGGCGCTGCTGCAGGACTGCCTGTTACAGCAGTGCGACCCGGCCATGGCGGCCACTGCCTTTATTACCTGCCAAAAGGCATTTTGGAAAGGGGCGCACACCGCCGGGTGTATCGATCTGGCCCGCAACCTGCACCTGATGGGGGCTCGCGAGCTGGCAGAGCAGGTGTTGGAACTGGTGCAAAATGGCCCCTTCTCGTCGCAGAACTACCTGAATTTTTGTACGGTACAGGCCCATATCGCCACCGATGACGGCGACGCCGACACGGTGCGGGCGGTGCTGGATACCCTAAACCGCTGGAAGAGCGAGAGGGATAAAAAGGTAGATGCCCAGAAAAAGGAGCAGATCCACCGGCTGCGGCGGACCCTGACTTTTTTAAAGGGCAAATATGACACCTACATTGCCCAGATGCGCGGCCAAAAGCAGCGCACCCCATACGGGCAGGTGTGCGCCGGCTATTATGTGGGGCGGGCCTACCTGGAGATGGGTGACCTGACGGCGGCCGGTGAGCAGTTCGCCTGTGTAACGGAGCTGGGCGGCAAGATGGAACTGGCGCTGATTTGCCAAAAGCTGCTGCAAGAGGCCCGGCGGCAGGACGAGAGCGGCGAGTCGGCCGACGGGCGGGAACAGTAGCGATGGACGGCGGATTTGCCCTGCGGCCGACCCGGCCCAGAGACTGGCGCCAGACCGAAGTGGTAGTGCGGGAGGCGTTTTGGAACACCTACCAGCCGGGGTGCTGCGAGCACCTGCTGCTACACCGGTTGCGACAGAGCAGCGCGTACCTGCCGGCGCTGGACCTGGTAGCTGTCGACAGGGACGGGCAGATCGTGGGGCACATCGCCTACACCCGCTCGCAGATAGCCGGGGCGCACGGCAGCACTGCTGTGGCGACATTCGGCCCCATCAGCGTGCTGCCTGGCTGGCAGCGGCAAGGTGTGGGGCGGGCACTGATCCGGCGCACCGAGGCGCTGGCGGCAGGGATGGGCTACCGCGGCATCGTTATTACCGGTGATGATGCGATCTACAGCCGGTTGGGGTACCAGGTGTCGAAGGTGTTTGGTATAGCGATGGCCGACGGGCGCTACCACGCGGCGCTGCTGGCCAGGGAGCTGGTGCCGGGCGGGCTGAGCGGGGCACGGGGGCGCTTAATACAGGCACCGGTTTTTGACCAGCCCATCGAGCCGCGGCAGCTGCAAGATTTTGACGCCGCTTTTGCCCCTAAAAAGAAGGCGGTGACCCCCACCCAGCAGCGGTATCAGCAAAATCCATCCCGCTACCTGCCGGACGATTGATCGGCTGGAGTGCGATCGCCTGCCCCAACCGGCCCGGGGTGGGCGCTCGCTTTTTTTCGTATAGCTGCGGCCGCTTTTGCCGGTCGACCGATCCGGCCCCGGTGAGCAGATGAAGGCAAAACGACTTATTTGGCGATAGCAGGAGCGCGCCCCGGCAGAGCTGGGGTGCGCTCTTTTATATTGGCGCGCTCACTGGGCCAACCGCTCGCGCAGCAGCGCGGCGATGACGGCGGGGTCGCCGCGGCCGCCGGTCGCTTTCATCGTGCGGCCCACCAGCGCCTGCAACGCGCTGCTCTTTCCCCTTTTATAGTCGCCCACCGAACGGACGTCAGCGGAAAGCACCTGCTCGACATAGGGGGCCAGCTGGGCCGGGTCGGCCAGCTGCCAGAGGTCTTCACCGGCGATGATCGCTACCGGGTCGCCGTCTTTTTTCCACAGCCGCGGCAGCAGTTGGCGGGCAGTGCTGCTACCGATCTTTTTTTTGCCCAGCAGGTCGCACAGAGTGGCCAGGTGGGCCGGGGCGATGGGGATGGTGCTATCTTCCCCATCACCCAGCAGGCGCAATATCTGGCTCAGTACCAGATTACACAGCAGCTTGGGGTAGGCGGTGAGCTGGGCGGCCTGCTCGAAGTAGTCGGCAACCTGGCGGTCGGCGGTGAGCTGCTCGGCGTCGTAGGGGGTGAGGCCAAAGTCGCGCTGGTAGCGGGCGCGGCGCGCATCGGGCAGAGTGGGTATCTCGGCGGCCAGCTGCCGCAGCCAGGTCTCGTCCACCCGGATGGGCACCAGGTCGGGGTCGGGAAAATAGCGGTAGTCGTTGGCATTTTCTTTGCGGCGCATAGAGTGGGTCTTGCCGTCTTTTTCGTCGAAGCGGCGGGTCTCTTGCACCACCGGCTCGCCTGCCTGCAGCAGAGATACCTGGCGGCAGAACTCGTAGTTGATGGCTTTTTGGATAAAGGAGAAGGAGTTTAGGTTTTTGAGCTCGGCGCGCTTACCCAGTGCGCTCTGCCCCTGGGGGCGCACCGACAGGTTGACGTCGCAGCGCAGCGATCCCTCCTGCATTTTGCAGTCGGACACACCGGTGTAGAGCAGCACCGAGCGCAGCTTTTGCAGATAGGCCACCGCCTCCGCAGCCGAGCGGATATCCGGCTCGGAGACGATCTCGATGAGCGGGACACCACAGCGGTTGCAGTCGAGCAGCGTGCCCTGGACCGGGTCGTGGATGAGTTTGCCGGCATCTTCTTCGATATGGATACGGGTGATGCCGATGCGTTTGGCACCGGACTTGGTCTGGATATCCAGATGGCCGCGGCTGCACAGCGGCAGGTCGTACTGGGAGATCTGATAGGCTTTGGGCAGGTCGGGGTAAAAGTAGTTTTTGCGATCCTGTTTAGAAAAGCCGGCGATCTCGCAATTCAGGGCCAGACCAGCTTTGACGGCGTAGGCCACCACCTGCTGATTGAGCACCGGCAGACTGCCGGGCAGACCGGTGCAGACCGGGCAGCACTGGGTGTTGGGGGCGGCGCCAAAGGTGGTGGGACAGTCGCAGAATATCTTGGTCTCTGTTTTGAGCTCGGCGTGGACCTCCAGCCCGATGACCATCTCGTAGCTCGTATCCATCATGCTCTCTCCTCTCTATAGCTCTGGGCGAAGTGGTGGGCGGCCCGCAGGATCTGCGCCTCGCCGAAGTGGCGGCCGATGAGCTGCATGCCTACCGGCAGGCCCTGTTCGTCGCGGCCGCAGGGCAGGCTGACGGCGGGCAGGCCGGCGATATTTACCGGTACGGTATACACGTCGCCCAGGTACATCTGCATGGGGTCGCCCTGCTTTTCACCCAGCTTGTAGGCGGTGGTGGGGGCCACCGGCGAGAGTACCATATCACAGGTATCTAAGATGCGGGCAAAGTCTTGCACCACCAAGGTGCGCACCTGTTGGGCTTTTTTGTAGTAGGCGTCGAAGTAGCCGGCAGAGAGCACGAAGGAACCCAGCAGGATGCGGCGCTTGACCTCGGCCCCAAAGCCCTGACTGCGGCTTTTTAGATAGATCTCGTCGCGGGAGGTAAAGCCGGCGGCGCGAAAGCCGTATTTGACCCCGTCGAACCGGGCCAGGTTGGAGGATGCCTCGGCCGAGGAGATGACGTAGTAGGCCGGCAGCGCGCTGTCGAGACTGGGCAGTGTGGTCTCTACGATCTCGGCGCCCAGCTGCTCAAAGCGGTGAGCGGCGGCCAGGATGCCCTGCTTGACCGGCGCGCTGAGGCCGGGGCCGAAATACTCCCGCGGGAGAGCGATCTTGAGCCCGCTTATATCTTGCCACAGGGCGGTGCGGGTGGGCGTGTAGTCGCGGGGGGCGGAAGTGGCATCGCGGGGGTCGTGCCCGCAGATGGCGTCGTAGAGCAGGGCGACATCTTCTACCGTATTAGCCAGCGGGCCGATCTGGTCGAGCGAGGAAGCGAACGCCACCAGCCCGTAGCGGGAGACGGCGCCGTAAGTGGGCTTGAGCCCCACCACCCCGCAGTAGGCGGCCGGCTGGCGGATGGAGCCGCCGGTATCGGACCCCAGGGCCAGCGGCGCCTGCCGGGAAGCCACCGCCGCAGCGCTGCCACCGGAGGAGCCGCCGGGCACACGGGTGGGATCGACCGGGTTTTTGGTGGGGTGAAAGTGGGAGTTCTCGGTGGTGGAGCCCATGGCGAACTCGTCCATGTTGGTTTTGCCCAGCAGCACCGCCCCGGCGGCCTGCAGTTTTTTAAAGGCGGTGGCGCTGTAGGGGGGCGTAAAATCGGCGAGCATTTTGGAGGCGCAGGTGGTGCGCACCCCGGCGGTGCAGATGTTGTCTTTTACCGCTACCGGCAGCCCGCACAGCGACCCGGCACGGCCCTGGCGGCGGGCGGTATCGGCGGCATCGGCAGCCGCCAGGGCCTCTTTGGCGGTGACGGTGAGGTAGGCGCCGATATGGCGATCCGTCTTTTCTATCTGCTCGAGATAGGCGGCGGTGATCTGGCGGGCGCTCAGCTCGCGTTTCTCCATGGCTGCCAGCAGCTCGGCAGCGGTGTGCGCGGTGATCTGTTTCATGCTTTTGCCCCTCCTTTTTCGTCGCGGTCGGGCAGGCGAATATAGTTTTTATAGGTGGTGGGGGCCATCGCCAGCAGCTGGTCGTGAAAATCGCCGGGGGATGGGACGTCGGGGCGAAACACGTTCTGCAGCGGCAACACGTGGGCGGTGGGCTCGACCCCGGCGGTGTCGATGGCGGCCAGCTGGCCGGTAAAATCGAGCATCGCGTGCAGGTCGGCGGCTGCCTTCTCCCGCTCGGCGGGCGTCAGCTCCAGCATGGCCAGAGCAGCGACGGCGTCTACGTCTACCGCCGGGGCTGCCGGCGGCTGAGCGCCGCCGGCAGTGGGGCGGCCACCTTCCAGGTGCAGGGCGGCGAGCTGGGCGGCATCGACCCGGCCCGGCGCGCCGGTGAGCGGACAGGCGGCGTCTTTGGATTTGGGGAAGGCGATGACATCGCGCAGTGAGCCGGCCCCCAGCAGCAGCATGGCCAGCCGGTCGAGGCCAAAGGCAAAACCGCCGTGGGGCGGGGCACCGTAGTGGAAGGCCTCGACGAAAAAGCCGAAGCGCTGCTCGATCTGCTGCTGGGTGAAACCCAGCGCGGTGAACATCTGCCGCTGGATGTCGGGGCGGTGGATGCGCATGGAGCCGCTGCCCAGCTCGACGCCGTTGAGCACCACGTCGTAGGCCTGGGCCCGTACCCTGCCGGGATCGCTTTGCAGATAGGGCAGATCTTGCTCGCAGGGCATCGTAAACGGGTGGTGGGTAGAGACCCAGCGCTTTTCCTCGGCGGAGTACTCGAACTGGGGAAAGTCGGTGACCAGCAAAAAGCGGTATTCGCCGGGGCGGCGCAGACCGAGCATATCGGCGACAGCCAGGCGCAGTGTGCCCAGTGTGCGGCGGACGGTGGCCAGATCGTCGGCACAAAAGAGGATGAAATCGCCGTTTTGGGCACCGGTAGCGGCGGTGATCGCGGCGATCTCCTCTGCAGTGAGGTACTTGGTGAGGATGGAGTAGACCTGGCCATCGGGGCGCAGGGAGATCCAGGCCATACCGCCGGCGCCACAGCGGCGGGCGGTGGTGGTGAGGCGGTCGATCTGAGTGCGGGTAAAGGCGTCGCCGCCGGGGACACAGATGGCCCGCACCACCCCGCCGCCGTCGCACACCCGGCGAAAGACCGAGAAGTGGCATTGGGCGGCGATGGCGGTGATATCGGTGATGGGCAGGCCAAAGCGGAGATCGGGTTTATCGCTGCCGTAGAGGTCCATCGCCTGCTGCCAGGTGAGACGGGGAAAAGGACTTTCGACCCGGATGCCGGTCACCTCTTGCACCACAGTTTTAAACAGGTCTTCGAGATGGGCGAGGATATCTTCCTGATCGACGAAGGAGAGCTCCATATCTACCTGGGTGAATTCGGGCTGACGGTCGGCCCGCAGGTCCTCATCGCGAAAACAGCGGGCTACCTGGTAGTAGCGGTCGAGGCCCCCCACCATGAGCAGCTGTTTAAACAGTTGCGGCGATTGGGGCAGCGCATAGAAATCGCCGGGGTGAACCCGGCTGGGGACCAGGTAGTCGCGTGCGCCTTCGGGGGTGCTTTTGGTGAGGATGGGCGTCTCGACCTGCCAAAAGCCGTGGGCGTCGAGGTAGTTCTCGGTGGCGCGCTGCAGCTGGTGGCGAAAGCGCAGGTTGTGCTGCAGCTGCGGCCGCCGCAGATCGAGGTAGCGATAGCGCAGCCGCAGATCCTCCCGCACCGAGCCGGCCTGTTCAATAAAAAAGGGCGGCGTGGCGGCGGTGGAGAGCAGCTCCAACCGGGTGGCGCGCAACTCGATGGTACCGGTGGGCAGCTTGGGGTTGTAGGTCTCGGGGTCGCGGATACAGATGGGGCCCTGTACGGCGAGTACCGACTCGTTTTTCAGGTGCTCGGCCACGGCGAACTCGGCGGCCGAGAGATCGCGGCGGTCAAACACCACCTGTAGCAGGCCGGTGCGGTCGCGCAGGTCGATAAAGATGACGCCGCCCATGTCGCGGCGCGTTTGGACCCAGCCGCAGGCGGTGACTGTTTGGCCCACCAGGTCCTCGGTAAGGGAGCCACCGTAGTGGCTGCGTTTTAGTTTCACTGTCTCTTCACGCCTTTCTCTTTGGTGCTTGCCATACAAAGCGCCGGGGCGGCGGGAGATGATGGGCGGTGACGGGGCTGCCGCGCCGGGCGCCGCGCCCGTAACAGACTGCTGGGGGCCGGAGATCGCGGGGCGAACAAAAAAAGCCCGCCGACCCAAACAGATCTGTTTGGGACGACGAGCCCGTGTGCTCACCGCGGTACCACCCAATGTGGCAGCCCCATGAGAAGCTGCCCCCTTATCCGGCACGGGCGCCATTTTTGAGGGCCGATGCCTGTTGGCTGTAACGCGCCAAACGCGGTCAAGTCTACTCGCTCTCGCTTTCGGTTGACAGCTCCGGGATGTTCTTCGGCCAGAAATCCGCGCTGCGATCGCACCCCCCGCAGCTCTCTGTGGCTACCATTCTGGCTTACTCTTCCCATCGTTACTTTTGTATGGTAAAGATATTTATTTGGCGCCGGAGGTATGCTCCGGCTATGGGTCATATGATAAGCTTACGCGGGACATTTGTCAATATACAGAGAAAAGTTTGGCAAAAATAGACGGCGGCGCGCCCGGCGGTAGGGAGGTGTGTCGTGAAGAAAGCACAGATTATGCAGGGCGAGCGGCGCGAAAACGGCGGAGCAGATAGTTTTCTGCCCTGAACCACAGATACCCCACCAGACAGTTTAGGAGCAGCGCCGCGGGGAGGACACGGTAGTTGCCCACCCGGTTGCACAGCCAGATCTGCTTTTGGACCAGCGCCTGCAGCGGGCCGTAAAAGAGCATTTGGGATAAAAATATGTGGTACGACGCCTGACCGATTTCGCACAGGGGCCTAAAAACACGGTGGTGGCGCGCCAGGAACGACTCGTGCTGCAGTGCCCACCACACCACGGCAAACGCCAGCAAAGCGACCGGCAGCGACCTGGAGGTCCAGCGGTAAAAGAGCCTGGGGCTGTAGCCGAGATACCCAGTGGCCCCCAGAAAGAGCAGCCCGACAGCGGCGGCGAGATGCGGGAGATAGCTGGCGCGCAGCCGCTTCTCATACATGTATAGAGCCATGCCCAGCAGCACGAACGGCAGGTGGCGAAAGCCCAGGATGCGGTAGAGGGCATCGTCGATATAGGTGCGGGCAAACACCTCGTAGAGCACTGCCAGCCCCAGCCCCGAAACGGTGGCGACCAGCGGCATCTTTTTTATAGAGACATAGAGCAGCGGCGCACACAACAGCACCTGCAAAAAGGCCAATGGGTAATAGCTGCCGGGACCCCATCCGCCGTAAAAGACTGTGCTGTATAAAACGCTGCGGGCAGAGACTTTTAGGGCGTGTACATCGAGCCCACCCGTTAAAAAGAGGAGCAGCACCTCGGCCGCCAGGCAGATACAGTAGGGCAGCAGTACACGGGTCAGTTTTTTACCCAGAACGGATCTGTCAAAGTGTTTTAAAAAGCCGCTGATCTGTGCTCTTTCTGCCGAGAGGAAAAAGGTATACCCGGTCATGACCATAAACACAGGCACTGCCAGGTCGAGCCAAAAAGGGGCCAGCAGGCGGTGGCGCTGTTCATCGGTAAAGGAAAAGTGGGTGATCACCACCATGAGTATAAAGATGGCCTTTAAGCAGTCGAGACTGTAGACCCGCTTTGAACGCATTGTCGACTGATTTTGCACAGATTTTCATTCTTGTTAAAAGTGACCGCAAATCAATAAAAAAGAGCCCTATTTCTAGGGCTCGATACGCTTTGTAAAGGAGAACGAAAATCTGTACTTTAATAGTCGCTGCTGTAGGAGAGCGAGTAGCCGTCGGCAATGAGGTCGAGAGCCATACCGGTGCCGATAGCCACGCAGTCGATGGGGTTCTCGGACACCCGGCACTGCACGCCGGTCTCGCCGGAGATGAGCTCGGGCAGGCCCTTGATAAGGCTGCCGCCGCCGGTGAGCAGGATACCGTCTTCCAGAATATCGCCCACCAGCTCGGGCGGGGTCTTTTCCAGCACGCCTTTGACAGCCACCACCAGCGTCATGGCGAACTCGTTTAAGGTGGGGATGAACTCGTCGGAGGTGACGGTGATCTTGACCGGCAGGCCGGTCTCGAGGCTGCGGCCCTTGATCTCCATCTCGGTATCTTCCATCACCTTTTTGACCGAGCCGATCTCTTTTTTGAGGCGCTCAGCGGTCTTTTCGCCGATGAGCACCTTGTGGTTGAGACGCACATACTGGATGATGCGGTCATCGAACTGGGTGCCGGCACATTTGACCGAGGTGGAATCGACCACGTCGTTTAAAGAGATGACGGCGATGTCGGCGGTGCCGCCGCCGATATCCACCACCATGCGGCCGCGCGGCAGCGAGATATCTACACCACTGCCCAGGGCGGCGGCGATGGGCTCCTCGACCAAAAAGGTTTTGCGGGCACCGGCGGAGAGCGCGGCATTGACCGCGGCCCGGGCCTCGACATTGGTGACTGCCGAGGGGACACAGATGGCCACCTTGGGCTTGACCACATAGGAGGAGGACACCTTTTTGATAAAGTATTTGACGATCTCCTCGGTCATGTCGATATCGGAGATGACACCGTTTTGCAGCGGGCGCTCCACCACGATGTGGGCTGGGGTCTTGCCGGCCATCTCGTACGCCTTTTGGCCGATGGCCAGCACGCTGTCTGTTTTTTTGTTGACGGCCACTACCGAGGGCTCTTTGCTGACGATGCCTTTGCCCACTACGTAGATGATGATGGAGGTGGTACCCAGATCGATACCGATGTCGTAATTTGCCATGTGCTTAAACTCCTCTATAGACTGGGGGGCGGTGGGACCGCCCCGCGCTTATTGTGCGGTGTGAACAGCCCGCGGGAAAGCGGGCCGTGTGGGTACTATGCGCCATCGGGGAGCTTGTCCCCTTTTTGCAGCGCGGCAGCGGCACAGCACAGGTAGACCTGTCTGCAGCCCCGCACCCGCAGCATTTTGGCGCATTCACCGGCAGTGGCGCCGGTGGTGAGGATATCGTCGACCAGCAGTACCGCCCGGCCCCGCACCCGCTGCGGGTCTTTTACCTCGAACGCGCCCAACAGATTGGCGCTGCGCGCCAGCTTGGGCAGAGTATGCTGGGCCGCCGTGGGGTAGATCTTTTTGAGCAGATCGCCCCAAAAGGGCAGCCCCAGCTGAGAGGCCAACTGCCGGGCCAGCACCACCGCGTGGTCGTACCCCTTTTGGCGGCGCTTTTGGGGCGACATGGGCACCGCCGTTACCGCGGCGATATCGCCCAGGGGCAGGTGCGCCCGCGCGCAGGCGGCCATATAGCCGGCAAACGCACGACTGCTGCCGGCGCGGCCGGAGAATTTGTACCGCCCCAGCGCCCGCTGCACCTCTCCCCGGTAGATAAACGGGGCCACGTCTTTTTCGACATAGGGCAGTGTGCGGCCAAAATAGGCGAAAATACCCCTTTGATTTATTGTATCGGAAAGCCGCGATTTTTGCAAATCGCAGTCGGGGCAGATCACCTGCCCGCCGGGGATTGGTCGGTCGCAAAAGGGGCACAGATCGGGGTAGAAAAAACGCAGCAGCGCCGCGGCGACACTTTTGACGTGCGAGATCGCGAGCCCCTCCCCTCTTTTATGTAGGCTGCCCCAAAAATATAGGCGGCAGGCCGGGCGGTGAAAATGTGGCCGGCACGGACTTCACTTGCTAATCCATAATATCGTGGATAAAGGCGCCCAGGCCGCTGTAGCGCAGCGTTTTGCGGTTATTTTCGACCATCATGGACACCGCCTGCGGACTTCCCACCATCACCAGCAGCTTTTTGGCGCGGGTGACGGCAGTATACAGCAGGTTGCGGTAGTAGAGCTTGGGATTGGGCTCGAGCAGCGAGAGAATGACCACATCGAACTCGCTACCTTGGCTCTTGTGCACGGTGACGGCGTAAGCTAGCTCGATCTCGCGCAACATGTCGGCGGTGTAGGTGGCGGTCTTTTCCTCGTCGAAGAGGATCTGCACCAGACCGTCGCGGCGGTCGATGTGGGTGATGAGGCCCATATCGCCGTTGAAGATACCGGTCCCTTTTTCGCCGTCGGACTTTTTGTAGAGGATATCGTAGTTGTTTTTGGTCTGCATGACCTTATCGCCCACCCGAAAGGAAAAGCCCATACTCTTGATCTCGGGCTTGTCCGGCGCGGGGGGGTTTAGCCGCTCGCGCAGCTGCAGATTGAGGTTTTCACAGCCGCAGAGGCCCCGCCGCCCGGGGGACAGGATCTGGATGTCGCCGGCAGAGACCCCGTAGGCTGCCGGCAGGCGGCGGGCGATGAGGTCCTCGATGAGCTGCAGGCCGCCGGCTTTGCCGGGGGCGCGGAGAAAGAAAAAGTCGCTGTCGCGGCGGGAGAGATCGGGCAGTTGGCCGGTGAGGATCTGGTGGGCGCTGGTGACGATGGCGCTCTGGGCCGCCTGGCGAAAGATGTGAGACAGACGGATGGTGGCAAAGCAGCCGCTGTCGATGATGTCTTTGAGCAGGTTGCCCGGCCCCACCGAGGGCAGCTGGTCGTAGTCACCCACGAGCACCAGTTTGCAGGTGAGTTTCATGGCTCGCAGCAGCGCCTCCAGCAGCAGCACGTCGACCATGGAGGCCTCGTCTAAAATGAGCACGTCGCAGTCGAGCAGGTCGTCTTCCCCTTTGGAGAAAGAGAGCGTGCCGTCTTTTTGATAGCCGGCCTCCAGCAGGCGGTGGATGGTCTTGGCCTCGGATCCGCACAGGTCGGTCATGCGCTTGGCGGCGCGGCCGGTGGGGGCGCACAGCGCCACCTTTTTGCCGTCTTCCTCGAACAGCGAGATCATGGCGGCCATGGTGGTGGTCTTGCCGGTACCGGGACCGCCGGTAAGCACCACAAAGCCCTGACGCATGGCGCTGGAGATGGCCTGCCGCTGGCTGTCGGCGTAGGTGATATCCAGCTTTTTTTCCTGGGCGGCGATGGCCTTATCCCACTTGGTGCCGCTATCGGGCATGACCGCGGTCATCATCTGCAGACGGGTGGCGATATACCCCTCGGCCCGGTAGAGATCGGGCAAAAAGACCATGCTCTTACCGCGGACCATGTACTCGACCAGATCGTTTTCCTCCAGCATGGCCGCCAGCACCTGGGCCACCGGCTCCTCCTCGAGGGCGATATAGTCTGTGGCCACCTGCAGCAGGCGGCTCTTGGGCAGGCAGGTGTGGCCGTTTTGCAGGTTGTGGCGCAGCACGAACTCCAGAGCGGCGCGGATGCGCTCGGGCGCCGAGAGCGGCATTTGCAGCTGGCGGGCGATATCGTCGGCGCGGTCGAAGGAGATGCCGATAAAGTCGCAGCAGAGGCGGTAGGGGTTTTGGGTGACGATCTCCTGGGCCATAGCGCCCCACATCTTCCAGACGCGGATGCTCTCGGCCGGGGTGAGACCGTACTGGGTGAGGAAGGCCATGACCGTGCGGATACCGAAGATGCGCTTGTACTCCTCGCCGATCTGCTCGGCTTTTTTGGGGGTGATGCCCCGCACGGCGCACAGCCGCTGCGGCTCGCGCTCGATGACCTCCAGCGTGTTCGCGCCAAATTCGTCGACGATACGGCGGGCCATGACCGGGCCAATGCCTTTGATGGCGCCGGAGGCCAGATACTTGAGCAGCGCGCCGGTGGTGGCCGGCAGCCGGGTGGTGCAGAGACTGGCCTTGAACTGGCGGCCAAAAGTGGGGTGATTGACAAAGCAGCCGGTGAGCTCTACCTCTTCGCCCTGATGGACGTCGGGGAACTCTCCTACGGCGGTGAGCAGTTCGTCTTGATACTCGATATCGATGACGGCAAAGCCGTTTTCTTCGTTTTTATAGATGACACCTTCGACGGTGCCGGAGATCTGGATCAGCGGTTGTTCCATGGCGCCCCCTGTGACTGCGCTGTAGGTGAGATTTTGGCCGCCCGCACCGGCGGCCGCACAGCATCGCATACAGGTACAGTATACCCATTTCGCCGTCGCTTTGCAAACGTTCGTTTTGCCCCCCGCCGGCTGGGGCGGAACACAGCCGGGCCCTCACGGCCGCACCACCCGCCCGGAGGCGAGATCGGGCAGCTGGGTGGCGGAGAGCACCTGCAGCTGCATGGGGCAATCGGCCAGAAAGCGGCGCAGCACCTGGTCGCATTCACCGGTGAGCGGCTTTTCGGCCAGCAGGTAGACCTGGCAGCGAAAGCAGCTGTACTCCTGTGTGTTTTTTAAATTGTGGAGGATGTTCTCGAGGTCGCGCTCATCCCCCTGCAGCGGCAGCATCAGCGTGAGCTGCCGGCGGCGGCAACTGTCGAGCCGGTCGCCCAACATGCGCACCACCTCCCACAAGCCCAGCGCCGCCAGCACCACCAAAAACAGCATCGTGATCAGTTTCATGACAAGAGCCCCCTATCTTAAAAATTCTACCCATTCTATGAAAACAGAAGAAAAAGGGTCACTCCCAGACTGATTTGTGGCTTTTCTTTTATGGGCCGCCGCGCTACAATGGGGGAAAGCGGATACCGTATGTATCGTGTACACCGGTAACGCGCCGGGGACTGTTCGGGCGGTGGCGGGGCCGGGACCGGCCGACGGCAGGCAGAACCGGGGGAGGACAAATATGGACCGAGAGATCGCGCTGCGGCCGGTGGATGAACACAACCGGGCGCAGGTGCTGGCGCTGCGGGTAGAAAAGAGCCAGCAGAACTTTATCGAGACCACTGCCCGCTGCCTGCAGGAGGCGGCAGAGCTGGCGCTGTGGAGACCGCTGGCGGTATGCGCCGGCGAGACGGTGGTGGGCTTTTGCATGTATGGGCTGTGGGAAAAAGAGGGGCCTGGCGGCCGCCTGTGGATGGACCGGCTGCTCATCGACCAGCGGTATCAGGGCCGGGGCTACGGGCGGGCGGCGCTGAGAGCGGTGCTGCGGCGCATGGCCGACGAGTACCCCCGGCACCGGCACATCTACCTGAGCCTGTACCAGGACAACACTGCTGCCACTGCGCTGTACCAGTCGCTGGGCTTTGTGTTTACCGGCGAGCGGGATCACAAAGGCGAATTTCTGATGCGCATCGACCGGGCAAAAGTGCTGGCCCTGTAGCGTGCGCAGTGTGTGCCGCATGCGCCCGGTCCCACAGATACGGCCACAAAAAAGAGAGCACCTGGGGCGGACAGACAGTTTCTGCGCCGCGACTGGGTGCTCTCTTTTTGATCTCTTATATTTTTGTTTCGGGGACTGCGGTATATTTTTGGGGAGATGCAAGTTGGGAGAAGCGCAGTGCCACCTCTACTGCACAATGTGCAGTAGAGGTGGCACCGACATCGAGGAAAGCAGTGGGCGTACGGGCCCGCGAGCGGCACTTTTCGCCTGGGATGCGGAGCCTTTACGCACACCCGGCTTTTCCCCCGTCTTACCCCTTTTTCATCTCGTTAGGCCGAGGTTTTACCGTATACGGCGGCTTTGAGGGCATCGACCCGGTCGGTGTCCTCCCAGCGGACGCCCAGGTCCTCGCGGCCCATATGGCCGTAGGCGGCCAGCTGGCGGTAGATGGGGCGGCGCAGGTCGAGATCTTTGATGATGCGGGCGGGGCGCAGGTCAAATACCTGGCCCACTGCCTCGGCCAGCTTTTCGTCGCTGACGGCACCGGTGCCAAAGGTATCGACGAACACCGAGACCGGGTGGGCCACGCCGATGGCATAGGCCAGCTGGATCTCACACTTTTTGGCCAGGCCGGCGGCGACGATATTTTTGGCCACGTAGCGGGCGGCGTAAGCGGCGGAGCGGTCGACCTTGGTGGGGTCTTTGCCGGAGAAGGCGCCGCCGCCGTGGCGGCCGGTGCCGCCGTAGCTGTCGACGATGATCTTGCGGCCGGTGACGCCGCTGTCACCCTGCGGGCCGCCGATGACGAAACGGCCGGTGGGGTTGACCAGAATGCGGGTGCTCTCGTCCAGCAGGTCGCGGGGCACGATGGGGTCGATGACCAGCTTTACCAGATCGCGGCGGATCTGGTCCAGAGAGACTTCGGGGCCGTGCTGAGTAGAGATGACGATGGTGTCGATGCGCACCGGGCGGTCGTCTTCGTACTCGACGGTGACCTGGGTCTTGCCGTCGGGGCGCAGGTAATCGACCAGCTCCTGTTTGCGCACCTCGGTGAGGCGTTTGGCCAGCTTATGCGCCAGGCTGATGGGCAGCGGCATGAGCTCGGGCGTCTCGTCGCAGGCGTAGCCGAACATCATGCCCTGATCGCCGGCGCCGGTCTCGTCGGCGTCGGCATCCTGCTGGCCGACCTTGGACTCGAGCGCCTTGTCGACGCCCATGGCGATGTCGGGCGACTGCTCGTCGATGGAGGTGAGCACGCTGCAGGTCTCGCCGTCAAAGCCGTATTTGGCGCGGGTGTAACCGATGTCGGCGATGACCTGACGGGCCAATTTGGGGATATCGACATAGCAGCTGGTGGAGATCTCGCCCATGACCATGACCATACCGGTGGTGACGGCGGTCTCGCAGGCCACACGGCCGCTGGGGTCTTTTTCTAAGATCGCATCGAGCACCGCATCGGAGATCTGGTCGCAGATCTTGTCGGGATGGCCCTCGGTGACCGATTCGGATGTAAACAGATGTCTTGCCATACTATGCACTCCTTTTGTAATGCCGGGCCGCCCTTGACCGGCGGCTATGAAAAAATGGATGTGACTTTTAAATCCCTGCGTTTTGGGCCTTGTTCTGCCGTTTTTGTACAGGCAGTAAAAAAGAGCGCCCATACCGAGCGCTCTATACTTTTTTAAGCGGCCTTATCTCTCGGTAGTACCGTAGGATTTAGCACCTTGCAAACTTGCAGGTTGCCGGGTTTCACAGGGCCTAGTCCCTCCACCACTCGCAATAAGGTATTTAATTGTCGAGAGCTATTATACTAGACCTGTCTGGATTTGTCAATGCGTGTCGGGGCGGCTTTGGGCTGCCGGTGTACCAGGCCGGAGAGACGCTTGTAGAGCAGGAAGGTGAGCAGCGAGATGACCACCCCTTTGATGAGGTTAAAGGGTACTACCCCCACCCAGATATAGGCGGCGATGCTGTTTATATTTTTGTTGATAGCCTGACAGGCACCGACGATGGCCTCGATGGGCATGATCTTGGAGTAGAAAGGGATGAGCAAAAACCAGTTGCTCAGCGCCCCCACTGCGACGAGGATGACCGTGCCCACCGACAGCGAGATGAGCGCGCCTTTGCGGTTGTGTACATAGCGGTAAAGATAGCCGCACAGCAGGGCAAAGCTGGCCAGCATGAGGAAATCGGCCAGCTCGCCCACGCCGCCGGTCTGGGTGGAGAGCAGGTGCACCAGGTCTTTGACCAGGGTGATGCCCACCGCCTGCCAGGGGCCAAACAGAAAAGCGGCCAGCAGGATAGGCGCACCGCTGATATCGAGTTTTAAAAACGGGGGCAGGAACGGGAGCGGCATCTCGATATACATGAGCAGGGTGGATATGGCGGCAAACAGCGCCATATAGGTGAGTGTGCGGACACGGTCGTTGCGTTGCATAGGGGTACCTCCAGCGATAATAAATGTGCGCGGGTGTACTCTTTACGGATACTGGTACTGACACCTGCGCCGGGAGGTCTGCTCTGGGAGGCTCACCGCGCTGGAATACTGTGTATATACCCCACCAGCTACGGAGGCTGCGGGACAAAAAGAGCCCACAGCTGTAGCTGTGGGCGAAAAAACACGATATACCGACAGAGATGCTGCCGCGGTGTGTCGTTTCTTCTATCCGGACTATACCGTCGGCTCTGGAATCACACCAGATCAGCGCACAGCAGAGACTGTGCGGTCGCGGGCTCGGGGCAACGCCCCTTACCGCCGGTGAGGAATCGCACCTCGCCCTGAAACAGACTGCACCTATATTATAGCGCACTGATGGGGTTTGTCAACACTGATCTGCCGGCACAAAACGACATATTTTATGCGTATTATACGTTTTGTATATATTTTGTGGCGATCTATGGCCTTTGCAGGGGCGGTGTGTCGTTTGTGGGGGACTCTGCCGGTGACGGCGAGTCATCCATTTTGAGGTACTGCTCTTCTGCCTCTATCTGAGCCTGTTTGAGCAGCTCGATACAGTCGGTAACCTGGTTAAAAAGATAGGTATATAGTCTTTGATAATCTGTCAAAAGTATCACCTCTTCTAACTTACTATAGATATTATTTATCTAAATGTCAATAGATAGATTTTATCTATCGTATGCTTTACTCGGGTGATAAAGATGAAAAACAGGATGCGCGATCTGCGGGAGGATCACGATCTATCACAGCGGCAGGTGGCGGCGGCGCTGGGCATTACGCAGCGCAAATACAGCTACATAGAGACCGGTACTCAGCCGTTGACCGAGGATATTCTGGTAGGGTTAGCCCACTTTTATGGGGTGAGTACCGATTATATTCTGCGATTGACGGATGATGCGCAGTCCGGCAGAAAATAGCATATACAGGACCACTGGGGAAAAGGCCGGGCTGCGAACTGGATTTTGGTAGGACCGGCCTTTTTATGTGGAGATATTCTGTGTGGGAAATGTAGAGATCATGCAAAAAGAGAGCTGTACGAAACGTACAGCTCTCTTTTATAGCAGCTCAAAAAGCTAAATTAGCCGTTGATAGCGGTAACAACGCCCGAACCAACAGTGCGGCCACCCTCGCGGATAGCGAAACGCAGGCCTTCCTCGATAGCGATCGGGGTGATCAGCTCAACGTCCATAGTGACGTTATCGCCAGGCATGCACATCTCGGTGCCCTCGGGCAGGGTGATGACGCCAGTCACGTCGGTAGTTCTGAAGTAGAACTGGGGACGATAGTTGTTGAAGAAAGGAGTATGACGGCCGCCCTCTTCCTTTTTCAGGATGTAGACCTGGCCGGCAAACTTGGTGTGGGGGTTGATGGAGCCGGGTTTGGACAGAACCTGACCGCGCTCGATCTCGTTTCTCTGCACACCGCGCAGCAGGGCGCCGATGTTGTCGCCAGCCTCGGCGTAGTCCAGGATCTTTCTGAACATCTCGATACCGGTAACAACGGTCTTGGCTCTCTCGTCGGTCAGGCCGATGATCTCGACTTCGTCGCCGGTGTTCAGCTGGCCTCTCTCCACACGACCGGTGGCAACGGTGCCGCGGCCGGTAATGGTGAAGATGTCCTCAACAGGCATCAGGAAGGGCAGGTCGGCTTTTCTCTCCGGAGTGGGGATGTAGTCGTCGACAGCGTCCATCAGCTCGAGGATGGGAGCGTACTCGGGGGCGTTGATGTCGGTGCTGGTGGACTCGACAGCGGCCAGAGCGGAACCCTTGATGATGGGGGTGTCGTCGCCCGGGAACTCGTACTCGTCCAGCAGCTCGCGGACTTCCATCTCCACCAGCTCCAGCAGCTCCTCGTCGTCGACCTGATCTGCCTTGTTCATGAACACGACGATGTAGGGAACGCCGACCTGACGGGACAGCAGGATGTGCTCACGGGTCTGGGGCATCGGGCCGTCAGCCGCGGAAACAACCAGGATAGCGCCGTCCATCTGAGCAGCACCGGTGATCATGTTCTTGACGTAGTCAGCATGGCCGGGGCAGTCGACATGGGCGTAGTGGCGCTTGTCGGTCTCGTACTCTACGTGAGAGGTGTTGATGGTGATGCCGCGCTCTCTCTCCTCGGGGGCTTTGTCGATCATGTCATAGGCCTCGTACTGAGCCTGGCCCTTGAAAGACAGCACTTTGGTGATAGCAGCGGTCAGGGTGGTCTTGCCGTGGTCAACGTGGCCGATGGTACCAATGTTCACATGGGGTTTGGTTCTTTCAAAATGAGCTTTTGCCATGGTATTTCCTCCTTTTATGCAAAGAAAATAGTTTTTGGTGGTTTCATTGTATCAAGAGCGATACAAAAAAGCAAGACTACTCGCCCTTTTTGGCTCTGGCGTTCATGATGCCCTCGGCGATCGATTTGGGGACCTCCACATAGTGGCTGGGCTCCATCGAGTACTGGCCACGGCCCTGGGTCTTGGAGCGCAGGTCGGTGGCGTAGCCGAACATCTCGGACAGAGGTACAAAGGCGTTGATCTGCTGGGAACCAGGTCTGGACTCCATGCCCTGGATCTGGCCACGGCGGGAGTTCAGGTCGCCGATAACGTCGCCCATGTACTCCTCGGGGACGATGACGGCAACTTTCATGATGGGCTCGAGCAGGACGGGGTTGGCCTTGGCCATACCCTCTTTGAAAGCCATGGAGCCGGCGATCTTAAAGGCCATCTCGGAGGAGTCGACCTCGTGGTAAGAACCGTCGAACAGCTCAACTTTCACATCCACCACCGGGTAGCCGGCCAGTACACCGGTCTGCATGGCGCCCTGGATACCGGCGTCGACAGCGGGGATGTACTCTTTGGGGATGGCGCCGCCAACGACTTTGTTGACGAACTCGTAGCCCTTGCCGGTCTCGTTGGGGATCAGGCGGATCTTGACATGGCCGTACTGGCCGCGGCCGCCGGACTGACGGGCGTATTTGTGATCGACCTCTTTTTCGGTGCGGATGGTCTCGCGGTAGGCGACCTGGGGTTTGCCCACGTTGGCCTCGACGCGGAACTCGCGCAGCAGACGGTCGACGATGATCTCGAGGTGCAGCTCGCCCATACCGGCAATGATGGTCTGGCCGGTCTCCTCGTCGGTGTAGGTCCTAAAGGTGGGGTCCTCTTCAGCCAGTTTGGCCAGCGCGATACCCATCTTCTCCTGACCAGCTTTGGTCTTGGGCTCGATGGCGACGCGGATAACGGGCTCGGGGAACTCCATGGACTCGAGGATGATGGGGGCTTTGGGGTCGCACAGGGTGTCGCCGGTGGTGGTGTTCTTTAGGCCCACGGCAGCGGCGATATCGCCGGCGTAAACTTCCTCGATATCTTTTCTGTGGTTGGCGTGCATCTGCAGGATGCGGCCGATACGCTCGTTGTTTCTCTTGACCGAGTTGTACACGGTGCTGCCGGCATGCAGCACACCGGAGTACACGCGGAAGAAGCACAGCTTGCCCACATAGGGGTCGGTGGCGATCTTAAAGGCCAGCGCCGAGAAGGGCTCGTCGTCGGAGGACGGACGGGTCTCCTCTTCCTCGGTGTCGGGGTTCACGCCCTTGATATCGTCGATATCGGTGGGGGCGGGCATGTAGTCGATCACTGCGTCGAGCAGGGGCTGTACGCCCTTATTCTTGTAAGCAGTACCGCACAGCACCGGCACGAAGTCGTTGGCGATGGTGGCCTTACGGATGACTTTCTTCATCTCGGGGATGGAGAGCTCCTCGCCCTCGAGATACTGCATCATCAGGTCTTCATCCTGCTCTGCAACAGCCTCGATAAGCTCGCTGTGATATTTTTCTGCCAGTTCCTTCATATCCTCGGGAATGTCCTCCTCGCGGATATCCTGACCCAGATCGTCGTAATACACCTCGGCCTTCATGGTGAGAAGGTCGATGATGCCGCGGAAGGTCTCCTCGGCGCCGATGGGCAGCTGCAGGGGAACTGCATTACATTTTAAGCGGTCTTTCATCATGGAGACAACGTTGTAGAAGTCGGCGCCCATGATGTCCATCTTGTTGACGAACGCCATGCGGGGGACTCTGTAGTTGTCTGCCTGACGCCAAACAGTCTCTGACTGGGGCTCAACGCCGCCTTTGGCACAGAAAACTGTTACAGAACCATCGAGCACGCGCAGGGAGCGCTCCACCTCAACGGTGAAGTCCACGTGTCCGGGGGTGTCGATGATATTGATGCGATGGCCCTTCCAGTGGGCAGTGGTAGCAGCGGAGGTAATGGTGATACCGCGCTCCTGCTCCTGCGCCATCCAGTCCATTGTTGCTGCACCGTCGTGGGTCTCACCGATCTTGTGGTTAACACCGGTGTAGAACAAGATACGCTCGGTGGTGGTGGTTTTACCAGCATCAATGTGAGCCATTATGCCAATATTCCGGGTGAGTTCGAGAGATACGTCTCTTGGCATAGTGCCCTCCTTAAACTGTGTGTGACCTGTATCGCTACAGGAAAAAATCTAAAACTGGCAAAACGGCCCACATGGGCCGTACGCCACAGCGCGGGCAAAAGGCTTGTCCGGGCTGTATTCCTACCAGCGGTAGTGGGCAAACGCCTTGTTGGCCTCTGCCATCTTGTGGGTGTCCTCACGCTTTTTGACAGAACCGCCGGTGTTGTTGACGGCGTCCATCATCTCGGCTGCCAGCCGCTCTTTCATGGTTCTCTCGGAGCGCTTGCGGGCGTACAGCGTGAGCCAGCGCAGACCCAGGGTCTGACGTCTGGCGGGGCGGACCTCCATGGGGACCTGGTAGGTGGCGCCACCGACACGGCGGGCCTTGACCTCTAAGACAGGCATGATGTTCTCGAGGGCCTGCTCGAAGACCTCTACAGGGTCTTTACCGGTCTTTTCGTTGACGATATCGAAGGCACCGTACACGATCTTCTGGGCCACACCTTTTTTGCCATCATACATGATGGAGTTGATCAGGCGGGTCACCATCTTGGAATTGTACAGCGGATCGGCTAATACGTCGCGTTTTGCAATTTTACCTCTTCTTGGCACTTTGCTTCCCTCCTTCATATAAATGAATTCACAGGTACTCGAAAGCGACAAAACTCCCGTATTGCCAAGACGAGACATTTATAAAAAATGCCATCATCTGGCTATAACAAGTCTTGTTTACTTCGAAGCACCAGCCTTCGGACGTTTTGCGCCGTACTTGGAGCGCGCTTTCATACGTCCGTTAACGCCCTGGGTATCCAGAGTGCCGCGGATGATGTGGTAACGCACACCAGGCAGGTCCTTGACACGTCCACCGCGGATCAGTACAACCGAGTGCTCCTGCAGGTTGTGGCCGATACCGGGGATGTAAGCCGATACTTCCATTCCGTTGGTCAGTTTCACACGGGCGATCTTTCTCAGCGCCGAGTTCGGCTTCTTCGGGGTCATGGTTCTAACGGCAGTGCATACGCCGCGCTTTTGCGGAGAAGACATGTCGGTCTGCTGTTTCTTGATGGTGTTCAAGTTTTTCTGCAGGGCCGGAGCAGTCGATTTCTTCACAGAAGCAGTTCTGCCTTTGCGAACGAGCTGGTTAAAGGTTGGCAATGTATTTACACCTCCTTGAAAATGAGTCAGTTGGGCCATCTAGACATGGCTCAACATTTGAATTTTAACACCTATACAATTATTTTGTCAAGCTTTTAGGTAATATTGCCACATAAAAAGTTTGTCATGCGGCATTTATGAAAGTTTTTCCGTTTTTGGGTAAATAATCAGCCTCGTAAAACCATGTTTCTGGTTTTTTATGCAGCTCTGTCAAGACCGGGCTGCTGCGTGACAGGCGGGGCGCGCAGAACAGACCGGACCAGACTGGACCAGACCGGACCGGGTGCAAAAGAGCGGTTGAGGGCGGTGGTATACTGTGTATATAAAAGGAAAGAAGATGCCAGGCGCGCTGAGCGCCCGGCGATGACAGACGGAGGTAGAGGCCATGACATACGCGATCGTTTACAGCAGCCACACCGGCAACACAGCCCAGTTGGCAAAGGCGCTGCCGCCACTGTGGGCGGAAAGCGAGCCGCTGTATTGCGGGGTCCCGGACGATGCGGCACTGGCGGCCGATCTGATCCTGGTGGGGTTTTGGACTGATAAGGGCGGGTGCGACCAGCAGACAGCTGCCTTTTTGCCCCAGCTGCACGGCAAGACGGTGGCGCTGTTCGGCACCGCCGGGTTTGGCGGCAGCCGCGACTATTTTGACCGCATTTTAGAGCGGGTGGCGGCGCTGGTACCGTCGGATGCCCGCCTGTTGCCGGGCTTTATGTGTCAGGGCAAAATGCCCGAGAGCGTGGGGCAGCGGTACCGGCAGATGCTAAAAGACGACCCGGGCAACGCACAGGCGCAGGCCATGCTGCAAAACTTTGACGCCGCGCGCAGCCACCCCGACTCACAGGACTTGACGGCGCTAAAGCGGTGGGCGCTGGCACTGGTACAGGGGCTATAAAATATACCTCTCCCCTGCTCGGTGCACCAGTTAGGCGGCCACAGGCCAACACCAGAAAGTCAACGGGCGTACGGGTTATGGCCGGGGGCGGAAAGAAAAAGAGCAGGGGCAAAAGCCTCTGCTCTTTTGTCGTTTTAGGATAAATTACTCGCCGATCTGGTCGAGCTGGAACTCGCAGGGAGCCACCTTGGAGACCAGGTCCTCGGGGGTGCGCTTGACGACCTCGACGTCGTTGTAGATGGGCATACCGGTACCGGCCGGGATGAGCTTGCCGATGATGACATTCTCTTTGAGGCCGATGAGCGGATCTGCTTTGCCTTTGATGGCGGCGTCGGTGAGCACACGGGTGGTCTCTTGGAAAGAGGCGGCCGAGAGGAAGCTCTCGGTGGCCAGAGAGGCCTTGGTGATACCCAGCAGCACCGGGATATAGTTGGCCTTTTGCAAGCTGACTTCGCCCGCGGCGATGCGGCGCTCGATCTCCTGATTGGCCTTGATGAAATCGCCTTTTTCGACCACCGAACCGGAGATGAGATTGGTGTCGCCGGCGTTGTCCACCCGCACCTTCTTCATCATCTGGCGGACGATGACCTCGATATGCTTATCGTTGATGTCAACGCCCTGCAGGCGGTAGACGCGCTGCACCTCTTGGATGAGGTAGTTCTGCACGGCAGTCTCGCCCTTGATGGCCAGCACGTCGTGGGGATAGACTGAGCCCTCGGTGAAGGTATCGCCTGCCTCTACATACTGGCCCTCGGTGACCCGGAGACGAGAGCCATAGGGGATGAGGTAGCTGCGCTCGTCTTTGGTCTCGTTGTTGGTGACCACCACGTGACGGGCCTTTTTGATCTCGCGGATGGAGACCACACCGTCGATCTCGCTGATGATGGCCATGGTCTTGGGCCGGCGGGCCTCGAACAGCTCTTCGACGCGGGGAAGGCCCTGGGTGATATCGTCAGCCGAGGCGATACCGCCGGTATGGAAGGTACGCATGGTCAGCTGGGTGCCGGGCTCGCCGATGGACTGGGCGGCGATGATACCCACCGCCTCGCCGATGGCGATCTCTTTTTTGTTAGCCAGGTTGGCGCCGTAGCACTTGGCACAGATGCCGTGGGTGGCGTCACAGGTGAGGATGGAGCGTATCTTGGCGCTCTTAACCCCGGCGGCCACTACCTGAGCGGCGATGGTATCGGTGATCAGCGTATCGCAGTCGACCAGCACTTCGCCGGTCTCGGGGTGCAGGATGGGCTCGGCGGCATAGCGGCCGGTAAGGCGCTCCTGCAGCGGCTCGATCATCTCGTTGCCCTCACGGATGTCCTCGACCACGATGCCGTTATGGGTGCCGCAGTCCTCTTCCCAGACGATGACCTCCTGCGAGACGTCCACCAGACGGCGGGTCAGGTAACCCGAGTCGGCGGTACGCAGTGCGGTGTCGGCCAAGCCTTTACGGGCGCCACGGGAGGAGATGAAGTACTCCAGGATGTTGAGGCCCTCGCGGTAGTTGGCCTTGATGGGCAGCTCGATGGTCTTACCGGAGGTGTTGGCGATCAGGCCGCGCATGCCGGCCAGCTGACGGATCTGGTTGATGGAACCGCGGGCGCCGGAGTCGGCCATCATGAAGATGGGGTTATACTGGTCGAGGTTGTCGGTCAGGGCGTCGGACACCTTGCTGGTGCAGTTGTCCCAGATCTCGATGACCTTGGCATAGCGCTCGTCGTCGGAGATGAGGCCCTTGTTGTACAGGCTGACCACCCGGTCGATCTGCTCGTCGGCCTCGGCCAGATAATCGGCTTTCTGGGGCGGGATCTCGGCATCGCAGACGGCCACGGTGATGGCGCCTTTGGTGGAGTACTTAAAGCCCTGGGCCTTGATCTTGTCGAGCACCTCGGAGGTGGTGGCGGTGCCGTGCACCTGGATGCAGCGGTCGATGATATCGCCCAGCTGCTTTTTGGTGACCAGGAAATCCACTTCCAGGTCTATCTTCTTGTCGGGGTCGGAGCGGTCGACATACCCCAGGTCCTGCGGGATGGGGGTGTTAAAGATCAGCCGGCCCACGGTGGTATCGATGATCTTGGAGCAGCGCTCGCCATCGATCTCGCGGGTGAGGCGGACCTTGACCCGGGCGTGCAGCCCTACCGAGCCCTCCTGATAGGCCATGAGGGCCTCGGCCTCGTCGCGGAAGATCATCCCTTCACCCGGCTCGCCGGGCTTCTCCATGGTCAGGTAGTAGGAGCCCAGCACCATGTCCTGGGTGGGCACCGCCACCGGGCGGCCGTCGGAGGGTTTTAACAGGTTGTTGGCCGCCAGCATGAGGAAACGGGCCTCGGCCTGCGCCTCGGCCGACAGCGGCACGTGCACGGCCATCTGGTCGCCGTCGAAGTCGGCGTTGTAGGCGGTACAGACCAGCGGGTGCAGTTTGAGAGCGCGGCCCTCGACCAGTACCGGCTCGAAGGCCTGAATGCCCAGACGGTGCAGAGTAGGCGCGCGGTTGAGCAGCACCGGGTGGCCCTTGATGACGATCTCCAGGGCGTCCCACACCTCGTTGCGGGCGCGCTCGACCATCTTGCGGGCGCTCTTGATGTTGCCGGCGGCGCCGGTCTCGACCAGACGTTTCATGACGAAGGGCTTAAACAGCTCCAGCGCCATCTCTTTGGGCAGGCCGCACTGGTACATTTTCAGTTCGGGGCCGACCACGATGACTGAACGGCCGGAGTAGTCGACGCGTTTGCCCAGCAGGTTCTGACGAAAACGGCCCTGTTTGCCCTTGAGCATATCCGACAGCGACTTGAGCGGCCGGTTGTTGGGGCCGGTGACCGGGCGGCCGCGGCGGCCGTTGTCGATCAGGGCGTCTACTGCTTCCTGCAGCATGCGCTTCTCGTTGCGCACAATGATATCGGGCGCGCCGAGCTCGAGCAACCGTTTGAGGCGGTTGTTGCGGTTGATGACCCGGCGGTACAGGTCGTTCAGATCGGAGGTGGCAAAACGGCCGCCGTCGAGCTGTACCATGGGGCGGATATCCGGCGGGATGACCGGGATGACATCCAGGATCATCCACTCGGGCTTGTTGCCGGAGAGGCGGAAGGCGTCGACCACTTCCAGCCGCTTGAGCAGCCGGATGCGCTTTTGACCGGTGGCGGTCTCCAGCTCCTCTTTGAGCTCTTTGCTCAGGGCCTCGAGATCGATATCCTGCAGCAGCTTTTTGATGGACTCGGCGCCCATGCCGGCCTCGAACTCGTCCTCGTACTTCTCGCGCATATCCCAGTACTCTTTTTCGCTGAGCAGCTGCTTTTTCTCCAGCGGCGTAAAGCCGGGATCGGTGACGATGTAGGAGGCAAAGTAGAGCACCTTCTCTAACAGGCGCGGAGAGATATCGAGAATGAGGGCGATGCGGGAGGGAATACCCTTAAAGTACCAGATGTGCGATACGGGCGCGGCCAGCTCGATATGGCCCATGCGTTCACGGCGCACCTTGGCGCGGGTGACCTCGACGCCGCAGCGCTCGCAGACCTTGCCTTTATAGCGCAGCCGTTTATACTTGCCGCAGTAGCACTCCCAGTCCTTGGTGGGCCCGAAGATGCGCTCACAGAACAGGCCGTCGCGCTCGGGCTTTAGGGTGCGGTAGTTGATGGTCTCGGGTTTTTTGACCTCGCCATGGGACCACTCCCGGATCTGCTCCGGGGAGGACAGGCCGATCTTGATCGATTCAAAAACATTAAATTCCATAGGCGTCCCCTTTTTCTATATCAGAAGGCATGTTTTCCGTTTTTTGCGGATCACAGCGCGTTACATGTTCTCGTCTTCAAGATCTGCGTCGTCGTTACCGCCGAGCAGCGCGCCCAGCAGGTCGGCGGCACCGGTGTCCTCGCTGTCTTCGCCGGTGAGGATCTCCTCGGGCACGTCCTCGACGCTGAGCTCCTCGATCTCGCTGTCGACAGCTACATTGGAGAACGCCTCGTCATCCACCACTTTGGGGATGCCCATATCCTCGTCGTCGAAGTTCTGTTTGAGGTCGATCTCCTCGCCGTCTTTATCCAGCACACGGATATCCAGCGCCAGCGACTGCAGCTCTTTGATGAGCACCTTGAACGACTCGGGCACACCGGACTGGGGCACGTTCTGGCCCTTGACGATGGCCTCGTAGGTCTTGACACGGCCCACCACGTCGTCGGACTTGACGGTGAGGATCTCCTGCAGGGTGTAGGCGGCGCCATAAGCCTCCAGCGCCCAGACCTCCATCTCGCCGAATCTCTGGCCGCCGAACTGGGCTTTGCCGCCCAGAGGCTGCTGGGTGACCAGCGAGTACGGGCCGGTGGAGCGGGCATGGATCTTGTCGTCGACCAGGTGATGCAGCTTTAAGAAGTACATATAGCCGACGGTGACCGGGTTGTCAAACGGCTCGCCGGTGCGGCCGTCGTACAGAACGGTCTTGCCGTCCTCGCGCAGACCGGCCTCGCGCAGGGCATCGCGGATGTCCTCCTCGTGGGCGCCGTCGAATACGGGGGTCATCATCTTCCAGCCCAGCGCCTTGGCGGCGCGGCCCAGATGGACCTCCAGCACCTGTCCGATGTTCATACGGGAGGGAACGCCCAGGGGGTTGAGCACGATGTCCAGCGGGGTGCCGTCGGGCAGGAAGGGCATATCCTCCTGCGGCAGGATGCGGGACACGACGCCCTTATTGCCGTGGCGGCCGGCCATCTTGTCGCCCACCGAGATCTTTCTCTTCTGGGCGATGTAGCAGCGCACCACCATGTTGACGCCGGGGCTGAGCTCGTCGCAGTTCTCGCGGGTGAACACCTTGACGTCGACCACGATACCGTACTCGCCGTGGGGCACCTTCAGCGAGGTGTCGCGCACCTCGCGCGCCTTCTCGCCAAAGATGGCCCGCAGCAGGCGCTCCTCGGCGGTGAGCTCGGTCTCGCCTTTGGGGGTGACTTTGCCCACCAGGATATCGCCGGCGCGCACTTCGGCGCCGATGCGGATGATGCCGCGCTCGTCGAGGTCCTTGAGGGCCTCTTCGCCCACATTGGGAATGTCGCGGGTGATCTCCTCGGGGCCCAGTTTGGTGTCTCTGGCCTCGGTCTCGTACTCCTCGATATGCACCGAGGTGTAGACGTCGTCGCGGACGATCTTCTCGTTTATGAGGACGGCGTCCTCGTAGTTGTAGCCCTCCCAGGTCATAAAGCCGATGAGCGCGTTTTTGCCCAGCGCGATCTCGCCGTTGTCGGTGGCGGGGCCGTCGGCCAGCACCTGGCCCTTGACCACTTTTTCGCCTTTGTCGACTACCGGGCGCTGGTTGGTGCAGGTGCCCTGGTTGGAGCGCATGAACTTGATGAGCTTGTACCGCTCGAGTTTTCCCTCGTCGGTGCGCAGCAGCACCTCGTCGGCGCTGACGGCCTCGACCACGCCGTCGTGTTTGGCCAGCACGCAGACGCCGGAATCGACGGCGGCTTTGTACTCCATACCGGTGCCCACCACCGGGCTCTCGGTCTTGAGCAGCGGCACTGCCTGCCGCTGCATGTTGGAGCCCATCAGCGCGCGGTTGGCGTCGTCGTTTTCGAGGAAGGGGATCATGGAGGTGGCCACCGAGAGCACCATCTTCGGCGATACGTCCATGTAGTCGACCTTGTCGCGGCCGATCTCGAGGATCTCGTCGCGGTGGCGGGCGTTGACCTTTTTGTTTTTGAAGTGGCCCTCTTCGTCCAGCGGCTCGTTGGCCTGGGCCACCACGAAGTTGTCCTCCACGTCGGCGGTCATGTAGACCACCTCGTCGGTGACGACACCGGTGGCCTTATCCACCTTGCGGAAAGGCGCCTCGATAAACCCGTACTCGTTTATTTTGGCAAAGGTAGCCAGGTAGGAGATCAGGCCGATGTTGGGGCCCTCAGGGGTCTCGATGGGGCACATGCGGCCATAGTGGCTGTAGTGCACGTCGCGGACCTCGAACCCGGCGCGATCGCGGGACAGGCCGCCGGGGCCCAGGGCCGACAGGCGGCGCTTGTGGGTGAGCTCGGCCAGGGGATTGGTCTGATCCATAAACTGCGACAGCGGGCTGGAACCAAAGAACTCTTTGATAGAGGCCACCACCGGGCGGATGTTGATGAGGGCCTGCGGGGTGGCGCTCTCCAGCTCCTGGGCCTGCAGGGTCATGCGCTCACGGATGACCCGCTCCATACGGGAAAAGCCGATGCGGAACTGATTTTGCAGCAGCTCGCCCACCGAGCGGATGCGTCGGTTGCCCAGGTGATCGATGTCGTCGGTGGTGCCGATGCCCTGCGCCAGGCAGTTTAAGTAGTTGATAGAGGAGAAGATATCGTCGATGATGATGTGCTTGGGCACCAGCTCGTCTTTTTTCTGGGTGATGAGCTCTTTGAGCTCCTCGTCACCCTCAGCGGCCTCGAGGATATCCAGCAGTACCGAGAAACGGACCTTTTCGCGGATGCCGCACGCGGCCGGGTCGATGCCGGGCACGAAGTGGGCCAGATCGACCATGCCGTTGGAGATGACCTTGACCTGGCGGCCCTCTACGTCGAGCACCACTGTGTCCTGGCCGGACTCCTGGATCTGCAGCGCCTTTTCGCGGGTGAGCAGCTCGCCGGCCTCGGCGATGATCTCGCCGGTCATGGGGTCGATGGCGGGCTCGGCCAATTTTTGGCCGGAGATGCGGTCGCCCAGGGCCAGCTTTTTGTTGTACTTGTAGCGGCCCACCTTGGACAGGTCGTAGCGGCGGGCGTCGAAGAAGAGGTTGTCGATATGGGTCTGGGCACTCTCGATCGTCGGCGGCTCGCCGGGGCGCAGCTTGCGGTAGGTCTCGAGCAGGCCCTCCTCGGTGGACTCGGTGGTGTCTTTTTCCAGGGTGGCCATGATCTTGGGGTCCTCGCCGAAGAAGTCGATGATCTGGCTGTTTTGACCCAGGCCTAATGCGCGGATGAAGGTGGTGACGGGGATCTTTCTGTTCTTGTCGATGCGGACGTAAAAGATGTCGTTGGAGTCGGTCTCGTACTCCAGCCAGGCGCCGCGGTTGGGGATGACGGTGGAGGTGAACAGCTCCTTACCGGTCTTGTCGTGCTCCATGCCGTAGTACACGCCGGGGCTGCGCACCAGCTGGGAGACGATGACCCGCTCGGCGCCGTTGATGACAAAGGTGCCGCTGTCGGTCATGAGGGGAAAATCCCCCATGAAGATCTCCTGCTGCTTGACCTCGCCGGTGACTTTGTTAAACAGCCGGGCGGTGACCCGCAGAGGGGCGGCGAAGGTGACGTCGCGCTCCTTGCACTCCTCTACCGAGTACTTGGGCTCGTCGTCGAGGCGATAGTCCACAAAGTCCAAAACCAGATTGCCAGTGTAGTCGGTGATGGCGGACACGTCCTCAAATACCTCTTTGAGGCCCTGCTCCAAAAACCACTGGTACGAGTTTTTCTGCACCTCGATCAGGTTGGGCATCTCCAGTACTTCGTTGATCTTGGAAAAGCTCATCCTGACGTTTTTACCCAGCTTGGTCGGCTTGACATTCACCATAGGCTCGATCACTCCTTCATCTATTGAACATCCCTCATTACCGGTAAATCCGATAAAAAATGATGTTGATTTCACGGCGGGTTCATGCTATAATACTTGTGCGAGAGCTACAAATATCCATTTTGATACAGTATATCATTATAGTATAGATATCTCCTGATGTCAACCGATTTGCACGGGAAAAGTTGTGATTTTAGCGACTTTTTCCGTTTTTTTGATCTACTGCAACAGAGCAGAGCGACACCTGGCTTTTGGTGTCGCTCTGCTCTTTGCTCATTACAGTGGCGGGCGGTAGAGTGCCCGTTTCTATTTGTCGGGTGGGGTCTGGGGAGGTAAGGGACGGTCAGGGCAGGGCGATGTCGCCTTTCTGTGTTTTCAGCAGCATTTTGCTCCGATCGTCGCGGGTGTAATGGGCGGCGGTGGTAAAGCTGTTTTTACCCTCGACCGTTTTGCCGGCGCGGGTGACTTTGCCGTCTTCGGCCAGGCAGTCGACTGCGTAGGTCTCGGCCAGCTGGCGCTGTTGGGTGATGCTGCCCTTTTGCGTGATGGCGGTGGTGGGGCAGGCGTATTTCCCCCGTCCCACATCCAGCAGGATATCGCCGCTGTCGATGTTGACTGTGGCCTGCTGGCTGCCGCCCTGCAGCGACACGTCGCCCGTGCCGCCAATGACCGAGATGACCCCGTTATCCTGCAGGCGGCTGATTTCGACCTGGCCACTGGTGCGCCTGATATACAGCTGGCCGGCCTTGACATCGCTGGCCTGCAAGTCGCCGTCGAGCTGCAGCCGGGCGATATCTACCTGCAGCTTTTGCAGCTTGACTGGACCGCCGGCACTGGCAAAGTTGAGTGTTTTGCCCCTCTGCGGAGTGGCATTTTGGTAGGTGCTCTGACCCCGCTCATTTTGGTAGTCCATCTCGCTCACATAGACTTCTAGCAGACTGCCGTTGCCGCGGCCGAGCCTGATGGCGGCCTGCTGAGCGCTGATGTCGTGCAGCTGTATATCGCCCTGACGGGTGTCGATCTCTAAATCATCGGCCTCCAGGTGATCGACGAGCACGTCGCCTTTTTGCAACACACAGCTCACCGTACCGCACCTGCGGTACGGCAGCGTGATGCGCACCTGATTGCGTTTTTGCCCGCGCGGGTCCAGCAGCGTGGTGCCCACGCCGCGGCCCTGCGATGCTGTCTCGCCGATCGATAGGATACCGTCCTTGACCTTTACATCGGGCGAGCGGAGAGAGCCGTAGCACACCGTTTCTACCGAGAGCTTCTCCCCGTGGACGATCTGCACATCAAAATCATCCAGATGCAGCTGGATGCCGACGGCCCTGCTTATGCGCCCCTCTTCAGGGTAGCTGACACGGCTGCGCGGGGTATCTTCTACCATGAACAGGCCCTTCTGATCGGCTGCCACCCACAGGCTGGAGCCGGAGAGATAGCCCGCACCCATGAGTACCAGCCCGGCGGCAGCTATGGCGACTGCGGCGATACGTACTCTTTTTTGGCGATCAGCGGCCATGTGCAGTCACCTCCTCTGCTGTTTGCCGACCGGCGGGCGGGGTATTCCTCTTGCGGGGGCGGGGCAGCCGACCGGAGAGCGCCGACAGCGCCAGCAGCGCACCGCCGGAAACGAACAGGCCAAGACCCAGGTAGAACAGCGCCCCCATAGGCCCGGTCGAAAACAGCGTGAGGCTGAGGATGACCACCACCACCCCGCACAGGAGCAGCCACGCCGAGAGCACAAACAGGATGCAAAAACCCGCAATCCGCAGCCGCTCCCGCTTGTGGGGCGATTTTGAAACGCACCTTTCTGACCGCCGACGGCGATGTGACCCCCACTTTTGGGCCGCTGCTGCCAGCCACTGCCGCCAGCGGCCGGCTGACGGGCTCTGGTCGTTTTCCTCGAGAATGCGGTCAGCCAGCTGCCGCGGGTCACCCAGCTGGGCGATCACCTCCTGCTCGGCATCCGCTCCCGCATCTTCGAAATAGTCGACGTAGTACAGCAGCGCACTGGACCGCTCTTCGGTGGAGAGCGTATCCAGACAGGTCTCCAATCTTTTAAGGTACTGCTCTCTATTCATCGCCACAAAGCCCCCTCAACAAAATATCATCTATCCGGTTCTTGTAGGCCTCCCACTCGGTCCGGTACTGCTGCAGTTTTTCACGCCCCTGGGGGGTGATGGAATAATAGCGGCGGTTGCGCCCCTGAAAGGCCCGGTCGTAGGTGGAGAGACTGGCCTCTTTTTGCAGGCGGCGCAGCACCGGGTACAGGGTGGACTCGGAGATCTGCAACACGCCTTTGACCCGCTGGGTGAGGACATAGCCGTAGGTATCTTCCCGGTCCAGTACCGCCAGCACGCAGCACTCCAGCAGCGCCGCGCCGGTCTGAAAGATCATCTGCTCGCCCCCTTATTATTTCTACAACCATATTATATCAAATATAATATACACTTGATACTGGTAGCTGTGCCAATCTTGACCTCTGTTTTCTGGCACTGTATACAGGGGTAGACGCATTACTGAAAGGTACGGCGCCGCTCTCCCCTATTTCTGGTCCAGTGGGCAGTTCTTGCCGCCACTGCACCAGTGAGCCTGTTGCGGGCCGACTTGCTGAGCAGCCGTTCTGCGGTTCTGCGGGCCGTGTGTTGTGTGTTATGTGCTGTATGCTGGATGCTGGCCGGGTGAGAACACGCAGACGCGCAACCGCCCCGCATCGCTGCGAGACGGTAAAGGTGGCGGCCAGCGAGACCGCTATGGCGCCCGCAGCGGGGCAAAATAGAGAAACCGCCCGCGACAGTTACATCGCGGGCGGTTTTTTAACATATGGTGTGCTGCGGCAGGGCAGCAGACGGACACTAGTCGGCCAGACTGCCCTGCAGGGCCTCGACCAGGCTGGTCATGCCATCGGTGATGGCCCGGCGCTGCTGCTCGGTGAGGTTTTCGTAGGCGTTTTCCTCGGCGGTGGCCAGTTCATCCAGCAGGGGAAAGGCAAACTGTTCTCCTGCTGGGGTGAGAGCCACCAGCTTGCCCCGGCGATCGCTGTCGTTTTGCTTGCGGTGTATGTACCCCTTTTTCTCGAGGCCCGAGAGCAGAAAGGACACCGTCTGCTTGGGCAGGGCGGTCTTGTCACAGATGTGCTTTTGGGTGCAGCCCTGGGGGTTTTCGCGGATGATGTCCAGCACCAGCACGGTGTTAAACTGCACGCCCCGACGGGCGGCCCAGGCGCCATACAAACTGTCGATCATAAACCAGTTCTCGTAGTAGCGGCGGACATGGTACTGGATATCTTGACTCTCGCTCACGGCGGTAGTTCCCCTCTTTCGTATAGCTGTGTATAAGGCGGTCAGTCGTCGGCAAATTGGTCGATGGTGTATGAGGCCAGCTGGGCGTTGACCGAGTCGGCGATCTTGCCGAATACGCGGCGCACCTTGCAGTTGCCCGCGCTCTGACACTCGCAGTCGCTGTTTTGGTCGAGGCACTTGGAGATGGTGACCGGCCCCTCGATGATCTCGACGATGTCGCGCAGCGATATCTCGGCGGCGGGCTTTTGCAGCTCGTACCCGCCCTGCGTACCTTTATAGGAGCGCACCAGGCCCCCGGCCACCAATTTACTGAGTATCTTCAGTGCAAAGCGCAGCGTGACATCGGTGGCTTCTGCTATTTTTTTGGCCTCGGTCCGGCTGGTGACGGTAGCCAGATGCCGCACGATGCGCACCGCATAATCGGTCTCCCGGGTAAAAACCATTTCTCGCAACTCCTTGCTGTCAAAAGTTAACCAAATTACTATACATTCTGTATCCAGTATAGAACAGCAACTGCGATTTGTCAAACGGGAGCGGACATATGGGCTAGTCTAAAAAGTCTTTGAGCTTTTTGCTGCGGCTGGGGTGGCGCAGCTTGCGCAGAGCTTTGGCCTCGATCTGGCGGATGCGCTCGCGGGTGACGTTAAACTCTTTGCCCACCTCTTCCAGGGTGCGGCTGCGGCCGTCCTCCAACCCAAAGCGCAGCCGCAGCACCTTTTCCTCGCGGGGGGTGAGCGTTTGCAGCACCTCGCCCAGCTGTTCGCGCAGCAGCGTGTGGGAGGCGGCCTCGGCGGGGGCAGGGGCGTCGTCGTCGGGGATAAAGTCGCCCAGGTGACTGTCCTCCTCCTCGCCGATAGGGGTCTCGAGCGACACCGGCTCCTGCGCCACCCGCATGATCTCGCGCACCTTTTCGGCCGGCATGTCGAGCACATCGGCGATCTCTTCGGCGGTGGGCTCATGGCCATTTTGGTGCAGCAGCTGGCTGGAGACCTTTTTGACCTTGTTGATGGTCTCGACCATGTGCACCGGGATGCGGATGGTACGGGCCTGGTCGGCGATGGCGCGGGTGATGGCCTGACGGATCCACCAGGTGGCGTAGGTGGAGAATTTAAAGCCCTTGGTGTGATCGAACTTCTCGACAGCTTTGATGAGGCCGAGATTTCCCTCCTGGATAAGGTCTAAAAACTGCATACCACGGCCCACATAGCGCTTGGCGATGCTGACTACCAGGCGCAGGTTGGCCTCGCTCAGGCGCTTTCTGGCGTAGGGGTCCCCCTCGCTCATGCGCTTGGCCAGCTTGATCTCCTCCTCGGAGGTGAGCAGCTGCACGCGGCCGATCTCTTTGAGGTAGACTTTGACCGGATCGTCGATGTTGGCGCCGTCGGCAGCGGTGGCGTAGCGCTTGCCCTCCTCGATCTCCTTGTGGGAGTACTTGCTCTCGGCAGTGCTCACCAGCTGGAAATCGGCCTCGGGGTCGATGTCCTGCTCGGTCTCGAGATCGTCGACGATCTCGACCTTTTTGCTCTCGAGCAGCTCGTAGAGCTTGTCTACCTGCTCCACATCGAAATCGTATTTCTCGATGAACTCGGTGAGCTCCTGGGTGGTGAGCTTGCCTTTTTTGGCGCCGATCTCGGCGATGGTCAGCATGCTAGCGGTGTTTGCCGTGTTGTCCATTTTTGCCATACGTCTTTTCTCCCTATTCTCCTGCGTGTTGGTGTCTGTATATGGGTGCGGGGTGCTATGCCCGCTTATTTTTTTTGCTGCCGCAGCTGGCGCATCATCTCGGCCCAGTCCGCGTCGGGGGTGTGGGCGATGGTCTCGCTGTCGGGGCGGCTGCTCTCTTTTTTGAGCAGCCCGATCTTCTGGTCGATCTCCTCGATGTCGATGTGCAGCGGCGCGGTCTCGGCGATGATGCGGGTGACCCGGGCCAGCTCCTGATCGGTGAGCAGCTGGGCCAGGTAAGACAGGTCACCGGTGAGACCGGCATCGAAAGCGCCTTTGAGCAGGCTGTACACCCGGCGGTTAAAATCGGTGACAAAGTCGCACTCGGCCAGCTGAGGGTAGATGCGCCGGCCAAAGGCGACATCGCGCAGCAGCGCGGCGATGAGGAACTCCTCGGCGGTGTTGGCCAGCGGATTTTTAGCCGCCTGGGGATTTATCTTGTCGCGGTAGTCGATGGCGCTGCTGAGCAGTTCGCTGCGCTCTTTTTTCTTTTGTTTGCGGTAGTGCTGCCGCCGCAGCTGCTCTACCTGCTCGAGCACCCCCTGCTTGGTGGCCCCGGCCCGCTCGGCCACCACCCCGGCGTAGATGTCGCGCTCGGCGGGGGTGGGCAGCGCCGCCACGACCACCGCGGCGTCTTTGATATAGCCGGCGCGGCCAGCCGGCTCTTTTAAGTCGTGGCCGGTCTCGGCTCGCTGCAGCTCGTACTCGGTGGAGCCGCGGGCATTTTGCAGCAGGCGCTCAAAGCGCAGATTGCCGTATTTTTTGATGTACTCGTCGGGGTCTTTGGCCTCTTGCCGGGGGATATGCAGCACCCGCGCCTTGATGCCGGTGGGCGCCAGAATGCCGATGGCCCGCTTAGTGGCGATCTGCCCGGCCTCATCGGCGTCGTAGGCGATGGTGATGGTGTCGGCGTACTGGGCGATGAGCCGGGCCTGGTGGTCGCCGATGGCAGTGCCCAAAGTGGCCACCGCCGTGCAGAAGCCGGCCTGGTGCATGGCGATGACATCCATGTAGCCCTCGGCCAGAATATAGGCGCGATCTTTTTGTCGCTTGGCAAAATTGAGGGCGAACAGATTGCGGTTTTTGTGAAAGGCCGGTGTCTCGGCGGTGTTGAGGTACTTGGGCTTTTCGTCGCCCATGTTGCGGCCGCCAAAGCCGATGACGTTGCCGCGCAGATCGATGATGGGGAACATCACCCGGCCGCGGAACTTGTCGTACACGCTGCCCTTAGACGAGCGGGCCACCAGGTCCGCCGCCAGCAGATCGCCATCGGAAAAACCCTTTTTGCGCAGCGCGTCGCGCAGGGCATTCCAGCTCGACGGGGCAAAGCCCAGGCCGAAGTGCTTGATGGTCTCGATGCTGAGACCGCGGCCCAGCAGATAGTCGAGCCCCTGCTTGCCGGCCGGTGAGAAGAGCGCCGCATAAAACCAGCGGGCGGCGGCGCGGTTGGCCTCGAGAATGCGCAGTTTGAGCTTGCCCATCGAGTCGTCGACCCCCTGCTCGGGCATCTGCATGCCGGCGCGCTGGGCCAAAAACTTGACCGCCTCGATATAGTCGAGGTTCTCGGCGGACTTGATAAAGGTGATGACGTCGCCGCCGGCACCGCAGCCAAAACAGTAGTAGGACTGGGTGTCGCGGTAGACCACGAAGGAAGGCGTTTTTTCAGAGTGGAAGGGGCACAGGCCCTTGACGGTATTGCTGCCGGCCCGCTTGAGGTCGACGTAGGAACCGACCACGTCTTCGATGTCGTTTCGGAATTTCAGCTCGGTCAAAAAGCTCTCGGGCAGCAAGGCGCTCCTCTCCTTTCGTCAAAATCTGCCTCCCGGGCAGAGCTATACTGGTGCTAACGCGCCGTGTCGTACAGCTACTCTCCGTGCCAAAACTGGGGGACGTACAGCCGCTCGAACAGCTGGACGGCATAGTCGTCGGTCATGCCCGAGAGATAGTCGCACACGGCGCGATCGAGGCCCCAGCGGTCAGCCAGCTGCTGATATCGCGGCGAGAGCGCATCGGGGTCGCTGACAAAGTGTTTATAGAGGGTGATGATGAGCTGTTCGGCTTTGCTCTCCTCTTTTTTGGCCACCGGGTCGGTGTACACCACATCGAACATAAACTGGTGCAGCCGCTGATAGGCGGTGTACACCTCCTCCCCCATCCAGATGCGCGCACCGCTGTTTTCCAGCAGCGAGCGCACCAGCGTGGTGATGCGCTGATTTTTGCCCCGTCCCAACACCGCCACACTGTCGTAGGGCAGCTCGTTTTCCTGCAGGATACCGGCGGTGATCGCGTCCTCGATATCGTGATTGATATAGGCGATGCGGTCGGCATAGCGCACCAGCTGGCCCTCCAGCGTTTTGGCGCGGACACCTTTGGTATGGCAGGCGATACCGTTGCGCACCTCGTAGGTGAGGTTGAGACCGCGGCCGTCTTTTTCTAAAAAGTCGACTACCCGCACGCTCTGCAGGTAGTGGCGAAAGCCGGCGGGACAGACCTCGTTGAGCGCCCGCTCACCGGCGTGGCCAAACGGCGTGTGCCCCAGATCGTGGCCCAGGGCGATGGCCTCGGTCAGATCCTCGTTGAGACGCAGCCCACGGGCGACGGTGCGGGCGATCTGCGAGACCTCCAGTGTGTGGGTGAGGCGGGTGCGATAATGATCCCCTTTAGGGGACAAAAACACCTGTGTTTTGTGTTTGAGACGGCGAAACGACTTGCAGTGTAAGATGCGGTCGCGGTCGCGGGCAAAATCGGTGCGGATATCGCAGGGGTCAGTAGGGTGCCGCCGCCCCCGCGAATCGGCGGCGCACACCGCATAGGGTGACAGCGTCTGCCGTTCGGCCTGTTCGCTGCGGCTGCGAATGGTGGTGTCGATGGGTGTCACCTCCCCTATGTATATGTAGGGCAGTTTTTACAAACTGCGTTGGGTACAGATACGATATATGCGTGAGGCACGCCGCCGGCGCAGACGATGCCCCTCTAACAAGCTTATACGCAAAAACGCGGGCTATCCCTCTTTTTTTGCAAAATTACAAAAAGAGCCGCTATTTTATCGGCTTTTTGCCAGGAGTGCACCGCCATCTCGCGCCGCGCGCAGTGCGGCAGCTACAGATAGGAAAAGTGACTCTTAATCTTTTTGGGCACCACCCGGCCATCGGTGCGCTCGGTGACCTCGTCTACCAGGCGCTGGTAGTCGCTGCCCTTGACGGTGAGCGCCAGTGTGACATCCACCTCGAAACGGGTGTCGCTTATCTGCAGCGTGTAGCCGGGCAACATATTCTGTATGACGCCGTAGAGATTATAGGGCACGGTGAGTATACAGTCGATGCAGGTGCACATGGTAATGATATCGGCGCCGGCCACCGCCAGCGAGGCGGCTTTAGAATAGGCCCGCAGCAGCCCGCTGGCGCCCAGCAAAACGCCCCCGAAATAGCGGGTGACCACCAGCAGCGCATCGGTGATCTGCGCCTTTTGCAGCACCTCTAATATGGGGCGGCCGGCAGTGCCCTGCGGCTCGCCGTCGTCTGATGAGCGCTCGACATGATCGGTGCGCAGCCGATAGGCATAGGTGTGGTGCCGCGCTTCGCGGTGCTGCTTTCTTACCTGGGCGAGCAGCGCATCTACCTGTTGCTGGTCGGCTGCTGGAAAGAGCTGCCCGATAAAGCGGGACTTTTTTTGCTCGTAGAGCGACTGGGCGGCACCGCCGGGAGTGCGGTATTCCTGTAGCTGCAGCGCATCTGCCATGGTCCTCTCCTCTCTGGCCGCGGGCGGCCGGCAAAAAAAGAAAGGCGGTGCTTTTTTAAAAAACACCACCTGCTAGACTTTTGTGAAAAGCCCGTCTTATTTTGTGCCAAAACGCTTTTTAAAGCGCTCAACACGTCCACCGGTATCGACAAGTTTCTGTTTGCCTGTATAGAATGGGTGGCATTTTGAACAGATCTCAACACGAATATCGCTCTTGGTGGAACGAGTCGTAAAGGTCTCGCCGCAAGCGCATCTGATTGTGGTCTCTTCATATTTTGGATGAATCCCCTGTTTCAACGTAGTCACCTCTTTCACTCAACGAAACGTTACTTTCAAAATAATAGCACAGCCCCCCGCAAAATGCAAGTACTTTTTTGCAAAAAAACGCGGTGGCGGCGGGGCGCGCCGCACCTTTATCCCCCGTTTGGCTCTCCCCTATTTTAGCACATCTGCCGTCCCCCATAAGTCGTAGGATTTACCAAAATTATTGTGTAAAATTTTCGTAAACACTTGCAAATTCACGAAACATTTGTCACAATATACCTATATAAAGGAATTTTGTAAGCGCATACACAGAGAGGAGGTGCCGGCGGTGACCATCGGCATCATCGATATGGGCTCCAACTCTATCCGCCTGTCGGTCTATCGCTGCAAGGGGCGTTCGTTTTCTCTGCTGTTCGGAGACAAGCAGATGGCCGCTCTGGCCGGTTGTATAGAGGGTGGCGACCTGACTGAACAGGGCGTTGAGCGCGCCTGCGGGGCACTGACGCGGCTGCTGCAGCTGACCCGACTGCTGGAAGTCGTACAGGTACAGGTATTTGCCACCGCATCGCTGCGGCAGATAAGAAACCGGACGCAGGTGCTGACGGCGATCGAACAGGCGTGTGGGGTGCGCCCACAGGTTCTTTCGGGCAAAGAGGAAGCACTGTGCTCGCTGGCCGGGGCGATGCACGCCACCGGCGCTCGGGCGGGGCTGGTGTGCGATATCGGCGGTGGATCGACCGAGCTGGTGGGCTTTGCCGACGGTCGGCCGCTGGATGCAGTAAGTTTGCCGCTGGGCTCGCTGTCGCTGTCGCGGCGGTATGTACCGGGCCTGCTGCCCACGGCAGCGGCCGTGAAGCAGATGCGCCAATACATCACCGAGCAGCTGTGTCTGCTGGATTGGCCAGTGCCGCCCGGCGGGGTGCTGTGCGGAATTGGCGGCACCGTGCGCGCCTGTGGGCAGCTATACGCCCAGATGGGCGGCGGCGACTTGGCCGGCTACTTCCCCGCCAGCTGGGCCGACGAACTGTGCGCGCTGCTTGCCAGCGGCGATGAAAAGCTGCAGCGGCAGGTGTTTTTGCTGGTGCCCGAGCGCATATTGACTCTGGTCCCGGGCGCTGTTTTGCTGGGGCAGATCGCCGCCCATTTTGGCTGCCGACAGGTGCAGGTGAGCGCCGGCGGTGTGCGGGAGGGGTATCTGTTGCGGTACGTGCTGGCAGACCCTGCGGCCGAAAACTGACCGGCGGCCCAAAACGACTTGGATAGAGGAGCAAAAGGAGCATACATATTATGAAAGACAAGCGGCACCGCAGCTGCATGGAAAACCGCGAGCTGTCCTGGTTAAAATTTAACGAACGGGTGCTGGAGGAGGCTAACTGCCAAGAGACCCCGCTGATGGAACGGCTGAAGTTTTTATCGATCTTCACCTCTAACCTGGACGAGTTTTACATGGTGCGGGTGGGCACATTGACCGACTTGGCCCTGGTAGAGCCCGACGACCGCGACTCGAAGACCGGCATGACCGCCCAGGAGCAGCTGGCGGCGATCTACCGCGAGACGGCGCCCCTATATGCCCAGCGTGACCGGGCCTTTGCCGAGTTGACCACCCTGATGGCCCAGGCGGGCATTTCTCAACTGCACTACGACGAACTAAAACCCAGCGAGCAAAAGCTGGTAGAGAAGGAATTCTATCGCACGGTGCTGCCGGTGCTGTCGCCCCAGATCATCGACACTCGTCATCCGTTCCCCCACATCGACAACAAGCAGCTCAATGTGGCGGTGTCGCTGCGGCATAAAGATCACACCATGTTCGGCATCATTCCCCTGCCCGGCTCGGTGCCTCGCATGCTGTTCGTGGATAGAGAACAGCTGCGCTATATCCTGATGGAGGAGGTGCTGCTGCAGTTCGCCCCCAAGGTGTTTGACATGTACAAGGTGGGGGAAAAAGCCATCATCTGCATCACCCGCAACGCGGATATCGACGCCGACGCCGGCATGTACGACGAGGACCTGGACTACCGCCAGCACATGAAAAAGGTACTAAAAAAGCGCATGCGGCTGGCCCCGGTGCGGCTGGAGGTGCAGGGGGATATCAGCGAGGGATTTATTAAGTACCTGCGGGGCAAGCTGGGCATTACCCGCGAACAGGTATTTTTGTGTGCGGCGCCGCTGGACCTGTCTTTCTGCTTTGCCCTGACAGGTCAGTTGCCGGCACCGCTTGTCAGCCAGCTGACCGACGCCCCGTTCACCCCGCAGCAGCCGGCGCTCGTAAAACAGGGCGAGCCGGTGCTGCGACAGGTGCTCAAGCGGGATATCCTGCTCTCGTACCCCTATGAGAGCATGAACCCCTTTTTGCGGCTGATCAAAGAGGCGTCGGAAGATAAAAACGTGCTCTCGATCAAGATCACGCTCTACCGCATTGCCCGGCAGGCCAAGTTGGCCGAATATCTGATCGCCGCGGCAGAAAACGGCAAAGAGGTATTTGTGCTCATGGAGCTGCGGGCCCGCTTTGACGAGCAGAACAACATCGAGTGGGCCCAGCGGCTGGAGGAGGCCGGCTGTCGGGTGATCTACGGTATGGACCATTACAAGGTGCACTCGAAGATCTGCCTCATTACCCGCCGCGAGCACGGGCGGCTGCAGACCATCACTCAGGTGGGGACCGGCAACTACAACGAAAAGACCGCCAAGCTCTACACCGACCTGGCCCTGATCACCGCCAACCCACAGATCGGTGCTGACGCCACTGCGTTTTTTAAAAACATGTCGATCGGCAACCTGCACGGCAGCTATGGGCAGCTGTGGGTGGCCCCCTGCTGCTTTAAACAAAACGTGCTGCGCTGCATCGACGAGCAGATCGCGCTGGCCGGCAGCGGCCAACCCGCGGGGGTGATGATGAAATTCAACTCTCTCACCGACATCGACGTGATGGAAAAGCTCATTGAGGCTTCTTGTGCGGGGGTACCCTGCCAGCTCATCGTCCGCGGTATCTGCTGCCTGGTGCCGGGCGTGGAGGGGCTGACCGAGAACATCACCATCATCAGCATCGTGGGGCGCTACCTGGAGCACTCGCGGGTGTACTGTTTCGGGGTGGGACAGCAGATGAAGATGTACATTTCCTCGGGGGACATGATGAGCCGCAACACCATGCACCGGGTAGAGGTCTCGTGCCCGGTGTACGACCCGGCCCTGCGCCAGCGCATCCTGCACATGATGCAGGTAATGCTGGGCGATAATGTAAAGGCCCGCCAGCTGGGCGCCGACGGGCGCTACCGCATACGCCACCCCGACGGACAGATACCGGTGGACAGCCAGCAGTGCTTTATGGACCAAGCCATATTGGACGCGCAGAAGCAGCCGGTCGCCGGCCAGAGCAGTGCGAGCCGCGGGCTGTGGCAAAAGTTGCGGGGGCTGTTTGGCCGGTAGTGCATCTCCCCCGTCTTAAGCATATAAAAAGCGCTGCGCCAGACCGACAGCTGGCGCGGCGCTATTTTGGTTGAATGGGCTGGCGAAAGCGGCTATACTATAAGGTAAAAAGAACCAGTGACCAGAGGTGCCGCCCGCCGCCTGTTCAGGGCAGCGGCGGGGGCCGGTAAAACAAAGCAGTTATGGGGCGCCGGGGCGATCTTTATCCCGGGCGGCCCAATGATAAAAAGGAGTGTTTTGTATTGACGTGGCATGATAGGACGCCCCAGCAGATCGCGGGGCAATTTTCCAGCGATCTGGAACGGGGGCTCACCGATGAGGCCGCCGCCCGTGTGCTGTCCGAGGTGGGCGAGAACAAGCTGCAGGGCAAGCCGCCCAAGACCCTGCTGCAGCGCTTTGCCGCCCAGCTCAAAGACACCATGGTCATCATTCTCATCATCGCCGCCGTTATCTCGACGGTGCTGGCGGTGATGGAGGGGCACGGCGACTTTCTAGAGCCCGCCGTCATTCTGTTCATCGTGATCCTCAACGCGGTGTTGGGGGTATTTCAGGAGAGCAAAGCCGAAAAGGTGCTGGATGCCCTCAAAGATATGTCTACCCCCCACGCGCGGGTGGTGCGCAGCGGCCGCGAGCAGATCATCTCCTCGGCCGAGCTGGTGCCGGGCGATATTCTGGTGCTGGAGGCCGGCGACTACGTGCCCGCCGACGCCAGACTCATCGAGTCCTCCAGTCTGCAGTGCGAGGAGAGCGCCCTGACCGGAGAGAGCGTACCGGCCCAAAAAGATGCGGCGGCCACAGTGGAGGAGCGGGCACCGCTGGGCGACCGGGTAAACATGGTGTATTCCGGTTGCAGCGTTACCTATGGCCGCGCTAAGGCCATCGTCACCTCGACAGGTATGTCCTCACAGATCGGTCAGATCGCCGCCATTTTAGACAGCCAGCAAGACACCGCTACTCCGCTGCAGCACAAGTTAGAAAAGATGGGCAAAACGCTGGGCCTGGTGGCGCTGGGCGTGTGCGCGGTGATCTTTATCATCGGCCTCATCGGCGGCACCCCCATCAAAGAGATCTTTATGACCGCTATCTCGCTGGCGGTGGCGGCTATTCCTGAGGGGTTGCCGGCCATCGTCACCATCGTTCTGGCGGTTGGTGTGTCGAAAATGGTGCAGAAAAACGCACTGATCCGGCGCTTACCGGCGGTGGAGACGCTGGGCAGCGCCTCGGTCATCTGCTCGGATAAGACCGGTACGCTCACCCAAAACCGCATGACGGTAACTGCCTGCTGGGTGCCCCGCCGCCAGGAGCGCGCCGACGGTGAGGACCTGCTCGACGAAGTGGGCGCCCCCGACACCCCGGCCGAGGTGGTGTCGCTGCTAAAACTGGCCACACTGTGCTGTGACGGCAAGGTGTTAGAGCAGCCCGACGGCAGTTTGCAGCATATCGGCGATCCCACCGAGACGGCGATCGTAGCCGCCGCACTACAGGCGGGGGAAAAGCAGGAGCAGCTGAATGCCGACTACCCCCGCATGTTCGATCTCCCCTTTGACTCGGACCGCAAGCTGATGACCACCGTCAACATGATCGACGGCCGGCTGCACGTCATCGTAAAAGGCGCTTTTGATATTTTGGCCCCCCGCTGCAGCGGACAGATCGAGACCGCCCGCAAGGCAAACGACCAGATGGCCCAAAATGCACTGCGCGTACTGGCTGTCGCCCACAAGGTCATCGAGGTGCTGCCGCCAGAAGACGAGTCGGCCAGCCTGGAGCAGGATCTCTCGCTCATCGGCCTCATCGGCATGATCGACCCGCCCCGCCAGGAGGCCAAAGACGCCATCGCCACCTGCAAAAAGGCCGGTATACGCCCCATTATGATCACCGGCGACCATGTGGTGACCGCCTCGGCCATCGCCAGCCAGATGGGCATTTTGCAGGAGGGCCAAAAGGCCATCACCGGCGCCCAGCTGCAGGAGATGAGCGACGAGCAGCTGGCGGCTACCATCGGCGACTACTCGGTATACGCCCGGGTGACACCGCAGGACAAGATCCGCATCGTCAAGGCCTGGCAACAAAAGGGGCAGATCGTGGCTATGACCGGTGACGGCGTCAACGACGCCCCCGCCCTGAAGGCGGCAGATATTGGCTGTGCCATGGGCATTACCGGCACCGATGTGGCCAAAGGGGCCGCCGATATGGTACTGACCGACGACAACTTCGCCACCATCGTGGTGGCGGTGCGCGAGGGGCGCGGCATCTTCCAGAACATCGTCAAATCGGTAAAGTTTTTACTCAGCTGCAACATCGGCGAGATCTTTACTGTGCTGGCCTCGATGCTGGCCGGCTTTGGCGCCCCGCTGAGCGCCATCCAACTGCTGTGGGTCAACCTGGTCACCGACGGGCTGCCCGCTTTAGCGCTGGGTATGGACGCTCCCGGCAGCGACGTGATGGACGATCCGCCGCGGCCCAAAGATAAAGGCATTTTTGACGGGCCCATGTGGCTGCACATCGTGCTGCAGGGGCTGATGCTGGCGGCGCTCACCGTGACCAGCTACGTGTTGGGCCGCTATGTGTTCGCCGAGAACTCGGTAGCAGAGGGGCGGACCATGGCCTTTTTGGTGCTGGCACTCTCACAGATGTTCCACATCTTTGGCGCCCGCACCCGCCGCTCGATCTTCAAGTCCAACCCTTTTGCCAACCGCTATCTGAACCTGGCGGTGCTGGCCTCTATCGCGCTGATCTTGGCAGTGGCGCTGATCCCGCCGGTGGCCGGTATCTTTGGCATGGTACACCTACCGCTGGCCGCCTGGGGCTGCGTGCTGGGACTGAGCGTGCTGCCGGTGCCCATCGTGGAGATCGCCAAGCTGTTTAGCCGCAATAAATAAAACTGCATCACCGCTATAAAAGAGAAAGAGCCACCCGGCCGGATGGCCCTTTCTTTTTTATACTCTATTTTTGCCGGTGGTCTGCGCCGGCCCGATAGCGGCCCAGTAGCCCGTCGTACCGTCGGCCAGCCAGCCGAAAATACAGCTCGAACCCGGCGGTGAATACAGCCAATACAGCTAAAAAGATGAGCCCGAACAGCACCCAAGCGCTGGTATACTGGCTGGGAAACCACTCCAGCAGCAGGGCCGCCCCTACCAGTACCGGTAGTAACAGTGCGGCAAACAGCAGCAGGCGGGCGGTGTAGCGCATCTTTTTAAAGAGCGCTTGCGTAAAGCACAGGTATTGCAGGCCGGTGGCGACGGCGGTGAGCCCCAACAGGTATAAAAGGCTGGTGACTCGTATTTGGGTGCGCCCCATAAACAGGCACACCAGCGCGTACAGCAGCGCACAGCCGGTAAAGGCAAAGCAGCAGGCGGCTTTCCACTCCATGACCCGGCGCATAAATTTTTTCATCAGCGATCTCCCCTCTCCAGAGCGGCCAGTTTTTGGCGAAAAGCGCCCGCGTACTGACGGGAGGCGTACAGCTTTTCACCGCCCTCCACGGTGAGCAGCAGCCGGCCGCCCAGATCGGGGCGCATGGCACATATCTTGGCAAAATTGACGATGGTGGACCGTGAGGCCCGGAAAAAATCGAGTTTCTCCAGCCGGTCAGCCAGCTCATACAGGCGCAGGGCGCTCTCGTATACGGCAGTTTCGGTGTAGAAAAAGGTCTTTTTATCCACCGAGTCGATATACAGAATATCCCGTACGTCGACGATGTGGACCTCCCCGTCGCGGATACCGGTGAGCTTTTGCTGGTAGAGTCGCAGACCGGTCACGATCTGCAGCACCTCTTCGTCGATGACCGGGCAGTCGATCTGCACCTGCGTCTCGGTGAGTGCCGGGTCTTGATTCAGTTTGATCTTCACACACAGCTCCTCCTGTCTGCACAGATGGCAGCACCTCTGTACGACCCCTATTATACTGGGCGCCGCGCACGCCGGCAAGGTGCCCGCTCCCCAGTGGTAGATATTCGGCGCCCAAATGCCGATACGCGGGTCTTACCTGGGAACACTTGTCCGGTCAGGCCCTGACTGCCGACGACGCAACGCCCGGCCAGCCGGTTTACCGGTCCCAGTTGCTCCTTTTTTTAGATGTGTCTGCTCCCCTGCTGTATGCCGGCTGCTGGGCTGCTCGAGATGTGCTATAATCATACTATATAGGACCTGCCGGATACCGAGACCACAGATAGGAAGGAGCGCTGTGCCCGATGATACCCACTTTGACCCCCGACAGCGGGGTGCCGCTGTACCGCCAGCTGATAGACGCCCTGCGCAGTTCGATCGCCGCTGGCGAGTTCTCGATCGACCAGAAGATCCCCACCGAGGCACAGCTGAGCCAGCGATACGGTATCAGCCGCATTACCGTGCGCGAGGCCATCGACGCGCTGGTAGAGGAGGGCCTGCTCATCAGACGGCAGGGCAAAGGCACCTATGTAGCGCGCCCGCACATAGGACGCGACATGGCTGAATTTCGCGGGTTCACCAACGCCTGTGAGGCCGGCGGCCAGGTGGCCGGCACAGAGGTGCTTTCGGTCGGGCACCAGACTGCCGGCGAGGAGGAGGCCTCTTTTTTGGGCATACGCCCCGGAGAACCGGTCGTTGCACTGCGGCGGCTGCGCTTTGCCGACGGCGTGCCCATCATGATCGAGCAGAATATTTTTGCCCGCCACTACAGCTTTTTGCTGCAGGAGGATCTCTCTGGTTCGCTGTATCGGGTGCTGCAAAAATATCACATTACCCCCAGCGACACGGTAAAGGCGATCGGCATCAGCTATGCCAGCCGGGAGGAGGCGACGCTTTTGCAGGTAGAGCCCGGGACCGCCCTGCTGTGCATCGACGACTATGTGCGCGACAGCCACCAAAACCCCCTGCACTGCGCCCGGCAGATCATTCGCAGCGACCGCTATAAGTTGTATATGCGGGGGACCTGTGTGGGTATTTGACTGTGCAGACGAAACCAGGCAGCACTAGGCAGCACAGGGCAGCACCGGTTGCCCTGTGCTTTTCACTTTGCTGTATTCGACTTTTTTTGACGACCCATTGTGACAAGTGCACAGAACGTGTATACTGGCTGTAAGAGGGGCGAGGAGGGAAACGGGCATGTTTTGTATGGTGCACAGTCTGGGTCTGGTGGGCCTGCAGGCCTACCGCATACAGGTAGAGGTGGACACTGCACGCGGGCTGCCGAGCTTTGAGATCGTGGGGTTGCCCGACACGGCGGTAAAAGAGTCGCGAGACCGGGTGCGGGCAGCGGTAAAAAACAGCGGCTTTGCCTTTCCGGTGAGCCGCATCACCGCCAATCTGGCGCCGGCAGATATCAAAAAAGCCGGCTCGGTATATGACCTGCCGCTTTTTGTGGGCATATTGCGAGCTTCGGGTCAGCTGAAAGCCGACACCGACGACTGCGCCTTTATCGGTGAGCTGTCGCTGCGGGGTGACCTGCGGCCGGTACGGGGCGTGCTGCCCATGGCTATCGAGGCCCGCCGGCAGGGGTACCGGGCACTGTTCGTGCCGGCAGAGAACGCCATGGAGGCAGGGGTGGTAGAGGGGCTTGAGATCTTACCGGCTGCCACGGTAAAAGAGGTGCTGGATCACCTGAGCAAAGCAGCGCTGATCGCCCCCTACCACAGCCAGCTGCCGCCGGACGACGCGATATACCCGCTGGACTTTGCCGACGTGAAGGGACAGTACCTGGCTAAGCGCGCCTTTGAGGTGGCGGCCTGCGGCGGGCACAACATTCTGCTGATGGGGCCGCCGGGATCAGGTAAGAGCATGCTGGCCAAACGGCTGCCGGGCATTATGCCGCCCATGACGTTTGCGGAAAAGCTCTCGGCCACGATGGTGCACTCGATCGCCGGGACACTGCCGCCCGAGACGGCACTGCTCTCGTCGCGCCCGTTTCGGGCGCCGCACCACACGATATCGGCGGTGGGGCTGGCGGGGGGCGGCAGCACGCCCCGGCCGGGCGAGGTATCGCTGGCCAGTGGGGGCATTTTGTTTTTAGACGAGTTTGCCGAATTTAAGCGCAGCGCCATCGAGGTGTTGCGGCAGCCTATGGAGGACGGCACCGTGCGCATAAACCGCGGCGGAGTGACGGTGCAGTACCCCTGTGATATTTTACTGGTAGCGGCCATGAACCCCTGCCCCTGCGGCTGGGCGGGCCACCCCACCCGCCGGTGCAGCTGCAGCCCCTCGGCCATCAGCCGCTACTTGGGGCGCATCAGCGGGCCGGTGCTCGACCGCATCGATATACACCTACAGCTGCAGCCGGTGGATTATGACGCGCTGGCCTCTCCCCTGCCGGCAGAATCGAGTGCGCAGATACGCCGCCGGGTAGTGGCCGGCCGTCAGCGACAGCTGGACCGACAACAGCAGACCGGTGTGTCGTGCAACGCCAAGCTGCCCGCCGGAGTACTGGATACCGTGTGTGCCATGACCGAGCCCGCACAGCAGATGCTGCGGGGCGCTTTTGAGCGGATGGGCCTGTCGGCCCGGGCCCGGGACAAACTGCTAAAGCTGAGCCGCACCGTGGCTGACTTAGACGGCAGCGAGCAGATCACCGGAGACCACATGGCAGAGGTCATCCAGTACCGGCAGCTGGACCGGCCCGATGCCGGGTTTTAGACCGGAGTCGGCTGGGCGGCTCGCCGCCGACAGATAAAAAAAGCCTCTGGCAGCTATGGCCAGAGGCTTTTATTTGTGGTATTTGGTGTTGGCGCCGATGGAGAAAGCGCGGTAGATCTGCTCGAGCAGCATGAGCCTGAAAAGCTGGTGGGGGAAAGTCATCGGCGAGACCGACAGCCGCATTTGGCAGACCTTTTTCACCTGCTCGTGCAGCCCGTAGCTGCCGCCGATGACAAAGGTGAACTGGCTGATGCCCGCCAGCGCCTTTTTTTGCAGCAGCTGCGACAGCTGGGGAGAAGAGCAGGTCTGCCCCTCTACGCACAGGGCGATGTGATAGCCGCCGGCGGGCAGTTTGGCCAGCAGGCGCTGACCCTCGTCGGCGAGCACGGCGTCGACGCTGTCGTGCAGGCGGGTCTCGGGCAGCTCGGTAACAGTGAGCTTGCAAAAGCTCTGCAGCCGTTTGGCGTATTCCTGGCAGCCCTGTACCAGATATTTTTCTTTGAGTTTGCCGATGCAGAGCACCTGTACACTGAGCATCGTATCACAGCTCCCACAGCGGCGAGGCGGTGTCGCGCGGGGCCACCGACAGCTGGAGGTCCCCCTCGGGATCGGCCCCCATCATCTGCAGCTGGCAGGCCGTTGTTTGATAGGCTACCTCGGGCGCGTTGGAGTTGATGCTGAGGTGGGCCAGCATAAAGCGTGGCACCCCCCGCTGGGTGAGCGTGCACACCGTCTGTGCGCACAGATCGTTGGAGAGATGGCCGCAGTCGGAGAAGATGCGCCGTTTGAGAAAATAGGGGTAGTCGCAGCTGCGGAGCATGTTCTCGTCGTAATTGGACTCGAGCACGATGAGATCACTGTCGGCGACTTTGTCGATAAACCCATCGGGCAGCTGGCCCATATCGGTGGCCACCGTCACCTTTTTGCCCCGTGCGGTCCGCACCCGGTAGGCCATACTGTCGGCGCAGTCGTGGCTGGTGCGCATGGCGCTGATCTGCATGTCCTGGATCTCAAACGGGGTCTCTTCCTCTATGTAGTGGACCGGGTAATCGCTCTGCAGCAGATCTTTCATCCGCAGGGCCCCGGCGGTGCCGGTGGTGGTGTACAGCGGGGTGTGGTATTTTTTTAAAAACACCTTGAGCCCCCGCACATGGTCGATATGCTCGTGGGTGATGAGGATACCGCCCAGCGACTCGGGCTCGATGCCCCGGCTCTGCAGCTGCAGTACGGTCTGCTTGCAGTTTTTGCCGATATCGACCAGCAATCCGCCACATTCACTGCCGATATAGGTGCTGTTACCGCTGGAACCGCTGTACAGCGTACAAACTTTTGCCATGCTCTACCCTGTCCTCTCTGGCCGCTTACTGTTTTTGGGGCACACATTCTACCCGGCGGATATCGGCCCCCAGATCGCGCAGCTTGGAGACGATGTCTTCGTATCCGCGCTCGATATGGCGGATATCCTCGATCTCGCTGATACCGTCGGCCATGAGGCCGGCGATGACCATGGCCGCCCCGGCCCGCAGATCGACCGAGCGCAGCACGCCGCCGTGCAGGCGGTCGACCCCGTCGACCACCGCCACCTGGCCGTCGACCTGGACGTTGGCGCCCAGTTTTTTGAGCTCTTCGACGTAGGCGAAGCGGTTGTCCCACACGCCTTCGGTGATGATGCTGGTCCCCTCGGCCACGGTGAGCATGGTGGTCATCTGCGGCTGCATATCGGTGGGAAAACCCGGATGGGGCAGTGTTTTGATGTTGCACTTTTGAATGGGCCCCTCGCGCTGGACGCGCACCGCCTCGTCGTACTCGGTCACCTGGGCGCCGGCTCTGATGAGGTTGGCGGTAATAGACTCGAGGTGCTTGGGAATGACCCCGCTGACCAGCACGTCGCCGCCGGTGGCGGCTGCGGCCACCATATAGGTGCCGGCCTCGATCTGGTCGGGGATGATGCCGTATTCGGTGCGGCCGAGCTTTTCGACCCCGTGGATCTTGATGACGTCGGTTCCGGCGCCGCGGATATCGGCCCCCAGCGAATTTAGAAAATTGGCCACGTCGACGATGTGGGGCTCTTTGGCCACATTTTCTAAGATGGTGACCCCCTGCGCCTTGACGGCGGCCATCATTACGTTGATGGTGGCCCCCACCGAGACGATGTCGAAATACACGTGGGCGCCGATGAGCTGATCGGCGCTGACATGGATGATATCCCCCTCGATGCCGACCTGGGCACCCAGCGCCTCGAACCCTTTGAGGTGCTGATCGATGGGGCGGATGCCGAAATCACAGCCGCCGGGCAGCGCGGCACACACCTGATTGTACCGGCCCAGCAGCGCGCCGATAAAGTAGTAGGAACCGCGCATTTTTTTGGCCAGCGCATAGGGCACATCGGTGCCCAAAACGGTGGTGGGATCGATAGACAGGGTGTTTTTGGTGATATATTCTACCTGGGCGCCCATGGCGGCCAGAATGTCTTTGCTGATATCGATATCGCTGATGGCGGGCACATTTTCTATAAGACAGGGGCCCTCGGCCAGCAGCACGGCGGGCAAAATAGCGACGGCGGCGTTTTTGGCACCGCTCACGTTTACTTCACCGCTCAGCGGCTTTCCCCCGCGGATGACGAATTTCTCCAATGGTAAACGCTCCCTTTACAGACGCAGAGCGCACCTGCCCCACTCCCCCGGGGCTGCTGCGGCGCGCTAAACTCGTATACAAAATCGCCACCAATATGCCGTGGACAGCGCTGCCCGGCGGCCGTGGCGAGTGAAAAAAGCGAAAGATCGCGGTGGCCGGGACCTATGCCCGGCGGGGCCGCGCCCCACAAGCGGCACGCTGTGCTGTACGCAGAAATACCCCTTGTCACCACCTGTGTATGGATGAAGTTATTATAGCATCTTTGACCAAAAAAGAAAAGTAGCATTTTGCCATTTTGCCCGGCAATATCTGTCTTTGACTGTATTTTCCCCAAAAACAAGGCCGATACTCGGCAATTTTGTATGTCAAACCGGCGCCGAGCGACTGCTGATGCGCCTTGAGGCGGTACGCTGCACAAAAGGCAAAATGTTACGAAATTGTTAAAACGGTCCAAAAAGCGTCAAAAGCGCACTCATTTACGCGCCGTTTGCCGTTTGGCGGGCGGCGCGTGACGGGCGATGGATGACGGATGATGAGCCGGTATGTCGGCGGCAGAGATGCGATCGCAGGATCTGTTTGGAGGGCGAGATATGGGCGGGGAAAAACAGGCGGTCAGCGTGAAAAACAATTGCCGGCTCAAGAGGGGGCAAGATGCTATAGATATTTTTTTAAAAAGGAGCATCGGATGGCGGCTCGGGACTATCGGGACGCGGCGGGCGGCAGGAGGCGGGCCCGGCAGGTGCTGGACGGCGCCGGGGCGGGAGGCAAAAAAGGCCGGGGGCCGCAGCGCAATCGCTGCGGCCCCCGGCCTTTTATAGAAATAGGTGATCGCCTATTTTAGATGTAGTTGAGCGGGTCCATATAAGAGCCGCCGATGCGCACCTCAAAATGGCAGTGGTTGCCGGTGGCGTTGCCGGTGCGGCCGACGCGGGCGATCTGCTGACCTTTGCTGACGGTCTGGCCGGCAGTCACCAGCAGCTCGGAGTTGTGGCCGTACAGCGTTTTCATACCGTTGCCGTGGTTGATGATGATGTGGTAGCCGTAGCCCACGTTCTGGTAGGCCACTTTCTCGACCACGCCGTCATCGGCGGCGTATACGGCGGTGCCGGCGGGGGCGGCGATATCCATACCGGTATGGCCGTAGTACCCCCAGATGGGGCAGCTGATATAGCCGCCGGCTACCGGCCAGATAAGGCTGCCGGAAGCAGAGCCGCTGTAGCCGCCGCTATAAGTGCTGGAACTGCCGCTGTAGCTGGGCGAGTAGCTGACTTTGGTGCCCTCGACCACCTTTTTGGTGACCGGCTCGGAGAGGACCTTGGCACTGAGAATGGTCTTTTCGGTCTCGACACCGCCGACCGTGACCACGCGGGCGGTGACTTCCTGCTCGCCCTCGACGCCTTCTTGCAGCGTGGTGGTGGTTCCCTTGTCGTACTCGGCACTCTGGCTGGTCTCGGTCTCGAAGGGGATCTTCTCGTTATAGGTGACCTGACGGGTGGCCTTGACCTGAATGATGGGCACCGGGTTTTGAATGACGACCGGATCGCCCGGGAACAGGTCGCCGGTGATGTTAGGGTTTAGGGCCACCAGCGTGCTGAGGGTGATGTTGTTTTTGGCGGCGATATCGATGGGGGTGTCGCCGTCCTGGGTGGTGTAGATCTTCTCCTCCACCTCCTGCGAGCTCAGCAGGGCGACCATCTCTTCGTCGGCCATCTCGCTGTCGGTGGGGAAAAGCCCCTCTTTGAGCTCGACGGACTTATTGAACTCCACCGTGGCGTCGGGGTACTGGGCCTTGACCGGGTCGATCATGGCGGCCAGCGCCTGCTGGGTGGCGGTCTCGTCTTTTACACAGCCCTGGAACTCGCCGTTTATATAGAGACCGTAGCCCTCGACGATCTCGGCGCCGGAGGCGCTGATGAGCGTATTGGCCAGCTCCTCAGTCTCGACGACTTTTTTCGAGTCGACTACGGCGATGGAGTAGGTGGGGCTTTTGATGTACTCGGTATCGGTGCTGTCTTTGACGGCGATGCGGTCGTTGACCACTTTTTTGGCCTGGTTGAAGGTGGCCTCGCTGTCGACGTAGCCGACAACTTGTCCCTCATACTCGACCTTGAGGGCGAAGTTTAAGTTGAGCACGGTGCTGATGACCAGCGCGCTGACGGCGATGGCCGCTACCGGCATAAGGTAGTTGATGGCCTTTTTAAAGCCGTGCTGCGAGCGGCCGAACCAGCCCTTAAAGTGGGCCCGACCGGACTTGTGCGGGTCTTTGTGGGCCCACCAGGTGCCGCGGACACCGTCGGCGATGTTGCCGAAAAAGCGCTGTACCGGGTTGACCAGATGTTTTTTGGCCTTTACCATCAGTTCGATAAAGCTGTGCGCCACCCTGCCCGGCAGCTGCTTCAAGACGATAGCTATCGCCTTTCTGCGCTTTACCCATATTTTATGATAGTGCTTATACCGGCGGATAATCACGGTGCCGATATAGCAGCTGAATGCATCGATCTTGTGGGCGACCTTTTTAACGGTCTTTTTAAAACTCTTGTCTTCTGACTGCCCGCCCCCGCTTTGGGTCATCTCATCTTTTTTGAGGTCTTGAGACAAACCTTTTGGCAGATGCGCCATCCAATCACTCCTGTCTTGGGAATTGCCGTGAACCAATTTCAAATCTTACAAATTGGTTACAACTTGGTTACTATTATATCGCAATCCTGTAAGATTTCAACCCCTGCCGGCGGAAAAAGCCGATTTTTGGCCCGATTATCGTGGAACTTTGCTAGTAATGGTCGCCAGTGAGCTCTGTCATTTGGTCGATTATACCCTGCATGTCTCCAGGAATTGGGGCTTGTACTGTAAGATATTGGCCGCTGACCGGGTGTAAAAAGCGCAGCGTGCGGCAGTGCAGGGCCGGCCTGGCGATGGATCGTAACGTTCCGCCGTATTGGCTGTCGCCCAGCAACGGGTGGCCCAGATAGGACATGTGCACCCGTATTTGGTGGGTGCGGCCGGTGGGCAGCTGGCAGCGCACCAGCGAACAGCCGGGGCCCCGACCCAGGGTACCGTAGTCGGTGCGGGCATATTGGCCGTGTGGATGGACGATGCGTTTGGTGAGGATCTCCCGCTCGCGGAGGATAGGGGCCTCGACCGTGCCGGTGGGCGGAGTGAGCGCGCCCTCGACAATAGCCAGGTAAACTTTTTGCAACCGGCCGGTAAGTGCGCTGGCCGCATACTGGTTTTTGGCCACCAGCACACAGCCGGTGGTGTCTTTATCCAGCCGGTTGACGATGCGGAACTTGAGCTGCAGACCCAGCTGGTCGCAGTGGGCGGCAAACACGTTGGCCAGTGTATCCTGATGGTGGGCATAGGCGGTGTGGCTGGGCATGTTGACCGGCTTGTTATAGACCATGAGGTCGTCGTCTTCATATAAAACAGGGACGGCGATAAGGCTGCGGCGATAGGTGTTTTGCTCTTCGGGCAGGCGCACCTGCAGCCGGTCGCCGGTGTGCACCGGGTCGATGGTGCGGATGTGGAAACCGTTACACCGCAGGCCCAGCGGGTCTTTGCGCAACCGGGTGAGCGTGCGGGAGGAATAGCCGTAAGCGCCTTTGAGGATCTGTTTGACCGACTTGCCGTTTTGGTGCTCTTTAATGATGTAGACGATCTCCCGCAAGAATACCGCCCCTTTCTGCCATGACGGATGTTTTACACATTTGATGGGCCGGCGATACGCGCGTGCCCGACATGAGCTTCTATTATATAGGAAAAAGGCGAAAAAGGCAAAATAGGGGGTGCTTGTGGGGAGCAAGGCGACATGATACAATGGGTGGGACCACACAGGATACGCAGAGGAGCCGATGGCCAGACGGCTGACGGCCCCGCTGCCAGATGGGAGGGACACCTATGGCCGTATATCGGGTGACTGACACTGCGCGCGTTGCCCCGCTTTTTGCAAAGTGGCCGGAGACGATGATCTGGTCGTGTTTGCAGGGCTGTATGGGCAGCGCCTGGGCCGATGACCAGACAGCGCCCACTGCGGCGCTGGTGGCGCTGGGCGACTTTGGCTTTTTGGCCGGACAGCCACAGCCGCAGCTGGCGGCACACCGGCCAGAGGACGCGCCGGATCTCTGCATTTTGGTGCCCCAGAACGAGGCGTGGGCCCGCTGTATTGAGCAGGTGTACGGCGACCGGGCCCAGCGGGTACAGCGCTATGCGGTAAAAAAGGAGCCGGGCGTATTTGACCAGGACCGGCTGCGCGCGCTGGCCGCCGAGCTGCCGGAGGGTTATGTGCTGCAGCCCATAAACGCGGCGCTGTTTGCACAGGCTAAGGCCCAGCAATGGTCGTACAGCCTGTGCGGACAGTTTGCCGGGTGGGAGGATTACCGCCGGCGGGGGCTGGGGGTGGCGGCCACCCGCGACGGGCAGCTGGTGGCGGGGGCCTCTTCTTACAGTGTGTACCGGCAGGGCATTGAGATCGAGATCGACACCCGCGCCGACCACCGGCGCCGGGGGCTGGCCACCGCCTGTGGAGCGGCGCTGATCCTAGACTGTTTAGAGCGGGGGCTGTACCCCAGCTGGGACGCCCAGAACCTGCATTCGCTGGCGCTGGCCCAAAAGCTGGGCTACCGCCCTGCTGCCCCCTACCCCGCCTACGAGGTAGGCGAGCGCCCGCCGCACACAGGCCACCTATAAAAAAGGAGGGCGCGACATGCCCCAAAAGATGACAGAAGAGATGGTGGCGGCCAGTGGCGTTACCTGCAACCACCAGGAGATGGAAAACGGCGAGCGGCGCTTTCGCCTGCTGGGGCCGGACGGCAGCGGCTACATCCGCTGCGAGAACCCCGGCGGGCCGGTATGGGAAAACAGCCACCTGCACCACACCACCCGAGAGTTCATCTTGGTGCAGCAGGGGCCGGTGATCTGCTCCGTGTACCGGCAGGGCAAGGCGGTGCTGCGGCTTTTAGAAACCGGCGACTGCTTTTGCCCCGACCCCGGTGTGCCCCACGACCTGTGCATGGGGGCCGGGGCGGTGGTGCACGCGGTAAAGTACGGCAGCTGCCCGGCGGGCGACTGGGCGCCGTCGCCCGAGCTGGATATGTGCGTTCGAAAGCTCAGCTGGGAGCAGGCGCTGCAACTGGCCGGGGGCTGAGCACAGCTTAAACAGCTTAAATTTTATTTGCCAAAACGCTTGACAACACCGCCGCCAGTCTGTATACTAGAGAAGTATTCTAGATGTACATTTGATCTCACATGTTTTTGTAAATCATTTGCTCGTTAGATGGTCTACAAAAACATGTGATTCTTTTTTGTCAGAGAATATAATATTTTTGATGGAGGTACCTATTATGCATACTGGTACTGTAAAATGGTTCAACTCGGAAAAAGGTTTTGGCTTTATTGCTGACGACAACGGCGGCGAGGACGTATTCGTACATTTCTCGGCCATCGTGGGCGACGGCTACAAATCGCTCAATGAGGGTCAGAAAGTCTCGTTCGAGACCGAGCAGGACCCCAAAAACAGCAGCAAGCTGCGCGCTACCAACGTGACTGCGCTGTAAGTGCACTGTAAAAAAAGCGCCCCTCTTTAAAAAGAGGGGCGCTTTTCTTTTTGCCGGGCGGCAAAAAGTGGGGCTGCTCTGCCCTGCTCTGGACCGCGGGGCACCGGCGCTTGGGGTGCGCCGGCCTATAAGAAAGATAAAAAGGGCGGGGCCGGGATGGACCCGACCCCGCTCTTTTTTATGTGCGGTACACAAGCAAACAGCAAACAGCACACAGTACGCAGCTACGCAGCACAGTGCGATGGGACAGCTAGGCGTCGATATCGACCGACCAGCCGGCCGGACCGTCGAGACGGCCCCACTGGATACCGGTGAGCGTATCGTAGAGCTTTTGTGAGATAGCGCCGATCTGGCCGCCGCCGATGGGCATGACCTTATCTTGCCACTTGAGCTCGCCCACCGGGGAGATGACCGCGGCAGTGCCGGTGCCAAAGCACTCGGTGAGCTTGCCGGCGTCGTAGGCGTCGGCGATCTCCTGGATAGAGATGCGGCGCTCGCTGACCTTTTGGCCCCAGGACTGCAGCAGCTCGATGGTGGATTTGCGGGTGATGCCCGGCAGGATACTGCCGTTTAGAGCGGGGGTGACCACCTCACCGTCGATGACGAAGAAGATGTTCATGGCGCCCACTTCCTCGATGTATTTTCTCTCGACGCCGTCGAGCCAGAGCACCTGGGCGTAGTCCTGCTCGTGGGCCTCCTCCTGGGCGATGAGCGCCGAGGCGTAGTTGCCGCCGGTCTTGGCCTCGCCGGTGCCGCCGCGCACGGCGCGCACGTAGGAGGACTCGACATAGATCTTGACCGGGTCGAGGCCGCTGGCGTAGTAGGGGCCGGAGGGAGAGAGCAGGATGATGAACAGGTAGCTATCGGAGGATTTGACCCCCAGCTTGCCCTCGGTGGCGATGATGAAGGGGCGGATGTACAGCGACGAATCTTTGGCTTTGGGAATCCAGTCGCGGTCGAGATCGACCAGTTTTTTCAGGCTGCAGAGGGCCAACTCCTCGTCGATGGGGGGGATACACATGCGCTTGTTGGAGCGGTTGAGACGCTTAAAGTTCTCTTCGGGGCGAAACAGCAGCACGCGGCCGTCGTCGGCGCGGTAGGCCTTCATACCCTCGAACACCTCTTGCCCGTAGTGCAGGCACATGGCTGCCGGGGAGATGGAGATGGGGCCGTAGGGCTTGATGACCGGGTCGTGCCAGCCCTGACCGGCGGTGTACTCCATGACGAACATATAGTCGGTGAAGACCTGGCCAAAGCCCAATTTGCTCTCATCGACGGGCTTATCCTTTAGGGTTTTTGCAAGTTCCACTCTGATCTCTTGCATGAAAATCACTGCCTTTCTACAGTTGGCGGGCCGGACCCGCCGGGCGCCCCGGCTGAGCGGGGCGTGGTGTGCCGGTCAAATACACACCGCCGCGCCGGCTTTACTTTACCTTGCGAAACACGGGCGGGGCATATATGGGTACCGGCGCGGCGTAAAGATATCAGTAGGCGACGCCCTGGGCGATCATGGCGGTGCAGACCTTGTTAAAGCCGGCGATGTTGGCGCCCATGACCAGATTGCCGGCGTGGCCGTACTGGGCGGCGGCGCTGCTGGCGCTCTGGTAGATGCCTTTCATGATGCCCTCGAGCTTGCTGTCGACTTCCTCGAAGGTCCAGCTGTAGCGCATGGAGTTCTGGCTCATCTCGAGGCCGGAGACCGCCACGCCGCCGGCGTTGGCCGCCTTGGCGGGGGCAAACAGCACGCCCGCCTTTTGCAGGGCGGCGATGGCGGCGGGGGTGGAGGGCATGTTGGCCCCTTCGGCCACGGCCATGACGCCGTTTTGAATGAGGGCCTTGGCCCCCTCTTCGTCGAGCTCGTTTTGGGTGGCGCAGGGCAGGGCGATATCGCAGGGGGTGTTCCAGATGTTTTTGCTGCCGGCGGTGTAGACGGCGCCTTCTCTTCTGGCGGCGTACTCGGTGATGCGGGCGCGCTCGACCTCTTTTACCTGTTTCATGAGGGCCAGATCGATGCCGCTCTCGTCGAGGACGTAACCGGCGGAGTCGGACATGGCGATGACTTTGCCGCCCAGCTCGGTCGCCTTTTCGGCGGCGTAGATGGCGACGTTGCCGGAGCCGGAGATGACTACCTTTTTGCCGGCGAAGCTCTCGTTTTTGAGGTCGGCGAGCATTTCGCGGGTGAAGTAGCACAGGCCGTAGCCGGTGGCCTCGGTGCGGGCCAGCGAGCCGCCGTAGGTGAGGCCTTTGCCGGTGAGCACGCCGGTAAACTCGTTTTGCAGGCGCTTGTACTGGCCGAAGAGATAGCCGATCTCGCGGGCGCCGACGCCGATATCGCCGGCGGGCACGTCGGTGTTGGGGCCGATATGTTTACACAGCTCGGTCATGAAGCTCTGGCAAAAGCGCATGATCTCCATATCCGACTTGCCTTTGGGGTCGAAGTCGCTGCCGCCTTTACCGCCGCCCATGGGCAGGCCGGTAAGGCTATTTTTGAACACCTGCTCGAAGCCCAGGAATTTGATGACCGAGGCGTTGACCGAGGGGTGCAGGCGCAGACCGCCTTTATAGGGGCCGATGGCGGAGTTGAACTGGACGCGAAAGCCGCGGTTGACCTGTACTTTGCCGGCGTCGTCTACCCACGAGACGCGGAACACGATCATCCGCTCGGGCTCGACCATGCGCTCGATAACGCCGTTTTTCTCGATGGCGGGATCGGCTGCGACGACCGGCTCGAGGGACTCGAGAACCTCTTGGACGGCCTGCAAAAACTCGGGCTCGCCGGCGTTGCGCCGGCAGACCTGCTCGTAAACCTGGCTGAGATATGCGTTGCTAAAAGACATAGGGGGCCTCCTTAAAATGGGATTGGGCACATCATCGCTGTAAAGCGGTACATCGCACCCCGATATGTCCATATTATATAGAGTTTGGGGGCACAGTTCAAGCAAAAGTGAAGTAAAACCGGGCAGCGACTTGCAAATTTATGGGCTATGCCAATTTTTGCAGGGGCGGCGGGGCGCTTGTTTGGGTATACCGCAAGATATTCGTAAGAGTACTTCATAAATTGTTAAGTTGCCCCAATAGGGCAAAAATGCTATAATAAGGCCATTGAGAGCGGGCCCACCGCCCGGCGGCAACAGCGCCGAAGCGGGCGGGCCAAACCACAAAATTGGGAGTTGGGTACTATGAACTGTAAAAACTGTGGCAATATCATCCCCGACGGGGCGGCTTTCTGCACGGTGTGCGGCACCCCGGTGGAGCACGCGGAACAGGCCGGACAGAACACCGCCGGACAGACGGCCGGCGCCACCTGTGCGGTGTGCGGTGCGGTGGTGCCCCCGGGCGCCAGCGTTTGCCCCAACTGCGGCACGGTGCTGCAGGGCGCGCCCATCCCGGCGGGCTACAAGCCCCGCAGCAAAGTGGTGGCGGCGCTGTTTGCCTTTTTGCTGGGCAGCTTTGGCATTCAGAACTTTTACCTGGGCTACACCAACAAGGCCATCGTACAGCTGATACTGGGTATTTTGTGCTGTGGCACGGTATCGTACATCTGGTCGTTCATCGAGGGTATTTTGATCTTGACCGAGTCGATCAGCGTGGACGGCAACGGCGTGCCGCTGGACCGGTAGGTCACTTGTAAAAAGCGCGCTGTTGTGCTAAAATAGCAGGGCGCAGTTTTGCGCGGCGAGTAGACCATGTGGCGGCGCACACAGCCCGAAAGAGCGTGTGTGAGGAAAGTCCGAGCTCCGCAGGGCAGGGATAGCTGCTAACGGCAGCCGAAGGCGACTTTAGGGAAAGTGCAACAGAAAGAAACCGCCCCGGCCTTATGGCATGTGGGTAAGGATGGAAAGGCGAGGTAAGAGCTCACCAGCGCACAGGAGACTGTGCGGCTATGTAAACCCTATCCGGAGCAACACCGCAATGGGGGCAGATACGGCTTGCCCGGCCGGCTCCCGACAAGGTGGCTGGAGCTGTGCGGCGACGCGCGGCCAAGATAGATCGTCACTCAATACAGAACTCGGCTTATGGTTTAGTCGCCTACTTGAAAAAAAAGCACCCGTATCGGGTGCTTTTTTATTTTGGCAAATGCTGTTTATCGCTCTCGGTGCGAACATATACCGCAATGTCTGACAGCGCACAGTCGAATATCTGGCACAGCTTATCCAGCGTGTGAGTGGTGACGGGTTGACCGGCCTGTAAGCGCTGCACAGTGGCATGGCTAAGGCCGTATTTCACCCGCAGGGTGTAGGTGGTCGCCCCTCTTTTGGCCATGGTCGCCCACAGTGGGTCATAGACGATCATTTCTCTGCATCCCCCTTACACAGGTGTGGGTAGTGGCGTCTTTTTGGCCATGGCCCTTGCCGCGGGTCACGGCCTGCGGCGGCTGCCGGGCAGGGTGAAGTTGAGCAGGTCGCCGGGGCGGATGTGCAGCGCGTCGGCGATGTTATAGAGCACCTCCAGCGAAAAGGGATAGACGGTGCCGGGCGCTTCGATAGAACTGAGGTGGGAGCGGCTGATACCCGCTTTTTCGGCCAGCTGCTCCTGCGAGAGGCCCTGCATTTTGCGCAGGGCGGCGATAGCCAGCCCCAACTCGATAAAGCGGTCGCGGTTGTCAAAAGACACGTCCCGGCCCATGTACGCCCCTCCCCTCTTGTATCGTATGGTGTATATTATAGATTTTGTCAGGCTGCAATACAGTCTTATTCAATGTGCTATTGACTAAAATATTGGGCAATGGTATCATGAGAGCATGCTTTCCACGTTTAGCACAAATATCCACTATTTTTACTACTCATCGGTATCGTCCTCGAATGAGTAGTCGTTGAGGGCGGGGAAATCTAAGAATTCGGCCACGGTAAGGCCAAAGGCGTTGGCTACTTTAAGTAGTGTGGACAGCCGGGCATCACGCGTTTTTTGGCCCATGATGTTGTTGAGCGTAGAACGGGTGATACCGCTCATCTGCGACAGTTTGTAAATAGAAAAACCGCGCTGGCGGCAGAGAGTGCGGATGCGGTCGACTACGAGCGATGAGAGCTGGTCTTTCACAGTATTCACCTACCTGTTTATGGCTGCCTGGAAAAAGCCGGTACAGCAGCGCTGCATCCGCTATCGTCAGGCATCGGTATCGTCCTCGTACGAGTAGTCGTTGAGGGCAGGGAAATCTAAAAGCTCGGCCACGGTAAGACCAAAGGCGTTGGCTACCCGCACCAGCGTTTTAATAGTGGGGTTAAAGGAGCGGCGATTCATAATATTATCGAGCGTGGATTGAGAGACACCGCTCATCTGAGCCAGCTTATTGACAGAAATACCTTGCTGATGGCACAGCGAGTAGATGCGGTCGACTACGAGCGATGAGAGCTGGTCTTTCACAGTATTCACCTACCTGTTTATGGCTGCGTGGCAAAAGCCGATATAGCGGCGCTGCATCCGCTATCGTCAGGCATCGGTATCGTCCTCGAATGAGTAGTCGTTGAGGGCGGGAAAGTCTAAAAATTCGGCCACGGTAAGGCCAAAGGCGTTGGCTATCCGCACCAGCGTTTTAATACTCGGATAGACGGAGCGGCGGTTCATAATGTTATCGAGCGTAGAGTCGGCAAGGCCACCCATCTGTGCCAACTGATTGATAGAAATACCGCGCTGGTGACAGAGTTTTTGGATATGGGCGGCGATAAGCACCGAGATCGGGACTGACATAGCAATCACCTACTTACCATAACTGGATAGTAAAAAACAGATATAGCGGCGCTACATCTGTTTCGGTCATTCATCGGAATCGTCTTCGAAAGAATAGTTGTTAAGAGCAGGAAAGTTAAGAAATTCTGCCACCGTCATATTAAAGGCATTGGCGACCTTGTGCAGTGTTCTAATTTTAGGATTAAAAGTATGCCCACCAATCAAATTATCAAGGGTTGATTGGGTAATGCCACTCATCTCTGCCAATTTATAAATAGATATTTTACGTTGTTTGCAGAGTGATACAATTCGATCGACAATAATTTGTGCATATATCTTATCGCTCACCTAATCATCCTTGCTACCACAAAAATACTTCTATATGGAAAGTATTTTCATGGTAGCAATAAAAATACCCACGACCCACCGTGCACGGTTCCAACCGTAGATTTTGTAAAATTAAAGGAGATAAGACATGGAAAAAGATCTATCTATCCTCACGGAGAGGCAACGGGAAGTATATTTTTTGCGGCAGCAGGGGCTGACCTGTAAGTGCATTGGCGAGGAGCTGCACCTATCGGTGAGCGCGGTGTCGCTCCACTTACGCAATGCGCAAAGGCGCTTTCGGCAGTACCAGGCCTTTCAGGAGGAGAAAAAGAGAGACGGTCAGACGGTGGCTTTTTCCATCAGCCGCATAGAGTTGGCGCTCATTATAGAGGGGCTCGTGCTCTTAGGGGAAAAAATGCACCGGGAGATCGGCGGCCGCAACATCCGCAGTGACTGGCAGGGGCGTATGCCGTATAGAGCGCTTGCAGCCGACGCCCTGCTGACGCGGGCACAACTGGCGCTATATGGGAAAGTCATCCATACCGGCATATTGGAGTGACCGGCCACGCAAAAAGAAAGCCCTGTAAACTACAGGGCTTTCTCTATTGACACGTGGGGCCTTGGCCGGCGCCAACTGCGCTGGCGGGACCAAAAGGCCTATTTGCGCTTGGGCGGCTTGGTGCGCACCAGCAGAAGCTGCTGCAGGCCGCTTAGGATGGCGGGGGTGGTGACCGCCACCATGAGCCAGCGGCTGCCGCGAAACGACTGGGTAGAGGAAAACAGCTCCTGAAGATAGGGGTCGGCACCGGCGAGGACGGCCCGCGCCTCGGGCTCGTCGCGGTCGCTGATGGCCACCAGACAGGTAAAAAAGCCCCGCTCGGGATAGAGGTTACAGACCGAACGGCTGCCCTTTTTGTACTTGACGTTCCAGCCTGGAGCCATGCCGCAGCGGCTAAAAAACAGCTGCGGCGACAGGCCGTAGGTATCTTTTATAAACTGCTGCAGCTGCGGCCACAGCGGGGTACCGATGTACTGGCTTATCTGCTGGGGGGTGGGGGCGGCGGTGGCGGGGTAGGTGTTGCTCCAGTCGCTCATGGGCTTCCTCCTGTTAAACGGGCCGGTACGGGCGTACCGGCGGTGGGGCCGCGCTCACAGCGGTCGCTGCATGGTGATGTGGGGCCAGCCGTCTTCTATAAAGGGGCTGCCGACAGCGGTATAGCCGCAGCGCTGGTAAAATGGCTGCACCTGCACCTGGGCGTGCAGCTGGGCAGTTTTGGCGCCGGCGGCGCGCAGGCGGGCGTGTATCTCGTCCAGCAGGCGGGCGCCCAGGCCGGATCTGCGGTGGCTTTTGGCCACACAGATGCGGCCCACGGTGTAGGTGCCGGGTCGGCCGGGAGCGGGAAAGGTACGGCCCACGGCGGCGGGGGTGCCGTCGGGCGCATAGAGGACCAGGTGCCAGGCGGTGCGGTCGATCTCATCGAGCTCGACTTCGCGGGCAAAGCCCTGTTCGTCGACGAATACCTGTAGGCGCAGGTCGTAGGCATCTTGCTGCTGGGGGGTGCCCTCGACCCACTTGGCGATATATTCCATTGGCAGTGCTCCTTTTTTATGGGGTAGGTACAGTATACCGCACCGAGGCGGCCGGGCGCAACTGCCGCGCTGCTGCCTCTGCCCCCTGCTCCCCTGCCCTATTTTATGGCGCGGCAAAAGGGGCGTGTCCACAGCCGGACACGCCCCTTTTTTGCACCGCTACACTACCTGGTCAGAGCTTAAAGATCAGCTTTAAAAACAACATGCCGGCCACGCCGGGCACCCCCAGCACCGCCGAGGCCCCGCAGGTAAAGAAATTAAAGCCGATGGTAGGGCCGATAAACGGCGCCAGCACATTGAGCAGCAGCACCACGCAAATGCCCGAGAGCCCGGTAAACACCGCGGTGATACAGGGGTGCTGCCCCTTGGAAAAGGTGCGGGCCATCACCGCCACCACCACTATGGCAAGCGCCAACATGATCCACCGGTAGTATGCCATCTCGTCATCCCCCGTCTTTTTATTGTGGGGCTACTCCTGGCGCGGCAGCTGCCGGGCCTTTTGGTACAGGAAATCGAGCCGGTGCTCCAGCGCCTTGATCTCGTAAACGGCGGAGGTCACCAGTTCGCCTTCGCTGCTGTAGTCGAACCGATCGTGGGCCTGACACAGGCGCAGATTGGTCTCGGCGATGTCGTCTTGCAGCTGCTGGCGGGCGAGCTGGGCACTGCTGGGCGCGGTCTGCTGCCGCTGAGAAAGCAGCTGTTTAAGGCCGGCGAGGCGGCCGTCGATACGCGCTAAGATACCTTCCATAGCCATCCGCTCCTTTCGCCTGTGAGTTTGCCCCCTATACCTCCAGTTTATGCCGGTGCGGTTGGGATAAATACCCATTTTGGCCGGGAGGAGACGAAAAGACAGCACGAAAAAAACGGCCGCGCTCCCGGATGGGGGCACGACCGCTTTTTTGCGGCCCGGGCGGCAGAGCGCCGGCGGGCAGAGATACAAAGATACTATACGCGCTGTGCAGCTGGTCAGACCAGGGCAAAATCGACCTGTCCCAGCGAGACGTTGGTGTTGGTGGTCTTGACGGTGATGGGGTCGCCGATGGAGATGGTCTTGCCGCCGGCGTGATCGACCAGCTTGATATCGTCGACCAGCTCGTAATCGCTGCCCTCGATGGTGGCCAGGCGCACCAGTCCCTCACAGCTGTTCTCGAGCTGGACGTAGAAGCCGTAGGGGGCCACGCCAGAGACGATACCGGGCATATCCTGCCCGATGAACTGCTGCATGTACTGGGCCTTGTAGGCGTCGTCACAGTCGCGCTCGGCCATCATGGCGTTTATTTCGCACTGGGTGGAGTGGGCGGAGGAATCGACCACGAAATCGTCGTACCGCGCCCTGATCTCGGAGGCCGGTACGCCGCTCAAAAAGTCGGTGATGATGCGGTGGATGGAGAGATCGGGGTAGCGGCGGATGGGCGAGGTGAAGTGGGCGTAATCGTCGAGCGACAGGCTGTAGTGGCCCAGGGGCTGCTCGCTGTACTTGGCTTTGGCCATGGAGCGCAGAACCATTTTATGGATGAGGATCTGCTCGGGTTTGCCGCGGGAGAGATCGAGGATCTCGGCCAGCTTTTTGGTGGGTACCCCAGCCTTGATGTCGGTGTAGGGGTAGCCGAAAGCCTTGAGGATGGTGCGCAGCGTCTCGAGTTTGATGCCGTCGGGATCTTCGTGTACGCGGTAGACAAAGGGCAGCTTGTTTTTGCGGCCCAGGTTGGCGGCACACTCGTTGGCGATGAGCATGAGCTCCTCGATGGCCTTTTCGGAGGCGCCGCGGTCGCGCACCACGATATCGACGGGGTCGCCCTCTTCGTCCATGATGATCTTGCTCTCGTTGGACTCGATATTCATGGCGCCGCGGGCAAAGCGGTTGTCCTCGAGTATCTGGGCCAGCTGGCCCATGAGCTGCAAGCTGTCGATCACCTGGGCGTAGGCCTCTACGATGTCGGGGCTGGCGGTGCCGTCGAGCAGGGCGTTGACCTCGCTGTAGGCGCACTTTTTGCGGGAGCGGATGATGGTCTTGGCAAAGCGGTAGTCTTTGATGTGGCCCTGCTCGTCGAGCTGGGCGATACAGGACAGGGCCAGGCGGTCCTCGTCGGGGTTAAGGGAGCAGACGCCGTTAGAGAGCTCTTTGGGCAGCATGGGCACTACCGAATTGGCGTAGTACACCGAGGTGCCGCGCTCGAAGGCCTCGCTGTCGAGAGCGGTGTCGGGGCGGACGTAGTGGGACACGTCGGCGATGTGCACGCCCAGCTGATAGCCGTCGGCCGTTTTTTGCAGCGAGATGGCGTCGTCGATATCTTTGGTCTCTTTGCTGTCGATGGTGCAGATGACCCAGTCGCGCAGGTCCTCGCGGCCGGCGAAATCGTCGGGGCAGACGCCGCGCTCGAACACCTGGGCGGCCTCCTGCAGCGTCTCGGGCTCGAAGTTCAGTTTGATGTGGTTTTGGTGCAGGATGGCGTCGGCGCAGAACTTGGCGCGGCCGGAGTCGCCGAACACCCGCTCGATGGCGGCGATGTGGCCGAAGTGCTTGCGGCCCCGCACCACCAGTTTGACGAGCACCTTGTCGCCGTCTTTGGCCTCGCCCAGGGTGGAGCGGCGGACCTTGATCTCGGTTTTGGGCATGCAGTCGAGCACCACGAAACAGCTGTCGCCGGAGAGGTGCAGCACGCCGACAAAGGCGCCGTCGGGGTCGGGGATGACCTGGACGACTTCGCCCTCCAGCGACATGCCCACCCGGCCCGGGCGGGTGCGCAGGAGCACCTGCTCGCCGGTCATGGCGCCCATGAAGTAGCGGCCGGGAATGAAGACCTGGGTCTTCTCCTCGTCGTCGAGCTGGGCAAAGCCGAAGCTGCCGGCCACCTTGACGATCTCGCCGCGCTTGAGATCCAGCCGCTCGGGCAGGGCAAAGCCCTGCTCGCCGAACAGCACCTGGCCGCTCTTTTCCATCTGGTCGAGACAGCTGCGGATCTGGGGCTTGGAAAAGCTGGCCGCACGGGTGCAGATCAGCTTGAGGGGGACGTAGGGGTTTTTGGTCTCGCGGAGTATTTTTTCTATCGTTTTTTGCAGTTTGATAAACGGTCACCTGTCTTTCAAGGGCGGCCCGGCCGCCGGTAAGTAAACTTCTGTGCCACTGTATGCGCCCGCCCCTTTATTGTGGGCAGCGCCCGGGGCGGGCATACCCCGCCCCGATGGGCACACACAACAAAACACCCTGCACTAGGTGGCAGGGTGTTTTTCTCATTTGGAAAATATTCCGAATACACCGACTAAAAGTGTAAGCGCGAAAAACGCAACGCCCGCTATTTTGGTCCACTTGGCCAGCAGTGCGTCAGGGGTCCTGCCGCCGGAGCTTCCCAAATAAGACTGCGCCGAGCCGCCGCTGATGGTGTTTGACATACCGGATGTCGGCTCCTGCATGATGACCATTAAAATAATGACCAGGCAGGAGATGAGCAGTAGTACGCCCGCCACGATCTGAACTGTGTTCACGGTGCCACCTCCGAAGTAAAGCTATGTTCTCACAATAATCAATATAATAGCATATCTGCTATAAAAAAGCAACCAATGGCGGCGATAAATTTTTGTATACACCAACCAGCGGCGGGTATACTACCAGTGTCCATATCACCTTACTTTTTGGCGTTTGCGATTAGGGTGCCATGGACCGGGGGCCGGCGCTCATAGCCGGCCTTTTTTGGCGTGTTTTGCCACCTTTGGCCCCCGGTACCGGCACCGGCGCAAATTTGCGCTTTACCTTGACGCGGCGTAAGGGCTTATCGTATAGTTACAGCAGAAATGCGTGATGAGGAGGCCGACAGATGTCTTTTACCGTGAGCCAACTGGCAAAGCTGGCGGGGATAAGCCCCCGGACCCTGCGCTATTACGACCAGATCGGCCTGCTGGCGCCCCAACATACCACTGCCGCCGGTTACCGCCTGTACGGCGCCGAGCAGGCCGACACACTGTGGCAGATACTCTTTTACCGGGAGCTGGGGCTACAGCTGGGCGAGATACGGGCGCTGCTGCGCGACCCGAGCTACGACCGCCGGCAGGCACTGACCGACCACCGCCGCCGTCTGCTGCAAAAAAGAGAGAAACTGGAGCGGCTATTGGGCGCGGTGGACCGCGTGCTGGCCGCTGACGACACACAGGAGGTGTTTTTATTGGAAGAGAGATTTGACTGCTTTAAAGAGCAGCTGGTGGCTGAAAATGAGCGCCGCTACGGCAAAGAGGTGCGGGCCAGATACGGAGATGCAGCGGCCGACAGCGCGAACGCGGCGATGCTCTGCATGAGCCGGGCCGACTACGACCGCTTTACCGCGCTGGAAAAGGAGATCCTGCGGCAGCTGGACGCGCTGTTTGCCGCAGGGACGCCGACCGACGCGCCGGCGGCGCGGGAGCTGGCCGAAAAGCACCGCCAGTGGCTGACTGCCAGCTGGGGCCACTACGACCCGGCGGCCCATGCGGCGCTGGCGGCGGGCTATGTGGCCGACGACCGTTTTCGCGACTACTACGACCGGGGCACTGCCGGGCGGGCGGTGTACCTGCGTGATGTGATCGCCCACTACACCCAGTCGCTATAACGCCAAAAGAGGGGGGACTACCGGGTAGTCTCCCCTCTTTTTATGTTGCGGTGCAGATGGCTGCACCCATGTCAATTTTGCAGCTCGGTGTGGGACTGCTGCAGCGCGCGCTCGGACCGGCCGGCATATTTTGCCATGACCAGGGCGATACACAGTAGCGCGGCGGCAAAGCCTAGCTGCACGCCCATTGCCTGCCAGATCTCGACGGGGACCCCGCCCGAAAAGCTGCTGATCTTACAGATGCGGTTGAGGGCTACCGAGTACCAGTAGGTGGGGGTAAAGTGGGCCACGGCCAGCATGCCTTGACCCAGGTACTCCAGCGGGACGAACACGCCGCCCAGAAAGCTGAGACCCAGCGAGACGAAGTTGGCCACGGCGTTTTGAGTGTTGGGGCTCTTCATGAAGATGCCGGCCAGCATGGAGATGGCCATGGCCACCAGCGTGAACACCAGCGCGTTGAGCAGCATGAGCCCCAGCAGTCGCATATCGAGCACGGCCAGATCGCGGCGGTAGACGACAAAGCCCAGCAGGGTGAGCAGCAGCCAGCAAAAGAGGCTGATGATGAGGCTGTACAGCGACAGCTGCCCGTTGAGCCGGCCGGCATTCATGGGGCTGCAGAGGTTGCGGCGGCGCAGATCAGGGCGGCCAAAGGCGATGGTCACCGTGCTGAGGCAGAGCATGACCATGACCATGAGGATGTAGCTCTGCATGCGAAAGAAGATGTGGTAGCTCTCGCTGACGGGCTGGGCCTCGCCGAACTGGCGGGTGGTGACCTGCACGTGCTGACCGAGGTCGCTGATGGCGGTCTCGACGACCTGCGCGGGGTCGGCGCCGGGATCGGCCAGCAGACTGCTGCGGACCATTTGCAGGTACTGGCTGGCCAGACTGTCGGCGTAGTAGCCGCGGGCCGAGTTGGGGGTGGTGACTGTTTGTAATTGCAGCGGAGCGGCGGTGAGAAAGCTGGCGGCAAAGCCCTGGGGGATGATGACGATATAGTCGCTGGCGCGGTAGAAGGTGGCGTCTTGCAGCACCTGTATCTCGTCTTTGAGCGGCACCTCGGTGCCGTTTTGCGACAGGTAGCGGCGCAAGCCCTGGGTGATGGGGGTATCCCCGTCGCGGTCGATGATGGTGAAGGTGGGCTTTTCGGCGGTAAAGTCGGTGCTGAGCTGCTGGGCGCTCATGTCGGTGAGCAGCACCGAGAGGGCCATAAAGATGACCACGTAGATGGCCAGCGCCCCCATTTTGCGGGACATGATTTGAAAACAGGCCTTAAATACTCTCATAGCGCTGCCTCCTTACGAATGCGGCGGTGGCGGCGAACATGACCGCGGCCATGGCCAGCAGGATACCGATGTTGAGGAAGTACTGGCTGTAGCCATCGTAGCAGTACAGGCAGTAGAATGCGTCGGAGATGCGGGCGGCGGGATTGAGCCAGGAGACCACCGGCAGCTTTTGCGCCACGGTGTAGTTGATACCGGACACCATGAGGCCGGACAAAAAGCTGAGCACCATGATGACCGAGATGAGGATGGCGGTCTTGGGCCCATCTTTGATGCGGTGGTTGACCGAGACCAGCGCGCCAAAGGCCACCCCGACCAGGCTGCCCACCAGACAGGTGAGCAGCACCAGCGGCATTTTACCGCCGAAATCTACCCCCAACACGTAGCGGATATAGAGGACGACGATACCCACACAGGCCGCGTGTACGGTGATGCCGCCGAGCAGATCGGCCGAGACCAGTATGTGCCGGTTGGTGGGAGCCATCGTTTGGCGGGCGCCCACCGGCGACAGGTTGGCCTGCAGGCGGTCGACGCTGGTGAGGCCCTGAAAGCTGCCGTAGAGGCAGACCATGGCCAGCAGTGCGTAGAAGTAGCCCACCTTTTCGGTGACCGGGTTTTTGGTGAGGCTGATACCCTCGGTAAAGTCTTGCCGGGCGATGAGCGCGCGCAGCTGCTGCGGGTCGCTGACGCCGGCGGCCACGGCGCGGGAGACGGTGTTTTTGGTCTGCTGGTAGCTGTCGAGAAAGCCGCGCAGGACCGTCTGCTCTATGCCGCTGCCGGAGACGGCCAGCTGGGGGACATCACCGGCCAGGATATAGCCGGACACCTTTTCATTTTGCAGCAGTGTGTCGGCCTGCTGGGTGCTGTCGACATAGGTGATAGAGAGCAGGGCGCTGTCGCCCTGCGAGACCTGCTGCAGGGCGGTCTGCAGTGTTTGGTCCTGCTGGTAGGCGCTGTCGCGCACCACCGCTACCGGCACCGTTTGCAGCTGGGCCGTCTCGTCGAGCGAGCCGAAGGCAAAATAGAACAGAGTGGCCATCATCAGCGGGAACACCCAGGTCCAGACCAGAGTCGTGGGGTCGCGCAGGGCGGCGCGGATGCGCTTGAGATAGATGTTGCAAAACATGGCGTTTTCCCCCTTAATCCCGCAGTTGTTTGCCGGTGATCTCTAAAAATACGTCGTTTAGGGTGGGCGGCTCGGAGAACACCCGTCCAAAGGGCAGCTGCCGCTGGCGCAGCAGGTCGAGCACGGCGATCATCTGGTGGCCGCCCATCATGCAGTGGGCGACGAGCTGGCCGTTTTGGTAGCTGACCTGGCGCACCCCGTCGATGGCCTGTATCTCGCGCAGCACTGGGGCGGGCAGGTCGGGCAGCTCGACCGAGAGCTTTTCGCCGGTGCGGATCATGGCCTTGAGCTCCTCTTTGGTGCCGGTGGCGACAGCGCGGCCGCGGTCCATGATCATGATGCGGGAGCAGAGCTGCTCGACCTCCTCCATGTAGTGGGAGGTGTAGACCACGGTGGCCCCCTGGGCGTTGAGACGGCGGATGCCCTCGAGGATGTTGTTGCGGCTCTGGGGGTCGACGGCCACGGTGGGCTCATCCATGAAGATGAGGCTGGGACGGTGGGCGATGCCACAGGCGATGTTGAGCCGCCGCAGCAGGCCGCCGGAGAGCTTTTTGGGCAGAAACTTGCGGTACTCGCCCAGGCCCACAAAATCGATGGCCTCATCGACCAGCTCGCGGCGCTTTTTGCGGTCGGCCACGTAAAGGCCGCAGAAATAGTCGATATTCTCGAGCACGGTGAGCTCGTGAAACACGGCCACGTTTTGCATGACTACGCCGATCTTCTGCTTGCTCTTGTAGTTTTGCGGGCTCATGGGGGAACCGAACAGCGACACCTCGCCGCGGTCGTAGTGCAAAAGCGAGAGCATGCAGTTGATGGCGGTAGTCTTACCCGAGCCGTTGGGACCCAGCAGGCCGAAGATCTCCCCCTCCTGCACCGACAGGTCGAAGTGGTCGAGGGCGACCAGGTCGCCGTAGCGCTTGACGAGATTTTTTACTTCTATGATCAATGGAATACGCCCCTCTCTATTTTTGGGTGGTGGGCGGCGGGGATCGCTCTCCCCTGCCCGGTATGACCAGTATACCCCACCGGGGCGGCGGTGGGCAGTGAGCGGGGGCACGAGTCGCGGTGACAATTGTCACATGTAGCCGGGTGCGATTGCATAAAGGACCGGCTTTTGTTATGCTAGAGACAGAAGAGCAAGCGGGGGTGAGCGGATGCAGAAGATCGTGGATAAGGCCGTTTTGCTGGTGTTGTGCCTGCTTTTATCGCTGGCGCAGGACGCCGGGACCTTTGCGGTGGTGGGGCTGCTGACAGCGGTGGCGCTGACGGCACTGTGCAGCTACCTGCCGCGCCGGTGGGGCCCGGCGTGCACGCTGCCCTACCTGCTGCTGTGCTGTGTGTACCCGCTGTTTTTGCTGTTTTTGCCGCTGTGCTGCTACGACTGCACCGGGCAGGACCGGTGGTACCTGCGCCTGGGGTGGCTGGTGCCGCTGGCGGTGAGCCTGCGCCGCACCGAGCCCAGCCTGACGGCCACCCTGACCGGGTTTTGCCTGCTGGCGGTGCTGCTGGCCCGCAAGACCGCCGCGCTGGCGGATATTTTTAGCCGCTACTACCTGCTGCAGGACAACACCCGGGAGGCGGCGATAAACCTGCAGCAGAAAAACCACGACCTGATGGAAAAACAGGATTATGAGGTGCGCCTGGCTACCCTGGCCGAGCGCAACCGCATTGCCCGCGAGATACACGACAATGTGGGGCACCTGCTGACCCGCTCGCTGCTGCAGGTGGGGGCTTTGGAGGTGGTGTACCGGGACCAGGAGCCGCTGCGGGAGCAGCTGGACCAGGTGAAAGCCACGCTTTCGGGGGCCATGGACAACATTCGCAGCAGTGTACACGACCTGCACGACGAGTCGGTAGACCTGGGGGTGCAGCTACGGGCGCTGGCCGAGAGCACCACCTTTTGCCCGGTGCAGCTGGAGTGTGAGATAGAGGACGCGCCGCGGGAGGTAAAGTACTGCTTTATCGCCATTTTGCGGGAGGCGCTGTCGAATATTGCCCGCCACTCGGACGCCACCGGGGCCACAGTGCGGGCCATCGAGCACCCGGCGCTGTACCAGCTCATCATCCAGGACAACGGCAGCCGCCGACCGGCAGAGGGCGGGCGCGGCATTGGACTGCAGAACATGCGTGACCGGGTTGAGGCGCTGGGCGGGGTATTTACCGCCGGCTACCAAAATGGGTTTCGCCTGTTTATATCGATACCAAAGGAGCACTGAGCGATGGATATCCTCATTATTGACGACGACCCGTTCGTCTGCGCCTCGCTGCAGACGATCTTGCAGGCCCAGGACGACATCGAGGTGCTGGGCACCGGCACCAGCGGCCAGCAGGCGGTGGCGCTGTACCGCCGGTACGAGCCGGACATCCTGCTCATCGATATCCAGATGAAGGGGATGACCGGGCTTGAGGCGGCGCGGCAGATACTGGCGCAATGGCCGTTGGCGCGCATTTTGTTTTTGACCACTTTTTCGGACAACGACTACATCCGCGACGCGCTGCAGATGGGGGCCAAGGGGTATCTTATCAAGCAGGATATAGAGGCCATCGCCCCGGCGCTGCGGGCGGTGTACTCGGGGCAGAGCGTATTTGGCGACGAGGTGGTGCACAAGCTGCCCGACCTGATGGGCGCCCCGACGGGGCCGGACCTCTCGGGCTTTCAGCTGAGTGAGCGGGAGCGGGAGGTGACCGAGTTGGTGGCGCTGGGGCTTTCGAACCGCGAGATCGCCGACCGGCTGTTTTTGAGTGAGGGGACGGTGCGCAATTACCTGAGTGCTATTTTGGAAAAGCTGGACCTGCGCGACCGCACCCAGCTGGCGGTATTTTACTACCGGCAGAAGTAGCGGTGGGCAGATAGCAGACATAAAAGAGGGGAGGCTTTTGATATCGCCTTATAAGGAAGTATTTTAGAAAGCAATAGACATACTGAATTATCGGTTATTGCATAAGTAACCGTTAGAGGAGTACCGAGAAGAACCGTAAAGTTTTTGTCGGTGTTTTCTTTTGGCAGATAAAAGAATTTACTGAAATTTTTAAAAATATGAATTTTTTGATATAAGAACAAAATATAGTTTTGTTCTACGAGATAGACAACTTTGAATTTGCAGAGGTTTATAATGAAAAATCAGTATATACAACTTGTTCCAGCAGACCTATCACTTGCCGAACAGGTAATTGATTACTATAGGAGAAACAGAGACTTTTTAGAATCTTTTGAACCTATACGAAGCGAGGAGTTCTTTTCTTTGGAATATCAGCAAGAAGTTTTGAGAAACGAAATGCAACGCTGTAAAGAAAAGACCGCCTTTCGTTTTTATATAAAATCAACAGACCATCCTCAAAAAATTATAGGGATGATCGGTTTGAATAACGTCGTATGGGGAGCTTTCTGCTCTGCTTTTTTGGGATATAAACTAGATGTAGGTTTTGTAAATAAAGGGTATATGTCTATGGCAGTAGGTATGCTGACAAAATATGCATTTGAAGAATTAGGCTTGCACCGAATTGAAGCGAATGTGATGCCGAAGAACAGAGCATCTTTAAGAGTTTTAGAAAAAAATCAGTTTATAAATGAGGGGCTTTCAAAATATTATCTAAATATCAACGGAATTTGGGAAGACCATATTCATATGGTCAAGATAAATTACGATATGCACGAAATTCCAGTTTGCAGAAATAAAAAACAATACTGATTTCTTAACCGATGGCTCGTGAAAAAATCACTTGTCACCGGTTTTTTGTTGTCAAAATCATATGATAATAAATGATGTCTACGGGGATAACGAGTATCGGATTTTATAAATTAAATTTGTAAAATTACTACTTCACAGCATAAAAAGAAACGGTGCAACCTCTTTTCGAGGTTACACCGTAACTTACATAGGAATTACTTCCTTCTGGGACTGCCCTTTGAGCCTTCCCTATTTTTATTTATGGCAGATGTGAAAACTAGTGGGGGCCGCCTGCCCGCCGACGGCAGATGCCCGGTACCGCGGCGGCTAAGGCCAGCCCTAACACTAGCCCCAACACCAGTGCCAGTGCCGCCGCGGCCGGCAGCGCGGTGTGGTCGCCGGTGGGTACCGGCGCAGTGCCAGGCGCCCCGGAGCCGGCTGGAACAGTGGTGGAGGCGGTGGGCTCCTCGCTGCCGCCTGTCGGCGCCGGGACAAAGATGGCGGTGACCGTTTGCGCCCCGTCGGTCACGGTGACGGTGAGCGTGCCGTCGGCACCGGCGGCGACCGCATGGTCATCGACCTGCCAGCGGGAAAACTGGTAACCGCTGGCGGGTACGGCGGTAAACTGCACGGCGGTGCCGACGGGCAGCGGCTGGCCGGACTGCACCTGCGCCGAACCGGCGCGGGCCAGCACCCGACCGCCGGCAGCATCGGCAAAATACAGGGTGCTCTCGGCCGGCAGCGGCGACTGCGCCGCCTGCTGGATCAGTACGTAGTAGCTGAAGTGATCGGTCTCGAACTGGGCCAGATCGCCGGATACGGTGACCGGGTACTGCACCAGGTCGCCGGTGGGCTCGACCCGGTAGATGAGCAGCCGGCTGCGGTCGAACCCGGCGGGAATGGGGATGGACACCTGCACCTTGCCGCCGGGCTGCACCTTGGTATCTTGCAGGTAAAGACCGATATCGAAGGCGACGAGTTGATCGGCCCGGTCGGCCAGGGCGGTATGGACGGTGTTCCAGTCATCGCTCTGCCGGTCGACCGGCTCTACCTGCAGGTGGATCTGGGCGGGGTCGGCCCCGGCGGGCAGCGACTCGGGCGGGCAGACCAGCTGCACCTGGGTATCGGGGTCTTGCAGCTGTACCGGCAGCGGCCTAAAGGTGATATTTAGGGCTACATCGGCCCGCAGCGCCGGCAGAGAGAAGCTGTTTTGCGCGACCTCTACCGGCTGTCCGCCGGCGGTGACGCTGTCGAGCTGCCAGCCGGCAGCCGGGTGGGCGGTAAAGGTGACGGTGCTGTTCCAGGGCACTGTCTGCGGGCCGCTGGGGTCGATGCTCCCCTGCCCCTGTATCTGGGTGGTGACGCGTATATCGGGGGTGTTGAGCGACCACACCGCCGGGGGCCCCGGCTGAAATGCGGCCGGGCTGTCGTCGGCAAAGGTAAACCAGTTGGCGGCAGCATCCTGACCCTGGTAGGAGATGAGCGCATCCTGATGCCGTCAGCCAGTGCCCAACAGCGACACTGCGGCCGGGCGGTCGGGATCGGCAGGGATGTACTGGCCGGTGACGGTGAGCGGGGCACCCAGCGCCAGGTCGGTGGGACCCGAGAGCTCACCCACGGTGACCGGGCTGCCGGTGATGGTGAGGGTGCTGGCCCCCTCGACGGTGGCGGTGCCGTCTTCCTCGACATAGCCCTGGGTGTAGATGGCGCCGCCGCCCGGGAAGGTGATACCGTCTATGATGTGCACCGCGCTGCTGCCGCTATAGACGGCGGCCACCCCGTCGCCGCTGTAGCTGCCGCCGCAGACCAGCTCGCGCACGGTGCAGCCGGTGAGGGTGACCGAAGTACTGCCGGCCCGGGCCGTTTTGCTGGAAAAAGCCAGCGGGCCGCCGATGGCGGCGGTGATGGTGCTGTTTTTTATATCGAGCACGGCGCTGCCCAGCACGTCGACGCAGCCGTCAGTATTCATGATAAAGCCACCGCCCAAGATGTTGCCGCCATAGGCGCCGTCGTATAGGGGGAAAGTGCTGTTTTGAATGGCGATACGGGTGCTTTGAGAGGTGGATGTAGCCGATGTGCCACTGCTCTCTCCGCCGCCGTACACATCCCCCTCGATGGTACAATCGCTGATGGCAATGTCCACGTGACCGGTATTGCCGACGGCATCACGCGCCGATACGTAGCTGCCGCCCAAGATCTCGCGCTGCATCGTGGTGCCGGAGATGGAGATCGAGACCGAGCCCACCGACACATCGGTGCCGGCAGTGCTGGTACCGCCGCCGCCCCAGAGATAGTCGTCATTGTTAGAGTAAGGCGTTACGTCGGCATTTTCAAAGCAGATGGACACCTGGCCGGTGACCTGTGCCACGCCGCCCGCCACGTCGGCCCCACCACCGCCCAGCAGCCAGCGAACACTTCCGCTGCGCACGGTGATGCTGGTGGAGGGCACCGTCTGGTTGTAGCCGCCGCCGTACAGGTAGTTTATCTTTACCCCGTCTACTGTGAGGGGGATACCGCTGGCGTACACTTCGTAGGCACCCACTGTGTAGAGCCCGCCGTCGTCGCTGCCCAGCGTGACTGTGGTGATGCCTTTATCCGGCGGCAGCTCGAGCGTGCCCTGCTCGCCCAAGTCGGCGGTGAAGAGCAGTGTGAGCGCGCCGGTATCGGCGCTGAGGCTATCCAAAGCCTGCTGGGCGGTGGCACAGTCGCCGCCGGGGCCCACCCGCAGCACGACGCCTTCTTGTGCGGTGGGAACTGGGGTAAAGAGCGAGACTGCCAAAAGCAGTGAAAGCGCCCAGGCGCAAAAGCGTTTTTTCATAACATAATCCTCCCCATCACACACTGATGGTCACAATAATCGCTCTGTTTATAAGAAAAATAAACATATTTGTTACTTCATTATACGCCTGTCATCTACAATTTGTCAAAAAAATGACGATAGGAGCAGCTGGAAAATATTCCTGTCTCTACACTGCTGTTTTGGGCAGTCATCGGCGAGAGCCCATGGGCGCCCGCCGCGGCCAGACGGCCAAAAAGCCCACCGGAGACAGACTCCCGGTGGGCTTTTAAATTGGCTGAACGGTTTCAGGAACCGCTATTTTCGCCTTTTTTCGCGGCGCAGCAGCACCGCCAGCGAGAGCAGGACGGCGACTGCCAGCAACAGGATAGCCCCCATATCCAGTGCGCAGCCGCGCAGTGCCCACAGCAGGCAGGTGATAGCGGTCATACCGCTGTAGAAAAACAGGTCTCTATATCTCATTGGGATCTTGCTCCTCCTCATCCTGTCGGCGCAGCACCAGCCAGGTATAGCCGGCGGTGCACCCGGCCGCCAGCAGTGCCAGCCAGTGCACCCAGCAGCGGCGGTGTTCGCCGGTATTTACGCCGCCATTCGCGCCGTCGCTACCGGACTGGCGGCCGCCGTCGCCGGTCGAAGTGCCGGTCTCGCCCGGCTCGATCTGGGCCTGGCGCTGGGTGAGCTGATAGGACAGCTCGACGGTGGTGGTGTTACCCAGCAGATCGGTGGCGGTGCGGCGGATGGTATAGCTGCCGGGAGCGGTGGTGTCGATACCCAGCGCGGTGATGTCGCGGCCCTGGCTGTCGAGTATTTGAATGGGCGAATAGGTGAGCGTGTCGGCCGGGTAGGGCAGCGCCGACTGCAGCCGGTAGCGTCCGTCGAACCAGCCGGCCGCTGTCTGGGCGCTGAGGTGGCCGCCAAACGGCGGGGCGATGCCGATATCCTGCACCAACTCGTCGCGCAGCAGCGCGTGGCTGATGGTGGGGTTTTGGCCGTCGGGCGTGACGGTGACCTCCGGCAGCTGATCGGGGTTTTGGGGCCAATCGGGCTGGATGGGACCGTCGCCGGGCTGTACGTGGGGCGGATCTACCACCGGGCGCTCGACAAAGGTATAGGTAAGCTGGATGGTGGTGGTGTTGCCGGCGCTGTCGGTGGCGGTGCGGGTGATGATGTACTGGCCGGGGCGGGTGGTGCCGAGCTCCGACGCCGGCTGGCCCTGGTGGGTGATGTGCAGCTGGCCCCACTGGAGCAGGCCATTGGGCTGGGAGGAGGTGACCTGATAGCGGCCGGCAAACAGATCCAGCATATTTTGCCGGGTGTACCGCCCGCCGCCGGCAGGCGGGTCTTGCAGCTGCTCGGTGATCTGGTCGATGAGGGTGCGGTGCACCTGGCCCTGATCGTCGATATCGGGCTCGGGCTGGTCTGGGGGAAATACCGCGTCATCGGGGTCTGTGTCAGGGCGACCGTCGGGGTAGGTGGTGTCGCCGCCGGGCTGCACGTCGGGAGCCTGGCCCTCTACCACGTAGAGGGTACAGACCTTGGGCGAGGCGGTGTGGCCGTCGTCATCGGCACCGTTTTGGCTGAAGGTGAGGATATACTTGCCGCAGGGCAGGTCGACCGGGATGCGCGTGGTGCTGGCGGCACCGGTCTGCGGTGTGAAACTGTTGCCCGGCTGCTCGAGACGCCAGCTGATCTGCTCGTCGTACAGCTGGATGCGGGCGGCGCCGTCGACGGTGGGCAGCGTATTGTGCACCGCCGGTGTTTTGACGCTGCCGGCAGGGGCGGTGACGGCAATATCGTCGCCGGCGATCATATCGAACACCGCCTGCGGCGACAGCGAGCCAGCTGTGGCGGCACTGTGCTGGACCGTGGCTGTGTCGTCGGCCACGATGACCGGGGCCACATCGGTCTTTTTAACGGTGACCGGGTCGCTGGTGTTGCCCGCTGCATCGACTGCCCGATACTGGTAGGTGCCGTTTGGCAGGCCGGTAAAGCCGGTGTGGGCGGCGGTCTGGACCTTGTCGCCGGCCCCGTCGGTGAGATCGTAGAGCTGTAGGTCCTGCCAACCGCCACCGGGCAATTTTACCTGCAGCTTCCACACGCCGGAGAGGCTGTCTTTTAGAGAAAAAGACATGGTGCCGCGGTCGGTGAGCTGCAGGGTGGGAGCGGTGGTATCGATTTTCAGCGTCTCGCTGGTGTCGCCGGAGCGCTTGCCGTCGGAGGTCTGTACGCCGTAAAAGTCTGTCTGGGTGCCGGCGGTGTCGGTTTCAAACTGCTTTTGGCCGTTCTCGCTGGGGGCGGCGGCGCCGTCGAAGTACAGTTCGTCGTAGGTGCTGTCGGGAGCCAGAGCGATGGTGACGGTACCGGTATACCAGCCATTTTCACCGGCCGGGCCCTCTACGATATAGTCGTAGTGGTCGGGGTCCTCGTCATCCGACACCATGGGCGCGCCCACTGTAAGCGAGGACTGGTGGTAGTAGTTGTTTTTAAAGAAATCGTCTTATAGCCGCTGGTAGACGGTGGCGGTGGTGCCGGAATCGCCGGTAACGGTGGCGTTGTAGCGGATGGTGACCGCGTCGTCGCCGGTGGGCAGCGAAAAGGCGATGCCGCTGTCTTTGGTGATGTCGTGGGTGGTATCGGTGGCGACGGGGGTACTGCCGATATAGATCTTCTGGTCGCTGCCGGTACAGGGCGTTATGCCCACGTGGGCGTTTAGGTCGCTGTTTTTGAGGGCGGCGGGAAAGCTGTAGGTGCTGCCGATATTCTGGGCGGTGGCCTCGACGGTGACGGTATCGCCGGGCAAGGCGTAATGCAGCTCTTTTGTATTGTCGCCGGGGTCGAGAAAGCGCACCGACATGGTGGGCTGGTACTGGGTGTAGCGAAAGCCGGTGAACTGCAGCTGTGCACTCAAATAGTAGGTGAGATCTCTGGTCTCTATCGTGCCCTCCATAGACAGGTAGGCACTCTCGTCGGGCACCTTGTCGTTTACATACACGGTGGTGTAGCCGTTATACATGAACGTAAAGGTGCCGCGGCCCGTACTGTCGTCCCAGTGGTAGGAGAGGCTGGCCGGCCGACCGCTGCCGAAATCGCTGGCAGCGAGATTTTTCTTATACCCGGCGACTGCACCGCCGGGGCCAAAATCGTATCGGTCTGCGGCGGCGCCGTACATGACACTGGTACAGGTAGTCCACTTGGGGTCGCTGTGCCAACCCACGGTGCCGTTGCTCCCACGGTGGTTCATCAGCATGAATTGGAGCACGTTACCGTCTTTAGAAAAGATATTAAACATTACCCAAGTGGCCATACAGACGCTCTGGTTGGGCAGTGTCGCTGTCATATCGATGCTCCAATCGGTGCGCAGAGATATCTTCTGCTTGCTCTTGGCGCCGCCACAGGCCAGGTGGCCCTTGTCCCGAATGGTGATGGTGTTGCCGCTGATGCTGGTAGGTGTAGACGAGACATTGACGATATTAAACATCTGGTTGAGGTCGGTGCACTGGGTGACCGAGCCGTCTTTTTGAGCTGCCCGGGCCGTGCTGGGTGGAGTGGGAAAGGCGGCCAGCAGCAGAGCACAGGCCAGAGCCAGCGCGACAGACCGGCCCCCACGCCGGTTCTTGTCTCGTATGAGGTGTCTCAATTTTGGTCTCCCCTTTTTTGTGTTTGTCGGCGGAGCGCAAAGAGGCCCCGAATAAAAGTAGATGTAACTAAGTGTCGCCGGCAGATACTTTTACCCCACTGCTCGACAAAGTTTTTTATTTTTTGCATTTTGGCGGCACTTGTACTATAATACCGCCGTACCAGCCAGCCATACAGGGGGTAAATTATGGGAAAATTGGGACACCACCAGCTGGAGCAGCTGGTACTACGGGCGCGGGGCGGCGACGAGCAGGCCTTTGCGCAGCTGTACCGGGCCACAGCTGCCGCGCAGTACTACCAGGCGCTGTCAATACTGGGCGATGAGCAGCTGGCGGAGGATGCGGTACAGGAGTGCTATCTGGTGCTGCACCGCTCGCTGCAGCAGCTGGAAAAGCCGCGGGCGGTAGTGGCTTTTTTAAACCGCACTACCTACCTGGTGTGCCAGAACATCCGCCGGGCCCAGGCCAGGGCCAAACCGGTAGCAGAGGCCGACCTGGAGCAGGCCGCACAGCTGCCCAGCCCCCAGGACCTGCAGCTGCGCGACACGGCGCTGACTCTGTCGGCGGCTATTGCCAAACTGCCGCAGCGACAGCGTCAGGTGCTGGCTCTGCGCTATTTTAGCCAGTACACGGTGGCCCAGATCGCAGAGATGATGCAGTGCTCTACCAGTACGGTAGACCGGCTGCTGACGGCGGCCAAACGCGCGCTGCGGCAGCAGTTGGGCGGCACCTTTGCGCTGGTGCCGATGGGGCTTTTACTGCGATACAGCTGCCGGCAGCTGCCGAGGCCGGCGCTGCCGGGCAGTGCGGTAGCGGCGGCGGTGGGGGCCACCGCTATTTTGTGTGTGGGCGGGATGCAGCTGGCCCCGTTTGACCTGCATTGCGAGCTGCAACAGTCGCCCGCGGCGGCGATACTCACCGCCTGTATCGGCGGTATACCCGCCCAGCGGGTGGAGCTGAGCGACAGCAGCGGCCGCACCACCGATATGGCCCGGAGCAAAGACGGGTGCTACACGTTGCCCATCTCCCAAAACGGGACTTATACGCTGCGGGCGGTAGCAAATACCGGCCGGGTACACCGCCGGCAGGTGACGGTGACCGATCTGGACCGGCAGGGGCCGACACTGGCCGAGATACGGCCCACCGAAGAACTGGTGTACTTTACCGTGCACGATGACAGCGGGCTGGCAGCCGACAGCTTGCGGGCGGTAGACGCGCGCGGCGAAGCGACCTATTTGGATAAGGTGGAAGGCGGCTGCTACGCCGCCGCACTGCCCAACGGCAGCTATACCCTGCTGAGCAGCGACCGGCTGGGAAACACCAGTGCCGTGCCGTTTTCGCTTACCGGCGGGCAGGCCGACCGCGTGGCTGGGGAATAAAGAAGATAGGCTTGGCGGTTACTCGCGTTTGGGGGCGCTCTCTGTATAAGAGGCCTGGGTCCAGGCGGCATATTTTTTGAAAATACCGGCCGCTGTCTACTGCCAGCTGTACGACCACGTCCAAAGTGCGGGTTTTGGACCGCTATAAAAAAATAGCCGCGGCCCTATTTTAGAAGGGACGCGGCTATTTTTATGAGAAGGCAGCTTTTACTGGCCCAAAGTCAGCTGGCTGGCCAGGTCTTCGGCGGCTATTTTGGCCCCCATAGAGGGGATGGTCTTGGTGCGGTAGCGGTGCTCGTCTTGCAGTTCGGCTCGCGCCAGCGGCACCACCGTTTGCAGCACTGCATTTTTGGTGAGCTTGATGCCGGCCACACCCTGGGTGTTTTTGGTCTGCTTGGGGGCGATGAGCGCCGAGTTGACGATGAGCATGCGGTCCAGCGAGGTGCGCAGCAAAAACTCGCTGTCCTCGGGCACCCAGTACACCGCCACCAGCGGCGACTTGTCGCTGTAGGCGCCCACCAGCTTGCGGCGGTTTTGCTTGGTTTGGTAGGCGGAGAGGTTCACCTTGGCGATCTTGCCGCTGGCAAAGAAAAACAGCATGTAGCCGCTGTAGTCGCGGGTGGGCACCATGTAGAGGGCCCGCTCGCCCTGCTCCATCTCGAGCTTGGCGGGGATAAAGTCGCCGATGAGGCTGGCTTTGGTGTCGTCGAACTGGGCGGCTTTGGCCTTATAGACCTGGCAGCGGTCGGTGAAAAACAGCAGATCGCAGTCGTTTTGGGTATCGATCTCCTGCACGACGGTGTCGCCGTCTTTGAGCTTGTGCACGCTGCTCATGCGCCAGGACTGGGGGGTGATCTTTTTGAAGTAGCCCTCGCTGGTGAAAAACAGTTTGACGTCGTAGGCCTGTACCTGCTCGCTCTCGGGCTCGTAGATCAGGTCGTCGGTGTAAGAGATCTCGGTCAGGCGGGGCTGGCCGTACTTTTTGGCCACCTCTTTGAGCTCGTCGATGATGATCTTATCCAGCTTTTTGGCGCTCTTTAAGATCTCCTCCATGCGGGCGATCTCGTCTTGCAGCTGATCTTTTTCGCTGGTGCGGCCGATGATGTACTCGCGGTTTAGGTGGCGCAGCTTGATCTCGGCCACGTACTCGGCCTGTATCTTGTCGATGCCAAACCCGATCATCAGGTTGGGCACCACTTCCTGCTCCTCCTCGGTCTCGCGGACGATGGCCACCGCCTTGTCGATATCCAGCAGGATCTTTGAAAGGCCCAGCAGCAGGTGTAGCCGGTCTTTTTTCTTTTTGAGGTCGAAGTAGATGCGGCGCTTGACGCATTCGCGGCGGAAGGCGATCCACTCGCCCAGCAGTTCCCTGACCCCCATCACCCGCGGGCTGCCGGCGATGAGCACATTAAAGTTGCAGGAGAAATTGTCCTGCAGCGGGGTCATGCGCAGCAGTTTGGCCATGAGCTTATCGGGGTCGACCCGGCGCTTTAGATCGAGGGTGATCTTGAGGCCGGAGAGGTCGGTCTCGTCGCGGACGTCGTTTAGCTCGCGCACCTTGCCCTGCTTGGTGAGGTCGACGATCTTGTCGATGATGGCCTCGACGGTGGTGGTGGGCGGTATCTCGGTGATCTCGATACAGTTTTCTTTTTCGTCGTAGCGGTAGCGGGCGCGTATCTTTAAGCTGCCGCGGCCGGTGTCGATGACCCGCTTCATCTCCTGCTCGTCATAGAGGTAGATGCCGCCGATAGCAAAGTCGGGCGCCTTGAGGGTACCGGCGATATCGAAATCGGGGTCTTTGATGAGGCCGATGGTGGTGTCGCACACCTCTTTGAGGTTAAACGAACAGATGGCGCTGGCCATGCCCACGGCGATGCCGATGGTGGAGTTGGTGAGGATGGTGGGAAAGGTGACCGGCAGCAGGGTGGGCTCTTTGGTGGTGCTGTCGTAGTTGTCGATAAAGTCGACGGTATCTTTGTCGATGTCGCGGAACAGCTCGCCGCAGATATCGTCGAGCTTGGCCTCGGTATAGCGGCTGGCAGCATAGGACATGTCGCGGGAGTAGCCCTTACCGAAGTTGCCCTTCGAGTCGACATAGGGGTGCAAAAGCGTTTGGTTGCCCCGCGACAGGCGGACCATGGTCTCGTAGATGGCGGCGTCGCCGTGGGGGTTTAATTTCATGGTGGAGCCCACGATGTTGGCCGACTTGGAGCGCGGGCCCTTGAGCAGGCCCATTTTGTACATGGTGTAGAGGATCTTGCGGTGGGCGGGCTTAAAGCCGTCGATCTCGGGCAGCGCGCGCGAGACGATGACGCTCATGGCGTAGGGCATATAGTTTTCTTCCAGCGTCTGCACGATGGGCTGCTCGACGACGATGCCGGCGCCGGCTATCTCGGCGTTGGGATTCACCTGTTTTTTGACGGTGGGTTCTTTTTTCTTTCTGGGTGCCATACAGCTCTCACTTTCTAACAGGTCATATGCCGCCCATCAGGCGGCCAAAGGGCGGCGCAGATGCGCTCACGAGACATCCAGCACATCCAGGTAATCCTGCCCGTGGGTGGCGATAAAGTCTTTGCGGCCGGAGAGGTTGTCGCCCAGCAGCAGGTCGAACACACGGGCGGTCTCCTGCACGTCGGCGGCGGTGACCTTGATGAGGCGGCGGGTATCGGGGTTCATGGTGGTCATCCACATCATGTCGGGGTCGTTTTCGCCCAGGCCTTTAGAGCGCTGGATGGTGAACTTTTCCTTGCCGATCTTCTGCAGTGCATCGGTCTTTTCGCTCTCGGTATAGGCAAAGTAGGTCTTATTTTTAGTGTTTATCTCGTACAGCGGCGATTCGGCGATGAAGACATAGCCCTCGTCGATGAGGGTGGGGGTGAGCCGGTAGAGCATGGTGAGGATGAGCGTGCGGATCTGAAAGCCGTCTACATCGGCATCGGTACAGATGATGACCTTGTTCCAGCGCAGCTGGTTGATATCGAAACTCAAGAGGTCTTTGTTGGCTTTGGACTTGACCTCTACCCCACAGCCCAGCACCTTGATGATATCGTTGATGATGTCGTTTTTAAAGATCTTGTGGAACTCGGCCTTGAGGCAGTTGAGGATCTTGCCCCGCACCGGGATGATGGCCTGAAACTCGGCGTCGCGGCTGAGCTTGCAGGCGCCCAGCGCCGAGTCGCCCTCCACGATGTAGATCTCGCGGCGGGAGGTATCTTTGGTGCGGCAGTCGACGAACTTCTGTACTCGGTTGGCCATGTCCATGGTGGTGGACAGCGTTTTTTTGAGGTTTTTGCGGGTGTTCTCGGCCTTTTCGCGGCTGCGCTTGTTGATGAGCACCTGCTCGCTGATCTTGGTGGCGTCCTCGGGATTTTCGAGAAAGTAAACCTCGAGCGACTTCTTGAGGAAATCGGTCATGGCCTGGGCGATAAAGGGGTTGGTGATGGATTTTTTGGTCTGGTTCTCGTAGGAGGTCTGGGTGGAGAAAGAGGAGCTGACCAGGATGAGACAGTCCTCCACGTCCTGATAGGTGATCTTGCTCTCGCCTTTGAGGTATTTGGCGTTTTGCTTCAGGTAGGCGTCGATCTGATAGACGAAGGCGTTTTTTACCGCCCGCTCGGGCGAGCCGCCGTGCTCTAGAAAGCTGGAGTTGTGGTAGTACTCCACCTGCTGGGCGCGGTTTGAAAAGCAGCAGGACACCGACAACTTGACCTTGTAGTCTTTTTTGTCGGCCCGGTCGCGGCCGGAGGTCTCGGTCTGCCAGTACTGGGGCGCGGTGAGCGACTCTTCCCCGGCCAGCTCCTGCACGTAGTCTTTGATGCCGTTTTGATAGAAGTACTCGGTGGTCTCGAAGCCGCTGTCGCCCTGTATGCGCAGCAAAAACAGCACGCCGGGATTGACCACCGCCTGGCGCTTGATGGTCTGGTGGTAGTAGCTGTCGGGGATGTCGATATCGGTAAACACTTCCAGGTCGGGACGCCAGCGGATCTTGGTGCCGGTCTGCCGGGCGTTGGTGGCCTCTTTTTGCAGGTCGCCCACCGGCTCCCCTTTTTCAAAGTGCATCTGGTACTTGTAGCCGCCGGTGACCACGGTGGCGTCCATGTACTCGCTGGCGTACTGGGTGGCGCAGAGGCCTAAGCCGTTGAGGCCCAGCGAGTACTGGTAGCTCTCGTCGCCGTCGGCGTCGTATTTGCCGCCGGCGTACAGCTCGCAGAACACCAGTTCCCAGTTGTACTTGTCCTCTTTGGGGTTATAGTCCATGGGGATGCCGCGGCCGTGATCCTCGATCTCGATGGAGTTGTCACGGTATTTGGTGACGACGATCTTGTCGCCAAAGCCGCCGCGGGCCTCGTCGATGGAGTTGGAGAGGATCTCGAACACCGCGTGCTCACAGCCCTCCAACCCGTCTGAGCCGAAGATGACCCCCGGGCGCTTGCGCACCCGGTCGGCCCCTTTGAGGGCCGAGATGCTCTCGTTGCCGTAGGTCTTTTTGGATCTTGCCATAGATTGCTCCTCTTTGTATATACTGCATCGCTGCGAATGATCGCCTGTTTTTGGGGGCTCGGCGGCGCTGGGGAGCGCAGCCGCATACATTTAGCATTATACCCATCTTTTGCAAAAAATGCAAAACCGGGCCCCGGGCAGATGGGCCCCGGCACCAAAAAACGCCCGCATTGGCGCGAGCGCTTAAAAGGCGTGGTATTTATAGAGCGGCTATCAGGTCTGGGGCACGTCGCCGCTGTCGAGGTGGCCGCCCAGATCGCGGTCGACATCGATGCCGGTGTCGCTATCGGCGGCGCCAGCCAGCTGCGGGGCGCTGTCGGCACCCTCGAGGGTGCTCTCGCCGTCCATGAGCTTGGCGAAGGTGTCGCCGTCGACCTTTTCGTATTCCAGCAGCACGCCGGCCACCTGGTGCAGCTTATCCATATGCTGCTGGAGGATGGTCTTGGCCTGCTCGTAGGCGCGGTCGATGATGGCGCGCATCTCGGCGTCGATCTGGGTGGCTATGCCCTCGGAGTAGTTGCGGGCCTGACCCAGGTCGCGGCCCAGGAATACCTCTTCCTGGTCGGTGCCGTAGACGATGGGGCCCAGCTTCTCGCTGAAGCCGTAGCGGGTGACCATGGCCCGGGCGATACTGGTGGCGCGCTCGATATCGTTGGAGGCGCCGGTGGAGATATCGTCGAGGATGAGCTGCTCGGCCACCCGGCCGCCCAGCAGGGTGACGATGTCCTCAAACATCTGGCTGCGGGTCTTGTAGCTGCGGTCCTCTTTGGGCAGGCTCATGGTGTAGCCGCCGGCCATCCCGCGGGGAATGATAGAGATCTGGTGCACCGGGTCCTGGTACTGGCAGTAGTGGGTGACGATGGCGTGCCCAGCCTCGTGGTAGGCGGTGAGCCTGCGCTCTTTGGGCGATACCACCTTGCTCTTTTTCTCGGGGCCCGCCACCACCTTGATGGTGGCCTCTTGGATATCGTCGTCGGTTATAGCCTTTTTGTGCCGACGGGCCGCCAGCAGGGCCGCCTCGTTTAGCAGGTTGGCCAGGTCGGCGCCGGTAAAGCCGGCGGTGGTCTTGGCGATGACGCCCAGGTCTACATCGGGGCCCAGCGGCTTGCCGCGGGCGTGCACCTTGAGCACCTCTTCGCGGCCCTTGATGTCGGGGTAGCCCACATACACCTCGCGGTCGAAACGGCCGGGGCGCAGCAGCGCCGGGTCGAGTACGTCGCGGCGGTTGGTGGCGGCGATGACGATGACGCCCTCGTTGGCGCCAAAGCCGTCGAGCTCGACGAGCAGCTGGTTGAGCGTCTGCTCGCGCTCGTCGTTGCCGCCGCCCAGGCCGGCGCCGCGCTGGCGGCCGACGGCGTCGATCTCGTCGATAAAGACGATGCTGGGGGCCGCTTTTTTGGCCTGGTCGAACAGGTCGCGCACGCGGGATGCGCCCACGCCGACGAACATCTCGACAAAGTCAGAGCCGGAGATGGAGAAAAACGGCACCTTTGCCTCGCCGGCGACGGCTTTGGCCAGCAGCGTTTTACCGGTGCCCGGAGGGCCGATGAGCAGCACGCCTTTGGGGATGCGGGCGCCCAGGGCCGAGAACTGGCCCGGATTGCGCAAAAACTCCACCACTTCTTTGAGCTCTTCTTTTTCCTCGTCGGCGCCGGCCACATCTTCAAAGGTGACCTTTTGGCCGTCGGCGGGCTGTTGCTTGATCTTGGCCTTGCCGAAAGAGGACATTTTTCCGCCGCCGCTGCCGGACTGGCGCATCATGAAGATCCAGAGGAACACCATGCCGCCGATGAGCAGCAGCGAGGGCAGCATGCTCACCCACCAGGGAGCCACCACTTCGGGCTTGTAGTCGTAGGTGATGGGATTGCCAGGATTCTCCTCGTTATAGGCCAGCACCTTTTCTTCGGTGTGGTTGATGAACAGCTGCACGTTGGGGACCTTGTACTCGACTACCTGTTGCTGGCCCCGCAGTTTCATCTTCAGTTCGCCAGTGCCGAAGTCGAGCGAGTACTCCTCGACCCGGTTCTTGTCGAAGTAGCCCAGCACGTCCTGATAGGATAGAGCGTCGCTGGACTTCATATTCAGCAGGTAAAATGCGCTGCCGATGAGTACCAGCAGCAACAGCAGATAGATGCCAAGGCCCGCACCTCTGCCTCTTTTCTTATTCAAAATGGCTTCACTCCTCAAAGTCGGGCCGGCTGCTCGCCTGTCCGCTCGGTCATACGTCGGCGCGCTGTGCGCTCGGTGGGGGGATCGCCGCCGGCAGGCGGCGAGGGGAAAACTTTTATCAGGGCGCGCACAATACTGCCCACCTTATCAGGTGCGGGGCACCGATGGCGGCAGCCGGCGCGCGCTCATCAAAAAACTCGGTATGCGGTACAGCCGCAGGGCGGCTGCTTTTTATAGAGACCGGCCCCCGGCGCGCAGACGCCGAGAGCCGGTCGGCGGCGCCGGGGCCCTGCGGGGCGCGGCGCGCAAAAACTACCGGTGTTTTACTCGGCGCTCTCGTAGACTTCGGGTTTGAGTACGCCGATATAGGGCAGGTTGCGGTAGCGCTCGTCGTAATCGAGGCCGTAGCCGATGACGAATTCGTCGGGCACGGTGAAACCGATGTACTCTACCGGCACGTCTACCTGGTGGCGCTCGGGCTTATCCAGCAGGGTGCAGATGCGCACGCTGTTGGGATTTCTGGTCTCGAGCATGTCGATGATGTAGCTGAGGGTCATGCCGCTGTCGAGAATGTCCTCGACGATGAGCAGATCGCGGCCGGTGAGGTCGATCTCCAGGTCTTTGATTATCTTAACCACGCCGGAGGTTTTTACACCCGAGCCGTAGCTGGACACAGCCATAAAGTCGATGGCCAGCGGGATATCGATGGCCCGCATCAGGTCGGCCATAAAGGCGACCGAGCCCTTAAGCACGCTGACCAGCAGCAGATTTTTATCTGCATAATCTTTGGCGATCTGCGCGCCCAGTTCGGCCACTCTCTCGTGGATCTGCTCTTCGGTGAGCAGCACCTTCAGCACGTCGTTTTTCATCAGAAGTCCTCCCCATAATACACAGCTGCTATGTTTTTGGTCTTTTCGTCTACCGCCACCCGGCTGTCGATACCGATGCCCGGCAGGCAGACGACGCCCTTTTGGTCTGCCAGGAGCGGCAGGTGGCAGCGCTCGGCACTGGGCACCTTCTGCTCGTTCAGCAGTTTTTTTACAGTCTTACCCACGCCCCGCCCGGCCAGATGGATCCGGTCGCCCGGCTGCCGGCTGCGCAAGGCCAGAGCATTACATATCTTATCATAGTCCATAAAATTTATGAAGAATTTTTTGTTAATTTTCTTCTCCGCCCCATATTTTTCCTGACTTAGCACACATACCATTAGCTTTTTTTGACCGATACTATACATTTTGCCCACCGCTACCGGCTGGGCGGGGATGGGTGCAGCCGGTGCCGGCGGCCGGTACAGACACAGCTGTGTGCCCTGCAGACACAAAAAAGTATTGGCAGTGAGCTGCTGCTTTGTGCCGGCGGCGGCAGACAACAGCTTTTGGATCTCGGCTTCGCCGGCGGGCAGGTCCTGCTCTTTTAAGAAGCGGGCCGCCACTCTGGCCGCCAGGGCCGGATGGGCCGCCAGCAGGCCGGCGGCATCGAGCGACGGGCCGGCAGAGCCGCCGGCCAGCTGCCGATACAGGGCCTCGGCCTGGGCACACAGATAGTCCTGATCCTGGCCCAGGTGGCGGGCCGTTTTGACAAAGCTCTGTTCCAGCGCGCTGTTGAGCGACCGCAGTACCGGCAACACCTGCAGCCGCAGCCGGTTGCGGCTGTACACCGGCTGCAGGTTGGTGCTGTCGGTGATGTAGGGCAGCTGGCGGCGCTGGCAGTAGTCCTCTACCTGCCGGCGGCTGACCTCGATGAGCGGGCGCACCAGCCGGCCGGTATAGCCCTGCCAGCGGAAGCCGCGCACCGGCGGGATACCGCACAGACCGCCGAGGCCGGTGCCCCGGGCCAGGCGAAACAGGGCGGTCTCGAAGTTGTCGGTGGCGGTGTGGGCGGTGGCCAGCACCGCCCCGCGCTCGGCCGCCACCTGGTACAGAAAGTCGTAGCGCAGGGTGCGGGCCGCCTCTTCCAGCGACTGGCCGCTGCGGCGGCTGAGACCGGCAACGTCGGCCCGGCGGGTGACGCAGTCGACCCCGGCGGCGGCACACCACGCGGTCACGAACTGCTCGTCGCGGTCGGACTCCGGCCCCCGCAAGCAGTGGTTGAGGTGGGCGGCGGTGACCTGCAGACGGCGGGCCGGCGCCAGTTCCAGCAGCAGCTGCAGCAGGGCCATAGAATCGGCCCCGCCGGACACTGCCGCCACCACCGACGTGCCCGGCGGCAACATCTGCCAGCGGGCGGCGGTGTCGGCGGCTATCTGCTCGAGCGCGCTAGAACGGGGCATCGCGGTAGGTCTCCAGCGAGGAGAAACGGGTGTGCTCGCCATCCCAGCCCAGCTTGACAGTGTCCACCTCGCCGTGGCGGTTTTTGGCCACGATGCACTCGGCCACGTTCTGCTCCTCGCTGTCGCGGTTGTAGTAGGCGTCGCGGTAGAGGAACATGACGATGTCGGCGTCCTGCTCGATAGAGCCCGACTCGCGCAGATCCGAGAGCATTGGCCGCTTGTCCGGCCGGCTCTCGGGGCCGCGGGAGAGCTGGGACAGCGTGATGATGGGCACATCCAGCTCCTTGGCCATGATCTTTAAGTTTCTCGTCATGTCTGACACCTCGGCCACGCGGCTCTCGATACGCTTGCCGGAGGTCATCAGCTGCAGGTAGTCGATGACCACCAGGCCCAGGTTTTTGATGCGCCGCAGGCGGGCTTTCATCTCGGGGATGGTGATGGCCGACGAGTCGTCGATATAGATCTCTTTTTTAGAGAGCCGCTCGGCGGTGGTGACCAGGCTTGCCCACTCCTGCGGGGTGAGATCGCCGGTGCGGAAGGCGGCCGATGAGACCGAGGCCTCGCTGGACAGCACGCGGGAGACCAGCTGCTCTTTAGACATCTCGAGTGAGAAGATACACACCGCCTTGTCGCTGCGGTTGGCCACGTTGGTGGCCAGGTTGAGGGCAAAGGCGGTCTTACCCATGGCCGGGCGGGCGGCCAGCAAGATGAGGTCGGACTTGTTGAGGCCGTAGATCAGGTGGTCTACCCCGCTAAAGCCGGTGGACAGGCCGGTGAACTCCTGCTTGTCGGAGCCGGAGATCTGCTGCAGGCTATCGAAGGTATCGATGATGATTTTGTCGATGCGCTGAGGGCCCTGTACGCTGCGCCCCTGGCGGATGTCGAAGATCTTCTGCTCGGCGGCATCCAGCAGCATAGCCGGGTCGTGGCCGCCGCTGGTGGTATCGTCGATGATCTCGCGTGCGGTGCTGAGCAGGTTGCGCAGCATGAATTTTTCCTCGATGATCGAGGCGTAGGTATCCATGTTCGAGAGCGACGGCACCGTTTGGGCGATGGTGGTCAGGTAGACCTTGGCCTGCTCTTTGCTCTCGAAGATATTTTGGCTGCACACCTCATCGAGAAGGGTGACGAAATCGATGGGTTCACCGGTGGTGAACATGCGCACTACACAGCGGTAGATCTCCTGATGTTGGGGGTTATAAAACTGCTCGGGCCGCAGCCGGTCGATGACCCCGTTTAGACAGTTGGGGTCGAGCAGTATGCCGCCCAGTACCGACTGCTCGGCCTCCAGGCTGTAGGGCAGACCCAGCCCGTAGGCATCGGTCCCGTAGTTTTCCATCTCCTCACCTCCGTTGTGGCCGCTCCGGCCCCTACACAGCTACAGACCGGGCAATGCCCAGTCTGCTCGCTCGCCGTTTTTACAGCTCAGTCACCTGTACGCTCATTTTGGCCTCTACCGAGTGGGTAAAACGCACTACTGCGCTGTAGCTGCCAAAGGCCTTGATGGCGGTATCCAGCTTGATCTTGCGCTTGTCGACAGACACCCCGAACTGGGTGTTTATCTCGGCGGCGATCTCTTTGCCGGTGACCGAGCCGAAAAGCTTGCCCTCTTTGCCGGCCTTGGCCTTGACCACCACCGTTTTGCCGTCGATCTTCTGAGCCATAGCCCGGTTCTCGGCGATCTCCTCCTGCACGTGGTGCTCCTGAGCGGCCTGCTTGTTCTTCAGGTCGTTGAGGGCAGCGGCATCGGCCTCTATCGCCAGTTTTTTGGGAAAGAGGAAATTGCGGGCGTACCCGTCGGACACCTTTACCAGCTCGCCGGCTTTGCCGGTCCCTTTAACGTCTGCCTTTAAAATCACCTGCATCTGCGTAACGCTCCTATCCTGCCGCCAGCAGCGGCAATATTATACAAATGGTAATATTTTGTTTATATATTGCGTTTAGTTGGGTATCTAGTCGGCAATATGGTTATTTTTGTAGTACATGTCGATGGACTGCTTGAGCATATCCACCGCCGCCTCGAGACTGGTCTCGCGCAGTTGGGCGCCGGCCATAGTGTGGTGGCCGCCGCCGCCCAGGCTCTCTAAGATCACCTGCACGTTGAGCTGGCCCATGGAGCGCGCCGAGATATTTACCTGACTGCCCTGGGAAAACAGCACGAACGACGCCTTTACATCGCTGATCTCCAGCAGTTCGTCGGCGGCCTGGGCGGCCACCACCCGCATATCGTCCACATCCTCCTGCGCCACAGCGATGGCACACTGATGATAGATCTTGGCGCTGGTGACGATGGCAGTGCGGCTGCGAAACGCCTCCATCGAGGAGGAGAAGAGCCGTTTGACCTCGACTGTATCGGCCCCCAGCGAGCGCAGGTAGGCCGCTGCCTCGAAGGTCTTGACACCGGTCTTGACGGCGAAATTCTTGGTGTCGAGCACGATGCCAGACAGCAGCGCCTCGGCAAAAACCTGCTCGATGCGGTCGTCCTCGTTGAGGTAGCCCAGCAATTCGGAGACCATCTCGCTGGTGGAGGAGGCATAGGGCTCGTGGTAAAAGAGCACCGCCCCCTGTATGTAGTCCACCCGCTTGCGGTGGTGGTCGATGACCACCACCGCCCCGGCACGGTCCACCAGCTGCGGGCGGTCCACCATGTTCTGGGCGTGGGTGTCCATAACGATGACCAAAGTGTTTTTGTCCACCGTCTCCTGGGCGCTGTCGGCGTCGATAAAGATATCGCCCTGATCGGCCTCCTGAATGCGGGCCACCAGTGGCTGGGAGAGGGTGGTGTCGTAGTCGATAACGGCAAAGGCGTGGCAGCCCAGCATGCGCAGGGCCCGGCACAGCCCCACCGAGGAGCCGACGCTGTCGAGGTCGGAGAACTTGTGGCCCATGATGAAGATCTGCTCGCTGCCCTGACACAGCTCTTTGAGAGCCGAGGCGATGATGCGGGCGCGTACCTTGGTGCGCTTTTCGACCCCTTTTGAGACGCCGCCGAAAAAGTCGTAGCCGTTGATGGTCTTGACCGCCGCCTGGTCGCCGCCGCGGCCCAGCGCCATGTCCAGCGAGTGGCTGGAATTCTTCATGTTCTCGCTGAGCGTGTCGGGCAGCATGCCCACGCCGATAGACAGAGTGATGGGGATCTTGCCGTCGACCAGTATTTTGCGGATGCGGTCGAGCACGGCAAAGCGCTCGTCGATGAACTTGCGCATGTGGCGGTACTCCACCACCGCGTAGAACTTGCGGTTGGAGACCTTGATGAGGATACCGGTGGTCTGCCCGATGTAGTTTTCCAAGCACCGCTCCACCTCGCCGGTGATACGGGCCTTTTCGCTGTCTTTATAGGACTGCAGCACATCGTCGTAGTTGTCGACCAGCAGGGTGAGCACCGCTGGGCGCGACAGGCCAAACTCGATAGAGTCCTGCTTGAGCTTGGTGATCTCGACCAGGTAGAGCAGCAGCACGTGCTCTTCCTCACTGCCGGCCTCGGCCAAAAAGGCGGTGAAATAGCGGCCCTGCAGGTTCACTTCGCTGCCTACCGGGGTGCGGGCCTTTTCCATGTTGAGACCCTGCACCAGCCGGGTGGCGTCCTCGCCGTAGAGCTGGCCCTTTTTGGGAAACAGCTGAGCAAACAGATCGTTGTACCACAGCACCTCGCCGCCGGGCTCGGTGATGGCCACCGGCAACGGGGTGTTGCTGATGGCCGGCCGCTTGCCGCTGTCGAGCCCGCCCACCGCTGCATCGATGACGGCAAAGGTCTTTTTGCGCAGTTTGGCGATAGACCACAGCGTGTAGCCCAGCGCCGCCAGCGAGACCGCCACCGCCACCGCCAAAAAGGCGGGGTGGATAAAGCCCGCCATGATACAAAAGGCGGTGCAGAAGATGATCAGGCCGTATAAAATAGGTGAAAAGCTGCTAAAATATCGCTTCATAGTACCGTTTTCCTTGCCGGGACACGCCCCGGGCAAAAGCCCCCTCTTTATCTGAGTGGGCGGCCGCGCAGGCCGCTATAGACCGGGTATCTTACACTTCCATGATGATGGGCAGGATCATGGGGCTGCGCTTAGTCTTTTGCCAGAGGAAGATGGACAGCGCCTCCCGGATCGAGAGTTTGATCTCGGCCCAGTCGCGGTGTTCCTCGGCCAGGCATTTTTGCAGCGTTTTGTTGATGACTGCTTTGGCGTCGCGCATCAGCTGCTCGGATTCCCGCACGTACACAAAACCGCGGGAGACGATATCCGGCCCGGCCAGCACTTCGCCGGTGTGGGAGTCCATGGTGATGACGATGGTCATCAGCCCGTCTTGCGACAGGCGGCGGCGGTCGCGCAGCACCATGCTGCCCACGTCGCCGACGCCCAGGCCGTCGACCATCACCTTGCCGGCGGTGACCACCTCATCCTGCTTGACGCCGCGCTCGCTCAGCTCGACTACATGGCCGTTTTCGCCCATGATGATATGGTCGTTTTTAATGCCCATACTGCGGCCCAGACCGGCATTTTTCACCAGGTGCTTGTACTCGCCGTGGACCGGGAAGAAGTACTTGGGCTTGGTCAGCGCCAGCATGGTCTTGAGCTCGCCCTGACAGGCGTGACCGGAGACGTGCACGGCGTACATGTCTTCGTAGATGACCTCGGCCCCCAGTTTGAGCAGTTCGTTGATGACTCTGCCCACATGCTTTTCGTTGCCGGGGATGGGGCGGGCGGAGATGATGATAAAGTCTTGCGCGGTGACCGATATCTGCCGGTGGGTGCCGTTGGCCATCCGCGATAGAGCGGCCATGGGCTCGCCCTGACTGCCGGTGGTGATGATGACCAGTTTTTCCGGCGGGTATTTGCCGGCGTCGGCCAGCTCGATCATCTGGTTTTTACCCACCTTCAGGTAGCCCAGTTCAATGGCTTTAGCGGTGACGTTTTCCATGCTGCGGCCGCTGACGACTACCTTGCGGCGGTGCTTTTTGGCGTAGTCGATGATCTGCTGTACACGGTGGATGTTGGAGGCGAAGCTGGCGATGATGATGCGCTTGCCGTCAGCCTTTTGAAACAGCGTCTCGAAAGCCTGGCCCACACTGCGCTCCGACGGGGTCATGCCCGGGCGCTCGGCGTTGGTGGAGTCCATGAGCAGAGCCAGCACGCCTTCGCGCCCCAGCTCGGCAAAGCGGGGCAGATCGATCATCTGTCCGTCGACCGGGTCGTAGTCGATCTTAAAGTCGCCGGTGTGCACCAGCGTGCCCGCCGGGGTGTGGATGGCCAGCGCCACCGCATCGGGGATGGAGTGGTTGACGCGGATAAATTCCACCTTGATCTTGCCGAAAGTGACCACGTCGCCGGGGGCCACCTTGTGCAGCTTGCTCTTTTCGAGCAGGCGGTGCTCCTCTAACTTGCCCTCGACCAGGCCCAGCGTCAGCGGCGTGCCGTACAGCGGCAGGTTGAGCTGGCGCAAAAAGTAGGGCAGTGCGCCGATATGGTCCTCGTGGCCGTGGGTGAGCACGATGCCGCGCAGCCGCTTTTTATTTTCCATGGCATAGGCGAAGTCGGGGATCACCACGTCGACGCCCAGCATGTCGTTATCGGGGAAAGTCATGCCGCAATCGATCACCACGATGTCTTCGCCGTACTCGATCAGGGTCATATTTTTGCCCACCTCGTGCAGGCCGCCCAGGGGGACGATGCGGATGGGCAGTACCTTTTGGCCGCCTTTTCCGCGGCGGCTCTGGAAACGGAACTTCTTTTTGTTGGCGCCATCGGCCGACTGCTTAGCAGTGGGCTGGGTGGGCTGAGTAGGCTGGGTGGACTGAGCCGGTTGCTCTTTTACTGCGGCGGGGGCCGCTGCTTTGGCCGCAGCCTGCTGGGCGGCAGTCGGTTTTTTGGGGGCGGGCCGGCGGCGGCGCGGCGCCCCTTTACCGGCCCCCGGTCTGGCGCCGGACTGAGCTGTTCTCTGCTGGGGGGCTCTTACGGTCCCTTGCGGTTTTTGATTGTCGCTGTTGGTTGGCATAATTTCCTCCATAAATGAGCTGCCCACTGCCCTGACTGGGCATTTTGCGGCAACTCGGACCAAGCCCATGACCGCGCAACGTGGCAGCGGCGGGCCGTATAATAATTTTCTATTTCCGTATCCGATAAGTGCACATTGCGTGCTGAATGCTGAGAAATCCGTACAACAATAGATAATACAATACTAAACGTTTCTGCAGGCAATGTCAACTCTGTGACCAGGAGGGCCACCTTCCGCTGGCAGTATGCCCGGCACCGCGGCGGCTCTATGCGCGCGGCGGCCATTTTGTGCACCGGTACTTGTGAGTGGGGAGATTTTCCTCTATACTGATAGGCGGTGTGACATTGGCGCACACCGCCTGCTAGCGAGAACATGCACGCTGTGCGCTGTACTGTTGCGCAGCTGTAGATATATAGATAGGAGCACACCCATGGCTGAGACAAAAAAAACTGTGCAGATATTTACCGACGGCGCCTGCAGCGGCAACCCCGGTCCGGGCGGCTGGGGGGCCATATTGCGCTACGGCGAGACTACCAGAGAGCTGGCCGGCGGCGAGCAACACACCACCAACAACCGCATGGAGCTGACAGCGGTCATCTCGGCGCTCTCGGCGCTGAAGGAGCCCTGCCGGGTGGAACTGTACAGCGACTCGAAGTATTTTATCGACGGGGTGCAAAAGGGCTGGGCCGTCTCTTGGAAGAAGCGCGGCTGGAAAAAAGGCGACGGCAAGCCGGCCCTGAACCCCGATCTGTGGCAGCAGATACTGGACCTGATGGAGCGCCACCAGGTGCAGCTGCACTGGGTCAAGGGCCACGCCGGGCACCCGGAGAACGAGCGCTGCGACCAGCTTGCCGTAGAACAATCCAAAAAATATATCGGCTAAAAATTCGAATGTTTTTAAGGGCGATCAGGGCAGCGCACAGCGAGAGCACCTGCGCGCCCCCCTTTTTTGCAGTGGATCGATGCGGTATTGCGGTGACCGGCAGAAGCGACGCCACCGCTGAGCACCCCCCTATTTTGTGCTGTGCTGCCGGACTTTGCTAAGCGCTGCCCCGCGTGGGCAAAGTAGCCTGCATATCGCCCTGTGCGGCCGCACATGCTGTAGGGGGCTCACCCGCTATACGCGGCCACAACTGCCCCAGCTACCGGTTCGGGACAGAAGATGGCCGAAAAAATTTCCCATAAGAACTTGTAATTCCTACTATTTTAGTGTATATTAGTGTTGCAGCCGATAACAAGGCTGCCCAGACACGATTTTTATGATACGGCGCTGCCGGTAAACGGCAGCTAAAATTGCAGAAAGCGAAGTGAAGTCGTATGAAAAAATTTATATACGCTGACAACGCCGCCACCACCCCGGTGAGTCAGCCGGTGCTGGAGGCGATGCTCCCCTATTTAGAAGGGGAATACGGCAACCCCTCCAGCATTTATGAGAAGGGGCGGCGGGCGCTGGCGGCCATCGAGGAGGCCCGCCGGCAGGTAGCTGACGCGCTGCACTGCAAGCCGCGCGAGATCTACTTTACCGGCTGCGGCTCGGAGGCCGACAACTGGGCCATCAAAGGCGCGGCTATGGCCCTTTATAAAAAGGGCAAAAAGCACGTGATCACCACTGTATTTGAGCACCACGCCGTGCTGCATACCACCCAGAAACTTGAAAAACTGGGGATGGAGGTCACCTACCTGCCGGTGGATGAAAACGGCCTGCTCACCGCCGAGGACGTAAAAGCCGCCATTCGCCCCGACACGGCGCTGGTATCGATCATGTACGCCAACAACGAGATCGGTACCGTACTGCCCATTGCCGAGATCGGCGCTGTGTGCCGCCAGGCTGGGGTGCTGTTTCACACCGACGCGGTGCAGGCGGTGGGCAATGTGGAGATAGATGTGCAGGCACAGAACATCGACATGCTGTCGCTTTCGGCCCACAAATTCCACGGTCCTAAAGGGGTGGGTGCACTGTACATCCGCAGCGGTGTGCGCATCGAAAACTTTTTAGACGGCGGCGGCCAGGAGGGCGGCCACCGGGCCGGCACCGAAAACGTGGCCTCGATCGTGGGGATGGGCCGGGCCATCGAGCTGGCCTGCGCGCCGGGCGCGATTGCCAAAAAGCGCGACCATTTGGTACCGCTGCGCGATAAGATCATCGCCGAGACCCTAAAGCTGCCCCACACCCGTCTCAACGGCCACCCCACCCAGCGGCTGCCGGGCACCATCAACATCTCGTTTGAGGGCGTTGAGGGCGAGAGCCTGCTGCTGATGTTGGACCTGGCGGGCATCGCCGCCTCCTCCGGCTCGGCCTGCACCTCCGGCTCGCTGGACCCCAGCCATGTGCTCTTGTCGCTGGGTCTCAGCCACGATGTGGCCCACGGCTCGCTGCGGCTGTCGCTGGCCGAGGACATCACCGCGGAGGATGCCGACTATATCATCTCCTCCATCCCCCCGGTCATCGAGCGGTTGCGCGCCATGAGCCCGCTGTGGGAGAAGATCGTAAAAGAGGAACAGGCCGGTGCCTAAAAGGTTTTATGCGCGGCCTGCAAAGATCTGCATATTTGATATTTTGAAAGGTGGTTTTTAACCATGCTCTATTCGGATAAAGTACTCGACCACTTCTCGAACCCCCGCAACGTGGGTGAACTGGAAAACGCCGACGGTGTGGGCGAAGTGGGCAACGCCAAATGCGGCGACATCATGAAGATGTATTTAAAGATCGATGACGGCATCATCAGCGACGTAAAGTTTAAGACTTTCGGTTGCGGGGCGGCTATTGCCACCAGCTCTATCGCCACCGAGATGATCAAGGGCAAGTCGATCGACGACGCGCTGCAGCTGTCGAACAAGGCGGTCATCGAGGCGCTGGACGGTCTGCCCCCGGCCAAGATCCACTGCTCGGTACTGGCCGAGCAGGCGGTAAAGGCGGCGCTGGCCGACTATTACCGCAAGCAGGGTGTAGACCCCACCCCCATCGTGGGCGCGATCGAGGATTGCGATGCCTGCCACTGACCAGAATACCGACCGGACAGAGCGCGTGCTGGTAGCCATGAGCGGAGGAGTGGACTCCTCCGCTTGTGTCTATCTGCTGCAAAAGGCGGGATACCAGGTGGGCGGCGTGGTGTTTCGCATGTCGCCGGAGCACGATCAGGCGGTGGCCGACGCCCGCCAGGTAGCCGAATTTTTTGGTGTGCCTATTGAAGTGCTGGACCTGCAGGACGTTTTTGAAAAAGAGGTCATCGACTACTTTTGCCAGAGCTATTTAGCCGGCGAGACCCCCAACCCCTGCGTGCGCTGTAACCCCACCGTGAAATTTAAATACCTCTACCAGCTGATGCTCGATAGGGACTATGACTACATCGCCACCGGCCACTATGCAGATATTCGGCGGCAAAATGGCCGCTGGTATTTTGCCCAGGCCGACAGCCTGCAGCGGGACCAGTCGTACATGCTGTACCGGTTGGGGCAGGATATCCTGTCGCACCTGTTGTTGCCGCTGGCCCATTACCAGAAAAGTGAGATCCGCCAGCTGGTAAAAGAGGCCGGGCTGCCCAGCTTTTCTAAGCCCGACAGCCAGGAGAACTGTTTTATCAGCGACAACGACTACGCCGGCTATATCACCCGTCGGTGCGGTCCGGGCAAAAGCGGCTACTTTTTTGGTCCGGACGGCAGCCCGGTAGCTCCCCACCAAGGTATTTTGCACTATACGGTAGGCCAGCGCAAAGGCCTGGGTATTGCGCTGGGGCGACCGGTATTCGTGCGCCGTATCGACCCGGTTGACGGCGGGGTGTACCTGTGTGAGAGTGGCGAGGAATTTGACCGGCAGGTCGCGCTGCGGGACGTGTGCTGTGCCGATGAGCAAGATCTGGCCGACGGCACCCGCTGTCAGGTGAAGATCCGCTCGGTGGCCCGCCCCTGCCCCTGTACCATACAAAATGAAGATGGGCAGATCGCGGTGTTATTTGACACACCGCAGCGGGCACCGGCGCCCGGGCAGTCGGCCGTGCTGTACCGGGATGGGCTGGTGATCGGGGGGGGCATCATTGTCGCGCAGAAACACTCCGATCAGCTGGTAAATAGCTAGTCTGTTCCACTGGCCGAGCAGCACGACAATGCGGAAGTTCGCCTGTCGGGGCACCGCCCCTCCTGCCGCCAGCGCGGCACCTGCAAACTTCCAGGCCGAGGGCTGCTCTCCTGGCTGTACAGGTCGCGCAGAAACATTCTGATCAGCTGGTTACAAATTTGGCTCGTAATACGGGGCACGTCCCTATATGTCTCCAAATTTCGTGTTCCATTTTCTGTTAGGTGGCATGCGCAAAGCTCTTGAATCAGGAACAGGTAATCCACGACAGGCACGGTGTACAAGTGGTAAGAACAACGCAGCTACGGGTGCTATTTACGCCGGCCACGGCGCACGGGACTGGGTTCTTTTGCATTTCTTTTGTTTGACCGGCTATGCTGAATCGGACCTGCTCATCTGCTATTCGGGCGGCAGAAGTTGTGCTATACTCTATACTGGTGATAAGATGTGTTTGCGGCGGGCGGGCACCAGTTGCTGCCAGATATTTTTTTAACTGTCAGCTGTTTTATAGCCCATTAGTATAGCCCGCTTTTAACCGGGAGGACTGTGTATGAACCTGCAGATGAATATGAACAACGACAATCAGAATAAGCCCTCTGTCAAAAAGGTACTGATCATGACACTGGTCATCGTCGCCTTTTTTGTAATATTGGGCTTTGTGGGCACCAAATTGCAGTAGCTATTTGCCCGTTGCTATGAAATGCGCTATAAAAAGGAGCACGCTGCCGCGTGCTCCTTTTTTGTGTGTGCAACTGATTCGGTCACAGAAGTTCTTTTAGCGCCTTATATTTTTTGACCAGTCGATCGTCGACATCTTTCAGATCGCTCTTAAAGTTGATGTAGTTACCCGAGACATCGATCACGCAGCTGTACATGTCCTGATATGTCTCGTACAGCTCCTTCGCCGCCTGTTTTATATCCTGTAATTCGCTGTTGTCTTCCACCGGCAGTTTCAGCAGCTTTTTGTACTGCTGCTCCCGCTTTGTCGCGTCATTTTGCAGCTGTGATATAGTGGCGCTCTGTTCTGTTTGGGCGGCGAGAACAGCGTCATCGACATCGCCCATATAGTGGCCGTTATAATACCTGGTACCCGAGACATAGGTACCCCAATAATCCAGCAGTGCATTGCCCACATCCTCCATCTGCGTACCGGTGAGCAACATGTCGTCACAGAAGGTTTTTGCATCTTGGCGGTAGGTAGCGATCGCCTCTTCCCGCTTTTTCTCCTGGATATTCTGGTAGATAAAATAGCCGGCGATACTGCCTACGATCAGCACCGCGGCCGCCACGATCAGGCAGATGAGTCCCACTTTTTTCTTGGGGCGCACTGCTACCGCGCTGGCAGCTTCCGGCGGGGCATACGGCACCGCCAATATATCTGCCGGTTCTCTGCCGGGCTCGGCGCGGTCCTGCACGATATTTCCGCTCGTATCTGCCGACATATCCGCCGCTGGCGGCACATCGGGCAAAGAGGCATCCGAGTTTCCCTCCCCGGACGTTTCGCCTCCCTGTGCCTGTACATCCACTAATGCACCATTTTCATTAGTGGCCGGGTGGTGGTTCATGCAGCCGCCGTGCTGCTGCCAGCACGGTGTGTGGTAGCACGCTCCACACACCGTACAGGTGATCTTTTCCTGACCCTCCTTAACCGGCTGTTTACAGTATGGGCATATGCGCAAATCTGCAGTATCCATTTGGCTTCTCCTCATCTTGTGCACACTTTTTCTTTTGATGCGATTTTCTGCAGTAAAAAAAGAGAAGTTGTATAAATTCGACAAACATCTCTGTTTGCACCAAACGCCGACGCCCCGCTCTCGGCGTTTTGCTCAGTTGAGGACAAGCCAGCCCCGGCCGCCCGGCCAGGCAGATGGTTACGATTACAGGTAGAAGCCCCCCCCGGGGCTGAGCACCTGGCCGGTGACGAAAGACGCCTCGTCGCTGCACAAAAACAGGATGCAGTTGGCCACATCCTGCGGGGTGCCCAACCGGCAGAGCGGGGTCTCATCAGCCAGCTCTTGCAGGTCCTGCGGTGACAGATTGCCGTTCATCTCGGTATCGATGACGCCGGGCGCCACGCAGTTTACCTGGATACCGCTGGGGCCCAGCTCTTTCGCCAGCGACTTGGTGAGCCCAATGAGCGCCGCTTTGGTGGTGGCGTACACCACTTCGCAAGAGGCGCCGGCCAGCCCCCACACCGAGGAGAGGTTGACGATCTTGCCCCACTGCCTGCCGATCATGTGGGGGAGCGCCCGTTGACAGCAAAACACCGCCCCGTCTAGATTGACCCCCATCATACGCCGGTAATCGCCCTCTGATACCTGCTGAAACAGTTCTTGACGGGCAACGGCGGCATTGTTTACCAGCACATCTACCGGTCCCAGTTCTTTTTCGACCGCTGCAAACAGCGTCTGCACCTGTTTTTTATCGGCTACATCGGCGCCAAAGCAGGCGGCGGTGCCGCCGATGGCCTCGATCTGTTGTTTTACCTGTTGCGCCCGGTCGGGCGACTGGCAGTAGTTGATAGCCACCCGATAGCCCTTTTTGCCAAACAGCAGGGCCGTGGCCGCCCCGATGCCCCGCGACCCACCGGTAACTAGTACGGTCTTATCCATCTATCTATTTCCTCCTGACGACCACGCCGCCGGCACTTTTGGCCGCGGCATTCTGTTTTTACAGGTGCCGCATCACACAAAAAAGGCGGCGGGGCCAGCTAGGGCCCTGCCGCTATTTTAACACAGGTACAGCTATTTAAAAAGGCAGCTGCCCCCGCTCATCTCTGCCGCAACAGGTCCTCCAGCCGCTGCCGGGCCTCTTGTGGAGCGCGCGCGAGCAGCGGCGTCGAACCAAAATCCTCGATGGCGATAGAGGCTGTAGCCGTGCCCATCAGCGCGGCGGTGCACATATCTTTCCCCTGGGCCAGACCCGCACAGAGCCCGCCGCCAAAAGCGTCGCCGGCGCCGGTGGTATCGACCACGCGCGCCTGCCGATAGCTGGGCAGATAGGTACAGCTATCTGTCTGGCGGCTGTACACCAGACACCCGCTGCCCCCCAACTTGATGACCACCCAATTGGGCCCCAGGGCGGCAAACTCTCTGGCTGCCTGCTCAAACGGCACATCGCCGCGCAGGCGCCGCACCTCTACCTCGCTGGGCAAAAACACCGCCGTGTAGCGCAGCGTCTCCTCCACCAGCTGGGGCTTTTCGGTGCAGTGCACCTCGTAGGGGTCAAACACCACTGTTTTGCCCTGCTCGGAAAAGTGGCGGGCCAGCTCCAGCTGGCTCTCGATGGGCATGGCCGCCACAAAGCAGATATCGGCGCTCTCGTAGTGGGGCGGGATATCGGCGACCGACGGCGAAAGATACTCGATGAGACCAGGCACCCGGCCCTCGAAATCGCGCCGGCCGTCGGGGTGGTAGATCACCCAGTTGCGCACCCCCGGCCCGGGATAATACGGCATGCCCGAGATATCCAGCCCTGCATCTTGGCAGCGCACCAGATTTTCTTGCGGGAAATCCTCCCCCAAGCGGGAGAGCATCCCCACCCGCACGCCCCACAGCCGGGCGGCCAGAGCGGCGTACAGCACGTCGCCGCCGGTGGCCCCCAAATGCTTGGTGCCGTCGGCCATGACCATGTCGTCGATAGTGATGTTGCCCGCGATCACCAGGTCGGTCTTGTTCACTCGCTGTCCTCCTCCCGGCCGAACTGCCGGCCGCTGTTTTGCTGCCTGTATACCTGCAGGCGCTGTGTGGCCTGTGGGCTGCCGGTGCGCAGCAGCCCGCCGTAGCTGTAATCCTCCACGGCAAACGAGGCGGTGACCGTGGCCTGACATGCGGCGGCCAGCACATCGCCGCCGGTGGCGGCATAGCCGGCCAAAAAGCCGCCGCCAAACGAGTCGCCGGCACCGGTGGCATCGACTGCGCGGGTATTATAGCAGGGCAGCGACACAAAGCTGTCGTCTTGCCGACGGTACACCAGGCACCCCTCCTGCCCCAGCTTGATGACCACGTATCGGGGGCCGTACCGGGCAAACTGACGGGCGGCCCGATGCAGCTGCCCGTGACCCAATATCTCCTCGACCTCCTGCAAGCTGGGCAAAAACACATCTACGTACTGCAGCGCTGTGAGCAGCCGCTGCCGCTCGTGCTCCTGCTCTACCTCTGGCGGGTCTAGCAGCACCGGCACCCCGCGGCCGGCAAAATCGGCAGCCAGCTGGTACTGGTTCTCGGCGCGCATAGCGCAGAGCAGCACTGCCTGCACCGAGGGCCGCCTGTAGCTTTGCGGAATATCGGCCGGCAGCGGCGAGTAGCTCTCCATCCCGCCCACGACCAGGTTGCGCTGTATGCTGGTGCGGCGTCCGTCGGACTCGTAGATCTGCCAGATCCGCATGGTCTGCCGGTCAAAGGGGGCCATCCCATCGGTACAGATCCCCATGCCGGCGATCTTTTGGATGTTTTGCGGGGGGTACCCCGGCGTTTTGCGCGTGAGGATCGCGACCCCGTCGCTCCACAGCGAGGCGGCCATGCTGGCGTACAGCGCATTGCCGCCCGGCAGGCCCATGCGCGTGCGGCCGTCTGGCAGCACGATATCGTCGATGGTCATATTGCCGGTGACGATGAGTTTGACCGGTGTGCCCAATTTCTCCACATCCTCCCAGTTTTTATGGCCGTACAGCGGACCGAGCAGCACCTGGGGCCCTGCGCCCGACAGGGGCACTTTGGCAACACCACCGACCTTTTGCTGCACAGCTGCACAGTAGTTTGTTTTATCTTACCACCTGTACAGTCTATTTTCTATGAGCGGGACAGAGAATTCCACCGCTTATTTTTGGCGTATTGCCCGGTCATAAAACCCGGTATTATCAGGGTAAGCGGCATACGGACCCGCAGCGCCGATATAAAAGCCAAAAGGCCCGGCGGCAGAGCGCACCGGGCCTTTTATATAAGAGCGCTGCAGGACCATCCGTTTGACAGCTGCGGTTACTGCGCCAGTAGCCGCTCGGCCAAAGGGAGGATATCCAGCGGAGTGCGGGCCGTGGGGACGGGGCGGTCGACCGTGCCGAAGCCGTAGGCGGCGTGGATAAACGGCAGCCCGGCGAAAAGGGCAGCGTCCAGATCACTCTGGGTATCGCCCGCATATATGGCGCTGTCTATGTGGTGGCGCGCACACAGGGCGGTGATGTTCTCGCCTTTGGGGCGGCCGGTCTCGCCGGCGCACAAAAAGCCGTCGACCAGCGGCTGCAGCGCCCGGTAATACTGTAAAAATGCCTCGATATAACCGGTCTCGCAGTTGCTGACGATGTACACCCCACCAAGCTGCGCCAGCTGTACAAACAGTTCCTGTACCCCCGAGTACAATTTGCCCCCGTGGCGCAGCAGCTGGGCGTTCTCCTCGGCGCAGCACAGCTGTATCACCTCGACTGCACGCGAGAGCGGCAGCTGTGGCAGCAGGCAGGCGGCGATCTCGGCCGTGGTTTTACCCATCAGGCCGGCCATAGTCTGTACGGTCATCTCAAAGCCGGGCAGATCGCTGCACTTGGCAAAGGTCTGGTTCCAGGCGCGGGTGGTCTCGGCGGTGGAGTCCCACAGTGTCCCATCCAGATCGAAGAGTACTGCTTTTTTAGCCATCGTATCCTCCTTTTTCGCGCCGGTCAAAAGCCGGGCAGAGCGTTTTTCTGTGTGCAGTGTAGCACATTTTATGAAAAAGCACAAAGGCAGCCGACTGACTGCGGGCTGCCTTTCGTGCAGAATAGTTGCAAAAAGAGAAGGGAGAGCTGTTTGCTAAGGTTTGACCGACTCGCGGATGGAGATGAACTGTTCCTGTTGCATGCCGTAGGCGGTATCCATGGTGATCTCTCCCGCGGCGATCTGGCCCTCGAGCTCGTCGATGTACGCCTGGGTCTCCTGGGGGACGTTTTGCCGGTAGAAATCGTTTTTGACGATGACGGTGACCCCCTCTTTTACGCCCCAGCGCTTGAGCGTGCCGTACTGGGCCTTACCCTCAGCGGTCTCTTTTAAAATGTTGAAGATAGCGATGTCGTTGCGCTTGAGCATGGAGGTGAGGATGACATCGGCCACCTTTTGGTTAGACTCGGCGAAGTACTCCCGCTGGTCGGCGTCGACGCCGATTGCCCAGATGCCGGTCTTTTCGGCGCAGGCCTCAAACAGCCCCAGCCCGGCGGCACCCGCCACCTGGTGCAGCACATCGGCCCCCTGAGTCATCTGCACCTGGGTGAGCTCTTTGGCCTTGGGCGAGTTGACAAAGTCGCCGATGTAGGCGGTGGCCACTTTGACATTGGCATCGGCGTGCTGAGCGCCCTCGACATAGCCCAGCAAAAAGTCGTTGATGACGACCACCTCGGCCCCGCCGACAAAGCCGATCACACCGGTCTGCGACATTTTGGCCGCCAGTGCACCAGCCAGGTAGTCGCCCTGATTTTGCATGTAGTTGATGGCGAAATAGTTGGGCATCTTCACCTGGTAGGTGGGGTCGATATCAAAGCCCACAAATTTGGTGTCGGGGAACTCCTCGTAATGCTTTTCCAATATTTCGGTGAACTCACCGCCCTCAAAAGCCACGATATCGTACTTTTCCGCCACATCGACCAGGGCCGGCTCCATCTTCGATTTTTCGGCCCCGTACTCCACCACCTTGATATCCATGCCCAGCTCTGTCTCGGCTTTTTTAAAGCCCTCCCAGGCGATGTCATTAAAAGATTTATCGCCCAAGTTGGCACAGATAAAGGCAGCGCTCATCTTCTCGTCTTTTTTGCCGGTCTTTTCTTTTTCTCCACAACCGGTCAGGGTGCCGCCAGCCGCCACTGCCAGTGCCAATACTGCCGCAAGAACTCTTTTCATGGGGAAAGCTCCTCTCTGTTTAAGGCCTATTCGAGCAGTTGTGACGATATCCGCACGGGAGCTCGTCGATACTCCTCGAAAAACGTATTTTTATAGATTAAATATACTATATGTATAACATAAACATCCAAGAATACCTACCGACACCGCTATTTTTACCTATCGGGCGTCAGTCTTTTTCCAGTTCGCACAGCCCCGTCAGGCAGCACTTGCATGTGACATGTAAGACGGTGCCCCGCCGATCAGCTACTCCAGCCCACCCCGCAGCAGCCGGGATAGCTGCCGGCAGCTGTCGGCAGCTATGGGGGAAAAATCGTCGTCGGGGTCTTCTTTTAAGCAGCCGCCCACAATAAAGCCCTGGGCCAGCTGGCGCATTTCGGCGGCGTTTTGCCCATTGACCCCGCCGCCGATGAGCAGCGGCACACCCAGATGACAGTGCCGCACCTCCTGCAGGATCTGGCTGGTCTCGGCGGTCGACTTGCCGGTCAGGATCAGTCCGTCGGCCATACAGCTCTTTACGGCGAAGGTGGCCATCTCGCCAAAATCGCGCGCCCCCAAAGGGGTCCCCTCCCGGTCGAAGATATCGGCCAGGATATCGACCTGTTCGGCCCCCAGCTCCCGCCGGCTGCGGATGGTCTCATAGTAGCAGCCCTGCAGCAGACCGGTCATTTTTACCATAGCGCCCACATAGGTCTTGATGCGCACATAGTCGGCGCCCACCGCTTTGGCCACGGCGATCGGAGCGGCGCCATCGTGATCGAGCAGTGTGATGCCCAGCGGGATATCCAACACCTTTTTCACTTCTCGCCCCACGATGGACATATAGGCCACCGTCTGCGGCGGCGCCTGCAGATGGGTGGGCTCGTCGCCCACGTTTTGCAGCAGCACCGAAGAGATACCGGCAAGCTGCATGCGCCGGGCCCCCTCTACGGCGTAGTCGATCACCCGCTCCAGCGGCCAGCGGTCGCGCCGCAGGCTGGTGGGGAACGGCGGCAGGTGCAACACACCGATGGAAAAGCCGCCTTTTTGCAACTGGGTCAGCACACTCATGGAGCCACCTCCTCAGCTTCAGGGCGAAAGGCGCTGTGGTGGATGGTGCGGTAGTGCTCCTCTTCTATCTGCTGACTGGGGAAGTCGTAGGTCTGTTTGCCGCTGGCCAGCGACAAGCTGTAGGCAAACAGCGCACACAGTAGCCCGGTGACCAGCGGCGTGTACACCTCGTCGACCCCATCCTCGGCCAGCAGGGCAAAGTCGGCCGGCAGGTCACCGGCATCACCAGTGCCCACCAGTACGCTGCCGCAGCCCAAAAAGCGCATCTCGGCCAGCAGCTCGGCCGCCCGGCTGCAGCACCGCCCAGCCGGAGCGATCACCACCACACAGTCACGCTGCTGGGTGGTGAAATACTGGATATGGGCCCATTCTTCCAGCTCCTGGGGAGTGCCGGAGATCTCGCCCCCCTCGATGAGCTTGGCAGCCCCGTAGTGGGCGATGGCCAGATTGGGCCCCGCACCGATGATGGTGAAATCTTTCAGGCCAGTATACCGCTCGGCGGCGGCCAGCGCCGGGGCGCGGCCGACCGCGAGCGCCGACCGCAAAACCGCCGGCAGCGCGGCCAGCTGCGCATGCTGAGCAGCGGCAGCATCCGGTGTGAGATAGCCGTTTGCCCGGCCGAGTGCCACCGAGCAGGCGTACAGCATGAGCAGCGAGGCCGAGAAGGAGATGGTCCCCGGTGCAAACCCGCGGGAGTCGATGTGGTAGACCACCGCCTCGCCGCAGGTCTGCGCCAACGCGCCCCGCTCTTTGCCGGTGATGGCCACCACCGTGGCCCCCGCTCTCTTGGCCATCCGCGCACACTCGACGGTGCGGGCCACCGTCCCCGAATAGGAGATGACCAGTACCAGGGCCCCAGCTGGCATATAGTCCACATCGTAGCGGCAGAACTCCAGCGCCTCGCAGGCCTGGCAGGGCAACCCGGTATTTTTCATAAAGGCGTACTGGGCGGCCTGGGCGGCGTACAGCGAGTCGCCGCACCCCACGGCGTATACTTTGGTGTAGTGCCGGCCCTCAAACAGCGGCGACCGCCGCTGCAGTTCGGCCATAAATTCTGGCAGCTTGTCGGCCACCATTTGCGGGGTGGCCTCGATCTCCTCGATCATCACCCCGATGTCATTGCGTTCGGTCATGTCTTCACGCTCCTGTCTTTTGTATCTGTCGGCGCAGGGCGGCCAGCCGCTGCGCCGCCTGTTCGCCGGTGGCCTGCAGCAGCGGCACCGAACCGAACGCCTCGATGGCGATAGAGGAGGACACGGTCCCCCGCAGCGCCGCCTCTGCAGCACTGCCTGTCTGCTGCCATCCGGCGGTAAAACCGCCGCCAAAGCTGTCGCCGGCACCGGTCACATCTACCACCTGCACCCGCTCTACACAGGGCAGATAGGTGATGCGGTCCCCGCGTTTCTGGTAGATGAGCGCGCCCCGGTCCCCCAGTTTGATGACCACCGTATGGGGGCCATAATCGGCAAAGTGCCGGGCCGCCGTTTCAAAATCAGGCGCGTTCTGGCCGGTCAGTCGGCGCACCTCTTCCTCGCTGGGCAAAAAGATATCGGTGTGGGCCAGAGCCCGGTACACCAGCTCCCGCTTGTCACTGGCATCCTGCTCGTAGGGGTCCAGCAGCACGGTGGCGCCGGCGGCCTTAAAGTTTTGGGCCAGCTCTAACTGGCTCTCGATACACATGGCCGCCAAAAACACCGCCTCTGCCCGCCGGTATTGGTCGGGCACATCGTCCCAGCCGGGAGATAATGCCGCCATGCGCCCCTCTACCCGGTCGATAAAGGTGCGGCGCCCATCGTATTCGTAGACGATCCAATTGCGGATACTGGGCCCCACACAGCGCACCATGCCTGTAATATCGAGCCCCTGGGCGGCACAGCGCTGCAAATTCTCTTCGGGAAAGTCGCTGCCGATACGCGAGAGCATCCCCACGCTGCCGCCCCACAGGCGGGCTGCCAGTGCCGCATACAGCACGTCGCCACCGGTCACTGCCATCTGGGTGCGGCCATCGGGCAATACCATATCATCGATGGTGATGTTGCCCGCCACCACGATGTCGATCTGTCCAGCCAATCAGATCCCCCCTCTTGTTGTTTGCCTCTATTCTAGCACAAAAAAAGAGAGGCCCTGTAAACCTCTCACTTTTTCACCGCTCCCGTTATGGGAGCTCTATTTTTGTGTATTTATCTACCGATCTACATGCAATCTGCCCAACGATACACCCCATCAATTGCCGTTATCGGCAGGGGCCACACCACACTGCTGCCAAAACGCCTCGCTCAAAAAGCGCAGCGCCAACATCAGCGGTGTGCGGTCGGTCACCTCGTAACCGCCGATGAGCTGGGTGGGCACCCAGCAGTAGAGATTGTAATCGGCCAGTGCCGCCACCGGGTTTTTGCACAGGTGAGTCAGGCTGATGCTGGCCGCGCCCCGTTCCTTGGCCATCTGCAGCGCCTGAATGAGCATGTCGGTCTCGCCGGTGGCGCTGATGACCAGTACCAGATCGCCTGGGCGGGCATTTTGAGCGCTGTAGTACATGTCGTGCCGATAGCTGAAACACTCGGCTGTGCGGCCCACACATTTTAAATTGTGGGTCATCATCTCACACAGCGGCTCTGAATCGCCAATGCCGTAAAAGTAGACCCGCCGGGCCCTGAACATCGCCTTGGCGGCAAGCTGCAGGCTGCCGGGAGCCAGCATCTCCAGCGTGCGGCGAATGTTTTGCGGCACGCTGGTATCGGGGGACGGAGCCCCCTCCTGCCGCAGTGCCAGCTTCATCTCGGCAAAGCCGCTGTAGCCCAGTTTTTTGGCAAAGCGCAGCAGCGCATTGGGCGCCAGGTGCAGCTGCCCGGCCAGCTTTTGGATGGACATCTGGGCGGCGTCTGTCCGGTGGGCACTGATATAGGCACCGATCATGTCGTCGGTCTCGCTCAGCGAGAACTCGTATACCTGCAGCCGCTGGGTAAAATCCATCCCGTCTCACTCCCCTGTTCTATACGCTCTATCGGGCGGTGGCTCCACCGCTGCCGCCACCGCTATTGTACCACACTTTTGGTGCCAAAACAGCACCTCGACCCCAGTCAGGCGACACTCTATCCAGAAAGCGGTGGCCCGATATGGGCTATTCGCGTATTGTCGCGATCATAAAAATCTTTTATACTTATTACGTGGGGCCATTTGTCCCGATAGGAGGTGGTGCCGTGCCACTGCTCAAGCGGGTATTTACCGCGCACACCGGCGATCTCACCCAGGGCCCGCCGGGCAAACGGCTCTTTTTGTACATGATCCCCATCCTCATTACCAACCTGTTTCAGCAGTGCTACAATCTGGCCGATACCATCATCGTCGGGCAGCTGGTGGGGGCGGGGGCGCTGGCGGCGGTGGGCGGCACCGGGCCAGTATTTTATCTTTGCTCTACAGTGACCATCGGCTTTGCCGCCGGGGTGGGCATTCTCAGCGGCCAATACTTTGGCAGCGGGCGCACCCGTTCGCTGCGGGATATCTTTACCACCGCCACGGTATTCACCGCGCTGTCCTCGGTCGTCATTGGGGCTTTCGGCGCCATCTGTGCCCCGTGGCTGCTGGCACTGCTGCGCACCCCCGCCGATGTGTTGGCCGACAGCGTCATCTACCTGCGCATGGTATTTCTGGGGTTTCCCTTTATGGGTTTGGGGGCCAGCGGGGCGGCGGTACTCAGCGCGCTGGGCGACTCGAAAACGCCGCTCTACTGCACCGCTGCCGGCGGGCTGTGCAACGTGGTGCTCAACCTATTTTTCGTGCTGGTATGCCGCTTGGGCGTTTTCGGCGTGGCGCTGGCCACGGTGCTGGGGCAGCTGCTCACCTGCCTGCTGGGCCTGCCGCTTCTGCTTAAAAAATTGGCAGCCATCACCGGCCAGCCACAGCTGCCGCTGCGCCGGGTGCCCGGTCACTTTAGCGGTAAATTATTAAAAGAGGTGCTGCGGCTGGGGCTGTCCTCCTCGCTGCAGGGGGCCGTACTAGCCGGCAGCTTGCTGCTGATGCAGTCGCTCATCAATGGTTTTGGCAGCTTGTATATGGCAGCCTACACCACTGTACAAAAAATTGAGTGGCTCGTTTTGCTGCCGCTCAACAACCTGTATCAGGCCTTTTCGAATTTTACCGCACAAAATATCGGCGCCGGCAAGCTGCCGCGGGTGCGCCGCTGCTACCGCCTGACCCTGCTGTGGGGCACCGGCTTTTGTGCGGTGATGGCGCTGGTGCTGCTGTTTGGCAGCAGGGGCCTGGCCGGTCTGTTCGTCGCTGCCGGCAGCGGCGAACAGGTCATCACCGCCGTGGGCGACTACTTTAAAGTGGCGGTGGTCTACTACTTTCCGCTGGTACTCATGTTCCAGAGTGAGGGACTGCTGCGGGGAGCAGGCGATGTGCTCACCGTCTCGGTGATCACCGGGGCGGCCATGGGCTTTCGCCTGGTCACCGCTTTCATATTGGCCCCCAAGATGGGCTTTTCGGCTATCCCGCTGGCGTTTTTGGCCAGCTACACCAGCGAGGCGATTATCGCCTATCTGCGCTACCGCCGGGGCCGGTGGCGGCACAAAGCCGTAGTTTTGGCCCGCTGACGCCCCATACAAGCAAAGGAGGTCCGCACCATGGGCGACTCGATTTTTGACCGCTGCCCACCCGACGTAAAAAAGCATGTCCTCTACCGCCAGTACCAACCCGGCGATATTTTGCTGCTGCAGGGGCAGCAGGAGGACTGCGCCTACTTTTTGCTGCGGGGGGCGGTGCGGGTATTCAAATTGCTGGATGACGGCTCCTGCGTGCAGATCGGCTTTTTTAAAAGCGGCAGTTTTATCGGCAATATCGAGCTGTTTGCCCACACCGACCTAATGAACATGGTGGAGGCCGCTGAGCCCTGCACGGTGGCCTGCATCCCCCTGGATGCGTTTTATCACTGGCTGGATAGCGATACGGTGCTGTGCCGCCAGCTGCTAGAAGATATGGCCGTGCAGATCGTGGCCTTTAACCGCCAGATCATGCTGGGCAAGAGCCTCACCCGGCAGGAGCACTTCTATCTGCTGCTGTTGCGCGCCGACAGCGCCGGTCAGCCGCTTACCAAGCAGCTGCTGCAAGATCAGCTGTCCGCCTCGCTGCGCACCGTCAACCGGCTGTTGCAAAAGGCGGCTCGCGAGGGACTGGTGCGGGTAGAGAACGGCCAGATCTTGCTGCTGGACCGCGAAAAGCTCATCGCCCTGCACAATCGGTGCGATACCGGCCAATAAGCGCAAAATATGCACAAAAATGTGCAAAAGAATTTGTCAGCCACCGGGTCAAGTGGCATTGAGGGCCTCTCTTTTGGCCGCTATACTGTAGGTGTAGCGACATGAAAGAGGGGCCCCTTTCAATGCCGCCGACTAGTGGGAGGTGTAGCAAATTGGAGTATATTGTCAGCGGCCTGAACATGATGGATGTCATCCGTTTCCCCGATGGCACCACCAGCGCCCCACAGATGGGGGGTATTCCGCTGTACGGATACTGCGGCATGCGGCCCTACACCCGCAGTATCTGCTACCTGGCCCGGGTGGGCAAAGACTTTTTTGACACCTACGGCCAGTGGTTTGCAAAAAACAAGGTAGACCGCAGCGGGTTGCTGTTCGTATCTGAACAGACGCCCTACAACATCATCACCTACCGGCCCGACGAGTCGGTGGCCGCCTGGGACTTCTTCACCGGCGACTGGGCCGATTCCGGCTTTTGGCGGCCCCATCCCGAGGACCTCGACGCTGTGATCGGGCCGGATACCAAAGGCTTTTACATCTGCGGCGCCCCTCTTCCCGACCCGGTGTGGGCTAGACTGCTGGCGCTGCGGGAGCAGTACCACTTCAAGATCATGTGGGAGCCAAACGGCATCCACACCCACTCCACCGACCGGGAGAACATCCTTGAGCTGTTGCCTCAGCTGGACATGGCCTCGTTTAACCTGACCGAGTCTAAAGAGATCTTCGGTCTAGACAGCGAGCAGGAGGTTCTCGACTTTCTTCGGCGGCAGCCCTGCCCGCTCATCCTGCTGCGTATCGGCGCCCGGGGCATGTACACCATCGGCGGCGGCCGCATTTGTCTGGTGCCGTCTGCACCGCTGCCCGAGGGGCAGCAGGTCGTCGATGTCACCGGCTGTGGCAACTCGTCCACCGCTGCCGCCTGTGTAGCTTGGTGCCAGCAAAACGATCTAGCCATGACCGGGATCATGGCCAACATCGCCTCGAATTACAACCTGCGTCAAAAAGGCCCCTACCCGCTGTTTGACAGTCAACTGGAAGAGCAGTGCCGGATCTGGGCGCGCCAGCTGTACCAAAAAGGCGCCTATCAATACCTGTAGTCTCGGGGCCGAGCGCCCCCTGCCATACATACGTCTATCTATAAAAAAGGAGTGTTTTATCATGGCCAAATACGACAGCAACCTGCACAAAGAGATCGTCAGCCTGCCTACTATGGTGCGCTATATCTGCAGCGATATCCAGAAAAAATGCGAGACGGTATTTACTGCCGACGAACTCAAAAACTTTGACAACATCGTGCTCTCGGGCTGCGGCGACAGTCTCTGTGCCGCCTACGCGGTGAAGGAGTGCTACGAACAGCTGCTGGGCCTGCACATCGACACACCGGTCTGCCTCGACCTGTCCCGCCACTACGACGTGCGCCGCTTTGGCGAGAAGGGAAAGACTCTGGTCATCCTCATCAGCTTTTCCGGCAAGGTATCCCGGGTGGTCGAAGCCGCCCAGCGCGCCAGAGCCAACGGCGCCATCACCATGGCCGTTACCCACGATATCGAGTCGCCAGTGGCTGCCGCCTGTGACAAGGTACTGCACGTAGTGCCGGAGGAGTTTGATCTGCACCGCACCCCCGGCTGCCGCACCTATGTGGCCTCGATGACTGCCCTCTACCAGTTTGGTATCGCCATGGGCCAGATCATCGGCAATTACGATATGGCTGCCGCCGACGGTTACCGTCAGGATATTCTCGACTACGTCACCGAGTTCGAGGCCGCTATGGACCAGATGGACGACGAACTGTTCAATGTGGCCGTGTCCTGGAAGCCGGTCCCCTACTTCGAGTTTTTGAGCTCCGGCCCCGAGTACGCCTCCGCCTGGTTTGGTCAGGCCAAAATGTACGAGGCTACCGGCGACTTCTCCCGCTATGAGAACTTTGAGGATTGGGCGCACGTCGACTATATCCTGCGCAAGATGGACAGCGGCATGTTCTTGTTCATCGACAAGAAAAACCCCGCATTCAGCCGCGCGCAGGAAGTCGCCAGCGTACTGACCCGCCAGAGCTACCGCTACCTGGTGTTTACCGATGCCAACAAATCCGAGTTTGCCGACCCGCTGAAAGTATTCACCGTGCCCACCGCCAAACACCTGTGGCTCACTCCGCTCATGCAGGCGGCGCTGCCCTGCATGTTTGCCGGCGCGTTGGCCCACGTAAAAGGCACCACCGAGTTCTGTGCCGACATGATCGACTCGCTGTTCCCCTTCGGCGGTGCGATCCTGCGCAACAGCAAGATCGAACTGCACTAAAACTGTAGAAACTGAGTAGGAGAGCCGCAGCGTTGCGGCTCTCTTTGCCAAAAACCATTATCAGACTGGGAGGTCTTATACCATGCCGGGACATCTGAGAATAAACGAGGGTCAGGACAACATGTTCACCCAGTTAAAACCGGGCAAAAAACTCATTATCGGCTGTATCCACCTGCTGCCGCTGCCCAATACCCCCTACTATCAGGAAGGCGATTACGACCGCTCGATCGAGAAGGCGCTGCGGGACGCGGAGGCGCTCATCAAAGGCGGCGCCGACGGCTGTCTCATCCAGGGTATCGACGGGGGCATCTTCCCCAATACCGACGACACCGACTACGCGCGGGTGGCCTGTATCTCAGTCATCGGCAACGAGGTGCGCCGCATGGCCGGCCCTGACTTTAAAGTGGGCGTACAGCTCATGTGGAACTGTATCACACCATCTCTGGCGGCCGCCAAGGCCTGCCACGCCGATTTTACCCGCTGTACTGCTCTGGCCGGCAGCACCAGCTCGCGTTTTGGCCCCATCGTGGCCCAGCCGCTGAAGGTGCAGAATTACCGCCGGCGCATCGGCGCCGACAATGTGGCCATGATCGCCGAGATCGCCGGCTACCACGTGCAGCAGGGCGGTTACGACAAGGCCCGCTTCATCGAGCAGGCGCGGGATGTGCTGTCGGTAGGGGCCAACGCTATCGAGATGTTCCACGGCGACGAGGCACTCAACGAGCGCATGGTCTGCGATCTCAAAGAGGCGTTTCCCACCGCCCCGGTCGTGTTGGGAGGCGGCACCAACATCGAAAATGCCGCCAGACGGCTCAAATATGCCGACTGTGCCATTGTGGGCACCTGCTTTGAAAAGGGAAACTGGGGCGGCGATGTGCAGTGGGATGCCGTGCGTGACTATGTACAGAACGTCCGCCAGATCGAGCCCCAATAGATCTGGCCCCGACCGATAAGTGGACCGGCAGGTCCGTCAAATGTAAGGAGTGAATCTATCATGGTCATCCGTTCTATAGACCCGCGGCGTACGGCCGTTATGGTCATCGATATGCAAAACGACTTTATCGCCCCCGGTGCGGTGCTGTTCTCTCAGATGGGGTACGATTTTGTGCCCACTATGGCCGACTTTCTCGACCGCTGCCGCCAAAAAGGAATGCAGATCATCTACACGCAAAATGTGCTGCGGGCCGACGGCAAAGACATGGGTAAATCCGGAGATTTTTGTCAGGCGATCAAGGAGGGAAAAGCGCTGGTAGAGGGCACCCCCGGGGCAGAGATCTACGCACCGCTGGCCCCCAAAGAGGGAGATATCGTGCTCAAAAAGCACCGTTACAGCTCGTTTTTTGGCACCGATCTAGATATCACCCTGCGCACCGGCGGCTTTGACACGGTGGCCATCACTGGCGTCTGCACTGAGGCCTGCTGTTTCTCCACCGCCCGCGATGCCGGCGCGCTGGGATACGACGTGGCTTTTCTGTCTGATCTCACCGGTACCATGGACTACCCCGATCTGGGTTTTGGACCCATGACCGCCCAGCAGATGCAAAACGCTATGCTCACCAACATCGCGCTGACCAGCGCCCACGTCATGACTTCCCAGCAACTGCTGGAGCTGCCTGTGCGCGACTAAATCATCCTATAGACAGGAGATATAGAGTTATGGACCGCGTTCTCTCCGTTCCTTTTAATCATCAGCAACTGGCGCTTTTAGACCGCTATACAGCGGTGCCCGGCGCCTACAATACGCTCATTCTGCAGGCGTTGGCAGAAGCCCAGCCCGGGTGTCAGCAGGCGCAGCTGTCTTCCCCCGCGCCGCCGCCCCCCAAACGCAAGCAGTTGGCCCAGCACCTTTTAGAGCCGGGCACCGGTATAGCAGTAGAGGTAAAGGCAGGTCAGGTACTGCGCATCGCCCAGGTAGAGGGCGGGCAATGCGGCGACCTGAATGTATACAATCTGCAAAATGGACAGGAGCACTTACATGTAGGGCGCACCCGGCACCTGCACGGACCGCACCCCACCACCGGCGATCTGCTGTGGTCTTGTGCCCCGTGGGAGCGGCCGCTCATGGCCATCCTGCAAAATACCGGCGTGTGTGACACCACCTTTGCCAGCTGCAGCACTTTGGGATACAGCCACTTTTACAACATGCCCCAGCACATCAATTGCCAGCAGATGCAGATCGAGGCCCAGCGCGCCTATGGGATCGGACCATGGCAAGAACACGATTCCTTTAATCTGTTCATGTACACCGTATCCGACAGCGAGGGAAACCCGGGTATTGACAGAAACGGGGCTGGGCCCAGTGATTATATCGAGTTCTACGCCTTGACCGACGTTTTGGCTATCCCCAATGTCTGCGGCGACGACCTGGGCAAGACCAGCAATTTCTGGCAGAACCACCTGTCAGTTATCGTAGAGGAAGCTCTTCCCGAGGACCGGCAGAGAGCGGAAGGCTTTACAAAGCCGTATCAAAATTCTGTTGTCCCGGTGCCTTATCAAATAAAAGAGGTACCGCTGCGCAGAGATCCAGACTATACGCCCCGTTTTCCCCACCTGCCGCTGCGTATCCATCAAGTCGAGGTGGTGCTGAGCGAACAGGACCAACAAAAGCTCGATGCCGTGCGCAATCCCGGTCTCTATGGGGATGATCTGTGTTCTGCCCTGCGCGATATCGTGATGGACTGGGCCGATGCGAAGAACAACGCCTCGCTGCCCGGATACAGCCACCATTGAGGATAACATCGTAACGATGTAGGATCTTTTCGCGGAGGTGTTTGGAATATGATGCATACGATACATCGGCCTTATCCGCCGCTGCCGCCATTACCACCTACTACCGGCCCCAGCGACATTCAGCTACTGGTCGACTATCAGCGCGGGCACAGAGAAGACATGGCTGCCATTCGCGCTGAACAGGTGTTAACTGGCGTTTATACACCCCAACGGCCCATCTCCTGCTGGGAGCAGACTGTGCCCGGCTATCGGGAAGAAGTGACGGTACGGCTTTACAGACCTCAGGCGGAGGCAGACGCTACACCTGCCGTTTTGTACATGCACGGTGGTGCCTGGTGTAAAGGATCTATCGATACCACGCACGAATACTGCCTGGCACTGGCAGATCTATCCGGGGCTCTGGTGGTCTCGGTGGCATATCATCTGGCACCGGAGTTTCCCTATCCCCACGGGATCGAGGACTGCTACCAGGTGCTCTGCTGGATGTGGAAACAGGCAGAGGTACTGGGGATCGACCGAGAGGATATCACCTTATCTGGCGATTCGGCAGGCGGCAATTTCTCTGCCGGTCTGTCACTTATGGTACGGGACCGCGGGGAAGTGTCGGTAAAAAATCAGATCCTGTTGTACCCCGGGCTCTCCATGCGCGCTGAAGATGGTGTAGGCGGGCGCGATCCCGATGCTATGCTTTCGATGCAGATCGTGGTGGACTGGTATCTGGGTGGCGCTGCATCCCAGCAGCCCTATATTACACCTCTGGCTGCCGCCGATCTATCTGGTCTGCCCCGCACCTTGTTGGCAGTGGCTGCGCTGGACGGTATGCGTTTTTGTCAGCGCACCTACGCCCAGGCGATCGAACGGGCTGGCAATATGATCACAGTGGTGGAATTTGAAAATACGCCACATGGCTTTATCTGTGATCATCGCTGCCTGCAGCAGTTGGAGGATATGGCGAGTCTTGCGGCGGATTTTATCAGAGAAAAATTATAAGTAGATCAGTTTATAGAAAATAGAGTGCTCTCCATTTTTGAGCGCACTCTATTTTCCATACTGCGATATCTTTTCTATCTAGTCACTCTTGACGGCGCTGGGCAAAAAGCAATCAGACCCCAACTTACAAAAGCACAGTTGTTATAGAAAGAGCCAAGCGAAAAACAAGACTGCTGCAGCGCTGATATCGATGTGAAACGAAAATATAAGTATATTGCACTTAGCCGAAATGTTCGCTGAGTATCTGCCCCATATTCGGTGTGCGGCACTGTTATTGGATCAACGAGGCCTTGAAGGTCCTGATCGACATCATTCCTTTTTGTTGCCAATAAAATGCATCTGACAGCATTTTAAGGCCAGTTACGGGCATCTTGTCAACGTATAGAAATGCAAAAAAAATAGGTAATGGGTAGGAGCCCTTTGGGCGCAGTGTAATTCGAGGCAGTGTCGGACATGATCCCGTCATGACCACATCGCTTTACCGGTACCAGGTCACACAGGCGGCGATAGACAAGCTGTCACATCCAGTTATTCGACGGCCCGCTCTTCCTCTGGCAGCGGCACAAACAGCACTGGGCAAACACTACCACCGCCGACGGTACACACATCCCAAACACCGGTGCACAGCAGTGTGAGCAGGTATGGCTGCCGCCAATATAGAATAGCAAAAATTCCGATAGACCGCATGCCCATGCAATCTATCGGAATTTTTGTTGGAGCTGCTAACCAGATTCGAACTGGTGACCTCATCCTTACCAAGGATGTGCTCTGCCACCTGAGCCATAGCAGCCTATTTGGCAGGGGCAGAAGGACTTGAACCCTCGGCACGCGGTTTTGGAGACCGCTGCTCTACCAACTGAGCTATACCCCTATCTCTTTCGTTATAATAACTACTAAAGTTCAAATGGTGGGCCTTCAGGGACTCGAACCCCGGACCGACCGGTTATGAGCCGGTTGCTCTAACCAACTGAGCTAAAGGCCCAAAAATGGCTCCCCCTGTTGGGCTCGAACCAACGACCCTGCGGTTAACAGCCGCATGCTCTACCGACTGAGCTAAGGAGGAATATCTGTGTCCTTACAGACACCTATATAAAAGGGTCAAAACCCTTATATAAACGAGTGTCGGCGTCTACCTATTTTTCCAGGCAGCTTCCCGCCAAGTATCTTCGGCACGACATAGCTTAACTTCTGTGTTCGGGATGGGAACAGGTGGATCCTATGCGTCATCAACACCGACTCTATATATGAATATCAGCCTCTCAGCTGTACCCAACTTGTCAAAAAAGGTCTCCGGTCGCCTTCACTCGCTCCTTCCGCGAAAAATGGTGTGTTTTGCGCTAGCAAAACCGATGAACTCTGTTCATCGAGCCATTTCTTCGCCCTTTTTCGCGTAGCGATAATGGTGACCCGTGGGGGAATCGAACCCCCGTTACCGGCGTGAGAGGCCGGTGTCTTAACCGCTTGACCAACGGGCCATGTGGTGCACCATCAGGGACTCGAACCCGGGACCCACTGATTA